>CBHWDN010000006.1:0-184781 GCA_966112585.1 uncultured Gemmatimonadaceae bacterium
GTCTGGGTGGCACAACTAACACCACCCCCCCCCCCACCGCCCCCCCCGCGCTGACGTTTGGGGTCGGGCGCCCCCCGGCGGGGGGGCGCACTTTCGCGGGGTGGGACGCGTCGCTTTCCGATGCGATCCCGACCAACCTTACAGGCACCACGATGCTCTCCCACCTGCTTCGTGATGGCCGCATCAGTCGGCCTTCGTATTCGCCCGCGCTGCTTGCGCTGGGACTACTCCTTTCCGCGGCAACGCTCGAAGCGCAAGCCGCTGGCGGCGTGGCGCCAGCCACGCCAGCGAGCGCGCCCGCCGGCCCGCCAGCGCTCACGATCGATCAGGTGCGTAAGCTGGCTGAGACGCAGATCGCGCTGGGTCTGGTGCACGACTCCGCCGACGCACGCTCTGCACAGGCCAAGAACAAGAAGGTCGAAGCACAGGCCGATCTGGCGAGCGAAAAGCAAAAACAGATCGCTGACGTGCTCAAGCAAAAGGGCCTTACTGACGCTGAGTACCGTCGTCAGCGATACCTGGTGAGCACCACCGAAGGGCTGCGCAATCAGTTCGACAGCATCACCGCCAAGCTCACCGGCGCGCCGCTCCCTGGTCGCGCCGTCGCGGCAACCGTGTCGGGCTTTGTGCCGTCGAGCCAGCTGCCCTCCGGCATGGTGGGCACGCACATCTCGCACATCACCACGAGCTTCATCGACACGCCCGACAAGTCGGGTTTGCTGGTGATCGCGTTCGCCGAGGCCACGGTGGCATCGCAGCACGCCGCGCTCGCGATGCGCAATCCGAATGACCTCGCCGCACTGCAGCTCCACGCCGGCCACATTCTGAACGCGCTCGACCCGTCAATCGAAAAGACCGGGCCCGGCAAAGGCTTCGGCGTCAAACCTGCCGCACTCGGCGTCGCCAACCACATCGAACTCGCCGCGAAGGAACCCAACGCGAGCCCGAACGTGAAGGTGCACGCCACGCATATCGCCACCGCCGCCCGTTCCACCGCCGCCCGAGCCGATCAAGCCATCGCGCTTGCGCAGCAGGTTCGTGCCGCAAAGGATGCGAAGACCGCCGCCGGTCTCATGTCGCAGCTCGTATCGCTCACGCAGCAGATCACCATGGGCGCGGATGCAAACGCCGATGGACGCATCGACTGGTCCGACAAGGAAGGCGGGCTGACGCAAGCGAATGAACATATCCAGCTGCTGCTGGCAGGAGAGAAAAAGTAGCCCGCGAGAACGCGCGACTGGCATCACGATCCAGGAGTCAGGATGTAGCAATCAGGGGGGAGTGCCCGCAACGGCACTCCCCCCTGACTGCTACCACCTGACTCCTGAACTACGATGCCAGAATCACGCTCTCGCGGGCTGCTAGCAGCCCACGCACTTGTGGTTATTCTTCGCGCCCATTTTCTCCAGCAGCTGAATCGTCTCCGGGAACGGACGCAACCGCTGCACTGGACCGTTCGCCATGTCGACCGTCGTCTGGCCGTTGCGTGCAACGGCCTTCGGATCGGCGCCGTGGCTCACGAGATACAGAATCATCTCGTTGTCGCCGCGTGCCGCAGCGTGATGCAACGGCGTGAAGCCGCCTGCGTCGCGCTTGTTCACGTCGTGATGGAGCTCTTCGACGAGATACTTCATGACCGGCATCCAGCCGTCCGGCGCATGACGATGCGCGTTGCCGGCGAATCCGTTGCCGTAGCCAACACCAGCGGCTGAGTGAATCGGATACGTGCCCACACCCACCGGCGCCGCCTGCGCGGCCGGATCGGCGTTCGCGTTGAACGAGTCCGGACCACCCGGTGCACCCGCGCCGGGACGTGCACGACGAGCGGGCGGACGCGACGGCGTCGTGTCGCTTGCACCGGCTGCCTTGAGCAGCTTCATCGCGTCGAGGTCGACCGCATACGCCGCACGCCAGAACGGCGTCGTACCGTCGAGCATTTCGAGACCGCAGTTCGCGTTGCCGCAGTTGCTGTAACCAAAGAACCAGAGGTTCTTCTTGAGCGGCACGTTCACATCAGCACCGGCCTTGATCAGCGCATCCATGACTTCGAGATAGCTCGCCTTCTGGATCTGATAGTCCTGCGGCTGCGGATAGCGCGACTTCGGGTGCCAGTACGTGTTGAGCACAGCGTATAGCGGCGTCAAACCCGCGGTCGACGCAAGCTTCGGATTCGCGCCCTTCTTGATGAGCGTCATCGCCATGTCGTACTGGCCATTCACCGACGCGAGCAACAACGGCGTCGTGCTGTCCGACAGCATTGGCGTGTTGATGTCCGCGCCACCTTCAATCAGTGCGATCGCCGCGGGGATGTTGCCCTGACGTACCGCATGATGAAGCGCCGTCAAACCGCCCATCGTGCCGACCGTCGCTTCAAGTCCGAACTGGAAACCGTTCGTCGTATCGGCCGGTACTTCCTGCGTGGCCGCGCCCACCTTTTCGGTGGTGTACATCTGGCGACCAGCGAGCACCGCTTCCGACATCTGCGCCGGCGTGAAGAAGCGATCGGGGAGATTGGGCACCTTGAACGTCGTATCCGGTGCGGCCGGCGCAGCAGCAACACGCGTCGAATCACCACCGCGTCCCGCCGCAGCACCCGGCGCACCCGGCGCGCCAGCGCCACGACCGGCGCCACCACCACCACCGCCTCCGCCGCCTCCACGTCCGGCAAATGCACCGGCACCAGCACGCAATGCTTCAGCGGCCTTCTTCGCTTCCGCCTTCTTGATCGAATCGCGCGTCGCTTCCGGCAGGAAACCCCACAGGATTTCGTTGCGCTTCTTCGCCGCCGCCTGCGATCGTGCGAGCTCTTCGCTCAAGCTCACCGTGCGCGTGCGCACCGTCGCATCTGCTCCGGCGGCAAGCAACGCCTTCACGGCTGCCGGACGATCGGCCGCGGCCGCAAACATCAGCGGCGTCTGACCCCAGCTCGTTTCCTTCGCGTTCACATCACCCTTCTTTGCCGCAAGCGCCTTGATCGCGTCCGCGTTGCCGGCTTCGGCCGCAAGGTGCATCGGCGTCGCTCCGGTCGTCGTCACTGCCTTGGGATCGGCACCCGCGGCCAACAACGCCTTCACGACCTCCGCCGAGCCACTGCGCGCCGCGATGTGCAGCGGCGTGTAGCCACCATTGACCGTCACGCCGTTCGTCTTCGCACCCGCGCGAATGAGCGCGGCGGTCATCGCCGCATCACCACGCTCGGCCGCCCAGTGCAACGCCGACATGCCGTCGCCGAGGGGAGCGTTGACATCGTACTTGGGGAGCAACGCGCGCACTTCGGCGAGATCACCACGCTGCGCCGCATCGGCAATGGCCGGCGTCGAGCGTGATTCACGAGCCGTGCTCACACGAACCGACTTCCTCGCGTCGGCGGCATTGCTGTTGTTCTGTGCGGCGAGAGGCGCCGCGACCACTGCGCTGAGCGCAATGGCCATCGACACCCGTCCGGCGAGCTTCCGTTGAGTCATCGCGTCCTCAGGCGGTAGCAGTGAGAGCGAACGGCTGCACGCTGTCGCCGAAGCTCGGCGCATCGACACCAAAGCCGTGCAGGAGCGAAAGCATTGCATCGGCCATCGGCGTTCCGTCGGGCGCCTTGAGGTGCATGTTGCCCGGGTGCATTGCCTGGTTGCCGCCCATCACGATGAGCGGGCAACGACGATGGTTGTGAATGTTGCTGTCAGCCATCGGCGATCCATAAATGATCGTCGTGTTGTCGAGCAGGTTTCCGTCGGCGTCCTTGGTTTCCTGCAGGCGCTGCAGGAAGTACGGGATCATCGCGACGTGATACTTGTTGATCAGGTTGTACTCGAGCACCGCCGCTTCGCGTCCGCCATGGTGCGAGGCCGGATGGAAGCCCTTGTTGGAGCCGCTCTCGGGATAGGTGCGGCTCGAGGCGTCACGTCCCGTCTTGAACGACACCACGCGGGTCATGTCCGACTGCAGCGCGAGCACCTGGATGTCGAACATCAGCTTCATGTGCTCTTCGAAGCTGTCCGGCACACCGGCCGGCGCTTCCGGAATCAGGCGCTCTTCACCACTCGAGTTCTTCGCTTCAACGGCCTGAATACGACGCTCGAGTTCGCGCACGTTCTGCAAGTACTGATCGACACGACGACGGTCGGTCGGTCCGAGTTCGCGCTTGAGCGACGACATCTCGCCAACCACCCAGTCGAGAATCGAGCCGTTTTCCTTGCGACGGACCGCGCGATCCTTGTTGTCAGCGCCCGCGCCGAACAGGAGATCGAACGCCGCGCGCGGGTTACGGATCATCGGCAGCGGATCATTCGGCGACGCCCAGCTGATCGTGTCGGTGTAGGCGCACGAGTAGTTGTACGTGCAACCGCCGGCCTGATCGAGATTCTCGATGCACAGCTGCAGCGACGGCATCGGCGTGTCCTGACCGATCTTGCGCGCGATGAGCTGGTCGAGCGACGTGCCCGCGTAAAGATCCGAACCCTGCGTCTGCTTCGGATGCGCCTGCGTCAGGAACACCGCGCTGGAACGGAAATGGTCACCACCGATTTCCGGCGCGTCGAACGGCTCGGCCATGCGGCAGTCGGTGTTGCTCACGATCGTGAGATACTTCCGCCACGACTCGAGCGGCGACAGCGCGCTCTCCGGCGTGAGTTGGAAGTTCCGGCCGACGCCTTCCGGCGCCCACAGGAATTTCGAGGCACCCCAGGCATTGCTGCCGGCGGCGCCGTGCACCGTCTCGATGGCGATGAAGCGCTGGCGCGCCGCCGCCGACGACATGGCCGACGTGCCGAACAGCTTGCCGGCCGGCACCATCGCATCGAGATAGGGAAGGGCGATTGCCGCACTCAAGCCCTTCAGAAAGGTGCGACGATGGAGGGCCTTCTGGGTCAGATGGTTCATCGAATGCTCCGGATCAGTGAAGGACTTGTTATTTGGAGTCGTCGGCGACCGCGGGTTCGGCGCGCCGTGTCGTGAAGGCCTTGCTCGTGACGATGCCGGTCACGAAGGAGGAAAAGCGATAGTTCTGCTTGGCGGCGTTGTTCACGATCACGCGAATCGTGGGCATGTCGCCGTCTTCCACACGACGACCAAGCGCGTACGTCATGAGGTTTTCAGTGAAGTTGCGCATCAGCGGCAACGGACGCTTGAGCAGCGCCTTCGACAGGTCGGCCGGCGTCGTAAGCGGCGTGCCGTCGTAGAGCTGACCGCGCGTGTCGAGCACCGCGCCGTTCTCGCGATAACGCTGGCGACCGGTCACGTCGAAGTTGTCGAGGGCGAGGCCGATTGGATCGATGAACTGGTGGCAGGATTTGCAGGTCGCGTTCGACCGGTGCATCTCCATGCGCTCACGCGTCGTCAGCTGACGGCCTTCCTTGGCACCGGCCGTCTGCTCGAGGTCCGGCACGTTGGGCGGCGGCGGTGGCGGCGGCGCGCCAAGCAGCACTTCCATCACCCACTTGCCGCGCAACACAGGGCTCGTGCGATTGCCGAGTGACGTTTGCACGAGCACGCTGCCCTGTCCGAACACACCGCGACGCGAATCGTCGACATACGCGACCTTCCGGAAATAGTCGCCGCTGATGTTCGGAATGCCGTAGTGCTTCGCGAGCTTTTCATTCACGAACGTCGTCTCGGATGTGAAGACGTTCATGACGCTCTTGTCCTTCCGCACGATGTCGTTGAAGAAGAGCTCCGTCTCCTTGTACATCGCGTCCGCGATCGACTGGTCGAAGTCCGGGAAGATGAAGGCGTCCGGATGCACCTTGTCGAGGTCCTGCAGGCGGAGCCATTGCGCCGCAAAGCGCGTCGATAGCGCTTCCGACTTGGGATCGGCGAGCATGCGCTTCACTTCCGCCTGATAGACGAGCGGCGTGTGCAGCGTACGGTTCTTCGCGAGCGTCAGGAGCCGCTCGTCGGGGATCGTGCTCCACAGGAAGAACGACAGTCGCGTCGCCAACTCGAGGTCATCGATCTTGTAGTCCGTACCTTCCGTCGCCGACGCCGGCGTCTTCTCGAAGCGGAAGATGAAGTACGGGCTGGCGAGCACGGCCTGGAGACCCAGGCGCACACCATCTTCGAACGCGTTCGGCGAATCGGTCGTGGCGGCGCGATCGTAGAACTTCATCAGATCGGCCTTGTCGTCGGCCGAGAGCGGACGACGGTAGGCCAGCGTCGCGACGCGACTGAGAATCGTCTCGGCGCAGGCGCGCTGCGCGGCCTTCGCGGTCGGCGCGCAGGTCAGGATCTTCTGACGCGACGGCGACATGCTGATGCCGGTGATCTTGCTCGGCCCGGCGATCGTGAAGTCCATGAGGTACGTCGGCTCCGTCGTACCGGCCGAGGCCGTTCCGCCCGAGGCACGCGACCACTCATGCGGCTTGATCAGATCTTCGTACGGACCCTCTGCACGACGAACGAACGCCACCGACACCGTGTGCTGTCCGGCCGAGACATTCACCGGGCTCGTGCGGATATAGTCGGCGCCAAGCGGCAAGTCCGCCGATTCGTTGTTGCGCGCAATGCCCTTGTCGTAGGCGTAGAGCGCGACGCGCTTGCCATCGATAGAGAGGTCGACGTCTTCAACCGGACGACCGATACCACCACCAACGTTCACGCGGAATTCGTAGACACCGTCGGCCGGGAAGATGTGCTTGACCACCATGCCGCCGCGCGTGCCGTACGGCGTGCCTTCGACATGATCCCACGGATGCTGCGAGACGAAGATCGACGGCTTGTAGGTGGAGACGACATCGACCGCCTTGCGATCTCCGAGGCCCATGCGAACGACTGCCGCCGCCGCATTGAGGTAACCTTCGAGGAGCGTCGGCGAGAGCGCCTGCACATCCGAGACGTTGTCGAAGTTCGCACTCTTCTGGTCGAGCGGCAGCCAGTTGCCGGCATCGACGTCGAGCCCGAACAGATCCTTGATCACGCGCTGGTACTCCGCGCGATTGAGACGCTGGAAGGTACGCGTCCCCGGATTCGTGGGCAGCGCATCGACCGTGTTCTCGAGCGTCTCCACGAGCGCGAGCAGCGTGTCGCCACCCGGGCGCTTGGAGCCCGGCGGCGGCATCATGTCTGCGCGCAGCTTGCGAATCATCTTTTCGGCCACATCGAGATGCTTTGCACTCGAATCAATCCCATAGCCGCGCAAGCTGAGATTGCCACGCTTCATGCTGGGATTGTGGCACGAACCGCAATATCGACTGATCGTCGAATCGAGTGCGGCGATCGCGATGCCTCGGGTGCCGTACTTCACGCGCGATCCATAGCGCGTGTGGCCTGGCGCGACCTTGTCGGCCGATGGCGTGATCGGCGACGCGAGAAACGTCGGAAGCGGAATGCGATCACTCGCCGACTTCGGCGGTGTCGCAGGAGAATGTCCGATCACCGGTGACGATGACATCAGCATCGTCACAGTGGCGGTGATACCGGACCACGCGAGCAGAACCTTCATGCCTGCTACTCCACGGGATGGTGCGCGGGTGGGAGCTACGGAACAGTGCGACGTCGAACTGCGATCCACTGATGCGCTGCGCGCGGCAGACAACCGCGCCCCTTTTCCGGCAGGTAGGGAGGCCGGTCAGGGAATAGTCTGTGAGCTCATCCAGCGGGTCGTTCCGCGTGCCGGCGTGAGACTCAATACAATCTACGTACGAAGGTCAAAAGGCGCTGCAACCGATTACAGACCCGTCGGTTGCAGCGCCTCGTTGATGTGATCTGTATCCACAGCGGCGTGTGGAAAACGGTGCTCAGTCCGCGTTCGTGGCGCCGGCCAAAAGGATGGCGTGAAGCGCGCGATGGACCGGTACCGACACCCCGTGCGCCTTCGCCAGACGCACGATGGCGCCGGTCTGGGCATCGAATTCTGAGGGTCGGCCAGCCATGAGATCGCGTGCCAGCGAGGTGGTACTGTCGGCTGGCAAACTGTCGTATCGCTCCCAGGTTCGAGCTTTGGCATCGTCCGGCCATGCCACGCCCACGCTCCGCCCCACTTCGATCAACTCTTCGAGGGCCGAATCGGTAAGCGAGCGCAGCTCTGGCAGCGATCGTACGGTACCGAACGACTGGCGAGACGCGGCACTGACCACGCCCATCGGCTCGATGAACAGGAACTTCTCCCAGCTCGCAATCGCCATGTCGGCCGGCTGGATCGACACCAGTCCAGCCCCGGTAAACGCAGCATCGATGGCCGAAAGTTGGGCCGCGACGGCCGCGTCCAGCGGGTTTCCGGCCCGGGGGCCGAACTCGATCACCGGGGTCACGGCCGTGTGCGACACGTGCCCGGGACCAGCCAGCGCGGCGATCACGCGGGCCACACCCTCGAGGACATGCCCCGATCCAAGCGCCGCGGCGAGATGCACACCGGCTTCGACGCCGTTTTGCATCGGGATTACCGCGGTGTGTTCGCCGATCAACGGACGCAACGACGTCGCGACCGCCGCCACCTGCGTCGCCTTCACCGCCACAATCACCAGATCGACGACACCAATCGTTGATGGATCATCGGTGACGGTGATCGACGGCAACCGCACGTTGCCATCCACACTGTCGATGACGAGACCGTGTTCGCGCAAATGCGCACACGTCTTCCCGCGGGCCACGAACGACACGTCGTGACCCGCCTGCTGCAGGCGGGCGCCAAGTAAACCACCAACGGCGCCCGCACCAACGACGGCAATGCGCATCGTGATCAGCTCTGAATCAGCCGTGAATCAGTTCTTCGTGACCGAGAAGCCGGCGACGTGTGCATCCGTGTTGTGACCCATGCGGAAGCCCACGATACCATCGGTGCTCTTGAGCTTACCAGCGCCAACGATGTCGGCCTTTGCATAGCTGCCGACTTCCTTGCCGTTGATGCTGCACGTGACCTTGTCACCCTTCACGCTCATCGCGATTTCCTGCGTGACCGGCTTGCCCTTCTCGGCCGCCTTGTTCACCGCGTCGTTCGCTTCGCCACGACGGCCATTCACCTGAAATGCGGCCGGACCAAAGCCACGCACGATGAACGTGCCGTTGCCGTACGCGGCGCAATAGAGATACGTCGCGTTTTCGGTACCCATGTCGTTGCCGCCGATCACGATGCCGTACGGATGCGGATGGCCGTTGAGGCCCATGTACTCACGCTCGGTGAACGTCGCCTTCACCGTGTAATTGCCCTTCGCGGCCATCGACGAATTCCAGTAGGTCGTCGCCGGACCCGTCGTCGCGTGCATGTCCTTGCCCATCGACACCATCTTCGTGCTGTCGACCGTCATGCCGGCCTTCGCTTCGTTCGCGTCGACCGTGCCCATCCATCCCTTCACCTGAATGCCGCCTTTGACGGCGGTGACTTTCTCTTCTTGCGCGTGCAGCATCACTGGAACGACGAACGCGAGCGCAAACGCTGCGCGTTTCACGACTGACTGCATGGTGAGACTCCGGTATGGGTGGGAAACCAACGAGGGGTGTTCGGGGAAGTGCAGATTGACGGGACGCCCAGTCACAGGCGCGTATTAGCCCGACAGAATTCTTGCGACCCCCGCACGTGCGCGATAGATCCGAAGTCCGTCAACATCACGCGCCCTGCGTCACGCGGCCCTCGTAACGCGACCGGCAGCCACCCTCCATTCCATTCCGATCATGCCTGCGATCACCGAAACGCTGGTCAACCGTCCGGTCTGGTTCGATTTCTCCACCGGCAATCTCGACGCAGCCAAAGCGTTATATGGCGAACTATTCGGCTGGACGTTCCAGGACAGCGGAGAGGCGTTCGGCCACTACAACATGGCCTTCCGGAATGGTGAGCCGGTCGCGGCCATTATGCCCAAGATGCCGGGCAGCGACGGGATGCCCAGCGCCTGGACCGTTTACATGGGGGTCGCCGACGTCGACGCCACGGCCTCGGCGATTTCGGCAAATGGCGGGCAGGTCGTCGTACCGCCCATGGACGTACCCGGCTCCGGTCGCATGGCCATCGCCACCGATAAGGGCGGCGCGCATTTCGGCCTCTGGCAAGCCGGCCCCTTCCCCGGCGCGCGCCTGGAAGGCGAACACGGCTCCATGTGCTGGGCCGAGGCCGCGTCACGCGACATGGAGAACGCGGCCTTCTATGAAAAGGTCTTCGGCCTGACCGCCCACAAAATGGAAGGGGCCCACGTCTACTGGACGCTGCACCAGCCAAGCGACAACGCCGCCGTCGCGGGCGTGATGCATATGGACGCATCGTTCGGTGACGTACCACCGCATTGGCTCGCCTACTTCGCCGTCGAGAACCTCGACGACGCCAACGCCATCTGGAAGAAGCACGGCGGCAAAGTCCTGCAGGGTCCGATCCCGTCGCCTTACGGAAAGATCATGATCGTGCAGGACGCGGAAGGGGCGGTGGTCGCGTACATGGCGGCGTAGGCAAACACGAAACCCACAAACTCGAACCCCGAACCCAGTGACTGATCAGTCTCTGAGTTCGGGGTTCGAGTATGTGAGTACGGAGTTGAGTTACTCGCCGCTCTTGAGCTGTGGCACCCCATTCGTGGCGCTGCTGCGCAGCAGTCCCGTCGCCGAGTACACCGCGAGCTTTTCGCGCGTATCGATGATGTCGAGGTTGCGCATCGTGAGCTGACCGATGCGATCGAGCGGCGTGAAGAACTCCTGTCCCTTCTCCATCGTCAGACGCTCGGGCTTGTACGTCAGGTTCGGGCTCGACGTATCCATGACCGAGTAGTCGTTGCCGCGACGCAGTTCGATCGTGACTTCGCCCGTCACCGCGCGCGCAACCCAGCGCTGCGCGCTTTCGCGCAGCATCAAGCTCTGCGGGTCGAGCCAGCGCCCCTGATAAAGCAACCGGCCGAGCTTGCGTCCGTTGATGCGGTACTGCTCGATCGTGTCTTCGTTATGAATGCCGGTGACGAGGCGTTCGTACGCGATGAAAAGCAGCGCAAGACCCGGCGCTTCGTAGATGCCACGGCTCTTGGCTTCGATAATGCGATTCTCGATCTGGTCCGTCATGCCGAGCCCGTGACGTCCGCCAATCACGTTGGCTTCCGTAAACAGATCGAGCGCACTGCCAAATTCCTGTCCATTGATCGCAACCGGATAGCCTTCTTCGAAGCGAATCGTCACCGTCTCCCGAGCGACCGGAACGTCATCCTTCCAGAAGGCGACGCCCATGATCGGCTGGACGATGTGCATGCCCTTATTGAGGAACTCGAGATCCTTTGCCTCATGCGTCGCGCCAAGAATATTCGAGTCAGTGGAATACGCTTTCTCCACCGACATCTTGTATTCGAAGCCACTCTTGATGAGATACTCGGCCATCTCCGTGCGACCGCCCAACTCGTCGATGAAATGCTGATCGAGCCACGGCTTGTAGACACGCAGATTCGGATTCGTCAGGAGACCGTACCGATAGAATCGCTCGATATCGTTCCCCTTGAACGTGCTGCCGTCACCCCAGATATCGACGCCATCTTCGCGCATCGCGGCGACCAGCATCGTGCCGGTCACGGCGCGGCCAAGCGGCGTCGTATTGAAGTACGTCTGTCCCGCAGTGCTGATATGAAACGCACCGCACTGCAGCGCAGCGAGCCCTTCGGCCACGAGCTGCTCGCGGCATTCAATCAGACGCGCCTGCTCGGCGCCGTACGCCATCGCCTTCTTGGGGATGTCGTCGTAGTTCGACTCGTCCGGCTGGCCGAGATTGGCGGTATACGCATATGGAACTGCGCCTTTGGCGCGCATCCAATGCAACGCGGCGCTGGTGTCCAAGCCGCCAGAAAAAGCGATGCCGACCTTCTCGCCGACAGGGAGATGCTGAAGTATGTTGGGCACGGAATGCTCGAGGCCGATGCGGGTCCGGGTGAAGTCGTGAAAGATAGCAGCCCGGGGCATCAGTGGTGACCGGTAGGAGCAGGAAGCAGGGCATCGTTACCGGCATCGTGGCCTTGGCTGTGACGGCGCTGGCGACCGTCGCGGAGGCGCAGTCGAGTGCACGCGCGGGCGTACCGCTGGCGCAGCGCGACACGACACCGATCGAACGGTCTGTCCTCGCGGCGTATCAGGTCGAACGCTCCGGGCAGACCGCGCTCGCCGAGACGCGTTATCGCGAAGCGATCGCCGCGGCGCGCCGGGAGCGTGATAGCCTGGGACTCGCGCTCGGCGAGTATCGTCTCGGACTCTTGTTTTGGAGTCACAGTCGTCAGGATAGCGCGGTCGCGCATCTGCTGGTCGCCAGCGAGCTGCGCGAAAAGCAGGGCGATCGCGTGGAGTACGCGCGCGTGCTCAACGGGCTTGGCGCGGCGTACTATCAGAACGGCTTGTACGAGCCGGCCATTCAGGCCTTCACCGAATCGCAGGCCCTGCGGCGCGAGCTGCATGACACACTGGGACTCGCGCGCACGCTCACGAATATCGGCAAGACCTATCAGGACTGGGGGCAGATTCCGCGCGCGCGCATCAAACTCCGCGAGGCGGTGGCTACCGCCGAAGGCGCGAAAGATGCGGCCGCCGCGCTCGGGTATGCGTACAACAGTCTCGCGTTGGTCGAGATTGACGCCGGTGAGTTCGACAGTGCGGCGGAGTCCATCACGCGATCAGTCGCCGCATACAACTTGCCCGGTGGGATGCTCTCACGCGCCGACTCGATGGACATGGTCGGCGTGACGCTCGCCGCGCGTGGCGCGCTGCTCTTGCGACGTGGTCAGCACACGGCAGCGCGTGTCGTGCTCGACTCCGCGTACGCAAGCGCGGTGGCCCGAGGCAGTGTGCGCGGTCAGGCGCTTTCGCTGCTCCAACTCGGTGAGTGCGCGCGTGCGATGGGTGAGTTGCCGCTGGCCACACAGCAATTCACCGCGTCGCTCAAGTTGGCGGAATCGGTCGGGCAGCGTGTCATCACGCTCGACGCGTTGCGACATCTGGCCGATGCCGAGGAGGCGAACGGGCGAACTGCGGCGGCGCTGGCCCTTCTGCAGCGCTATCAGGCGCTGCGCGATACGGTGTTCGATCAGGATGCGGCGCAGCGTGTTGCCGCGCGCGAAGCGGAGCTCGAAGTGGAAGCGGCCCGCCGCGACAACGCGCAGCTGCAGGTACAGCAGCGCGCACAGCTGCTCACGATTTCGCGCCAGCGTGTCGTGGTGTTTGGGGTGCTGGCCGTGCTGGCCATCGTCAGTACCCTGGTGACGTTGCTGGTACGCGCGAGCCGCGCGGAGCGCAAGCGCTCGGCCGACCTCGCCACGGCGAACGGCGAACTGGCGCGACTCAACGACGACCTGCGCGCCGCGATGACCGAGGTGCGCACGCTCTCCGGGCTCATCCCGATCTGTTCGAATTGCAAGCGCGTTCGTGACGACCACGGGTATTGGCAGGCGGTGGAGACCTGGGTCACGCGTCACTCAGAAGCCCAATTCAGCCACAGCATCTGTCAGTCCTGCGGACCGGTGTTGTATGGCAGCTTGTGGACGCCCGACGGCGAGCAGAAGTAGCTTCTGCAGGCCAGGCAGCGGCCACGCCCTGATCGGTCCCGCCTCTCGTCCCCGCCGTTCTTGGAGTGTTTGTGAGCCTTTTGCGCCTGCGTCTCGCGTCGGCCGCCACCTGCCTGACGCTGCTCGTGTCCGTATCCGTCGTCGGTGCTTCCGTCCTGAGCGCGCAGCAAGCCGCTGCGGCCACTGGACCGAAGCCCAAGGTGCTGATCATCGCCACCGGCGGTACAATCGCCGGCGCGCAGCAGGCGCCGGGCACACTTGGCGCCTATCGAGCCGGGAGCCTCACCGCCGAACAATTGGTGTCGTCGGTGCCCGAGCTCTCACGCTTCGCCGATATCGAGACGGAGCAGTTCTCGAATGTCGCGAGCACCGCGATCACACCGGCGCAATGGCTCGCCTTGTCCAAGCGCATCAACACCGTGCTCAGGGAGCGAAAGGATCTCGCCGGCGTGGTGGTCACGCACGGTACCGATCGCCTCGAAGAGACGTCGTTCTTTCTGTATCTCACGGTGCGCTCCGACAAGCCGGTGGTGGTGGTTGGTGCACAGCGGCCGGCAACGGGCATCAGCCCCGATGGTCCCATCAACCTGTTGAGCGCCGTCCGCACCGTCGTGACGCCCGAAGCGACCGGAAAGGGAGTGATGGTCGTGATGGACGACCGCATTCTGTCGGCGCGCGAGTCGCGCAAGATGTATCAGCGCACCGGTGGCTTTTCCGGCGGTGAGATGGGAATGCTTGGCGTCGTGAACAACTCGAGTGTCGAGATCATGTTCGCGCCGGTGCGAGTGCACGGTGCGGCGAGTGAGTTCGACATGTCGAAGGTCGATTCGCTCCCTACGGTGGAACTCGCGTACTCGTATCCCGGTGGCACGGGACCGACGTTCGCGAAGAAGCCCGACGGCGTGGCCGTCGCGAGCAATGGCTTCACTCCGCAGGAAGCAGCCGTGTATTCACAGTTGCGGCGCGATGGCGTGGTGATCGCCACGATCTTCGCGTACGGCGACAATATGACGGCGGTCGGTAACGGTGGTCCGCCAACGCCGCCAGCTGCGCGTGACAGCAGTGCCCCGACCGACACGACGCGGCGTGGAGCATCCAACGCCGCGCCGATGGCGCCAACGATTACGGTGCAACACCTCACGCCGGCCAAGGCGCGCATTCTGCTCATGGTGGCGTTGACGCGCACCAGGGACGCGCGCGAGATCCAGAAACTGTTCCAGCGTTACTGACGTCCGCTACACACGCCATGGCTCAGTCGCGACGTGACGCTCTTCGGCACCTGGGTGCGCTCTTCGCGGCGCCGTTGGTGGATTGGTCGGCGGTGATCGTCGGCGAACATGGCCCGATTGCCGACGATCCACTCGCTGGCTCGATCGCGACCTACCAAGCGGGACGCCTGGCCGGAACCTGGAGTGCTGCCGAAGTCACGAAAGCGGCGATCGATCGCGCACGCGCATGGAGTGCCACGCTGCACGCGGTTGATCTCTTTTCGCCAACGGCACTCGCCGATGCGCGCGCGTCTGATGCGCGACTCAAGGCGAAGTCGCTGCGTGGTCCGCTCGATGGTGTCCCACTCTTTGCGAAGGCGATCTACGATGTGAAGGGATTGCCCACCACGGCGTCGAACCTCGAGTGGTCGCAGCTCTTTCCCGAACCGGCGCTCATCGACTCCGTGGAAGTCGCGCGACTGCGGGGCGCGGGCGCCGTCATTCTCGGCAAGACGGTCGCCGATGACTTTGCCTATCGCGGCGTGGGCACAAGCACGCTGAGCGGCCAGGTGCGAAATCCGCACGATCGCACCGGTACGCGCACGCCGGGCGGTTCGAGCGCGGGAAGTGCCGTGAGCGTCGCCTGCGGTCTCGCATTCGCCGCACTCGGTACCGACGACGGCGGCTCGAATCGTATCCCGGCGCAGTGCACCGGCGTCGTGGGGATGAAGCCAACCTTCGGACTGGTCCCACGCACGGGCGTGATTCCCACCTGGCCCGTGCTCGACACGCACGGCCCGCTCGCGCGCACTGTGGCCGACGCCGCATTGATGCTCGACGCCATCGCGGGGCCTGACACCGCCGACGCGCTCGTGCTCAAGGGCGCGTATCGTCGCGGTACCCTTGGCGCGCTGCGCGACGATGCACTCACCGGGGCGCGGCTCGGACTTGTCGAAGCACACGTGCCGCGCGCGCAGATGAGCATCGAGTGTCAGGCGATCTTCGATCGCGCCATCACCGATTGCCAATCGGCCGGTGCCGTGGTGGAATCGTGCGCACCGAAGGTCACGCGCGTGAACTTCCGCGAACTGTTCGCGGCTGCCGCACTCGAGAACAAAGACGTCGCGCCCAACGCGAACAGTCCGTCGGCCACCGCGAACGCGCTGCTGCGCTACTTGCAGCGACACGGCGACGCGACGCATCCGTTCGATACCAAAGACGCGATCACACGCGGCCTGGCATCGTATCGGTCGTACTACGATGTGTTGCCCGCCGACATCGACGCGATGCTCGCACTCACCACGCAACCGTACGAGCGTGATCCTGCGTCGCTCAGCTTTCTGCGCGCACGGGAACGCGTGGTCGCACAACTCGCTGAAACGTTTGCTTCGCAGAAACTCGACGCGCTGGTTTACCCCACAATGCCCTTCGGCGCGTGGGTGACGCAGGCCGGATGGCCTGACGTGCGCACGGCGTTGGGCTTCGGCAACTGGCTCGGCTTACCCGAAGTGAGCGTCCCCGCCGGCTACGGCACCGACGGTATGCCAGCCGGCAATCTCAGTTTCGTGGGCCTGCCTGGTAGTGATGCCAGGATTCTCGCGCTCGCGCATTCGTACGAACATGCATCGAAGCGCTTCGTGGCACCGCCCCGTCCGATAGGTCAGTGAGTTCACTCAGTCGCGTCTGATCGACACGACAGCGGATTACGTGTACGGCCTTTTGGCCACGGATTGTACGGACACTTTTTTTGGCCACGGATTGCACGGAATACACGGATCGACCTGTTCGTCCCATGAGGATTTCGCGACTCCAAGTATTCGCGTTTGATCCGTGTAAATCCGTGTAATCCGCGGCTATTGCCGTTGCCGTTGCTGTTATTGTTGCTGTTGCTGATGCGGCTGTTGTTGTAGCTGCGAGGCCAGTGATGTCGATCCCGCGCGCCCCGTCATTTCAGCTTTGCGCGGTAGTGATCGGCAAGCGTCTCCGTGCCGAACGACGGCGTAGCCGCCGCGTCGTAGCGACTCCGCTCAGCATCCCACACCAGCATGCTCTCCGACGCGTAGTAGCGACCGATCTTCGCGTACTCCGCCTTCTCGCGCAGCGGAGGAATCACGACGCTTAGCGCCGAAAGCGCACCAGCAATCACGTCGAGCAGAAATAGCGGCACCGATGTAAATCGCGCCGGCTTGCCTGCGATCTTGAACAACAGCTTCCCCTGTTCGCGGGGCGTAATGGCCATCCCCGGCCCACCGATCGGCAGTACGCGATTCCAACGATCGGCGTCGCGCAAGCAGCTCGCGATGTACTCCGCGCAATCGTCGTCGCTGATGGGTTTGCACGCCGTCTTCGCGCCATCGCCGAAGAGCAGAAATGCCTTCCCCCGACGCACCCGTTCGATTTGACCCGAAAGCGATTTGAAGTACGCCGTAGGGCGCACGATCGACCAGGTGAGCCCCGATCCGATCAGCTCTTTCTCGAAGGCCAGCTTGGCGTGCTGAAAGGCAAGCCTGGGCTTCTGCACGCAGATCGCCGACAACAGCACGAACTGGGTCGCGCCATGTCCCTTCGCCGCATCGAGCAGATGCAGATGCGCCTGATGATCCACGGCCCACGCATCACTGGCGACGCCCGTACGCGAGGCCATGCAGCTCACCATCGCATCGAAACGATCGCTCCCGAGCGCCTCACGGATCGACAACGGATCGGACACGTTGCACTCGAGGATCTCGACACCCACCGGCACCGCCGATGGCGGCGTCCCCGGACGCACCAGGCACTTCACCGCATGACCGTGTCGCACCAACGCACGTACGGTGGCGCGACCGATCGTACCGGTGGCGCCAAGCATGACGACGCGTTTGGGGGCGAGCCGCTCGGAATTCATGCTCCGCAATGAACAAGCCGCCAACGAGCCCAGCAATCCCCAACGGCGACCTTGTGTCCACACCGTTCGGCGCATTGAATGGGAACATGACCCTCGACCTTCCGACTCCCATCGTTTCGACCGAATGGCTCGCCGCGAATTTGGGCGACCCCGCGCTGCGCGTTGTAGACGCCAGCTGGCACATGGCTTCCGCGAACCGTAGCGGTCGTGCGGAGTATGACGCGGCGCATATACCCGGCGCCGTCTTTGCCGACATCGATGCGTTGAGCGACGAAGCGGCTCCATCGCCGCACACGCTGCTCTCACCAGACGAGTTCGCAAAGCGAGTCGGTGCGTTGGGACTTGGCAGCGAGCACGCGATCATCGTCTACGACACCAGTGCACAGAACTACAGCGCGCCGCGCCTGTGGTACATGTTGCGGACGATGGGTCACGCCCGAGTCGCGGTGCTCGATGGTGGTCTCACCAAGTGGCAGGCGGAAGGCCGCGCAGTCAGCAGCGACGCCGTCTCACCGGTCGCTGCGACCTTCACGCCGACGCTCGATACCTCGGCGTGGCGTGACAAGCAGGCGATGCAAGCGAACGTGGCGAGTCGCGCCGAACAGGTCGCTGATGCGCGTTCACCCGGTCGCTTCCAGGCCATCGAGCCGGAGCCGCGCGCTGGTGTGCGCGGCGGCCATATTCCTGGCGCACGCAATGTGCATTACGCGACGATGGTGAACGCCGATGGCACGCTCAAGTCCCGGGAAGACTTGCGCACGCAATTCGCTGCGGCCGGTCTCGATCTGACCGCGCCCATCGTCGCGTCGTGCGGAAGCGGAATCACGGCCTGCGCCGTTGCACTTGGCATGGTGGTGGCCGGCGCGTCGCAGTTTGCCGTGTACGACGGCAGCTGGACTGAGTGGGGCAGTCAGTCCGACACGCCCGTCGAAACGGGCGAGTAGAGGCGAGCAGAAGCACCGTCGCGCGATCGGGCTAGTGCTCCGGGTTCGTGCGACGATAGCCCGCGTAGGCCTTGAAGCCGAGGTAGATCGCCGCGAACACACCCGCGGCGGTCCAACCGACCTGGCTGAGGTTGGCGGCCCCTTTGAAGATCACCAAAACGCTCACCAACACGAGCACGAGCGTCGGGCCCTCATTCGCCACGCGAAAGAACTCGCCGGTGCGCGACGTCGCGCCGGTCGCGAGTTCGCGCATCACGCGCTTGCAGAGACCATGATACGCGCTGAGCAGCAACACCAGCGCCAACTTTGCGCGAAACCATGGCTCACTCAGCAGCCCGGGTTGCTGGTAGACCATGGACGCGCCGGTGATCCAGCTCAACACCATCGCCGGCGTGGTGATCACGCCATACAGTCGCCGCTCCATCAAGGCGAACTGCGGTGCGAGCACACTCTTGCGCGCGTCGTTGTCGCGATTGGCGTCGGCGTGATACACAAAGAGACGGACGAGGTAGAACAGCCCCGCCATCCAGCTGACGATGAAGACGATGTGAAACGATTTGAACCAGAGATAGGCCATCAGGGCTCCGTCTTCATGAGCACCACGTGTTTCACGTAGTCCAGCGCCGGAAACCATCGTCCGAGATAGCTGTTCCCCTGACGCACGATCTTCGCGTGATTGGGCTCTTCACCGTATTCCGCACTGATCTTTTCGACGACGTCCATGCCGTCAATCACGTTGCCGAACGGCGCAAAGTTCTGCTTGTCGAGCGTCGCGCGATTGTCTCCGGTGGCGACGAAGATTTCTGTCGCGCGCGAGTTCTTGCCGTTGGCAGCGAATGAAACGGTACCGCGCACATTCGGCGTACGTGGTGGATCGTCAGCGATCGTCGCGTCCTGCCACTTCGCACTCACCGCCGTGTCGCCGTGAATCCCCCACTGCGTGATGAATCCCGGTACGACACGATAGAAGCGCGTCTGCTCGTAGAAACGATTCGTGACCAGTTCGTAGAATCGATCGGCGCCGCGCGGTGCGAGCGCACGCGTGACATCCACCGTGAAGGTGCCGCGACTGGTAACGAACTGGACGCGAAAGCGATCGGGGCTTTTGACTGGCGACGCCTGCGGCGGCGGAATGGTGGGCGCCGCGGCTGTCGAATCGACCGTCGCCGCCGCGCGCGCCGACGTGTTCCTGGACTCGGCACCGCCGCAAGCGGCGAGCGCCGCCAACACAGCGACGACCAGGGCACTGGTGCGACCCAAGGTCATGCCGCGGGGCACGGAGCTCTCAACGTGATGATGTTCACGAGCATATCCTAAAGTACGCGCTCGTTTCACCTCCCGCCCCGAGTCCATGCCCTCCCCGCTCTTTGTTCGCGCGGCCGCTGTCGCCGCGTCGCTTGTCATGCCGGTACTGTCGCTGTCTGCACAGCACACCGCGCTCGACCTCTGGAAGGCCAATCGCGCCGCGTTCGGCATCTTTGTGCCAAGTGAGCGCCCGGCGAACGCCACCGATGCTGACGGGAAGCGACTGCCGCCGCTCTACACCGCCGCCGGCGCCAGGGCGCTCGCGGAACAGCCGCTGCTCGATTACCTGTTTCTCAATCTTGAAGGCGCCTACGATGCGAATTCGGTGAAGGAAATGGTCGCTGGCCTCAGGTCCAGCAGCGCGAAGCAGAGACCCACGCTGCTCGTGCGCATCCCCACCATCGAAGCAGCTGGCGAAGAGCTCACCAAGACGCGCATCAAGGAAGTACTCGGTCTTGGTGCGGACGGCGTGGTCGTACCGCACGTCCGCAGTGTGACCGAAGCCCAGCATGTCATGAGCTTTTTCAAGGACGCCAAGGCCAATATCTGGTCCAAGGCCAATCCCAAGGGCACCGTCGTCGCCATGCTGATGGTCGAAGACAAAGGCGCGATCGCCGAGATGGACGCGATCGCGGCTGTGCCGGGTTACAGCTTGCTCTCATGCGGAATCGGCAGCCTCACCCAGGACATGGGCGGTGATCGAGCCGGCGCCGAAGCCGCGTGCAAGAAGGTCCGCGACGCTGGCGCCGCCAGGGGAATGCCCAGCATGATGACGGCAAACGCCACCACGATGACCGATCGTATCGAGAAGGGCTATCTCGGTCTGTTGCTCTCGGGCACCGTGGAGCAGACCATCCCGATGATTCAGGCCGGTCGCGTTACGGCGAAGCGGTAACGGCGTAGCGCGTTTACTCGGGCGCCTGCCACCACGAACGACCCGCGCGCAACACACCACGAACGCGCGGGTCGCGCAGGTAGAGCGGCAACCAAATGAGTACGGCGACGTACACCGGAAAGAGAATGTGTGAAAACAGCGGGTTCTGAACGCGCACATGCGTCGCGACGGCGCCGCCGAGGTAGGCCGTCATCAGCATGGCGCCGATCGGCGCGGTGCGCGGAATGAGCAGCAACAACATGCACGCGGCCTGAATCACACCAAGCGGCTTGATCGCGCCAATCGGCCATCCAAGCGCTGCGGTACCTGCGACGGCCTCCGGCGTCTGCATGAATTTCATCGACAGATCGAAGAGCAGGAACAGAACCGCAATCGCGAAAAGAACGCGACCGGTCCAGAGCGCAGCGCGCGATGGGTTGAGTGCGGGATACGACGGCGAATACATGGGAATGGCGGTCATGGGTGGCTCCGGCTGAAGTGGTGGTGACGTAGCTTTGGACCACACCTCGTGCACAAAATCATCGGTGCCCTTCAAGTCCCCTCGATTGCCTGCCATGTCACCCGCTCTTCGTCGTACGGTCTGCGCACTACTGACCGGCTTGCCATCGATTGCTCGCGCGCAGTCTGCCGACGCGATCCCCGCGAAGTACCGCGACGTCGCCAATCGCATCATCGCCGCGGCCCAGGCCGACAGTGCCGCGGCGTGGAACCGCATCGCCGAGTTGACCGATACATTCGGTCACCGCTTGAGCGGATCGGTGGCACTCGAGCAGGCGATCGATTGGACTGTCACGCGCATGAAGGCCGACGGACTTGCCAATGTGCGCAAGGAGAAGGCGATGGTGCCGCACTGGGTCCGTGGCGCGGAATCACTCACGCTGATGTCGCCGCGCAAGCAGTTGCTGCCGATGTTGGGATTGGGTGGCAGCATCGCCACGCCACCGGCCGGTATCACGGCCGAGGTCATGGTCGTCGCGAGCTTCGAGGAGCTCACGCAGCGCGCCGCTGAAGCAAAGGGGAAGATCGTGTTGTACGACGCCGAGTGGCGCGACTACGGCTACAACGGTGCGTTTCGTCGCACCGGTGCGATTGCCGCGGCGAAGGTTGGTGCGGTGGCAAGTCTCGCACGCGCGGCGGGCCCCTACAGCATGCGCACGCCACACACCGGCAACATGAGCTACGACTCCACCGTTAGAAAGATTCCGCACGCCGGTGTGACTGCTGAAGATGCAATGATGATGCGTCGCATGATCGCGCGCGGACAGAAGGTCGTGGTCACCCTCAAGATGAGTGCGAAGACGCTCCCCGATGCGCAGAGCCACAACGTCATGGGCGAGCTCGTCGGCAGCGAGAAGCCCAATGAAATCGTCGTGATGGGTGGTCACATCGACTCATGGGATGTCGGCCAGGGCGCGATGGATGATGCCGGTGGCGTCGTCGTCGCGTGGGAAGCAATCCGCCTGCTCAAGAAGCTCGGACTCACACCGCGCCGCACGATTCGCGCGGTGGGTTGGACCAACGAAGAGAACGGCGGCAAGGGTGGTCAGGCGTATCGCGATGCGCATCAGAAGGAAGTGCATCAACTCGCGATCGAAAGCGACGGCGGTGTCTTCGCACCGCTCGGCTTTGGCTTCACGGGCAACGCGGAATCGCGCAAAGTCGTCGAGGCGATTGGTTCATTGCTCGCACCGATTGGCGCGAACAAGATCGGACCGAGCGGCGGTGGTGCCGACATCGGTCCGATCATGGCAACCGGTGTTGCCGGCATGGGCCTCGAAGTCGATGGCTCACGCTACTTCTGGTTCCATCACACCGACGCGGATACGCCCGACAAGCTCGATCCGAAAGAAGTACAGCGCTGTGTGGCGGCGATGGCGGTGATGGCGTACATCGCGGCGGATCTCGAGCAGAACCTCAAACCGTGATGGCCTTGTGATTCGTCCGGCTTCGGCGTGAAAGGCATCGAGGGGGGAGGACTTGGAGGCGGAAGGTTGAGCGGCGCACTGACCTCGACATCTTCCCCCTCCACGTCCTATCCACTCGATACCTCAAGAGCGATCCAGCCGCGTCAGACCCCCGCTGGCTCCGGGTACGCCGTGCGGAAGTCGCGCGCGTATTCAGCAAACGTTCGTGGGGCGCGACCGGTGATGGCTGCCACCGCATCGGTCGTGCGCTCGGCGTAACCCGCCTTGAGATACGACAGAATCATCAGCAGAAATTCGGTGTAGTCCGCCGGCACTCCGGCAGCGAGCAAACCGCCACGCAGCGCGTCGGGCGTGATCTCTTCGTAGCGAATTGTGCGCCCCAACTCGCTCGACAACAGCGCTGCGATTTCGCTGTGATCCAGCTGTTCGGTGCCCGTCAGGTCGAACGCCTGATTGTCGAGATCCGAGCGCAGCAACAGCGACGCGGCCACTGAGGCAATGTCGCGTGCGTCGATGAAGCTCGTGCGCGCCGTGCCGACGGGCAGTTGAATCGCGTTGTGGTTCGTGATGCCATGCAGCCAGAAGGTGTGGAAGTTCTGCATGAACCAGTTCGGGCGGATCACGTTCCACGCGAGTCCGGAATCTTCGAGCGCGAGTTCGGCTTTGCGCATGGGCGCTTCGTCGCTGGCATTGGCACCCATTGCGGACATCATCACCACCTTGCGCACATTGGCCTGCTTGGCCGCCGCAAAGAGTGGCGCGAGCAGCGCATCCTGATTCGTGTAGCCCGGCGGCGCAAAGGCGAAGACCGCGTCGGCGCCGCGCACCGCTGCGTCGATTCCCTGTCCGCTCACCAGATCGATCTGCACCTGCCCCGCTTCCGGCGTGCGGCTCGTGCCCCGACGCACCTGATGGCCGGCCGACTCGAGCAGCCTGGACACTTCGCTCGCTACGGTGCCGCTGGCACCCACCACCAAGAACGTCGACATGGGAAACTCCGGTTTGAGAGAGACGCGAGGCCGAACCCCGACCTCGAACGGAGTGGATGTTATTGGTGCCGGATAGGACGCTAAATGGCTTAAAATCCTAATTTGTTGTCTTGTCGTCCTGATCTGCGTATACTCAGACATGGACGTCCTCACCGACCTCTTCCGGGAATCCGGCCTTCGGCGCCGGCTTCTCGACCTCCATCAGCTACCGGTTGGACGCGGGCTCCGCTTTCCCTGTGACCGCAGTGTGGGCTTTCACGTGGTCGTGAGCGGCACGCTGTACATCCACGCGCCCGGCGAGCCATCACCGCTCGAGTTGAACGCCGGTGATATCGCCATCATGGCCCGTGGCTGTGTGCACACATTGAGCGAATCACCGCGGATCGCGAGTTTGCCGATCGACGACATCATGCTCGCGCCCGATTGGCGCGCGCACGGTGGAGATGGCGCGAGCGTATCCGTCGTCAGCGGGGCGTATCAGCTGTGGAACGCGCCGGTGCATCCGTTCTTCAATGAGCTTCCTGCATGGTTCGTGATGCGCGCCGAGCGCGCGCTCTCGCTCGGACCGGTGCAACTCACCGTGGCCATGCTCGCCGATGAGGCGCGTCGCGATGGACTCGGCCGCGAAACGGTGATGCATGGATTGCTCGACGTGCTCTTCACGCAATTGCTGCGTGTGCTCGTCGAAACGCGCGGTGGCGAAGGCTGCGGTTGGAGTCAGGCCATTCGCGAACCGCATGTGCGACAGGCGGTCATGCTCCTGCATCAGGAGTTCGCACGCGACTGGACGCTCGACGCACTTGCCCGTGCAGTGGGACTTTCACGCAGTGTACTCGCTGAGCGCTTTCGCGAGTCCATGGGCGACACGCCGCTCTCGTATCTGCGCACGGTACGCCTGCAGCGGGCGATGCGCCTCTTGGTGGATGGTGCGCAGACGCTGGAACAGGTGGCGCTTGAAGTTGGCTACCAGGATGCCTTCGGCTTTTCGAAGGCGTTCAAGAAGGCGGTGGGTGAGTCTCCCGGCGAGTTTCGGAAGCGAAACATCGCGGAGCGTGATATCCCGTGGCGTTTGCCGGCGACGGATGCGGTTGGCGCGGGATAAGCGCCTCGGCTGAACGCCACCTCGCTCGCCGAATCTGCTAGCTTTCGGCATGACTTCGAGATCGTTCTACACGCTGATTGGCCCTGACGGCTCTCCGCAGGCGAGCCCGGTGAAGGGCACCCTGGGCGGCCATCGCAAAACGCGTATCTACGGGCGCCTGGACTGCAAGTCCGCGCGACGCGCGCTGGGCACGGGGCGGAGCTATGAGCAGCAGCGCGTGTTCTTCGCCGACGAGGCGACGGCGATTGCGGCGGGATACAGACCGTGCGCGGTGTGTATGCCGGAGGAGTATGACAGATGGAAAAGCGCGAACAAATAGCCGAAGCGCTAACTGCACTACGCTAACTGGCACTACGCTAACTAAACGTCGCTTACCAGCGGTTTGTCTGGTGTTCGAGAAAGCGTCGATCGCTCGGCGCGAGCGGTAGTCGCAAAAGCGCTTGGGGCTCCCCCCACAGCAGCGCGTCGTGTTCCTGACACACTGGCTCGCCTACGATTTCGGTCGCGATAAATGCGATCTCGTATGGCGAGCCTTTTTCGTGCGCGACGAACAGCTCGGTGCCGATGGCGCTGACTTCCACGTTCAGCTCTTCCTTGAGCTCGCGTGCGACGGCTTCTGCGTCGCTCTCGCCTGGCTCGCATTTGCCGCCGGGGAATTCCCAGAGGCCACCGTGCTGTTTGTGCGCCGGGCGCTGACACACCAGCAACGCCCCGCCGCGCGCGATCACGGCCGCCACCACCCGTCGTGGTTTCAAGGGGTCAGGGTTTCAAGGGGTCAGAGTCGTTGAAAGGCAACGTTCTCTGAATGGTGGCTCAGGACTGACGCTCGAGCTCAGCGAACTGCTGTTCGGCGCAGCTTTCGCAGAGGGCGTGCGTCACGCTGACCTTGTGCGTGGCCAGATATTGCTCGACGCGCTGCCAATAGCCGTCCTCGTCGCGGACCTTGTTGCACCAGGCGCACACGGGCAGCATCGATGACAGCTGACGCACGTTGTCGAGCGCCAAGCGCAGGTCGTCGTTGCTTTGACGGAGGAACGCCACCAGCACCGACACGAAGAGGCTGACCATGAAGAGACTCACTTCAAGGTCGCCAAGCAGCTGCACGAGCGGCGCAAGGCCACTACCTGGCTCGCCGATCGCCTGTGTCGCGAGCGTGATGCGCATCGCGTGAAAGCCGCCCTGCCCGGCCAGCACGATCGCCGGCACCTTGAGCATGTGCGTGAGTTTATTCGGCGATTCCCAGAGCTGTGCGGCAGCCCACATTGCGAGTCCGCCCCAGATGATGCCGTTCGTCACCGTGCGCCAGCCAGACAACGTCGGCACAGCGATGTAGAACAACAGCAGCAGTGCGTGCAGCACCACGATGCTCGCGGCAACGCGACGCATGGGTTCGCGTCCAGTGACTTGCTGCGCGGCAAGCAGCAGCATCGCATGACCTGCGGTCACCACCACGGTGGGAAGCGCGCGAACAAGCGGCAACTGAATCGATCCGCGCAGCACGAACAGCAGATCGGCGAACGTCAGCACCCACGCCGCGATGATCCAATAGCGCAGGGAAAGCCCGCCAGCCTGAAGCCGCCAATGCTGACTCATCACACCAGCCAGGATCAGGCCGATGATGAGATTGACGGTATAAACGACGGTTTCCTGCGACATGAACACGGATTGGGGACCCTGCGACACCGGATTCCTTCTGGCGTCGGCTCCAGGGAATCTGGAGTAATGGTCAACCAGAAAGCCACACGGCAGCGCCTGGTCTGCCTTCGTTACACGTTAGCGACGTCGTCCATTGGGTGGCGTTCTCTCGCGGGGACGAGACGCGAGCCGTATGCTTCCCCTCCCTTCCGCACACCCATGAGTGTGCCAGCGTTTCCGCATTTTGAAATGGGCCTGCTATGGCTACGTCCACTCCGACTGCCGCTTCATGACGCGACGACTGTGTCTCTCCCTCGCTGCGGCTTGCACCTTGAGCGCCTGCGGAAGGGACGAGGCCCCTGAGCAGATCCCCGTCGTTGGCGTGGTGCAGGTCTCCTCGCTCGCTGTGCTCGACGAAGCCCGCGCCGGCTTCACCAAGGCACTCGCCGATTCCGGATTCGTGCCGGGCCGCACGATTCGCCTGATCGAGCGCAACGCGCAGGGCGACATCCCAACGCTCGGACTCATCATGAATGAGTTCCTGCGGTTGGGCGTCACGCAGGTCGCGCCGATCTCGTCGATTGCCACGCAAACCGCGCTCAAGATCATCACCGATCGCCCGATCATCTTCGGCGCCGTCGCAAATCCGTACGTCATTGGCGCGGGCACGAGTCCCACCGAGCATCGCCCCACGGTGACCGGTGCCGCGATTCCTCAACCGGCCGACTCGGCGATCGCGCTCGCCTCGCGCGCATTTCCGCAAGCCAAAGTGTGGGGCACCCTGTACGATCCCGCCGATCCATTTGCCGAGCACTACATGGCGATGGCCAAGCAGACGGCGAAGGATCTCGGGATTCGTTTTGTCCTCGTCGCATGCACCAATCCGAACGACATCGCGACCAGCGTACAGGCGCTGCACGCGCAGGGCGTGCAAGGAATCATGCAGATCCCGAGCATCATGATCGGCGGCGGATTTCCCGCGCTCATCAAAGCGGCGCGCGAGCTGCGCATGCCCGTGCTTCCGTCGAATACGGGCTACATCGGCGCACCGATTGCCCTTGGCAACAGCTTCTACGACAACGGCTACAGCCAGGGGTTGTTGCTGATTCGCGTACTGCGCGGTGCGAATCCCGCCACGCTGCCGTTCGCGGTGACGGCGAAAGACCAGCTGATCGTCGATCTTGGCGCCGCACGCGATTTCGGCGTGACGATCGCCGACTCGATCATCAAGCGGGCATCGAAGGTGATCCCCGTTGGCGGCGATTCATCGACGTCGCCAACGAATGCCGTATCGAGCGCCGCCCCGAACGCGCCAGTCGCGGCATCCCCGTGGGCGTTCTGGTTCTCCGCCGTCGTGCTCGGGCTCGCGTTCAGTGCGCTCGCGTGGGGCGTGTACCTGTCCTCACGCGTGTTGCGTTTCCCGGACATCTCGCCCGATGGCTCACTGCCACTCGGCGCAGCGGTGTCTGCTGCACTCATTCTCGCCGGCGTCGACCCATGGCTGGCAACTGCTGCCGCATTTCTCGCCGGAATGATTGCTGGCTATGTCACGGGCGTATTGCACACGCGATTCGCTGTCGCGGAGTTGCTCGCCGGCATTCTGGTGATGACGGCGCTTTACTCGGTGAACCTGCATGTGATGGGGCGTTCGAACTTGTCGTTGCTCGATCAGCCGACCGTCGCAATGCATCTGCACAGGCTCATTCCGGCCACCGCCGACTGGTCGAACGACATGAGCTTTGGTGTCGTCTTCACGTTGATCACCGTGTTGCTCGGTGCTGCGCTCGCCTGGTTCCTGCGCACCGACTTTGGTATGGCGCTGCGCGCCGTCGGCGACAATCCTGCAATGATTACCGCACAAGGCGTTGATCGACGCGGGATGATTGAGCTCGGCCTCGCGCTGGCCAATGGACTCGTCGCGCTTTCGGGGGCGTTGGTCGCGCAGTATCAGGGCTTCGCCGATGTCACGATGGGAGTGGGAACGCTCGTTGCTGGCATGGCCGCGGTGATTCTTGGTGAAACACTACAGCGACGCACCAAGCGACTGTCGACGACGATCGCGATGGCCGCAATCGGTGCCGTGCTCTTCCGCCTGCTGATCGCGATCGCACTGCGCATTGGTCTGGATCCCGTCGACCTCAAACTGGCAACGGCGGGTTTCGTGCTACTGACGCTCACCATGCCGGCGCTACGTCGCCGCCTGCTCTCCGGAGGGCGCGCCGCATGATCGAACTCGTCAACCTGGTGAAGACCTTCGATCAGCCCGGTGGCGATCGGGTGCAGGCATTGCGAGGCATTTCGCTCACCATGCCCACCGGTCGGTTCCTCACCGTGATCGGCACCAACGGATCGGGAAAATCCACTGTGCTGAACGCGATCGCCGGTACGTTCGCCGTGGATGGCGGAACGATTCGCATCGCAGGGACAGACGTCACGCGACAAGCTGAGCACACGCGCGCGGCGCTGATTGGTCGAGTCTTTCAGGACCCATTCAAGGGTTCGTGTCCCTCGATGACTGTGGGCGAGAATCTTCGCCTTGCCGCGTTACGTGGTCAGCGTCGCGCGCTGCGCATTGGCTTGTCGCGACAGACGCGCGACGAATACCGCGCGCAGCTCGAGTCCTTGCATCTCCGACTCGAGAATCGCGTCGATGCGCTCATGGGCACGCTCTCCGGTGGACAACGTCAGGCGATCACGCTGCTCATGGCCACGCTGCAACGGCCCGCATTGCTTCTGCTCGACGAACACACCGCGGCGCTCGATCCACGCGCCGCCGAGCAAGTCATGCAAGTCACCGAGTCGCTCGTACGGAGTCATCAACTCACCACGCTGATGGTCACGCACAGCATGGAGCATGCGGTGCGCTTTGGCGATCGGACGATCATGGTGCACCGAGGGACGATCGTCGCGGATCTCGAAGGTGCGGAGCGTGCGACGTCGAGTGAAGCGGACTTGCTGGCGAGATTTGCGGAGCTGCGGTATACGGCGGAGCAGCACTATACGCAGGAACTGGAGACTCGTGCGACGGCCGGTTTGGGTTGACCCCTCAGGCGTCGAGGGGGAAGAACGTGAGAGGGGGAAGGAGTCGAGAACAGCGACAGCGCTGTCCTTGATCCCTTCCCCCTTCATCACCTTCCCCCTCGACGCCTAACGTGTTTCCAATCTCAGCCGAGTAACGACGCCATCGTTACGGCTGGATCGGTCTCACCGGCGTCTCGTTCTTGTTCCGCGTGATCTCCTTCTGCCCTGCCGCCTTCAGCTTGGCATTGATCTTCGACAGGTTCGTCGTGATGGTCGTCTCCATCTTGGTCAGCTCCGCATCCGTTTTCGGCGCGAGCACCTGCCACACATCGTACGCCTGCTTGGGCGGACGACGCTCGCCGGACATGATGAAGCCCATCAGACCACCCAGCTGATCGTTCAAACGAATCGGGAAGTTGAGCGGATCCTGACCCGACTGATTCTTCGTCTGATAGAGTGAGTCTTCGACGACGTTGAGCGCATCGGCAAACTGATCGGCGAGCGGACCGAAGGTCGCATCGCTCGACATCTTCAGCTTCCGATCCGTGAGATCGGACTTGATGTTGCGGCTTTCGATCACACCTTCGTTCGCCTTCGTGATCTTCTGCTGCACCTCGAGCGCGAAGCGCACCTGCTCCTTGAGATCGGCTTCCGTCGCATCCGCGCGCGGATCGGGGAGCACCTTGAAGTCGTACGAAATCGGCGCGCTCGTTCCCGCGGTCATGCGCACGCGATAGTTGCCCGGCGCCATCGCCGGACCGTTGCCGCTACCCGCCCACGTGACCATGCCGCGGAATGTCTTGGCGTTGTCATGACGCATCGTGTACGTGAAGCGATTGACGCCCTTCCGATTGCCCGGCTTGGCCGGACCGGCAAATCCACCAAAGCCACCACCGCCGCCACGGCCAGCGGCCGGCGCACTCGTGGTATCGTTACTCGCCGCGGTACCCACCAACTTTCCGGCGGCATCGTAGAACTCGAACTTCACCACCATCGAGTCCGACGGCAGACGATAGGTGAACGTCGGTGTGGCCTGCCCATTCAGGCGATAGAACGGCACCGGCTTGTACAGATACGGCGCGTTGCCCGCCGCCTTGTCGGCTTCCGGCGCCCAACGCAGTGGCGTCAGGTTCTCCATCACCCAGAAGGCGCGTCCATGCGTGGCGATGGCGATGTCGTCATCGCGCAGCATCACGTCGTGCACCGGCACCGGCGGCAGGTTCTTCTGCATGCTCTGCCAGTTGGCACCCGCATCGTACGATACATACATGCCGCGCTCGGTCGCCGCATACAGCATGTTCGGGCGCTGAAGGTCTTCACGAATCGCACGCGTGAAGTGCTCGGGATTGATGCCGTTCGTGATCTTGGTCCACGTCACGCCGTAGTCGGTCGTGCGATAGAGATACGGCGCAAAGTCATCCATCTGATAGCGATTGCCCGCCACCCATGCGGTGCCCGGTGCATGCGGACTCGCTTCGATGATCGACCAACGCATCCACTCTGGCACTCCCTTCGGCGTCACGTTCTTCCACGTCACGCCGTTGTCGCGCGACACGTAGATCAAGCCGTCATCGCTACCGGTCCACAGCAATCCCTTCACGAGCTTCGATTCGGCGATCGTGAACACCGTGCCGTAGTACTCGACGCTCGTCTGGTCCTTCGTGATCGGACCGCCCGAGGCGCCAAGCGTGCGCGGATCGTTGCGCGTCAGGTCCTTCGAAATCGGCGTCCAGGTGTTGCCACCGTTCGTCGAACGGAAGACCACGTTCGAGCCGACATAGATCGTGTTCGCATCATGCGGCGAATGCACGATCGGGTACGTCCACTGGAAGCGATACTTCGAGTCCTTCGCGTCGTGACCCATCGGATTGAGCGGCCACGGATCGATTGCATCCGTCTTGCCCGTGCGGCGGTTCAGACGGTCCATGCTGCCACCGTAGTTCGCGCCGAACATGATGTCGGGGTCCTTCGGGTTGCTCGAGATGTAGCCGCTTTCGCCACCAGCAACGCCATAGAACTCGCTGAAGCCACCCGCCGGCGCCGGCGCACCGCCAGGGCCCCCGGGTCCGCCGAATCCACCGCGACCGCCCGCAGCGGCAGCGCGCACCGGACCGCAGCTCGAACCGGCATCCTGCTTCGCGCCGCACACGTGGTACGGGAAGTGGTTCGTGAGATGCACGTGGTAGTACTGACCCGTTGCCGCGACCACACGATTCATGTTGGTGCCACCGTCAGTCGTCACGATCACACCATTGTCGTGTGCGACCGCGATGCGCTTCGGGTTCGTGGGATCAATCCAGATGTCGTGATTGTCGCCACCACCAAAACCACGCGTGAACGTCTTGCCGCCGTCCTTCGAAATCATCGGGCTCACGTTTGGCGCGTAGACGACGTTCGTGTCCTTCGGGTCAGCGTAGAGCTTCGAGTAGTACCACGAACGCTGACGGAGATTGCGATCACCCGTCATGAACGTCCACGTCGCGCCGGCGTCATCGCTGCGATACACACCGCCGTTCGGCTCGTGTTCGATGATCGCCCACAGGCGGCTCGGCTTGGCCGGGCTCACCGTGATACCAATCGCGCCAAGCGGACCAGTCTTCGGCAGCCCGCTGTTGCGCGTGATGTCGGTCCACGTGTCGCCGCCATCGGTCGTTTTGAAGATCGCGCTGCCCATGCCACCCGACACGAGCATCCACGGCTTGCGACCAGCCTGCCAGAAGCTGACGTACATGATCTTCGGATTCGACGGATCCATGATCATGTCCGCCACCCCTGTCGAATCATTGCGGAAGAGAATGTTCTTCCACGTCTTGCCGCCGTCGGTCGTGCGATAGACGCCGCGCTCCTTGTTCGGACCAAACACATGGCCCAGCGCGCCGACGTACACGATGTCCGGATTGTCGGGATGAATGCGGATACGCGAGATGTACTGCGTCTCCTTGAGTCCCATGTACTGCCACGTCTTGCCGGCATCGGTGGTCTTCCACACACCATCGCCATGCGACACGTTGCCGCGAATCGGCGTTTCACCGCCACCCGCCCACACGACATCGGGGTTCGACTGCTGCACGGCGAGTGCGCCAATCGTGCCGCCGAAATACGCGTCGGTCACCGGCACCGCGGTCTTGCCGCCATCGGTGCTCTTGAAGACACCACCACCGGTGGTGCCCATGTAGTACTCGTCTGGACGTGACGTCGAACCGGCCACGGCGACCATGCGCCCCGCCTGGTTCGGACCGATGTTGCGCCAGGAGACGCCAAAACTGGTGTCGGCGCCGGCGGCCTGACCGCCGCCGCGACCACCACGCCCCTGCGCGGGAAGAGCCGCGGCCGTCAGGGCGACTGCCGTGGCTGCGAAAAGAATGCGATGCGTACGCACGGATAGATGCGTGAGGGTGAAAACGTCGACCGAATGCGGTGCGCATTTGGCCGAGCGACGTACATCTATCCGAGGTTAACGCGTCAGCGCCCCGAACGCTTGAACGCGTCCCGTCCGCCCACGACCGTTCGAATGACACGCGTCTTGAGCAGCTGTGCCGGCGGCACCGCGAGAATGTCATCCGACAGCACCACGAAGTCGGCAAGCAGTCCCGGTTTGAGCACGCCAACGTCGGATTCGCGGAACGCCGCGTAGGCCGCGTCGCGGGTGTAGTGCCGAAGCGCGGCCTCAACGCTGATGCGGCCAGCCGGGTACCACCCGCCCACTGGAGTGCCTTGAGGGGTCATGCGCGTGGCGGCGGTATAGAGACCAAGCAACACGTTCATCGGGAAGACCGGGTAGTCGCTCCCGAAGGACTGTACGGCGCCGGCGTCGTCGAACTGCCGGAAGCTCACTGCGCGCGCCGATCGTTTGGCACCTAACAGTGGGGCGTAGTTGGTCAGCGTGGTGACATCGGGAGTGGCAAAGATCGCTTGCGTGCTGGCGGTGACACCAAGGGACTTGAAGCGCGGCAGATCGCGCGGATCGGGGACTTCGACATGCTCAACCCGGTGCCGTTTGCCGGTGGTTTTGTTCCGAACGGCTGCCGCCTGATAGGCGTCCAGGGCCATGCGAATGGCTCGATCACCGATCGAATGCAGTTCGACTTGCAGCCCCGCAGAGTCATAGCGAGCGACCGTGCTGTTCACCGTGGCGGCCGGCCAGAACGGGAGCCCGGTGTCGTCAGTGCCGGCATATGGCTCGAGCATCGCGGCCGTTTTGGCGTCGACGGTGCCATCGAGCATCCCTTTGACGATCCCGAACTGCAGCCATGGCGACCGGGCGTTGTTCGACAGCGCCCGGTAGGCACGCAGCTCGGCGGAAGTCACAGTGGGCTTGAACGGAAGCGCCTGGCGCCAGCGAATCCGCAGGGTGTCGGCGGTCGCCGCGCCCAGTAGCAGTTCGATCACCGGATCGTTCGGCTCCCGCGGTGATGCCTCCTGCACGAAGGTGATGCCGAAAGCGGCTGCTTTCCTGGACTCCTCATCGATGCGCCGCGCGAGGTCGGCCGTGGTGGGAGACGGAATGATCTGACTCACAAGCGCCGTCGCCGATTCCTTGAGCAAGCCAGTGGGCACGGCGCCGGCCTCGCGCTCGATCACGCCGCGTGGCGGATCGATCGTCGCCGCCGAGATTTTCGCCAGACGCATCGCCGTGGCGTTCACCAGCGCCTGATGTCCGTCGCGATCTGTGAGGTAGACCGGACGCGAGGGAAAGGCCGCGTCGATCCATCGCCGATGCGCCGCGTTGTTCGGGAAATCGCTGGGCGTCCATCCCCGACCGCGGAGCCACTGTCCGGGCGGCAGCGTGGCCGCCGCTCGACGGAGTCGCGCCACGATCGAGTCCGGCGATCCGGCGTCGGTGAGATCGACGGCGGTCACGCGACTCAGATGCCAGTGACTGTCGATGAAGCCGGGATAGACAAACTGTCCCGCCAGATCCGCGATGCGCGTCTTGGCGCCAGCGAGCGTGCGAATTGCTGAATCCGTTCCCACGGCGATGAGCCGTCCGGCACGCACCGCCAGCGCCGTCGCCGTGGGCTGCGCCGGATTTCCGGTCCACACCCGTCCACCTGCGAAAATCGCGTCAGCCGGTGGTGATGCTTGCGCCTGCAGGGCGATCGGCATCCCAGCGAGTGTCGCGCCCACAACGAACCGCCGAGTCGAGTTCATCCGCTACGCTGCCAGCCGCCGCTGATCAGCGCAATAGGGCACCCCGACGGACCAGCTCACAGCGTCACCACCCCGTCATTTCAATGACTCAGAGTCATTGAAATCGCGGAGCGGTTTCAAGGGGTCAGAGTCGTTGAGGGCGGGGAGTGCCGTTGTGTTTTCCTGATTCGCCGGCAGTTTCTCCGAGAGCAACGCAAACCCTCCCTGTCGAGCAAGCCGCGATGGTCATCGTTCATGTGCATGTGCACGTCCTCCCCGAATTCATCGACGCTTTCCGCGAGGCCAGTCTCGACAACGCGCGCAACAGCGTGCAGGAGCCCGGCGTCGCCCGCTTTGATGTGCTGCAGGAGCTCGAGGATCCGTCACGCTTCGTGCTGATCGAGGTCTATCGCAACGACGAAGCGCCCGCCCAGCACAAAGACACGGCACACTATGCGCGCTGGCGCGATACCGTGGCGCCCATGATGGCGTCACCGCGAAAGGGCGTGAAGTATCGCGCACACTTTCCCGGAATGCTCGGCTTCGAAATGCTCGAGCGACCAGCTGCACCGGCAGTCGAGCGCGCGGACTGATGCACATCGCTCGCGCCGCGTGACCGCATTTCTCGCGCGCGCAGTATCTGCCGGTGTCGCAGCGATGGCGATCACGCTGCCGCTCGTCGCGCAATCACGCCCGACCTTCGACGACCTCGCACGCGATATCGAAGCACGACGAGTGCGCGACAGCGTGCCAGCGCTCGCTGTCGCCGTAGTGAAAGACGGACGGATCGTGTGGGATACGGCCTTTGGCGTGGCCGACCGCGCGCGCAACATCACCGCGACGCCCACGACGCGTTTTCCGATTGGGTCCGTCACCAAATCGCTCACGTCGAGCGCGCTGATGGCGCTAGTGCAAAGTGGCCGGTTGTCACTCGATCAACGCGCCAACCGTTATCTGGGTGATACGCCAGTTCTCACCCGCGTCGGCGATTCCGCCAAGGTGACGGTTCGTGCGCTGGCGTCGCACACCTCCGGCATCGCGCGGCATGACTGGTTCACCTATCTCGACGAACCGGCGCCTCCAGTCGATCTCGCTGCGCGAATCCGTTCGTATGCGCGTGTGTCGCGTTTGCCCGGTGACGCGTACGAGTACTCGAACCTCAACTACATGGCGCTCGCGCGGATCATTGAGCGCGCATCGGGCGAGTCGTTCGGACAATACCTGAATCGCGCGATCCTTCAGCCGCTCGGTATGACTCGTACGACGCTCGGTGCTCCGGCCACGTCCGCCGACCCGATCGCATTGTCGTACAACGATGCGCGTCACGCCGTGCCGCTTCGCGAAAGCGATCAGGTGGGTGCCGGCGGCTACTTCAGTACCGCGCACGACCTCGCCGGCTTTGCCCTATGGCACCTGGGAAGCGTGCCGAGCGACACACGTGCGCCGTTCTCCGCACGCGCCGTCGAGGCACTACACGCTCCCCAGGTACAAACAGCCGCCGGTGAGTGGTACGCGATGGGATGGCGTGTGAATCGAGCCACGTTCGCCGACGAAATGATCTACCACACCGGCAGCAATGGCTCGTCGGCGTCGATCATCATGCTCGTACCCGCGCGTCGACTCGCAATCGTCGCGCTCGCGAATGTCGTGACTGACCTGCCGGGATGGGTTGCGAGCCGCGTCGTGGAACGTGATGGCGGTGCGCGACCGTCAACCATGCCGGCGCCAACGGATAGCAGCGGTCGATTTGCGTCCGAGCCTTTTCGTGCGGGCCAGGAGTGGATTGGCAGCTGGAGCGGCAGCGTGGAGGTTGATCGAGACACCGTGCCGCTGCGCATCACGGTCGACGATTCGTCTCGCATCGTCGTCCAGCTCGGCACACAACCATCCGCGCGCGCCTCCGGTGTTCGCGTCGAAGCGGGCTTTCTGCGCGCCAGTATCGACGGCGACATCGCTTCGGCCACGGCACTCAGGCGTCGTTATCGTTTGCATCTCAAACTCGCACGCACCGGTGAGACTCTTGCCGGTTCGCTGACGGCGGCGACCAGCGGCGCCGAGCGTGTCTTTACGCTGAGTTGGTTTGCGCGCGCCGTGCGCGAGCACCGTACTGGTGCCGCGCCGCTTTAGTTCACGTCGACTCCATCCGTCTGCTTATGCGCCGACTCTTCCTGGCCTTCGGCCTGCTCTCCGCATTCGGCTCGCTGCGTGCACAAACGCGCGCCGTGGAAGTCACCGAAGCGAGCATCACTGAGCTGCAGGACGCCCTCAGTGCCAAGCGCACCACCAGCGTCGCGCTGGTCGATCAGTACCTCGCGCGCATTCGCGCCTACGATCACTCCGGCCCGTCGCTCAACGCGATCATCCGCGTGAACGCCAAGGCGCGGGTGGAAGCGGCGGCGTTGGACGCCGAGCGAAGGGCCGGAAAAGTGCGCGGTCCGCTGCACGGCATTCCGATCATCCTCAAGGACAACTACGACACGGGCGATATGCCGACGACCGCGGGCTCGTTGGCACTCGCGAACAGTCAGCCCGCGAAGGACGGATTTGTTGTCGCGCAGCTGCGTGCGGCCGGCGCCATCGTGCTCGCGAAGTCGAACATGCATGAACTCGCCGCCGGCATCACGAGTATCAGCTCACTCGGCGGGCAGACCAGAAATCCGTACGATCCCGCGCGCTGTCCTGGTGGATCGAGCGGTGGCACCGGCGCCGCGATTGCGGCGAGCTTCGCAGCGGTGGGCTGGGGTTCAGACACCTGCGGTTCGATTCGTATCCCGAGCGCCTTCGGCGCGTTGGTCGGACTACGTCCGTCAATTGGTATGGTGAGCCGCACCGGCATCATACCGCTATCGCATACGCAGGACATCGGTGGCCCGCTTGCGCGCACAGTGACCGATCTTGCGATCGCGCTCGATGCCACCGTGGGCTATGACGCCGCCGACGCAACCACGAACGCCATTCGCACCCAGCGCCCACGCTTTCAAGCGTCACTCGATCGGAATGCGCTGCGTGGCGCGCGTCTTGGTGTCTTCCTGCCGTACTTCCGTGATACCGACGCCGAGATCGCTGATACGGTGCGCGCCGCGATCGCGGCGATGCGTACGCAGGGTGCGACCGTGGTGGACGTCGCGATGCCCGAGTTCGATTCACTGCTCGCAAATACGAGCGTGATCAACATGGAAATGAAGGGCGACCTCGCCGCCTATTTCGCGACCGTGCCGAATGCGCCCGTGCATTCGCTCGGTGAGATTCTTGCACGCGGCGCCTTCGACCGTGAACTCGAAGTACGCTATCGGACCGTGGATACGTTCCCGGCCATTCCGAACGCCGCTTACAACACGGTGCTTGCGCGGCAGGCGGCACTGCGCAAGCGCGTCGAGTTCCTGCTCGATTCGCTGCATGTCGATGCGTTTGTGTATCCCACCGTTCGACAGAAACCCGTCATGCCTGGACAGGTGCAGGGTGGCAGCACCTGCCCGCTGGGCGCCCAAAGCGGGCTGCCGTCAATCGCCATTCCGGCCGGCTTTACCGCCGATGCGTTGCCCGTCAGCGTCGAGCTCCTTGGCAAAGGCATGAGCGACGCGCGACTGGTGTCCATGGCATTCGCCTTCGAGCAGGCGGGAGCACGACGTCGCGCGCCAACTACGACACCAGCGCTCGTAGCCGGTCGCGCACCCGTGGCGCCAACGCTCACGATCGAATCACGCGCGCGTACGTCATCGGCCACTTCGATCGTCACAGTCGATGCCATCAGCAACGAATTGCGCTGGCACAGCACGCAGCGTGCGGCAGCGACGAGCGGTCGCGCTAACGGCATCTTGGTACTGATGCGTCAGGGTGGCGGCACGCTCACTGGCCCTGCATCAAGCACGAGCGGCAGCGCGCCCGCGATCGCGCGCATCACGATTGCCGACAGCGCCACGCGCGTCGTGGCGCGTCTCCTCGGCCCCGATGAATCCACCCATCAGGGCGTGCTGCCATTATCGGCGGCCGATCGGCTCGCCTTTGCGCAGGGGAAACTGAGCGTGCGTTATGTAACCGCTGACAGCGATGTCAGCGTGCCGCTTCAGCCACGCCGACGCCGTCCGAGCCCGCGCCAACTGTAAGCGTCTTCACGATCTCGCCGGTCTTGGTGTTCACGACGGCGACCTTCGCGACCGCCTTGAGCGTGACGTAGGCGAATGCTCCGTCGCGCGAGAGCGCTATGCCTTGCGGCGACGGATGCTCACCGTCGGCGGGGAGCGCCGCGGGGACGCTGATCGTTTTGCGAATCGTGCGTGTGGCGACATCAACGAGATGGATCTGCTCCGATCCCGGATCAGACACCACCGCTGTCGCCGCGTCGGGTGTGATAGCGAGTCGATAGGCCATACCGAAGCCCTCAAGCGTGGCCTTGATCGCACCGGTCTTGCCGTCGAGCACGTACACACGCTTCGACTCGTTGCCGCCCACCCACACTTCGTCGCCGCCCGGCGTGACGTCGATGCCTTCAATACGCGCATTCACCGCAAACGGCGCGCTCACCGTGCGCGACGGCACATCGATCGCGCTCACGCTCATCGCTGCGATGTTCGTGGTGAACGCGCGCCTCCCGTCTTTCGACAGTTTGACCATGTGCGTCGTGGCCTGCTTGGTCGACATCGACGAGTCGATCGCACCGGTGACGATGTTCACGACGAGTACTCGCTGCGCGCGCTCACCCGTTACGAGTAGCGACACGCCATCCGGCAGATAGGCGAGGCCGTGCGGTCGCAGATTGCCTTGCCCTAGCTCGACTACGCGAGGCGCCGCCGTCGGCTTGGTAAGATCGAATACCGCGAGCGAGCTGCCGATCGATTCGCGATTGCCATAGATGGCCACCACCGCCTGCCGCCCGTTCGGCGCAATTGCGACTTCATGCGGTCCCGTACCGACCGGTGTGGTCGCCAGTGTGCGACCCGACGCGATATCCACCAGCGAGACTGTGTGCGCATCCATGTTGGACGCAACGAGCATGCCGGTAGGGCCGCGCTGCGCCACGGCGGTCGCCGCCGGTAACAGCGCAACAGTCGCGGCGAGCGTGCGTGCGAAACGAATTGTCATGAGACGATCGGGGCGGGAGGTGTTCCAGCGGTTACGGCCACACTGAATAGACCCACCCCAACGTCGATGGGTTTATCCGCTCGGCTAGGCCACCCGCATCGCGTCCGCATACGCCTTCGCAAAGCGCGTCGCGTCCGCCGCCTTCATGGCGCAGATCCCCACGCGCAATCCTTCCGGCATCGGAATCACGAACACATCCGAAGCCTGCATCCGCTCGCAGGTCGCGCTTGGACTGATGCCACCACTCAACGTGACGAAGAATCCGCCGTCATACGGTGCGCCGGGAAATCCTTCGGCCTTGAGCGCCACATCGAGCGCCGCCGCGCGCTGTGCGATCAGCGTGCGCCAGTGCGCATGCTCTTGCTCGAGCGATGCCTTGAGCGCCGGGTCCCTGGACATGCGATTGAGCACGCTCATGGGCCCGCGTGCACAGTTGCTCCAGGTCCCGCGGCAGCTCGTGATCAGCGCGGACTGAAGCGCGGGCTCGTCGGTCCACGGAAACACCAGTGCACCAGCGCGTGCACCGTAGAGCGTATACGCCTTCGACAAGCTGAGACACGCGCCAACCAGCACGTTGCCCTCGGCGCCAAACGCGGCGTAGTCGTCGAGCGCTTCGCGCACCTGCGCCGGATCCTTCGCGTAGTCGAGATAGGCGAGATCGAGCACGAACGTCACCGGCCCCTGACTCGACAGGTCGCGCAGCATTTCGAGCAACTGCTGTCGATCGGAGCGCGTGAAGCTGCGCCCCGTCGGGTTGTGGCACGGATCGTTGAGCCACACCAGCAATCGTCCCTGGCTCTCGAGTACATCGCGGCAGGTGGCTTCCCAGGCGCCAATATCGATGCCGGTGTGCTCATCGGGATACGGCACGGTGGCGAGCTTCTGGCCGTTCTCGATCGCGAGCGTGCCGTACGGACCCCAATACGGCGCCGCCGTGATGACGGTATGTCCGTCGTCCAGGAAGTTCTTGAGCGTCAACGCAAGCGCACCCGAACCACCAGGTGACGCAACACCCACCGACACCTTCGTGATCGACGGCCAGTGCCGCTGCACGAGATTGAGCAGATACGTCTGATCGCCACCGATTGGAGCGTACGGCGCCACTTCGGCGCTCGTCAGCTGCTGCCACTGCTGCATCACCGTATCCAGCACCACCAGTTTGCCCGCGTCGTCGTACAGCGCGCCGATGGTGGCATTGATGACAGACGCCCCGGCCGCGATGCGCGCCTGCGCCTTCGCGTTGAGCGTGAAGATCAGATCGTCGCCGGAGAATCCGCGACGTGAGGGAAGCAGTTGTGGCAGCATGCCGGAAAGTAGTGGACGTCTGCGCTTGAGCGTCAGCGTTGAAGCGTTATCGCTTGCTGGACGGCGGCACGAGACCCCTGAGTCGCATGTAGGTCACGATGTTTCCGTAGTGTTCGCCGTCGTGGACGGCGTTGAGTGTCAACGCCGCGATCTTGCTCTGTTTCCCGCCAAAGAGCTCGATCATGTCGCCGTACTTGGCCGGCGCCACCGCGTAGGCCTTCTCGCAATACGCAGTCGACGCCTTGAGTGCGGCCACCAGCGCGGCCTTGGTCTTGGCCGTCTTTTCGATCGCATCTTCGGCCGGCGCTTTGTCCCCGAGCACCGACGCGCAGATCATGTTCTGGGTGCCCGCGACATGTCCCACGAGCTCACCGAACGAGCGTACCGCCGGCGTGGCTTTGAAGGCGTAATTCGCTTCGGTCATGTCTTCGGCGGCCGCCTGAATGTTGACGATGACACCCTTCCAGTTCTCCTTGATCCCCGCCATCGCGGGGTCCTGCGCCGCCGCCGGCGCGGTGGTCGCAATCAGGAGTACCGCTGCCGAACAGAACACGCGAGAAAATCGGGCAGACCGTGTCATCGAACGCTCCGAAGGAGGGGTGAACTACAGGATGTCCTGCAACGTCAGTCGCCAGCATCAGCCGCGATGGAACGCCAGCTCCAGCGTGTCGCCCGGTGCCAACTGCATCCATCGCGTGATCAAATCGGTGCGCGCGTCACGCACCCGCCGAATATCGTCGTCGGTCAGGACATGCGTACGCGGCGGAACCGCCTTTCCGCGCGCTTGGGCCGCGCCAACGAACGCTTGGGCGTGCGACTCGAAGTCGACCGCGGTCCACTCCTCACCCTGAGTCCGATCGCTGTCGAAGAATCCCACGATCAGCTCGACCTCTTTGGCCTCGTCGGGAATCTCACCGCGCGGTAGTGGGGCCACGAAGTCCTGAATGGCCCATCCGTCGGCCAACAGGCCAAAGAAGCCCCGTCGGAACCCGAGCGTCGTCTCCACTGCGTAGTGCGTCAGATCGTGCACCGGGAACACCACGGCGGTTGGGCCATCGAGGCGCTGCCAGGTGGAGCTCCCATCGGGGCGCGCGCAGGTCAGCGACGTCGCGGCATCCGCGTGGCGCTTGAGGCGAATGGTGAGTTCCGGAACCATCCCCACAATCTACGGCGAATCGAGGATGCGTCGACGGTCTACCAGTTCTGCCCGAATGCGATGAGCGACTTCCACGGCGCCGATTGATCAACCGGCCGCGTCATCCCCACGAACAAGCCGTTGCCGAAGAAGCGAAGTCCCGCGGTTACCGATGCGCGAATTCGACCGGTCGGTTCGGCGACCGGCGCGTACAGCTTGAACTCGCGCAAATCGACGTAGCTCAAGCCAGCGATCGCGACCCGCGCCGCCGTCGATGGCGCGTCGGCCCAACCGCTCTGCACACCCACGCTCAGCCCCGGCGCTATCCCGGGCAGGAACAGCGAGCGACCCAACCGGATCGGATTGCGCAGGAAGGGCGACGTGTACTGCAGACTCGCGCGCACTGCCGCCGCTCGTGAGCCGGCGAACTGTTTGTCGTCGTAGTAAGGCAGGTTCTGGTACTTCCCAAGCTCGAACAGCTGCTGCGACGGAATCACGTCTCCGGTCACGATACCCGCGTCGGCTCGGGCCAACGCGACCAGCGGTCCAAGTGGCTTCCGCGCCGAGACCCGCACTTCCGCGCGCTGCCAGGTGAGCGTGCCGTCGCCCCGGTCGTAACTCGCGCGAGCTCCATAGCCGGGCTGCGCGAACTCCGCCGCGACGTCCGGATGCCACTCGGCCACAACGGCGCTGTGGACGTAGCTCCCCTGCGTAACGCCAAAGTTGGGGCGATATGCTTCGCCACCGAACGGCCCACGGACGTACTGACTGGGGCGATAGCGATCATCATCATAGCCGACCGAGGCGCGGAGCAGGGCGGTCCGTTTCCCAAACTGCCGCATCGCCATCAGCGCACCGCCATTTCGCGACACGTAGTCGTACGGGTCGAGCGAAAAGAGCGCCCCCAAGGTGCTCCCCGAATCGAGCGGCACCCGGAAGTCATTCGTGTTATCGAGCGACCGGCCACCGCGCGCTTCGAGTGTCCACGGGCCGCGCGTCCGCGTAATCGCCAGTCGGCCGCGCACCGTCTGTTCAGCCCAGGCATAGCCGGCATTGGCGCGCACCACCACACCGGGCGCCGCATCCCGCAGCGCGAGCTTCACGCCGGTACCGGTGTACGCGCCCTCCACTCGATTGAAGTGAAACACATCCGATGCGCGTGGCGCGGCGAAATCAATGCGCGGGCGGCCGGTGGGACGCATGCGATCGGGTGCAAACGCATCGAAGTCGTCGCTGTGCAGTCCATCGGAGTTGAGACCAATGGCCGCGCGCCATGCGCTGTAGCGACTGAGCGAGTCGGCGGTCGCATACGTCAGGCGACGGCGCGCCCGCGCGCGAAGCGAATCGGCGATGGCGAGTGTTTCCGCGCTGAGCGTCGTGTCGTTCACTTCCATGTCGGCGAACCTGGACACGATGCGCACCACCGCACGCCCATCGCCGAGCATCGGCATCATGGCCTGCAACTCGAGTCGCTGACGCGCTGGGAGCCAGTATCTCCCCACACGCTCGCCGTTCTCGTAGTCGATGAATGCCACCGCGTCGGCGAGCGAACCGGCAAGCCCGCGACGCGGCGCGTTCACTCGCACGAACGTGCCTCGCAGTCGTACAAGCGTCGCGCGATCGGCATCGAGCTGCATTTCACCGTCGAAGAGGACGACGTCCTGTTTGAGTCCCGGCTTGGGCTGCACGCGCAGCTGCGCGATGTGAATGAGTCGGTCGCCGGCCTGAATCGTCACGACCGTGTCGCCACCACTGTAGGCGTAGTACGCGTCACGATCGGTGGCGAGCGGGTGAACGGCGGGGATGGTGTCAGCGCCATCACGGCGTACGCCGGCACGAGCCGCGCGCGCCCCCGGTCCTGCCATGCGACGATTCGAGACGGTATCGGGCGCGCCTTCGCGACGCACGCGCAGGCGATTGCCATACAGCGACGGGTTGAGCCAGCCCGTTCTGAAGATCGACAACATCGACACGTTTGCACCGATCTGCTGATTGCGATAACCGGTGATATGCTGTTCGTACGCGCCGGTGCGATTCCACTTGAGCGTGCTGGCCACCTGCTCAACGGCGGCGACGGCTTCCGTCCCCTCTTCGCGCCGCAGCAGGATCGAGATCTCCGTCTCGGCCGACGCCTTGTACGAAATCAAATCGGCCGGCAGCGCGTTGTTGCGACTCGCGCGAGCCAGCAGCTCCGAGAGCGCGGGGCGCGGCGACACGTTCTGTGCGTGCGCAGTGGCGACGGAGAGCATCACCACCGCGGCAATCGCCAGGCAGCGCCTACGACTTGAGTGAAGCAAGCTGCTCCTCCGCCATACTCCACGCGTGCATCGCTTCGTCGAGCTGCTCGCGCTCTTCGTCCAGCTGCTTGCCCCATTGCGTGGCTTTCTGCACGCCGGCGGGTGTGTCATAGAGCGACGGATCGTCGAGCTTTTCCGTGAGCGCGGTGATCGACGACTCGAGTGTGCTGACACGAAGCTCGGCGTCGGCGACCGCCTTTTCGGCAACGCGTAGCTGCTTGCGTGAATCAGCCGTCGACATCGGCTTCGACGAACCGGAGCGCTTGCGCTCCTCATCCTCGCGGACGCGTTGCTTCTCGCGATCCCTGGCGACTCGCGCCGCTTCGCGTTGCGCCTCAGTGCGCGCCTCTTCGGTCTCCTGCTGCTGTCGCTCGGCGCGCATCGTTTCCCACTCCACAAAGGAGCCGGAAAAGATCTGCAGCTGCTGATTGCGCACTTCCCACACTTGGGTCGCGAGCGCGCGGAGTACGGCGCGATCGTGACTCACGATCAGCGCGCTTCCCTCGAATTCGTCGACGGCGTCTTCCAGCGCCTCGATGCTTTCGACATCGAGGTGATTGGTCGGCTCGTCCATGATGAGCAGGTTGTTCGTCGACAGCGTGAGCAGCGCCATGGCGACGCGCGCTCGCTCTCCACCCGACAGCGTGCCGATGGTGCGTTGCACCTCATCGCCACTGTAACCGTAGCGCCCGAGATGCCCCTGCACTTGCCGCCGTTCCCAGAGCGGCCGCTCGTCGGCGATCGCGTCGTAGATCGTCTTGTCCATGGGCAGATGCGCGAGATCCTGACGGTAGTACGCCACCGTGGTGCTTTGACCAACACGCACGTCGCCCGAGATCGCCGGATGTTCGCCGAGCAGGGTTTTGATGAGCGTACTTTTTCCCGCGCCGTTGGGCCCAAGCAGCGCCACGACTTCTCCGCGCTCCAGCACCACGGTGACGTCGCGGAGCAGCTCGCGTATTCCCGCCGGTGTTTGCACACCGACCGTAACGTCTTTCGCTTCGATCACGCGATCGCCGCTGCGTGATCCGGCGTCGAGCTTGAGTGACATCACACCATCGGCGCCAATTGGCGACGAGAGTCGCGGCATACGCGCGAGCAGCTTGCGCCGCCCCTTCGCTTGCCGCGTGTTCTGACCGGCCAGATTGCGCGCGATGTAGTCCATCTCGGCAGAGATCTTCGCCTGCTGCTTGTCGAACTGCCGCTGCTGCGTGAGCCGCTTTTCTTCTCGCTGCTGCACGAAGCTCTGGTAGCCTCCGGTATAGAAGAACGCGGTGCCGCCCTCGAAGTGGAGCACATGATCAGCGAAGGCGTTCAGGAACGCGCGATCATGCGAAATACAGAGGATGGTGCGTTCACTCTCGGCGAGATGTCGTTCCAGCCATGCCGTCGTTTCGAGATCGAGGTGATTGGTTGGTTCGTCGAGAATGAGGACGTCGGCCGGCGTGGCCAGCTGGCGTGCCAGCGCCACGCGTCCGCGTTCGCCCCCGGAGAGCGTGCCAATCGTGGTCACGCGTGCCAACGCTGGATCGAAGCCCATGCCCTGCAGCATTGCATCGACCCGCGCGGACATTTCATAGCCGCCTTCATGCTGGAAGCGCTCGAGATCACGACCGTACTTCGCCATCGCCGCGTCGCTGTGATCGCTTTCGAGCTGCTTCGCCTGTTCCGCGAGGGAGTGCTCGAGCAGACGCAGATCGCCAAAGCCATCGGCCACGATATCCCAGAGGGGCATGCTCTCGGGGAAGCGCCGATGCTGATCCATCAGCGCGACTTTGAGCCCAGGCGTACGCGCGACAGTTCCCTTGGTCGGCTGCACGTCGCCGGTAATCAGTCGTACAAGCGTCGTCTTTCCGGTGCCGTTGCGACCCACCACTGCCCAGCGATCGCCGGGCGCGATGGTCATCGAAACATCGCGAAAGATCTCGGTTGCGCCGAACTCAACGCCGGCGTTGCCGATGGATATGAGAGTCATGCCTGCGTATGAACTGGGGAATTGCTACGAAACGACCGCGTACGCGTGGAGAAGCGCCGCCTTGTCAGCGGGCGGTAGTGCCGCGGCCCGCCGCGTGAGACGCCACGCAGAAAGTTCGTGGCGCCACTGTACCGCAACATCGCCAAACCGGGGCAGGAGCAAGAACGCCACGATCGCCCACCACCGAGACCAACCGAGCGACGCGAGGAGCACGGCGGCCGATCCGGCCACGAGCAGGTACCCGAGAACGATCACGAAGAGTCCGGGAACGTACGAAAGCGCGACAAGATCCACGCGCTCCTTGGCCAGTCGCCTTGCGAGGACGCGAACGGCGAGAAAGATCGGCCCGTGCACCAACCAGCCAACTGCGGCGATTGGAAGCCGAGCGACCAGGCGCGCGCCGGCCGTTGGCCATGGCCGACCGGAAAGTGCCGCGAGAAACCTACCGTGATCTGCCGATGAGGTTGCGATCCCGCCGGCGGCTTCGACTGAGTTTGCCAGCATATCGCTGGCAGTTCTCAGCCGAACCGTCGCATCGCCTTGATCGGCGACTTCAGCTTGGGCGCGCTCTACCAGATCGGCCGCGACCGACAGCGGATCGCCGCTGAGGTTGGCGCCGGATTGGGCGCCAGCACGCGCCGCGACCAGCCGATCCCGGGCCTCGGCGACTTCCCAGCTCGGAGCATTTCGCGTGACTTCAGAGAGCGCCGAATGAAAGACACGCGTCAGCCCACCCGCCCCCTTCGCTGAATCCTCGGTTTGCGCATCCCGCCACCGTCTCGCTGAGAACGGCGTGCCAACGAGTACGATCACGTCACTTCCGAACCGCCGTGGTGCTTCGTACTGCAATCCAAAGGGCACGACGCTCACGTCATTTTCAGCGCCAGCATCAAGATATTTTAGCACCATTGATGCAACACCTGTGCGAAAATGATCCATAGCGCAGCGATCGCGCACCCCGCCTTCGGGGAACGCGCCAATCATATGTCCGGCGGCGAACGCTGAGGACACCGCGTCAGTCGCGTCGCGGTTCACCGCGACGACGTCGACGCCGGCCGCCTGCATCTTCATCGCGTCGCGGATGCGGGCGACCGGGACTACGCCAAGTCCTTCATACGTCGTGCGGGACAGCCAGCCGGTCGCCGCCGAGACGGTGGCGAGGTAGCGGAGCGGCCGGCTGGTGGCTCGATAGCCCAGCAGCACATCGGGCAGATCATTCGGGTGGTTGCCGATGAAGAGCACCGCGCCCGTGGCCGGAATGCGCTCAGCGTGCAGGACCCGTACTTCGCGGTAGAACCATCCGAGGCAGCGCCGCGAAATCCAGCGCACCAGACGACGAATCGCCGGTGATCCGTTCGAGGCGTGTGGGTGGGTCGGAGCCGCCGAAGACATAGCGCATACAATGACCCCTACCGCATCCGGAGCCAATAGATGCGGCCGCCCGCATCATCGGTGATCAGCAGCGCGCCGTCGGGCATCGCCGCGATGCCCACGGGCCGATGCCTCGCTCGATCGGGCTGCACCTGTTCGGCGGACAACGCTGCGAAGCCATCGGCGATCGTTGAGAAGTCGCCGTTGGTTGCACCGCCGCGCAGCGGCTGGAAGATCACGCGGTAGCCGGCCTGCTGTTCCGGCGCGCGATTCCACGATCCATGAAAGGCGATGAACGCGCCATTCATGTACGCGCTCGGCGCGTTGCCGCCACTCGGATAGAAGAACAGTGACATGGGCGCCCAGTGCCCTGGGTACACCGCGACCGGCGCCTTCTTGTCGGCGCACTTGGTGTTGAGGCTGCCATCGCCGCCGTACTCCGGCGCATCGACCAGCTGCTTCTTGTCCATGGCGTAGTAGCAGTACGGCCAGCCGAAGTCGTCGCCTTCGTTGACCTGCATCAACTCCTCACCCGGATTCTCCGCCTGATACCCAGTGGTCGGAAACACCTTGGGCCAGTTGTCGTGGAGCTGATCGCGACCATGCTGCGTGGCGTAGAGGAGCCCATCAGGGCCGACCGCGAGTCCCATCGCATTGCGAATACCGGTCGCATAGCGCGCCGACGCAGCGAAACGCTGTCCGGTGCGATTCGCATCGAAGCGCCAAATTCCGGCTCGTGTCTCGAGCTCAGTGCACGGCATCAGCCCTGGACTCTCTGATGCGCGATCTTTCGTCTGACAGCTGTTGGTCGCCGAGCCGACGTTCAGGAACAGATCGCCCTTCGGGGAGATCGCAATGTTCCGCGCGCGATGTCCGGGCTGCATCGGAATGCCATCGACCACGACTTCGCGCGTACCGGCTGGCACCAATGCGGTATCGGCCCGCTGATAGCGCACGATGCGCGCGCCTTCATCGATAAACAGATAGCCGTTCGCCACGGCGACACCAGTGTTGCCCAGCGTGCCGACACGCTTGATGATGTCCGCCTTGCCATCATGATTGGTATCGCGAAGCGCCACGAAGCTCACCTTGGGCGCGCTCGCATCGGCTGGCTTTTTGTCGCTGGCGGGCATCGTGCCTTCAATTGTCACGTAGACATCGCCATTCGGCGCCACCGCGACATGTCGCGCATGCATCAGGCTGTCGGCGAACACTCCGGCGCAGCTGCCGCCAGAGAGGGTCAGTCCGGCGTTGTCTGCCATGCAACCGGCGCTGGAACCGACCGTGTCGCTGCCGCTGCGCATCGCACCAGTGACACCCGCCGAGTCCGCCGGCAGTCCCACGGATTTGTTGTCTGCGCGATCCACTTTTCCGCAGGCGGTCGCGACCGCACTCGCGCCTGCCAGAGTGAGCACTGCGATCACCGCACGCCGTTGCATATCCGCTCCTTTAGTGAGTCCTGTCCCGCATCGTGGCCACTCCGAGCGCAAGAAGCGGGCGCAAGTTTTCAACCGTTCGATAGCCCTGTCGAGCTTGTGTGCGCGGCAGTACATCAAGGGATGAAGCGACTACTCGCCCTCCTCGTTCTTGTCCTCGTGGCTGTGCTTGGCGTCGCGACAGTTCGCGCGCTGGCACTGCCGTCGAAACAGCATCAGGTCGCCGCGGCGCCCAGAGGCCCCGTCGATACCGCCGCTGTCGTTTCCCGCCTGCAAGGCGCGCTGCGCATTCAGACCATTTCGCATCAGGACTCGGCGCAGGATGACAGCGCTGCGTTCGCCGAAATGTTGAGCTACCTCGAACGCACCTTTCCGCGAACGCAAGCCACGCTCACACGCGAGTTGGTTGGCGATCGCGGCGTGTTGTTCACGTGGAACGGGGCGAACACCGCGCTCGCACCGCTGGTGTTGATGGGTCATCTCGACGTCGTGCCGGTCGAGCCAGGTACGGAATCGAACTGGAAGCATCCGCCGTTCGCCGCTGAGATCGCCGACGGATTCGTGTGGGGACGCGGGACGCTCGACGACAAAGGCGCTGCGATCGCGATCTTCGAAGCGATCGAATCGGAGATCGAGGCCGGCCATGCGCCGGCGCGCACGGTACTTCTTTCGATTGGGCTCGACGAAGAAGTCGGGGGTCAGCGCGGCGCCGCACGGATTGCCGCCGTGCTGGGCTCGCGCCACATCACACCGTGGATGGTGCTCGACGAGGGCGGTATCGTGCTGATGAACACACCGCTCCCTGTGAAGCGGCCGGTGGCCATGATCGGCATCGCCGAAAAGGGCAGCTTCAGCGCACGTCTTACGGTGACGGGAGAAGGTGGACACAGCTCCATGCCGCCGGCTGAAAGCCCGATTGGCATTTTGGGTCGCGCCATCAACGCGGTCGAGGCGAATCCCATGTCGGGATCGCTGCGCGGACCGAGCGAGCAGCTGTTCGCCTACCTCGCACCCGAGATGTCGTTGCCGCTTAGAACCGTATTCGCGAATCAGTGGCTCTTCGGACCCGTCCTCGAGCGGATGCTGGCCGCCAAGCCAGCGTCGAACGCCATGCTGCGCACAACAACGGCCACGACGATGATCAACGCCGGCACCAAGGAGAACGTGCTCGCGGCGCGCGCGCAGGCGGTCGTGAACTTCCGCCTGTACCCTGGCGACACACCGGAAACCGTCGTCTCGCATATACGGAGCGTGGTGAACGACGATCGCGTGCAGGTCGACAGTCTTGGCAAGTTCGCCATGAATGCCTCGCCCATGTCACAAGTGGATTCGGTGTTCGGCGTGCTGCAGGACGCGGTTGGCAGCGTCTACCAGGATGCTCTGGTCGCACCGTATCTGGTGGTGGGTGGCACCGATGGTCGGTATTTCCATGCGCTGTCGCAACATGTCTATCGGCTCGCGCCTTTCCGCGTCGACAACAGTGAAGTCCCCACGATCCACGGCACCAACGAGCGGTTGCGTGTAACCAGCTACCTCGATGGTGTGCGAGTGTTCAAGCAGCTGCTTCGCACTCGCTGACGCGAATTCGCTGCTGCCCCTTCGCTGAAATTCAAGATCTGCCACCGCGCGGCCGCGGTGCCTAAACTGCCGCCATGACCGCACCCGCACTTGATGGACTCGCACCCGCGCTCATTGCGCGGGTTGCCACCGAACTTTCGCTGAACGCCCCGCAGGTTCAGCGCACTCTCGCCCTCTTTGCCGAGGGCGCCACGCTCCCCTTCATCGCGCGTTACCGCAAGGAAGTCACCGGCGGACTCGACGAAGTGCAGCTCCGCGATGTACGTGAGCGCGCTGAGTACTTGCAAGAGATGGAAGATCGCCGTGCGGCGATCTTGAAGAGCATCGATGAGCAGGGCAAGCTCGACGACGCGCTCAAGGCGTCGATCCTCTCCGCCGACACGAAGCAGGCGCTCGAAGACCTGTACTTGCCGTTCAAGCCCAAGCGTCGCACACGCGCGATGATTGCACGCGAACGTGGGCTTGGTCCGCTGGCCGAGGTGCTCTGGAGCGGATCGGTGAGCGACGCCGACGCGGTCGCACAGGCCGCGTCGTTCATTTTGCCCGAAGTCGACGGCAAGCCGAGCGAAGTGCCGAGTGCCGACGCGGCGCTTCAGGGCGCGCGCGACATTCTGGCTGAACAGATTGCGGAAGACGCGATGGTGCGCGGTTGGGTGCGTGAAGTCACGCGCGCCAAGGGCATCGTGAAGAGCAGCGTACTCGCCGAGAAGAAGAGCGACGAGTCGAAGTTCAAGGATTACTTCGAATTCAGCGAAGCGTTGGGTACCATTCCCAGCCATCGCATGCTCGCCATTCGTCGCGGTGAGACCGAAGGCGAGTTGCTCTGGCGTGTTGAAGCGCCGCTGGAGGACATCAACGGGCGCCTGGCTGGTGAAGTCGTGGGCTCGCGCAAAGCGGTGCAGCAACTCACGCTCGTTGCCGCGGACGCATACAAGCGCCTGCTGGCGCCGGCCATCGAAGTCGAGTTGCGTGTTGAACTCAAGACGCGCGCGGACGACGAAGCGATCACGATCTTCGGACGCAATCTCGAACAGCTGCTCCTCGCGAGTCCGGCCGGTGAAAAGAAGGTCATCGGACTCGACCCGGGCTTCCGTACCGGTGTGAAGGTGGCGGTGGTGAGCGCCACTGGCGCGCTGGTGCACACTGACACGTTGTATCTGCATCAGGAAGATCGATTTGCCGGTGCAGTGCGCGCGATGGTCGAGCGCTTCACACCGGAGCTTATCGCCATCGGTAACGGGACCGCGAGCCGCGAGACCGAAACGCTTACCAAGGCGGCGTTGCGCGAGATGGATGCGCCGCGTCCGCAGGTCGTGGTGGTGAATGAGGCCGGTGCGTCGGTGTACAGCGCGAGTGATCTGGCTCGCTCGGAGTTCCCTGAGCTTGACGTGTCGTTGCGTGGCGCCGTGAGCATCGCACGCCGATTGCAGGATCCGCTCGCCGAGTTGGTGAAGATCGATCCCAAGAGCATTGGCGTGGGGCAGTATCAGCACGATGTGAATCAGACGAAGCTCAAGCAGCGCCTCGATGAAACGGTCGAAAGCGCCGTGAATCGTGTCGGCGTTGAGGTGAACACCGCGTCGGCCGCGCTTCTGGGGTATGTCGCCGGTATCGGTCCGAGTCTCGCGCAGGCGATCGTCACATTACGCGACAAGAAGGGGGGCTTCGGTTCACGGAAGGATCTGAACGAAGTGCCGCGTCTTGGTGCCAAGGCGTTCGAACAGGCTGCGGGATTCCTGCGCGTACGCGGTAGCGCGCATCCGCTCGATGCGAGCGCGGTGCACCCCGAGCGATATGCGCTCGTGGAGCGCATGGCGCAGGATCTTGGCGTTCCGGTTGGCGAAGTGGTGGGCAATGAAACGCTGGTCGAACGCATCGATCTCGCGAAGTACGTGAGCGGCGATGTCGGTATGCCGACGCTTCGCGATATCGTGGCCGAACTCAGGAAGCCCGGGCGGGACCCGCGCGCGGCGTTCGAACCACCCGCCTTCCGCGAAGACATTCAGAAGCCAAGCGACCTGTTGCCGGGCATGGTCCTCGAAGGCGTGGTCACCAACATCGTCGCCTTTGGCGCCTTCGTGGACATCGGTGTGCACCAGGATGGATTGGTGCATGTGAGCCAACTGGCCGATCGCTTTGTGAAGGACCCGAACGATGCGGTAAAAGTCGGGCAGAAGGTGAAAGTCACCGTGCAGAGTATCGACCTGCCGCGCAATCGCATTGCACTCTCCATGCGGAGCGACGGCGGAACCGAGGGCGCGAAGCGAGGCGGAAAGGACGAAGGCGGCACCCGTCGTGACGTGCAGCAGAGCAATCAGAGCAATCAGCAGCCGGCGCGCCTCAAGGGCGGTTTCAAGCCAGAGCCAAAGCCGTTCGTACCGACCAAAGGCGCCATCGCCCCGAACGGAATCCGTTTCAAGTAGCACCAGGGCGGCGGAGATCATCACGCAATCGCGGTGATTGCGGACGCGATTGCGTGATGACTCCCCACGCGGCGTTCAGGATGGCTTATGTTACGGGGTTGCTCGCGAACGAACCTCTATCCCGGACTGCTCGCCAATGATTCCTCTCGCCCTCATGCGTCGCTTTGAACTCGACGTGCAGGGACGTGGGGAAGCGTACGCACATGCGGCGGCCATTCAGCTGCGCGAGACCACGAACGAGCTGCTCGACGGCACCATCCAGGGCTCGACCGGCAGCTACGAAGTCCGTGTCCACGCGATTCCCGGGCTGCTCCGACTCCGTTGCAGCTGCCCGTACGCCGTTGAGCACGGCACCTGCAAACATTTGTGGGCGCTGCTCCGGTTCGCTGATCGCGAAAAGCTCCTCCCACCGCTGCTCGACACCGCCGGAACGCTCGCGCGCTTCGGTTTTGAGCAGGGCGGAACGGAAGCCGAGCAGGAGGAAACGGGTCCGGCGTGGCAGCAGCCGCTCCGCGAGATGCATTGGCAGCTCCAGCTCGCCGATCCACCGGGCACGGCGCGCGCAGCCACCGGGCTCCCCTCGGATCGGCGGCTGCTCTATCTGGTGGACCTCGAGGCCAGCGGACGCTCAGACGCACTCAAGGTCGAGGTGGGCACCGAACGAAAGGATCGCGACGGCACGTGGGGCGATGTCCGTCGCTATCACTTCTCAGCCGCGGCCTGGTTCAACGCGCCCGATCTCATCGATCGACAGATCGCCGAGATGCTGGTCGGCGCGAACCCGGAAGAAGGGATCACCGGCATGCCGGTAGGCGGCTTCGCCATTCGTCCACGTGCTTTCAGCACGACGTTGCGCATGATCTGCGAAACGGGGCGTGCGCGTTTGCGCAGCAGCGATCGCGCGATCGATGGACAACTCGTGCGCTGGGACGACGGCGCGCCGTGGAAGCTGCAACTACGTGTCGAGATGGAAGTCGACGCGACGTACTCGCTGACCGGTACGCTCACACGTGATCGCAGCACGGTCTACTTCGATCAGGTGAAGTGGCTGCACAGTACCGGACTGGTGCTGCTGGCGGATTCGTCGGGCGCGCTGTCGCTCACGCGCTGTGAACATTCCGGTGCCTGGCCGCTTGCGCTCGCCATGCGTGGTGGCGGCTCACTTTCGTTGGGCGCGGATCCATCGTCATTCCTCGAGCAGTTTCATCGACTGCCCAAGGTGCCGCCGATTTCGCTTCCCAAGGGCGACGAGCTCGACTCAGTCGACATCACGCCGGTGCCCATCCTGGAAATCAGTCGCGAGTTGGGCGGCTGGCGTCAGGCGCCCGCGGCGTTGTCGCTGCGCTTCCGCTATGGTCACGCGATCGTGGAGCCCAGCTCGCGAGCGCCCACTTGCTTTGATCGCACCGCCAGTGTGCTCTATCGTCGCAACACGATGTTCGAGCGTTCGGCGCGCGCGCGACTGCTGGCGTTGGGTGCACGCGAAGACTGGATGGCGCGCAAGAGTCGCGATGCGTTTCTGGTGCCGCCGACGCATGTCGCGGAGCTCGCTGGCGCGCTCGCAGCCGACGGTTGGGACGTGCAACTCGATGGCCGGGCCTTCTTCGCGGCCGATCCGCTCGCCGTACGCATTCACTCCGATGCGAACGCCTTCGACCTCACCGGAAGCGTGAACTTTGGTCCACATGTCGTCGGCCTCCCTGCGCTGTTCGATGCAGTCACGCGTCAGGAAGAGCTGATCGATCTGGGCGACGGTGCGGTTGGCTTGATTCCGGCCGACGAGTTGTCGCGACTCCGCATGCTTATGTCGCTCGGCGAACGAAAGAGCGACAAAGTGCGCTTTGGTCGCGCGCAGCTGCTGCTGCTCGATGCGCTGCTCGAACAGATTCCGCATGTCGATGTCGACGAGCAGCTCGCCGTCGCCCGCGCGCAGCTGCGCTCCTTTGGCGGCATCAGCACCCCGCAGGCGCCAGCGGGCTTCGTTGGCGAACTGCGTCACTACCAGAAGGAAGGACTCGGCTGGTTCGACTTTCTGCGTCGGTTCGGTTTGGGCGGCTGTCTCGCCGACGACATGGGCCTCGGCAAAACGATTCAGGTGCTCGCCCTGCTCGAAGAGCGACGCGTCGAAGGACGAGGCTTGTCGTTGCTCGTCGTGCCTCGATCCCTGGTGTTCAACTGGAAGCGTGAGGCGGAGCGCTTTGTACCGCAGCTGCGTGTCGTCGACCTGAGCGGCGCCGATCGCGAGGTGCATGCACTCGACGCGGATACCGCCGACGTGGTGATCACGACGTACGGCACACTGCGTCGCGATATCCAGCAACTGGGCAAGCGCGAGTTCGACTATGTCGTGCTCGACGAAGCCCAGGCGATCAAAAATGCGAGTACCGCAACCGCGAAGGCGGCGCGCCTGCTGCGCTCGCACCACCGGCTTGCGCTGTCCGGCACACCGATCGAGAATCGCATCGAAGAGCTGTGGAGCCTCTTCGAGTTCCTGAACCCCGGCATGCTCGGCGCAGCCACACGCTTCAGCGCGATTGTGCGCGGCGCGGAGGCCGTGGACGGTGAACCGGTGCGCAACGCCGACGCGGTGCTGGCGCGCGCCCTCCGCCCGGTAATCTTGCGACGCACCAAAGCGATGGTCGCGCCAGAGTTGCCGGCGCGTATCGAACAGACGCTGGAAGTGGAACTCGAGCCCAAGCAGCGTGCGTACTACGAACTGTTGCGTCGTCAGTACCTCACGAGCGTCATGGCCGAAGTCGACAAGAACGGTATCGGCAAGGCGCGACTGCACATTCTCGAAGCGCTGCTCCGCTTGCGTCAGGCGGCGTGTCATCCGGCGTTGGTGGAAAGCGGCAAGTTCTCCTTGCCGAGCGCCAAGCTCGATGCCGTGGTGCCGGCGTTGCAGGAAGTCGTGAGCGAAGGGCACAAGGTGCTGGTGTTCTCGCAATTCACAAGCTTCCTGTCACTCGTGCGCGAGCGGCTCGATGCCGAGAAGGTGGGCTACGAGTATCTCGATGGACGCACCCGCGACCGTCAGGCCCGCGTGGACAATTTCCAGCGCACCGACGGACCGCCGGTGTTTCTCATTTCGCTCAAGGCGGGCGGACACGGACTCAACCTCACGGCGGCGGAGTACGTGTATCTGCTCGACCCGTGGTGGAATCCGGCGGTTGAAGCGCAGGCCATCGACCGTGCGCATCGCATCGGTCAAACACAGCAGGTCATCGCGACACGTGTCGTCGCGCGTGACACGATTGAGTCAAAGATCCTCGAGCTGCAGGCGAGCAAGCGTGCCCTCGCCGATGCAATTTTGACTGAGGACAAGGGCGGCTTGAGTGGCATCGGTCGCGCCGAACTTGAACTGCTGTTGGGGTAATCGATGTCGGATTTGACGCCGCGACTCAAGCGATTGCAGGCCTATCACGCGGATCGCGATCCCGAGCGGGTAGAGCGCAAGTACGCGCGCATGCGACGCGATCCGTTTTCGTTTCTGCGCGGCACCAATGTGCTCTTTCAGGAAGACTGGGCACTCGGCGCCGGACTCTTGAAGAAAGGTCCGCTGGCGTGGCAGTGTGGCGATCTGCACGCGGAGAACGTCGGCTCGTTTCGCGGTGGCAATCGACTCGCGTACTTCGACCTCACCGATTTCGACGACGCCGTGCTCACCTCGGTGCCACTCGACATCACGCGGCTCTGCACGAGTGTCCTGGTCGCTGCGGATTTGCATATCGAGCAGGTAGCGGGCGGATTCGATGGACGCGCGATGGCTCTGCATCTCGTGTCCACGTATCGCGCCACGTTGGCGAGCGGCAAAGCGTGGTGGATTGAGCGCGCAACGGCCACTGGTCTTGTGCGCGATCTGCTGCGTACGCTGCGCGGACGTTCGCGTCGCGACTTTCTCGAGACGCGCGCGCGCATCGCCAAGCGCAAGCTGCGTGTGACAGGGCAACATGCGTTGCCCGCGCCCACTGAGGAGCGCGAATCGGTTGCGGCAGCCGTTCAGTCGGCGCTGGCTGCGAGCGCACCTGACACGGTGGTGCACGATGTCGCGCGCCGCCTTGCCGGCAACGGCAGCCTTGGTGTGCCGCGCTGGGTGCTGCTGGTGGAGAACGCGCTGCCCGACGCGCGATTCGCGCTGCTCGACGCCAAGATTCCCGCGCCATCGCCGGCCATGATTCACGCGCCGGTGCAGCCGATGTGGGCGAACGACGCCACGCGCGTCGTGACCATCCAGCGGCTCATGCAGGCCGCACCACCGGCGTTGCATCATGTGGTGCCGTTCGAAGGGAGCGCGCTGGTGCTCCGTGAGCTACAGCCCAGTGAAGATCGCGTGCGCCTGGATATGGCGCTCGCACGCCCGCGGTCGGTGAGGAAGCTGCTCGAACAGATGGCGCAGCTCCTCGCCTGGGGGCAGCTCCGCGCAAGCGGATGGTACGGCGCCAGCAGTGGAGATGCTTTGCAGCAGTTTGCCGCGCGCGACGACTGGGAAGGCGAAGTGATCGACTACGCGGTGCGCGCGGCGACGCAGGTGCGGCAGGACTGGCGGGCGTTTGGTGAGGCGACGCTGTGAGTTGAACTGATCGGTTATGGGTTTCGGGTTTTCGGTCATGGGTTGTGGGTGTTCAAACCCAAAACCCACCACCAAAAACCCGAAACCCACAACCAATCAGTTGAAGCGTGCCCTTCACTCGTGCGCGAACTACCTTGGCGTATGCCTCGCCCCTCCCGCCTCGTGCTCGCGGCCACCATCGCCGCCTCTTCAGTTCAGGCGCAGCAGCTCCCTTCGCGCGCCATGCTTCCGATCGACTTCGCGAACTCCGCGGAGGCCGGTTGGCTGGCGAAGCCGGTCACATCCAGGCGCACGCTCGACGACATGCGCGAGATCGGGGGCTGGAAGTTGAGCGGCGCCGGAGCACTGACGTTGGTCGATTCGACGAAGGAAGGCGATCGTCGCGCGGTCCGAGTGGAGATGAAGCTCAATCGTCCGCCCTTTGCAACGCCGCTGCCGGCACCGTTGCGATTGCCGTCGGTGAACCTGTCGCGCGTGGTTGCGAGCGAGGATTGGCGCGCCTACAACCGCATCGCGATCTGGATTCGCCCCGACTACTCCGGCGTACCGGTCGTGCCGCTGTTGTTTGCCATGCGCAGCGAAGGCGCCGAGAAGGTGCCGGATCGCTATGGCCGCGAGGGCACGCATGTGATCACGCTGCAGAAGAACGGCTGGCAGCAGGTGATGTGGGAGATCGATCCGCTCGCGCGCGACAAGGTGACGCGCATTGAGTTTGGATATTTCCCCAATCGCATGATCGCGCGCCCTGAAGATCATATCGCGTTCGAGATCGGGCCGATCGAACTACAGCAGGTCGATCCCGATGTGCACACCGGTTGGACTCTTGGCGCGGGTAAGCTCGCGTTCAGCCACAGCGGCTATCAGCTCGCGAGCCAGAAGACCGCGCTGGCGTCGGGACTCACCGCGCCGGCGTTCGAGGTATTGCGCGTCGACGACGTCGCGTTCCCGTGGAGCGTGCTGCGAAAGCCCGTGCGCAACGTACAGACGCCCACGGGTGCATTTCAGGAACTCGACTTCTCGGAGATCAAGACACCCGGTCGCTATGTGCTGCGCACCGGTGACAACGTGAGCAAGCCGTTTACGATTGGCGATAACGCGTGGCTGCCGTCGATCTGGAAGTCGCTCAACTTCTACTACGGGAATCGCTGCGGTTTTGACGTCCCCGGTGTGCACGAGCTCGATCACCTCGATTGGTTCGCCGTGAAGGGCGACCAGCGCATCAGCATGGCCGGCGGATGGCACGATGCCGGTGACCTTTCGCAGGGTGTCATCAATACCGGCGAAGGCAGCTACGCGATGTTCGCGCTGGCGGAGCAGCTCCAGGCACAGGGCGGCGACCCAGCACTCATCGAACGCCTGTACGAAGAGGCGACGTGGGGGCTCGACTGGGTGATGCGTGTGCGCTTTCCGGGCGGTTATCGACTGGGATTCGGCAGTCTCAACTTCTGGACGGATAACGTTGCCGGTACCGCTGATGATCGCGCGGTCGAAGCAAAGAACAATCCGAACGCGAACTACATCAGTGCCGCCGCGGAAGCGATTGCCGCTCGCGTGCTCAAGACGCGTGACCCCGCGCGTGCGACGCGCGCACTGCAGCTCGCGCGCGAAGACTGGGAGTACGCGATTGTTGGCATCGAAGGACCAAGTACCTGGCACACACCGGCGTTCGCGGCGTCTCGTATGGAGCTCGCGGGGATTGGCATCACCGCAAGTGTTGAACTGTGGCGATCAACGGGCGAAGCGCGCTTCCGCGACAAAGCCGTTGAACTCGCGCGCGTAGTCGCCGAATCACAGCAGGTAAGCCGCGTGGGGTCGACGTTCCCGCTCGCTGGATTCTTCTACACGGGTCCTGATCGCGACACGATCTTCCATCAATTCCATCGCGCGGCCGACCAGGCCGGCGTGGTCGCTCTTGAGCAGATGGTTCGTGCGTTTCCCGATCATCCGGAATGGATGAAGTGGTACTCAACCGTCGTGCGCTACGCCGAATACCAGAAGAAGTCGGCCGCCATCACCGCACCGTATGAGGTTCTTCCCGCCTACGTGTATCGCGTGGTCGATAGCGTACAGGTACCCGACTCCGGCGGGCGCTATCTCGAAAAGCAATCGGAGTACGCCGCACAGGTGCGCGCCGGTACCCCAATGGGTGACGGGTGGTATCTCCGCACCTTCCCGGTCTGGTTTCAGCGACGCGGTAACTACGGGGTGCTGCTGTCGCAGGCCAAAGCGCTCGCGTCAGCTTCGCGACTGCGCGGTGACAACGCCGGCCTCGAACTCGCGACACGGCAGGCGGAGTGGGTCGTGGGGCGCAATCCGTTTTCGCAAAGCACGATGTACGGGGAAGGCTATGACTGGGCGCAGCAGTACAGCGTCTCGAGCGGCGACATGGTGGGTACGCTGCCCGTTGGCATGCAAAGCCGCGGAACCACCGATCTCCCCTACTGGCCGTCGCAGAACATGTACGTGTACAAGGAAGTGTGGGTGCACTCGAACAATCGGTGGCTGTGGCTGATGCAGGATCTGCTGCCCAACCGTGAGCCGACACGACCGTTCGTGCTGTCGAGTCAGACGCTGGCCAACGGCGATATCGAGGTGAGCGCGATCCTGCCGCCGGGCACCAAGACTGCGCCGGCACTGAAGCTTGAGAACGCGAGACAACGCGGGGGCGTCACCCTCATGGTGGCCGATGCATCGGACGCTCAGGTCTTTGCGAAATGGACTGTCCGACGGATCGACGCGAGTGCACCGTGGATTGCCGCCATCATGATTGATGGGCGATCAGCCGACGCCTTCGGCTGGTAGCGACCGAGCTCTTTGGGGTCAGACTCTAAGAACGCTTTGGGGTCAGACTCCAAGCGCGCGCGCACGGCACTCCACTCATAGCTCGACCAGAGAAGAGGCCACGGATCGCACGGAAACAGCCACGGTTCCTGACGTCACACCGTCAAGAACCGTGGCTGTTTCCGTGTGATCCGTGGCCTCTCAGTTCTTCCGAGCGGCTTGGAGTCTGACCCCAAGCGCCGCGTGATGCCTCAGTTGGCCTTTCGACCGCCCGCCGCCTTCTCCGCCGCCGCCAGCACACGCAGCAGGTTCCCGCTCCAGATCTTCGAGATCTCCTGCTCGGTATATCCGCGACGCACCAACTCCGCTGTCACGTTGAGCGCTTCCGTCGCGTTGCGGAAACCGTCCACGCCGCCGCCGCCGTCGAAATCTGAGCTGATGCCGGCGTGGTCGATGCCAATGCGCTTCACCACGTAATCGATGTGATCGACGAAGTCCTTTACCGTGGCTGGCGGATCGCTCGGGTAGCGGCGCGCGGTGATGTCTTCCTGCTTGGCGAGGTATTCGTTGCGCTTGTCGTTCGGCAGCGCCTGGATCTGCGCCTGCTGATCACGACGGTTCGTGGCCGTGATGCCATAGTCCTTGCGCAGCTGCTCATTTGCCGCCGCGCGCGCCTCCTCGCGTGGGACGTCGCGCTTCGGATCGCACTTCACATAGCTGTTGAACGCGACCAGCTGAATCACCCCGCCGTTCTTCTTGAGCGCATCGAGCTGCTCATCGTCCATGTTACGGCTGTGATTGCAGATCGCGCGCACGCCCGAGTGCGATGCCATGATCGGCGCCTTCGTGATCTTGAGCGTCTGCATCATCGATTCCTTCGACGGATGCGACACGTCGATCATCATGCCGACGCGGTTCATCTCCGCAATGACCTGGCGACCGAGCGGCGACAACCCATTGTGCAACCAGACGCCGTCGCGCTCGCCGGTGTTCGAGTCGGACAGCTGGCTGTGACCGTTGTGCGCCAGTGACATGTAGCGGCCGCCGCGATCGTAGAACTTCTGGACGTTCGTGATATCGCTGCCGATCGGAAATCCGTTTTCAATACCCATGAAGATCACACGCTTGCCGGCCTTGTGGATTCGCACGGCATCGGCGGCGGTGTACGCGATCTCGGCGCGATCGGGAGCCAGCTTCTCGGTGAGGCGATGCACCGCTTCGAACTTCTCGATGGCGGCGGCATTCGCGCGCGCAAATCCCGCCGCATTGAGCGCCGTGTCCTGCCCTACATAGATGGCGAGGAACGCACCACCCAACCCGCCCTCTTCCATCTTCACCAGATCAACCTGCGTGCGCGGCAGTTTGACCGTGTAGTTGGGGAGCGTTTCGGTGAAGTTCGCCGGCGCGATATCCACGTGCGTGTCGAGCGACAACACGCGGCTGTGAATCGCCTTGGCCGTGGACATCACCACGGCTTCATCGGTGATCTTCTTGCCCGATTGGGCAGCGGCAGTTGCGGCCGCGAGCAGGGACACGGAGCCCAGGAGGGCCGTCGAATAGAGTCGCATCATGTGCTGAGAGCTGAGGGAGATTCCGTCATTCCTCAACGTTACGCCCGCCCGGCAGCGCCCGCTGGTTGCCGTTGGCGCATTTCTCGGGTCAACGGCTCGCACAGAGCGCACGGAGGTCTGCCGGGGCCACTGAGAAAAGCAGTTCTCCGTGCGCTCTGTGGCCCGCTGTGCGCTCTGTGCGAGCCGTTGTCCCAATCAGGACTTGCCGAGCGCCGCCGGAGCCGCCGCCCGTCCACTGGCCCCCGCCAGCACGACAAGGGTGAGCACATACGGCAGCGCGAGAAAGAGCTGATATGGCACGCCGCTCCACCCCATGGCTTGAAAGAGCGTCTGCAGCGAGTTGGCCGCACCAAAGAGCAGCGCGGCCGCCAGTACACCCAGCGGGCGCCACCTGCCCAGAACGACAATCGCGATCGCGATGAATCCGCGCCCCGCGCTCATCCCTTCCACGAAGGTCCCCGCCTGCGCGAGCACCAGCGTGGCACCGGCCAGCCCCGCCATCGCGCCAGCGAATAGCACTGCGAGCGCCTGCGTACGACGCGGTGGAATGCCGGCCGCGATTGCGGCGGCGGGGTACTCACCCATCGCTCGCACGGCGAGCCCAGAATGCGTGCGCGCCAACCACCAGGCGAGCGCCGGCGTGAGCAGCATCACGACGTAGGTGATGAGCGGCTGCGCAAACAGGGCATGTCCAACGAGCGGAAGCGCCGACAAGCCCGGAATCGCCAATGCTCCAGCGGTAGGCGTCGTGAGTGCAACGCCCGATGCGCCAAAGAGCGATCGATACAACGTCCCGGTCAGTCCGAGCGAGAAGAGGGTGATCGCCGTGCCCGTGATGATCTGATCGGCACGCAATCGGACCGTGAAGACGGCGAAAATCGCCGCGATCAGAAGTCCAGCGAGCGCACCAACCACAAAGCCGCCCGCCACACCGAACGATGCCGCCGCCACCGTCCCACCAAGTGCGCCGGCAATGATCGCGCCCTCAAGGCCGATGTTGATCACGCCAGCCCGCTCGCTGATACACTCACCCAGCGCCGCGAGCGCGAGTGGTGTCGCCGTGCGCACCGTGGCCTCGAGAAAGCCGCTCCCCACATCGAGTGCCGACATCAGGCGCCCGCCTCGACGCGCGAACGCGCCTGAAAGCGATCGGCCGACACGACAAGCAGAATGAGCATCGCTTCCACCACACTCACCACCACACTCGGCACGCCGGCATCACGCTGCATCGCGTTGGCGCCCGCCTCGAGTGCGCCGAAGAGCAAGGCGGTGCCAAGCACCCCCAATGGATTCAGTCGCGCGAGCAGTGCGACCGCGATCGCCGTGTAGCCATATCCGGGCGAAAAGTTTTCGTAGAGTGCGTAGGTCACGCCGGTGTACTCCACCGAGCCGGCCAGTCCTGCCAATAGACCGCTGCCGACAAACGCAAGCATGAGAGTGCGCGGCACAATGATGCGGCCGGCAGACTGCGCCGCAAACGGGTTCATCCCCACGGCACGCACGCGGAATCCACTGGCCGTATTCGCCAGCCACCACCACACTCCCAGCGCAATCACCACCAGCAAGGGCACTCCGGCGTGCAAGCGACTCCCGCTCAATAGCACAGGCAAGTGCAACGCATCGGGGAGCGACGCCGACTGCGGATTGATGCGCGTCGGTTCCTGCAGGGGCCCGCGCACCAACCAGCCGGTCAGATACTGCGCGATGAAGTTGAGCATGATCGTGCTGATCACTTCGAGCACGCCAAAGCGCAAACGCAGCGCTGCCGCGACCGACGCCCAGAGTCCACCAGCGACAGCACCCGCCAGGAGCAACACCGGAACCGCCACGATGGGCGTCACCGCGGCAAGCGGCACAGCGAGCGCCGACGCCGCCACCGCGCCCATGAGCAACTGCCCTTCAGCACCAACGTTCAGAATGCCGGCGCGAAAAGCGAGTGACACCGCGAGCCCGGCGAATCCCAACGGCACGACGCGCACGAGCGTCGCCGATGTGAATGCGTAGCTCGAACCGAACGCACCCCGCCACAGTGCCTCGAGCGCGGGGACGATCGGATGACCCGTCGCAAGCAACAGCGCCGACAACAGGGTGATCGCCAACGCGAGCATCAGCAGCTGCTGCAGAAACACGCTCGTTTTCGGCATCGCGCCGCTCACGACATCCGTCATGACGTCGACGCCCCGCCTAGCATCGCGCGACCCACCACATCGCGATCCGCTTCGACCTCGGTCACGCGCCCGTCGAACATGGCATAGACGCGATCGGCGAGCAGCAGCACCTCATCGAGATCACTGCTGTACACCACCACCGCGGTGCCCGCATCGCGCGCGGAACGAAGCGCTTGCTGCACGGCAGCCGTGGCCTTGAAGTCCAAACCGCGCGACGGATTCTCCACGACCAGCAGCGGTGGTGTGCCATCAAGTTCGCGTGCCAACACAAACTTCTGCTGGTTTCCGCCGGAGAGCGTGCGTGCCATCGAATCGGCGTCGCGCGCGCGTACATCGAACGACTCGCGCAGCCGATTCGTCGTGTTACGCACGGCGCTCCACTGAATGCGCCCCTGACGCGCTCCGGCACCGCGCAGCGCGGTGTTTTCGAACAGCGGCGCGTCGAGCAGCAGCGCATCGCGATGACGATCTTCGGGGACGAATCCAACTGGCTCGGTGCGTTCAACGCTGCCGCCCGATGGCTCGATACGACCCGCGAGCAGCCGCAACAGCTCGTGCTGTCCCGAGCCTTCCACCGCGGCGATGCCAACGATTTCTCCCGAGCGTACCTCGAGCGTCGCACCACGAACACGCTCGGCGCCGCGCGCATCACGCCAACGCACCTCACGCGCCGACAGACGCACCGTCCCGGCGGACGGGTCACCGGCTGCCACGGCGTGCGACGCCGTTTCCGTCAACGACGCGAGCGACTCGATCGACTGCGTGGGGTCGAACGACATCGAGCCATCCGCGTCGGCGCCCGTCGCACCACCGAGCATCGCGGCTGCGAGCGTTTCAGAAGTCATTTCGCTTGCGTGCGCAGCACGCGCCACTCGTCCGCGGTGAAGGACGGTGACGTCATCGGCCACAGCGAGCGCATCGCGCAGCTTATGCGTGATGAGCACCACGGCGTTCCCAGCGTTGGCGAACTGCCGCACCCACGCGAGTAGCTCCTGCGCCTCCTTCGGTGCGAGCACCGCCGTGGGCTCGTCGAGTATCAGCAGCTGCACGTCGCGCGCGAGCGCCTTGACGATCTCGCACCGCTGCTGCGCGCCAACCGACAGCTGACTCACCAGGGCATCAGGATCGATCGACAGCCCCGCGCGCGCCGCGACCTCGCGCACGCGCGCCGCACCTTGTGCGGGATCGAACAGGCCATGCCCACCCAGTGCGACATTCTCCGCAACGGTCATCGCCGGCACAAGCGTGAAATGCTGGTGCACCATGCCGATGCCGGCAGTGATCGCGTCGGCCTGCGAGCGAAATTGCACCGGCGCGCCGTTCCAGCGCACCACACCAGACGACGGCGCGAGCGCACCAAAGGCGATGCGCATCAATGTGGTTTTGCCGGCACCGTTCTCACCCAATAGGGCGTGCACTCGCCCGGGTTCGACCGCGAGCGACACATTCTCGAGCGCGGTCACGCTGCCGAAGCGGCGCGTGATCCCCTCGAGTGACAGCATCACGATCCGGTGGGCAAATGCAAGAACGTCCACGGCAGCCCGAACTTCTCTTCGAGCCACGCGCCCAGGGCCTGCACTCCAAGCGTCTCGGTGGCGTAGTGGCCGGCGTAGACTACACACAGATCGTGCTCGATGGCCTCAACCGTCGTGTGGTGTGGACCCTCTCCCACGATGAGCGTATCGATGCCGCGCTCACGCGCTTCGCGCAACGTTTCGCTCGACGCGCCGCCGCCAGTGCAGATCGCCCACCGATGCGTCGTACGCCCTCCGGCAGGTATCGATGTGCGCACCGTTCCACCGTATTGCTCGGCAAACGCCGCGACCCGTGCCACGACTTCGCTGGTACGCTCGTTGGCGGTACCCATCACGCCGATGTCGACGGACTTGTAGCGGGCGAAACCCGCGGATGGTTCGAGCTGAAGCGCGCGCGCCAGTCGTACGTTGTTGCCAAGCTCAGGATGGAGATCCAGCGGGAGATGCGATCCATACACCGCGAGATTGCTGCTGAAGAGCGCGCGATACTTCTCGTACGCCACGCCGGTCACCGGTTGCGCACCGGCCCAGAACAGGCCGTGATGCACAATCAGTAACGTCGCGCCGTCCGTCGCCGCGCTGGTGATGGCCGCGCGCGACGCATCCACGGCGACGGCGACCCGATCCACCGTGCCGCGATTGGCCACCTGCAGACCATTGACCGCTCCCGAGTAGTCGGGAATGTCGAAGGTGCGCAGTTCGCTATCGAGTGCGGCGACGAGGTCGCGCAAAGCCACCGGAGGCATGCGTCTACTTAGCGCTTGGGTTCGACCGGCTTCGCACTGTCGGTGCCGCCGAGCAGCGCCTTGAGCGGCGCAAAGGATCCGGCCCGAAGTTGCAGGCCCACAGAGTCAGACGCTGCGATGGCGCTCGCGGGAATTTTGGAGCGGAGCGCGTCGTTGAGTTCGAGGCGAACGACATCCTCCTTCACACCGAGATTGATGACGCGTCCCTCGAACTTTCCCTGCTGAATTTCGCGCGCCACAAGCAGAAACGCCTTCGAGAGATCAATCACGACGCTTCCGAGAATCACGTCGGGCGCGACCGGATTCTGGTTGGCGTTCGTGCCGAAGGCGTAGATGTGCTTCTCACGCGCGGCCTGAAAGATCCCGAGTCCGGCCGCGTCGGCGTTCTGGAAGATCACATCCGCTCCGCGCGCGATCTGCGCCAGGGCCTGCTCCTTCGCCGCGCTGACGTCTTCCCAGTTGCCGATGTACGACGTCAGCACTTCGATCTTTGGATTGACCGACTTCGCTCCGAGAGTGAAGGCATCGAAGCTCGACTTGACGGGCGGAAACTCCTGGCCGGCGATCATGCCGAGTTTGCCAGTCTTGGACACGGCCGCTGCGATCATTCCCGCCTGATACGACGCTTCCTCGAACGCGAAGGCGAAGCCGGCAAGATTCTTTGCCGTCGCACGGCCGGAGGTGATGGCGTAGTCGGTCTTGGGATACGACGGCGCGACTCGACTCGCGGCATCCTGATACTCGAAGCCATTTCCGATGACGAGGTCGTAGCCCTGTTCGCCGTACTGTCTGAAATTCTCCTCGAACTCGGCGGGCGTCTTCGTCTGGATGTGCGAGACCTGTGCTCCCAGCGAGTCCTTGAGTCCCAGCAGTCCTTGGTAGGCCACGCCGTTCCACGAGCGATCGGAAACCGGACCTGGCGTCAGCAGTGCGACCCGAAGCGACTTTGTGGCGGTAGTCGAATCGGCTGGCTTGGAGTCAGCTCCGCCGCAGGCGGCAAGTGCAGCCGCGGCGGCAATCGTGAGGCTTCGAATCAGATTCTTCCGCATGCTCCCTCTATTATGGCGCCGACATGGCGCGATGATGGTGTCAGTCTAGGGAAACGCCAAGAATGTTGAGCACGCGCTCCAAATCGTCGTTGGAGAAGAACGCGATGCGGACTTCGCCCTTGTCTTTGGCCGTCAGTGATATCGAGACGCCCGTCTGCAGCTTGCGGCGAAGCCGCTCCTCGAGCTGGCGGACCACGGCACTCGAAGCACCGGACGGCACTGCCTTGTCGTTCGCTGGCGAAGATTTGGTGCCGGCAGCGGGTGGTTTCGGCTTCCCCGCCGACACGCGGCGCTCCACTTCACGAACCGAAAGTCCATTCTGCGCGGCTTCGCGCGCCAGATCGACGATCGCTCGTTCGTTGGCGAGCGGTAGCATGGCGCGCGCATGTCCCGCTGAAAGCTGCTTGTCCTGCAACATGCGGCGGACAGACGCCGGGAGCTGCCTCAGACGCAGGGCATTGGCCACCGTCGAACGATCCTTACCAACGACGTCGGCAACTTCCTGATTCGTCAGTTCGAACTGGTCGATCAGGCGCTGATAGCCGTCGGCTTCTTCTATTGGATCGAGATCGACGCGCTGCAAATTCTCGATCATCGCCAGCACCACGAGCTCTTTGTCGTCGACTGGTTTGACGACCGCCGTGATCTCAGACCACCCCAAACGGGTCGCGGCGCGGAAGCGTCGTTCGCCGGCGATCAGTTCGTACCCCTGCCCGTTCGGGGCGGGGCGGACCGTGATCGGCTGCAGCAAGCCACTTACGCGGAGCGACGCCTCCAGATCAGCCAGATCCTCCGGCCGGAATTCCTGGCGCGGCTGGAAGGGATTTGCCCGAATTTGGGAAAGTGGAATCTGGCGGAGCGGCGAATCCGGTGCTGAGGCTGGTGTGATCTCTGCTCCGCCCGACACGGACGATGCGCTTGGCGAAGGGCTTGGCGTTCCCGTGCCCGCCGTGGGCACCGGCTTTAGCGGCTCCTTTCGTGCGAGCAGTGCATCGAGTCCTCGGCCCAGCCGGCGCGGCGGTTCTGGCGTCATCGGTCAGGCTCCAGTGGAAGGAACGTCGGCACTTGCCGCGCTGGCTATCGCATTGTTCCTGGCGGTCCGCTCAATCAGTTCGCGTGCGACTGCCATGTAGGCTTGGGCGCCAACCGACGCGATGTCGTACACCACGATCGGCTTGCCAAAGCTGGGGGCTTCGGCCAAGCGAATGTTGCGGGGAATCACCGTCTGAAAGACCTTGTCGCCGAAATGGCCGCGGGCATCCGCCACCACCTGCCGCGAGAGATTGAGACGGGCGTCGTACATCGTCAGCAGCACCGAGTCGACATCGAGCGCCGGATTCAGTGAGTCCTGCACCCGCTGCACCGTGCCGAGGAGCTGCGAAAGTCCCTCGAGCGCGTAGTACTCGCACTGCAGCGGGATCAGCAGGGCGTCGGCCGCGATGAGCATGTTGAGGGTGATCAACCCCAACGACGGCGGACAATCGATCAGGATGAAGTCGTACTGATCGCGAATGGAGGCGATCGCGTCGCGCATTCGAGTGCCGCGGTCCTCGGCATCAACCAATTCCACTTCGGCCGCGGAGAGATCTGGCGTCGTTGGGAGGAGGTCGAGATGCTTGAACTGGACGCCGTGAACGATCGACTCGGCGATCGTGGCGTCACCCAAGAGGACGTCGTAGGTGGTGCGCTCAAGCTCCTCGCGAACCAACCCGCAACCTGAGGTCGCGTTGCCCTGTGGGTCGGCATCGATCAGCAGGGTGCGGTGTTCGGCAACTGCGAGCGAGGCAGCGAGATTTACGGCGGTGGTCGTCTTACCGACCCCACCCTTTTGATTTGCGACGGCGAGGATTCGTGCCACAGGTCTCAGCGATTCGAGGTGCTCAGGGACGCGAAGTATAGGGCTGGTGCCCGCATCCGACCATGGCGGCGGAGGAATCCCACGCGAACTGCCGCCAACCTCGGGGTTGAAGGGCCACGAAAAGAGAGGAGCGGCGCGTTTCACGTGAAACGCGCCGCCCCCGAACTACCAGCGATGTGAAAACCACCGGATTGTGAGCCCCCCGATTCACGCCTCGAATAGCGTTCAGAGGGGAATGTCACGCCGTTTCACGTGAAACGGCTATACACACCAGAGCCCCAAGCTCTGACTAGGGGTTCTTGGTGAAGCGCCAACGGGTGGAGACGGAGACCGAAATCGTGCTCATGCCCTCGCTAACCGGAGTTGGCGCACCACCGGCGTCCGCCATCTTGGCCATCGCCATCATTGGCACCGCCTCTGGACGCCCTGACTCCATCACGATGAGCTCGAGCAGCTCAGCCACCTGCCCACCCGCGGCCTTCGCAGCCACATCAGCCTGTCGGCGTGCCTGCGAGACTGCATCAGCCAGCGCAGCGTCCTCCGCCTTCGAGCGATCCTTCACCAAAAACTCGAGCCCAGCCACACGGTTCGCGCCATTTGACAGACCGGCGTCAATGATCGAGCCGGACTGATCCAGCTTGTCGGTCTCAACCGACACGATGTTGCTCACCCGATAGCCATCGAGAATGGAGCGCTGCTCCTTGGGGTCCCAGCGCTGCTCAGGCTGCACGGAGTAGTTGATGGTCTTGATCTGCGCCGCCGGTATACCGAGCGCACGGATAGCTGCGAGAATAGCCGTCTGCTTCCGATTGTTCTCGGCAGCGGCTGCAGCCGCGGTCTTTGCGCGTGTCTCGATGCCGACCTGCACGCGTGCGCGATCAGGCGCAACCTGCACCTCTCCTCGGGCCACAACGGTGATTGCTGGCGGCTGAGGCGGCTGAACCTGCGCCTGAGCTGAACGAACGGGAAGAACAGCAGCTGTCGCGCCGGCGGCCAGGGTGGCAGCGGCAAAGCGGCGAGCAATACGCGAACGATGCAGTGTCATGGAAAACTCCAGAGTCAAACAGGACGAGAAACCCTCGGCTACTCTACCAGTCGAGACACCGCTCTGTCACCGAGGTTCAGAGGTTCCACTCGCGGGCTCGTTAGGGAGACGTCTGCAAAAGGCGGACTTGCACACGCAAGGTGTGTTGAAAATGACAGTAATAGGACAGTATAGCGTCACTGCAGCTAATCGCATGGAGTTCAGGAAGTAGAACGTCAGCGTAAAGGAGTCGGGACGGCGCAATCGTGGCCCTGGCCCCTCTGTGCTGGCGTCCTACCTCCTGACCTCTCGGGGGTTTCCGTCGACCGAAGCACCGCGCCTGAGCTCCATCATCAGATTCTGCAAATCCGCCGGGCTGATCCCCGGAATGGTACTCGCCTCCGCGAGCGTCGCCGGTCTCACGCGCGTGAGCTTCTGTCTCGCTTCGATCGAGATCGTCAGCATCGCGGTGTAGTCGAGTGATGCCGGCAGACGCAGCGCACCTTGCGCCGTAAGTCGCGCCGCACGCGAGCGCTCTTTGTCGAAGTAGCCGGCGTATTTGATCTCGAGCTCCGCGCCAACCACCGCGTCGCTCGGCAACGTTTCCCCAACACGCGCCGCTTTGAACAACTCGGCCAATCCAATGTCCTGTCGCTTCGCCAATTCGATCGCGCGCACCGCATGCGCGAGCGGACGCGAGTTGGCTGCGATCAGAACAGGGTCGGCAATCGCCGGAGTCATGCTCGTCTCTTCAGCAAGTCGCAGCGCAGCACGCACCGCGTCCAATCGCTGCGCCATCGTCTCACGCTCGCTCGACGAGTACAAGCCAAGGGTGTCGGCAATCGGCGCAAGACGCGCGAGCGCATTGTCCTGTCGCACCGTCAACCGAAACTCGCTACGCGATGTGAAGAGCCGATACGGCTCGTCGACACCGCGCGTGACGAGATCGTTGATCAACACACCGATGTAGCTCGACTCGCGACCGAGCAACACGGGCTCGCGCGACTGCACAGCGCGCGCCGCGTTGAGTCCCGCGATCACACCCTGCCCTGCGGCTTCCTCGTAGCCCGTGGTCCCGTTTACCTGGCCGGCGAAGAAAAGTCCACCGATCGCGCGCGACTCGAGCGACGACGACAGCTGCGTCGGCGGATAATAGTCGTACTCGATCGCGTAGCCGGCTCGCGTCATCCGCACCTGCTCGAGCCCCGGTACTGACTTGAGCACAGCGAGTTGCACCGGCGCCGGCAACGAGGTCGACAAGCCGTTGACGTACAACTCCGATGTATCGTGACCTTCCGGCTCCAGAAACAGCTGATGGCGCGACTTGTCGGGAAACTTCACGACTTTGTCTTCGACGCTCGGACAGTAGCGCGGCCCCTGACTCGCAATCGCGCCGCCGTACATCGCAGACTCGTTGATGTGCTGCGAGATCAGCTCGGTGCCTTGCGCTTCGAGCCAGGTAATCCAACAGGGCATCTGTGTTGGATGACGCGTGCCACCATCCTCGCCAATGCGCGGCGACGTCCAGAAGTGCGACCAGCTGTAGTCGAACTGATCGATCTCGCTGTGCTGCTCTTCGAGCGACGCGAGCGCCACGCTTCGCCCATCAATGCGCGGCGGCGTGCCGGTCTTGAATCGCGCGGTGGTAAGTCCCACGGCATCGAGCTGCTCGCCGAGCGATACCGAACTCGCCTCACCCGCGCGACCGCCGCTCACGCGCGTGGTGGTGCCGATGTGCATCTGCCCGCGACCGAAGGTGCCAGTGGTGAGCACCACCGCGCGCGCGCCGAAGCGACGTCCTTCGAGCGTCTCGACACCGGCCACGCGTGGCGCGCTATCGCTACCCTCGAACAGCAGCCGGGCGACCATCCCCTGCACAGTCGTGAGCAGAGGCTGTGCCTCGAGCAGCCGTCGCACCGCGCGCCGGTACAGTCCGCGATCGCACTGCGAGCGCGGCGCCCACACCGCCGGGCCTTTGCCGCGATTCAGCATGCGGAACTGGACACTCGCCAGATCGGTGGCCCTGGCGATGATTCCGCCCAGCGCGTCGACTTCGCGAACCACGGTCCCCTTCGCGACTCCGCCTATGGCTGGATTGCACGAGAGCTGCCCGATCTGCTCGAGCTGAGCAGTGATCAGCGCGACTTGCGCTCCCGATCGCGCGGCCGCGACCGCTGCCTCGGTACCGGCATGCCCAGCGCCAATGACAATCACGTCGAACACCGCCTCGAAGGCGCCCGACTGAGCTGACGTGAGGTAATCGGAGCGAAGACCGGTCATACGAGGGAAGCTAGGATTACTTTGCACGAATGCCACTGACTCTCTCGCACACCGCGCCGACGCTGCTGATCCGCAAGTCGTCGTTCGAACGCGTCGGCCTCACGCGTGCGCAGTTCGACGAAGCGCTGAATCTCACGGCTGACGAGTTCCAGATGGAAGGCGACATCATCGCCATCGGGCCGCTCGTCGGTGAAGACACGCTGACCGATCTGATCGGCCAGCTCGAAGATCAAGGTCTCGTGTACTTCGACGACTTTTTCGAATTGAGCGGCAACTGGCCCGAATGGCTGCGGCTGTTCGTCATGAGCTCGCGCGCCTGACGCCACGGGCCCGCAAACGCGAGCGCGCGTTGCGGGCCGACTTCCACGCCCGCTCGCGTTCACGCTGACGAGCGATCCATTCGTCGCTGCGGCGAAGTACGCCTTCCCATCCGCACTCGAGACACCAGCTCCGTCGATTGCGGGGGCCGAAGCTCACGATGTGCCACCACCCTTTGCGCTCGACCGCGTTGGTTTCGGCATCGCACACGGGGCAGCGATCGCCCTCGGTGATCATGCGCAGGAACACGGTGGTCAGCAGCCAGAACATGGCGACCTGCAAAGACGTGATGACCGCGATGAAAATGATCGCATCGGACCACGTCCACTGACCGGGCACTAGAGACGCTGCTCCACATCGGACCAGAGCTCGACCATCGCCACGCCGTTCTCGACGCGATCAATTACGACATCGAGTCCGGCGTCGAGCGCCCCACCATTCAGAGCACGCACTGGCAACGCGTAGTCACGGCCATCAAGCGTGTACGTCATGACGCCCGTCTCACCAACGGCCGCCCCGCGACTGACGCGACCCAAGGTTCCCTGCAGGAGGAAGCGCTCATCGGCATGGTCGTGTCGCGCCGAGGGAATCGCCCAGCGGGCGAGCAGCAAGGACTGCCCGGCATACGCCGCGCCACCTGCGACAATCGCCAGCAGCAGCAACGGCAACCAGCTCCACGGAGTGAAGCGATCAAGCAGGTAGCCCGTGAGTCCAAAACTCACGGCGAATGCGGCAAGGCTGGCGCGGTTGAACAGCGCCGAGGGCTCAGCGGCCGGATTGTGCTCACTGCGGCGCTCATGCGGCGCCACGGCCGTTTGTACCTGGCGTTCGGTGCCATAGAGCATCGCGAAGACACCAAGAATCAGCCCCGTGAGGAGCACAGCGAGAGAGAGTACGGTCACACGAACATCCTGCGGGAAGACCAAATGCCATGGGCGCGACTGCGCGCCCGTTCAAAGCTAGGCGAATCAGAGGAGTTGGGGAGCGCTACCTCCCTACCTTCCACCGAAAGACTTCAGGCCGCCCGCCATCGCCTGGGACAGGAACTCCGCCGCCCGCCACTCGGCGTAGTACCACGGCGCGAGCGGATTGAGGCCGGCGGTGAAGCCAACATGGCCGCCCCGCTCGTGGAACTCGACCGAGACTGCGGGCGAGGCGGCCACGGCGTGGCGTACTTCTTCGAGAACCTCGGGTGGCAGGAACGGATCATCGGCCGCGCTGAGCAGCAGCGTGGAGCGACCAATGCGAGCGAGGTACGGCAATGAACTGGCCCGCGCGTAGTAGTCGGCGGCATCTCGGAAGCCGTGGAGCGGCGCCGTGAATGCGTCATCGAAATCCCAGAGGGTTCGAGCGCCGGCCACACGCTCGAGCGGGGCAAGCTCAGGATGCCGGGCAATTTTGGCGAGCGCCTTGGGAACGAGCGTGCGGAGAAAAAGCCGCTCGTAGACCACGCCAAATCCCTGTCCAATCCGTCGCGACGCCCGCGCCAGATCGAAGGGTACCGACACGGCAACCGCACCCGCGACTTCGGCCGGCGCGCCGGCTCCCCACTCACCGAGCAGCTTGCAGAGCACGTTGCCACCCAACGACACGCCCATCAGGCCGATGGGCGCTCCGGGATGCTCGCTGACAAGCCGATCGATCACCCAGCGCGGATCGCTGGTCTCGCCCGAGTGGTAACTTCGCGGCAACCGGTTCGGCTCCGAACCGCAGGTGCGAAAGAGCAACAGGTCGGCGTTCCAGCGGCGACTGTGCGCTTCCCTGAACATCGCCTTCGCGTAGTGGGAGTGCGTGCCGCCTTCGAGTCCATGCAGGAGCAGCAGCCGCGGCGCCGATGGCCCGTCTGGACTCTCGAGGCGCGCGAGTTCCACGAAGTCGCCGTCCGGCGTGTCCCATCGCTCGCGGCGGGTGGCAATGACCGGTTCGCGTCGACCGACGCGCCCCCACACCGTCGCGGTGTGCGGATCGGGGAGCCACCATGCTGGCTTGTATGAGCGGATCGAAACGCGCGGTGCTCGCGACATACAGCGAATATGTATGAATGATTGGCCAAGCCGAGGCTCTTTGGATGGCGATGAGCAGCTCCGCCATTGTCGCGATCCTGATCACGGTGATCGTGGGTCACGGCGTGCTGCGACCGTTGCTCGAGGCGCGCGGCGTCCGACCGTGGCTGCTCAAGGACTCGGTGGGAGCGCTGACGCTGGCGACGATCGGCAGCGCGGCCTTTGCCGCGAGCCTCACGGCGCTGATTGTGTGCCGCGTCTATCACAGCGACTTCGCGCTGTTCGACGTGTTATGCTTGGCGCTGCTTTGCTGCGGCGCGCTCACGATGCGCCTGGGCTTGCTCGCACTGCGCAAGCTGACCTAGCGACCCTCTCTTCCCACCGCCGTGCCTCGCATTTTCAAGAACCTGACCATTCAGGTCCTCGTCGCTGTTTCGCTCGGTGTGCTGCTTGGCGTCGAAGCGCCGGCCACGGCGAAGTCGCTCAAGCCGATCGGCGATACGTTCATCAATCTGGTGAAGATGGTGATCACGCCGATCATCTTCCTCACGATCGTGCATGGCATCGCGAGCATGGCCGACTTGAAGAAGCTGGGTCGTGTCGGCGGCAAGGCACTGCTCTACTTCGAGTTGGTGTCGACGCTCGCCCTGGCGATTGGTCTGGTGATCGTGAATGTCACGAAGCCGGGAGCGGGACTCGATATCTCCGCGATGGCCATGGGTGACGTGAGCAAGTACACCGCCGCCGGCAAGGAACAGGGCACGCTCGAATTCCTGTTGCACATCGTGCCCAGCAATGTGGTAGGCGCGTTTGCGAGCGGCGACTTGTTGCCCGTGGTGTTCTTCTCGGTGCTCTTTGGCGTGGCGCTCACGGCGGTTGGTGAAGCCGGGCGTGATATCGCTGATCTGCTCGTGCGTTTGCAGGCCGTGTTCTTCCGCATTGTGGCGATCGTCATGAAGGTCGCGCCCATTGGCGCGTTCGGCGCCATGGCGTACACGGTCGGAACTTTTGGTCTCAAGACACTGCTCCCGCTCGGGCGACTGATGCTCGACGTGTACCTCACCATGGCGGTGTTCATTTTCGTGGTACTGGGATCGATCTGTCGCGCGTACGGATTCCGCCTGTTGCCGTTCCTGCGATACATCCGCGAAGAGATTCTCCTGGTGCTCGGCACCTCGAGCTCGGAAGCGGCACTTCCGCGTATGCTCGAAAAGCTCGAGCGCTATGGCTGCGCCAAGCCAGTGGTGGGTCTGGTGATTCCGACGGGATACTCGTTCAACCTTGATGGCACGAGCATCTACCTGAGCATGGCCGCGATATTCATCGCGCAGGTGTACAAGGTCGATCTGCCCATCGGTGAGCAGCTCACGCTGCTGGGCATCCTGATGCTCACCAGCAAGGGCGCGGCGGGCGTGACGGGATCCGGATTCATCGTGCTGGCGTCGACGTTGGCCGCCACCCGCACCGTGCCGGTTGAAGGTGTGGCACTGTTGCTGGGCGTGGACCGCTTCATGAGTGAAGCACGCGCGATCACGAACCTCATTGGCAATGGCGTGGCGACGCTGGTGGTGTCGCGCAGCGAGGGTGCGTTCGATGATGAAAGGCGCGCCGCGGCCGAAGCCGGCATCAGTGTTGACGCGACCCCGGTGGTGTAGTGGCCAGCGCGGGCTATAGCGGCACGCCGCTCGCGAAAAAGCTCGGGATCACGGCCGACTCGCGAGTGGTCGCGATTGGCGCGCCCAAGGAGTATCGCGCGTGGCTGGCGCCCATTCCTGATGGTGTGGTATTCGGGCGCGCGGTCAGCGACAGCACCCGTGTCGTGCATCTGTTCACGACCGAGCGTGCCGTGCTCGCGCGCGAGCTTACGCGCCTTCGAGACCTGATCGCGCCCGATGCGATGGTCTGGATCTCGTGGCCCAAGAAGGCGGCCAAGGTGCCCACCGATATCACGGAAGACGTGATCCGCGATGTGGCGCTTCCAATGGGTTACGTCGATGTGAAGGTGTGCGCCGTGAGTGACGTCTGGTCGGGTCTCAAGCTCGTGATCCGAAAGTCACTCCGATAAATTCGGCGGTATGCCACCGTCCGATTTGCAGGTTCAGATCTTCGGCACCAAGAAGAGCGCGGAGACACGCAAAGCGCTGCGCTTCTTCGCCGAGCGTCGCGTGAAGACGCATTTCGTGGATCTGGTAGAGCGCGCCGCCGCACTGGGAGAGCTCAGGCGCTTCGTGCAGAAGTTTGGCATTGAAGGCATTCTCGATCGCGAGTCCAAACGATTTGCCGAGTTGGGGCTCAGAACCGCGCTCTACGGCGAAGAGAAGTGGTTGAGCATCCTGGCTGATGAGCCGTACTTGCTCAAACAGCCTCTCGTCCGACTCCAGCAGAAACTTTGCGTGGGTGTGGACGAGAAGCTGTTCAAGGAGTGGCTGGGCTAGCCGAACCGTGCTTGGCAGCGCAGCATCAAGTATGCCGATTGTCGATGCTGACTCATCCATTCGTGAACTTCCGCTCTCGCCCATCGTAGCCGGCGCCTGGCGCATGGCGTCGTGGGAGTGGACCGCTCAGCAGCGACTCAAATGGATTGAGGGGTGCGTAGAACTCGGGGTGACGAGCTTCGATCACGCTGACATCTACGGCGGGTACACCGTCGAAGCGCTCTTTGGCGAAGCGCTGGCGCTTGCCCCATCGCTTCGCGGCAAGCTGCAGCTGGTCACCAAGTGTGGCATTCAGTTGGTGAGCGAAGCGCGTCCGCACACCACGATCAAGCACTACGACACGAGTGCGCGACACATTGCGGAAAGCGTGGAGCAGTCGCTGCGAAATCTCCGCACCGATGTGATCGACCTGTTGCTACTGCATCGGCCGGATCCGTTGCTCGACGCGGACGACGTCGCCGAGGTGTTCGAATCGCTGCGGGCGAGCGGCAAAGTCAAACGGTTCGGCGTCTCCAACTTTTCGCCGGCACAGTTCTCGTTGCTCGACAGTCGCGTGTCGCTCATGACAAACCAGATCGAGTGGCATCCGTTGCACAGTGCTCCACTCACCGACGGCACGCTCGATCAGTGTCAGCGGCTGCGCGTGCGGCCGATGATCTGGTCGCCACTGGGTGGTGGCGCGCTGTTCACCAGCGAGTCCGACGCAGCCGTGCGGGTGCGGCAGGTGCTGTCGATGATTGGTGCCGACCGCGGTGTGGATGCGGCGACGATTGCCTATGCCTGGTTGATGCGCCATCCGTCGCGTGCAATACCGATCGCCGGATCCCGACGCATCGAGTCCGTTCGACAGGCGATGGCGGCCACGGGGCTCACGCTCGACGCGCAGGAATGGACCGCCATTCACGTGGCGGCACTCGGCCGCAATGTGCCCTGATCGCATTCGCAGTCATTCGCGTTCGCGTTCGCCCTCTCGATTGCTCTTCGACCTTTCTACCGGACTTTGCGCCGTGCGTCGATCGACCTGGATCTCTCTGTCGCTGGCTGTACTCGCTCCGCAGTTGTTCGCGCAGCAAGCGCCGCTTGGCGGATGGCCGCAGCACTCCCGTGCGCGCCCGGTGCCGCCGGTGGTCACACCGCCCGCCGATGTGACCATGGCTCCGCCGCCCGATGCGGTGGTGCTGTTCGATGGCAAGTCGCTCGATCGCTGGTCGAATGGCAATGGAGAGCCGGCCAGGTGGACGCTGGTTAACGGCACGATGCAGGTGGCACCAGGCACCGGCATGCTCTTCACCAAGGATTCCGTAGGTGATGTGCAGCTCCACATCGAATGGATGGCGCCGAATCCACCCAAGGGGATGGATCAGGATCGCGGCAACAGCGGTGTGTTCTTCGGCGACGGCAAATACGAAGTCCAGGTGCTCGATTCGTACAAGAACCTCACCTACGCGGACGGACAGGCCGGCGCGATCTACGGGCAGTATCCGCCATTGGTGAACGCGAGTCGTCCGCCGGGAACGTGGCAGTCGTACGACATCGTGTACCTGCGTCCGCGCTTCACGGCGGCCGGGAAGGTCACTTCACCAGCCGTACTCACCGTGTGGCACAACGGCGTGCTGGTGCAGGATCATCGCGAGCTGGTAGGCCCCACCGCCAACGGATCGCGTCCACCGTATGCGGTGCACCCCGATCGGTTGCGCATTGGTCTGCAGGATCACGAACATCCGGTCCGCTTTCGCAACATCTGGTATCGCGCGCTCGAAGCAAAGCCTGACGAAACCGTGCAGGTGCGCAGCGCGCAGGGCGAAATATTCCGCGCACAATCAGACACGGGGCCGATCGCGCGCGCCAAGAATGCGCTGGGGGGCGACTATCGCGATGCCACCAAAGTGATCGCCCTTGGCGTCGCGCAGAGTGGCGCGCGTCAATTTCGCGAAGCGATCGAAACCCTCAGCAAGGGATTGGCGGCACTTCCCGCGACGCGTACGGCCGACACACGCAAGACAGAGGCGATGCTGCTTCGCTGGCGCGGTCATCGCTATTTGTCGGTACGCGAATTTGCAAAGGCCGATGCCGATCTCACGCGCGGACTCGCGCTTGATAGCACGAACTACGGCATTCTTTTTCACCTCGGTGTGCTGCGCTACGTGCAGGGCCGTTTCGGCGAAGCGGCCACGATGTTCACGCGCGCGCAACCCAAGGCACCCGACGGAGGCGAGCGTGCCGGAAGCACCGACTGGTTGTGGCTCTCGCTCTCGCGCGCTGGGCGCACCGCGGATGCGCAGGCGATGCTCGACAAGCGTGTCGATGCGCAGGCTGACCCAAAGCCAGCACCGCCGGGATATGCGTACGTCTCGCGCCTGAAACTCTATCGCGGCGAAGTGCAGGCACCGCAGCTGATCACGGCGGCGGACACGGCCGACGTGCAGATCGCGACGCTCAACTACGGACTCGGCGCCTGGGCGCTCGTGCGCGGTGATACGGTCCTCGCCAAGGCATCATTCGAACACGCGATGTCGGGCGGTGGATGGCCTGGCTTCGCGTACATGGCGTCCGAAGCCGATCTCGCACGACTCGCAGCGGCGCGTGCTGCGAAGGGCACGGCGAAAGGAACTACTCGCACCCCGCCACGGCGCTCTCCCACAACAACGTCCACGTCGCTCCGCGACGACTGAGCACCGCCGCACCCAATGCCACGCCGTCGTCGCGACCAAAGAGTAATCGGAGGTCCTTCGACGGCGCGACGCGAAATGCCAGCAATGGTTCCGCAACTACGAGTTCTTCTTCGAGACCTGCAGCACGCTCGTGCCATCCAATGGTCCACTGCTTGGCATCGGAACCAACCGTATTCACGACCATCACGACGCGCTCTTCGCGCGGATTGTCTTCCTGATTGACGCGACGCACCAGCGTGGCAACGGCGAACCCGCTATCGAGCCCGCGAGTGCGCCACGCGCGCAGCACGACGTATGGCAACGTGCGGAATGTCGCGCTGGTGTCATCGGGCAGCCCCGACGCGAGCCGCGTGAGATCGGCCGCGAGCCGCGACGAGTCACGCGGCACGAGTCCTTCAATCGAATCGAATGGCACCGCCGTGATGCGACCCATCGTAAACGCGGCGGTCCACGGCGCGATCGTGGTGCCGGGATCGGTCGTGAGTCGCGCGACAGGCCACGCGGTGCATCCCGGTCCGACTTTGGGTGCGCCTTCGACACTCAATCGCGCAACGCCAACCTTGCCGCCACGCGAAAAGAGCTCGAGCCGACCGTCGCCCAGCCCCGCGCCTATTCCGGCGGTGTCCCCTACGGTGAGTTCGGACGCTTCCGGTCGCAGCAGTGATCCCGCCACCATGCCACCATCGACGGTGGGGAGCACAACGAATGCGCCCGCCGCCGCATCCCATCCGCTGGCCGTGACTTCGGTCGTCACGCTGTCCATCGTCGGGTGTGCAGAATCGGCGCGACCAGAGTCGCCATTCGCCGGTTGTGCACGGCGATCGCAGGCTGCGATAAACGACAGCAGTCCACCGACGACGAACCACCGTCCGATTCGGGCGGTGAGCGAGCTGTTACGCGATATGCGCGGACGACGATACGGCAGCATGCCATGAATCTGTCACGCGACGTACTGGACAGCGACCTCACCAATCCAGAACATACGCCCGGGTCCCTGTACGGGTCTCCGGTACGGGTCCCGTCCTTCTCACACTTCGGAATCGTATGGCTCACCCGCCTGCTGCCACGACCGCCAAACGCTCCGGCTTGCTCTACTCGCTCGGCCTTCACCGGCCTGAACTGCGGGCGTGGGCGATGTACGACTGGGCGATCTCGTCCATGCAGACGGTGATCACCACGGCCGTGTTTCCCATCTTCTTCATTCGCGTGGCCGGCGCCGGGCTCACGGCGCCGCAGGCGACTGAGAAGTATAGCTGGGCAAACACCATTGCCGCGGTGCTCATTGCGGTGCTGTCGCCGATCCTTGGCGCCGTGGCCGACTTCAAGGCGGCCAAGAAGCGCTTTATGGCCGTGTTCATGATGCTCGGCGTATTCGCGACCATGGGGATGTATTTCATCGGGCAGGGGGAAATCCTGCTCGCCTCGACGCTCTTTGTCTTGTCGCTGGCTGGCGCGACCGGCAGCCTCACGTTTTATGAATCGCTCTTGCCGCACATCGCGAGCGAAGACGAGATCGATCGTGTATCGACTGCGGCCTATGCCATGGGTTACATCGGCGGCGGCATTCTGCTCGCTGTGAACCTCGCGTGGATCAGCAATCCCACGTTGATCGGCTTGCCGGCGCCTGAGGGATTACCGCCGGCTCAGGCCAGTCTTCCGGCGCGGCTCGCGTTCGTGTCGGTTGGCGTCTGGTGGCTGTTGTTCAGCATTCCGGTTTTCCGTCGCGTCGCTGAGCCCGCGCGCATGATCGAAACCGATGAACGCGCGGTGGCGAATCCGATCGGTGCGGCGATCACGCGACTTGGGGAAACGCTGCGCGAGTTCCGCGACTACAAGCAGGCGTTTCTCGTCATGCTGGCGTTCACGATCTACAACGACGGTATTCAAACCATCGTGAAGATGGCCACGCCGTTCGGTGAAGAGATCGGTGTCCCGCAGGAAGATATGATCAAAGCGATCCTGCTCGTGCAATTCATCGGCATTCCGTTCGCGTTTCTCTTTGGATCGATCGCGTCGAAGCTCGGGGCAAAGCTTTCCGTGCTGCTTGGCCTGGTCGCGTACACCGGCATCTGCATTTACGCGCATGGCATCAATTCGGCGAAGGAGTTCTACGGACTCGCCATTCTGGTGGGGATGGTGCAGGGCGGCACGCAGGCGCTCAGTCGCTCGCTGTTCGCGAACATGGTGCCCAAACACAAGAGCGGTGAGTTTTTCGGGTTCTACTCCGTCTTCGAAAAGTTTGGCGGCATTCTTGGGCCGCTCGTGTTCGGTATCGTGCTACACCGCAGTGGCAGCAGCCGCGACGCGATTCTCTGGGTCATTGCGTTCTTCGTGATCGGCGGCGCGCTGCTGTCGCTCGTGAACGTGAAGGAGGGTGAGCGGGCCGCGCGTGAAGCCGACCAGCGCACAGCGGCAGCGTAACCGCGCGCACAACCGGTTATGGCGCGCCCGCCGTTGCTCTATTCACTCCTCAAACCCGTCGTGGGGGTCGCCCTCCGCTGGTACTACCAGCAGATCACCACGACGGGTCTTGAGCGCGTGCCGGCGGATGGCCCGATCTTTCTCGCGGTCAATCATCCGAATGCGATGATCGACGCGCTTGCCGTGGGGTGGACGGTTCCGCGCCGGGTGCAGTTCACCGCGAAAGCCACGCTGTTCGGGAACGCGCTCGCCGCCGCACTGCTCAGCAACATCGGTGTCATCCCACTCAAGCGCGCCGCTGACGAAGCAAAGCGGACTGAAGGCGCGCTCGACCCATCACGCAATGCGGCGAGCTTCGATGCCGTTGCCGACGCGCTCGCTGACGATGCGGCGGTCGTGATCTTTCCCGAAGGAAAGAGTCACGACGATCCACGCATGGCGCCGTTGCGCACTGGGCTCGCGCGGATGGCGATGCAGGCAGCAGAACGTGGCGTGCGTGGCATTCGGATCGTTCCCATCGGTCTTCTCTTCGAGCGCAAGGAAGCGCCACGCTCACGCATTCTGCTGCAGGTGGGTGAGCCGCTCGATGTGGACGCGCTGCGATCGGCACACATATCAGTCTCCACCCTCACAGAGTTGGTGACCGCGCGACTTGAAGCGGTCACGCTCAACTTCGATTCCGCGGAAGACGCCGAGCGATTGCACGTCGTGGGACACACGCTGGCACCGCTGCTCGAACCAGCGCGCGATCTGTCGGACGGCGGAACACCGCTTGGCGTGGTCTTGTCGGTGATTCGCCGCCTTGACCGCGGGCTCACGCGGGTGCGCGCGCTTGGCGACGATGCAATGATGGCGCGCGCGACGGCATTCGAAGCGCGCGTGCGCGCTTTTCGCGCACGACTCGATGCGCTCCGCATCGATGTGCATGATGTCGCGATCGATCCTGGCACTGGCGCCGGCACCTGGTTTGTGCTCCGTGAGACGCTCATTGCTGCCATGCTCGTACCGGTGGGCCTCTGGGGGCGCATCACCCACTGGTTTCCCATTCAACTCGCCCGCCTGCTCGCGCTCCGCAACGCGCAATCGCGCGATGAACCCGCAATGAACACGCTCGTGTTTGGCGTCGTGTTCGTGCTGGCTGCCTACGCCATCGAGACCGCCCTGATGGACTGGTGCTTCGGCGGATGGTGGGCGCTCGCGTTTCTTCTCACTCTCGTACCCTCGGCCAGCAGCGATCTGCGCTACGGCGATCGCACCCGACGCGCACGGCAACGTGCATCGGCGTATCGACAGTTTCGATCCAATCCCGCGCTGCAGCGCGAGCTGCTCTCGGAAGCCGACACCATTCGCTCAGAGGCGGCCGCACTCGAGCGCGAAGTCAGTCAGCGCGGGGCATAGCGCGGATCTTCTGGCGGGTAGACTGGTCCGCCCAAGTCCCAATGCCATGCGTCACGTCGTTCATCCGTGCGCGGATCCTTGAGCGGCTTGTGCTGCAGTCGATCCTCAGGCATCCCGATCGCCGCGCCGTATGCCAGCAAGCGTTCGCGATTGGTGCTCACCAGATGCACCATCGGGCGACCCTTCCACACATGGCGATGGAGCCACAGACCACCATCCATCGCGTGCACCATGCCGTCGCGCCGCTTCACGAATTCGCGGCAGTCATGCGCAAACGTCAACTCCCGCAGGTCGTCGCCCGGGGGGGGATCGACGGGCCTGCGGGAGAGGGGGGAACTCACTGACGTCATTCGCGAGAAAGCACGGGGGGTCATCACCCCCGCAGATTACTCGCTTATTGGCAATTGATCACGCCCTCGGCAACCGCCGGTGCGAGTGGAGCCGCCTGGCCGTAATACACGGCGCAGGTCAGGGGATAAGCCGCCGGATGCGTCGCTGACGCCGACCAGCCGCGGCCATCGGCTTCGACGATCGAGATGATGACACCATTGGTCGGGCTGAAATTCACGGCGGCCAAGCTGGGGCCGTACGTCTCATTCGAATAGAAGTAGCTCTCCTGCATCGCCGAGAGGTTCTTGAGATCGCTCTTGAGCGATGCCGCATACGCCTTGCCCTTGGTGTTCTGGAACTTCGGGATAGCGATGGCGGCGAGCACACCGATGATCACAACCACGATCAGCAGTTCGATCAGGGTAAAGCCTTGGCGAGCTCGGCGTTTGAACGTCATTGCAATTCCTCAGTGCTCACCCGGGGAGGGCCGGGATTTAGGGGAGGCGCGGGATGCTGCCCCCGCTGTCGAAGTCATCTATTGGCAACCTCGATGCCGCGTATTGCAATGTTCGTAAGTCACTGAAAAACAACACTTTCCATCCACGGCAGCTAAACGGGCGCTACGAAAGAGTCTCGCAGCGCCCGACGTTTATGGCATCTTGCAATGGTGGGGCCCTGCCCCGTCTTCGTGAGACGAGGCAAGTGGGTGGGGGTTACAGCCTAGGACTTGGCTGCCACCCAGTCCGACCCGAGACCCATCTCGACGAGCAGCGGAACGTTCAGCGACGCCGCTCCCTCCATCTCCCGCTTCACCAAGGCACGGAGCGCGACCTCCTCCTCGGGCGGCAGCTCGAAGACCAGTTCGTCATGCACCTGCAGCAGCATGCGCGACGAAAGCCCTTCACGTGCCAACGCCTCATGCACGCGAAGCATGGCGAGCTTGATCAGGTCGGCCGCCGAACCCTGGATGGGCGCGTTGCCAGCCACGCGTTCGCCAAAGGCGCGGATGTTGAAGTTCCGCTCCTTGATCTCGGGGATATAGCGCCGGCGCTTGAAGAGCGTTTCCACGTAGCCTTTCTCGCGCGCGCCAATCACACACGCATCCAGAAAGCCCTTCACGCCCGCGAACCGTTCGAAATAGGTCTCGATGAAGGCCTTGGCTTCCGCGTTTGAGATGCGCAGCTGGCGAGAGAGGGCGTGCGCACCCTGACCATAAATCGTGGCGAAGTTGATCGTCTTCGCCCGCGCGCGCATTTCGCTCGTCACCTCTTCGACAGGCACACCGAAGATGATCGCGGCGGTTTGCTTGTGGATGTCACCACCAGCCTTGAAGGCGGTGACAAATGCTTCGTCGGCTGAGAGGTGGGCGAGCAATCGCAATTCGATCTGCGAGTAGTCGGCGCTCAGCAAACGCCATCCCGTTCGCGGTACGAAGCCACGACGAATGTCGCGACCGAGTTCTCGCCGAATCGGAATGTTCTGCAGGTTCGGGTCGGAACTCGAAAGCCGGCCAGTTGCGGCTACGGTCTGATTGTACGACGTGTGCAGACGATGATCGCGCGGATGCACGAGCTTGGGCAGTGCGTCGATATACGTGCCTTCAAGCTTGAAGATCTCGCGATACTCCATCAGCAACGTCGGCAGCGCATGCCCTTCTTCAGCCAGCTCCTGCAGCACGCTCGCGTCAGTGCTGGGACCCGTCGCCGTCTTCTTCTTGACCGGAAGTCCAAGCTCCTCAAACAACACGACGCGCAGCTGCGGGTTCGAGTTGATGTTGAACTCGTGCTTCGCTTCGCCGTAGATCGCCTGCTCCACGCGCGTGCGCTCGGCCGCGAAACGCGTCTTGAGTGACTCGAACCACGTCAAGTCGATCGCGATCCCGTCCCACTCCATATCGCACAACACCGCCACGAGCGGGACTTCCATGTCCTGCAGCAGCGGCAACATGTCGTGTGACACGAGCAACGGCTCGAGCAAGAGCCGCAAGCGCATCGTGACATCGACATCTTCGCACGAGTAGTCGCGCGCAGCATCGACCGGCACCGCCGAGAAGGGCAGCTGTGTCTTGCCCTTCCCGACGAGCTGCTCGTAGGCGGTCATGGTGTGACCGAGGAATTCGAGCGCCAGCAAATCCAGGCCGTGCGAGCGCCGACCCGGGTCGAGGACGTAGCTCGCCAGCATCGTGTCGAACTCGAGTCCCGCGAGCTTCACGCCCGCCCCGCGCAATACGAGCATGTCGTACTTCGCGTTCTGGGCAATCTTCCGAACGCTCGCGTCTTCGAGCATGGCGCGCAGCGGGGCGATCGCGTCGCTCTTGAACGCCGGCAGATTGACCGGCTCCGAAACGCCAGCATTGATTCGCTTGCCCGCAATACCTGTATCGCCCGACAACAGCGCGAGATTGCCGCTCCCATCATCTCGGCGATGCAGGAACGGCAGGTAGTACGCCTCTCCCGGCGCGACGGCGACGGACAAACCGACAAGGTGTGCGCGCATCGCATCCACCGGATTCGGTGAATCGATATCGGTGATCGTTTCGGTATCGATCGCGATGTACGGCACCTCGCGCACGCGCGCAAGCATGGCGTTCATTGCGTCGACGGTATCGACCGTGATGTAGCGCGCATCAGCCAGGACTGGCACGCCGCTCTCCCCCGTCGTCACATCCGGCGGAGCCGGGCGCGCGGGTGTTGCCGGCCCACGCAGCGCCACATCACCCGTCGGTGAGCTCGCCGTTGGACGAGACACCGCGGCCGGTTCAGCAGTGCTCGCACTGCCACCGACATCCTTGAGCAACGAGTTGAACTCGAGGTCGAGGTAGAGCGCGCGCAGTGCCTCGTTGTTGGGCGTGCTGACCTTGAGCTGTTCCACGTCGAGTGCGACGGGCACGTCGCAGTGGATGGTCACCAGCTGCTTCGACAGTCGCGCTTCGGCTTCGTACTGCTGCAGCGCTTCGCGCGGACGCTTTTTGGTGATCTCACCAGCGTGCGCCAGGATGTTTTCGAGCGCGCCGTACTGCGTGATGAGTTCAATCGCGCCCTTCTCACCGATGCCCTTCACCCCCGGCACATTGTCTGACGTATCGCCAACGATGGCGAGATAGTCGATGACAAATTCGGGCGGCACACCAAGGCGGTCGCTGCCATTCTCGACGCCGACCCAGCTTTCCTCGACGCTCGCTGGTCCACCGCGGCCGGGATTGAGCAACCACACGCCCGGGCGCACCAGCTGCTGAAAGTCCTTGTCGCCCGACACAATCACGACGTTGTAGCCGGCTTCGACGCCCTTCCTGGCCATCGTGCCTATGACATCGTCGGCCTCAAAGCCTTCCGCCGACAACACCGGAATATCGTACGCGGCGAGCAGCTGCAACACGCGCTCGAGCCCCTGATCGAAATCCGCCTGGAGATCGTCAGCGAGCTTCTCGCGCGTTGCCTTGTAGTCGGCGTACAACTCGTCGCGGAACGTCTTTCCGCTGTCGTGCACCCACGCGAGCAGCTCTGGCTTGTGCGTGGTGAGCAATCGCTTGAGGAAGTTCGCGATGCCCCATGCGATCGATGAGTTCTCGCCGCGACTGGTGCTGAGCGGGCGCTGCAGGAGCGCAAAGAACGCGCGATAGATCAGCGCGTAGCCGTCGACCAGGAAGAGTCGCGGCGCATTGGGGAGGGTGACATCAGCCATCGATCTCACCCTCGACGAACGAGCTACGGCACGAATTACCGCTGTTGCGAGAGCTTGCGGCGAATGGCGTTGTCGAGCTCCGTGCGCTGCTGCGTATTGAGACGCCAGCGACCAAAGCCGGTCTGGTCGACGAAGACGAGCTGAATGCGCAGGTCACGGTACTCCCAGATCTGCTGACGAATGCGCGCATTGGGATCGTTCAGCCCGGTGTCGATGAGATTGTCGGGATCGCCGAGGGCCACGTAGGTAATGCCGCGGTCGGTCTGCCATCCCTGCGTGCCTTCGTCGCGATAGCGAGCGTTGGCCGTGCGGATGCGTCCAAAGTAATCGCGGAGCCCTTCGTGTTCAGCAGTGGCCGGAACGGGGTCGGTGTCCTTGAGGAACTGCGACCACACCGCGCCACGCTGCGCCGGCGACGCATTCTTGAGCGTGTTCAGCCGATCCTGCGTGGTGAAGTAGCGCAGGTACGACACCATGTCTTCGAACGTCGAGATGGGCAGGTCATCGCCCAGACTCACGAGCACGCGCGTGCGCACCGTGTCCGGACGTCCAACCGCGCTGACTTCGAGCGTGTTGAGTCCGACACCCAGATTGGTGACCGGCACGGCGAGTGTCGTGCTGTGGCTGCCGCCGCGATTGGGCAGCTCGCTCTGACGCTGCCAGCTCACGATGTCGCCCTCGCCCAGGAGGCGAATGGTGACGGCCGTGGGCGCATCGGCGCCGACCGCGTCGATGTACACCGGGAGGACGGTGTCATTGCCAAAGGTGACCGTCGCCCGCGGGCGAGCGAGGAGTCGGGGCAGCGAGTCGAGCGCCTGGCGCGGAATGGCTTCGTACACTGGAAGCGGGCTGCCGAGGGCACCGCTCGCGAGTCGCGGCACTTCGATGGTGACTTCCTCGCCGGCGTTGCGAATACTGCCCTCGTCCTTGACCGACAGACTCATGCTGTAGCGGCCCGGCGCGAGGCGCACGTACTGCTGCCAGATGATGCTTTCGTCGGAGCGCGCCGTTTCGCGATAGGTCGGGACGCGAACTGTTTCGGTGGCTTCGATATTTCGGACGACCGTATTGCCCTGGCGAAGCTGGACGCGTACGGAATAGCTCGCGGCGTATCGATCGCCTTCGCGCTGGAACCCCAGGACGCGCGACGGCAGCGAGATCGCGAAGAGCGCGAGCGTGCTATCGGCGGTAGGCGTCCGCAGGAAGCTGAGCGAGGAGACGAACGGGAGCACGCCGCTGCCGGCGATGAGCCCCATGTTGCGATAGAGCCGCTGCATTTCGGCCGGCACGGGCGATTGCGCCTGCTGATTGCCGACGCCGCCACGCGGGGCCGGTGGCGCTCCAGTGCCTGCCGACGGCGCGCTCGCGCAGCCGCCGAGCGCGCCGATTGAAACGGCTCCGGCGATTAAAAGCGCCGCACGCGCAGCGCCAGCATATCGATGCATCAGATGCGTCACGAAACGCATTCTACCGTCCCTGCGGTCAAAGGTGCCGTCGTGCAGTTGCTCGAACACGGGTTCTGTCTTGCTGCCACTGACGGTCGGCGTTACGTTCGCCCCGTGCCTATCGAGACGCTAGTCGGGACGACGCTGGCCGGGTATTCCGTGCGTGGAAAGGTGGGCGAGGGCGGGACTTCAACCGTCTTTCGCGCTGAACATCCCACACACGGCACCGTGGCCCTGAAGGTGCTGCGCGAAAAGCTGCAGCAAGACAAGACCGCCGTTGCGCGCTTCCTCCGGGAAGCGCAATTCGGTGCTCGGGTGGAACACCCGAACATCATCCGGACCCTAGACTACGGGCAGTCGGACAACGAGCGGTATTATCTCGCAATCGAGTGGGCGAGCGGCGAGATCCTGGACAAGTATGCGGACAAGGCTGGTGCACTTCCCAGCAAGGAAGTGGCCGACATTCTGTCCCAGATCTGCAGCGCCGTGCAGGCGGCCCACAACGTGGGGATCGTGCATCGCGATCTGAAGCCGGAAAACGTCATGTACGATCCGGCCACGAAGCAGGTCAAACTGCTCGACTTCGGTATCGCCGCCGATACCGACGCCGCCCCGGACCAACGACTGACGCGCGCCGGCTTTTTTGTCGGCACGCTGATGTACGTCGCTCCGGAGGCGCTCTCGGGCGAGCTCGTGGGTCCGGCCGCCGACCAGTATTCGCTGGCGACGATTGCGTACTACCTGCTCACCGGTGCCCTGCCCTACACCGGCAAGTCGCCCCGCGAACTGTTCTCGCAGCTGCTCACGCAGCCGCCGGTGCCGCTCAACAAGGCCAAGCCCAACCTGACCTTTCCGGGTCCGGTCGAAGCGGTGGTCATGAAGGCGCTGTCCAAGCAACCGGGCGATCGCTACGCTTCCGTGCAGACCTTCTCGGATGCGTTTGTGGCTGCAGCCTCTGGATTGACCCCGGCGGCGAGCATGGGCAGTGTGTCGTCACCGACGCCCCCGATGGGTGGCGAAGCCGTCGAGGAAAAGGGCGGCGGACTATTCGGCAAGATGAAGGGGCTCTTCGGCAAGCGTTGATGGAAGCAGATACGACAACAACCAAACTGATCGCCCTGCTAGCCGAACGATCGGCGAAGCGGGGCGATTTCGTGCTGGCCTCCGGCCGGCGCTCGAATCTCTACGTGGACTGCCGCCTCACGGCGATGAGTCCCGAAGGCCAGCTCCTCATAGGGCGCGCCGGTCTTGCCGCGCTGCGGGCGAGCGGGTGGCCGGTCGATGCGGTAGGCGGTCTGACACTCGGCGCGGACCCGATCGCCTATGCCATCGCGCATGCCAGTGCGTTGGCCGCCGAACGAGGCGACGGTGGGATGGTTCGGGGCTTTACCGTTCGCAAGGAAGCCAAGCAACATGGCACCGGTAAGCTCATCGAAGGCCCGTTCGCTCCCGGCGACAAAGTCGTGATCGTCGAGGACGTCATCACCACCGGCGGTTCGGCGCTCAAGGCGGTCGAGGCGGTCCGGCAGGCAGGTGGTGAGATTCTCGGCGTCCTGGCGCTCGTGGATCGCCAGGAAGGAGGCCGCGACGCGCTGGAAGCGGCCGGACTCAACGTTATCGCGTTGGCCACTGCAGCTGACCTGATGCCGCTCATTCCGGCCGCGTAGCCGTCTCGCTGCTCGAAGACAGGCTGGTCGGAGACCGGGGCTGGGTCTCGTGCGTCCTACGCACGTATGGCTGCCCCGACGAATTCCCCCTTCGATGCTGGAGTTGATACCGGCGCGGCCTTGAGCCCGCGCCGCTCCGGCGTCTTTTCCCGCAAGGCGCTCCGCGACGAACAGCGCGCCAAGGACGTCGCCACGCTGCGCGTGGCCGCGCGCCGGCGACTGTGGAGCACGGCGCTCATCACGATCGCGCTGATCATCGCGCTCCGGCTCGGCCTTGCGCCGGTGTCGCTCACCGTGGTGGTGGCGATGGTCGCACTGACGCTCGCGGTGAATCAGGTGCTGTCGATCGTGGGGCGCACGTCGAAGCTCTATCGGCCGTGGCTCAAGTACATCGTGGCCGGAGTCGATTGCGCGCTGGTCAGCCTGGTGGTGTCGGTGTTTGGATCACCAGTGCTCGCGCTCGCGTATGTGCTGGTGATCGTGCCGTATTCGTTCGATCATGGCCGCAACATCGGCTACGTGACGAGCCTCGCGTCGGTCGCCGGCTTCTTCACGGCGAGCTGGTGGTTCGCCACCCTGCATCCGTCGGAAGCGGCGCCACTGCCTCAGGTGTTGCTCGCTGGTGGGCTGCTGCTCGTCGTCGCGCAGCAAATCATTCAAATGCCGTCGAGGCTCATCGCACGACTTCGCCGTACGCGTGAGCTCATGGCGCGCATCGAGCGCGGCGAACACTCCGTGCGTGCCGACGCGCGTCATGACGACGAACTGGGTTTCCTCGAGCGAAGCTTCAATCGCATGCTCGACGAGTTGGTGTTGCTGATCGAGACGGTGCAGACCGAAGCCGAGTCGCTCGCCGCCGTTGCGACGCAAGTCTCAGCGACGGCGACGGTGTTGCACCGCCGCGCGGGCGAGGTGACGGGCAACGCCGACGCGCTGCGCGATGCGCTGGCGTTGCAGCGTGAGAAGGCGGGCGCCGGCGTGCACGCGGGCCGCGAGACGCTTCACACGGCCGACCTCACGCGCCGTACCGCCGACGCCACGGCCTCGGATGCCAAGGCGCTCGACGAAGCGGCCGCGGCGAGTCGCGCGGCGATCGATCGCGCTGCGCAGGCGCTGCTGCGTGTTGGCGCGGATGTCACCGCGGCCGCTCAACCGGTGCGCGCGCTGGCGCCGGCCTCGGAGCAGGTTGGTGACTTCATCGCGACCGTGACACGTATTGCGCGACAGACCAACCTGCTTGCGCTCAACGCCGCGATGGAAGCGTCACGCGCCGGTGAAGATGGTGTGGGCTTTGCGGTGGTCGCGGAAGAGATTCGCGTACTGGCCACCGAAAGCGCGCACGCCGCGCAGGTGGTCGCGGCCACCGTGCAACGCGTGCGTGATGACATCACCGCAGCGGTGCAGGCCATGGACGCCACCGCGAATGAAGTGCAGGGCGCCGGTTCCATTGCGCGTGATGCGACCCGCGCGATTGGTGCCATGGTGGATGGCATTGGTCGCGTGTCGAGGCAGAGTGACGAAGTGGCCACGCTCGCGCAGCGACAGGCGCGTCTCTCGGCGAGCGTCGCCATGACCTTCGAAGCGCTCGACGGCACCGCGCAGCGTGCGAACGCTGGCGCGCGCGCCGCGGCCGACGCGGCCGGCGCGCAGCGCTCGAGCATCGAAGAGCTGTCGCGCAGCGCACGGATCCTCACTGATGCCGCTGGCCGTCTGCGGGCAGTCGCGCTTCGGCACACGGCGGAGTTTGCCGTGGTTCCCGCGATGAGCGAAGCACCGCTCGCGTCAGTGCCGGCACCGCTCACCGACATCGAGTCGTGGCCGGTCGATCCGCCATCCACGAGCTCGCTCACACTGCTGCGATAGCGCGTTTGCGGGCCTGTACTACGCGGTTCGCTTTTCAAGTGCCTGACGCGCCAACCACTGCGGTGGCGCGTGATACGGATCGAACGCGCTCAATGCATCGCGATGTGGCCAGATCAATTCGCGCCGCATCCGGTCGAGCATGAGTTCGCCGGTATACTGACGACGGAACTCCGCCGCGCCGTGGCCAAGCAACACGTGCACATGACGCGAGAACGCCTGCGGCGATGAATACTCGAGTTGCAAAGCAACCTGCGTGATGCTGTAGCCCGGGTTCTCGAAGAACCGCGCTGCGCGAACGAGTCGCGCGAACGAGAGATAGCGCTTGGCGGGCGGGAGCCCAGCGCGAAAGAAGCGCGTCATGAACGTGGTGGGATGGACTCCCTGCATGCGCGCGAAGGCGCGCACGGTCGTGCAGGTGAGCGGCGCGTCGAACAGCGCGGACACGAAGCGCTGACCGGTGCTGCATGCGGCCGGCAGATCGCTCAGGATGCGCGCCTTCGCGATGACTTCGATGGCGTTGGGATCCTCGCGCGCGACCAGCGACCGAAGATCTCGCCACCCTGCTGGCTCTCGTGCATCCACCAACGTGCGCACGCCCTGTTGCCCCATGCTCAGCAACGCCTGCGTGGCGCGTGATTCAGACGCGGTGAGCAGTGCGACGGCCGGCACTGCGGGAAACTCGCGCACCAATCGTGCGACCGAAGGGGCATCGTGCTGCTGATAGCGCGACACCGAGACCACGACTGCCGAGACACACTGGGTGCGCATATCGTCGAGCATCTGATCGAGATTTTCGCGATGCAACGCGACGTAGCATCCGGCTCCGGCCGCTTCAACGCGTGCGCGTTCGGCGGGCGTGAGAAACGTGAGAATGGACTTCTCGGGTATGCGTGGTGCCATGGTCGCTCTCCTTCGAGTTCGGGAGCATCGAGGTCGCCGAGCCGGTGGGTGGGTTCGGTTACGTGGGCGACGGTATCGAGGCTCGTCACCAAACCGTCAGCGACGCGCAAGCATTCGTAGCGAACGGACTATATTTGGCGTGACGTGTTCCGTCGGCCGGACGGTCGCGAAATCGGAGAACGGGCCTTTGTGGCTACGCTTCGATTCCGAGGAAAGTCCGGGCTCCACAGGGCAGATCGCCAGGTAACGCCTGGGCGCGCGCGGCGTGAGCTTCGCGTGACGGATAGTGCAACAGAAAGCAAACCGCCGCGGTGGCAACACAGCGGTAAGGGTGAAAGGGTGGGGTAAGAGCCCACCGCGCGAGCGGCAACGTTCGTGGCTCGGCAAACCCCGGTCGGAGCAAGGTCAAATAGGCGGTGAGAGACGGCCCGTCTCGCCACACGGTGTCAGGCCTTCGGGCAGGGCGTCGAACCGCGGGTAGACTGCTGGAGCGTGTGGGTGACTGCACGCCGAGAGGAATGACCGTCCGGTGGACGCACGTTCGCGTGCGCGTCACCGACAGAACCCGGCTTACAGGCCGGCGGAACACGTCTTTTTTGAGAGCAGGGCTGGCTATGCCATTCAGGAGTCAGGGCGGAGCGGTCAGGGAGGAGAGTGGGGGCGAGCATGACTTTTAGGGGTCAGGTTGCATGGGTCAGGGCGGAGTTCGCTTTGACGTTGGCGGCTGTCTTCCTGTCGGCTTGTGCTCCTGCTGTCGCGCCGCTCCCAACGCCGGCGCCGAGCGCTCCGACGCCCTCGGTGGCGCCGGCCGCGCCTGCGGTGTCGCGCGTGCTTCTGCCCCCCCGACTGAACGCCACCACATGGCGTGTGACGAGCTCGGCGCGACTGAAGGCATCCGGTGCCGGTGTCAGTACTGACGAGCAGCGGGTGGATACGCGCGCGCTTGTTTCATGGTCGCTGACACGCACAGCGACCGGTGGTCTTCGTGGAACCGGTCAGGTGGATTCGTTCACGGTGTCATCAAGTCTCGACACCGCGAAGAGCGTATCACCACGGGGGACGGCCTCGAACACGGGTTCTTCCCTGCTGTTGATCGAAGCCACGGTGGACAGTGCGCTCGCGCGCGTGAGTATCCGCCCACCACTCGCCAACGAATGCGATCGCTCAGAAGTATCGGCGGCCTCGCTCGCACGTGAGCTGCTGATTCGCATTCCTGATGGTGTCGCGGCGAATGATCGCTGGCGCGACAGCACGGCGATGTTGGTGTGTCGCAGTGGCGTGCCAATGGTGGTGCACACCACGACCTGGTCGACGTTGGAATCGATCGACGCCGATCGACTGATTGTGAAACGCGATATTACCACACGCCTCGAAGGCAAAGGCGGATCGGCGTTTCGCGCACTCGAGCTGAATGGCAATGGTACCGGCGCACAACGCGCCGAAGTGCGAGTCAGCGATGGCAGCGTTTCGAAGCTCGAGGGATCGAGCACGCTCACGCTGCAACTGCGCGAAACCGCACCGCCGGCGCCAACCAGGAGTTCTCAGCTGGTGCAGCGGGTGGAGTACCGGGCGGAGCGCATCTCGCGCTAGAGCGCACTGGGAAAAGCATCGCACAGAGAGCACTGTGTGCTCAGTGGCCCTCTATGTGCCCTGTGCGAGCAGTTGGTGCTGTGTGCTCAGCTACGAGCTGCGCACCCTATCAATCCATCAATCGGAGCGGCATCACCAAGCAGAGATACTTGGCCGCATCATCCCAGCCCTCGGGCTCGATCGTGGCCGCGCGCTCAGGTGCCTTGAAGGTGAGCCGAACCTGCTCGGTGGGCATGAAGCGCAGGATTTCGAGCAGATAGGTGGCGTTGAAGCCGATATCGAGCTGATCGCCGTTGTAATTCACCGGCAGTTCGTCCGACGCTTCGCCCAGGTCGGGCGTGGTGACGCTGAACTTCAGCATGCCGGTGTTGAACGACATCTTGATGCGATGCGTCTGATCGGACGCGATGACGCTCATGCGCTTGAGGGCGCTGGTGAGCGCCGCCTTGTCGGCCAGGCACACCCGGTCGTTGTCCTTGGGAATGACCTGCTCGTAATTCGGATACGGGCCTTCGACCAGGCGCGTATACACCGACGTGAACGGCGAGCGGAAACCGAGGTGGTTTTCGCCGCGCGCGATCTCGAGCTCCTCTTCGGCCGGAAACAGCCTTCTGATCTGCTCGAGGGCCTTGGGGGGTACGATGAGGTCACCCGAGGCGGTTCCGTCGGCTGGCAGGTCCATTTTGGCCAAACGGTGGCCATTCGTAGCGACCATGCGCATGCGCTGTTCGCGCAACTCCCACAATACGCCGTTGAGGATTGGGCGCGACTCCTCGGTGCTCACGGCAAAGGCGGTGTGCGAAATGAGCTTTTGCAGCTCTCCGCTCTTCACGCGCCATGAGCCGTCGAAGCGCACGCTTGGAAACGTCGGGAACTCGTCGCGCGCCAGACCGAGCAGCTTGAACTTCGAGCGTCCGCACTCGAGGGTCACGCGCTGTTCACCACTCGCGGCCAGCTTGACCGGTGACGGCGGGAGTTCGCGCGCGATTTCGCCAAGCTTCTTGGCGGGAATCGTGATGGCGCCAGCCGTCTCGACATCGGCGCTGACTTCGGTGCTGACCGCGATGTCGAGGTCAGTGGCCGAGAATCGCACACCGCGATCGGTGGTCTCGACGAGCAGGTTGGCGAGCACTGGCAGGGTGGTCTTCGCCGGCACCGCAGCGGTGACGGCCTGAAGGCCTTCCTGAAGCTTGTCGCGCGAGATTGTGAACTTCATGCCCGGTTCTGTGGAAGGACTGCTGTTAAAAGAGGTCTTAGATATAAAAACCGTAGTAGCAGTAGAGCGTGTGGGCTTGTTGAGAAACGCTGCAACCTACGGGATTCCAAGCGTTTTAGCCATGTCTGTTGATGTGAGTTGCCGGTGGAAGTCCGTGGGGAGTTCCCAACAATGCACATGCGACATCGTGCCATGTGTGGGAGCGTGTGGAGCTTTGGGGATTCAGGACCCCAGTTGTCCAGTTGTCCGCAGGGTTTCCAACATGCCTCTCAACTTCAACACCCGATCGGTAAAACCCGGTTCGCCGGCCATGTCTTCCGCGACGCGCTCCAGAGAATGGATGACGGTGGAGTGGTCACGTCCACCAAACGCGTTGCCGATTTCCACGAGCTGCAAGCTGAGGAGTTCGCGACAGAGATACATCGCGACCTGACGTGGTACAGTGAGTTGCTTGGTGCGTGTTTTCGAGCGCAAACCGTCGGGGGTGACGCCCCACTCGCGCGCGACCACCTGCTGAATGGTGGCCACGGTGATCGTGGTCGGTGGCACATCCGGAAAGTCCGACGACGCGGCGCCGCGCAATTTGTCGCGTAGCGCCTCACGCGCGAGATCGACCGAGATGTCCCGATGTTTGAGCGAGGCGTAGGCGAGCAGCTTGATGATCGAGCCTTCGAGTTCGCGCACCGACGACTTCACATGCTGGGCGATGAACTCGATGACTTCGTCCGGGATCGTGAGCTCGAGATGGTCGAGGCTCGCCTTCTTCTTGAGGATCGCGATGCGATGCTCGAGATCGGGCGAATCGACGTTGGCGACCATGCCCCATTCGAAGCGCGACACGAGACGGGCTTCGAGGCCGGGGATTTCCTTGGGCGGCCGATCGGAGGTCAGAACGATCTGGCGGCCAGCTTCATAGATGGCGTTGAAGGTGTGGAAGAATTCCTCCTGCGTGGATTCCTTCCCCTTCAGGAACTGGACGTCATCGACGAGCAGCAGGTCGATCTCGCGGAAGCGACGGCGGAAGTCGCCCATCTGTCCGGTCTGGATCGCGCTGATGAACTCGTTGGTGAACTGCTCGGTGCCCACGAACGCCAGGCGGAGCGTGGGGGTGCGCTTGAGCAGCTCATGGGCGATGCCCTGCATGAGGTGCGTCTTTCCGAGCCCCGTATCGCCGTAAATGAAGAGCGGGTTGTACACCTTGCCGGGCGCCTGCGCGGCGGCCTGGGCCGCCGCGGCGGCCACGTCATTGGACTTACCAATGACAAACTGATCGAAGGTGTATCTCGGGTTGAGTGGCGCAGAGATGCGCGACGGCTGCGTCGTTACTGTCGGAGCTTGAGGCGCTGGCAGTGGGGCGACGAACATGTCCATCTGCCGCTGCGCGACCCGGTCTTCGCTCACCCGGAAGCGCACCTTCATGGGGTGGCCGAGGGCCACCGGAGCGAATGTGGCGATGAGGTCGGCGTGCTTGGACTCGTTCCAATCGGCCGAGAACTGGTCGGGGGCGCCGACGAGGAGGGTGTCGCCTTCGAGGGCGAGCGCCTCGGTCGGTTCCAGCCACGTCTTCACGGTCTGCTCCGGCAGGACCTGGCGGGCGCGCGCGCGCAGGCGATCCCAGATTTCGGCCGGAGACAGTGACATGCGAGGGGGGCGGAGCGAAGGGGAGGAGCGACCCCGATGTCCGCGGCGGCGGCAGTCGGGGGAGCGAACGTACCCGCTCCGGTGTGGATAAGTCAATCAGGTGCGAGCGCGTGTTCAGCGGGTCGGTACGTGATGGCAAGCAAGTGGAGGTGTGGCTCGCCAACTCGTTGTGCGGGGCGCAGTTGGGAGCGGGGTGGGCTTGACCCACGAGGGCGGGGCGGGTACGTTTGGTGGCTACCCGCTTTCTTAATTCGATCTCTCGTTTTCGTCAGAGTTTTATATGGGCAAGCCCACATATCGTCCGCGCAACACGCGTCGCATTCGCAAGCACGGCTTCCGTGCGCGCATGGAGACGAAGTGGGGTCGCGCCGTTCTCGCTCGCCGTCGCCGCAAGGGACGCAAGCAGTTGACCGTGCAGCTCCCGTCGAAGTACGCTGGCGCCTGAGTTCCGCCCGTTTCCGCGCGATCAGCGACTGACGCGCGGGACCGAGCTCGAGCGGGTTCGTCACGAAGGGAAGCGAGTGCGCACTGCGTCCATGGACGTGCGCGCCACCGCTTCCCTTCATTCGTTTCCGCGGGTCGGGTTCGTGGTGCCGCGCTACAAGCACAGCGCGGTCGACCGCAACCTGGTGAAACGGCGGCTGCGCGAGCTCGTACGGGTGTATGTGCTCGCCGAGTTGCCCGCCATGGATGTGGTCGTGCGTGTCTTTCCGAGCGCGTATTCGCGGTCGTTCGATGAACTGCAGGCCGAACTGCTACAGGCCATCAAGCGCATCGCGCGCGACGCGCGACCGACCCCTCCGTGACTTCGTCCACCGGCACCCTCGCTCGGCTTCCGCGACTGGCGCTCATTCTGGGTGTCCGCGGGTACCAGCTCGTGCTCTCGCCCATCTTTGGGGGCGCATGCCGGTATTATCCTTCTTGCTCTGCGTACGCGATCGAGGCGCTCGAGAAACACGGCGCCCTTCGCGGGGGATGGCTGGCGCTGCGCCGCATCGGCCGCTGCCATCCGTTCCGCCCAGGCGGTTTCGATCCCGTTCCGTGATCACCGACTGCCTGGCGCATTAGCGAACGCGTAGCGTAGCGCATCTCCCTGACCTTTCCATGGAACCACGTCGCCTCGTCCTCGCCGTCGTCTTGATGGCGGCGGTTTTGATTCTGACGCCGTATCTCTTTCCCACGCCAAAGGCGATTCCGGGAAAGACCGCGGCCGATACCGTTCGCATTGACAGCGCCCGCGCTGACAGCGTAGCGCCCGCCGCTTCAGCACCGACCGCCGCGGCCACCTCGACGCCGGGTATGAGTGCGGCGTCGGCAACGGCCGATAGCGCGGCACCGGTTGTCGCGATCGACACCACCACCGCCGGTGCGACGAATGCGTCGTTCCGCACCACCAATCGCGGTGCGGCGCTCATTGGCGCGGCGATGCAGCAGTATCAGTCGCTGGCCGACAAGGGGCGCACGCGCGGCGGACCGGTGGAGCTCGCGCTCGCTGGTGATCGCCTGTTGTCGTACCGCCTGGTGGTACCGGGCGACACGATCGATCTGCGCAAGCAGACGTTCACGACCGAAAAGGGCGAAGACGCCGGCAAGCCGTTCACGAAGTACACGGCTACGATGGGCGCGCGCTCGGTCGCGATCACCTATTCGTTTCTTCCGGACAGCTATCGTGTGAACATCGCGGTGGCGGTACAGGGCGTGCCGGAGAACAGCTATCTGCTCATCGATATGCCGCCGGGCTTCAAGAGCTCGGAAGCAGACACCGTGGAAGACCACCGCCACCTCGAGTACGCGTTCAAGCCGGAAGCGAAGAACGCGGGCAAGGTGACGTTTGCCTCGCTCGATCCGGGTGAGCGTCGGATCGAAGCGGGTCCAATCATGTGGGCGGTGGCCAAGAGCAAGTACTTCCTGATTGGCGTGCTCGCGCCAAAGGGCGCGGCCGGATTCGCTGAAGTGAATTTCACCGGCGGGACGCGTGTGTCGAAGGTGGCGACGCGTTCTGAAGCCACGCTCGTGGCGCCGCTCAAGGCCGGCAACACCAGCTTCGAAGTCTACGCCGGTCCGCAGGAGTTCAAGCGACTGGTCGCGATGGGACGCGAGTTCGAAACGTCGAACCCGTATGGCGGCTGGCTGCAGGGCGTGGTGCAACCGTTCGCGACGTTGGTGATCAAGCTGCTGCTCTGGATGAAGGCCACGTTGGGCCTCTCCTATGGCTGGATCCTGGTCCTCTTTGGTGTGGCGGTGCGCATCATTCTCTGGCCGCTCAATCAGAAGGCGATGCGCAGCTCGATGGCAATGCAGCGCATCCAGCCGGAAATGCAGGCCATCCAGACGCGCTACAAGAACGACCCGCAGAAGCTGCAGCAGGAAATGATGGCGTTGTACAAGGCGCATGGCATGAGCCCCTTCAGCTCGTTGTCGGGGTGCCTGCCGATGCTGATTCCGCTGCCGGTCTTCTTCGCGCTCTTCTTCGTCTTCCAGAACACGATCGAGTTCCGCGGTGTGCCCTTCCTCTGGTTCCCGGACATCTCGCTCAAGGATCCGTTCTATGTGATCCCCATCCTCGTCGCCATCACGGCGATGACGTTGAGCTGGATCGGCATGCGCGGCGTGAAGGCGAACGAACAGCAGAAGATGATGATGTACATCATGCCGGCCATGATGATGGTCATCTTCCTCAACATGGCGTCGGGGCTCAACCTGTACTACTTCGTGCAGAACCTCGCGTCGCTGCCGCAGCAGTGGCTGATCTCGCGTGAGCGCAGCAAGGTTGCGCCGCTCGTGCGGGGATAACGCGGCGTGACGTTGTCCGCCGGCGTGCTGCCTGGTGGTGACGACACGATCGTCGCGCTGGCGACCGCCGCCGGGCGCGGAGCGATTGCCGTGATTCGAATCTCAGGGGCGCGGGCTACGGATGTGGCTCGCGCCCTTGGCGCACCTACGCTGACTGCACGACGCGCGACTCGCGCGCTGCTGCGTCATCCGGTGAATGGTGAGCCGCTCGACGACGTGCTGGTGACGTGGTTTGCCGCGCCGCATTCGTACACGGGCGATGATGTCGTCGAGATCGCGACCCACGGCGGCGTGGTGGCGCCCGCACGCGTGCTGGCGGCGTGCGTGGCCGCCGGTGCACGCGAGGCGTACGCGGGCGAGTTCACCCGGCGCGCCGTGATCAACGGCAAGTTCGACCTGCTGCAGGCGGAAGCCGTAGGCGACGTGATCGACGCGCGCACGACCGCCTCGCAGCGACAGGCGCTGTCTCAGCTCGATGGCGGTCTTTCGCGGCGACTGCTCGCGTTGCGTGACGAGGTGATTCAGCTCGAAGCGCTGCTCGCGTACGATGTGGACTTCCCGGAGGAAGACGACGGGCCCCTCGATCGTTCGCGCATTGGGTCGGCGACGGCGACGCTTCGTGAGTCGATTGCGGCGCTCCTGCGCACCGCGCCCACCGGCGCATTGCTGCGTGACGGCGCGTTGGTGGTGCTGGCCGGCGCACCAAACGTCGGCAAATCCTCACTCTTCAACGCACTTCTCGGCGAGTCGCGCGCCATCGTCACGCCAGTGGCAGGCACGACGCGCGATGCGATCGAAGCGATCCTCGATCGCACGCCGCTACCGTTGCGCTTTGTCGACACCGCAGGTCTGCGCGACACGGCGGACGAACTCGAACGACTTGGGATCGAAGTGAGCACGCGCTACCTGGCGCAGGCGCAGGTGGTGCTGGTGTGCGGGCTATCGGCTGGCGAGATCGCCGAGACGCGCGCACGAGTGGCCGGTTTCACGAGCGGCGCGCTGCTGCAGGTGGTGACGAAGGCGGATCTCACCGGCGCTCGTCAGTCGGACGGGCTGTGCGTGGTGAGTGCGGAAACGGGGCAGGGGCTTTCGCAGCTCCTGTCGGCGATCGACGACGCGCTGGTTGATACGTCGCCGGTCGTCGCGGGCGATTCCGTGGTGGTCACCCGCGAGCGACATCGCGTGGGACTTACGACGGCGCTCGAGGAGATCGAGGCGTTCGAGCTGCCGTGGCGCGAAGACTTGCTGCCGGCGACGGTCGTCGCTGTGCATCTCCATGCGGCGCGAGCGGCGCTCGAGGAGTTGATTGGCACGGTCGACATCGAGGATGTGCTGACGCGCGTGTTTGCTTCGTTTTGTATCGGGAAATGATGCACTCGAACTGATCACACAGAGGCACAGAGCCACGGAGAAAAAGACGCACTCCGGAACGTCCGGAGCGCGTCTCTGTGTCTCTGTGGCTCTGTGTGATCAGTTGAGAACGTCTACTACGACACCACAGTCAGTCGTGGCCGTTCTGCGACCGGCTCGGTTGCGGCAGCAAGTTCGAACGCTGACGCGCGGACGGACCAGGCGAAGCCTCGGGAGTTGAGTGCGCTTTCGACCATGCGGGCGCCGAGGAAGTAGCCGGCACGCTCGGGGAGGATGACGCGTTCGACGGTGCGGGCTTCGTCGCTCATGCCGCCCGACAGATACCGGAGGCGGAGGCCGAGTGCGGCGCGGTCGAAGTCGTTGCCAGCGGCACGGTGCAGTACCGGCTCGACTTCGCGGATGCGCGCGTACTGACGACGCGCGAAGCCGAAGTACTCCCAGGCGGCGTGACCCGGGCTCACTGCGCGCGACACATGTACCGCGAGTCCTTCGTTCACGAGCAGTTCGCGGAGCGACGCGAGACGGCCGGTCTCCCAATAGGAGTAGTAGCCGTTGGCATCGAGCACGAGATCGCGCATCGTGCTGCGACTCGCGGGCGACGTATAGCGAACGACGTGGGTGATTTCGTGCGCAAGCCAGAGCGGAATGAGCTCGGGATCGAGACCGAGGCCCTGAGTGTCCGGATTCGTAACGCCCGTGAAGTGTTCGAGGCAGACGAATGCGACACCGCGTCCGTTCACGACGAGTTCACCAGCGTTTGCCGCGCCAACACCGACCATGAGCACGATGTCGTATGGCACATCGACATCGAGCAGCACGCGCACTTTCTCTTCCGTCTGACGCGCGAGCGCGACGATATCGGTTGATGCGAGGAGCGCGCGCAGATCGCTCCGATCGGCAGCGACGGTGGCGCGAACGACTTCCTCGAAGTGCGGGCCAGATGGCTCCAGCACGTAGTTGTCCCAATACGCCGACAGCAGCGCGCGGTGACGCTCGAAATACGCCAGGTACGCAGCCTGGCGATCATCGGCGTCGAGGACGGCGAGAAAATCCGGAACGAGATTGATCAACACGACGCGGCAAGTTAGCCCGCGGAGGTAGGGGCAACAAGGCGCGAATTGGGCAGTTCATGCCGCTTTCTGAACGAATGTTCAACTCCGGGCGCCCCCGTGCCGACACTGATCAGACAACACTGTGTCCGCCCCGCCCATGACGACCCTGCATCTCATCGAACTGACTTGTCCCATTTGCGCGCGTGAATTTCGCTCGCAGACCGTGGTGGCCACGAATGGCTTCGGCGGGAAGCGCACGGATTTCCACGAGCAGGCGGCAGGGATGCAGCCGTTGCCATACTTCGTGCATCTCTGCACAAGCTGTGGCTATGCTGGCGTAACTCGCGACTTTGGTGAAGAGGTCGAAGCGACCGAATGGTTGCGCGCGCGCGTGTGGGAAGAACTCTCGCCGTCGCTCGCGCAGTCGTTGCCGTCTGGCTCGCTCAAGTACGAGCACGCCGCCAAAGTGGCATCGTGGGGCGGCAGCGACCCGCGCTATCTCGCCGATCTGTATCTACGCGCGGCGTGGTGTTGTGTGGACGAAGGCGATGTGGAAGCGGAGCGCTTCTTCCGTCGGCACGCCGCGTGGCGATTCGCTGACGCACTCGCCGCGTTCGATGGCGTGCCCGCCGAAGAGCGTGCGGTCATCACCTACTTGATTGGTGAACTATGGCGCCGCGTTGGTGATGAAGGGCAGGCCCAAGACTGGTTCGACCGGGTGCCGGGTGAAGTGACGGCGCCGGACGAACAGGCGTGGGTTCTTGAGGTGACGAGTCAGCAGAAGACTGCGCCACGCGAATGGTTCTCCTAACAGAAACTGCGCTAACTGGTACTGCGCTAACTCGAACTACGCTAACTGGCACGACGCTAACTCGACTGCGCTTACCAGCGGTTAGCGGGTACCGAACAGACGGTCACCGGCGTCGCCCAGGCCTGGCAGGATGTAGCCGTGTTCGTTGAGTTCGCGATCCAGACTCGCTGACAGAATTGGGACGTCGGGGTGTTCGCGCGAAAGCCTGGCGACACCTTCGGGCGCGGCGACCAGGCACAAGAACCGGATGCGACTCGCGCCTGCGCGCTTGAGTGAACTCACGGCAGCGGCGGCGCTGCCGCCGGTGGCGAGCATGGGGTCGAGCAACAGGAAATCGCGCTCGCTCACATCGCCCGGGACTTTGAAGTAGTAGTCGACCGGCTCGAGGGTATCGTGATCGCGATACAGGCCGATGTGTCCCACGCGCGCTGACGGCATCAGGCGAAGAATGCCTTCGACCATGCCGAGTCCGGCTCGGAGAATGGGAACGAGCGTGAGCTTTTTGCCGCGCACCGCCCAGCCGGTGGTGTGTTCGAGCGGCGTGTCGACGCCCACAGGCTCGAGGATGAGATCGCGGGTGGCCTCGTACGCCATCAGCATGGCAATCTCGTCCACCAATTCCTTGAACTGTTTGGTGGGTGTCGCGCGATCGCGGAGCAGCGTCAACTTGTGACGCACGAGCGGGTGATCTACGATGCTCAGCGTGGGAAAATCGTGTGGCACGGACATCACGGATCCTGATCGCGTCGAGACGGGAGGCTGCGGGTGACGAGCGAAGCTAGCGCGCGCCTCGCGCTCGTACAACGATACGGGCGCACCAGCACGGCGTTTCGCGCGCTGGGAGAGGAACTGCAGGCGTGGTTTCCCGAGTCCGCGGAGCGCGCCGACGCCATGGTTGCGTACGCCGCCATGCCGGGCGCCGCGGTATCGGCCGGTGAGCCAATTGCGCCTCTCCACGCGTTGGTGCCGGTGGCCGAGGCGTTTGTGCGGGCGCAAGCCGCGTTGGGGCGTCGTGCTTCGTTCTTCGCCACCGAAGGACGACTCGCGCAATCTCCGGCGCTGTCCCGGCGATGCATTGGTGAACAACCTGTCTGGGACCCGCAACAGTGGACCGAGGCGCTGTGTGGGCACAAGTCATTGCGCGAGCAGCTACGTCGGGCGCGCGCCAAAGGCGTGACCGTGGAAGTCGTCGAGCACGCCCGACTCGAATCGTCAGGCTTTCAGCAGAGTGTGGCGGCGCTGCAAGCACGATGGCGCGCCACGCGCAGCATGCCGCCGATGGGTTTCCTCGTGACCCAAGGCTTGCTCGAAGGTGCGCGCGCGCGTCGCACGTTGTTGGCACGGCAGGGCGACACGCTGGTGGGAATACTCTCGCTCGCGCCGGTTCCCGCACGCGAGGGTTGGCTCTTCGAGCATCTGCTGCGTGATCCGGATGCGCCAAACGGAACGGCGGAATTGCTCGTTGACAGCGCGATGCGCGCGCTCGCCACCGAAGGGGTGCGATGGGCAACGCTCGGACTGGCACCGTTGCACGGACCGATTGACGCCACGTTGAGGCGCGTGCGCGAATGCTCCAAACCACTCTTCAACTTCGCTGGCCTCTCGTCGTTCAAGCGCAAGCTGCGTCCACAACACTGGGAGCCGATGTATCTCGCATGGCCCATTCAGCAATCCGGCGTGCTGGCGATGCGAGACGGCTTGCGCGCGTTTGCCGGTGGGTCGCTGACACGATTCGGGATACGAACGTTGTTGCGAGGGCCGTCGCCACTACTGCAGTTGCTTGAATGGCTGCTCATCCCCTGGCTGGTACTGCTCGCGTTGGCGCCGACCACACCATGGTTTCCGTCGCGCATGGTGCAGTTCGGATGGGTGCTGTTCGATGCCGGGTTGCTCCTCGCACTGCGATCACTGCGACTGCGGACGAATCGACACGGTCAGGAGCAGCGATCGATTGTGGCGCGTCTTGCGGTGGGGGTGGCCACTGCGGTCACGCTCGACGCGATCCTCACCGTGTTCGAGGCGTGGAGGTTCCGCGCGCCGCTGATGGTGCCGAGGTGGGGCGTCGCGTTGACCGCCATCGCGTGTATCGGACCTTTGCTGGCAGCACCGATGCTGTGGGGCGCGGCGCGGCGTGCCCGTTTGCTCGCGAAGCCCGGCGCGCAATTGTTCGGTTAGCTTTGCCGCATGGTCACGACGACGACGTCACCAACCCCGCTGCGCGCACCCGCCCAGTGGCAACGCATCGCGGTGTACTGCGCCTCCAATGAAGGAACGCGCCCGGAGTATCTCACGGCGGCTCGAGCGATGGGTGCGCTGCTCGCTGCCCAGGGGTTGACGGTGGTATATGGTGGCGGGCGCGTGGGCCTTATGGGAGCGGTCGCCGACGCGGCTCTGGCTGCGGGCGGAGAAGTGATCGGCGTCATGCCCCACGGACTCGTGACGCGCGAAGTCGCCCATCAAGGGCTGACCGCACTCCATGTGGTGGACTCGATGCACGAGCGAAAGGCCATGATCGCGGACTTGGCCGACGCCTTCATTACCATGCCGGGGGGGATCGGCACACTCGAGGAGTTCTTCGAGACATGGACGTGGGCACAGCTGGGTGTCCATCGCAAGCCAGTGGGTCTGCTGGATACGGAAGGATTCTGGGGTCCTCTGGAAGCACTGCTCGATCATGTCTCCGTCGAAGGGTTTCTTCGGGGCACGCCGCGAGATTGGCTGGTTCGCGCACCAACGCCAGATGCGTTGCTGACGGCGCTGCGCGCGTTCGAGGCACCCGTCGTGAGACGGTGGTTGCGACTCGGCGAGACCTGATTCGCCGCGCGACGTCCGTCGCGAGTTTCATCGCTTCGTGCCGCAGCCATCGGGCTGCACCTAGCGCGTGTGTGTCACCTTCCCGAGAATGCCACCCGTATGCATTCGGATGAGCGCGGCCCGCCAATAGTCTCTCAGACTACACCGACCCGTGGACGAAGCGCCGAGTCGGTGAGCTCGGAGATGCCGACGGCGACGGTGGCCAGTAGCGAAGTGCCTCGAGCGCTCGCGCTGATCGCGTTGATCGCGCCACTGCCGAGTCTCATCGGCTGGATTGCGAAGGTCCCATGGCTTGTGCAGCCGCTGGCGACGTTCGCGCCTGCTCGCGTATGGGGCACGGTGATGATTCCGTTGGCCGCGTTCGCAATGCTGGCCAAGCTGCGCGGCCGCCGCCGCTTGGCGCGTCGGCTCGCGCTGATGAGCGGGTGTGTTGCATTCGTGGGCGTTCTGATCGCCTTGCTCGGTTTGACGCTCCCGGTCGATGCTCTTGCCGCGGCACGCGTTGGTCTCATGCTGACGGCCGGGACGCGGGCGATCCCGCTTTCGATCGGCGTGTTGTTTGTGCTCACCAACGCTTCACTGTATCTGCTCGCGTCGGATCCCCTGAGCGATCGAAAGTCGTTGGTCGCAGGTGTGATCGCGTCGACCCAGTTGGCGATGGCCGGAGTGCTGTTCATGTCGCAGCTGGCCGGACTGCTCGAACCCGACGGCTACCCGATGCTGCGGGCGCCGTTTCACGGACTGCTCGCGGCCATGTGCCTTGGCGGCGCGTTGCTGCAGCGGGCCACGCTGCGGGAACATCGCACACTCGCGCCGCCACGCTGGGCACCGGTGCTGGGCGGCGTAAGCACCGCGCTGGTGGTGCTGGTCTTGTGGCAGGCACTCAATGCGCGCGAGTTCGCGCAGGCCCGAAGTCGGGAGCATGTCGCCATTCGCGCGGTTGATCACGCGATTCAGCGGCAGTACCAAACGATTCATCGCGCGATTGGTCGCACGGCGATCTACCTGTCCGCGTCGACGCAGCACCCCGATCCAATCTGGAGCTCCACGCTGCCGCGACTGATTGACGAGACCGATGGTCTGTCGCGCATCGTATGGATGGACTCCGTGGGTCGCGTGATCGCCACGCTGCCGGACTCGCCGCTCGACTCCGCCGGTGCGCAATCACTTCGGCGTTACGCGCTGGAAATCCCACGGGCAAGCGGCACCGAGGACACGACCGCGGAAGCGCACTCGGCGACGCTCGATGGCCCGTGGCGCATAGCGCTCTGGGTGAGATCGCAGTCGCCGCAATTCGGCGCCACGCTCGTGTTCGCCGTCGTCAATGAACAGCAACTGCTGCGAGTCTACTCCGCGGATCCAGACCGTCCGGTGGCCATTCGGGCAACGGACGGGGACTCGGTGGTCCTGGCGATCGGCGCGGTGCCGGCCGATGCGCTGGTGCGACCGCTGACCATTGGCAAGCGAGTGTTGCAGGTCTCGATGGTTGACGCCGAGCCCACACAGCATTCTCCGTTACCAGACGTCGTGCTGGCGCTTGGTTTTGCGGTGGCGATTCTGCTGTCCATGACGCTCTGGTTGCAGCGACGTATTTGGGAGTCGGCGCGCGTGGAAGGCATGGCGCGTGTTCAGCAGGCGTTCGAGCGCGCCACCGGTGGTATATGGGAAGTCGATGTGCCAGAGAATCGCACGCATCGCAGCGACACGTTGCTTCGCTCGCTTGGCATCGAGGCCTCGCTACTCGATCGCGGTTTCGCGGCGTGGATGGCGCTGATTCACCCGGACGATGTTGCCCGTGTGCGCGATGCGCTCGATCGCCATCTGCGCGGGGAGACGGACGCGCTCGAGTGTGAGTACCGTGTGCAGGCGGGTGATGGCACGTGGCACATGCTGGTGGACCGCGGTCGTGTCGTCGAGCGAGACGCGGGTGGCAAGCCGGTGCGCGTCCTGGGAATCTCGGCCGATGTGACGGAGCGTTCTCGCGCGGAGGCCGCGCTCGAAGAAAGTGAGCGACGTTTTCGCGTGATGTTCGAGACGGCGTACCAGGTGACCCTGCTGGTGGATCTCGACGGTACGATTCTCGAGGCGAACCGTGCGGCCGGCGAACTCGCCGGAGTGCCGTCCGACGCGCTCCCCGGCCGCGCCTTCGCGCTGGCACCGTGGTGGGCGAACGAAAGCGGAATGGCTGAACGAGTACAGGAGCGATTTCTGCGTGCGCGTGAGGGGGAAACGCAGCGTTTCGAAGTGGAGCTTGTGGAACATCGCGATCGCGCGATCACGGTGGATTTCTCTCTGAAACCCATCCGCGACGCCGAAGATCGCGTCGCACAGGTGCTCGTCGAGGGACGTGATCTCACGATCCGCAAGCGAGCGGAGGAGTCGCTGCGGGAGATCAGTACACTCACCACGATGGGGCAACTTGCGGCACGCGTGGCCCATGAGATCAACAATCCACTCGCCGGGATCCAGAACGCATTTCTGCTCATCCGTGGTGCCATTCCCATCGACCATCCACACTACCGATTCGTCGGGGCGATCGAACGTGAGATTGGTCGTATCGCGGCGGTGACACGTCAGCTGTACGAAACGTATCGACCGGATTCGCTCATGACCCGGCAGGCGTCGGTGATGATTGCCACGAGCGACGCGGTGAGTTTTCTCGAGCAGGTCAATCGGGCTCGTGCCATTCAGATCGTGACTGACGTCGCGCAGGCGCCGTCTGTGGTGCCGGTGCCGGATGCATTGCTTCGGCAGACGCTCTACAACCTGATTCAGAACGCGATCGACGTGTCGCCGCCACAGGGCCACATCTGGGTGACGGTCGTACAAGATGGTGACGAGTGTGTACTGACTGTGGCCGATGAGGGACCCGGCATTCCGTCGGCCATTCGAGATCGGATCTTCGATCCATTCTTCAGTACCAAGGACAGAACCATGAAGACCGGCGGGATGGGCATTGGACTGGCATTGGTACGCCAATCTGTGCTGGCAGTTGGTGGGCGGATTGAAGTCCGCATGCGTGAGCAGGGAGGCAGTGTGTTCGAAGTCCGCCTCCCCATGACCCCTTTCGATACTGGAGCCTTGCGATGAGTCGCGGTCGAATCCTGATCGCCGATGATGAGCCGACGTTTCTGACGTCCACGGCTGAGCTGCTGCGCCGCGAAGGCTTTACGGTCGACACGGTGGAAGACGCGCAGGGCGCGCTGAGCGCAATCGCTGCGCAGCCGTACGACTTGCTCATCACCGATCTCGAGATGCCGGGCAATGCCGATCTCGACCTCGTTCAACAAGTCGCGAATCTGAGTGGCGGACTGCCGATCATCATCATTACCGGCTTTCCGTCGGTGCGTTCGGCGGTCGCGTCGATCGAACTGCCGGTCGCTTCATATCTGGTGAAGCCGGTGCATTTCCCCGAGCTGCTCAAACGGGTATCGGCCGCTGTGGCGCGATTCCGGTCGTATCAGGCCATGCAGAATGCCGAGACGCGGCTGCGCGAGTATCGACAGCAGCTCGAGCCCCCCAATCTGCCGGTGGTCAATGCGGCACCCGAGGCCAAGGGCGGCGTGGATATGTTCCTCGCGCTGACGCTGCGCAACGTGATGGGCTCACTCACCGATCTCGAGCAGCTCGGTCGCGCGCTGGCCGGTCAACCGACCTCGCAGGCCCATCCGTGTCAGCTCATCAACTGTCCACGTGGCGCGCAACTCCAGGCGGCCGTGGAAGAAACCATCGCCGTGCTCGAAGAAACCAAGGGCGCATTCAAATCGAAAACACTCGGTGACCTCCGGCACAAACTCGAACTGCTACTCAAGCACGTTTAGGGTAGGAGACACAACCGTAAAGCGTTGCTGGGACGCGTTCTGCACATTTCATCCACAGCAACGCGACGGGTGACACACTCGCGGCACAAAGCCTCTTGCGGTGATGGTTCTGCATCGCAATGTTGGTGACGCGGGAGATGCGAAAGCGCTCCCGGACATACCCACCTTGGCGGACGGGACATTGGTCCCGGCAGTCGAAGGCGCGAAGACAGGCTCCCACAGGGAGCGGTCTCGCGCCTTTTGCGTTTTCGGGCCCTTCGTAATCGGCATCACGCAGGGCAGTCCTTGCAGCACGACGTCCACGCACCCGAATATGAGCAACGTCGCTCTCTATTCTTCCGACACGTCGTCGACCCTGCCCATGGGTCGCTTCCCCGCCCATTCCGCGCCACTGCGCGCGGGAGCCGGTCGTGATCGATCCGGCCGGCTCACTCCCGCCGGCGCGCAGGTGCCGCCCCCGTCGGTTGTCACGCGCGTGTTGCTGGTGACACAGGATGGACAAGCACACGACGCGCTCCGCGCGACGCTCGAAGCGGAAGGCCGTGAGGTCCTCCACGCGACGCAGGCGACCGGCGTTGTTGAAATGATCACGCCGGCCGAAGTCGATCTGGTGGTGTGCGACGGACAGCTGCCCGATCAGGCCGGACTCACGTTGCTCTCCGCCCTTCGAGAGTCGCATCCGGGCTTGTTGACCGCGCTGCTCTCCGACGCTGAGGCGCATCGTGCGTCGCAGCTCGCTGCGGAGCATGGCGCGGTGGACTTTCTGAGTGCCGCCCCGATCGACACGCACGAAGTGGCGGCGTTCCTCCGCCGTGCGGAAGCGACGCGCGTGGTACGTGAGCAGCCGACCACTTCCGAGCGTGACGATGGCGTTGTGGAATTCCGCGGGATGTTCGGCTCGACGCCGATCATGCGCGATGTCTTCCGCATGATCTCACGCGTGGGTCGCACGGATGTCACGGTGCTCGTGACTGGTGAAAGCGGTACCGGTAAGGAACTGGTGGCGCGTGCGCTGCACGAGGAGAGCTCGCGTCGCAACAAGCCGTTCGTGGCGCTCAACTGCTCCGCGTTGCCGTCCGAGCTCGTGGAGAGTGAACTGTTCGGTCACACGCGCGGCGCATTCACCGGTGCCGTGAAGGATCGCGGCGGTCTTTTTGAGGCGGCGCATGGTGGCACGCTCTTCCTCGACGAAATCGGCGACCTGGGTCCGCTGGCTCAGGCCAAGGTGTTGCGCGCGCTTGAAAACGGCGAAGTGATGCGCGTCGGCGGCACGCGATCGACACGTGTCGATGTGCGCGTCATTGCCGCGACGAATCGCCCGCTGGACGAGATGGTCACCGACGGGCGCTTCCGCGAAGACCTGCTCTATCGTCTCAAGGTCATTTCGCTCGGGCTGCCGGCGCTCCGCGATCGCAAGGACGACTTGTCGCTCCTGGCGACGCACTTCCTCTCGGTGTTCGCCGAACGCCATGGGTTGCCACACCGTCCGATCGGTGAGGAGGCGCGTGAGATCCTGCTGCAGTACGACTGGCCGGGCAACGTGCGCGAACTGCGCAACGTGATCGAAGGCGCACTGGTGATGTGTGACGGCGCCGAAATCGCGCCGTGTGACCTGCCGTCGAGCCTGACGCAGCAGAAGGCCGCGATGGCGCTTCCGTTGCCAATGACGCTGGTCGAGCAGAACGCTGACCTACCCTTCGTGGAAGCACGCGAACGGGCACTGCGTGAATTCGATCGCGCGTTCCTGAGCGCCGCGTTGGCGCGCAACGGCGGCAACATCGCGCGTACGGCGAGAGCCCTTGGGCTTCATCGTCAATCGCTTCAGAAGTTGCTCGCGCGCCGGGACCTTCGAAACGCCTAGCGCGTCGGGCCAGAGATTGCAGAGCGGGGCAGCGAAGCGTTCTTCGCTGCCCCGTTGCCATTGTGCGTCCTGAAATTCGCCAGCAGCCACGCTAACAGCCGCGCTTGGCGAGATAGGTCAACTCGTCGTCAACATCTCCAAGTACGATGCGATTGGCCCACTCCACGCCCTGCGCGACCGAATGGTCCATGTTGCCCACCTCGTAGCGCCACGCGCCAAATCGGCCGCGCGAATAAATCTGTTGTGTCTCGAGCCACGGCAGCACGGTCGCCAGCGCCGCATCCCGTTCGAGCCCAGGCGTGGGATACGTGTACTCTCGCTCGATCAGGTGAGTATCGACAATGTCATCCTGATCCCGCTCGCGAAGGAGTTGCGTATTGATCATGCCGCGAATGGTCTCTTCGATGACGCGACTCGAGTCGACGGGTTTGACTGGCGAGCGCGAGATCTCCGCGAGCAACGAATACTGACGCGTCGCGTCCGGAACCACGTCGGCCGAGTAGTTCGAGAGATATGTGACGCGATAGAACGGACAGTCCGCCTCGGGGAAGTACATCCAGCATTTGCCCGAGGGCGATGGCTGGTTGATCCCCACCCCGACGATACAGCTGCTCGAGTGGCGCAGCTGCGCCGCATGATGACGTACCGTATCGGGAACCGCGTCAGCGCGCTCGCTTTGCAGCGAACGCACCAGCTGATCCAATGGCGTGGTGTTGAGCAGCACGTCATAGGGGACCCGTGCGTTCTCCTCGAGAATCACTTCGCGCGCATCCAGATCGATCGAAACGACGCGCGAGTCGAGCCGGAGCTGATCTTCGATGTACGGACGCATCCGGTTGAACAGCCCACCGGTTCCTCCAAAGCGCGGATATTTGAAGGTGTTGTTCGGCCCCCAGCCGGCGTCATCGCGATCGAGTACGACGTTGCCGAGCACGCGCTCGATTGGCGGCGTGCTGACGCGCTCGCCAATCCACTCTTTGTTCATGGTGGCGGCTGGGTACGCCCACACCTTGAAGTTGTACGGCAGCATGAAGTGCCTGGCGATGCCACGTCCGAACTGTCGCTCAATGAGTTCGCCGAAGTTGTGCACGCGTTCGAGATCGAGCGGCTGACGTTGCGCCTCGATCAATCCGAGCAGGCACTCGAGGACGATCTCTTTCGGCAAATGCCGAATGTTGTTCTGAAACGGGTATGGCAGAAACCGATCGCACATCCACACCCAGGCTTCACGCACCAGCTCCTGATAGTCATCGCCCATCAGTCGATCGAAGAGCGCATCGAAATACGGGTAGTGTGAGAACAGCACGTGCCCGCCAATATCGTAGGTGAAGCCATTGGCACTTCGTTCCGACGACGCCAGCCCTCCGACTCCAGCCGACGCCTCGAGCATCGTGAAGGACGTGACGCCGAGTTCGCGCAATCGATAGCCGGCCGCGAGTCCGGTCGGACCGGCTCCGATGATGACAATTCTCATGTGGTGCACGTTTCGGGAACCGTCGCGGCAGCGTCGATCGAGAGTTCGGCTTCGATCGCCTCGCGACGTCGCGCCAGACGCTCCCACGAGCGTGTGCGCAGATGACGATGCAGCGCGTCATCGAGCGGCGGCAGCAACGTCGCACGCTCGCTGGACAACACACTGTACGAAGGACGCGGCGCACTCCAACCGAAGTCGGCGCTCGTGCATCCGTGGACATGTTGCGCATCGAGCTTCGCAATACGCGCGGCTCGATGGACGAGTTCGAGCCAACTACAGGCACCGATATTCGCGAGATGCCACACGCCATGGCTGCCGTCGATCAGCAGATCCAGGCAGGCGTGAACGAGGTCCGTGACGTACGTCGGCGAGACCACCGCGTCGGTTGGCGCATGGACATCGCGCCCGCACGCCACATCGGCGAGCGTCTGCGTGATGAAATTGGCGTCGTCCCAGTCGCCAAAGAACGCGCTGGTGCGCACCACGAGGGACTCGCTGTGCGCCGCCAGCACGCGGCGCTCCGATTCCATCTTGGACTGTCCGTACCAATTGCACGGCGACGGCAGATCCGACTCCACAAAGGGGCGCGTTCCCGACGCCCCAAAGACCAGGTCGGACGAGAAGGTGCAGAACGGGACACTGTGGCGAGCCGCGGCACGCGCCAGTCGTTCCGCGCCCAGTACGTTCACCGCACGACAGGATTCTCGGTGCTGTTCAGCATCATCGACGCGCACCCATCCAGCGGCATTGATCATCGCCCACGGCCGCACGGCGTCGACGCGGCGATTCACCTCATCAGCGTTGGTGATGTCCAGTTCGCGACGCGACCAGGCGACGAGCGGCAACCCTCGTTCACGCGCGAGCCGCTGCAACGCCTGACCTAGCGTTCCGCCGGCGCCGACAATCAGCAGCGGGCGCGGTGTGCGCGGCACCACCGCGCGCGTCGTCGAGAGAAGCGGTGCGCGCGGAACGGTGCCGCGTCGCGGTGGGTACTCCACGCGATCGGTGCGTTGCCACCAGCCTTCGGCCGCCAGGGCGGGATGTTGTGGCGCGGTTCCCGCGGCGAGCGCCCGCAGCGCTGGCGCGAGTGCGGTTTCGCGAGGTACCGGCGCGCGCACGTCCCACGCGCCACTCTCGTATGCATGTTCGTCGCGCGTCAGTAGCGAGCGCCAATCGAAGCCGCCAAAGAGCGCCCACGCGGTCACGGCACGAACGTCGGCTCCATGAGCGCGCGCCTCGAGCGCCGATTGCCACATCCCAAGTACCCACTGCATTTGCTGCTCGCGGGTGCAGCCGATATGCGCTTCGGTCACGGCCATGGGCACCTGATAGCGTTCCCAGGCCTGCATCAGCAGGCGAGCCGCGCCAATCGGACCGTCACGGAGCACGCGCACCGCCTCGACATCGGCGTAGCGATGCCATCGATTTCCGCCGTGCGTCCGCGCCGGATAGAAGCGCAGCGATTCATCGAGAAAGCGTTCACTCGTGACGTAGTGATTGATTCCAAGCAGTGCGGGTTGCGCGCTGGCATCGCTCGCGCGATCACCAATCTCCGACAGCAGGCGACGCACGGGCGCGGCGCGAATCAGATACGTCCACAACGGATGGCTGCGCCTCACCTGTCCGGCCAACAGGTCCCACGTCAGCCACCGGCGCTCATTCTCGAACGCCGCCTGATAGCGCAGCGCGGCATTCGAATGCGAATAGCCGAGATCTTCAGTAGCAATCAGCTTGGCGTTCGGTTGCACCGTGCGAATGCTCTGCATGGCGCACTGGGTGGCGCGCACTTGATGCAGCAGCGCGAGCACGAAGTTCCGATCGTTCCTGGCGTGCGGATGCCAGAGCCCATACAGTCCGGCGAAGCGGGCGGTGGTGAGCGGCTCGTTCACCGGCGTCCACCACTCGATCCACGGATATCGCGTCGCTACTTCGCGGGCAAAGTCCGCCAGACCGTGCGGCATGCTGGGATCGGTCAGCGCGGTGTGTGCTGGTCCGCTTCCGTGATGCAGCAACCCGCCAATGACGGTGATCCCGTGAGCGCGAAATCGTGTCAGGACGCGATCGGTAGAGCGCCATGCTCGATCGGCGTTGGCGCCGGCGTGTCGTTCCCACAGAATTGGCCAGCGCACGGCGCGGACACCGAGACTGGCGATGCGATCAACGTCATCCTCGAGCCGATCATAGTGACCGGCCATCGCGAGTTGATCGCGATACCGGTCACCGACGCGATTGATAGTGCATTCGACGCCACCCCAGAGTTCGAGCGGCCTCACGGCGCGCGCCGGACTCCGCGCTCGCTGCGCGTGGTGGTCGCACCGGACGTCTGCGCAGGACGGTGACGACGCTGGCGAGACACCGCGGCCGTTTCAATCAGCCGCGACATATCCGCGACAATCTGATCCCACGACGACGCTTCGGCGCGCGCGATACCCTGCCGACGGCGCGCGTCATCCGGATGGGCGATGGCTCGGCGAACGGCGGTGACGTAGCTGTTGGCGGTGTCGGCCATTTCCACGATTGGCGCGAAGTGCCGCACCACATCGGGGATCGGCGTGGACACGATGGGTTTGCCGGCCGCCATATACTCGAGCGTCTTCGTGGGATTGATGTATTCCGTCGCGCGATTGAGCGCGAAGGGCATGAGGCAGACATCAAAGCCCTTCATGAACGCCGGCAGGCGCGAATAGTCCTGCTGCCCCAGGTAGTGGATGTTCTCACGACGCGGCAGGTCGCGCGGATCGACTTTCACGACCGGGCCGATCATCACAACGGTCACATCGGGCAGCTGCTCGGCCAGCGTCGCCACGAGTGCGTAGTCCAGTCGTTCATCAATCACGCCCACGTAGCCAGCCACGGGACCGGAAAGCGATGCCAGTTCCGGTGGAACTTCCGTCTGTTCGTGACGCGCAGATGCGTAGTGTGCTGCATCCACACCGCAGCCGAAGAAGTGCACGTTGTCGTGAAAACGTGACTTGCTTTCCGCCAGCGCCCGCCCGCCCGCGAAGACGAGATCGGCACGCGCCAGAAGAAATCGCTCGCGATGCACGAGTTCGGCGGGTGCGAACTTGAACTGCGCCAGCTCATCCATGCAGTCATAGACGACCGCCACCTCATCAAACACGCCCAGCATCGCCGGGGCCGGCATGGGCGTGTAGAACCATTGAACAGGCGCATGAAAGCGATTCGCCAGTGCGCCGGTTGGACCCACCAAGTCGATCAGTTGTGCGCGGAGTGCGAGACCTGCCGCCGGTTCGCTGTCGCGATACGCGCTCGGCATACGCGGAATGACGCGATGCACGCGCGGTGTTGGCTCGGTGACATCGAGTGTCGGTCGCACGAGATCGTCCACGAACACCGGCTCCTCTATAAACAGCACGTCGCGCGAACGCGCGAAGCGGGACAGCAGTTGTTGTGGACGCTGCCACACAAAGTCCCACCGGAGGTGGCTGTGCACTACCAGTGGACGTGCGTTAATCACATCGCCAATCGACGTCGTCACGAGAGCCCCGCTGAAAAAATCCAACTGATCGAATCGGTCTGGCATGCGGACATGCATGCCTCACGGATCAGCATGAAGGGGCAAGGCGGGTGCCACGACTACAGTGTCGAGGCTGCACGCGTGTCACGGAGTCGGCACACGACTTGATGCCCGCACGGCGCGGCGGGTGACGATGTTCACGATTTCGCGTGACATGGTCGCGCTCGCGCACTTCTGAGCAGGAGGCACAGATGGCACGCGAAGGATACCGTTGGTCGGAAGATCGTGGTCGCTGGGAGTCCGAACGTGATCGTGAGATGCAGGATCGCGAGCACGATCGCGATCGATACCGCGATCGCGACCGTGACTCGTTCAATGAGCGCAGCGGGAGCGGACGAGACGACGAACGCGGAGGTCGACGCGAATATCGTGGGCGCGACGAGGGTGCATGGGACGAAGGACAGTACAGCGCGCGCAGTTACGGCCAAGGCGTGTATGGTCAGGCGCCGGGTACGCAGGGGCAGCAAGGCCGATACGGCGGGCAACCCGGGCAGCCCAATCGCCAGGATTGGGGCGCATTCTCTCGCGGCAACGATCTTGGTAGCGCCGCCGATCGTTATGGCAACACTGGCGGGGATCAGTACGGCGGCGGCGGCTTTCGTGGTGGCGAGGGATACGGCGCGCGGAATCAGCCGCAGCGCGGTCAACAGTACGGACAGCCGTACGGACAGCAGTACAGCGACCGCTTCACCGCTCAACGTCGTGCACCCGACGACATGCCTCAGCGAGGCATGGACTCCAACAGCGCCTACGAGTCCGGGATGCCGTCGTTCGGCGGCGGCATGGGATCGTGGTTCGGCAGTGGCGGTGGCTACGCCGACATTGGCGTGAACGGCGGTTTTGGCAACAGCATGGGATCGGGGTACGGAGGTGGATCGAACACCGCGCCAGGCTCCGCAATGGCGTCCGGACGCGGATGGGGAGATCGCAACGACATGTCGGGATACAGCGGAAGTGTCGGCACGCCGAGCATGCCGTGGTCGCATGGCGTGCCATCGCAGTCGCGATCGCAACAGCTCAATCACGCGGGTCGCGGCCCCAAGGGGTGGAAGCGACCAGACGATCGCATTCGCGAAGACCTCAGCGAACAGCTTGAACGGCACCCCGGTATCGACGCGAGCGAAATCGAAGTGCAGGTCAGCCAGGGAGAAGTGACACTGACGGGAACCGTGTCCGATCGCCACGCCAAGCGCATGGCCGAAGATGTCGCCGAGCACGTCAGCGGCGTACGTGACGTGCAAAACCAGATTCGTGTGCAACGAGACTCGGCGAACGCACCAAATCAGTCCATCGGTGCACAGGCCGGCCGTGGTCAGCAGGGCGGGACGAGTGGTGCATCTGCCAACTCGTCCGAGACCGAAACATCACCTGCAGGCAAACCGCGCAACACGTGACGCAATTGCGGCGAGGTGGCGCAGTCGTTGCACGACGTTGCGCCACCCCGATGCATCTCGCCTCATCCTACGCGGAGTTGGTCATGGAGCTCGATACGCTGCAGGCGTTGTACGTTGAAAAGTTGCGCGATCTGTACAGTGCCGAGAATCAAATTCTGAAAGCGCTGCCGATGGTCATTAAAAAGGTGACAAACGAAGAATTGCGCGACGCGCTCGAAACGCATCAAGCGCAAACCGAGCAGCAGGTTCAGCGCCTCGAGCAACTGTTTGGTGAACTCGGCGAGTCGCCGAAAGGCAAACACTGCAAGGGCATGGAAGGGCTGCTGGCGGAGGCGAGCGAACTGATGGAAGAGGACGCAGAGGACGACGTAATGGACGCCGGACTCATCGCGGCGGCGCAAGCGGTCGAGCACTATGAGATGGCCGGCTATGGATCGGCACGCACGTATGCTGACCTCCTCGGTCTCAGCGATCACGTGGACCTCCTTCAGCAGACACTGAACGAAGAGGGCGAAGCCGATCGCATTCTGAACGAAGTGGCGATGACGTCGGTGAATCTTGGCGCGTTGGAGAGCGGGTCCGATGCGGAAGCGGAGAGTCTGATGGCGCCGGCGCGGAAGAGCCGGAGTTCCGGCACTGCCAAGGCCAGTGGCCGTAAGGGTCGCGGCTGAAGCACTGCATCGTCACGCGTCCGCTTTCATGAGGTTTCGCATGCACCACGTGCCGTTCTCCGATGACTCGCCTGGCACCGACCGCACATCGCGCGATGGCGTCGAGTCCGGCGGTGACACTGTTCCGAGCGCCACGACGCGCAGTGATCAGCGCGTTGAGCGCGCGTCGATCGAGTCGTTCCCGGCGAGCGATCCGCCGGCGTTCACACGTACCCACGCCGCCGGCGCTGCGCGTGCAAAGCTCGCGGATAGCGGGCAACACTTTGCGGCGCTGCACGCGAGCGAATGGACGGAGCAGTGGGTGGCGTCACTCATTGATGCGCTGGACGCGCACGACGCCGAAACGGTGGGGGCGCTCCTCACCGAGGATGTCATCATGCGATGGGGCGACGCACCACTCGTGGTGGGACGTCAGGCCGCCGTTGCCTATCTGCTGCGATGGTTTGCTGAGCAGTCGCCGGCGGATCGACACATTCTGGATGTGCGCGGCGACAACGACGCGGTGTTCATCGAAGTCGATGTACGCGGGCCAGCGGATCAGGAATCCGAGTCGTCACCGGAAGCAATCAGCGCGCGCCTGAGGGCTGGTGGCGCCTCACGACTCACGCGATACGGGGGTCCACCGTAAGCAGCTTCTCGAAGACACGCTGGGTGAGCGCCTGCCGAGCAGAGGACAACGTTGCCCACGGATTGCGCGGATGTTTCGTGCGCCACTGATCGAACGCATTGACATTCACCGGATCCGCGCGGGTGAGCGCGGCGAGATCGGTCCATGCGAGTGGCACCGCGATTGGCGCTCCCGCGCGCGCACGGGGTGACCATGGTGCCACCGCGGTCGCGCCACGCCCATTGCGCAGATAGTCCACGAAGATCTTTCCGGTGCGTGCGGCCTTGCTGGCAGTGTCAATCAGTCCTGCAGGATCGCCGACCATCAGCTGCGCAGTGGTCAGCTTCACGAAGTCGCGCAGGTCATCCCATCCTACGCTCGGCGTGATCGGCACAACGACGTGGAGCCCTTTGCCTCCGGTGCTCTTGAGCCAGCTGTTGAGCCCACACGCCTTGAGCAGGGCGCGCAGTCGTTCAGCGGTCGCTGCGACCCGTTGGAATGGAACGTCTGGCGCGGGATCGAGATCAAAGACGGCGCGATCCGGCTTCTCGATCGCGTCGATCGTCGCACCCCAGGGGTGCCACTCGATGACTCCATTCTGCACCAGCGAGACGAGCCCCTGCGCCGTGCGCACCACCAGATACGGCGCGCGGTCGCCCGACTCCTCGCGAACGTCCACCGGCTCGACTCCCGGGGGCGGCGTGGTTGTCCAGTGTTTCTGGAAGAAACATTCGCCTCCCTGGCCTTGCGGACAACGGAGCAGTGAGAGCGGACGCCCCGCGATATGGGGCAACATGCGCGGTGCGATGCGCGCGATGAAGCGTGCGTATTCGGCCTTGGTGATTGGGGGCGACTGCTCGGTGGCTGCGAACAGCTCGCGCTCGGGATGCGAGATGCGGACATCCGCCACATCGACTGTGGTCACCATCAGGCTGGCCGCTCACGACGCACCTCGCTCGCGGCCTTGTCTTCACGAAGGCCATGATAGACCGGGTGTCGCAACAGACCCTCGCGAGTCCACTCGGCAAAACTGATCTCGGCCACGAGCTGTGGCTTGACCCAATGCACGTCACCGCGCGGGGCGAGCGCCGTGTCGGTCAACGCCGCTGTCCGAAGCTCGAGCAGGGACAGCGTCCTCCTGAGCGACGCCAGTTCGCGGGTGTTGAAGCCGCTTCCGACTTTGCCAGCGTAGTGGAGCGCGCCGCGCCCATCGTAAACGCCAAGCAGCAGCGCGCCGAGAGCGGTGCGTGAGCCACGCGGCTCGGTAAAACCGACCACCACGAACTCCTGGCGATTGGCGCATTTCACTTTGATCCACTGGCGATGGCGCCCAGCGACATACGGCGCGTCGAGGCGCTTGCACACCACACCCTCGAGCCCAGCGGCACACGCCGCATCGAGCGCTGTTCGCCGAGAAGCGAAGCGGCGCACCGGCAAGATCGGGCTGCGCGCGGGACGCTGTTTGAGCACTTCGCGGAGCAGCGTTTGGCGATCCCGAAGGGCAAGCCGTCGCACATCCTGACCGTCCAGCATGAGCAGATCGAAGACGACGAAGCGCAGCGGAAGTGTCGAGGGAAGCGCTCGCGGCGTCTTGCTGCGCGGTCCGATCGCCTCTTGCAACGCCTGAAACGCACTGCCACCGGACGGCACGTGCGCGATCACTTCACCATCGAGGGTCATCGGTGGCATCGACCAGTCGGCGATCGCCGAAGCGATGGTGGGAAAGCGGGCTGTCCAATCGTGCGCGTTCCGCGTGTAGAGCGTCACCTTGCCGGACGCGGCGCGAACGGCTTCGATGCGATAGCCATCGAGCTTGGCTTCACACGTCCACCCCACCCCGTCGGGAATCTGCTCGTCGAGTGTGGCGAGGCTGAGCGACAGGAACGACCCGCCCGAACGCACGGTCATGCGCGCTTCTTCCGTGGCGCCGACGTGCTTTTGCGCGAAGATGACTTCGTTGACGATTTGGAAGGCGTCTTGCCTGACGCCTTCTTGACCGCCGACTTGGTGATCGCTCTCGAGGCGACCTTTCGCGAGCTCTTGGCGCGCACGGAGGCGCGAGCGCGTTCCGCGAGACTGCCCTTGAGCGCCGCCATGAGGTCGAGTACACGCGGTGGTTCTTCGTCGACCGAGGCTGCGGTGACCGCACCACCTTCCGGTTGGGCGGCGCGCTCTTCAACCAGGCGAAGCACGTCTTCGCGGTAGGCGTCGTGGAAGACGGTGGGATCCCACTCGGTGGCCATCATCTCGACGAGTTGCGTCGCCATCGTGCGCTCCGCGGCGCTTACGGCACGTTCCGGAGGCACCACACCCAACTGCTCCGGCGTCCGCACCTCGTCGTTGTAGCGCAGCAGCTGCACAATGAGGGCGCCGTTCCAGGGATAAATCGCCGCCGGATGTTGCCGCGTGCGAATTACGACCTGAGCGACACCGACGCGTTGAGTCTGCTCGAGCGTTTGAACAAAGAGTGCATACGCCTTTTCGTTGCCCTTGAGCGGGCCAACGACGTACGGCTTGTCGAAGTAGACGAGATCGATGTCTGCGGCATTGACGAAGCCCTGCACGTCAATCGTTTGCGTAGCTCTTGGGTTTGCTGCTTTGAGGTCGTCGTTCGAAAGAATGACGTAGCGACCCTTGCTGACGGGATAGCCTTTTACAATGTTGTCGGCGTCAACTTCAGCACCGGTGTGTTTGTTGTATTTGCGATAGCCGATCGGCGCGTTGTCGCGGCGGTCGAGCATGTCGAGATCGAGGGATTGCGGTGACTCAGCGGTATAGAGCTCGACCCCGATACTGACGAGGCCGAAGCCCAGCGTGCCCTTCCAGATGCCACGTGCCATGAGCGTGGAAAGCAGAGTGGGACGATTGAGTCGAAATTGTGCGCTGCGTCATAGTGACGTGGATCCAATGTGAATCCCATCACGGCGCGAGATATGCACAGCTCGACATTGTACTAACGCGATCACGGATGGGTCTGCGTGGCAGACTCAGTCGACGCGACAACAGAAGATGTTGCACTGATCGCGCCATGTATCGACCCGGGGGGGACCGATGAAGCTGGCGATGAAGCACATGCTTTCGGATTTCATGGTACTGCTGGTGACCCAACAGGTCACACAGCGCGTCATGCAGTTGGCGCCGCTCATGTGGCACGAGCTCACGCATTGGGCTCGCAGCTGGCGACCAGAACCGTTTGCCGAGTGGCCGCGACAGCGCGAGTGGTGAAATAGCGCGCGCGTAGTCCGCTCATCGACCGCCTCAAACGCAATGGCCCGGCTGCACTGTCTGCAGCCGGGCCAATGTGTTTGACGAACGGCTGGTACCCGCGATCGTCCCGAATACGAAACGGCGGTACATCCGGCACCCCTCCGCACCGGACATACCGCCGTTCGTGCGCACCACGAAGGTGCGTCCTGCTATTCAACACCGCTCAGCGGTCTTCGTTCCGGCGCAGTGACTCGTCGGTCGGACCGATGTAGTTCGCATCTTCACGTCCACGACGCCGCGCGCCAAAGAAGCGCGACTCGTCGTAGAGATCGCTGCCGTAGAAGTCTTCGTCCTCAGGACGCCGACGATCCGCCAAGGGCGCACGATCAGCGAAGTTGGCTGCACGATCGGTGCCAGTCGAGGAGCGCTCGTCCCACTGGGCCGAACTGGGGAACTGATCGCGTACTGAGAGTTCATACTCACGTGACAGTGAGTTGCGGTCGTACGGCGGCAAGGTGCGCGGATCGACGATCGCGGAGCTGAGGAAGACATCGTCGTCGTCGTCATCCAGGCGCGCGGAGCCGATCGGGATGAGTACATGCCGGTCATCGCTGGCATTGAGCACATCCTTGTCGATTTGCGCTTCGATGTAGCGCACCTTCATCAGCATGGTGTCGACCACGAGATCCTTGACCTTGCCGACCTTCTCGCCATCCGCGGTGCGCACATCCCACCCGCGAATATCCGGATCGCCATCGGCGACCTGCAGGTCGTGCATGTCGTCGAGATGCACGAGCCGCGGAGTGACGTCGCGCTCCAGCCGATCGGTGCGTGTCTTGTCGTCGTTGTATTCGTCGTGATGCATGGGCGTGCGCCTCAGCGCGGTGGCGGGTTCAAGGTGTCGCGTCGCAGCGTATCGGGCGGCGCGAGTGTGCCGGCAGCCGCAGCAGAATCGCGCACGGCCGCGCTGTCCGTGCGACCAGCCACCGCGTTCTCGTTCGTGTTGCGCGCGAACAGGAACCAGAGCAGTCCCAGCAACAGCACGCCCGCCAGCAACCATGGCCAAACGGAGCGCTCTTTTCGCTGGATGTGAATTTCCGCCATCGGAAGTCCTCGTGTGAGTGTGCGAGGCATCGGGGCAAGTCTCAGTCCAGCGCACACGGTTGCGCTTGCCCTTTCGCATCGCCAACACGTGCCGTTTCTTCCCAGCTATGCACATCGAATTCTTCGGTGCGGCCCGTGAGGTCACCGGTTCGTGCCACATCATTCGCGTCGGGACGGGATCGCAGCAGCGTACCATTCTGCTCGACTGCGGGATGTTTCAAGGCAAGCGCAGCGAGTCGCGCGAGAAGAATGCGCGCCTGCCATTGCCCATCGATGAGATCGACGCGGTCGTGCTCAGTCACGCGCACATCGATCATGCGGGTCGCTTGCCGCTGCTGGCAGCGCGCGGCTACAAGGGGACGATCTGGTGCACGGCGGCCACGCGCGATCTCTGCGCGATCATGCTCGCCGACTCGGCGCACATTCAGGAGAAAGACGCGGAGTTTCTGGCCAAGCATCGCGACGAGCATGTCGAGCCACTGTACCGCGTGGAGGACGCCACCAACACGCAGTCACTCATGGTCGGCATGCCTTACCACAAATGGTTCGATGTCACCGATGGAGTGCGCGCCATGTTTGTGGAAGCCGGTCACATTCTGGGCAGTGCCGCGGTGACGCTTGAGCTACGCGAGGGCGACACCACCAAGCGCGTGGTCTTTTCCGGCGATATCGGTCGCAGCGGACTCCCGATCATTCGCGATCCGGAAGCGCCGCCACTCGGCGCGGATGTGGTGATCTGCGAAAGCACCTACGGCAATCGCGATCACGAATCGGTCGAGGGGGCGCGTGATCAACTCGCCGATTGCGTTCGTCGAACAGCGGCGCGCGGCGGACGCGTGCTCATTCCTGCCTTCGCGGTGGGTCGCACTCAGGAGTTGCTGTACGATCTGCACGTCTTGCAGCGCGACGGGAAGATTCCATCCATTCCGATCTATGTCGACTCGCCGCTCGCGACTGCGGCGACCTCGGTGTTCGCCATGCATCCGGAGGTGTTCGACAAGGGCGAAGCCCTCGTCCGTCACACCACCGACCTCTTCGATTTTCCGATGGTGCAGTTCACGCGCGATGTGAGCGAATCCAAGGCCCTCAACACCCGTCATGGCCCGATGATCATTATCGCGGCATCGGGGATGGTCGAATCGGGGCGCATTCTGCACCACCTGCGCTACGGCGCCGCGGATGCGCGCAATACCATCCTCATTGTCGGCTTCCAGGCGGAGCACACGCTTGGGCGGCGCATTGTGGAGCGCCGCAGCGTGCTCAAGATCTTTGGCGAAGAGGTGCCGCTGGCCGCCGAGGTGGAAGTGCTGAACGGCTACAGCGCGCACGGCGATCGCACCGAACTCGCGCGCTGGCTCGAGGCGGTGCGTGCGAACGGTGCCGCCGACGGACGCAAAGATCCGCAGGTGTATCTGGTACACGGCGAACCGCCCGCTCAGGACGCGTTCGCCACGCAGCTACGCGGGGCGGGGTTCCGCGTGGAAATCCCCGCACCGGGCGATCGCGCCACGATCGCCTGAGCGGCTACGGCCGTCCCGCTACCGCCGTCCCGCTACGGCCGTCCGGTGCGGATCAGCACGGGCTTGCCATTGCGCGCTTCGAACAGCGGGATCGAGGTGAGATCTTCGCCGATCGGGATGGCGTTCGATGACGGGTTGAACGGGAAAGCGTAGAGCAGCGCGGTGATCGTGAACGGATCGGCCGCGCTGTAGTTCACCTGATAGCCCAGATCTTCAAGCGAGCCGATCGTCACTCGGCTCAGCGGATTGATCACACCACTGTTGTAGAAGCCGGTCATGATCTCGCGGCCAAAGGTGCTTTCGCGCCAGTGTGAGTCACGCGTGCCCGTCCCGCCCGTGTTCTCCACCGGTACCGGATTGCCGCTGTAGATCACCGTATTCACTGAGGCGAATCCCGCGCGGCCGGCGACGCCATTGAAGAACGGATCGTTTGAGCCGGATCCGGAGAGCAGGGTGCGCGGCGCGACATTCCACAGCGTACCGATGCCCAGCACGTGTCCCATCTCGTGCTGGATGACATCCACGATGCCGCCGTTCGCGATCAGCGTGGGCAAATCGCTTTCGTCGAACTCCATGATGCCCATGGCGGTGAGTCGCGTGCCGGCGTTGATGAGGCATGGGCCCGCGCGCGCCAAAATGTTGCTCGGTCCGTCGATGTTGGCGATGCGTGCGAAGATCACCACGTCGTTGACCAACGTGTCAATGGCGGGCTGCCAGGAAATGCATGAGCCCGCGCTGGCGGTGACGCGGGTGTTGTGCACGTCGCCCGTGATGATGCTCCGCCACCGCGCCGCAGCAGAACGGAACGCGTCGCGCATGACATCGGTGCCACCGGCGCCGATGAAGCGCAATTCGATGTCATACAGCGAGGTGACGGTGCGGGCGGTAAAGCTGAACGTCGTGCCTGGAACGGCGCTGCTGCTGGCCGTAAGCGTTTGCGTCGCCGCGCTGCCCAAGAGCCACTGGCCCGGCGACGCATTGCCGAACGCATCCGACAACGAGTTCGCGCTCGTGACCGACCCCGAGTTTGCACCGGTGGTCCACGTGACGGGCACGTTGGCGACGCCGTTGTTGAACTGGTCGGTGGCTTTCACCGCCGGTGTCGTACCGGCCGCGGTAGACGCCACACCGGAGATTTCCGGCAACGTGAGCGCAACGAGTTTGGAGACCGGCCCCGCCTGCGCGGTGACGGTGATGCTCACCGTGGGAGCGGTGGCGGTGGTCACACGCACCGATTGCGCACCGGCGACCGTACCGAGCTGCCACGCCGGAAGCGTGGCGACACCCAGACTGTTCGTCGCCTGAACTTCACCAACGAGCGTGCCCTGACTCTGTCCGAGCACGAACACCACCTGCGCGCCGGGAACGAGATTGCCGTACGCATCCTTCGCGACGACGGCTGCCGCCGGAACGACGTTCTGGTTCACCACGGTCGTGGTGTACGTCGTCGCAACCGGTGTCATTTCGGCAACAGCGCCGGGGACCGCATTGGCCGTGAAGGTGACTGGTGGCAGACCATCGAGCGTGGCCGTCAGCGTCTGCACGCCGGCGATGGTGCCGAGATTCCAACCACCGGAGCTCGCCTCACCAGCGGCACTCGTCCGCGAGGAGTCATTGAGCACCGAACCGCCGCCGCTGGTCACGCGCCACTTCACGAGCAGGTTGCGCATACCCTTCCCCTTGGCGTCGGTGATCTTGACCGTCGGCGCGTTCTGTTCGCTGAGTCGCGATGCGACGGGAGCACCAATGCTGGTCGTGGTCACCGCGGTTGCCGCGCTGGGAACGGGTGCGTCTCCTTTGCAGGCTGCCAGAAGGATCGTGGCCGTCACCAAGGCAAACGATCGACGACGGAATACGTCCGGGACGAGAACGACGGGGGAGGTCATGAGGCAATGCGGTCAATGGGGACAGCGCCGTGCGGTCGGCGGGACGAACATCAGACGCCCACCAATATGGCGAAGTCAGCTTTCGTGCGCCGCTGCCGGTTCCGTCGCGCGAGCGATTGGGTAGTTTCGCCTCATGTCCCCAGTGTCACGCTCAACCGGATTTCGCCGCTTTGCATTGCGCCTGATGGCCGTGCTGGCGATCGGTTGGCTGATTTCGATGGCGTGTATTGCGGGATGGGCGCGCCGTACGAGTGCGGGTCCGGCCGATGCGATCGTGGTATTGGGTGCCGCGCAGTACGGGGGTCGACCGTCACCAGTGCTTCGGTCGCGTCTCGATCAGGCGTTGTCGTTGTGGAAAGCGGCCGAGGCACCACGAATTGTCGTCACTGGTGGACGACGTCCGGGTGATTTGATCAGCGAAGCGGCTGCCGGTCGCCGCTACCTCGCGCGCCGTGGTGTGCCCAACACGGTCATCCTGCTCGAGCCGGCCGGTCGCACATCGCTCGCGTCGATCGAGGGCGCCGCGATGCTGCTGCACGCCCTGCATGATTCGACGCCTGAAGGACGTACCGATCGCGTGCCAACGCGCCCTCGCGTGCTCTTGGTGAGCGATCCATTTCACATGCTGCGTCTCGACATTCTGGCGCGACTTCACGGGTTGCAGCCACTCCCCGCGCCGACGCGCACCAGTCCGATCTCGGCGAACCGCGCCGTACTCGAATACATGCTGCGCGAGTCGGTGGCACTTCCCACCGACGTCGCGCTGCTGTTGTGGTTGCGAATGACCGGCAAGCATCTCGTCGACACCTGATCGACGACACGCCGAACGCGCTTAACGGAGCTCCGGTCGCACCAGCCGGCGAGTACCGCTGGTGTTCACTTCATAGAGCGGGGCCGACGCCACGTCGCGACCCAGTGCGACCATCGATGCGGATTGCAGCGCGACGTCGGCCTGAATGGATGACGTCAGCAACGAATAGCTGTCGGTGGCGCCCATGTTGACCGTGTAGCCGAGATCCTGAAGAGAGGCGGCGGTGATGCGGCTGAGTGGCATACCACCCGGTTGCGCGAACCCCTGCATCAGTTCGTTGCCGAACACGGACTTCCGCCAGTGTGCATCGCGTGTTCCAGTGCCGCCGCTGTTCTCGACGGGAACCGGTGTTCCGGCGAAGCCCGCGCCACCCGCCGCCGCAAAGGCAGCACGCGCACCCGTGCCGTTGAAGAACGGATCGTCCGAGCCGGCGCCCTCGAGGAATGACCGCTGGTAGTTCCAAAGCGTACCAATGCCCAGGATATGTCCCATCTCGTGCAGCACGACATCATCGAGAATGCCGCGATCGTTCATGAGCGTGAGATCGTCCTGATCAAGTTCGAAAAATCCCATGATCGGGAGCTTCACTGCGCTGTTCACATAGCAGGGGCTTGCCTGGCCCACGATCTTGGCCGGACCATCGATGGGCGCGATCCGCACGAACACCAGCAGGTTGTGCACCGATTCGTTTACGGCCGGAATCCAACTCGCACACTCACCGGCGGGCGCGTTGAGCGGCGTCGTCCCGATATCGCCAACGATGACCCGCGACCAGCGCGCGGCTGCCTTGGTGAACGCTTCGCGTTGACGATCGGTACCACCGTCGCCGATGAAGCGCACGGCAATGCCGAATCGCGTGGTGCTGACGGTCGCGCGAAAGGTGATCGCTCGGCCGGGCAAGGAATCGGTGGTCGCCACGAGTGTCTGTGACGTCGTGTTGCCAAAAATCCACGAGCCAACCGTGGCAACTCCGTTGGCGTCGGTGAGAACCGTGCCCCCGGTGACTGATCCGGAGTTGGCTCCCGGCGTAAAGCGCACCGTGGCGCCGCTCACGGCGATGCCATCCGACGTCACCACGCGAACACTTGGTGCCACGGGGGCAGCCACGCCTTCGAATCCGGTCTGCGCATCGCCGACGAGCAACTGCATGGCGGCCGGAAGGGTACTGCTGCGAACTGATGCAATTGGCGCAGTGGGATTGTCGCCACCACCGCAGGCCGCCAGGAGCGCGGCAAGAACCGTCAGCCGCGAAGTCGCGGCGATACGTCGCTTCATGTATGAGGTCACGTCAGGAGATGTGCGCGAGCGGCTCCATCGCCGTGACCTGTGCTACGCGCATTCGCAATCAGCGTTCCGTATCAACACGCTGATCACGTGACAACGCGCACTGACTTGTCGTGCGACGCCGCTCTGGCTGCTCAGCGCAGCCGGGTCACGGCGCCATTGCGGCCGAACGCGACACCCGGTGAGCGCTTGATGTCGCCATGCAATTCCAGTCCCGACTGCTGCACGTACGGAAACTGGTAGAGCGCAGCGGTGATGCGATACGTGTCCGCCGTGCTGTAGCTCACCGTATAACCCATGTCGCGCATCGCGCCGATGGTGAGCCGCGTCAGTGGACGCGTTGCGCCGGTCAGATATCCAGTCATGAGTTCGTCCTGCAACAGCGTTTCGCGCCAGTGCGAATCACGCGTTCCGGCGCCGCCCGAATTCTCCACCGGAACCGGATTGCCGCCGTACGCCAGCGTGTTCATTGCGGCGAACTCAGCACGCGCGGTCGGGCCCACGAAGTACGGATCGCTTCCGCCCGAACCGGTGAGCAGAGAACGCCCGACGTCCCACAGTGTGCCAAAGCCGAGCACATGTCCCATCTCGTGCAGGATCACATCGTTGAGGGTCCCCTTCGCGATCAATCCCGGCATGTCGGCTTCGTCGAACTCCATCACGCCAATCACCGGCATGTTGTTGGTCGTGCTGTAGCCACACACATACGCCTGACCCAGGATCTGTCCGGCGCCATCAATGGGCGTGGTGCGCGCATAGATGACGACGTCCTTGATCGTTTCATTGACGGTGGGCAGCCAACTATCACAAGCCGTGGCGAGATTGAGGTTGGCGCGGACGTCGTGCACGTGGCCGATGATGATCTGACGCCACCGACGCGCGGCATCGGTGAATGCCGTTTGCACGAGAATGGTCGGTGACCCGATGAACCGCACCTCGAGATTGAATGCCGTCTCGATCACACTCGCCGTGAAGCCCACACTCTTTCCGGGCAGGACGGTGCTCGATGCCGTGAGCGTCTGCAACGAGGAAGCGCCAAGCACCCACGCGCCAACGAACGCGGTGCCGTTCGCAGGGTCGCTCAACACGGTGGATGACTGCACACTGCCCGAGTTCGCACCAGGCGTGAAGGTTACCGGCACACTGCCAACGCCGTTGCCAAACGCGTCGACGACTTTGACACCGGGTGCTGGATTGACTGGCGTACCACTCGGGCCATCGACCGCGGCGGCCGTTACCCGCACCAAATCTGCGGCGGCGCCAGCGACGGCTACCACGCTGAACGTGGTGGCCGATGTGCCGGCAGCACTGGCCTGCAGTGTCTGGATTCCCGCGGTCGTTCCAAGCTGCCAGCTACCGATCGTGGCGAGCCCCTGATCATTCGTCGTCTGCGTTGCACCGGTGAGCACGCCCGCACCTGTCGCGGCCGTGAAGGTGACGGACACACCAGGCACAGCGTTGCCGTACACGTCGAGCGCCTTCACGCTCGGCGCAGGCGACACCACCGTGTTGACCACGGGATTGCCCGCACTGTTGCTGATCGGCGTGAGCTGCGTGGCCGGTCCCGCGCTCGCAGTTGCACTGAACGTGATGGTGGGAACACCATCTGCGCTCGCGGTGAGTGTCTGCGCGCCAGCGGTGGTTCCCAAACGCCATCCGCCCGACGATGCTGAACCATCGGCCGCGGTGCGAATCGAATCGTTGGTGACGAGGCCACCACCGGACGCTTTCCAGCGTACCATCACGCCTTTCACACCTTTGCCGCCGGCATCGGTGATGCGGACAGACGGTACGGTAGCCGTCGCCGTTGCGACCGTGGCCGACAGTGTGGTCACACCCACGGCAATGTTCTGGCTTGGAACGGGGTCGTCTTTACATCCGGCCAACACCATCAGCGCGCCCAGCGAGATGCCAAGCCGTGTACCGCGTGCGATCATGGACATGAACAAGGGTTCCGGGTTCCTGTACCACCCCTGAAATTTGGCACATGCAAATCCCCGTCGAGAGCTATCACCTGCCCAACGGACTGCACGTGGTGCTTTCCGAAGACCACACGGCACCGATTGTCGCCGTGAATCTTTGGTATCACGTCGGGTCGGCGAATGAGCGTCTCGAACGCACCGGCTTCGCGCATCTGTTCGAGCACATGCTCTTCCAGGGTTCGGAGAACGTCGAGGCCAACGAACACTTCGAATTGGTTCAACGCGCCGGTGGTACGTTGAACGGCTCCACCTGGCTCGATCGAACGAACTACTACGAAACGATGCCGTCGCATCAGCTCGGCCTCGCCCTGTGGCTCGAAGCCGATCGCATGGGACGCATGCTCCCGGGGCTGACGCAGCAGAAGTTGGACACGCAACGTGATGTAGTAAAGAACGAACGGCGTTGGAGCGTGGACAACCAGCCGTACGGCACGTGGTGGGAACGACTGCCGGCGCTCGCGTTTCCGGAAGGGCACCCGTTCCATCACTCGCTGATCGGTTCCATGGAGCATTTGTCGGACGCGTCGTTGGACGACGTGACCGATTTTTTCCGTACCTACTACACACCCGACAACGCCGTGCTGACCGTCGCCGGTGATTTTGACCGAGCGGAGGCACAGCGGATGATCGAAAGCTATTTCGGTCCGATCGCGGCCGGTGGCGGACGGCCACCGCTCCGCGAGATGTCCGTCGCACCCACGTTCGGTGACACGCGGCGCGAGGTGGTACCCGATGCCGTGGCGCTCCCACGCCTATTCGTTGCCTGTCGTACGCCGGTATTCGGAACCGATGGCTACTACGCGGCGTCGCTGGCCGCCGCGGTGCTGGGACTTCGCACCGGTTGCCGTCTCGAACAGTCGCTGGTCCGGCGTCAGCGGATCGCGTCGCAGGCGTCGGCGTTCACCTACGACCTGTCCAAGGGGAGTGATCTCCTGGTGGTCGATGCGACCGCACTTCCCGGCATTTCGCCGGAGCAACTCGAAGCCGCGGTCCTGGCGGAGCTCGACCTGATTCATGAGCAGGGCGTGACCGACGCCGAAGTGACGCGCGCGCGCGCCCTGATCGAAACGAGCTTCGTCACGAGCATGCAGTCGGCAGCCGAGCGTGCCGATCAGCTGTCGCGCTTCGCGACCTACTTTGGCGATGCGTCGATCGCGAACACGCAGGTGGAGCGCTACGCCGCGACGACGGCGGCACAGGTGTCAGCGTTCGCGCGCGAACGACTTGGTCCGGACAATCGCGTGCTGCTGATGTACGTACCGAGCGAGGAGCAGGACGCGAGCGATGCGTCGGACGCGATGCCAGCGGAGGTGGGCGCATGAGTTCCGTGACATTGCCGCCCGCGCCACCGCGTCCGGCGCCCGGTGAGCCTCGCGCGTATCGCTTTCCGTCGTTCGACACGCGCATTCTCGCGAATGGACTACGCGTGATGGTCGCCAACGTGCCGGCGTACCCGGTGGTGACGACGCTCGCGGTGATCGAGGCCGGCGCCACGCGCGATCCGCGCGATCACGAAGGGTTGGCGCAGCTGGTGACACGCGGCTTGAGCGAAGGGACGCGTGAGATGAGCGCGCTGGAGCTCACGACGCGGCTCGAAATGTTGGGCACGACGCTCGACACCGGTGCCGACTGGGATTCGGCCATCGTGCAGCTCACGGCACTGTCGTCGCGCATCGATGATGCGTTGGCGGTGCTGTCTGAAGTGCTGTGCTATCCATCGTTCCCGGAGGCCGAGCTCACGCGACTGCGCGCCGAACGCCTTGCTGATCTCGCGCAGTTGCGTGCCGAGCCGCGCGGTCTCGCCGATGTGTTCTTCTCACGGTTGCTCTATCAGCGCGACTCGCGCTTCGCGCGACTGGCTGGCGGCGATGAAACCAGCATTGAGCGCTGCACGCGTGAGCAGGTCGTCTCGTTTCACGCCGAGTACTATCGCCCGGATGCAACCGCGCTGATGCTGGTGGGCGACATCGACATCGAGCGCGCGGTGCAGATGGTGACGGCGCACTTCGGTACCTGGACCGGCAAGGCGCCGCCGGTGACGGAGCCGATGGCGCAGCAGCGTTTCGACGCACCCCGCGTGCATCTCGTGCACAAGACCGATGCTCCGCAGAGCGAATTGCGCGTGGGACATGTCACGATTCCGCGATTACACGAGGATTATTTCCCGGTGGTCGTGATGAACGCGATTCTCGGCGGCCTGTTCTCATCGCGACTCAATCTCAACCTGCGCGAAGCGCACGCGTACACCTACGGCGCACACTCGGCGTTCGATTGGCGTCGTGCGGCCAGCCCGTTCGAGATCTCGACGGCGGTGGAAACGAATGTCACCGGCGATGCACTGCGCGAGATCATGACTGAGTTCACGCGTATTCGCGAAGCACCGGTGAGCGACGCGGAGCTGAGCCTGGCGACGAGCTATTTGATTGGCGTCTTCCCGATTCGCTTCGAAACGACCGCTGAGGTGGCCGGTGGGTTGGCCAACGTGGAGATCTTCCGCCTGCCCAGCAGCTACTTCGATACGTATCGCGAGCGGGTTCGCGCGGTGACGGCGCAGGATGTCCTGCGCGTTGCACAGCATCATCTCGATCCGGCGCGACTGCAGGTGGTCGTGGTTGGCGACGCCGAAAAGATCCGTGAGCCAATCGAGGCCCTTGGCCTTGGCCCCACGGTCGTGTATCAACCAACCGACGAAGATCGCTGAACGCCGCCCCCTCCCTTTCGCATTTCCGACTCGCCGTGAGCCCAGCCAAGAAGTCTGCGTCATCCAAGAAGGCCGCATCAAAGAAGGCCGCATCAAAGAAGGCGGCGTCCAAGAAGGCCGCCGCGAAGAAGCCGGTGGCGAAGACGGTGAAGGTGCCGGGCACGCTGTCGGTGCGCGAAACCATCGCGACCCGGCCGCCCAAGAGCCCGCTGTATGAAGTGCGAAGCTCGAAGATCCAAGGGCGCGGCGCGTTCGCGATCAAGCCGATTCGCAGCGGTCAGATCATCGATGAGTACTGGGGTCAGAAGATCACGCACGAAGAGGCCGACCGTCGGTATGACGACAACAACGGTCGTCATCACACGTTTCTCTTCGTGCTCGATGACGACATCGTGCTCGATGCGCGCTTTGGTGGAAACGACGCGCGCTTTCTGAATCATTCCTGCGATCCGAATTGCGAAACCGAGATCGAGGACGGGCACATCTACATCAAGGCGATCAAGGCGATCACTCCGGAGCAGGAGCTCGTCTACGACTATCGCTTCGAGTGGCAGGACGACTACGAGCCGGAAGACGTGCGCTACTACGCGTGCCGTTGTGGCTCGAAGAAGTGCCGTGGGACGATTCTGCGCATTCCGGTGTATCTGCGCCCGACCATCAGGGAATGGCTCGCCGGCAACGATGTGAAGAAGCCCAGGAAGCCGGCGAAGAAAGTCGCGAAGAAGGCCGCGAAGAAGGCGACGAAGAGTGCGACGCATCCGCACGTCGCCGAGCGTCATGCGACGCGCGGTGAGAAGCATGGGCGCACGCGGTGAGTGAGCCAACCGGCAAGGTCGACGGCGAACGCGTCTACACCGGGCGCATCATCTCCGTCGACCTGGACTCGGTGCGGTTTCCCGACGGGTCGATCGGGAAGCTCGAAATGATTCGGCATCCGGGAGCGAGCGCGGTCGTGCCGCTGCTCGGTGATCTCGACAATGACCCCGAAGTGTTGCTGATCCGGCAGTACCGCTACGCGGCGGAGTCCTATCTGTACGAAGTGCCGGCTGGACGATTGGATCCGGGTGAATCACCCGAAGCGTGTGCTCACCGTGAGCTTCGCGAGGAAACCGGCTACTCGGCGTCGCGTGTCGAAAAGCTGTTCACGATGTACACGACGCCCGGGTTCACCGATGAGAAGATCCATCTGTTCCTGGCGACCGGTCTGACCCCGGGTGAAACCGCGCGGGAAGCGGATGAGTTCATGGAATTGGTGCCCACCAAGCTGTCTGAGGCGCTGTCCATGATTGAGCGGGGGGAAATTCAGGACGCCAAAACGGCGCTCGCGCTGCTGTATGCGGCAGGGTTCCGGATCGGCTGACTGCCCTGATGTCCGATACGCTGTCCACAAAAGGGGACGCGTGTCTGAGAAAAGGGGACGCCGGTTGTCGGTGACAAGATCGAGCGACGTCGGGTATTGCTGTGTAAATCGTGTTTTTTCAACAACTTGCACGTATTTGTTCCACCGGGTTCCATCCGGCACGGGGCGTGCACTAAGACAGGGTGCGCTCCGACATGGTAGCCGGACAGACCGGCTCATCTGGTGGGATGCGCCGCGGGCCCTCTGGCTCGCGTCACCGATTGAGGAGGGCTCGACGATGGCCGAACTGGCTCGCACGCAACTGACGCAACACACCACCCCCGTAGTGCCGGTGCGCGAGCGCCTGCGCTCGCTAGAGGATGGCGAAGTGGTGTCGGCGTTCCTGGGTGGTGAGGAGCGCGCGTTCGAGGAACTGGTCGACCGTTACCAGGGTCGCCTCCTCAATTTCGTCTACCGCACGATCGGTGATCGCGACCGCGCCGAAGATCTGGTGCAGGAAGTGTTCATCCGCGTGTACCGTCATATCGGACGCTTCGATCGCTCGAAGAAGTTCTCGACGTGGATTTACACGATCGCCTCGAATCTGGCGAAGAACGAGCTGCGCAATCGGTCGCGCAATCCGCTCGTGCTCTTCCAGACCATCAAGGCGAAGTTCGAGGACGAGGAGCGCCCGCTCCAGTTCGAAGACGTGCACACGCGCCCCGATGACCTGTTCCGCAAGCGCCACCTTCGCGAGATGGTGGAGCAGTCGGTCAGCCAGCTCCCCGCGCATCACCGCGAGGTGTTTGTGCTCCGCGAACTCGAAGGCAAGTCGTATGAAGAAATCGCGGAGATCACGGGCGTGAACCTGGGGACGGTGAAGTCGAGATTGAACAGGGCGAGGACGGCTTTTGCGGATATCATCGCGCCGATGGTTCGATAGAGGCTGATGGTTGGGTTAACCCCTGAGGCATCGAGGGGGGAGGACGTGAAGGGGGGAGGCGTCAAGGACTGTATGCGGTCCTCGATTTCTCCCCCCTTTCACGTCCTTCCCCCTCGACGCCTTGGGGGTTTGCAGTCATCAAAAGCCGACAGGAATACTCCCGCTTGCCTGTCCGCCGGCACGATGGAAGCTTCCGGAACCCCTCCACCCGACGCCGGGTATCCTGCCGTGCGCCCGCCGATTCTGGGTGCGGTTGGTTTCGCTCCGTTCCGACGGTTTCTGATGGACTGTAAGCAATTCCGCAAACTGCATCTCGCCTATCTCGACGACACCCTGCCGGGTGAATCGATGGCGGGCGCTCAGCGACATGTGATGCACTGCGACGGGTGCGCGGCGCATGACACGCTGGTTCGCCGCTCGCTGATGGTCGCGCGCAGCATGCCGACACTGGAGCCGAGTGAGGCGTTTCAGGTGAAGCTGCGGGCGCGGTTGACGCAGTGCCGCGAAGAGCGCGCGGCGAATCGCCTCGATCTTCCGATCGGTCAGCGCGATTACGCGCGCGATCTGATGGTGCCGGAGGTGCGCGCCGCGGGTCGCTCCTCTCGTACCGTCGTGGCGGTGGCGGCGAGCGCGGTGCTTGGCATTCTGGTCTATCAGGCCGTTCAACACGCGACGGCGCCCGTGTTGTCGATTCAGCCGGTCATCGCGTCGCGTCCGACACCGGTGTCGCCGTCGCCCTATCTGACACCGCAGATGGTGCAGGCGATGAGCACCGGGAATCCGATGTATCCGGCCGCGATGATGCTCGAAGACGCGCCGATGCAAGCCATGAGCGCGGGCTTTTCCCTGGTGTCGTCGGCGCGCTGAGTCGCGCGGATCGTCAAAGATTTCGCTCGATCACGGCCGGTTCTGCGCATCGCGCGGAACCGGCCGCTTTAGATTTGAGGGATGTCGTCGATTCGCATGTGCATTCGCGCTGAGGTGAAGCGTGGCCACGCCTAAGGAAGCGTCACCGCTTCGGGTAGTGCAGGCCGCTGTGCAGGCGCGCGTCTTTGCGCCCGTGTACTACCTGCATGGCGACGACGATTACCTCAAGGAAAACGCGGTGCGCGAGCTGCTCGACGCCGCCGTGGATCCGTCGACGCGCGATTTCAATCTGGAGTTGCGACGGGGCAACGAACTCGACGCCGAAACACTCGGCAGCTTGCTCGCAACGCCGCCGATGCTCGCGGAACGTCGCGCGCTCGTGCTGCGTGATGTGACCGCGCTCAAGAAGGCACCGCGTCAACAGCTCGACAAATATCTCGCGCGACCCGCGAGTGATACGCTGCTGCTGTTGGTGAGTCCCGCCGGCACCAAAGTCGACACGGCGATCGCCAACGCATCGGTATCACTCGACTTCGCACCGCTGACACCCGAGCGCGTGCGCAAGTGGATCGTGCATCATGCGAGCACCGCACTCCAAATCGACATCGCCGACGAGGCGACGCAGCTCTTACAGCAGGCGGTAGGGAACGATCTACACCTCTTGGCGGCGGAGCTCGACAAGTGCGCGAGCTACGTGCTGGGTGCGACCGACCGTGACGCTGAGGCGAACGCGCGCGGTACGATCGATGTGGATGCGGTCAGCGCTGTGGTCGGTGTCCGTCGAGGTGAGACCGTCACCGACTTGCTCGACGCCGTAGCGCGACAGGATGCGCGAACGGCGGTGAATCTTGTGTCGCACGTGCTCGGACAACCGAAGGTCACGGCGGTACAAGTCGTGATGATGCTGAGTACGCAGGCCTTTGCGTTGGCATTTGGCCGCGCGCGTCGCGATGCCGGCATTTCAACGAGTCGCCTGCCGTCGGAGTTTTTCGCCTTTCTCAAGGACACGGGTGGCTATCCGGGCCGTCCCTGGGGCGAGGCGGCGTCAGCGTGGACCAAAGTCACAGATCAGTGGAGCGCCGCCGCCTGTGCGAGCGCGATTGAGCGACTCCTCGAAGCGGACATGGCACTCAAAGAAACGACGGTCTCGAATGCGGAGCAGATCCTGATGTCGTTGGTGTTGTCGTTGTGCGCGACGCGCACGCGGAAGGCCGCGTGATGCGCGCGAAAGTGGTTGGCCTGCTGTCGCTCAGCATGCTGGCAGCCACGCGCACGCACGCGCAGGAGACGGCGATTTCCGCGGGCGTGCTGCGCGAGATTGGACGGGCTCGTGGTTTGGTAGAAGCGGGCGCTGGTGGTGAAGCGCGCACGCTGCTCGATTCCCTGGTCAAGACGCAAACGCCGGGTAGTAACGAGCTCGCCGAGGCGCTGTACTGGCGCGCCACACTCGCCGAACGCGCGACCGATGCGGAGCGCGACTGGAAGCGGCTCACGATCGACGCGCCCCTTTCGCCGCGCACGCCCGACGCCCTCGTTCGACTGGGCGAGTTCGAAATGCTGCGCGGTCGGCCATCCACGGCGCGTCCGTACTTCGAGCAGGTGATCAAGGATTTTCCGGGCACGACGCAGCGAGTCAAGGGCGCGCTGTGGATTGCGCGCGGCTACTTCGACGAACGCAACGCGACGGAGGCGTGCAACGTGGTCGCGTCGATGGCGGGCGTGAGCGTGCCAGACGGTGAACTCAAGTTGCAGTACGACGAACTCGGCCGGCGCTGCGCGAATGTGCCGAAAGCGACTGCGCCGCCGAACGCACCAGCGCCCACGCCGGCAGCGGCAAACACCAGCACGGCGCCGGCGCCAAAATCCGCGGCCGCATCGCGCCCGGCCGACGACGGCGCGCGGTACAGCGTGCAACTCGCTGCATACGACACGCGAGACGAAGCCGAGTCGAGTGTGAAGCGTCTCAGGAATCGCGGGATCGACGCACGAATTGATGGCGATGCGAAACCGTTCCGTGTGCGCACGGGCCGCTATCAAACACGCGCGGAAGCTACCGCGGCATTGGCCAAGCTCAAGAAGCAAGGGCAGGACGGCTTCGTGGCGGAGCTCAAGCCGTGAGCGGTGCGGCCACGCCGCTGATGCAGCAGTACCGGGAGATCAAGGCGCGTCATCAGGATGCGATTCTGTTTTTCCGGATGGGCGACTTCTATGAGATGTTCTACGAAGACGCCGAGCAAGCATCGCGTGTCCTCGGACTGACGCTCACATCGCGCAACAACGGCGGTGCCGCGGAAGTGCCACTCGCCGGTATTCCGGTGAAGGCGTGCGCGGAGTATTTGCGCCGCCTTGTGGGGCAGGGCTTCCGCGTGGCGATCTGCGAGCAGGTGGAAGATCCCAAGGTCGCGAAAGGAATCGTCAAGCGCGAAGTGATCGAAACGATCACGCCGGGTGCCGTATTCGCCGACGATCTACTCGACGGCGCGCGTGCGAACTATGTGTGCGCGGTGGCGATGGGTCGCGACACGATCGGTAAGGGATCGGCAAGCGACGGCGCGCGCGAACGCGTTGGCGTCGCTGCCGCCGATTTGTCCACCGGCGAGCTTCGTCTCTTTGTGGCCACCGTCGCCGATGCACCGGCGGTACTGGCTCGACTTGCACCGCGTGAGCTGCTCGTGGTACGCAATGCGATCAACGCCGAGTTGGCGCCAGCACTGCGCATTGCCGATCGGGCCTTGGTGACTGAGCGCGAAGGATGGGAGTTCGACGCGCAGCTCGGGGCCGACGACCTCGCACGGCAGTTTGCCGTGGCAAGCCTCGAAGGCTTTGGCCTGGGTGTCGATGATGGCGCGGCACTCGGCGCTGGTGGTGCGCTGCTGCGCTATCTGCGTGAGCTGCAGCCGGGCGGACTGCCCCATTTGGCACGGCCGGTGGTCGAGCGGCCGGGTGGCATCATGCCGCTCGATGAGATGACACGGCGCAATCTCGAGCTGGTGGAATCGCTGCGCGGCGGAGATCTGAGCGGCACGTTGCTCAGCGTGCTTGATCGCACAATCACACCCATGGGTCAGCGGTTGCTGCGGCAGTGGCTGCTCGCACCGTTGCTCGAGCGCAGCGCGATCGAGCAGCGACTGGATGCCGTCACGGCGCTTGTTCGCGACCCCGTGGGGCGCAGTGGCATTCGCAGCGCGCTTGACGGTGTGCGCGATGTCGAGCGACTCGCCAGCAAGGCGGCTGCTGGGCGCGCGACGCCGCGTGAACTGCGTGCACTTGGCGATTCGCTCGCGCGTCTACCACAGGTGCAACACTCGGTGCACCAGCTGCTGACGCATGTCAATCAGGCGGGTACGACCGGCGGCGGGGTACTGTCATCGCTGCTGCAGGACTGGGACAACGGCGAAGAGTGTGCGGCACAGCTCACGCGCATGCTTGTCGAGCGTCCGCCGCTGGCGATTGGGGAAGAGGACACGATCGCGCCAGGTGTGGACGCAGAACTCGATGAGCTGCGTGCGCTACGCGATGGTGGCAAGGATTCGATCGCGACCATTCAGGCGCAGGAGCGCGCCCGTACCGGCATCGCGACGCTCAAGGTTGGCTACAATCGGGTCTTCGGTTACTTCCTCGAGATCACGAACGCCAACAAGCATCTGGTTCCCGATGACTATCAGCGTCGCCAAACGCTGACGGGCGCTGAGCGCTACGTCACGCCGGCGCTCAAGGAATATGAGGAGAAGGTGCTCAACGCCGCCGAGCGCATCGAGGTGCGTGAACGAACGTTGTTCGAGTCGCTCCGTCGCATGGCCGGTGATGCGATCGCTCGCTGGCAATCGGTCGCGAAGCGCGTGAGTACGATCGACGTGCTGGTCAGCTTCGCGGAAGTCGCCGAGCGTGAGCAGTACGTACGTCCGGAACTGCACGACGATTTTGATCTCGAGATCGTGGCCGGACGTCATCCGGTGGTCGAGCGGATGATGGCGCGCGAGAAGTTCATACCGAACGACCTGGTACTCGGTACCGACGCGCAGCTGATCGTGCTCACTGGGCCCAACATGGCCGGTAAGAGCACCATTCTGCGTCAGGTCGGACTGATTCAGCTATTGGCGCAGGTCGGTGCCTACGTGCCCGCGCGCAAAGCGCGTTTGGCGATCGTGGATCGGCTGTTCACACGCGTTGGCGCGAGCGACAACCTCGTGCGTGGTCAATCCACCTTCATGGTGGAGATGAGTGAAACGAGCGCCATTCTGCATACCGCCACCAGGCGATCGTTGGTGTTGCTCGACGAGATCGGACGCGGCACGAGCACCTACGACGGCGTCTCGATTGCGTGGAGCGTGAGCGAGCATCTGCACGATGCGGTGGGGTGCAAGACCGTCTTCGCGACGCACTACCATGAGCTGACGCAGCTCGAGAGTGAGCTGACCGGCGTGCGCAACTTCACTGTTGCGGTGCGCGAAGTGGGCGATCAGGTGCTGTTCCTCCACAAACTGATTCCCGGCGGCGCCGACCGGAGCTATGGCATCGAAGTCGGTCGCCTCGCCGGCCTGCCGGCGCCGGTGATTGCGCGCGCGAAGGAAGTCCTGGCGCTGCTTGAAGGCGAAGGCGAGCAGATGGCGGCGCGGCTCACGGCCGATGGGATGCAGGCGCCGATGAGTACCAAGCGCAAGGGACCGCGTCTCAAGCATCAACTCGCATCGAATACCGCGCAGCAGGACTTCTTTGGCGAGGCAGCAGCTCCCGACCCCGCGTTGGCACGGTTGGCCGATGCAATGGACGCGCTCGAGCCTGAGCACATGACACCGATGCAAGCGCTCAGCACCCTCGCGTCACTCAAGGAATCGCTGGGGCGAAAGGAACCAGCATGAGTGAGCGGCCGCCCAAGCCAACCAAGGCCGATCTGGCGGCAGCGGTGCACAAGACGGTTCCTGACCTGATCGCGCCGAACCTTCGTGTGCTCTTCTGTGGGATCAATCCGGGGCTCTACACCGCGGCGCTCGGTCATCATTTCGGCCGCCCCGGCAATCGGTTCTGGCCGGCGCTGCACGGCGCGGGGTTTACCCCACGGCTCTTTTCTCCGTGGGAAGAGGCCGAACTGTTGCCGTTGGGCTATGGTATTACCAACATGGTGCCGCGGACGACGGCCGCTGCTTCGGAGCTCAAGCCGGAGGAGTACGTCGCCGGGGGTGCTCGTCTCACGAAGCTCGTGACAACGTACACACCGCGCGTGGTCGCGTTTCTTGGTATCGGGGCGTATCGCACGGCGTTCAACCGCCCAAAGGCTGCACTCGGATTGCAGCCGGAGCGCGTCGGTGATTCGGTACTGTGGGCGCTGCCGAGTCCCAGTGGACTCAATGCGAATCACCAGCTGTCGGATTTAGTGGCACTGTTGCGCGAACTGCGGGCGTGGGTGGCCCGCGCTGACTGACCCGCTGCACTTCGTTCTTTTCATTCCTGCTCGACGTCTTTCCGATGCCCATTCTTTCTTCTCTTCGCCGCTCACGCGCCGCCGCCGTCCTGATTCTGTTTGCGACGGTGGGACTCGTTGGCACCGCTGGCGCGTTCGGCGCGTGCAGCGATGGTAGCAAGGCCGATGCGATCCGGGACTCGGCGGACAGTGCATTGCCAACGCCAGCCACACGCACGCCGACCTACACCTACGAAGTCATCGCGACTTACACGCACGATCCGAAGGCGTTCACCGAAGGGCTGTTTGTGCACGACGGCAAGCTGTACGAAAGCACGGGTATGGTGGGCACCTCGTGGATTCGCGAAGTCGAGCTCACGAGTGGCAAAGTGCTGCGTCAGTTCGATCTCGAGCAGCCGCATTTTGGCGAAGGCACGATCATCCTGGGCAATACCCTGTATCAGCTGACGTACAAGTCGGGGAAGGCGTTCACGTACGATCCCAAGACCTTCACGCGTCAGCCGACGACGTTCAACTACGACGGCGAAGGATGGGCGCTCACGACCGACGGCACCTCGCTGATCATGAGCAACGGCTCACCGGCCGTGGTGTTCCGCGACCCGAAGACGTTCGCCGTGACCCGATCGATCACCGTGACGGATCACGGTACGCCCGTCAATCAGGTCAACGAACTTGAGTGGATAAAGGGCGAACTCTGGGCAAACATCTGGCAGAGCGATCAGATCGCGCGCATCGATCCAGCCACCGGTAACGTGCTCGGTTGGATTGATCTCGCCGGCATTCTGTCGAGTCTCGATCGTACCGGTGCCGAAGACGTGCTCAACGGCATCGCCTACGATGCCGACAAGGATCGCATCTTCGTCACCGGCAAATACTGGCCGAAGTTGTTCGAGATCAAAGTCAAGCAGCGCAGCTGATCGAAGCGATTGCCCGTACGTGCGACTTCAGCGGAGTCGCACGTACGCCCACTTGATGTTGGCTGGTGGCGCCTGACCGTTGGTGGAGAACGATAGAAACGCGCTGCGACCGGCGGGAATGCCAAAGCGGAAATAGCTGCTCGTGCCGCCCGCGAGCACGGCGCGCTGCGGCGCGTTGTTGGTGAGCAGTCGAGCCGCGATGGGATACACGCCCAGCGAGACTCCACCAATGCGCAGTCCGGGGAAGATGCTGCGGAAGTTCCACGCCGGATTCACGTACCTGGTGTCGAGCAGTGCGGTCTGCGTGGTGGAGTAATCATCGCCAAGCAGTGATACCGCCCAGTCAAGCAGGTACTCGTTAAAGCCGCCGCTGGTCAGCACACCCTGCAAGTTGGTCACGCCCGTGTTGCGTGAATTCACCAGCGCATGGAAGAATGCCGCTTCATTGGCCGCACCCTGTCGGGCGGCGGCAAATCGCAGGAAATTCCACGTGGCACCGCGTGTCGCGAGTGAATCGTTCGGCGCATACGGTGAGTTCGCTTCCGTGGCCGTGATGAAGCGCTGAAAGCGAACAAAATTGGACGCGGCGTAGGTGTTGAACTGCGCCTGTCGCGCCGTGGTCGACGCGACGTCGGACAGGTTCAGGTTCTGGCGCGTGCCGTAGCCTGAAATGCGGAAGTAGAGCAGTTCTTCAGCGACGTGCGCGAGTCCTTCATCCAGCCAGGTTTCTTCGTTCGGGGCGGCGCCAGCGTTCACATAGAGTCGGCGCGACGCATTGATCAGGTGCTGCAGCTCGTGCGCGATGGCGGTGAGGTTGCTCTGCGTCACCTCGTCCTTGGAGCGCCGGTTGCCGTTCACTTCGCCATTCGGGTCCGGCACGAGCAGATAGAACATCTCGTTCTCGTTCGATCCGGCGCAGGCGCCGAGCGTGCTACTGGCTTTCTTTGGATACAGGTCGCGCGCGAAGAAAAATCCGCCAATGGTGTAGTTGGCGTTGCGCGGCGTGAGCTCGTTGACAGCCTTGGTGTAGAACAGAATGACGCGGCCATAACTGCTGATGTTCGTCGGCGCGCCAAAGGCGGTCGTGTCCATCGGGAAGACGAGCGTATCGAACGCCGCGAGAATGCCCGCGTAGTCCGCATCCGAGTAGCCACCCGTCGGATTGTCGACGTCGCTGACAACCATCGCGCGACTGCTGATTGCCGCTACGCGTCCGGTACGTGCGTTGGCGTTGGAGCAGGCCTGACTCGCGTTGGTATTGAGCTTGATTTGATCGCCAACGCTCGGCGTGGCCACCACCGACGCGAAGCGACTCCGCGCGCTGTACCAGGCGCGCGCGTCGTTCACGAGCGGCGCGAGTTCCTTGCGCGCCGAGTCACGTCGCGCGAACTCTGCGTCGCGCTCGGCGTTTCGATCATCGATCGCCGCTCCAACCGGCAATTCCGCCAACCCACTCTGAGTTGCGAGTTCGGATTCGGCCGAGAGCGACGCCGTCGTTGGACCGGTGTTTCCCAGTCCAACGACGTCCACGTATGCACCGATGCCGAAGTTGCTGCCGACGTTCACAAACGCGATGCCATACTCGGCGTTCACTGTGGCTGGCGCCGATAGGCAGAGCCCCACGCTCGTTGCACCCGCAGTGGGCATGCGCACTTCACCCAGCGCCATCGTGACTGGCGATTGCGTGCCGCACAAACTCGTTCCGGCAGGACCGATCGACACCGGCACGGTGTCGGCCTTGCCCACGGCGTCGAGCACGATGCGCGCGGTGCCCTGTGCGAGCGCGGTGACCAGCCCCGTATTGCTCACGGTGGCCAGACCCACGTCGAGCGAAGAGAAGTTGACGGCCTGCGACGCGACCGTGTTGCCATTCGCATCACGCGCTGAACCTCGCACGCGCAGCGTATCGCCTACGCCAATCGACGCATTCTCGGGAGTTGCGACAATCGAGTTCACTGGACCGGCGATCACGGTCGCTGTGAAGACGGCGGGATTGAGTCCATTCACCTGCGCGGCGACGCGCGCGGTTCCGGCGGTCGGACCCAAGGTCCACGTCGTGCTCGCGATACCATTGGCATCGGTGTTCACGGAACGCGCACTCAATGTGCCCGATCCTGCACTCAGGTCCCAATCGACACGGGCGCTCTTGACGGGCTTGTTCGCCTCGTCGGTTACAAGCACCGACAACGCAATGGAGAGCGTCTGCAGCGGTGTGGCCGTCTGATTGTTGCCGGCCTGCGCCACAATCAGCGCAGGTACGGCGGTTGGACCACTGCTTTCATGCGAACAGGCAGCGAGCAGTAACGCGCCAATCACGTGAAGGCCAAGGGCCGGCGACTTCAACCAGCGAACTGAGCGGGATTTTCGAATGGTCATGGAGAGGAACGATGGTGATAACACTCGCCATAGGGAACACGGCTATGGGGGGCTCGCGTCACGCCGGCGGTGTAGATTCCGGGCATGGCCACCACTCTGCCCACTGACGCTGCCCTGCTTGCCGAGGGACACGTAAGAAACCGTCGTCCCTATGAAAATGTGCTGGATACGATCGGCTGGACGCCGCTGATCCGCCTCTCCCGCATCGCCAAAGGCATTCGCACACCGGTTTACGGAAAAGCGGACTTTTTCAACCCGGGTGGCAGTGTGAAGGATCGCATTGGCCTGCCAATGATCGAGGCGCACGAGCAGGCGGGCACGCTCAAGCCGGGCGGGACGATCGTGGAAGCCACGAGCGGAAACACCGGCGTTGGCCTCGCCATCGCCGCCGCGCTCAAGGGCTACAAGTGCATCTTCACGATGCCCGACAAAATGAGCCAGGAGAAAGTCCGGCTCCTCAGGGCCTTTGGCGCGGAGGTGATTATCACCCCGACCGCCGTGCCCCCCGATCATCCGCAGAACTATGTGATGATGGCCAAGCGCATCGTGCGCGAAACGCCGGGCGCGGTGTTGGCGGGGCAGTTCGAGAATCCGGCAAATCCGGCGGCACATGTGGCAACGACTGGCCCCGAACTGTGGGAGCAGACAGGTGGGCGCATCACGCACTTCGTAGCCGGCGCCGGCACGGGTGGCACGATCTCGGGCGTGGCGCGCTACCTCAAGTCGATGAATCCGAACATCCAGATTATCGCCGCCGATCCTATGGGATCGGTGCTGGCCGAGTTGTGGCGCAGCAAGGGCGAGGGCCATCCGACCGGCGCACCCTACAAGGTGGAAGGTGTTGGGCAGGACTGCGTGCCGAAGACGCTCGACATGGATGTGATCGACGAATTCATCTCGGTGAGCGACAAGGACGCGTTCACCGTGGCGCGTCGTCTCACGCGTGAGGAGGGCATCTTCGTGGGCGGTTCGGCCGGCATGATTGCCCACGCGGCACTCAACGTGGCGCGCCGTCTCGATGACCCGAATGCGTGCGTGGTGACGTTTCTGTGCGACACCGGCGAGCGCTATCTCAGCAAGGTGTTCAACGACGAATGGATGCGTGAGAATCAGCTGCTCGACGCACCGCAGACGAGCATCGCGAGTGTGCTGGGGAACAAGGACACGACTGCACCGGCGATCGTGAGCGTCGCGCCGGGAGCGACCGTGCGTCAAACGATTCGGTTGCTCGCGTTGCACAATGTGTCGCAGGCGCCGGTGATGGATGGCGCGATGTGCGTTGGCAGCGTCGCCGAATCGCAGCTCACCTCGAAGTCATTGGCCGATCCGAAGGTGCTCGATCAGACGGTGAGCGATGTGATGGATCAGCCGTTCCCGGTGGTTGATGCCGATGCGCCGGTGGAGGGGGTGGCCAAGATGCTGTCCAAGTCAAATCGCGCGGTGCTGATGCGGAAGGATGGGATCATTCAGGGGATCGTTACGCGGTTTGATGTGCTCGAATACCTGATGCATAGATAGACTCGTTGGGCGGATGGAAACCCCTTGGGCGTCGAGGGGGAAGGACGTGGAGGGGGGAGGGATCAAGGACTGCGATAACGTCGCCCGTGATCCCTCCCCCTTTCACGTCCTTCCCCCCTTGAGGCCCAAGGAGTTCACGATCTCTCAGACCGCCTTGAACTGCGTCGAATAGCTCAGCATCTCATCCACCGGCTCCGCGTCCGACTGCGCATCCTCCGCCCCATGCTCTCTCGCCCACTGCCGAAAACCGGCGGGCGCGCGCTGCACGTCGTGCAGCTGCGCGTAGGTAATGCTGGCGATCTCGCGCCAGTGCTGGAGTTCCGCGAGATCGGCGCCGCGAAAATTGGCGGCGGAGCAGCGGGCTTCGCCGACGTGCGCACCGGTGAGGGTCGCTGAGGCAAAGTGCGCGGCGGTGAGATTCGCGCCGCTGAAATCGACGGACTTGAGATTGGCGTGATCGAAGCGCGCGCCCTGCAGGTGCGCGTTGCGAAAGCTCGCGTTGGCGAGATTGGCGTTGGTGAGATCGATGTTCTCGAGCCACGCGCCATCGAGATTCACGCCGGCGAGTGACTGCCCGTTCTTCACGAGATTCGCGAGGGCTTCGATGCGACCACCGCTGCCGCCTTTGCCCTGCGCGCTGTTGACCACCTGCCAGGCCTGATAGTTCGAATCCTTGATCGCCTGCGCTTCATTCACCCTGTCGGCGGCGCGTCGTTCCCGACGATTCGCCCAGAACTGATAGGCGCCGAACAGGAAAATGATGACCTGCCAGAACTTGATGAAGTTGTAGAAGAAGTCGATCGTGGCCGTGGTGCTGAGCGCGGTGGTCATCCGCTCATACTCATGTGTTCGGCCACGGGATTCAGGCGATGTTTCGGGCCCGTTGCGCGATCGTTACCAGCTGGATCGACCTCAAGGCACGGTGACACGCCCGGCGCTACCACCAAAGTCATCGGCGACGCGCACCAGGCCGAGTGGCGTGCGCCACTCGCTGCCATTGATGCGCACCGCGATGAGATGGGTACCGGTTGGGAGCGCGACGCGATACACGAACTGCGCGCCGCCCCGAGTCATGGCGATCGGTGTCCAATCGTTGAACGAGCCCGCGATTTCAACGCGCGCGTCGGCGGGTGCATCGATGAACAGCGTAATCGCACTCTTGCCGGCGTCTCGCTCCACCATCACTTCGCCGACGCGCACCGCGCGCGACATCGGTTCAACGACACGCAACGGCGTCGGTGCGATGACGCTCTGCGATGGCATCCAGCGCACCCCCACGCCAACGAATCGTGCCTGTGGCACGGCGCGAATCACGTCGGCGAGCTGCGTACCACCTTGCCCCATGAGCTGCACATTCTCGGCGACACGCCACGTGGCCTGCACGGACGTGCCAAACGACCGACCGATGGTGGCTTCGCGACCTCGCCGCCAGATCGGCGCATAGGCGACGGACCAACGTGGCTGCGTGATACTCACCTCTCCACCGACATCGTCGAGTGCGTACGACGCGGCTACTCGCGAGAGCGTGATGCCGGACGCTTCCATGAGGAAGTAGTCATCGGTGTGCGCGCGCCGCACGGTGCCACCAACTCGCCATGGTCCGTACGATGCCGAGAGGGTCGACGCAACTCGATCGCCAAAGAAGTCACGATCGCCCCGTGCGACCGATGCGCGTGCCGCGTCGAGCTGGAGCGACAGCATGCGCCAGTTGAACGTCTGTTGTGCCTCTGCGCCGCGTGCGAACAGTCCCGATGCGCCGAGCAGTGTCAGATTGGCGTCGGTCTGAGTCCATGTGCGCGGTGCGATTCGCGCGCGCGCAGACAGCTGCGAGGCGCCGGCGCTATCCATGGCCAGCGCCGTCGCGCCATCGATGGCGAGTGCCACGGTGCGCCTGGCGTACCACAGGCCGGCGCCGATCGAGCCAACGAGTCGCGACTCGCCTTGCGGTTGCTGCACGGACGCGCTGCCGACATCGAGCCACCAAAGCGAGGAGCGCGGTGAGGGCGTGGAGCTGCTCGCATTGGCATTCACAACGGACTGCGCCGACACCGTACGCGAAGACGCGATCGTGGCCGATCCAACGAGCAGACCGGCCACGATCAATCGCACCGCACGTCGTCCAGCCTCGTGCGACCTACTTATTGGGCGGACGAATTGGTGGCTTGGGAGACGTGCCAGATGCCGACCCGATGCCGGTGTTCGGTGCTGCCAATCCGGCGTTTGTGGAGAGCGCACCAGCGGGTGCGGTGAGTTGCGTGAGTACACCCTTGGAGCGTAGCTCCATGGCTGCATCCGGCGCGAGTCCTGCCGCGATATCCGCTTGTACGTTCGTCCCAATCGCCGCGAACTGCGCCGCCGACGCGCCCTTCACCAACAGCTCACGCACGCGTCGGGTGGCGTTGGCGTGGGACACGCCGCTGGCCACCATCTCGGACAATACGCCAAGCGGTACGGTGAGTGGCTTGCTTGGCCACAGTTTGCGCATGTCACGCAGTGTGGCGACCGGGATGCCTGCCTGTAATGCGTCAGCGGCCGCGGAGAGTTCGTCCGGGGCGCGTGATGGTGCGAGCGCCGTTGCGGCGATATCCAGGCGATCCACCAAGGCCACCGTGGCAACGCGAATGCGATCGGGTGCGGCGTGCTTGGCGAGTCCCTCTCGAACCTTCGTGACCAACGGTGCAGTGGGAAGACCGCGTGCCCCGGCTTCGGCAATGATCGTGCGTACTTCAGCGGGCAGGTCCTGCGCGGGAACTCGTAACAGCGCTAACGGCAACAGCGCGAACTGGCACAGCGCTAACTTCGACCACGCTAACTTTGACCGCGCGGACTGCGGATTGTTTTTATGTGTCGTCATCGTTCTCACCGGTTCTCCTGCACGATGATGACCGAACCCGGACGACCGAAGTCGGCGTCTGGTGCTTTCGCGGCTCGGGGATCGGCGATCCAGCGTTCGCCATTCACGACAAACGCGTAGACGTGGCGGCCAGGCAATACAGGGAGCGTGACGCTCCAGGCGCTGCCGTCGTGCGTGAGTGGGGCGGCGTTGACGTCCCAATCATTGAAATCGCCCACGAGTGCGACGCTGTTGGCCTGCGGGACTTCGCGGGCGTCGAGTACGAACTGCATCGGGACGCGGCGAATTGCTTCGTCGGTCGCCTCGACCGTCGCGATACGCGCGGTGCTCGGCGCCGCGCTGGTGGGCTCGTTCGTGCCTGCCGGCGCGGTCGCAACCGTTGGCACCGCTGGATTGCCCGCGCCTCCCGGTAGTGCACCGCGCGCGACGAATCCAATCAGGAGCGCGGCGGTCACGAGCCCCGATGCGCGCGCCATCGGCGGCACATCCAGCTGCCACCATTCACGCGCGCGCTCCCACCACAGCGCGAGCTTGGTGCGCGGTGCGCGCTCGCGCTCGGCGACCTTCGCCATGATCTGCGCGATCGCGCGGCGATCGATCTCCGGCATCGGCTCCAGTACCTGCTTCACCTGTCGAAGCAGCGCGTCGTCTTCACCCGGATGGCGGAGATCGCTACGGAGGTCCTTCCGGAAGTCACTCATGAATGGCACCCTCACGCAACCGAACGCGGAGCGTGTCGATCGCCCGCTTCACGCGCATGCGCAGCGTGGAGCCCTTTGCTCCGGTCACGATGGTCATCTCTTCGTAGTCCATATCGTTCACGTGACGCAACAGAAACGCCTCACGTTGTTCGGCTGGCAGCGTCGCCAGCGCGCGATGTACCTCGCGCGCGAAGCCTTCATCGACGGGTTCTTCCGTCGCCTTGTCATCGGCGACGTCGTACGGCAGGTCGCCGTAGTCAAACGTGTCCTCGCGACGCTTGCGACGCGCGAGGTGGGTGCGACAACGGTTGCCGAGAATGCGGAAGAACCACGGGTCAAACGGGGCATCTTCGCGAAACTTCGCGAGATGATCGTGCACCCGCAGAAACGTGTCCTGCACAGCTTCCTCCGCATCTTCGCGTCGCTTGAGCATTTGCAGCGCGAATCGCAGCGCACGTGGGTAATAGTGCTCCACCAACCGCGCGAAACTCGCGCGGTCGCCCTGTCGTGCTTGCAACAGCACCAGGCGAAATGTGGCAGCGTCCAATGTCACGAGCGTGCGTTCTGCAGGTTGCGAAGGATCAATTCAGTCAGAGCGCGACGCGCGTGCTGTTCACGGCTTCGATGGCGGTGAGCGTGCCATCGGCATTGCGCTGGTACTTCCACCACATCACGATCGCTTCGGTGGTCTTGTCGGAGTAGCCGCTGATCTTATCGAACGGCACCGCGACCGTCGCGCCTTGCGCCAGCGTGGTGCAGTTGGACGCGCAGGGCGGAAACATGGCGATGACCGCCACGTCCCTGGTAACCACCATATAGCCCACAATGAACTCCGTGCTGTTCCGCAACGTCAGCGTCTTCCCCGACGCCGTCGCGCTCACGGTACCAGCAACGATGCCCTGATTCTCACGCGGCGCCGTGGAGTCGGATGAGGCACTGCCGCCCGAACAGCCGCCGCTGACCAAGGTCGCGAGCGTCAGCACTGCCAGGGAGCGCAGGGGATTCGAAGTGAAGTGCAACACGGTCAGTCTCCAAAGTCGGGTGTCTGCCAGCTCTACCCGCCAAAAGAGGCGTGCGTCACCGCACCATGTGACCCGCATGTCACGCCTTCGTTACTTCGCGTCCTGTCCCACCGTCCCTCCCACGCAGATGCCGTTCACTCGCGACGAAGCGGAGGCCGGCTGCTGTGACCTGCACCAGCCTTCATGATCGACGCACTCGACCGGTTTACCGACGCACTCGGCAAGCCCTTGCGGGACTTCAGCCGTGGCCGCCTCGCGGCGCTTCTGGCCGACCCCCGCCCCTCCACCTGGGAAGACGCTCACGGTGTCGTTCTCAACGCTGACGGGCTCACCCTGTGGCAGGCCTGGATTGCGGTGGACCCCACGGCGCCTCAGACCGGACGGCATGTCACCCTGGATCCGTCGGATCACGTCATCGTCCTCAAGGAATGGGAACGGGTACCGGATCCGGAGATTCTCTCGCGTGTGATCGCGTACGCCTTGGCACAGACCGCGTAAGCGGCGCCTTCTCCGGCGGCGCCTTCTAGATTTCGGGGATCATGAGCGAATCCCCCGCGATGCATGCCCCGCTTCGTATCACCGTATTGCTTGGCGGCTACTCCGCCGAGCGCGATGTCTCTCTCTCGAGTGGCCTGCGTATCGCGGCGGCACTTCGGGAGAAAGGACACGAGGTCACCTGCTTCGATCCGGCTGAAGGGGTGCTGACTCGCGAGACCGAACGTGCGCTGCTCGCCGGCGGAGTGGGCTCCGCGCCGCCGTCGCTCGAGACGCTCGCGGGGTTGGCGTCGGAGTCATTGAGTCCGGTGCTCGGGACACTCCCCGAAATCACCGAGGTCGATTGCGTCTTTCTCGCGCTGCACGGCGGGCAGGGTGAAGACGGAACGATTCAGGCGCTCCTCGATCTCGCCGGCGTGACGTACACCGGCAGCGGTCATCTCGCGAGCGCGCTTGCGATGGACAAGCATCTGAGCAAAGTCGTACTGCGCGCTGCGGGTGTGCAGACGGCCGACTGGGTCATGGCGCCGCGCGACGGTGCGCTCGATGCGGACGCGATTGGCGCGCAGCTGGGATGGCCGCTGATCGTCAAGCCATCGAAGCAGGGAAGCACGGTCGGCTTGTCGATCGTGCGTGAGCCGGCAGAGTTGGAACCCGCGGTACGCGAAGCCTTTCGCTACGACGACGAGGTGATGATCGAACGCTTCGTGCCCGGTCAGGAGCTGACGGTGGGAGTGTTGGGCGAGCAGGTGTTGCCCACGATCGAGATCCAGCCGGTGAAGGAGTTGTACGACTACGAGTGCAAGTACACGCCGGGGATGGCGAAGGAGTTTGTGGCCACGCTGGATTCGCGAGTGCAGGCAAGGCTGAACGACCAAGCGGTGCGCGCGTTCGCCGCACTCAAGCTCGGCGGCTACGCCCGTATCGACTTCCGGTTGGATCCTGCAGGCGAGCCGTGGTGTCTGGAGGCGAACACGTTGCCGGGCATGACGCCCACCAGTCTGATTCCACAGGCCGCGGCGGCGGCTGGCGTCTTGTTTCCCGACCTGTGCGAGCGCATCGTGCACTTGGCACTCGCGTCGTCCAAGCGCTGACCGACTCCGACTTCGTTCGCCCGCTCGCATCACCCGCATGTCATACGTGACCTACGACGAGTACGAAGCACCCCGCAATCCGACGGCCGTGTACTGGCTGATCGGCTTGTGTGTTGGCGTGTACTTCGTGCAAGAAACGCTCGTCGGCGCGAACAACATGACCAATTGGCTTGGCTACGCGCCGGGCGACTTGGCATCGCGTTCGTTGTGGACGGTGGTGACGTACATGTTTGCGCACGGCAGCTTGATGCACCTGCTGCTCAACATGTGGACGTTGTGGTTGTTTGGTCCGCGCGTTGAGCGTGCGTGGGGCGCGAGCTCATTCACCTGGTACTATCTCTGGTGCGGTGTTGGCGGGTGGTTCTTCCACTACGTCTTCCAGCGCGGTGGTGGTACGCTCATCGGAGCGAGCGCCGCCATTCTTGGTGTGGCGGTCGCGTATGCGAGCCGCTGGCCGAACGACGAAGTGCTCTTCTTTGGCGTCGTGCCAATGAAGGTGCGTTGGCTGGTGGTGTTCATGGCGATGATCAACATCACCATGGCCGTGGTCGATTCAGGATCACTGGGTGGTACCGCGTACATCGCGCACATCGGCGGCATGGTGGCCGGCTGGGTGTATCTGCGCGCGCCGGGCGCCGGCAGCCTTGATCGATTCCGCCGGCGCATTGCACCGGCCCCGGATTATGGCGATGAACCCCCGCGCGCCGTGCCCAAGACCAGCCGTCCACGCCCGGAGCGCGAAGTCGACGACATCGTCGCGCAGAGCAAAGCTGCTGTCGCACGGGTGCGACCGCCGGCGCCGCGTCCGGTACCCGCTCCCGTAGTCACCGCTCCCCCTCCGCAACCTGGCACCGCACTCGATGCGGTGCTCGACAAGATCAATGCGGAAGGGCTCGAGAGCCTGACGACTGCGGAGAAATTGCTGCTGGATGAGTGGAGCAGGAAACTGCGTTCGCTGTCGTAAATCCGGGCCGCCTTTGGCGGCCCGTGTTCGTTAGCGGCCCTGGTTCGTTAGCGACTCTGGTTCGCTAACGGCCAGTGCGGAGTGAAGAGTGAGCAGTGAGGCGTGCGGAGTGACTGGCCGCGTTTCTCTGCACACCTGACTGTTCACTCTGCACTCCACACTGCTGGTCTGCGCAGAAGCCCGCCCCACTAGATTTCTCAAATGCCCAAGCCCGAACTTCTCGAGTCCTTCCCGAATCCGTACGCCGACCGCTCCTACGAGATCTACATGGAGACGGACGAATTCACGTCGCTCTGCCCGCTCGGTGGCGTGGAGACCGACGCGATCGAGCTCAAGATGCTCGAAGGCGGAGCGCCGGACTTTGCGACGATCAAGGTGACGTACACGCCGGCGTCGAAGTGTCTCGAACTCAAGAGCCTCAAGCTCTATTTCTGGAGCTTCCGCAACGACGGCATCTTCTACGAGCGTGCGGTGAATCGCATTCTCGATGATCTCGTCGCCGCCTGTCAGCCGAAGGCGATGACGGTAGTTGGCGATTTCGCCGTGCGTGGTGGACTCAAGAGCATCATCACGGCGTCGTACGTGATGCCCTGAGCAGGGCGCAACGATGGCAACGCCGCCGCTGCGATATACGGAGCTGCAACCGAGTGCGGCGGCGTCGCGCGTGGCGTTGAGCTATTGGATGTTCGATGTGCACGCGTTGCCGGAACCCAACTTCACGCATCGCGTGTGGCCCGATGGATGCGCGTCGCTGGTGCTGGTGATTGCCGGCGGACAGGTCGTGGCAGCGCGTGTGCAGGGGAGTTCGCTCGAGCCACTGGATGTGCAGGTCGAGGCGGGGTGCTCGTATCGCGGCGTGCGTTTTCGCCCCGAGGCCGGTGCCTTGTGGTGCGGTCTCCCGGCGCACGCATTGATCAATGCGAATCTCGATGCGCGTGAGGTGTTTGGCGCGTCGCTCGAACCGGTAGTTGCCGGTGTATCGCATGCCGATGACGAGGCGTTGGTGGCGTTGCTCGATTGCTGGATCACCACGCGCCTCGAGCGTGCACCCGCAATGGGCGCCGTCGATGAACTGGTGCGTGATGCCGTCGATCGATTGTTGATGGGTGACGCTCGCGTGCGGCTCGCGGATGTCTCTGCGGCGCTCCGTTGTTCGCCGCGCACATTGCAGCGGCGGTTTCTCACGAGTGTGGGCTACACACCGAAGGTGTTCGCGCGCGTGCGGCGCATTCGTGCACTGTTACAGCGCACGGTCGAGGACGGATTGTCGGGGAAGATCAGCTGGTCGGGCTTGGCTGCCGACGGTGGATATGCAGATCAGGCACATTTGACGCGTGAGATCGGCAAGCTCACACGGCTGTCGCCGACGCGACTCGAGGCACGTCTTCGCGCGATCGAGCATCGCCGACTGCTGGCGTAGCTCGCGAGTGGTTGTCGCATTCGTTCAAGACGGGCGACGAACGGATGGCCATGATACATCCCATGACGAAATCACATTCCCGATCGATGGCGGGGCTTCGTGCCCTGCTTGGTGGCGTGCTGTTGTTGGCGGCGACGACGTCGCTCGAGGCGCAGGATCCGCGTGCGGCGATGACGGCCGAGGCGGTGAAGGCGATGCAGCGCTTTGAGTGGCTGGCCGGCGAGTGGGAAGGGCCGGCGTCCGTTCAGAACGCCGGCCGCAGCTTTCAGCTCACGCAACACGAGCAGGTGAATCTCGCGGCGCGCTCGACCGCCCTGCTGATCGAGGGGCGCGGCCGATTGAAGACCTCGCCGAGCGGTCCGGAGCAGGAAGTCTTTGGCGCCGCCGGTGTGCTGACCTACGACGCGGGGCTCAAGAGGTACCGCTTCTTCTCAACCGGTGGCACCGGCCAGGCCGGCGAGTCGAAGGTGGAGACGGTGGGCGACAACGGACTCGTGTGGAGCATGGGCGAGACGGGTCCCCAACGGACCCGATACACGATCACCCGCACGGCGTCGGGCGCGTGGTACGAGAAGGGGGAAACCAGCACTGACGGTGGCACCACGTGGAGCGTGATTCTCGAAATGACGCTGACCAGGGTGCCGACCAAGAAGGCGCCGTAAGACGAATTCCGAAGGCGATTCCCTTCCCGAGCTGCCCGGCTATATTACGGGGCTCCGGTCTGATGGACCGACCGGTGGCCTGTCTTGGTAGCTCTGTTGGTAGAGCAGCGGACTGAAAATCCGCGTGTCGGCGGTTCGATTCCGTCCCAAGCCACTGATTCTGTGAACGGCGCTCCGACTCGAGTCGGGGCGCCGTTTTGCTTGATATTCCCAATAGGTGCTTAAGCATTTAATGTTATAACATATGACGAATCTTTCGCTCGTACACACAGCGCGGTTACCGGCAGCCGGCGCGAACGCGCCTGGTGAGCGCCCGCCGCTGCTCATTCTGATGCATGGTGTCGGCTCGAACGAGCGCCACATGGACGCACTCGCGCCGTCGTTCGACCAGCGCTTCGTGGTGCTCAGTGTGCGATCGCCACTCGTGCTTGGGCCAAACTCGTACGGTTGGTTCCGTGTGACGTTCACGGCGAACGGGCCGGTCATCAACGCCGAGGAAGCGAAAGCGGGATGGAGGCAGCTTGCCGCGTTCATCGACGAAGCCGTCGCGATGTACGGCGCCGATCCGGCGCGCGTGTACCTCGGCGGCTTCAGCCAAGGCGGCATCATGTCGCTCGCAACACTGCTCACGGCACCCGAGAAAGTGGCGGGCGTGTTCTCCCTCAGCGGACGATTGCTTCCTGAGGCGCTGTCGCATGCTGCGGCGTACGAGCGATTGCACGACAAGCCGGTGCTCATCGTACACGGCGAGTTCGATCAGACGCTGGGCATTCATTTCGCGCGCTGGGCACGCGAGCAGCTCGTGCCGTTCAATCTCTCACTGACGTATCGCGAGCTCCCGATGGGACACGAAGTGACTCGCGAGAGTCTCGCCGAAGCGACGCGTTGGATTTCAGCGCAACTCGATGCGGGTGCAACGACCTAATCAGGCAGGGGCGGACGCTTTTGCTCACTCAACGGCGCACGTTTGCACGCGTCAACGACGCTGTACTGCGTCGCCGGTCCTTTGTCGCCCGGACGGAGTACGGCAAGTGTCGCGGCACCACCAGCCGCCGTGCGCGTCTCTCCGGTCGTTTCGATGGCACCGGAGACGTCGCTCACTCCCTCGCCACATGTCCGGCCGGCCGCGAGTGGCCATGGCAACGCGCCGCCAAGATTCTTGCGAATGGTGGACGTGCCATCCATCGACAGCGCCACGCTCACCAAACGCGGGTCCGCATCTTCAAGCCGCTCATGCTCAGCGCGAAGGACGTAGCGTGACCGTTCGACATGGTTGATCGAGTAGCGACCAGCGCTGTCAGTTTGCACAACACGTTTGATCGAAGTATCGGAGAGCGACGAGAGCGTCACGATCGCTCCCGCGAGCGGCTTGCCCATGTGCGCGTCCTTCACGGTGCCAACGATACGGCCGGTCGAGGCCTGCGCACCGACCGCAAAGATCGGTGTGAGGAACAGCGTGGCAAGAAGCCGGGACGCGTGCATTTGGTGCTCCTCCAATCAAGTGACTCGAGTCGATCGCCACTAACACGATTGGGCGGCGCGGAAGGTCCGTCAAGGAGCCAGGGACAGCACGCCAAAGCTCGAAGTAATTCAGCACAGCACAGGTCGCACGATCTGGACGCAGCCTGAGCTGTACGGTTGCCGGGCGAGACATCGTCACACAGAATCACGAGGATTATTCATGACGAGGCGTCGACCGAGTGGGCGACGCCCTCCTCTCGTTCCCCGGGGAATGCTGATGACGGTGCCGCGCGCGAAAGAGTTCGGTGGTGTTCTGACACGTCGCGAGTTCTGCCTCACGATGGCGGCCGCTGGCGTCGGACTCGCCTGCGGCGGATCGTCGGCGCCTACGTTTCCCGATGGCGCCACTCGCGTGCTGTTCATCGGCAATTCGCTCACCTACACGAACGACTTGCCAGCGCTGGTTCGTGCGCTCGCTCGTTCAGCGGGAAACACGCAGTTGGAAGTGGCGACGATCGCCGAGCCGGATTTCGCGCTCGAGGATCATTGGCGCAAATCGAAGGCGCGGAGCTGGCTCTCGACGCGCCAATGGGAGTACGTGGTCATGCAACAAGGATCGTCCGCGCTGCCGGACAGTCAGGTGAATCTCCGAACGTGGACCGAGCAGTTTGCGCCGCTGATTCGTGCGGCGGGCGCCGAGCCGATGTTGTTCATGGTGTGGCCATCAAGCGCGCGCCTGTTCGATTTTCCGAACGTGCTGACGTCGTATCGCAATGCCGCTGCGGCGGTGAGCGGGATCTTTGCGCCGGCCGGTGATGCATGGACGGCGCGTGGGAGCTACGACGGGCTCTACTCGGACGGACTTCACCCCACGCCGCTGGGCAGCTATCTCGCCGCCGCCGTGTTGCTCGAGCGACTGACGGGTATCGCGCCCTCGCAGCTCGGTACCACGGCGCCGGGATTTTCGCTCACGGAGGCGGAGGTGCGCGCCGCGCAGACCGCAGCGACCACCGCATTGGCTCGAAACGCGACAAGGCCGACCATTTAGGTCCGGACGGCGCCACTGAAAGTGTGGCGAAGCGAGCCAGCTGAGTGTCTCTTCTCTGATGGAGGCGCCTGGCCGACGTAGGCTCGCTCTCCTTGTGAGAGCATTCCAATGCGCGGTATGAGCCAGTCGAACGCCGTTCCCATAGACCACGAGCGCGATCAAGAGCGCGCACGGGTCCTGCGCAACATCATCGTCGTAACGCTCGCCATCCTCGTGGCGGTGCACACGTCGGTTGTGGCGACGCAACCGCGCATGCTGCCACGGTCGCTGATGGCGGTGAGCGTGGTGGGCTCACTGGGCCTCGTATCCTGGCTCTTCGCGCGCAACACGACCGCGCGAATTGGCGCATGGATCTGGACGCTCGGCCTCGTGGCGCTGTTGGCGTTCATGGCGCGCGATGCGGGAGGCATTCGGTCGCCCGGCATTACTTCGTATCTCGCGGTCGTGCTCATGGCCGGCGTGCTACTCAGCCCGAGCGAAGGCGTGATCGTGGGCGTGTTGTGTTCGCTGGTCGCCCTGTCGCTGGTGTGGGCGGAGCGTCTCGGTCTGTTGCCGGCAGCGGTGTGGATGTACGAGCCGCTCACATTGTGGCTGCTCTCAACCGTCTACATGGCACTGGTGATCCTGCTTCAGCACATGGCAGGCACGTCGATTCGCCGAGCGTTTGGGCGCGCGACGAAGGAGCTCGAAGAGCGTAAGCGCGCAGAAGCCGCGCTCGCGCGGCAAGCACACGATCTCGGTGAGCGCGTGAAGGAGCTGCGGCTATTGCATGGGACGGCGCGCGTACTGCAGCGTCATCGCGAGCTCGACACGCAGGTGGTGAACGAGATCGTGCAGCTGATGCCACCGGCGTGGCTCTATCCCGAAGTGTGTGAGGCGCGCATCGTCTATCTCGATGCCGAGGTGGCCACCGCTGGCTGGCAGGAATCCGCCTGGCGATTGTCAGCACCGTTCGACGTGTTCGGAACACCGGGCACTGTGGAAGTATGCTATCGCGACGCACGGCCACCACAGGCAGAGGGAGTGTTTCTGGCTGAAGAGCGCGCGCTGATTGATTCCCTCGCGGAGATGCTCAAGGCGCACGGGGAGCGCGAACAGGCCGAGCGCCAACGACGCGATGTGGAGGCGCAGCTGCGGCAGTCGCAGAAGCTGCAGGCATTGGGCACACTGGCCGGCGGTATCGCGCACGACTTCAACAATCTCTTGATGGCGATCAAGGGCAACGCGGAACTGGCCGGTGACGACCTCCCGGAAGAATCACCCGCGCGAGAATCATTGAGTGAGATTCTTCGCGCCAGTGTGCGCGCGCAGGATCTCGTACGGCACATTCTGCTGTTCAGCCGCAAGCGCGAGGTGGATCGGTACCCGGTACAGCTGACCTCAGTGGTTCAGGAGGCGGTGCGATTGTTGCGCGCGAGCCTGCCAGCGATGATCGAGATTCAGAGCGCGTTCGACAAGCAGCTACCGCCAGTGCTCGCGGACGCGTCGCAACTCCATCAGGTGATCATGAATCTTGGCATGAACGCCGGACATGCAATGCGCCGACGTGGTGGGGTGCTGCGAGTCACGATCGATGCGGTGGAGCCCGATGCGGTACCCGACGGGCCACGTGACCGCGCGCATGTCCGGTGGATTCGGCTCTCCGTGAGCGATACCGGGACGGGGATGAACGCCGAGGTGCAGGAACGCATCTTCGAGCCGTTTTTTTCTACGAAGGGGAGCGAGGGCACGGGGCTTGGGCTTTCCGTGGTGCACGGCATCGTGCGCGAACACGACGGTATCATCGAGGTGGAGAGCGCGCTGAATGTTGGTACGACATTCCGGGTGTACTTTCCCGAGGCCACGCTGGAGGCCGAGGTCGAGGAAGCGAACGACCTGGTGGCGCCGAAGGGGCTGGGGCAACACATCATGGTGCTCGATGATGAGCAGGGATTGGTGTTGCTGTTCACGCGCATGCTGACGCGACTTGGTTATCGAGTCACCGGATTCACGACGCCGGCGAGCGCGCTTCAGGCGCTCCGGGTCGCGCCCGACGAGTTCGATGCTGCGGTGGTGGACTACGCGATGCCACTCATGAACGGCATCGATGTTGCCCGTGCCATGCACGCCGCTCGACCGGATATGCCGCTGCTCATTCTGAGCGGGTCCGCCGATGAGGGGTTTGAGTCACAGTTGCAGTCGCTCGAAGGCACCGACATTGTCCGTCGCGTCCTCAGCAAGCCGATCGCGCGAGATGCGCTGGCCGTGGCGATGCACGAAACGATCTCCGCGAGCGTGGCGTGATCTTGTCCCCCTCCGCCTGAATGTTGTCCATGATCACTCGTCGCGTGCTGTTGTTGGATGATGACGTCGTGCTGCTGCGACTCTTGTCGCGTCAGCTGACGGCTCGCGGTTTCGAGATTGTCGCACACAGCGACGTAGCTGACGCGCTCGACGCGGTGTCACGCTATCCGATCGACGCGGCCGTGCTCGACTACTCGCTGGAAGGCACGACGGGACTGGATGTCCTCAATCGCCTGAAATCGGCAGATCCAACGATCGCCGTGGTCATGCTGAGTGGAACGATTGACGTGCTGTCGGCAGTGGAAGCCATTCGACGCGGCGCAGATGATGTGCTGCTCAAGCCGCCCGAGATCGAGATTCTGCAGGCGCGCTTGGATACGGGGCTCGAGCGTACCTCGCAGCTTCGTGCGCAGCGCTTGCTGTCGGCGCAGGTTGCCGATCCGTATGGCATCATGGATTCCTCGACGCCGATGCGTCGTATGCGGCAGCAGCTCGATCACGCGGCCTCACGCGATTTTCCGTTGCTGCTGGTGGGTGAGCCGGGTACGGGAAAGCGGGCAATAGCCGAGATGGCGCACAGGTTGTCGCTTCAGGCGAGTGGCCGACTCTTCACCGTCGGCGTCGCTGATCGTTCGGCGGACGAGATCGATACGGCACTGACGCACGTACACCACGAGCTTACGCAAATCGGAGGTGCGCCCGGCTCGCGCGCGGCGCACTCGCTTTTGTTGGACGATGTGGGTGTGCTCGCCTCATCGACGCAGCAGCTGATTGGACGCCAGCTCGATGCGCCAGGGCTCGCGCGCATCATCGTCACGACCGGTCGCAACCTGGCCGATGACGCGCGCGCCGGGCTCCTCAACACGACGCTGCACCAGCGACTTGCCGTACTGCCGATCGCCGTGCCGTCGTTGCGCGAGCGAGGGAGCAATGCCATCGGCGCGCTGGCCGTGCGCATTTTGGATCAGCTGCGCACTGAGGGCGGTGAGGGTCCGGATACGTTCGACGCGGCCGCTCTGGATTGGCTCACGACCTGCTCGTGGCTTGGGAACATACCCCAGCTCCGAGACGTGATCAGCGCCGGCTTTGTTCGCGCGGGAACCGGCGCGCAGCTGACGCTCGCGCATTTGGCGTCGGCGTTTCCCGGGCGCGACGGCACCGGGCGCTCGTCCGACGAGGACGACTGGTCGCTGCAGTCGGCGGAGCGGCGGCAGATCGCGGCCGTACTGCAGATGGTGAGTCACAACCGCTCACAAGCCGCGCGCTTGCTCGGGATCACCCGTACGACGTTGTACAAGAAGATGGGTGAATACGGCCTGTCACAGCCGGAAGGGTAGGGCACCTGTCCAATCCCTAGACAGTTCCGCCGAGTCGATGGCGATGTAACCGATACCGAGGGGGAGCGCCGCATTCAGCGGCTGCCCCTCACATCGGACGCCACGACTCTCATGTTTGCGAATTGGAAGATTGGACCCAAGCTGCTTGGCGGCTTTCTCGCTGTCGCTGCACTCGTCGCTACCGTAGGCGGCATCAGCCTCTACTCGATGGTCATGCTGCAGCGGGCTACGGACACGATCGGTCGTGGCTATCTGCCCTCGTTGAGTGGCATCGGCCTGGTGAGCGTCGGGCTGTCAGATGTGCACCGTCGCGAAACGCAGCTGGCTTCGGCCGCCACGGAGCACAATGCGAAGGCGGTTGAGCAGTACTCGGTCGAATTGCAGAAGGCGATTGCGTCGCGCATCGAAAAGGGTATCGCGATCTACGAGCCGCTCCCGCGCGAGACAGAGGAAGACGCCGCGTGGAAGGCGTTCTCCGCGAAATACTCGCAGTACCGTGCGCATGTCAGTGACGTGGAAGGTCTCGTTGCGGCGGGGAAGATCGAGGAGGCCGGTGCTGCCGTGAAGGGCGCGACTGCGCTGTTCACCGAGACGTCCGCGGCTGCCGATTCGATTGCCAAGCTGCAGGAAGTGTACTCGGCGATTGCCGTGTCGTCGGCAGAGAAAGCCGGCGCGCGTGGTCGCATCATGATCTGGAGCGGCCTGGCTTTCGCCATCGTACTGGCGGTCGCGCTGGGCTATTTCCTTTCGCGTCACATCACGGTGCCGTTACGTGAAGTTGCGACGCGCGCGGAGAATCTTCGCGCGGTGTGCATTGCGCAGATGAACAGCGGTGTCACCGCGATGTCGCGTGGTGACTTGAGTGTGGTACCCAAGCCGAGTACGCGGCCGTTGGAGTTTGCGCGGTTGGATGAGATCGGCGAATTGGGTCGGACGATCGATGGCATGATTGGCGCAACGCGCGAAACCATCGAAAGCTTCACGCGCACTCAGCAGACCGTGCGCGATGTGCTGAGCGAGGCGTCGACGCTGAACCGGCACGCCATTGACGGCGACTTGCAGGCGCGTGGCAGTGCGCAGCAGTTCGAGGGCGCGTTTCGCGATCTGGTGCTGGGTGTGAACAACATCCTCGATGCGGTGGTCGCGCCCATCACGGAGTCGTCAGACGTGCTCAAGCGTCTGGCAGAGAAGGATCTGACGGCGCGTGTCGTGGGGAGCTATGCCGGCGATCATGCGGCGATCAAGCATTCAATCAACACGGCAGCCACGAATCTCGAGCAGGCGCTGGTGGGAGTATCGTCGTCGACCGATCAAGTGACCGGCGCGGCCACCGCGATCGCGAGCGGTAGTCAGTCGTTGGCGGCCGGCACGAGCCAGCAGGCCGCGAGCATCGAGGAGGTTTCGAGTTCGCTGCAGGAGATCGAAGCGATGGTGCAGCAGTCCACCGAGTCCGCCGGCGCTGCGAAGGGACTGGCCGAAGGCGCGCAGCAGGCCGCGCATCGCGGTGACGCCGGGCTGCGCGAACTCACCGATGCGATGACACGTATCAAGCAGTCCTCAGAGGCAACCACGAAAATCGTACGCACGATTGACGAGATTGCGTTCCAAACCAACTTGCTGGCGCTCAATGCAGCCGTCGAAGCGGCGCGCGCTGGCGATGCTGGGCGCGGATTTGCGGTGGTGGCCGAAGAAGTGCGCTCGCTGGCGTTGCGTGCGGCCGAAGCGGCCAAGACAACCGCCACGTTGATCGAGGACGGTGCGGCGAATGCGGTAGCCGGCGTGAGCGCGACGGAGCGCGTCTCGAGCGCGCTGGCGGACATCACCCAGCGGACGGGTCAGGTGTCGACGGTCATGAATACGATCGTCGCCGCGAGTGACCAGCAGCGCCAGGGCATCGTGCAGGTGAACGTGGCGGTCTCGCAACTAAGTGCGGGAACACAAGCGGCGGCCGCGAGCGCCGAAGAATCGGCGTCGGCGTCCGAGGAGCTGTCCGGTCAGGCGCAGGCCATGCAGCAGGTGGTGCGCTCGTTCCGTCTGTCGGGGGCGAACAGTGGTTCGACTCGCGCAACAACGCGTCGGACTGGCGGGCCCTTGATGCCGCAGCACGCGGAGCTGCTCGAAGCGTGTTGACGGCGCTGCACGCACCGGCAACACAGTATGGCAAGCGGATTGGCAAGTATCTGACATTTCGGCTGGGCGACTACGAATTCGGCGTCGATGTGTTGAAGGTCAGCCAGGTGGTGGACTGGCCTTCGGTGACGCGGGTGCCGCGATTGCCGGCGAATGTGTGCGGCCTGCTCAACCTGCGCGGAACGGTTGTTCCCGTGGTGGCGTTGCGCGAAACGCTCGGGTTGACCAGCACGGCGCATCATCCGCGTTGTGTGATCGTCGTTGAAGTGGACTCGAAGCGCGTGGGCCTCGGCGTCGATCGGGTGACTGAGATCGTGGACGTGGCAGATGCGTCCGCGCCTGATCTCGCGCCTGATCTCGCGCCTGATCTCGCGCCTGATTTCGCGCCGCTCGAGGTCAGTGTCAGTGTGGAGTTTCTGCTCGGCATAGACCGATATGGTGATAGCGTGCGCTTGCTGCTCGATGTCGATCGATTGATGGCGGCGATCGAGCCGTGAACTCCGGCGTGCGAGCGCATAGCTTCCACGCGTGACCTCAGAATCTGGATCCGCCACTGCGGACCGTGCTGCCGCCGCGGCTCAGCGTAGTGCGGCGCTTGCCGCAACCGTGGCGTGCATCTGCTTTGGCGCATCCGTAGTCGCCACACGGTTTGTGGTGCCGGAGACCACGCCGGTCATCCTGGCGTTCCTGCGCTACGTCATTGCGACCAGCTGCGTGCTGGGGATGCTGGGACGTCGCGCCTTTCCGCCGATGCCACGGGCTGATCGGATCGAGCTGGTGATTCTGGGTGTGCTGTTCTTTGGTGTGTTCCCCTGGAGTTTCAGCGCGTCGCTGACGCATCTGCCGGCAGCGACCGTGGCCCTGGTGGTGGCGACCAATCCGTTGGTGACGCTCGCGCTTTCGGCCATTCGCGGCACGGAGCAGCTCACGCCGCGCATCGTGAGCGGGCAGCTGCTGGCGCTTGGCGGCATCGCGCTCGCGTTGCCTTGGCACTCTGCGAGCAGTACCGCCGACTCCACGTCGTGGATCGGCTACGCCGAAGTAAGCACGACCGTGCTATGTGGCGCGATCTACAACGTCTGGTCGCGGCCGTTGCTGCTGCGCTACTCCTCGGCGGTGATCACAGGACAGTCGATGCTGGCCGGCACTCTCGCGCTGGCACCGCTGGCACTCGCCCAAGGTATCGTGACGCACACGCGCACGATCTCTCCTGGCGGCTGGGGGGCAGTTCTCTTTCTCGGAACACTTGGTGGCGCCGTCGGATTCGGGTTGTGGGGATTGGCGCTGCGTCGCTCCACGCCATCTCGCGTGGCCGTGTTTCTCGCGCTCAATCCGATTACGGCGATAGCTCTTGGCGTGGTGTTGCTGGGGGAGCCGATCACAGTGCGGCTGGTTGTAGCGCTGATTGCGGTGTTGAGCGGGATACAGTTGGCCACGAGACGGTGATTATCAGATGACCGACGTCACGCGCTTCCTCGAGGCCATTCGCGCGCAGAGCTACGTGATGCTGCGCCCATCGCCGATTGCCGGTGTTGGTGTGTTCGCGGTGTGCGACATTCCGAAGGGCTGCCGAGAGATGTTCTCGCCGCCGGTCGGTGATGAGGAGTTCGTGGCGGTGCCGCGCGCGATCGTTGAGGCGGAGCCGGCGCACGTGCGTGCGCTGATCGAGAACTACTGCCTGTATGACGCACAGCAGTATTGGATTCCGCGTGACGGCTTCCGAAAGCTCGATGCATCGCTCTACCTCAATCACGCTGAGGCGCCGAACGTGCGAAGCGTGGATGACGGCGCGTACTTCGAAGCGCTCCGTGATATCGCCGCGGGTGAAGAGCTGACGGTCAACTACGGCGAGCTTGTGGACGAATAGCATGATGTGAAATTCATGCGAGCTGCGTGACGCACTATCACACTCAAGTGTCTGGCTATCACGTCCCTGAGCTCTTAGCGTAGGGGCGCCCACCTACCTAAAGGTCCAGACATGAATCGCTCGATCCGTTCGACCGCCGCCGCCGGCGCGTCTGCGTTGCTGCTGCTCGCGGCGTGCTCGGAAAGCCCGAACGCCACCGAAAGCACCGCTGCCGTCGCGAGCGCAGTAAACCTTCCGCCGCAGGCTTCAGCGCAAGCTGAAGATGTCGTCCCCGGCGAAATCATCGTCGGCATGGTGAATGACGACGATCTGGACGCACTCGGCCAGGACAACGGCCTTGAAGTGAAAGGCCGCGGTCGAGGCAACGCGTACGGCATTCTCAAAGTCACGAACGGCAACGAACGCGCGATGGCCGCTCGCCTCAAGAACGATGCGCGCGTGCGGTATGCAGAGCCGAACTATCTGCGGCATCCAACGATCGACGATCGGTTGTGGGGTTTTTACAACGACGGCACGCGGCGCATGATCTTTACGTCGGGCACGTCGAACGGACAGATCGTGACGTCCAAGCCGTCGGCGAGTGATGCAGATATCGACGCAAACGGCGTTGGTGAGTACAACGCGACGAGCGGCGCGACCGTGCTCCTTGGCAGCATCGACACTGGCGTTGACTTTGGTCACCCGGAGTTTGCCGCGGGCACACTGATCGCCGGTACTGACTGGTACAGCAACGACAGTGATCCAACTGATGAAGACGATCACGGTACACACACCACCGGAACGATGGCCGGCACCAATGTCGGCGTGGCCGGCGTTACCGGGGCAAACTCGGCGTCGCAGGTCCACGTGAAGGTATTGGTGCAGCGTGTATGTGGAGCGCTCGGCTGTCCGACCAGCGCGATCGTGAATGCGATTCGTGCCGCCGCGGATGCTGGTGTAGTGGCCATGAACATGAGCCTTGGCGGTTCATCTGAATCGCAGGCTGAGAAGGACGCGATACTATACGCAACGAACAAGGGCAGCTTGGTCATCGCCTCCGCCGGCAACGATGGCACCAACACGGTGAGTTGCCCTGCGTGTGATCCGAATGCGATCTCAGTCGCCGCCCTCAACTGGGCCGGTGCATTGAGCTACTTCAGCAATCGCGGCACTGGTCTCGATATCAGCGCGCCGGGCGGCGAGATGTACTCGAACACCTCGCCGGAAGGCGGCATTTACAGCTCGGTGCGCGGTGGTTTGTACGCGTACTTCCAGGGCACGTCGATGGCGGCGCCGATGGTCACTGGTGTTGCCGGCGTTCTCGCGTCGACCAAGGGCTTCCGTGGCACCGATTTGCGCAACGCGCTGCTGAACAACACCGACGATCTCGGCGTCGCCGGTTACGACACGCAGTTCGGGTATGGGCGCGTGAATCTGGTGAAGGCTGCAACGGCGACCGGAGGCGGCGGCGGCGGTGGCACAACGATCACGGCGTCGATTGCCAAGTCGTGCAACAACAGCGCGACGTGCACGTTCACCGCGACCACGAATGCGACGTCGCCGAGCTACGCGTGGACATCGAGCGGCGCGAGCCCTGGTACGGGCACTACGTACACGCGTACGTTTGCGGCGGGTAATTTCACGATCGGACTCACGGTCAGCTCGACGGGCGGTGGGGCTACGGCGAGCACGTCGATTTCGTGCAAGGCTACGGGCAAGGTGGTTCGGTGTAACTGAGCTCTCGATGCTCAGTTCTCAGTTCCAGACGACCCCAAAACGCAAACGGCCCGGTGCAACGCACCGGGCCGTTTGCTTTCCTGCAGCTATCAGAGTGGCTTCTGTCCGAGCACCTGCTGCGGCGAGACATTCGCGACCGCTGCCGAAGTCGTCGTACCATTGCCCAACTGACCCGTGTCGTTGCGGCCCCAGCACTTCACGCTCAAGCGATCGGCGGTCACGGCGCAGGTGTGCGAGCCACTTCCCGTGCCGATACCCGAGGCGGCGACTTCGGCGGCCGTAATCCCAGGAACCTTCGTCGGACGGATCACGGCGACCGACGCCGCGGCTCCAACCTGACCGTTGCTGTTGAAGCCCCAGCAGTACACGTCGGCGGTCGTCGCAATCGCGCAGTTGTGATTCGCACCGACCGCGATGGACGCAAGCGTCGGTGCGCCCGACAGCGGACTCGGATTCGACGATTCAGCCGTACCCCCGTTGCCCAACTTGCCACCGTTATTGCCCCAGCAGAAAGCCTGGCCAGCGGTCGTCAAACCGCAGCTGTGAAGCTGACCAGCACCGACCTGCTGCCAGGCGCGACCGCCAGCGACGAGTGCCGGTGTGACACTCCAGGTGTTGCCATAGGAGATCGACTTCGCGTCACCGAGATTGCCCCAACCGTCGTAGCCCCAGCAGTACGTCTGGTTGGCCGTCGTGACTGCGCAGGTGAACGATGAACCGACGGACAGCGAGGCGAACGTGAGCTGTGGCGCGACGGCGATGGGCGCCTCACTCAATGCAGGCGTGTTGAGTGCAAACTGACGCCAGTCGTTGTGTCCCCAGCAGTACATCGCACCGGCGTTGGTCAGCGCGCAGCTGTGATCTGAACCAACGGCGATGTCCTTGTAGGTGAGGCCGCCAGCGACGGCGACCGGCACCGGGCTTTGCGCAATCGTGCTCACGCCAAGCGCGCCCCAACCATTGCCGCCCCAGCAGTACGCCTTGCCGTTCACATCAAGGGCGCAGGTGTGACGACCAAAGCTCGCCAGTCGCTTCATGCGAATTGCATCCGGCCCCGTGTTCGACACGCGCACCGGCGTCGACGAAATCACTTCGTTGCCAAGCTGCGCGAGACCGATGCGACCTTCAGTGCCATTCTGACCCCAGCACCACACGATGCCACCGCTGGCAATGTCGCACGTATGCTGTGTTCCCGCGACAAGCGAGCGGTATTTGATGACGACCACTCGCGATGCCGTGCCGTTCTTGCCTTCGCTGGTGGCCGTCACGGTCACCGTGCCGCGATCGAGGCCGGTCAAAACACCGGTGACACTATCAACTGAGGCGATCTGTGGATTGGAGCTCGTCCAGCGCACCACGCGACCATTCAGGACATTCTGATTCGCATCGCGTAGCACGGCGACGAGCGCGAGTGCGTCATACGCTTCGAGCGTATCCAGCGGTGTCTGCACCGTGACCGTGTGCACTGGCACATTCACCACGATGCGTGCCGTGCGGCTCTTTCCTTCGCTCGTCGCAGTGACAAGCGCCGAGCCTCCCGCCAGGCCTTTTGCGATGCCGGTCATGGAGTCAATGCTGACAATCGCCGGTGTATTGCTCGACCATCGTACCACACGATCATTGAGATTCGCGCCCTGATCATCCTTCACCTGCGCGGTGAGTGTGATCGATGCGCCGAGCAGCACCGTGGTGGAATCCGGCGTAATCACAACCGTCGCCGCGGGAACGGGCTGCACGGTGAGCGTGGCCTGTGCACTCTTTCCCTCGGCCGAGGCGGTGATCGTGGCCTCGCCAACCGTCACGCCAGAAACAACGCCCAGACCGTTCACGGTCGCGACCGCCGGCGCCGACGTGCTCCAGGTGATCGTGCGTCCGGTGAGCGCGTTGCCAGCCGAATCGCGCAACACCGCAACGAGTTCTTTGGTGCGACTGGTATAGACGGTCGCCGCGTTTGGCGTGAGCGTCACCGATGATACCGGTGCCGCCTGCGGGTTCGGATTGGGATTGGGGTTCGGGTTAGGTGAGGGTCCGGTGGCGGCATCGCCACCGCCGCACGCGGCGAAGAGGATCATGGCAGCTGAAGCTGCGGCGATCCGGGACATGGAGATCATGGGGACGTTCCTCTATGCGATGCTGCGTTGTGACCAAATGGGGCCGCCGAGGGGGCAGCGGGTCGTGGAGTGCGGTCACAATGCGATCAGCTGGAAAAACCCGCGTGAGGCGATTGACCCGGATTTCATGACCCGGGGCGTTTGACCCAGGTCGCGACATCGAGGTCGTCTGCGCTGTGTACTGCGAGGTCGGTCGCGATCGCTTACGTTCCGCCGATGCGCGTAGCCATCGTGGGCGGTCCCGGTATCGGCAAATCCACTCTCGTCCGTCAGCTGGGCGATCTCTATCGCAACGGCTCGTACGGGGAAGGTGAGCAGGGCGTGTGGGATCCGCGCGTGCTCGCCGACATTGAAGCCGGACTCAATCCGGTCGGTGTCACCGAATACTTCGCGCGACTGTACGACGCGAATTATCGACACGCGCTGACACATGACGGCCCTGACGTCGTGGTGTTGATCGAGGGCGCGCAGATCACGCTCGAAGCGCACATCGCCGAGTATCCGTCGGAAGTGCATGACGCGCTGCGCGATGTCGTGCGCATCGGCGAGTCGTGGAGCCCCGATCATACGGTGGTGCTCACGTCGAGCACCGACACGATCGAGAAGCACATCAAGATGCGGCGCCGCCCGCATGAACATGTGGCGCGCATGATCGAGCGCTTTCAGCTCATCGACGCCGAGTTTCGTCGATTAGCGCGGCACTATCCCGGCGCGGTGCTGGTTGATCGCGACGGGATGGAGTTTCACACGCGCGAAGGGCTCACCGCAGTCGCTGAGGCGGCGGGGCTACCGGCGTTTCCTGAGATTCCTTATCTGCAGCGGGCGTAGCCCGCTGCAGCGAGGGGCGCGGAGGTACTGCGACTGCTCTCGCGGAGGACGCGGAGCGCGGAGCGCGGAGGGCGGAGGGCGCGGTCCGACTCAATATGTCCGCTGTTCTCCGCGCTCTCCGCGAGAGCGGTTGCTGTTCTCCGCGCGCTCGCGAACGAAGAGAGCCTTGGGAATCATGACATGCGCCCCCATCGTCCCGTCGACGAGCTGAGTGATGCGCACATCGCACCCGGTGCTCACCAGCATGTAGGCGTCTTCGCGCGTCATGTGCTTAACGTCGCCCAAGAGCGTGATGGCTTCCTTTACCGCGATCTTGGTGGCGATGGTGAGATTGCTGTCGGCGCCCATCGCGATCCAATGCGTGGGCGTTTCACCACGCGGCCAGGTGAGCTTCATGTCCTTGCGCACCACCAGCTGAAAGCGACCGCGTAGCGCGGTTTCGAGCGCGGTGATGTCGACTTCGCCGTCTCCCTGTGCTGCATGTCCATCGCCCGCGAGCAGCAGTGCCCCGGCGACATTCACGGGGATGTACAGCGTGGTACCGGCGACCATCTCCTTGTTGTCGAGATTGCCGGCGTGCATCCCCGGCGGTGCGCTGTTGATGCGACCCTTGGCGGGTGGCGGTGCGACACCAATGCTGCCAAAGAATGGACGAAGCGGAATTTCGATACCGAGCGAGTCGGAGAAATGCCCGACCATCCGCTTGAGATCGAGCGGCACGATGCGCGACTTGGACTGACCCGGAAATTCTTCCGGAATGAATCCACTGCGTGGACCGAACGAATTACACGCAAATGGAATCGCGAGATCGACACGCTGAATCCGCACCTCGAGCACATCACCCGGTTCGGCGCCTTCCACATAGACAGGACCGGTGAGGACATGTCCGCCTGGTCCACGCTTGAGTGTCGAATCGCGTGCGGCCGCTTGAATCGCGCGGATGGTCGGCTCGATCGTGCCGCTATCGAGTCCAGGCTGCAACAGACGCGTCCCGCACGTGGAGACTGTTCCAATCTCCACGACATCGCCTGATCGCACGCGAAGCGCTGGAGTGGCCGCCGGATCGTAGCCGCCGTACACCACAGTCTTTGGTGAGGGCATCAGCACGGGCACGCCGTCGCGCGGATTCGCCGCCGGTGTTGGCGTGCTGCTCGATGCGGCAGCGCAGGCAGCGACGGAAACGGCGGTACCGAGCAGCAGAACGCGAGTCGCGATCGACATCGTTACGGCTTCCTTGGCGTGTGCTTCCACACGATGCGTGCACCCGTGGTGGAGTCGAGTCCCGCCACGAGGGTGCTGGTGGCGGCGGGAGTGCTGACCGTGACCTCTCGACCGAGGTCATGCTGATAACGCGCCGTAACGAGGTCGGCGACGGCGGCGACGTCACGGACGCTGCTGTAGATCGTGAGGGCACCCGTTGCTGGCAGGGTGAGTTGCGTCCATGTCGCGCTGCGATCTTCAATCACAGCCGGCGTTGCGTCGCCCGCGCCACTGTAGCCCACGTCGCCACCGGTGACAAAGCTGCGAGCCTTATTCGCGCGGGGCATCACCCAGGCTTCCACGGCATCGCCGATCACGATGGGGACGACCGAGAACGGATGGTTCTTTTTGGTCCACACCGGCGTGATGGACTTCGAGACATCGCGTGCGAGCTTCGCTGCTCGCGCAATGCGTGCGGTGTCGAGCGCGTCGGTGTACTTGGGACGCGCGCCATCGAGACGGACCACCGTCAAACGGCGAACGATGCGGTACGTGCTGTCAATGTCGTACACACCGCCAACCGGCACACCATCATTGGTGCGTTCGCAGAAGAGCGCGCGCGGCGCGTTCGACGACGCACCGAATGCGCCGGTGGAACGCAGGCGCTGCAGCGTGGCCACGCACTGCATCCAGTACGTCACCGCGCGAGCGCGAGCATCGGCTTTGGCGAAGGACTCGTGAAATTCATTGGAAAGTCCGTCAACCGCTGCCGCGGGTGCGACTGGTTCGACAGCGGCCGGCGCGGGTGTGGCCGCTTCCGGCGCCGGCGCTTTCGCGCAGGCAGCGATGAACGCCGATGTTGCGACCAAAGGCGCAAGCAGGATGCGCGCGCGTGCGCTCTTGGAGAATTCGATCATGCTCAAGGCTAATGCCTCGGGCCGATGCACGCTGGCTAGCTGCGCGGCCGGTCCTTGCAGTACTGCTTGCGCGCCTGCTCGCCGGCGCCCTGCATCGCAGCCAACGCCGAGCGAATCTCACCGGCGCTTGCGCCATCGCCGATGCCGGCAGCCATGGCCGTAGCGGCCATGGCGAGGCTCGCGTCCATCGGTGCGAGATCGGTGCAGGACTTGGTGCGTCCGGCCTCGATCAATTGCGCGCGCGCCTGCTGCAACGAGGCTGCGGCTACGACCGCGCGCGAGTCATCGCCTGAGCGCAGGGAATCGGCCAGAGTCAGCATCGCCACCGCGGCCTGTTGTTGCGGCGAGACGGAGTCGCTGCCGGCAGCGCGCAGGAGTGACACGCCGCGTGCGAGCGCGTAGCTGCGAAGTCGATCGACGTCGTCGCTTCCGCGTGGCGCTCGCTGCAGTACACGTACCGCACTATCGGCGTGCTGCTCCTGCAGATAGTCCTCAGCCAGCGCGAGATAGGGCTGCAGCACCGCCGAGTCGCGTTCGACGGCTGCGCGCGTGTTTTGAATCGCCGCCTTGCGATCTCCGGCCCGGCGCGCGGTGTTGGCGGCAAGCAATCGGAACTCCGGCACCGCCGGAAATCGGGTGAGTGCACGAGGCAGTGCCGCCGGCTGCTCGGCGTTGATGAGCTGCAGGTATTGCATGTAGATGCGCGAGTCGCCCGGATGACGTCGCACGGCGCGCGCGCCAATTTCAATGGCCGTGAGTGTGTCACCGACCTGTCGCAACGCCTCGAGGTAGCGCGTGACGTAATTCGAATCGGCGCGGAAAGTGGGATCGTCGCGCTCGAGTGTGTCACCGAGAGAAACGGCGACATTCCACTGACTGAGCGATGTGTGCGCGCGAAAAGCGAGGCGGCGGAACTCGGCGCTGGCGCCAAAGCGCGCCTGCAGGGCGCGAATCTGTCGCAGCGCTTGCTGATGCTCCTGCAACCGCAGCAACGCCTCGGTGGCCGTGGTGGCCAATGGCAGGCTGTCGGGATGCAGCGTGTAGACGCGAGTCCACGCCTGCACCGCGGGCACCGTGCGCTTGAGCGCTTCGAGCGACTGCGCGCGCGTCACGGCGGCAACGGTGTTGGTACTGTCGATGCCGAGTGTCGTGTCGGCGATGGCGAGCAGCGTGCGGGCATCTCCGCTGCCGTCGAGCAGCGCGCTCATCATGCAGTCGCGCGAGATTGTGGCGTTGGGGTAGGCGCGAATGGCGCGCTCGGCCTCACGAACCGCTGTTGTGCGATCGCCCCTGAGCAGAGCGTTTTCGCACCGGCGGAGCGACGTCATCTGCGCGCGCGCCTTGACGACTTCGGCCGACAGCAGATCGGCGAGCACCGGCAGCGTCGCACCGCGCACAGCAGGGAGCGGTTGCTGCAGCCCCCAGCTTCGCAGTCGGCCGATTCGAGCGCTGACGACAAAGCCGCCATCCTGTCGGGCGAGCCGTCCAAAGACGGTCTCGTCGGCGCGAAGCTCCGTCGCCATCACGCGGAGCTCAGCATCGCTCAGCAGCAACTTCTTGCTGAAGTCACTTCGCTGAAAGAGGTTGGCAATCTTGTAGCCTTCGACCGAATGCGCCGACCCTTTCTCGAGCAGCTTGCCGAGTCGATCGCGGGTCAGGTTCACCAGCTCGCGCGCCTGCGCCGGGAGTCCGCCGGCGGTGTCGCTCCGGAACTGCGCGACAAGGACCTCCTGCCGCGTGAATTCCTGTGCGCCAGCGGCGCCGCTGATTCCAGCGAGGGCCGCCGCGTGCAGGAGAAACCGAATGAAACGAGCGGGACGCATACCCACAGAAACGTAGCGTTTCCCCTCTGGCAGCGACTCCCCCCGGGACCAATGGCGCTATCTTTGGGTCATGTCCTTGGTCGAGATCTACAAACAGTTCACCGTCGAAGCGGCCCACCGGCTGCCGAATGTGCCGCCGGGTCACAAATGCGCTCGTTTGCATGGTCACTCGTTCGGCATCGAGATTCGCCTCAGGGGTCCGCTCGATCCGACCCTCGGATGGGTTGAGGACTTTGCAGATGTGAAGCGGATCTTCCAGCCGATCTATGATCAGCTGGATCATCACTACCTGAATGACATCGAAGGGCTCGAGAATCCCACCAGCGAGCGACTCGCGGTGTGGATCTGGGACCGACTCAAGCCCACGCTTCCGGCGCTGAGCGCCGTGGTCGTGCGTGAGACATGTACGTCGGGCTGCGAGTATCGCGGCGGGACTCCTTAACTGCGCTAACTGGGACTGCGCTAACTGGCACGACGCTAACTGCCACGACGCTAACTGGTACTGCGCTAACGGGCGCTGCTCTCAGAATGCCCGCTTCCGGGTTCGGTCATGCGACGGTGTACGGCGGCGTTGGTTTCGTCTGACGCGAGATGAGCCATGGTGTCCATGAGCTTGTTGCGGAAGGATCCGGTCACTCGCTGATCGGCGCCATCGAAGAGCGCTTCAAGGGCGTCGTGCGCTACGAGCGCCGGATCGTCCTTGTGCCCCTGCGCGAGGCGGGTGTCCAACATCCCTGCACGTCGAAAAAAGTCGGTGTCGGTTGGCCCAGGTAAGGCCGTGGTGATCGATACACCGGTGTCCTTCAACTCATTGCGCACCGCTTCCGCGAATGAGAGCACGAAGGATGTCGACGCGGCGTACACGGCCATGAACGGTCCCGGCAGATCGGCGGCGACGCTCGCCGTGTAGAGCACGCGACCACGTCCTGCGCCGACCATCATGGGCAGCACATGCTTTGAAAGATGCACCACCGACACGACGTTCAATCGCAACAGGTCGAGCTCATCGACAAGCGATGTCTCGACGAAGGCGCCGTTCACACCAACCCCCGCGTTGAGCGCGGCAACCGCGGGCGGCGCGTTGGCAGAACGCAGTGCTGCCGCAACGACGTCGACACCTTCAGTGGTACGAAGATCGGCGCGAATGGGATATACCGCCACGCCGGTGTCACGAAGCAGGTGTGCGGCGCTATGAATTGCAGCGTCTTCGGCAACGATCATGAGATCGAATCCACGCGCGGCGAGTTCCTTCGCGAGCGCGAGACCTATTCCCCGGGACGCACCGGTTACAAGAGCGTACGGCTCGTAGTCGATCGTATCGCGTTCGCGCGCGACATCGGCGAGATCTGGCACAGCATCGCTCCATGCGAGTAGAGCCCAACACGGAAGCAAGGATACTGCCACGCTGCTCGACTGTGACCATTCGATTCAGATGAATTCTGGTTGATCCAACGCGACGGGCCCGACGGCGAACGCTCGCCGTCGGGCCCGTTGACTGCTCGGCTACAAAGACTCAGCGCAAGTTGGGATTCGATCCCGCCTCTTCCTGGCTGATCGGCATGCACAGGCTGCGTCCCTGCAGCGACGTGTTCTTGCCTTCAGCCAACCAACGCTTGAGGTCGAACCAGCGGCGACCCTCGAGCCACAGCACCGCCCCACGCTCACGCATCAGATGCTGATACCCCTGATCGATGGTGGTAGCGGTAAGCGGCGTCAGCGACGACGTCGCCCGCTCCTGGTTGATGAAGCTCATCGCGTTCGTGAGATCGTTCGCGCGCAATGCAGCTTCGGCGCGGATGAGCAGCATCTCCGTGCCCTTTGCCAACGCGACCGGATCCCCCAGCGTGGTGTACTTACGCTGCCGGAAGAAGCGTGTGGTGCCGTCCTGTCCGGTCATGATTGCGCCACTGCTGGTCTTCACCGTGTCGTACGGCGTGCGTGTATCGCGATCCGCCACCCACACGGTATTCCACACCGTCACCTCACGACGCGTGATCGTCTGGTTGGCCAGATCGAGGTTCTCGCGTGCAGTGTTGGTGGAGAAGATCGCGTTGTGACGGAACGCCGCCGGTACGAGCGCTGCATCGGTGGCGGCTTCGGTCCACTTACCCTGATCGGCGAGCACCTGGGCACGACCGGCACGCGCCGCGTTGAGCAACGCGGTGTTGTTCTGCGCGGTCGCAATGGTGATGGCGCGTGTGAACAGGCTTTCGGCACGAACGAAGTGCTCCGTGTTGGGCATCTTCGGTCCACCGTCGATCGTGGTCTCGCAGACGTTCTCGCCAAGGAAACGATTGGCGAAGCCAGCGTAGACGTACGCCCGCGGTGTGTTGGTGTTGGTTTCGAACGCCGTACCCAACACGGTCTTCATGCGCGCAATGCCGTTCTCGGCAACCCACCGCGCCGTGTGCATGCGCGCCCAGTCGCCGTTCACGTCCTCCGGACGAACCACGCCAATGAAGAACTGACGCTCCGCCTGGAAGTTTCCAGAGTGCACGAGCTCCAAACCGGAGAGCGCGCCGCGCGTGAGGAAATTGCCGATGGCGTTGGAAAGATCGCCACCCATGCCGTTGACGAGCGCTGGCACGGCCGCGGCCGAGCTGAGTTGTTCGTCGAGCACCGGGCCCGGGTTGGTGACCTTCATGTCACACCCGCCGAGCAGCGCCGCCGCGGCGAGACCAGCAACGGTCATCGTACGCGGGCGCGAAGGGAAGTTGAGTGTCTTGGACATCAGAAGCTCGTCCTCACGCTGAAGAGGAACGTGCGATAGGGCGGGAAGTTGTAGTAGTCGCGACGGGAGAAAACGCTCGTCGCCTGGTCGGCGACTTCTGGATCCGAGCCCTGATAGTGCGTGCTGCGGAACAGGTTGCGACCGGCGAGCTGCAGGGTGAGCGGGCGGCCATGCGGCACGAACTTCGTGGGCACGTCATAGCTCACGGACAGGTTGCGAAGCTTGAAGAAGTCGGCGTTCTCGACCCAGTAGCTCAAGTCACGATCGGCCGCGTTGATCGCACACTTTGCACGATCTTCGGCCTTCACGGTGTTGAGCGCCGAGGCATCACCGGCGGCGGCGGCACGCAGCGCCTTTTGCGCGGCGTAGCATGGCTGCCAGATATTGAGGCCGGCATTCGTGAAGCCGATCGCGTTGAGCAAGTGACCACCGAGCTGCCATTCACCAACCGCTTCCACGGTGAGGTTGTTGAACAGCGTCAGCGTGAACGACGGGTTGATGAGCTTCGTGGGGTAGGTCGCCCCGATGAATTGCGTGTCCTGCACGATCGGTGCGGCGAACTCGCTCGGGTTCATGACCTTGCGACCCACGTACGCCGGCAACGGCAAGCCTTCCTGCACGTTGCTGCGCGAAAGCGCCTGGATGGTGATGATCCGCCCACCGAGATCCACCGCCTTGCCCGAGAGATTCGAGTACTGGAGGCGGAAGTCCATGCGCGCCCACGGCGCCGGCTGGAAGTTCGTCGTGACCTGAATTTCCGTTCCGGCGCTCGCAATCACGCCGACGTTCTCCGGCTGGTTCGTCGCGAAGCCCTGCGACGGCGGATACGCGACGTTGATAATCGCGTCGTTCGTGCGCGCCTTGAACGCGGTGAGCACGAGGCCCAGGCGGCCATTGAACAGACCGGCGTCAAAGCCGATTTCGCTTTCGCGCGTGCGCTCGGGGCCGAGGTTCGGGTTGCCGAGCTGACCCGGCGTGAACGCCGAGAGACCGCCTTCCGCAGCGACCGGGTTCCACGTGCGCGTCGCATCGAATGCGCCGGGTGCCTTACCCGATTCGCCGATCGCACCGCGCAGCTTGAATGTCTCAACGAACTTGAGCGGCCAGTAGGCTTCGTCGGACATCACGTACGACACGCTGACCTTCGGATACGTCTGCAGACCGAAGCTCTTGCCGAAGGCGCTGTTGCCGTCGACGCGCGCGCCGCCGGTGACGAAGAGTCGATCGCGCCAACCGATCATCTGCTGCGCGAAGAAGCCGGCGTTGATCACGCGCTGCTGGCTGACGTCGGTGATCTGGCGGAGCGATGCCGACAGCAGCGTGGGCAAGCCGGGGCCGGCAAAGTTGTCGCCTTGCAGGTCGGTGCTGTTCAAGCGACTGTCGAAGAGCTGGCCACCAACCGACGTGCTGGTGCTGAAGTTCGTACCGACGTTCTGCTTCCAGGTGCTGACGAGGTCCACCGTGATCAGCTGGCGATTCCAGAGCGTCTGGAAGTACTGACCCGTTGGCGTGCGCGGATAGCCGAAGGGATTGATCGTGCGCTGATCGTTGTTGTTGTAGTCGATGCCGATCGACACGCGATTCGTGAGCGGCGTAATCGGATTCCAGCTCGCCGTGCCGCCAACGATGAAGTGATCGCCCTGAATGGTGTTGCCCTTCGAGAACATCGTGTCGTTCACGACGCAAATGACCGTCGTATTGCTGCAGCCTGATCCCTTGAAGTTGGAGCCGGGTCCGCGCGACACGTTGAGCAGGAAGCCGTCGGAGCTGTTACCGTCGCTCACCATGGCCGTATTGCGACGCTGCCAGCTCGAGTTCACCGACAACGTGACGGTTTTCGATGGCGTGAAGCCAAGGTTCGCGCGCAAGCCGCCCGTCCTGTTGCTACCGACGCGCAGGACGCCTTCCTCGTTTTCGAGATTGCCGGAGATGCTGTAGCTGATGCCGCCGCTCGCGCCGCGCACACCGAGGTTGTAGCGCCCGATATAACCATCCTTGAGCCACGAACCACTCTTCGGACAGGTCGGATCTTCAAAGGCCACGCCGTTCGCATCCACGACATCCGGTCCGCGACACTGCTTGACGAACATGCCGGTCGGGTCGCCCTTCGCGCCGAACGCGCCCATGCGATTCAGTCCCGAATTCACATCGAGATTCCACTGCGCTGCGCCATCCTTGCCGCGCTTGGTGAAGATCTGAATCACGCCGCCGGAGGCTTCGGTGCCGTAGAGCGTGGTGGCAGCGGGGCCCTTCACGACTTCGATGCGATCGATGTCAGCGGCCGCGATATCGCTCAAGGGCGATACGCTTTGACGCGACGACACACCGGTGGGTGAGTTGCCGTTGAAGATACGAATGCCGTCGACGTAGATGATCGGACGGTTGCCTTGCGTGATGGAGTTCACGCCACGCAAGCGAATCGTTGCACCCGCGCCGGGTGTACCGCCGTTCTGCAACACGGTGACACCCGTTGAGCGACCGGCGAGAATCTGCGCCGTGTTGCCTGCGCCGGCGCGTTCGAAATCGGCGGCGCCAACGGTGGTGATCGCGTTGGCCACTTCCTTCTTGCGCTCTTCACCAACGGCTGTGACCACCACGCCGGCGAGCGATACGCTGGCCTTCACGAGCGAAAAGTCCACGGTGAGCGTGCCGTTGGCGGGCAACACTACCGTGCGCTGCTGTTGCTGATAGCCAATGCGACGCACGACGACCGTCTGCGATCCGCTGGGCAGGTTCCGGAGTGTGAAGCGACCATCGTCGCCCGTGCTGCTACCGAGCTGAGTACCGAAGATGGTGACTTGTGCGGCCGCGACGGCTTGTCCGTTGTCGGCATCCACGACACGACCACTGATAGTGCCGGTGGACTGGGCGACGAGTGGTGTCGCCAAGGGGATCGCGAGCAGCACGATGGCCGACGTCAGCCGGCGGCTGATCGTGCGCCATGTCATGCGCTCGCGAAGGCGAGAGAGTGGGGACACGGGAGCGTAAGGGAAGGGGGATGCCGCGAGGACACGGCGAGGGTGCTGCGCCGGTGCGAACACGGACAGCGGATGGGACCCAAGAGACCAACAAGCTCATTATGTCGCGTGTCACTGCAAAGCAAAACGGGGACGCCATCGAATGATGTGCGTCCCCGTTCTGGTTGTGCCAGATGATTGGGGGATCACTTACACGAGAGCATGCCTTCGTATCTCGTAATGGTGCCAATCTGCGCGCTCGCGTTCGCGTTGCGTCGTGCCAACTGCAACGAGAGGCATGCGGCTCGGTTGTCTTCGAGCACCATGTACGACTCGGTAAGACGTAGATATGCCCAAGCGCTGTCGGTCGCCGAAGGCAATCGCGTGAGCAGCCGACGGAGTTCAGGTACGGCGTCCGCCGCCAAGCTCTTTCCATCATCTGCTTCCAGCGCGCGCTTCACCACCCGATCGAGACTATCGAGCGAGCGAAGCGCCGCCGCGCCTCCGTTCGACGCAACAGGAACTGTCGCTGGGTTCGGTGCTGGTGACACAGCGGCTGGTGGTGAAGGTGCATCGTTCGCAGCGCCCGAGGTCGCCCGTTGGGACGAACCGGCCTGCGGTGTGCTCGACGGCGTCTTCGTCGTCACCGGCGCATTCGATGGTGATGCGACCTGACTTGACGGCGCACCGTTCGTGCCCGTGCCGCTTGTTGTGGTGGCGGTGCTGTCAGGTACCGACGCGACTTCACTCGACGGCGCAGCGCTCGCGTTGCGGCCCATGAACCACCATGCACCGCCGCCACCGAACAGCAGCACCGCGGCGGCAATGCCGATCATCGCACCCGATCCCGACTTCGCCTTGGCCCCCTGCGCAGTGAACGGCGCCGGAGCAGCAATCGTGGCCGCGTTGGCCGCGGCCTTCGCTGCAGCCGCGGCGCTTTGTGTCTTGCTCTTGGTCGCCCTTTTTCCGCCCAGCGCGACAGTAGCCGCTTCGTCGAACGCGTCGGCAAAGGCGCCGGCACTCGGCGTACGTTGATCCGGATCGCGATCGAGCCCCTGGTCGAAGACCTTCTGCAGCGCCGGCGGCCACGGCAGGTCGGGGCGCACGATCGCAAGGCCGCGCGGCTGCGACACCAGTCGCGCCGTCATGCCGCGATCGGGGGCACGCAAATCGAAGGGCAGATCGAGCGTGAGGCACTGATATGCGACGAGCGCGAGCGCGTACACATCGCTGCGATGATCGAGCTCGCCGGCCAGCAGCTGCTCGGGGCTCATGAACTCGGGCGTGCCCACCACCATGCCGGTACGAGTGAGCGCCTGACCGCTCGCGTTTGAACCGATCGCCTTGGCGATGCCAAAGTCGACGACCTTGCAGCGCACATCGCCGCTGCCGTCGTCTTCCGCGACCAGGATGTTGTCGGGCTTGAGATCACGGTGCACGATGCCCAATCGATGAGCGGCGTCGAGGCCACCAGCGACCTGGCGCACGATGGCCGCGGTCATTTCAAGCGACAGCGCACCGTCCTGGTCGAGGACGTCGCGCAGTGAACGGCCCTTTACGAACTCCATGGCGAGATAGACGATGCCGTCGGCGGTCTCCCCATAGTCGAAGACCCGCGCGACACCTTCGTGCTCGATCTGGCTCGCGTTCGCCGCCTCCTGATTGAAGCGCGCGACACTGGCCGAGTCTGCCAGCATCTCCGGCCGCAGCACTTTGATCGCGGCCTGTTTGGGCAGGCGGACATGCTTGGCCAGATACACGGCGCCCATGCCGCCTTCGCCGAGCTTCTTCTGAACGAGATAGCGATCGGCGATCACCTGCCCGACGAGGTCGCCAGCTTCGCTTTCCTTTGAGCGCAACGTCGACCCATCGGCCGGGCAGAAAGCGCTCTCATCAGTAAACTCGTTGCTACAGACGGGACAGATCTTTGCCATAGTGCCGCCAGACCGCCGGAAAAGCGTTAATGTTTCTGCGTCCCACTCCGCGGAGAATATCGCATGTCAACCGTATCGTTCGCACGGGTGGCCCGTGCGGCCGTGCTACTGGCCACGACGGCGCTGCCGTTGTTCGCGCCTGCTGCCCAAGCGCAGAAGCCCACCGTTGCGGTGATGTATTTCACGAATGGCGCAATCGGCAACAACGCCGAGTACGCACCCCTCAGCAAGGGGCTCGCTGAAATGCTGATCACCGAAATGTCGGGCAACACCAACATTCGCGTCGTTGAACGCGATCGTTTGCAGGCGTTACTGGAAGAGCAGAACCTTGGCGCGAGCAATCGCGTCGAAGCGGGCACCGCAGCGAAGCTCGGCAAGACGCTCGGCGCGCTGCACATGCTCATGGGTTCGTTCGTGATCGATCAGAAGGGCACCATGCGCATGGATGTGCGCGCGATCAACACCGAAACGTCGGAACTCGAGTATGCGACGTCGGTGACGGGCAAGGCCGATGCGATGCTCACGATGCTGACCGACCTTGGCAAGGCCGTGAATAGCGGTCTCAAGTTGCCGGCGCGTTCGGCGAGCGCGGGCGGCGAAGGGATGATCGTTGGTGCGAAGGGCCCGAATCAGCTCAAGTCGATGATGCTGCTCAGCCGTGCGCTCGAAGAGCAGGATCGCAAGAACACGACAACGGCAGTCGCGTTGATGAAGGAGTCGATTCAGGCGAATCCGGATAACAGCCGCGCGAAGTCGATCCTCGCGTCGCTGGAAAAGCCGCGCTAGGCTTAGCAGGACGACCGGTCGCAGACCGGTCGGCGTTACGCGCACCGCGCCATGGCGCACCGCGCGTGCAAACAGAACGGGGCGTCACCTCACCGGGTGACGCCCCGTTCTGCTTTCTGCCCCTTCAGCG
>CBHWDN010000007.1:0-182708 GCA_966112585.1 uncultured Gemmatimonadaceae bacterium
CCAGTGTTACCCATCATCCCGGTCTGACTGTTACCCATCATCCCGGTCTGTACAAGGGGTTAACAGTGCCAGCCCAACTCCGAACCAGGGGTACATCGACCGCCCCCGTCCCCGTTATCTTATAAGGCTGTACCAATCAGCCCAATCCAGGACGTCCGTTTGAAGCTCAGCCACATCCGCAACTTCTGTATCGTCGCGCACATCGACCATGGCAAGTCCACGCTCGCGGACCGTCTGATCGAGGTCACTGGCACGCTGCAGAAGCGCGAAATGAAGTCGCAGGTGCTCGATACCCTCGATCTCGAGCGCGAGCGGGGCATCACGATCAAGCTGAACGCGGTGCGCATGAGCTATGCAGCACGCGACGGCGAGAATTACGAGCTCAACCTGATCGACACCCCGGGCCACGTGGACTTCACGTATGAAGTCTCGCGGTCGCTCGCGGCGTGCGAAGGCGCCATCCTGGTCGTGGACGCGTCGCAGGGCATTCAGGCCCAGACGCTGTCGAATCTGTTCCTTGCGATGGACGCCGGGCTCGAGATCATTCCGGTGCTCAACAAGATCGACTTGCCCGGTGCGGAGCCGGAACGGCGTCGTCAGGAAGTGGTCGATCTCATCGGCTGCATGCCGGAAGACGTGCTGTGCGTGAGCGGCAAGGAAGGTACGGGCGTGCCGGAGCTGCTCGAAGAGATCGTGAAGCGTGTGCCGTCGCCCAAGGGCGATCTCACCGGCCCGCTGCGCGCGCTCATCTTCGACTCGTACTACGACAAGTATCGCGGCGCCATTCCGAGCATTCGCGTCGTGGACGGTGAACTGCGCAAAGGCATGAAGATCACCTTTGGCGTGTCGGACAACGTTTACGAAGTGGCCGAAGTGGGTTACCTGCAGCTGCGTCAGGTGCCCACCGATGTGCTGCGCGCCGGTGAAGTGGGTTACGTGCTCGCCGCGGTGCGCTCGGTGCGCGAAACCCGAGCGGGCGACACGATCTTCGACAAGGACAATCGCGCGCCTGAGGCACTGCCCGGCTATCAGGAAGTGAAGTCGTTCGTGTTCGCGGGTATCTACCCGACCGACACGACGCAGTACGAGACACTGCGCGACGCGCTCGAGAAGATGAAGCTCAACGATGCGTCGCTGCAGTACGAACCGGAAACGTCCACGGCGTTGGGCTTCGGCTTCCGATGCGGCTTCCTGGGGCTACTGCACATGGAGATCGTGCAGGAGCGGTTGGAGCGTGAGTATGACCTCGATCTCGTCACCACGGTGCCGAGCGTGGAGTATCACGTCACCAAGACGGATGGCACGGAGCTTCTGGTTGAGAATCCGGCGCTGATGCCTCCGTCCGTCGTGATCGACGACGTGCAGGAGCCGTACGTTCGTGCGCGCATCATGTGCCCGTCGGACTACATCGGGCCGATCATGACGCTCGGCATGGAGCGCCGTGGCATCTACAAGAACACGCGCTTCCTCGACACGGTGCGCGTGGAGCTCGACTGGGAGTTTCCGCTCGGCGAAATCATTCTCGACTTCTTCGACAAGATGAAGACGGTGAGCCGTGGCTATGCCTCGCTCGACTACGAGATGCTGGAGTATCGCTCGAGTGACCTGGTGCGTCTCGACATGCTGATCAACGGTGACGCGATCGACGCGTTCAGCGTGATCGTGCACAAGGACAAGGCTTACGAATGGGGCCGCAAGGTCGCCGAGAAGCTCAAGGAGCTGATTCCGCGTCAGCTGTTCGAAGTGGCCATCCAGGCGACGATTGGCCAGAAGGTCATCGCGCGTGAAACGGTGAAGCCGCTCCGTAAGGACGTGCTCGCGAAGTGCTACGGCGGCGACATCTCGCGTAAGCGCAAGCTCCTCGAGAAGCAGAAGGAAGGTAAGAAGCGCATGAAGCAGGTCGGCAGCGTGGAGATTCCGCAGGAGGCGTTCCTGGCCGTGCTGCAGGTGGACTGACGACTGGAACTGATCGGTCTCTGGGTTTGGGGTTCGGGTATGGGGTTTGGAGTTCGCGAACCCAGAGCTCTCAACTCAAACTCACCAACCCACTCACTGATCAGTCCCTGTGGTCACCAGCGCCGTCCTCCAAACCAGTTTTCTTGGTGACATGATCCTCACGACGCCACTGCTCGATCGGTTGGCGCGTGAGGGTCCGGTGCATGTGGTGGCAACGCCGGCGAATGCGGGCGTACTCGCGAATCATCCGGCGGTCGCGAGCGTGATTGTGTTCGACAAGCGCGGCGCCGATCGCGGATTGGGCGGCATTCGGCGCGTTGCGCGCGCCTTGGCCGCGACCGGTGCGACGCGCGCCTTCATGGCGCAGGGTTCGATGCGCACCGCGGCGATTGCGCGACTTGCCGGCATTCGCGAACGCGTGGGATTTGATACAAGCAGCGGGAAACTGCTGTACACGCGTCGCGTGCCGTACGCGAAGTCCGCGCACCATGCGCAGCGATTGTGGCAGCTCGCCTCGGCGCCAGGTGATGCCTCCCTGCCTTCGCTTCGCCCCGCATTGTTTCCTGGCGCCGCCGAGCACTCGGCGGTGAATGCACTGCTCGCGGATGTTGGCGCTCACGAGCGGCTGATCGCGCTTGCCCCCGGCAGCGTGTGGGCGACGAAGCGCTGGCCGAGCTACGACGCGTTGGCCGGTGAGCTCGCGCGCGCGGCGGCGGGTGCGCGAGTCGTGGTGATCGGTGCGGCCGGCGACTCGCCGCTCGCTGCGGCGATTGGCGCGGCGGTGGCTCAAGCCGGAGGACCGCCGATCGTTGATGCGACTGGCCGATTGTCGCTGCTCGGATCGGCCGCACTGCTATCACGCGTGCGCGGACTGGTCACAAACGATTCAGCGCCACTGCATCTGGCGAGCGCGATGAACACGCCGACGGTCGCACTGTTCGGCCCGACGATTCCGGCCTTCGGGTTTGGCCCGCTTGCTGATCAGCGAGTGGTGCTGGGTATCGAGGGATTGGCGTGCCGTCCGTGCCATGCGCATGGACCGCAGCAGTGTCCACTGGGTCATTGGAAATGCATGCGCGAGTTGTCTTCCGCGTCGGTCGCTTCGGAGTTGGTGCAGTTGGTTCGACTATAGCGTTACCGACGGATCGCTCAATCCTGGGCGCTGTTGCGTATGGATGTCCTGCGAAACGGCAGGACTGGTTGGGATTACTGCGAGTAAAATTGGGCGCTGCTACGCAGCGCGAAAAGTGCAGGACCACTTCAGGAAAACTGCAGGACTTTGTATGTACACGCGCTTAGTCCTGCTGTTTTCCAGTCAGTCCTGCTGTTTTCGCGCGCCAACGGCGCGCCCGAGCAGTTAGCCCGCTGTTTTCCCCAACTAGTCCATCGATTTCGCACGCCCAAAACGGCGGTTGACGGACGGTCGGCCCGCGGAGGATATTCGTTGCACTCCTGCGGAGAGATGACGGTGAGAGTCGTTCAGACGTTTCGAGCGTTTTTCGGGATCACGCTGACCCCAGCGGTGATGCTTGCGCAGTCGGTGATGCCCGCCGAAAGCACGCCGTGGCGCGATCACGTGTTCTCGTCGACGATTCTGAAGGAGGAGCGGCACCTGCTTGTCGTTGTGCCTGATGGCTATGACAAGGAGACGCGGGCGTATCCGGTATTGTGGCTGCTCGATGCTGGCGACAAGGCGCAGTTTGGTGCGGCCATCGCGAATGTTCGTTTTCTCACCGCGCGTGGCGCGATACCACCGCTGATCATCGTGGGTGTGCGAAACGGCAGCGACCGGACGCGTGATCTTACGCCGCCACCCGATGCCGCCACGAGAAAGACCGATCCGTCGGCGGGCGGTGTTGATCGCTTTCTCGACTTTGTGGAGCAAGAAGCGAAACCCGTCGTCATGAAGGCGTATCGCGCGGCGCCGTACGCGGTGTTCGCCGGTCACTCCTACGGAGGGCTCACGGCGCTGCGTGTTGCCGGAACCCGACCGTCGATGGCCAATGCGGTCGTTGCGATGAGCCCGTCGCTGTGGTTCAACGAAAGCGCGCTGATTGGCCCGTGGTCGAAAGCGATCGCGGTTCGGACGACGCCCTTGCGGCTGTTCACCTCACGTGGTGGAGAGGAGGCGCCGATCGACGTCAACACCGCGCGATTCGAACGGCGTCTCGATTCGCTGCTGACGCATCGGAAGTCCGTACTCGTCTCCTTCGGACATCGGCGATATCCCGATGACCCGCACAGCATGACGCCGCTCACCAGCTTGATCGATGGGTTGCGCTATGTGTTCGCGCCGTACTCCATGGCCGTGACCGACGTGGAACGCATGGCCGATCCGTTCAAAGCCGATTCGGCGGCCTGGGTGCCCGCGATGCGCGGGATGGAGCGCCAGTGGGCCAATAGACTCAAGGCGTTTCCGCCGGCGCTGATGGGTGAGTCGGGCGTCGACCAGGCGTTGCCGGAATCCTTCTTCGTCTGGTCACCGACGCTCGCCGCGGTCAATCCCGCCGCTGGACTCGCCATGGCGAAACGCGCGGTGGAGCTTCGTCCGCAGTCAGCGACAGCGCTGCGCCTGCTGGGCGAGGTCCATGCCATGCGCGGCGATACGGTCGCGGCGAGAGCACGTCTGTCCGACGCGCTCGACCGCGCCAAGGCGAGCAAGGACAGCGCCGCGACGGCCGCCGTGGAGCGCGTCCTCACAAAGTTGAATGGAGCGTCGAGCAAGGCCCCCAGTGGCCGATAGGCGCGCCCCCTCCCCTCCCGATTAACTTTGATCCACATGCCGAACTCCCCCTCCGCTCAGTTCGTCATCGGGATCGATCTCGGTGGCACCAACATCGTCGTGTCGGCGATGTCTCTCGATGGCTCGCGCTTGTACGGCGAAGCTTCCGAACCCACGCTGGCGCGTGAAGGCGCCGATGCCGTCGTGACGCGCATGGCGCGCATGGTCGATAGCTGCATCGACACAACGATGCGTGAGGGCGGGATCTCGCGCGACAACATTCTGGGTGTGGGACTCGGCGCGCCGGGAACGGTGGATCGCGAACGTGGCCTCGTGCTCGTGGCGCCGAATCTTCAGTGGCGCGACTTCCCGCTGGTGTCGAAAATGACCGCGCTCACCGGGTTGCCCGTCAAGATCGACAACGATGCAAACTGCGCGACATACGGCGAGTGGTGGTTGGGCGCCGGTCGCGGTGGTCGCAACATGATCGGTATTACGATCGGCACCGGCGTGGGCGGCGGTGTGATCGTGGATCGTCGCCTCTATCACGGCTCGACCGATGCCGCGGGTGAGATCGGCCACATCACCGTGGACCTCAACGGCCGGCAGTGCGGCTGTGGCAACTACGGCTGTCTCGAGGCGTACGCGAGCGGTAGCGCGATCGCCGGTCGTGCGCGTGAAGCGTTGGCGCGTGGCGAACCATCGGTGTTGCCCGGCATGGTGAATGGCGACCTGTCGCTCATCACCGCGGCAATCGTGTACAAGGCCGCGAGTCAGGGAGATGCGATCGCGCTCGAGCTCGTGCGCGATACCGCCAAGTTCCTGGGCACCGGCATCGCGAACCTGCTCAACATCTTCAATCCCGATGTCGTCGTGCTCGCAGGCGGCGTGACGCAGGCCGGTGAAGCGCTCTTCGGACCGCTCCGCACGGAAGTCCGTCGTCGCGCATTCAAGAGTGTATCCGATGCGTGCCGCATCGTGCCGGGCACACTGCCCGGCACCGCCGGTGTGGTTGGCGCCGTGGCCAGCTTTATCGCCCAGACGACCGGCCAACCGCCGGCGTAGTCACGTTCATGCAAGACTCCGCCACGCCGCCGCGCCGCAAGCGCCTCGGCGTCATCGGCTCATTTGTGTGGGATGTGCTGCACGGTCGCGATAAGCGCAGCGTGCCGATCGAAGAGTGGGGTGGTATTACCTACTCGTTGTCGGCGCTCGATGCGGCGCTCACCGACGAGTGGGAAATCGTGCCGCTCGCCATGGTCGGGAATGATCTTGTCGAAAAGGCGCAGCTCTTCTGCAATGGCCTACGGCACATCGCACCCGATGCGCGACTGATTGGGGTGAACTATCCCAACAATCGCGTGGAGCTTCGCTATCTCGATGATGAACGTCGGAGCGAGCATCTCACCGGCGGCGTCCCCGGTTGGACGTGGCTTGGACTCAAGCCGGTGCTCGACGCCGCACAACTCGATGCGCTGTACATCAACCTGTTGAGCGGTTGGGAACTCGATCTTGTCACCGCGCAGCTGATTCGTTCGCACTTCAGCGGTCCGATCTACTGCGATCTGCACATGCTGGTGATGGCGGTACAGGCCGACGGGCTTCGGACACCCCGTCCCCTGCCGGATGTGGCGGCGTGGTGCGGTTGTTTTGACGTGCTCCAAGTCAACGAAGACGAGATGCACCTGATGGCGCCCGACGCGATGGCGCTCGCCGCGACGGCGATGGCCGCCGGTGTTTCGATCCTCTGCGTGACCCTCGGCAAACGCGGCGCCGCGTACTTCGCGGCACCCGGTGTTGAGACGTTGCACGATCGTGCGCCTCACAAACATCACAACGCTGCGCTGTCCACATCGCCGCGTGGTGGAACGAGTGCATTTGGTGCCGTGCGCACCGAGCTGATTCCTGGTGTGCCGCCGCGCGTCGACGGGCCCGGCGATCCCACCGGATGTGGTGATGTATGGGGTGCTACCCATTACTCACGGCTCCTTGCCGGTGATAAGTTGACGGAGGCGATGGCGGCGGCGAATCGCGCCGCGTCACGCAATGTCGAACATCGTGGGGCCACTGGTCTCGCGAATCACCTCCGCGGAGAGCTCAGCATCACGTGACGACCGTCATCAGCGTGCCGCCCTCGCTCGACGAACAAACGTTCGAGCAGGTGATCGAGCAGCTGGCGCCGTTGCCCGTCGAGGAGAAGATCCTCATCGACGCGCGCCACGCGCGTTGGGCGTCGCCGTATGGTCTCACTGCCCTGCTCTGCGTTGCGCAATCACGCGCACAGCGGATGGGTTTTTCGGTGCCGGAGAATCCCGACACCGTGTCGTACTGGTCGCGCACCGGATTTTTTCGCTACGCCGCCGAGTTGTACGACATGCACGGCTCGGTGCCGCGCGCACGCGAAGCGCATGAAAGCGATGTGCTGCTCGAGATCACACCGATCGTGCAAAGCGACGACGTGCACGGCGTGGTGGGTCGCATTCAGCAGAAGGCCGCCGATATTCTGCACGGTCAGCTCAATCTCGAAACCGCTGTGACTGGATCGTTTGGCATGACACTCAGCGAGTCGTGCCAGAACATCGTCGAGCACGCGGGACTTGGCGGATGGGTTGCCGTGCAGACGTACAAGTACACACGCCGCCTGGGTCGCCGCGTTGTCGTAATTGCCGTGTGCGACGCCGGCATGGGATTCCGAAAGTCGCTCGAAAGCTCCCCCAGCCATCGACAAAGCGATCGCTGGGACGATGGCATGGCGCTCGAAGACGCCGTGCTGCGTGCGATGTCGCGCTTCCGTCATGGCGACAAGGGACGTGGGCAGGGTCTCGCCGGTATTCGTCGCTTCGTCGGTCGCTGGAGTGGCAAACTCAGTGTGCGCAGCGGAACCGCGCGCATCGCGGTCACGCCCGACTGGGATGAAGACGTGCCGCTGCAGGAAAACCTGCCGTACTTTCCCGGCGCGCAGATGCAGGTGATCATCCCCGAGCGCATCGGCGATGCACCGGTCAAGTCGCGCGGAACGGCGGCCGCATCGCCGCGTTCACGGATTGCCCGCTGATGAGGACTCGCGCATGAGTGTCCTCATCGATGTCGGTACGGTGCTCAAGGGCACGGTGTGCGATTTGTACTCAAATCTCGTCACCCGCCCAACCGGTGCGGCAGTTCGCACTGCGATCGAGCGTCAGTTCTTCGAGGTCGGTGCGCCCGCCGTCACTACGATCGATTTCTCGCAGGTGAATCTGCTCGACTTCTCGTGCGCTGACGAGATCGTCGCGAAGTTGCTGATGCGTTTTACCAGCGCCGATGCTCCGCCGGGATATCTCACGTTCCGTGGTATCCACGAAGGGCATATCGATCCGATCGAAACGGTGCTCGAGCATCACGGACTGGCACTCGTTTCATGGCATGAGGGCGAAGCCGAGCTCTTTGGACCGGTGGATGATGATGAACGCGAGCATTGGCTCGCGGTGCGCCAGCATGGCCCGGTGCGCCTGGAGGAAGTCGCGCGCGTACTCGATCGCCAGGTCGACGAAAGCCATGCCTGTCTCGATCGCCTGTCGCAGCGTCGTCTCGTCATGACTCGCGACGATGGCTACGCCATTCCCGGCGCCGTGCGAGGTGCTGCATGAGTACTCCCAATACGCCAGGACGTCCGGGCGGTAAGCTCAGTGTATTCACGGGCCTCTCGCCAGCGATGCAGGTCGTGGGGTTCATTTCGACGCGGTCGGGCGATCCAGATCGTGGCCCCTTGGTGAAGATGCGCGCCGACGATGCACTCATTCGCCTGCTCACGGCGGGGGATCTGGTGCGTGTCGTGTCTGAGCGTCGCTCGGAAATTGCCGGCCTCGAAATCGACGATTCCCTGCCTCGCGGTGGTTGTGTGCTGCGCGATGTGGTTGGCGCCTCACTCTCCGAGATCGTGCGCGTCGTGAAGGTCGACACCGCTTCGCGTCCCGGCTCGGGAACCCGTGCCTGAGTCGCTGGCCCGCCGACTCGCGGCGCTCGAAGGCGCGGAGTCGGCGCTTGTGCTCGGGAGCGGCATGGCCGCCACGGCCTGCACGATGCTGGCACTGCTGCGCTCCGGCGATCACCTGATGGCCAGCACATGGCTTCGGCCGTCGACGCGCGCCTTCTGCAAGGAAGCGCTCCCCGCACTCGGTGTGCAGGTCAGCTTTGTCGATCCGCTCGAAAGTCGGGGTTGGCGTCGGAGTCTCACCAAGACGACGCGTGCGATGTTGGTCGAGTGCCCGGTGCTGGCCAGTACGCGTGTACTCGACTTGCGTCCGCTACGCACGCTCGCACAGGAGTTGGGGCTGGCGTTCATCGCCGACTCCACCGCCGCCTCCCCCGTCAATTTCAGGCCCATTGAGCACGGCGCCGATGTGGTGGTGCACGACGCGCGCGTGAATCTCGCCGGCGACGATTTGGGCGATGTCGGTGTCGTCTGTGGAAGCGAATCGCTGATCGATGAAGTGCGGACCCAGATGCTGCTCTGGGGCGCCGTACCGCATCCAGCCGCGGTGAGTTCGCTGGCGCATGGGCTGGGCACGCTCGATGTGCGGATCGAGCGTCAGAACGCCAACGCGCAGGCGATCGCCGACTGGGCCGCCACTTCCAAGCTGGTCACGTTGGCGCTGTGGCCCGGACTTTCGTCACATCCGGATCACGCGCTGGCCGCCGAGCTGTTGCGCGGCTTCGGTAGCAGCGTCGTCCTCGAGTTGGCCGATGCTGGCATGGCTCATCACGCCGTGGGCGCGCCCGACGCGGTGGGTGACGGCGCACTGGTCACGCACATCCTGCCTGGCGAGTCTCCGACGCAGGTGCGGGTCGTGGCCGGTGTGGAATCGGCCGATGCCGCGCTGTCGTGGGTCCGTTCGCAGCTGTCCTGAGTTCTCTAGCCTTCGTGCATGTCCGGCATTCTTCGCGTCGCCAACGTATCCAAGGACTACCCGCGTTCCGGTAGCGCGCTGCGCAACGTCTCGTTCGAAATGAACAAAGGCGAGTTCGTGTTTCTGGTCGGCCACAGCGGCGCTGGAAAGACGACGTTGCTGCGCATGCTGTCGATGGAAGAGCGCCCCTCGAAGGGTGAGGTGCGCGTCTCGGGGTACTCGAGCGCTTCGATCAAACGTCGCGAGATTCCGCATCTGCGGCGCCGTCTTGGCATCGTCTTTCAGGATTTCCGTCTGCTCCCCGATCGCACCGCCGAGCAGAATGTGGCGTTCGCGCTCGAAGTCACCGGCGCATCGCACTCGCAGATTGGTGGCAAGGTCGCGCGCTTGCTGACGCAGGTCGGGCTCGCCTCCAAGTCCACGGCGTATCCGCATGAACTCTCCGGTGGTGAGCAGCAGCGTGTGGCCATCGCGCGCGCGCTCGCCAACGATCCGTTCCTGCTGCTCGCCGATGAGCCCACCGGCAATCTCGACGACCGCGCCACGCACGCCATCTATCTGCTGCTGCGTGAGATCAACGCGCGCGGTACTGCGGTGCTCATGGCGTCGCACGACATCGCGATGATCGAGCGCTCAGGTCAGCGCTTCATCGAGATGGACAAGGGCGAGCTGGTGTTCGATGGCATGGACGTTGCTCGGCTCAAGGCCGACATGCGCGCCAAGCGCTGACGGGAGCCGATCATGAGACTCGCCTTCCGGGAAGTGTTGCTGGCCTTCCGCCGCGCGCCGCTGCTCTCGCTGCTTGGCATCATCACGATTGGCTTTTCGCTCTTCGCATTTGGGCTGTTCGGGTTGGTGGCGCTCAACATCCAGAGCGCGCTCCGGAGCGTCGAGGATCGTGTCGAGATTCGCGCGTTCCTCGTGGATGGCACACGCGACGCGCAGGTCGATGAATTGATGAAGGGCGTCGCCAAGGTGCCCGAAGTCGCCGAAATCGGCTTTGTCACCCCCGATTCGGCGCTCATTCGCGCCAAGGCGGAGCTCGAAGAGTTTCGCGATGTGATGGAAAACGCGATGCTGCCGGCGAGTGTCGAGATCCGACTCAAGGAAGGCAAGCGCGATCCGGCCACGGTGCAGGCGATTTCGCGCCGTCTGCAGACGTATCCGATTGTCGAAGAGGTGCGCTATGGGCGGGAGTGGGTGGAGAAGCTGTACAAGATCCGCACGGTGGCGGGTATCGCGGCCACGGTGCTTGGTAGCGTGTTCGCGTTTGTGGCGGTGATCATCATCGGTTCCACGATTCGCATGTCGATTCTGGCCCGCACGCGCGAGATCGAGATCATGCGACTGGTGGGTGCGACCAACAGCTTTGTGCGTCTGCCGTATGTGCTCGATGGCCTGTTCAAGGGGCTCGCTGGGGGTGCGCTCGCCGTCGTGCTCACGTACGTCACGAGCCAACTGGTCACCAAGCTGCTGATGAAGGCGGAGTTCTTTCAGCCGCAGCAGATCGCGATTGGTGTGATCGCTGGCGGTGTGCTGGGCTGCGTTGGCAGCTGGCTGTCGGTGGGTCGTCACCTGCGCCAGGTGTGGCGCGACGCGTGAGTTGCCTGTGAAGCGCGCGTTTGCGGTCGTCTGGTTTGGTGTGCTGGTTGCCAGCGCACCATTGCTCGTGCACGCGCAGGCCGGCGGTGGCGCGCAGCCGCCCGCCCAAACGCCCGAGCAGCGGCTCCGCGCGCAGCAGGACGAGCTCGCGCGACTCCGCAAAGAACGGAGCGATCTCGAAGACAAGATGAACGACCTACAGCGGAGTGCGCGCACGCTGGCCGATGAGGTGAACAACCTCGAAGCGCAGCGTAAGACCACCGCACGTCTGGTGCAGGCGCTCGATCAGCAGCTCGAAACGATCAACGACGAAGTCACACGCGCCGGCAAGGGGCTCGTGAAGGCCGAAGCCGAGCTCACCGACAAACGCAGCGGGCTACAACGCCGCATGGTGGAGATCTACAAGCGCGGCAGCTTGTACGATGTGGAAGCGATGCTGAGTGCGCAGAGCTTCGCAAATCTTGTGGCCCGCTACAAGTACCTGCACGAACTCGCCCTGCACGATCGCGGCATGGTGCGTCGCGTTGAAGGATTGCGCGACCAGATCGTGCGGCAGCGTTTGCTGCTCGTTCAGCTGCAGGAGGAAGTGGGCCGCAATCGTTCGGAGAAGGAGCGCGAAGCCGGTCGCCTTGCGAGCCTCGAGGGACGTCGACAGGCGAGCCTCAATCAGGTGCAGAAGAGTGCCGCGCAAACGCGCGACAAGCTACAGCAGCTCGCGCGCGACGAATCCCGCATCGCGAGTGTGCTCGCCTCGCTGGAAACGGCACGCCGCCGTGCTGAGATGACGCCGAACGCGAGGCCGGCCGCGCCGTCCACCATTCGCACGAGCGACTTGGGCAAACTGGATTGGCCGGTGGAAGGTGGTGTGCTCTATCGCTTCGGCCGCGTGATCAATCCGAACAACACCACCACGCGCTGGAACGGCATGGGTATCAGCGCGAACGTGGGCACGGTCGTTCGCTCAATCGCCGCGGGTGAGGTCGTGCTCGCCGATAACGTCGGCACGTACGGTCCCACAGTGATCATCCAGCACGGTGGCGGTGACTACTCGGTGTACGGCTCCCTCGCGCGCATCGACGTACGCAAAGGTCAACAGCTTGCCAAGGGCGCCACGATTGGCACGGTGGGCGCGACGGATCCGGACTTGCCGCCGCATTTGCATTTCGAGATCCGGCCCAAGGGACGCGCGGTCGATCCCCTCGAGTGGCTGCGCGCGCAGCGCTAGTCCGCTCGACTGGCGTATAGACCTGTAATTGAAAAACAGCAGGCACCGGGCGTCCGGGGCATCCAGGCGTCACCTTCGCATTGGCGGACAGTCCGCAAACAGCAGTCACCGGGCGTCCCGGGCATCCCGGGCATCCCCGTTGATCGACTGCTTCCGCTGTTACCGGGACGCTCGGGATGTCCCGGATGCCCGGTGACTGTTGTTTACGATCTCGCAGCAATCCCAGACTCGCGGCAGCACGCGCAGGCAATAGCTTGAGGCATGCCTGCCAAGAAAGTCGCCAAACCCGCCGCGAAGGTCGCTGCAGCAGCTCCGGCCAAGAAGGTTTCCACGCGCAAGGCGCCGAGCCCCAAGGCTCCGCCGATCGATGCACCGATCGTCGTGAACGCGGGCGATCATACCAAGGATCGTTCACCGCTTGGCGCGCATGTGTCCATTGCCGGAGGCACGTGGGAGTCCGCGGCGCGAGCGCGTGAGATCAGTGCGACCGGCTCGCAGATCTTCACGAAGCAGGCCAATCGGTGGATCGAACGCGACATCGAAGTCGACGAGTCGACCCGCTATCGCGATGCGATGAAGCAAACGACCGTGCGCTGGACGTGTGCGCACGATTCGTATCTCATCAATCTGGCGTCGCCTGACGCGGAGTTGCGTGCGAGGTCGGTCGAAAGCTTCCGCACCGAGCTGCGTCGTTGCCACGCGCTGGGGCTCGACGCCCTTGTGTCGCATCCTGGCAACTTCATCGATGATCGCGCGAGTGGCATCGCGCGCAACGCCGAAGGCATTGTTGCGGCGCTCGAAGCCGAGCAAGGGCCGACAATGCTGCTTATGGAGCTCACCGCCGGTCAGGGCACGGTGTTGGGCTCGACCTTCGAAGAGATGGCCGACCTCCTGTCGCGCATCCCCAAGCCGCTGCGGTCGCGCGTTGGGGTGTGCCTCGATACGGCGCACGTGTGGGCGTCGGGCTATGACCTCGTCACTGACTACGACGGTGTGTGGGCCAAGTACGGCGATGTGCTCGGCTTCGAATCACTTGGCTGCCTGCACCTCAATGACTCGAAGGCGAAGCTCGGTTCGCATCTCGATCGTCATGAGCTGATCGCCGAAGGCACCATTGGCGGAGACGTGTTCCGTCGCATCATGACGGATGATCGCCTGGCGCATATCCCGAAGGTCATCGAGACCCCGAAGGGCGATACGCCCGCCGAAACTGACGGGCGTATGCTGGCGCTGCTTCGGAGCTACGCGGCGGGATAGTTCGCCGCGAACGCAGTGGACTAGTAGAGCACCTTGTACACGAGCGCGATGTTCCGCCCCGGATTGAGCGCAAATCGCTTGATCCGGCTCGTGGCATCGCGATACGCCTCGTCGAGCGCGTTGTCCACTCGCAGTGTGATCGAGTGCACCTGCTTGCCCTTCACGGTGAGCAAATACGACGCGCTCAAGTCGAGCAACGTGTAGGCCGCGGTGGGTACGTCGAGTTCGTCGTTGGTCACGCGATCCTGCTTGAAGACGCGACGCACATCGCCGCCGACGCTCAACTTGCCGTCATCGTAGCGAAGCGAGGTGCCCAAGCGACCGGCCGGTATGAAAGGCAACACGTCTTCGCTTCCACGAATGCTCGCGCGCGTGTAATCGCCCATCGCACCGGCGACGAACTTTCCGAAGACCTTCCCTTCCACCTGCCCTTCAACACCCTTGAGCTCGGCGTTGCGACCTGCAAACGTGACCTGTGGAATCGACGCGCCGTTCACCTCGGTCGTGCCTTCGGCAACCGGCGTGATGTAGCCGTCGATGCGATTGAGATAGACGCCGAGGCTACCAAACACGCGACCGTTTTGCACACGCACACCCGACTCGAGACCAGTGGCTTCTTCCGGCTTGAGGTTCGCATTGCCGATATCGAAGGTGCCAGCGGCAGCGTGGAAGCCATTCGCGTACAACTCTTCCACTGCCGGCGCGCGGAAGCCGCGCGACGCGTTCGCCGTGAGCGACACCCCGTCGGTGACCGGTAGGCTCAATCCCACTGAGCCCGCGACATTGTTGAACGTACGAGAAACCGCATCGCCAAAGCGCGCCGTCTGATCACCCGGCTTGGTGTCGATCGTAAAGCGGTCAAGGCGCGCACCAACTTGCAGCTTGGGGCTCCGCTCGCTTTGGGTGAACGGCAGCTCCTGATAGACGAACGCGGCGACGTTGTTGTTGTTGGCGGCCGGCGTGAACGCTTCGTCGCCAGTGGGCTGATACTGACGGAACAGCCCCTGCACACCCACCGCACCGGTCGCGCGGCCGATCTCCGTGCGCGCCGTGATGTTGGTGGTCTGCGTGTTGAGACGGAAGCGCGTGCCCACGTTGCCATCTTCTTCGATCTCACCGTGGTTGTACCACTGCACGGACTGATCGACTCGCACACTCGGCACGGCGGCCAGCCCCGTGTGGATGGTGCCCTGAAGCACCGTCGAACGGCGCACGCCGTCGATGCGTACCGCTTCCTCACCATCGGCGTGTGGCAGCCCGTAGTTGAAGTCCATCTGACGATAGACCACACCAACCGATGCGTGGGGACCCACGTAGCCCGCGCCCACCGTGCCATTCTGCGTGTCGCCGTTGGTGTTGTTCATCGCGCCGCCGCCACCGACACGCATGTCGTTGAAGGTGCGCGCACCACCGCGGAGCGTGAACGCAAAGCGATCGTTGAGCGGCACTGTCACGCCGGCGTTCACGACACCGCCGGGCGTCGCCGATTCACCTTGCCCCAACACAAAGCCTGAAAGGCGCGAGGGAATGTTCGTGGGTATGTCGGACGAAATGACATTCACGACACCACCCAGCGCGTTGTTGCCGTAGAGCAGCGACGCCGGTCCGCGAATGACTTCGATACGCTCGGCGCTGCTGGGATCGACGGCATTCATGTGATCGGCCGCCGCCGACGACAGATCCCCCGCGCGGTCGCCGTCCTGCAGCACGAGCACGCGTTCACCGGTGAGGCCGCGGATGACCGGGGTTGATGCCATCGGGCCGTTGAAGCGCGTCGCCATACCCGGTTCTTTCGCGAGCGTGGTACCGATGGACGTGCTCAGTGAACGTTGCAGCTCCTTCCCCGAAAGCTGCGCGGTGGCCTGCGTGACATCGAGCGGGTCGGTACCGGTTGGCGTCGCGGTGACGCTCACGCTCGACAGACGAACCGTGGCGATGTGCATGACGATCGTGACGCGCACGTCAGGGCCAGTCGCCGGTACGGTGACCACCTGGTGCGCGCTCGCGTAGCCGATTCGAATCAGATCGAGGTGATATGTACCGGCCGGCAGTCCCTTGAAGATGAACTCGCCGCGATCGTCGGTGAGCGCGCTGCGGTTCACACCGCTCGCCACCACCTGAACATTTGACAGCGGTGCACCGGCCGTGTCCTTCACGACACCAATGACCGCGGCTTCGAACGTCGCGGCCGGTAACGAACCCGCCGCCAGCGATGCGGGCGCGTTGGATTGCGCAGAGAGAGCGGTCGCGCTCAGGCAGAAGCCGAGCAGCAGGACCGCGTGTTGGGAGACACGCATGATTTCCTCGGAAGTTGTAACGCCGGCTCAACGCCACCCACGCGGTGGCGGAGCGAATCGGTCAACCGAGGAGCGCGGGCGGTGCCCTGCTGGAGGTCTGCGAAAAGCGTGGCTGGACGACCGGCACCAGCACGACGGCCCGTTCGGCGACACCGCCCACCACTGCCACGGGCAGTGGCATGATGGTCGCTGGACGGGCCTGCGCGTTGGTCGCGATCGAGCACAACAGGCAATCGTCGCCATGCACCATGGCGCAGCCCGTCGCGCCCTGTTGCTCGATGTGGGCGTACGGCTCCCGTTGATCCATCCGCCACGAGTCCGCAATCGCCGCGGTGGCGGGCGCGAACACCTGAAGACACGCCAGCGCGAATAGCAGCCGGCGCGTCCACTCCCGCCCGCGGCGGTTCAGGGTGCGCATCAACAGGGTCATGGTATGGGCGACAAGCTCCACAGACTACGCATCAAATGCAACCAAGCGCTGCAAATTGTTCGTCGGGAGGTCTAACCCCTGAGCGGCATTAGTGTTGCCCAACGCTTGAGCACAACGTCTTGCCCTGACACATTTCTGGTTTCGGTATTGCGGCGCCCGAACGGCTGCCGAAGCCGGAAAACGTATACAATCGCTTCCGCACTTCATATGCGACGACACTCTCGCCGGGTGTTCGTCGTTCTCCGCTTTCCAAGAGGGTCGCACGCATGGCGACACAGGTCTCCCCGTCCACGACACGTTCGAGCGCCGACGGCCTCGCCCCCCAGGGCATCACACCCAGTGGCGAAGTGCATTGGAATTTCGTCGCGCCGGAGCTCATTCAGGCCGCTGCGCGTCGCGGGGAAGGACGTATCGCTGACATGGGTCCATTCGTTGCCGTGACGTCGCCGCACACCGGCCGTTCGCCGAACGACAAGTTCGTCGTGAAGGAAGCGAGCAGCGAAGCCGATGTCGATTGGGGCAAGGTCAATCAGCCGATCTCGCCCGAACATTGGGCGACGCTCAAGGCCGATGTGCAGACGTACCTCAATGCGGCGCCCGAACTCTTCGTGCAGGACCTGTACTGCGGCGCCGATCCGGCAACGCGCTTGAGCGTGCGCTACATCCTGCCGAATGCGTGGCATGCGGCGTTCGTGCGCAACATGTTCATCCGCCCGGCGCTCGAAGAGCTCGCGAGCTTCGCGCCGAACTTCACGGTGTATCATGCACCGGAGTTCCAGGCCGATCCCGCGAAGCATGGCACGCGGACGAGCACGTTCATTGTGCTCAACCTCGCCGAGCGCGCGATTCTGATTGGCGGCACTCGCTACGCGGGTGAACTCAAGAAGTCGATGTTCACCGTGATGAACTACCTGCTCCCGAAGCAGGATGTGCTGTCGATGCACTGCTCCGCCAACATCGGCAAGGGCGGTGATACGGCGCTCTTCTTCGGTCTGTCGGGCACGGGCAAGACCACGCTATCGGCCGATCCTGAGCGCGACCTGATTGGCGACGATGAGCATGGCTGGTCGCCCAACGGCACCTTCAACTTCGAAGGCGGCTGCTACGCCAAAGTCATCAACCTCTCGGCCGAGAACGAGCCCGACATCTATCAGACGACGCAGATGTTCGGCACGATCCTCGAGAACGTCGTGTTGCACGAGCCGTCGCGCACGGTCGATTTCGAGAATCAGTCGATCACCGAAAACACCCGCGCCTCGTATCCGCTCAACTACATCCGCAACCATGTTCCGAACGGTCGCGGTGGTCATCCCAAGAACGTCGTGTTCCTCACGGCCGACGCGTTCGGCGTGTTGCCGCCGATTGCGAAGCTCACGCCGGAACAGGCGATGTACTACTTCCTTTCGGGCTACACGGCGAAGGTTGCTGGCACCGAGCGTGGCGTGACCGAACCGCAGGCGACGTTCTCGGCGTGCTTTGGCGCCGTATTCCTCGTGTGGCACCCCACCAAGTACGCCGAGATGCTGGGCCAGTTGCTCAAGCAGCATGACTCGCAGGTCTGGCTCGTGAACACCGGTTGGAGCGGCGGCCCGTACGGCGTGGGCAATCGCATGAAGCTGTCGTACACGCGTGCGATGGTTCGCGCGGCGCTCGATGGCTCGCTTGCCGGGTCGAGCTTCTCGGCCGACCCGATCTTCGGCCTCAACATGCCGACGAACGTGGCTGGTGTGCCGAGCGAAGTGCTCAACCCGCGCACGACGTGGAGCGATGGCGCCGCGTACGACACGCAGGCCAAGAAGCTGGCTGAGATGTTCCGTGAGAACATCAAGAAGTTTGGCGCGGCGGTCTCCGCCGACATCCTCGGCGCCGGACCGCGATAACGAAGAAAAAGCGCTAAACGAACGGCGCTAACTCAACCGCGCTAAACGAACGGCGCTAACACGAAAAAGGCCGCGAAGCACTTGAGTGCTTCGCGGCCTTTGTCGTTCGTGCGACGGTCTTACTTGATCTTGACCGTTTCGAGATAGATGTCGCGGCCTTCGCGCGCCACGAGGTAGATCACACCGCCCGGGCCGAAGCCGGCGATCTGACGGCCGCCGGGGAGCTTCACGCGCTCGATCAGCTTGCCTTCGCGATTGACGACGTCGTAGACCTGCGGCGGCTGATTCGCGAGCGCGGCGAGCATCTGCGCCGGCATCTGGTTGTTGCCACCGCGACCAGCCGTGTCGCGCGGTGCGGCACCCGGAGCACCCGGCGCGCCGCCCGGGGCGCCACCCGGAGGACCGCCTCGACCTTCACCCGGTGGGCCACCGAAGCCGCCACGTCCACCACCACCACCACCCATCATCGGATTCATCTGCGCCGCGAGCTGCGCCGACAGGCTCGACGTGGTCGGCAGCACCCAGAGGTTGCCATCACGATCGGCGATGCTCGAACCCTGACGCACCGGCGGATAGAAGTCCGGCAACTTCTCTGCGGCGATCGGCTCGATGATCATGCGCGGGCCGTTGTTGTTCTGGCCACCGCGATTCATCACCGCGTTCGCCATCGACTTGAGCGAGTCGACCAACTTGGTCTTGTCTTCGTCGGTGATCTGCTTCCAGTCGTACGGCAGCTTTTCAGAGGCGACGTGCTTGCCGTCCGGGCTGTAGTAGTCGACGTGATAATCGAGCACGCGCATCACGGCCACCGTGCCATCCGACAACAACGCCCAGTCATCGGCCTGCGGCAGCGGATTGATCTTCATGTTGAAGCGCATCTGACCGTCTTCACCACGCGTCATCTGCGTTTCGTTCTTCGGCACGCGCACATAGGTGATCGTGTCAGCCTTACGCGTGTCGAAGTCGACGCGAACGATGGGTACGGAATCCGGCTGCGCCTGGTTCGGACCGCCGCGTCCGCCCTGACCGCCCGGGCCAGCACCAAATCCGCCGCCGAATCCACCACCGCCACCACCGAAACCGCCACCGCCGCCGCCGCCGCCGCCAAAGTCGCCACCGCGACCCTGCTGCTGCTGACCACCGCGGTTCTGCTGCTGACCGCCCTGCTGGCCCTGCTGACCACCTTGCTGGCCACCGCGGCCACCGCGGTTGTTATCGTTGCCGCCACCGAACATCATCGCCGCGCCGCCGCCACCGCCAGCATTTCCCTGGCGATAGTACATGCGGCCCTTCGCGTCGAACGCGTTGGTGCCGAGGTTCGTGTTCGACAGCAGGTTGATGTCCTGCGTGCGCGGGGACGCCATCACGCGGAGCGTCTTGCCCTGCTTGTCGAGTACGACAAACGACATCGTCGACGGATCAACGACAATCGTGGTGTCGCCCTGGAACGGCACGAGACCGATCGGACGCTGACCGTACGGCATCAGGCCGCCGGGCGCGGTGTCAGCAACCACTGCCACCCGCTTGAGGTTCGCATCGAGCTTGAGCAACTGGCGCTTGGCGGCGTCGTTCACGAAGACCGAACCGTCGGACAGCGCGCGCAGCATGTTCACCTGACCGAGCGGCTTGTCGCTGCGCGCAAGGACAGGCGTGGTTTCGCGCAACGGGATCGCCGGCGAGGCCGGCTTCGGCGCAGCATTCTGCGCCGCGAGAGCTGCTGGCGCGGCGAGGAGCAGCGCGCCGGAAAGGACTCGCGAGTTCATGCGGGAAGACCTCGAGGGTCGAATGGTCTGAGTATCAGGAGTGTTCGTCATGCTTAGCGTCCTCCGAATCCGCCGCCGGCGAACCGGTTGTTACCGGCCGTGCCCGAGCGGAGACCCTGCAGCGTGCGCTTGTCGAGGAAGTTCACCACGGCCGTCGGCAGGATGCGGATCTGCGCCGGCGTGAGCAACTGCTTGAGACCCGGAGCAATCGCGATGAGGATGTCGATCGACTGCTCACGCGCCTTCTTGTAGCGGTGGTACGCGTCGTCGTGGTTGTAGCGGTCAGGAAGCTCCGAGAGGAACTTCGCAACCGGCGTCCAGATGCTGTCGCTCTTGAGCACGTACAAGCGGTTGAGCGTCGCCAGGCTGTCGGCCTGCTTGCGCGTCAGCTTGAGCGTGTCCGACTGCTGCAGCAGCTGCTGCATCGGATTGATGAGGCCGACGTTCGCCGTACCGCGGAGCTGCTGCAGGCTCGGCTTGTTACCCGCACGGGTGCGACCACGATCCAGCTGCTGCAGAAGCTGCTGCTGTTCGCGCGTCGGGCCGACGTCCCAGCGGAGCGACGCGGTGATCGACGTCGGGTTCGCACGAATGGTCGTCTGCTGCGGACGCGTGGAGCCGAAGCGCTCGTTCACTTCGTACTTGAACGTGTTCGTCGTCGCATCAAAGCCGCGGACGTACAGGAGGCGGCCATCCGGCGCCGGGTTCGAGCCCCAGCCCTTGAGGTTGTCGTCGCCGTTGATCAGGCGATCGAGACCGTTGAGCGGATTCGCGATCTGCAGCGAGAGGTTCGCACGCTGCGGGAGTCCGATCTTGAGCGAATTGAAGTTGATGTTGAGGTTGCCCGACATCGTCCAGGGACCCTGGCAGGAGTTACGCGCGGCAAACCCACCCATCTGGCTCTGGAGACACTTGACCGCTTCGTTCGTGCCCGTTGCGAGCAGGTTCTCGAGACCCGCCTTGAGCGTCGGGTCCGTGATCGTCGCCGGATTGAAGATGAACGCGCGGTCGTTGCCGTAGCTGTCGCCGTTCACGTCCTGATTGACCGTTGGCGTGTAGTTGATGCCCGAGCGGAAGTTGCCGCCCCACTGCACGCGCACCGCGTCAAAGAAGTTGTAGCTCAGCGAGTACTGGATCTGGTGACGGGCGAAGTTCGCACCCTTCGACCATTCGGTGCCCAACGGGAGGCCGACGGTGCTGTTGAAGCCGAGATACTCTTCGCGGACATCCGCGAGCACGTAGGAGAGATTCCAGCTCCACTGCGAGTTGAAGGCCAGCGGGCGCACGCTGAACGTGAGCTGCTTGCTTTCCGATTCGAGGTTCGACGTCTGCTGCGTCACACGGCCATAGGCGTCGAAGATGCGCGCCTGGCGCCACGCGATCTGACCGGTCGTCGGCACGATCGCCGACGGCGTCACGAACACCGGGCGGTTGCCTTCGTTCGCCAGCGTAAACCCCTGGACGCCGGGGAAATTGAGGTCGATGAAGCCCTGCTGGAACTGGTTGCGCGAGTACGTCGCGTCCACCGTCAACGTGAGGCGGTTCTTGAGGACCGCACCCGACCACGCGAGGTTCGAGCGCAACGCGCGCTGGGCGAGGTAGTCCGGCGAGAACATGGTGACGTTCGGCGTCGTCGACGAGAAGATCGTGCCGTTCGTGCCGTCAGCGCAGGCGCTCGGAATGCTGTTCGTGCTCGCGGCGTACGACGTCCAGTTCGGGATCGGCGTCGCTGCACCGATGCAATTGAGCTGCACCGGCGCCGTCGGGAGACCCGTGTTGTCGATGGCGTTCGACATCAGCTGCGTGCCCGGCGTGTTCTGGAAGATGCCGATACCACCGCGGATGACGGCGCGCGGCGCGCGGATCATGCCGGGGAGGAGCGCCATCTGGTCCGCCTGTCCAACCGTCCACGAGAAGCCGATACGCGGGCTCACGTAATACTTGTTGGGGGCGTAGTTGTTGTCGACGCCAAACTTCGCCAGCACGTCCGAGTTGTACTGCGGAACCTTGCCAAAGCGGTTGCCGTCGACGCGCACACCATACTGCACCTGCAAGTCGTTCGTCGGCCGCCAGGCATCGCCAAGCGACACGGCACCAACGATCTGGTTACCGGTGCGCGTGCGCGGCGTGAGCGTGCGAGTGAACGAGGCTGGCAGGTTGTTCTGCAGGTCGGAGAGCGAGTTGTAGCTGAACGTGCCCCACTGATTGTTCGTGAAGTCCTGCGAGAAGGCATCACGACGGAGTTCGGTCGTGAACTTGACGCGATGGCGATTGCTCGCCGAGAACCACGACATCGTGTTGTTGAAGGCGAGCGACGTGTTGCTGTTGCCCACGTTGAGGCTCGGCGAACCACCGAACAGCAGGTTGCTGACCGACGCCGATCCATCGCTCAATTCGGAGTTCACACGCACCGTGCCCGAGGGCAACGTGAGGAACGGATCCGACTGGCTCTTGCTGCCGCTGTAGCCGAAGGTCGTTTCGGAGAAGATGCCCTGCCATCCGAGCTGGCCACTGTGACGACCCTGCACCGAGCCGCTGTAGTTGAGGCGCTCACCATCACGCGACGGCGTGAACAGGCTCGCGGCACCACCACCAAAACCACCGAAACCACCACCCGCGCCAACCGGCGACGTGTTGGTGAAGTTGCCCGACATCGTGACCGCGTACGTGCTGCCGCGCTTCGAGTTCTGCGGGACGTAGTCGAAGCCGCTCAGGAGCGAGCCGCGCGACACGATACGCTGCGACGAGTAGTCACCAACCGTGACCGGAATCGACGACGAGCCCAGAATATTGAGGAGGCGCGACACCGAGTCCGGCGCGATACCGGCCGTCTCGTAACCGAGCTCATTGCCAGTCAGGAGCGTTTGCACGTCCTGCATGCGACGGTCGAACTGGAACGACGAGTTATAGAAGGCGCGGTCGGCCTTGATCGGACCGCTCGCCGAACCGCCAAGCGAGAGGTTCGTGTACTGCTGGCCCGTGGCGATGCCCGCGCGGTCGGCGAACTGCAGCGACGGCGCGATGAGGTTCGAGCTGAGCGAGCGCGAGACGAAGTTGGAACCGGAGCGCGTACGCACCTGAAGCTGACCACCGGAGAAGCCACCGCGCGACACATCGTACGGAGCCGTCGCGAGCGACGTCATGACGTTGGCATCGCGGGGAAGATTCGCGTCGCCGAAGTTCAGTCCATTGAGCTGCGTGTTGTTCTGATCACCACCAAGACCGAGCACCGAGAACTGATCGGCGCCGCCATCCGCGCCAACGAGCAGCTGCACACCGGGGATCGCCGACGCCATGGCCGCGAGGTCACCCATCTGTTCAGCGGAGAGCAATGCGGCGACGTCATCGCCCATCGTCTTTTCGGTACCGGATACGTCAGAAACCGTATCGGCACGATTCGCCGCCACGCGCTCGGTCACCTGCACCGCCGCGAGTTCGATCGCGGCCGGCGTGAGGCGCGCGTTGGCGATCAGGATTTCCTGATCGGCCGTGCGCTTGACCTGCATGCGACGCGGCGTGAGACCAACGGACGAGAAGGTGACCCAGTAGTCGCCCTCTCCACCCGGGAACGAGATCGTATAACGACCGTTCTTGTCGGTGCGATAGCTGCGACTCACGTTGCCCGTGAGCGTGGTTGCCGTGACGAGCACATTCGCGATCGGCAGGTTGTCCGAACCGGTAACCTGACCGCGGATGATATCGACGTTTTGTGCTTCAACGGTCGCGCTGCCCGCAACGAGCAGAGCGAGCGCGCACACCAAACGACGAAAAACTGTAGAGAATGAAGACATGGGGTGCCGGACGACGTTCACCATCGGAATCGAGCGCACCGAAGCGCGCTGGAGTTTCGGAGAGGGGGCCTGCTCCTTCAGGGCTTCATATGCGGGGCCGTCACGAATCGTTGGGGCGCCACGCTTTACGTGTTTGAGGCGTACACGCCGTCTCCGGGATATGCCGGTTGTCGCTGGGACGATGCACTTCGTCCCGAATCCCGTACCTGAGCAGGCCCTCGTCGCGCGCTGACAGTCCCGTGACGACACGCGCCATATTTCCCGCCATGGAAATCCTGCGTGATCCCCTCTGGAACAACATTCGTCTCGACCCGCTCGCGCTCTCGTTGCTCGAGACGCCCATCGTGCAGCGGCTCCGCTATGTGCGGCAGTTGGGACTCGCCTTTCTGGTCTATCCCGGTGCCACGCATTCCCGATTTGAGCATGCGCTTGGCGCTTGGCATCTCGCCGGCATGGCCATGCGACTTCTCGACGAACGGGGCGCGCTGGCCGGCATCAGTGCGCGCGACCAACAGATCGTCCGGGCCGCAGCGCTCCTCCACGACGTGGGGCATTACCCGTTCTCGCATGCGCTCGAGGAGATTGGCGTCACCCATCACGAAGAAGTGGCGCGACCGCTTATCTGCGACGGTGTGATCGCCGAGCTCCTGCGTACGGCGCTCGGGGAGACGGCACCCGATGAGATCTTTGCCCTCATCTCGGGGCGCAGCACGCATCCACTGCAAGGACTCATTTCCGGTTCCATCGATCTCGACAAGATCGAGTATCTGAAGCGCGATGCCACGATGTGCGGCGTGCCGTACGGTGAGATCGACGTCGACCGATTACTCAACTCGCTCGTGGTCGTGAACGCCCCCGACGGCAACGGTCGGGCGGTTGGCGTACACGAGAAGGGACTGTCGGCGCTGGAGTCGCTGCTCTTCGCGAAGTATCAGATGTACCGGAACGTCTACTGGCATCACGCGGTGCGCAGTGCGACGGCGATGTACAAACGCCTCGTCTCGGTCGCCATTGAAACCAACGCCGTCGATCCGAGGGCGGTCGCGCGCTTCACCGACGAAGGGCTGTTGGTGCATCTCGATACACCTGGATTGGTGCCCGAAGCGCGCACCCTGCTTGACGCGATTCGCGTGCGGAAGCTGCACAAGCGCGCATACGAATGTCCGGCGGCGACGCTGGGCGAAGACATCGGCGAATGGATTGCCTCCGATTACCCACTCACGCGACAGGTCGAGGATGCGATGGCGCGGGAACTCTCGCTCCCCGCTGGCGCGGTACTCCTCGACTATCCGACGAAGACGCAGATGATCGCCGTCGATCTGCCGATGATGCGGCGCGATGGACGAGTGGAGCAGCTCACGGCGGCCGGATGGGACGGCGCCCTCAACTTGCCGCGGTTGAGCGACGAGCTCTATCAGAGCGCGCGTCGCCTGCGCGTGCTCACCGCGAACCGCGCGCCGGTCCCGGCCAATCGGGTGCTCGAGGTGCTGCGACTCGATGCAAACGAAGTGCGCACCCGCGTCGAGTCCGGTGCGCGACTGCTGGGCTAGCCGAGTGAATCAGCTCGCGGAGGGCGGCGCGGTATCGGCACCGGCCCCGTGACTTCGTGCCTGCCCATGCGCGTCGGCCATTTTTCGACCCAGCCCGCGATAGAAGGCCGCCTCGGTGGCTTTGCCTTCCTCGTCGAGCGACATGGCGCAGCGCTCGAGCGCATACAAAAGATTGCCGAGATAGAGCTCGGCGATCGCGCCGACCGAGTCCGATGCCATGCTGCCGGCCGACGCGCCGTTAGACGGCGCGGGTCTCGCCGGTGGTGGTCAGGGCGGCGTGCCCCTGCACCTGCAGCACCTGAACGACGATGGCGGTGATATTGTCGAGGCCACCGCGACGGTTGGCCTCGGTAATCATCGCGGCCACCATGCTGCCGGGCGTCTGCTGCGACTCGAGGATCTTCTTGAGCTGCGGATCCTCGACCATACCGGTGAGTCCATCGGAGGCGACCAGAAAGACGTCGCCCTTCTGGATCTCGCCCGACAGGACATCGGCCTCGACGGCGGCGTTCGCACCCACGCAACGGGTGATCACGTTGCTATAGGGATGGTAGCGGGCCTGTTCCGGCGTCAGGAAACCTGCGTCGACCTGTTCCTGTACATAGGAATGGTCCTTGGTGACCTGGCGGAAGGTGCCGTCGCGCAGGAGATAGACGCGGGAGTCGCCGATATGTCCGATCAGGTAGCGTCCCTGCCCCATCATCAGACAGGAGGCCGTGGTACCCATTCCCTGCTTGTCGGCCTCTTCAATGGTGCGCTCGTAAATCGCCCGATTGGCGGCCTTGAGCGCCTCAGCCATGCGCAGTCCTGACGCATCGGCGGCGACATCGCGAACATCGGTGAGGTCACGTGCAACGATTTGCACTGCCATTTCGCTCGCGACTTCACCTGCCGCGTGCCCGCCCATGCCGTCAGCAACGATGAAGAGCCCGCGCTCCTGATCGGCATCTGCATAAAGGCTGTCTTCGTTGCCTGCCCGAATGCGACCAACATCGGTACCGGCGGCGACAGAAAGCTGCACGTGGGTAGGGTGATTCGTCTCAGAGGGAACAGCGCATATCGCTTCAGGCCCGCCGCAGCTCGCACCGCGGCATCAGCCGTGTGCGAAGCTACCCGAAGGTCGCGCCGGTTGGCAAGCGTGGCGCCGAGGCCGCTGGTTGTGGCTCGCCCGCCTGCAGGCGAAAGAGTCGCTCGTACATACCGCCTGACGCGACCAGTGCGCGATGGGTCCCTCGCTCAATCACCTCGCCATGATGCAGCACCAGGATCTCATCGGCACGTACAATGGTGCTCAACCGGTGCGCGATGGCCAGCGTCGTTCGCCCGGCCATCAGCGCCGAGACGGCATGTTGAATCTCGGCTTCGATGTGCGAATCGACGGCGCTGGTGGCCTCGTCGAGGATGAGCAAAGCGGGATCAGCCGCAATAGCGCGTGCGAAGGCGAGCAATTGGCGCTCCCCGACGCTCACGCCGCCGCCGCGCTCCCCCAGCTCGTGCTGCCACTGACCGGGCAACCGTGCTATCACACGATCGGCACCGACGCGCGCCGCGGCGGCGGTCAGCGCCACATCATCGATCGGCGCTGACAGGCGGAGGTTGCCCGCCACATCACCCGCGAAGAGGAAAATGTCCTGCTGGACGTAACCGACCACCGAACGCAGGACGTCGACCGGGATGTCGCGGATGTCCACGCCATTCACCAGGATGCGCCCGCGCTGTGGTTCGTGAAAACGGAGCAGCAGGTTCACGATCGTCGTCTTGCCGGCACCGGTGTGGCCCACGAGTGCGACCGACTGGCCAGGGGAGGCGCGGAACGAAACAGCACGCAGCACCCAGCGCGGTTCATCACTGCGAATCTCGCGCGTTTCGGCGACCGTCACATCTTCGGTAAGACCGCCATCGCGATCGTACGCGAACCAAACCTCGTCGAATTCCACCGTGACACCCGCAGCGCGCAGCGCGGCCACGCGCGACTCCCGATCGGCTGTGGGCTCGAGTCCCGGCGCTTCCGGTGTATCCAGAAGCGCAAAGATGCGTTCCGCCGCCGCCATCGCGCCCTGCAGAATGTTGTACTTCTCCGAGAGATCCTGGAGAGGCTGGAAGAATCGTCGCACCAGCTGCAGGAACGCGGCGACCGTACCCACGGTGAGCGACCCTGACCCCACCTGCACTCCCGCGGCCACCAGGAGGCTCGCCAGTGCCAGTGTGGTCAGGAACTCGATCACCGGGAAGTAGAGCGCGTAGACGGTGATCGATTTGAGATGCGCGTCGAGATGCGACTCGTTGAGGGCCTGGAACCGTTCGACCTCGCGCACCTCTCGACCGAACAGCTGCACGATCCGCAAGCCGGCCAACCGTTCGCCCAAAAATGCGTTGAGCCGCGCGAGCCGCGTGCGGATATCGCGATAGGCGTTGCGCACTCGCTTCTGGAACAGGCGCGACGCCAGCAGCACAAACGGGATCACCACGAACGCCGCAAGCGCCAGTCGCCAGTTCACCACCAGCATGGCGATGCCGATCGCCATGAGCGTGAACAGGTCACCAAGGCCCGACACCACGCCGGCGGTGAAGAGTTCATTCAGCGCTTCCACATCGCTCGTGACGCGGGTGACCAGTCGGCCAACCGGTGTGCGATCGAAGTAGCTGATCGGCAACGCCTGCAATCGCGCAAAGACGCGATCGCGCAGATCGCGCATCACCCGCTGCCCCAGCAGCGACGTGAACCAGCTTTCGCCAAACGCCGCCGCAAACTGCACCACCAGAAGCGCCGCGAACGCGAGGGCGACGCGTGTGACCAGCGCGCCATCTCGTGTTGGCAGCGCACGATCGATCACCCAGCGCGTCAGGAACGGGCCGGCGAGCTGCATCGCGGACGCCACGGCGATGCAACCAAGCGCGGCGCCAGCCAGCGGGAGATACGGGCGCACGAATACGAGCAACCGCCGTACGAGGCGGGCGTCGTACGCCTTACCCAGTGCGTCGTCGTCGGAGGAGGGAGAAGCAGCCGCGGCAGCCATGCCGGTGGCAATCTAGCGGGGGACGCAGCTGCGCTCGCGGCCGATCGAGGTGGGTTGTCACACCCGATAGTTTTCAGGGGATGAAGGACAAGATCCGCATTCGCGGGGCCCGCCAGCACAATCTCAAGAATGTCGAGCTCGAATTGCCGCGCCGGGCGATCACCGTCGTCACCGGCGTATCGGGCTCGGGCAAGTCGAGCTTGGCGTTCGATACGATTTATGCCGAAGGACAGCGACGATACGTGGAGTCGCTGTCCGCGTATGCGCGTCAATTCCTCGAGCGCATGGAAAAGCCGGCCGTCGACTCCATCGAAGGTCTGTCCCCCGCGGTTGCGATCGAGCAGAAGAATCCGACGCGCACGTCGCGATCGACCGTTGGAACGGCGACCGAGATCTACGATTACCTGCGCCTTTTGTGGGCGCGCGTCGGCCACACCTTCTGTCGAGTGTGCGGGCGTGAGCTGAGTCCGGATACCGTGCAGTCGGTGACGGACACGGTGCTCAAGCTGCCTGAAGGGACACGCTTCCTGGTGGCGTGCCCGCTCGTTCGCTCAACTGAGGTAACGCACGCGGTGATCGCCGAGAACCTGCGTGCGCGTGGCTTCGTGCGTGTGGCCGTTGGCACGACGGTGCACCATCTCGATGATGTGACCGAGAAGACGCTTGACCTGGCGGGCACAGCGGATCTTCTGGTCGTGGTTGATCGACTGCGAGTGGAAGCGAGTGCACGTGGTCGCATCGCCGACGCCGTGCAGACCGCGTTCACCGAAGGCGACGGCGACACGGTGCTGCTCTTTCTCGATCCGGTTGTGCCACCACCGGGGCTTTTGCCGACCGATGCGCCGACCTCGAAGCTCGCCTTCACCGAACGCTTCGAGTGTCCGAACGACGGGACGCGCGCGCCTGCTCCCACGCCACAGCTCTTTTCGTTCAACAACCCGCGAGGCGCGTGCCCCACCTGCAACGGTTTTGGTGCGACGCTCGACTACGACGAAGCGCTGATCGTTCCCAATCACGATCGCTCGATTCGTGACGGCGCGATCGATCCATGGACGGCGCCGCGCTACGAGAAGCAGCGACGTGTCGTGGTGGAGTTTGCCCGGACGCTTGGAGTATCGCCCGACACGCCATGGAAGCAGATCCCGGCGGCCGCGCGCGAGCAGTTCCTGCGCGCCAAGACGCGCGCGTACACCGGTATTTATCCGTTCCTCGAGGCGCTCGAGGAAAAGAAGTACAAGCAGTACATCCGTATTTTCCTCCGTCAGTACCAGAGCGCTCGTGACTGCCGGAGCTGCGGTGGGACCAAGCTGCAACCCGACGCGTTGCAGGTGCGCATCGATGCGCGCACGATTGCCGATGTGGCGCAGATGCCCATTCGTGACCTGAACGTGTGGCTCGACGGACTTTCCCTCGCGGGAAGCGAAGCGCTCATCGCCGACACCGTCCTTCGCGAAGCGCGGTCACGCACACGTTTCCTGGCCGATGTCGGACTCACCTATCTCACACTCCATCGTGCCACCCGCACGTTGAGTGGTGGGGAGGCGCAGCGCATCACGCTCTCGAACGCCCTGGGCGCTGCGCTGGTGGATGCGACGTATGTGCTGGACGAACCAAGCATCGGGCTCCATCCGCGAGACCTCGATCGCCTGCTGTCGCTGCTCGTGCGTCTTCGCGAATTGGGCAACACCGTCATCATGGTCGAGCATGATCTCGATGCGATGCGCATCGCCGATCATATGGTGGAGATGGGGCCGAATGCCGGCGAGCATGGCGGCCAAGTCGTCTTCAGCGGTCCCATGCGCGATGTCGCGGACAGCCCACTCACCGGTCAGTATCTCACTGGCGCGCGCACCATTCCGTTGCCCGCCACGCGGCGCCCCGTGGGTCCGCGATTCCTCGAGCTGACCGGTGCGCGCGCGCACAACGTGCATGGCGTGGACATTCGCATCCCGCTTGGCGCGATGACGGTGGTGACGGGTGTCTCGGGATCGGGCAAGAGCACGCTGGTGCATGATGTGCTCTTTCATGCGCTCGAGTCCAAGCTGCACGGTGAGCATTCAGCGAAGGAGCACTTGGGCGAAACCGTGGGCAGTTACACCGCGCTCACCGGTGCGGATCTCCTCGATGATGTTGTGCTGGTGGATCAGAGCCCGATCGGAAAATCTCCGCGCTCCAATCCGGTCACGTACGTCAAAGCGTACGATGAAATCCGGAAGCTCTTCTCGGAGATGCCGCTGTCGAAGACGAAGGGCTTTGGCCCCGGACACTTCTCGTTCAATGTGGCCGGTGGTCGGTGCGAGACCTGTGAAGGCGCCGGCGCGATTGAAGTGGAGATGGTGTTCATGGCCGACGTGTTCGTGCCGTGCGATTCATGCGGTGGGAAGCGATTCAAGCCGGATGTGCTCGAGGTGCGCGTGCGCGGCCGGAATATCGCCGACGTGCTCGAGCTCACGGTCGACGAAGCGATTCGCTTCTTCCCGCGCGAAGACAAGCTCGCGCAGGCGCTGTGGCATGTGCAGCAAGTGGGACTCGGCTATCTCCGGCTCGGTCAGCCCGCGACCACGTTGAGTGGTGGCGAAGCACAGCGCCTCAAGATCGCGCGCGAACTGGCACTCACGGCCAAGGGCGCCGCGCGAAAGCTGTATGTGCTCGATGAACCGACCACCGGGCTCCACCTTGAAGACATCCGGCGTCTGGCCCAGGTCTTCGAGCGACTACTCGACCAAGGGCACACGTTGTTGCTGATCGAGCACCATCTGGATGTGATCAAGCTGGCCGACTGGATCATCGACATGGGACCGGACGGCGGTGACGGTGGCGGTCGCGTCGTGGTCGCTGGTCGACCCGAGGATGTCGTGAAGAGTCCGGAATCGCACACCGGCCGCTGGCTCAAGACCGTATTGTGAGAGCGCCGTAAGCGATTGCAGCGCAAGTCATTGCATCGCGTGGGTTGACTCCGGGTACCCGTCCGGTGATAATTGGGGGCTCTGGTGTGGCCAGTGAGATCGGCTGTGCCGGTGTGCTATTCCCGGGTAGCTCAGGTGGTAGAGCAGGTGACTGTTAATCACCCTGTCGGGGGTTCGAGTCCCTCCCCGGGAGCTGTAGCGACAACATGCAAACGGCCCGCGCTTCTGGCGCGGGCCGTTTGTTTTTGTCAGCCCACAACAGCGAGTGGACTATTGAGTGTCTCGCGAAGTCGTCGCGCCAGCACGGTTGGCGTGTACGGCTTCTGGATGAACGCCACTTCGGAGCGCAGGAGACCGTGTCGAAGAACGGCGTCGTCGGTGTAGCCACTCATGAAGAGCACGCGCACGTCGGGGTGGCGATCACGTATCGCGGACGCCACTTCGGGTCCACTGGCGTGTGGCATCACCACATCGGTCAGGAGCGCATCGATTGGACCATCGTGTGCCTCGGCCACCCGGATCGCATCGACTCCGTCAACGGCCGTCAAAATCCGATAGCCGGATTTGCTGAGCGTGTTGAAGACCAGCTCTCGCAAACGCGTGTCATCCTCCACGACCAGCACGGTCTCGTGCCCAGTGCGTACATCGGTTGGTGGCGTGGTGACGGTGATCGTCGGGTCCGTGGCCGTGGCCGCCGGCAGATCGATGGTGAACGTCGCGCCCTGCCCTTCCTCGCTTTGCACCGTGATCAAGCCGCCACTCTGCTGCACGATACCTGACACCATGGCGAGTCCCAGCCCGGTGCCGCGCCCCACTGCCTTGGTGGTGTAAAACGGTTCGAAGATGCGCGCGCGAACGGCCGACGACATGCCCGCACCGGTGTCTGAAATGGTGAGCCTGACGTACTCACCTGGGGCGCATTCATCGCGCGAGCCGATCATCGCTTCGGTGAGGTGCACGTTCGCCGTCGAAATCGTCAGACGACCGCCCTGCGGCATCGCATCGCGCGCATTGATTGCCAGATTCATCAGGACCTGGTCGAGCTGCGCCGGGTCCACGCATACCGGATGCAAGTCTGCCGACAGCTCGCTGATCAGCTGGATGTCCTCGCCAATCAATCGACCCAACAACTTTTCGGCCTCGCGCACCACATCGTTCAGATCGAGTGTTCTCGGCTGGAGTATCGATCGACGACTGAACGCGAGCAACTGACGAGTGAGCGCGGCGGCGCGCTGCCCGGCATCGTTGATCGCAAGTGCCGCGTCGCGAGCAGGGGCGTCCGGGGCGAGATCCTCCATCAGTTCATGCGTACAGCCAAGGATGACCGTCAGGAGATTGTTGAAATCGTGAGCGATCCCGCCGGCCAACTTACCAACAGCTTCCATCTTCTGCGACTGGACCAACTGCTGCTCCAGTTTATGACGCTCCGTCACGTTCACCGCGAGCGAAATCGCTCCGGCAAACTCGCCTTGCTCATCAAAGAGCGGGGTGTTGTGCCACTCGCACGTGATCCGACTCCCGTTCCTGGTGCTCGTGGGAAGTTCGCGATGCGCGTCCATATTGCCCGCGCGAATCTCCGCGAACATGGCTTCGAAAGCCAACCGCTCATCGGCTGACACCAACAAGTCCTGCGGTCGCTTGCCTATGACTTCAGCCGCTGCGAATCCGAAAATGCGCTCAGCGGCCGGATTCCATTGCACGAAGCGACAACTGCGATCCGTGTAGATGTAGGCGATCGGCATACGCGCGATCTGCAACTGCAGGTGCGAGACAACCTGGTCGCGCTCCGCTTCCGCCACCTTCTGCTCGGTGACATCACGACCGATCCCCAGAAGCCCTGTGATCGCGCCCGACTCGTCATGCAGCGGGACTTTGATCGTGAGTAAGGTACGCTCGCTTCCGCCGACGTCCACAATCACACTTTCCCGCTCTCGGTGGGCGCCGCTATTCAAGACGTCACGATCGTCCGCCTCCATATGCTCCGCCACGGCAGCGTCGTAGAGCTGGAAGGACGTTGTGCCAGCAAGCTCCTCGCTGCTACCGAGCCCCAGAAGGTCGAGACCGGTCTTGTTTCCGGTCATGAACTGGCCTTGCCGGTTCTTTGTAAACACCACATCGGGCAGCGCATCGACCAAGGTACGGAGCAACGTCCGCTCACGATCGAGTGAGACGCGCATCGCAATCTCGTTCGCAAGGGCGCTGTTAACCGCGGAGAGCGCACCACCAATCGCGAGCGTCAACAGGATGTTGACCAGTGAGAAGTTGAGCGTGACGATGAGCCAACCAGTCATACTGCCGTCCCAGCCCCGCAGACTCACCAGTGGTGTCCACTTCGCGAGCGCACCAAGGGCGAGCAAGGTGACGGTATTGAACAGCGCAGCACCGAAGCCCGCGCGCTTTCCAATGAGCAGCGCGGTCAGCAGCGAGAAGCCAAACAGGAAGATCTGCGCGATCGCTCCTACATGCATGATGAGCGTCAGCCCCAGCAGGTAGCTCAGCGCACAAAACGTCCATGCGCGCGCCATGAAGGTCAGGCGGCGCGTTCGGTACAGACTCACGACCACGCCAAGAGCGAGCGCGTCGGTCACCATCACCGTCGGCAGTTCGCTGCGCCAGGCGAGGTACATGCTCGGAATGCACACCAGGAGTCCAAGGTACGCCGCCGTTCGGAGCACGGTGTCCAGCATTCGTTCGCGCCAGCACTCAGAAACGGTCAAACGATTCACGTTCAGTTCTTCAGTCATCAGGTCTGCATGCACTCGGTCTGTCGTCGATGCAACGCAATAGACGCATGACCGCGACTCGGCGGCGTTCAGACGACGACGCCGACATCGGTGTCGCTCACGCTACGGCGCACGCCAGAGAGCAAGTGCTGCAAGCTCGGCCATTTCGGTCCCAAACGCGAGGGTACCAGCTATCACAAAGCGCAACTTGCCGTCACTGCGCGACACGCGAGCGGCGATGGATTGAAAAATGTTTATGAAGTGCGCTTCACTTAACTGAAATTTTCGCGTTTCGCTGTTTCGAGCGCGGACAACGTCATCACGGCGTGCGGGAATGACAGGCATCGGTGATGACGTGCTATCGCGTGGGGCGTCGTGTCAGTGAAGCATTGCAGGCGTTGGGCGACGCAGCTCGGTTCGGGCGCGGTCGTTCAGGGCCGTTGTTCACTGACCCCCAATCGTATGCTCCGAGTTCCACGAAATCGTCGGCGGGCCGGCTACTCCACGATCGAACTGATCATGGTGGTCGTCGTGACGGGCGTGTTGTTCTCGATTTGCCTGCCCCGCTTCTCGACGATCAAGTCGAGCGCGACGCTCCGCGCGAATCGGCAACAGCTGGTCAGCGTGATCTCGAGTGCTCGTGCCGCGGCGCTGCTCAAGGGCAAGTCGGCGGTGCTGGTGACCGGCTCCAACATCGCCACCGTGTGGGCGCAGACGGGACTGGCCGGCAACTGGGTGCGCGTGGCGGGCCCGGTGCGCTTTGACGACGCCGGAGTCACGATGACGCCGCTCGGTACGGCGCCGGCCACGCTGGTGTACGATGCGCGCGGACTGTTGTCCCCTGTTCCGGCGGTCGAAGTCTACAAGTACCAGCTCACCACGCAGGGAGTGTCCGACACGGTGTGTGTGAGTCGGGCCGGCGTGATCATGCAAAAGGGGTGCACGCTATGATGCTACGTCTTCGGCGTCGACATGATCCCGAGGCCGCACCGCGCGCGACGCGCCGCGGCTTCACGATCATCGAAGTGTTGGTCTCCTGCGTGATGTTGCTGGTGGCCGTCTCTGCCCTGCTTGGCTCGTCGGGAGCGGTCGCGCGCGAAATGGGCGGTGGCAACGCGCAGACGCTGGCGGCCACGATGGCACAGGCGCGCCTCGATTCACTCACAAGCCTTGGATGCGCCACCCTCCAGGTGTCTGGTGGCTCGCGCAATTTCCGCGGCGTGCAGGAAGTGTGGACCGTCACCGACGGCAAGAACATCAAGACGCTCGACGTGCGCCTGACGGTGCCGCGTCGCACGAATCAGCTCCGCTACCGGATGGTGGTCCCATGCCGCGATTGATGCATCCGATTGTGCGTGCCCGCCGTGGCTACTCCATGGTGGAGCTCATGATCGCGCTCGTGATGATGGGCGCGATTGGATTGGTCGCGTCGCGATTGATGCTTGGACAGCAGCGCTTCTATCAGCGGACGAACGAACAGATGGGCGTTCGCCGGGAACTGCGCACGGCTCTCAGTCTGTTGCCATCCGAGTTACGCAGCATCTCGAGCTCAGGTGGCGACATCACGAACTTCGACAACAACTCGATCACCTTCCGTTCGGTGCTCGGCATTGGTGTGGTGTGCGCACGTACGACGAACTCGATCGATATCCCGCCCACGAACATGGCGCGCAACTCGCTTTCGGGATGGTATTCGGACCCAATCGCCGGTGACACGATCTGGGCATTCAACGACAGCCTGTCGCGCGGCGCCGAAGACGACGTGTGGACACCGCTGCGGATTACGGCCGTTTCAACGTCGACGACCTATTGCCCGGCGTCGGCATTCACCGACGCCACACTCGATGTCAACAAGAATCGGTACCGCTTCACCGTGACGCCCAACCTCCCCGACTCGGTGGTCGTTGGCGCGGCAATTCGCTTCACGCGCTCAACCAAGTACGAATTGCAGCAACAGGGTTCGACGGCGCGCTACTACCTCGCGCGCAGTGAGTACAAGAACGGCACCTGGGGGCAGGCGGTCTGGGTGAGTGGGCCGTACGCCGCGCCGAGTGGACTGGGCACGAGCGGCATCCGCCTCGCGATGTTCGACAGCACCGGCGCGTCTGTCACCAGTGTGGCGCAAAGCCGCAACATCTCACGTATCGACCTCAGGCTGAGAGCGACGGGACTCAACAGCTCCGGCACGTTTGGTGTAACGAACACGGTGAACACCGACTCCGTTCTCTTCCGCATCGCCTTGAGGAACCGGCAATGATTCAACGCAAGCTTCGCCTGATGTTTTCAAAGCGTGCGGACACGACCCCTCCGACGGACGAGCCGACGCCGCTGGTGCGCCTGAAGGCGCGCCGTGGTATCGCCATGGTCATCGCGCTGATCATCGTGGTGCTCGGTGTGCTGTCGACGGGCGCGGTATTCACGGCCATGCAGGAGTATCGTGGCGGCCGTAATTCGCTCGTTGAGCAGCGCGCATTCGCGGTGGCCGAGTTTGGACTGAACTCGGAAATCTCCAATTGGAACCGCAGCCGTAACTTGCCGGCTCCGACCGGCATGGCCATTGGCGCCATCGATTCGTCGAACGTGTTCGTAGCGAATCTCGATACGGCCAAGGTGTACATCCAGCGTTTGACGCAGAACTCCTTCGCGGTGCGGTCGGTGGGTCGTGCCTCGATCGGCGTTGATCAGATGGAAGCGCAGCGGCAGACGCAGGTGATTGTACGTATCGCGTATCCTACGATCAATCCGGGCGGTGCGATCACGACGGCCGGCAACATCGACGTCAAGGGTTCGGCGGCCATCACCGGAATCAACACCAATCCGTCCGGTTGGACGCAGTGTGCGAACATCGCTGGTCGCGACACCTTTGCGATCAGCTACGCGCCGGGCAAGTCTGTGTCGATCCAGAAGGCGAACATGGTCACCAATGGCATCAACGCTGACGCGGCGGCCGGTGACTCGAACACCTATGTGCGGTACGGGACGGAGAGCTGGAACACGCTTGTGGCTAACGCCGACATCAAAATCTCCAGCGGATCAGCGAATCCCGAACCGCTCGGCACCTCCAGCACGTGCGACTACAGCTCGTCGGACAACTGGGGTGAACCGATTCGCGTGAGTGGGGGCGGTGACACCTATATCGCCGGGTGCAAGGACTACTTCCCGATCATCTATTCGTCGACGAGCCTCCAGCTGAGCAAGGGGCGCGGACAGGGCATTCTTCTGGTGAACGGTGACATCCGACTCAACGGCAACTTTCAATGGTACGGACTGATCATCGCCCGCGACGACATCACGAAGGGTAACGGTACCTTCGACATGTGGGGCTCGGTCATGTCGCGTAACGCCGACGTGACGGACCCGAACTCGATCACCGGTAACTCGAACTTTCAGTGGTCGAAGTGCGCGGTGGAGTCTGCTCTTCGCGGCTCGGCGATCCTCACGCGCACGCGTGAGCGGAGTTGGGCGCAGATTTATTGAGCCGACTTACTGCGGCGGCACGCCTTCGCGTATCTCGCCAACGGTGACGACATCTCCCACGCGGATCCAACCCGGATCCGCGTGTGTCGTATTCACCCCAAAGACCACGCCGCCATTTTCGCGCCGATAGCGTGCGAACGTGCGCAACGGCTCGACGCCACGCTCAAGCGTGTCGGGATTCACCGTGGTGAGCACGCAGCGCGCGCAGCGCGTACCAAAGCCCACGTCCACTTCGCCGATTTGCGCGCTGCGCCAGGTGTCCTCTTCGTGCGGCGTGGTTCCGTCGAGCCATACATTCGCGCGAAATCGGCGGCGCTCCATCATTGTGTCGTCGCCCTGCTCCATGAGGCGCGCATTGAGCGCGGCAATACTCGCGAGACCCAGCACGAGCAGCGGCGCACCATCGGTGAACGCCACGAGCCGTCCGCGATACTCAAGCGGCCCGGCAAATCGCGGGGCGAGCGCCCGCTGGGTTTCCGGCGCGACGCGCACCAAGGTGCACGGCTGACCGATCACGGCGCTGCACCACTCGCTGGCGCCGGGGTTCGCTTCGCGTGCGACGACACGATCGTCCCAGATCTGAACGGGCGACCGATCGGCGTGCGAGTCGGGAACCGCGACATCGATTGGGGCGTGTCCCACTGCGGTGAGCGTGAGCGCACCGTCACGGTCCGTGTCGTCGACACGTGGAACGATGCGCAGCAGTCGCGGATTGTCGCGCGCCGTGATGGCCTGCCCGTCGGGATCGACAAGCAGCCAACGTCGATCACCGACGGCACCGAACTCATCGAGTTCGATCGCGTCGACGTCGATGCCGGTGGCGGACTTGAGCGGATAAATCGTGAGTGCGGCTACGCGGGGCATGCCTCAGAACCTCTTCCCATCGACTTGACTTGTTGTGACACAATTGTAATTGAAAAACTGCAGACGCCGGGCATCCTGGGCATCCGGGGCATCCCAGAGAAAATCTCGATTCGATCGCGATCAAACCGATGTTCCGGGATGTCCGGGATGTCCGGGATGTCCGGGATGCCCGGTGCCTGCAGTTTTTCAATTACAGGTTTTGCACCCTATGAGTCCCGTAATGCCGGTGATGTCCAGGATGCCCGGTCACTGTCGTTTACGATCGTGCCGCAACACGAGCAGCAGTGCACAGGCTAGTCCGTAAACCAAAGTCACCAGGCATCCCAGACATCCTGGGCATCCCGGAGCTGCGGTTTACGCGCTGATCGCGCGCTGGCGATTCCAGTACAGGTATACCGGTAGTCCCAATGCCAGCAGCGCCGCGCCGCGCATGGCGTTGCCCGGGTTGGAGACGATCGAGCCGATCACCACATACACCGCTGCCGCCACGAACAGTCCAGTACTGAGCGGATGCAGCGGCGCGCGCACCGACACGGGGCTCGTATCGCGCGCGCGGAACACAAAGAGCGATGCCGCCGTCGCGCCGAAGAAGATCCAATCCGCGAAGACCACATAGTCGAGAAGCTGTCCATAGGTGCCCGTGAGCAGCAACAGCAGCGCGACCACGCCTTGCGCTACGAGTGCGGCGACTGGCGTTTGCGTGCGCGGATGGAGCGAGGCCATGCTTTTGAAGAAGAGACCGTCGGCCGCCATCGCCTGATAGACACGGGCGGACATCAGGATCACCATGCCGAGGAAGCCCACCGTCGAGGTGACGATGCCGGCCGTAATGAGCGTGCGGCCTGGTGCGCCGAGATAGACGAACATCGTGTCGGCCGCCGGTGCGCGGCTCGCCGCGAGCCCGTTCAATCCGAGTGCGCGCAAATACGCGAGGTTCACCAGCAGGTACGTCGCGGCGACGATCAACACACCAAGGATGAGTGCCTTGGGGAGTGTGCGCTCCGGTTCGATCAGTTCTTCAGCGACGGCGTTGGTCTGCTGCCATCCGCCGAAGGAAAAGAGCACGGGCACCAGCGCGGCGCCCATCGCGACAACCGTGTTCCACGCTCCAACCGGCGGCGTGGGAACAGCAGCGGGATCGATGACCACCGGCGACGGATTCCTGGCGGCGAAAAAGAGTGCGGCAATCACCAACAGCGCGATCGCCGCGAGCTTCAATACCGTGAGCACGTTGCCCGTGGTCGCGCCAATCCGGACTCCCAGCACATTGAGCGCGGTGAGCAAGACAATGAGGGCGATCGCGATCGGCCGGCCGGCGGTGGCGCCCATGCCCAGCAGGTCGGCCAGATAGTTGGCGCCGGTCATCGCGACCGCGGCAATGGCGCCAGTCGCCATGATCAGGAAGAGCGCCCATCCATAGAGGAAAGCCGGCAGGGTGCCGTAGGCGTCACGTAAGTAGATGTAGGTGCCGCCGGCCCGAGGACGGCGGGCGCCCAGTTCGGCGTAGACGAAGCCGCCAATAATGGCCACCGCCGCGCCAAGCCCCCAGGCGCCGAGGGTAAGGGTCGACGTCCCCACCCGCTGGGCAACGATGGCCGGGGAGAGGAAAATCCCGGCCCCGATGATTCCCCCAACCACCAGCATGGTGCCTGAAAACGTGCCGAGCTTCGCCGCGTAGTGAACTGTCATGGGGCCCAAAGTGTCCCATGTACATTTCACGCGCTACCAGTTCGATCCCATTTCTCCCGCACGCATGCCTGCCGATCTTACTCGTCGCTCCCTGCTACGGCATCGCCTCTGGCCCGTTGTGGCCGGACTCACGGCCGCCGCGCTGACCCTCGCATCAGCGTCGCCTGCGCTCGCCCAGGCCGCCCTCAGCATTCCCAACGAGAAGTACACCCTGCCGAACGGCCTCGAAGTGATCCTGCATGTCGATCGCTCAACGCCAATCGTCGCGGTGGAGCAGTTCTACAAGGTGGGCTCCGGCGACGAGAAGCGCGGACGCACCGGCTTCGCGCATTTGTTTGAGCACGTGATGTTCATGGGTTCGCAAAATGTGCCCGTGGGCAAGTTCGACGAATGGCTCGAGTCGGCGGGCGCCAGCAACAACGGGTCGACCACCGAAGATCGCACCAACTATTACGAGTCCGGTCCGTCGAATGCCCTGCCCCTCATGCTCTGGCTCGATGCCGATCGGATGGGATGGCTGCTGCCCACCATGGATCTGCCCAAACTCAATCTTCAGCGGGATGTCGTGAAGAATGAGCGCCGCCAAAGCTACGACAACGTGCCGTACGGTCGCGCGTACGAGTCGGTGTTGCCGGTGATGTTCCCGGCCGATCATCCGTACTCGTGGCCCGTGATCGGATCGATGACGGACCTGAGCGCGGCGGCCGTCGACGATGTGAAGGACTTCTTCCGCAAGTACTACGCACCGAACAACGCGACCATCACGATTGCCGGTGACTTCAATCCGGATTCGGCGAAGGCGTGGGTGTCCAAGTACTTCGCGCGCATTCCGCGAGTTGAAGCACCGGTGCGCCCCACCGTGCCAGCCGTTCGCCTCACCAAGGATACGGTGATGGTGATGGAGGATCAGGTGACGCTCCCACGCACGTACTACGTGTGGCATGGCGTGAAGGCGTTCTCGAAGGACGACGCAGCGCTCGAGGCCCTCGGCGACATCCTGGCGAACGGCAAGAGCTCGCGACTCTACAAGACGCTCGTGTACGACAAGCGTATTGCGCAATCGGTGAATTTCGGCAATCAGTCGAACAAGCTGGATGGACTGTTGCTACTCACGGCGACTGCGCAGCCGAACGTGCATCCGCGTGAACTCGACGTGGAGATCAACAAGGCCATTCGCGAGGTCGCGACAAGCGGCATCACCGACCGCGAGCTGACGCGCGTCAAGAATGGTGTGCGTTCATCGATGCTCGATCGCCTGTCGAGCGTCCTGGGCAAGGCCACGCAGCTCAGCTACTACAACTACTTCACGGGCACGCCCGACTACATGGCGCAGGATCTGGCGCGCTACGAGTCACTCACCTCCGCTGACGTGCAGAAGGCGGCACAGCAGTATCTGGTGCAGCAGCCCAAGATCGTGCTCACCGTTGTCCCTGAGGGCAAGCGCGACCTCGCGCTCACCACGCCGGCTGGAGGAACGCACTGATGTCGCGTCGAATTGTTGCTGTCGCACAGGCAGCCGTCGCCACGGCGATCGCACCGATTGCGCTGCTCGCGCAGACCACGGTGCAGGCCGCAAGCACCGTACCCCCGACGCTCGCCGCCCCCAAGGCGCTCACGCTCCCAAAGGGTATCGAGCGCACGCTGCCGAACGGCCTCAAGTTGGTGTTCGTGGAGCAGCATGAGATTCCGGTGGTGGACGTATCGCTCGTGATTCGCACCGGTGCGGAAGCCGATCCTCAGGGGAAGGAGGGATTGGCAACGCTCACCGCCGATATGCTCGATGAGGGCGCCGGCACGCGCGATGCGCTGGCGCTGGCCGATCAGATCGGATTTCTCGCCGTGCGACTCGGCACTGGTGCAGGCTTCGAGTCCAGTTCGATCTCGTTGCACACCGCGCGCACGACTCTCGACAGCGCGATGTCGCTGATGGCCGATGTTGTCATTCGCCCCACGTTCCCCGAGAAGGAGTTCACGCGACTCCGCGAGCAGTGGAGCACCTCGCTGCTGCAGGAAAAGGATCGTGGCCCGGCGATGGCCGATCGCGCCTTCGCCGCACTGTTGTACACGGAGAAGCACCCCTACGGCCGCAGTGCACGCGGAACGACGGAGTCCGCGAAAGTGGTGACGCTCGACGACGCGAAGAAGTTCTGGTCGTCGTGGTATCGCCCGAATAACGCCACGATGGTGATTGTCGGCGATCTGACGCTGGCCGATGCCGAAGCGATGGCGACGCGCGCGTTTGGGAGCTGGAAGCAGGCGCCGTTGCCGCCCAAGCCGATCTATGCGTCAACCAAGATGGCGGCCAAGCCGACGACGATTTACATCGTGGACAAGCCGAAGGCGGCGCAGAGTTCATTCCGCGTTGGCTCGATTGGCGTAGCGCGCAGCACCGCCGACTACTTCCCGCTCACGGTGCTCAATACCGCGCTTGGTGGTTCGTTCACCGCGCGCCTGAACAACACACTCCGCGAACAGAAGGGATACACGTACGGGGCAAGCTCGCGATTCACGATGCGTCGTGAGGCCGGTCCGTTCGTGGCCAGCGCGGAAGTGGTCTCCGCCAAGACCGACTCGGCGATGATCACGTTCATGGACGAGCTCAATGGTATTCGCAAACCATTGCCGGCCGCCGAACTGGCGAAGACCAAGAAGTACCTGCAGCTGGGCTACGCCGATCGCTTTGAAAGCACGAGCGACATCGCTGGCCAGATCGCGTCGTTGGTGCCGTACAATCTTCCGCTCTCCACCCTGTCGGCGTTCGATGCGGGTATTGGTGCGGTAACCGCGGCGGACGTGCAAAAGGCGGCCAACAAGTATCTCGATCCGCAGCATCTCACGATCGTGATTGCGGGTGACCGGGCGACGATCGAGGCGGGGCTCAAGGCCACCAAGATCGGTCCGGTGGAGCTGCGTGATGCACGCGGACGTCCGGTAATCACACCGTGATCGCGCGTTCGACGCTGCGCGCGTCGGTCGCTGCCTGCGTCGCCCTGCTTGGGGCGGCGTGTGCCAGCGGGGGGGCGCGCCCGGGTTCGAGCGCGGCCGCACGCCCCAACGCCCGCAGCGCGAATGCGGCGCCGATGCTCGTGAGCACTGCGTGGCTGAGTGAGCATATCAACGACAGGGACCTCGTCGCGCTACATGTCGGCAGCAAGGCGCAGTACGACAGTGGTCACGTTGCGGGTGCGCGTCATGTGGCGCTCGACGAAATTTCGCTGCCCAACGTGCAGGGCGGTCTTACGCTGCAAATGGCTGGCGAAGCTCAGCTCAAGTCGTGGGCTGAGAAAAACGGCATCGGCGACAAGACGCGTCTCGTAGTGATTGCGCACGACGCGAACATTCAGTCGGCGACGCGCGTGTACTTCACGCTCACGTATCTCGGCGCTGGTGATCGCGCGTCCCTGCTCGATGGCGGCTATCTGGCGTGGATGGCGGAGAAGCGCGCGAGCGCCACCGCCGCGCCCAGTGCGCCGACTGCCACGACGTTCACACCGCATCTGCGTCCCGATCTGATTGCGTACATCGCCGAGGTCGAGAAGGTGACGCACGATGGATCGCGCGCGCTCGTGGATGCGCGTCTCGCGACCTTCTACAACGGACAGGGTGGGGGCTATCCGCGACCCGGACACATACCCACTGCGGTGAACATTCCGCTCAATACGCTGAGCACCAACGGATTCGTGAAGCCGGCGGCCGAGCTGCGCACGCTATTCGCTGGTGCCGGCGTTACGGGTGACAAGCCGGTCATTTCGTACTGCCATATCGGGCAGCAGGCGACGGTGCTGTGGTTTGCGGCGACGCTGCTCGGCATGGATGCGCGGATGTTCGATGGGTCGTTTCAGGAGTGGAGCGGACGGGCTGATTTGCCGTTGGCTAAGCCGCCCTTGTGAACTGCGGTGACGGCGGAGGCATGACTGCGGAGGCGCGTACATCGGTAGCTGGACTGCGGGGAACCGCGATTTTGGGCGGCCACGCTTAACGCGTGGCCGCCCTCCGTCGTCTGTCAGGTCATGATTGCCATTCCTGTGCTTCTCAGCCTGCTGCTGCAGGTACCCGACACGGCGGCGTTTTCTCGCGCGGTGGAGTACGCGGCTTCCACCGATGGGCAGGCGGTGCTCGTGATGCATCGCGGTCGCGTGATTCACGAAGCGTACATGGCGGGCGGATCGGCGTCTCGCTCCACGATGCTGGCGAGTGGGAGCAAGAGCTTTGTGGGTGTTGCGGCGTTGGCGGCGGTTGCGGATGGATTGCTGCAACTCGACAAGCCGGTGAGCGACTATCTCGCGGCGTGGCGCAATGATCCGGCGAAGCGGGCGATCACGGTTCGGCAGGTACTGTCGCTCGAAAGCGGGATTGAATCGGGGAATCCGGGCACCGGGTGCGGTGGCCCCGGGAAGACGTGGGCCGACGCGATTGGCACGGGCACGTTCGCGAGTCCGGGGTCGCAGTTTCGCTATGGCCCATACCCGTTCATTGTCGGTGGCGCCGTGATCGAGCAGATCACCGGCGAACGATTCGAGGCCTATCTCGAGCGACGGGTTCTCAAGCCGTTGGGCATCAAGGTGTCATGGGTACTCACCTGCGCCGACAAGAAGCCGCAGTTGGCTGGTGGCGCGAGTATGACGGCGCGCGATTGGGCGGTGTTCGGTGAGTTCGTACGACGCGATGGTGAGTACAACGGACAACGCATTTTGCCGGCGGGTCTCATTCGCGAGTTGTATCGCCCGTCGCACGCCAACCCGAGCTATGGAATGAGTTGGTGGTTGGCCGGCGCGACCTTGCAGACCAATCCGGCGATGGGCATTGAGCAGGCCGACGGCGGCGGGAGCGGCGCGGGTGGCGCGCCGGGACGCGGTGGTATGCTTGGGCGCAGGCTGCGCGAGCGCATGGCGGCGCGGCGTGGGAATGGACGCGGAGGCGCGGCCCGAACGACCCCCACCGGCACCCTGCCGACCTGGATGCCGCCCGACCTGTTCATGGCCGCCGGGATGGGCAAGCAGCGGCTCTACATCATCCCCTCGCGCGAGCTCGTGATCGTGCGAATGGGGCCGATCACCGGCGGGCGCGCATTCACCGATCTCGAGTTCCTCGAACCGCTGCTCGACACGCGGGTTGGAGGGGCGTCGCGGCTCCGGTAACTTGGGAGACCTGGGGTGGTGCGCCGGCTGGCGCCGCCCGGTCCCCTTTCTGGAGTCCTCGTGTCCGCTGCCCCTGAAAGCCTCACGGCGAACGGCGCTGCTGCTGCTACGCCCCTCGTGGGTGTGGTGATGGGAAGCGCCAGCGACTACGACACCCTCGCACCGGCGTGCGAGATCCTCGCGGAGCTGGCGATTCCGTACGAGGCCCGCGTCGTGTCGGCGCATCGCACACCGGATTGGCTGTTCGAGTACGCTGAGCAGGCGAATGGTCGCGGTTTGCGCGCGATCATTGCCGGCGCCGGTGGCGCAGCGCATCTGCCGGGCATGCTGGCATCGAAAACACTGGTGCCGATTCTGGGCGTACCGGTGAATGCCACGGCACTCAACGGACTCGATGCACTGTTGTCGATCGTGCAGATGCCGGCCGGTGTTCCCGTTGCAACCTTTGCCGTTGGCAAGCCCGGTGCCGCGAACGCCGCGCTCTATGCAGCCCAGATGCTTGCCTCTCAGGACTCGGCGTTGGCTGAGCGACTGACGAATCGCCGCCGCGTGAAGGCCGCTGAAGCACTTTCGAAGCCGCTGCCCGCACCCAACGCCATTCAACCGTAACCACGTTCGTGACCACGTCGGCGACACCTCGCAGCACCACTTCGCCTGGCTTGATTGCGCCGGGTGCCACGATCGGCTTTCTCGGTGGCGGACAGCTCGGACGCATGACGGCGTATGCCGCGCGTTCCATGGGCTACGACATTCAGGTTCTCGATCCGGAAGCGCAGTGCGCCTCGCGCCCGGTGGCATCGCGCACCATCACGGCCGGATTCAACGACGTCGAAGCCGCGATCGCGCTCGCGTCTGAGTGTGACGTCGTCACGCTCGAAATCGAACAGATTCATCCCGATGTGCTCGACGCGGTCGCGCAGCGTGTACCGCTCAGGCCCGGTCGCGATGCGGTGTACATCATTCAGGATCGCATTCGCCAGAAGCAGTGGCTCGCGCGCGAAGGTTTTCCGCTGGGTGCGTTTGTCGCCGCGCACAGTGCGGCCGATGTGGCGCAAGCGCTGCGCGCGCACGGCCGCTCCATCGCCAAGAGCACGCATGGCGGTTACGACGGTCGCGGCCAGGTGCGCTTGAGTGAGCCGGAGCAGGCCGCGGACGCATGGGAGGCGCTCGGTGCACGCCCCTGTCTCGTAGAGCAGATGGTCGACATCGCGTTCGAGATTTCGGTGCTCGTGGCGCGTCGCCCCGGTGGCGAAACGGTGGTGTACCCACCGAGCCGCAATCACCACACGAGCGGCATTCTGACGTGGGCCGTCGTGCCAGCCGTGATCTCCGACGACCTCACCGCGCGCGCGCAGTCGCTCGCGCGCGGTATCGCCGATCGCATCGGTATCGTTGGCCTGCTCGCGGTGGAGTGCTTCATCACCACCAGTGGCGAATTGCTCGTGAACGAACTCGCGCCGCGTCCGCACAACACGTATCACCACAGCGAACGCGGGCTCGGTACGAGCCAGTTCGAACAGCTGGTGCGCGCGATCTGCGATCTGCCGCTCGGCGATCCCTCAGTCTTCGCGCCATCGGCAATCGTGAATGTGCTGGGCGACGTGTGGGTGCAGGATGGCGCTCCCAAGATCACGGACGCGCTCGAGGTGCCCGGTTCACGACTGCATCTCTACGGTAAGGCGGGCGCGCGCGCCGGTCGCAAGATGGGACACCTGTCGGCCGTGGGCGCTGACGCGCAGCAGGCGCTCGGCCGTGCGCTCGAGAGCTATCGCCGACTCTCGCCCGGCACGGTGAACACCTTCGACGTGCACGAGCAAGTGCTCGCCAGCCTGACTCGCTGACCTCATCGACCGCCGCATGTTTCCGCGCGACTTTTACGAGATCGTTCACCTCATTGGCATTGCCCTGCTCTTCGCCGCCATCGGCGGTGTCGCGGTGCACGCTGCGAATGGTGGCACGCGAGCCAACAGCGACACGCGCAAGCTGGTCAGCAGTGTGCACGGCGCGGGCGCACTGCTCATTCTCGTGGGCGGTTTCGGTATGCTGGCGCGCATGGGTTTTCAGCACGGCTCCAACTTTCCCGGATGGCTATGGGTGAAGATCATCATCTGGATCGTGCTGAGCGTGACAGTGTTGCTCCCGTACCGAAAGCCATCGCTTTCTCGCGCGCTGTTCGTTGGCCTGCCACTCCTTGCCGGCGTGGCCGTGTACATGGCGCTCTACAAGCCATTCTGAGCGTTTCGTTCATTTCGTGTTGATTGCCGCCGCCTGATGCGGCGAAGGTGCGCATGAACATTCTGGTGCTCAACGCGGGCTCATCGTCGCTCAAGTTTCAGGTGGTGGTGACCGATTCGGAACGCATCACATCCGACAGTGACCAGAAGCTGATTCGCGGACAGATCGAGCGCATTGGCGGAGAGTCCGTCATCACGCTGCGCGCCGCCGATGGATCGTCTCGCAAGCGCACGGCCGCGCTGCGCGACTTGCGCGGTGCGGTGGACTGGCTCGTCAACTACGCCACCTCTCCGGAAAGCGGCACCGGGCTTTCCAGTCGCGCCGACCTACATGCCGTCGGGCATCGGGTCGTGCACGGCGCCGAGCGTTTTCGCGCAAGCGTGCGAATCGACGACGCGGTCGTGCGTGGGATTGAAGACACGATCGAACTCGCACCACTGCACAATCCACACAACCTGCGCGGCATTGAAGCGGTGCGCGCCGCGTTGGGGGCGGGCGTCCCGCAAGTTGCCGTGTTCGATACCGCGTTTCACCACACGCTCCCCGAGCACGCATTTCTGTACGCGATTCCGTATCCGCTGTACCGGCGTCACCAGGTGCGTCGCTACGGATTTCATGGCACATCGCATCGTTCGATCGCGTATCGCTTCCGCAAGCTCACCGGACGCGCGCGCGAGTCGGTCAACATCGTCACGTTGCATCTCGGCAATGGTTGTTCGGCGTGCGCGATCAAAGGCGGCGAGTCCATCGACACCAGCATGGGCTTCACGCCACTTGAAGGGTTGGTGATGGGCACGCGCGCGGGCGATCTCGATGCGGCCTTGCTCGACTATATCGCGGCCAAGGAAGGTCTCACGCTGCCGCAGGTCGAAGCGCTGCTCAACAACCAGAGCGGCCTGCTTGGTTTGTCAGGTTTGACGAACGATATGCGCGACTTGCTCGCCGAGGCGCATGAACACCAGGACCGTCGCGCGCGACTGGCGATTGAGATCTTCTGCTATCGCGCGCGGAAGTACATCGGCGCGTACCTGGCGGCGATGGGCGGCGCTGATGCGATTGTCTTTGCCGGTGGCGTCGGAGAAAACTCGGCCGAGATCCGCTCGCGTATTTGCGACGGCCTTGCGTGGGCGGGCCTCGAGTTGGATGTTGGCGCCAATGCCGAACTCGCAGGTGGGAAGGAAGGACGGTTTTCCACCGTCGATTCAAAGCTCGAGGCGTGGGTCGTTCCCACAGACGAGGAGCTGTTGATTGCCAGGGACACGTATCGCGTCGTGGCGGGGATGCCGCTGCCGAGGTAGCGGCCGTCGGCATCGTGTAGCGCACGCGCTCGCGATGCTGGTCCTGGCCGCGTGGTGTCTCGCGATTCCTGCTCGGCCAATTCGCGCACAGACAGCGCTTGGGCGTATCACCGGCATCGTGGTGGATAGCGCGGGCAATCCGATGGCCAACGTTGCCGTGCTGGTGTTCGAGCAGCGTCGGCAGGTACGCACGCGCGCCGATGGCACCTTTCGCCTCGACAGTCTCAAAGTTGGCAACGCACGCATCTCGGCGCGCGCGATTGGCTACGTATCGGCGGGGCTGGATGTTCGCGTGCGCGTCGACTCCACACCGGACGTTCGTCTCGAAATGGTGCAGTTCGCGGTTGTGCTCCCGGCGATGACCAGCGTTGCGAGCGACCTCGGACTCTCGGGGATCATCGGCGATACGGCGTACCGCGCCATTCTGGGTGCGAAGGTGCAAGTCATGGGAACCGGGCTGTTCGCCCTCACCGATTCCGTTGGACAGTTTCGCATTCCGCTCAAGCCGGGCGCGTACATGGTACGCATCGAAGCGAAGGGCTATCGCGGCCAAGCGGTCGGCGTGCGCATCCCCGCGGACTCCGGACGCAAGATCTCGGCGTTGCTGCCACCGATGCAGGGCATGGATGCGATCGAAATCATGCGACAGTGGAATCTCGGCGGACTGCACGAACGATTGCTTGTGGCGTCGCCGGTCTACAATCGCGTCTTCACGCGCGACGACCTGCGGGCGCTGCACATCGAAGATCCGGTGCGTGCAATGGCGCAGCTGACTGCGGATCGCATCAACCGGGACGCGTGCGCCAAGATCAACGGCGGACCCGCGTGGGCGCCGCTCTGGAGCCTGCAGATTGACGACATCGAATTCATCGAAGCCAATCTCCCGCGACCCGCACGCAATACCCGACGGTCGCTCACAGGTGGTGCGACCAGCGGACCTATCAGCGCCGGCGGATCCGGTGCCGCCCTTCCTAACGTGGGCGCCGGCATGACCTGCGGCTACATCGCCTGGCTGCGTCAGTAACCCGGGTCACTGTACCAAAGTCACTCACCCCGTCCACCCCTACTTGTGTTCCGCGCCCGACGTGCCGATACTCAGGAGCACGCGGTGATTTCCCCGATTTGACGGGCCGCATGCTCAACGCCGCAGGGCGTTGACCTTCCGTCTAAGTCGTGGTCCTGACGGCCCGCGACGATTCTATCGGCGCGGGCCGTCGGTTTTTTCGCCCCCGCTGTTGGAACGGGGAAATCACCGCCTGTCAGCGGCTCTTGGCGGCTCTTGGGGTCAGACTCCAAGAGGCCCAAGAGTCCTTGGAGTCTGACCCCAAGAGGTTCGCTTGGAGTCTGACCCCAAGCGCAGTTGGGTAGAAGGACAACCGAAGATCGACCCCTCGACGGGTCCGTGGTGATTTGCCGCCGATTGCCGCCACGTTAAACAAGGAGCTAAACCGCGAGCGCCCGGCGGCCTTGTCGCTGGGCGCTTCGTTGTTCCAGGGCGGCACTCACCTCAGTTGGAGAGTGCCACGATGTCCGGATTCACCTCGTTGTTCGATCGTCCGCTCGCGGACGACACCCTCGCCCTGCACGTGGGCCAGGAATCGGCCGATAGCGCCACCGGCGCGCGCGCCGTGCCGATCTACGCCACTTCGTCATTCGTCTTCGACAGCCCCGATCACGCGGCGGATCTGTTTGGACTCCGGGCGTTCGGCAACATCTATACGCGCATCAATAACCCGACCACCGATGTCTTCGAGCAGCGCATTGCCGCACTCGAAGGCGGTGTGGCCGCGGTTGGTGTCGCGAGCGGACAGGCCGCGCAAACGCTCGCCATCCTGAACCTGGCCGAAGCCGGACAGAACATCGTCGCATCGCAGTCGCTGTACGGCGGCACGATTGCATTGTTCACGCACACCCTGCCCCGACTTGGCATTCGCACCAAGTTCGTGGACGTACACGACCTCAAGGCGGTCGCAGCCGCGATCGATGAGAACACGCGCGCGGTGTATGTCGAGACGGTGGGCAACCCGGCACTCGACGTACCTGACCTCGACGCACTCGCGCGGCTCGCGCACGAGTTCAACCTGCCGCTCGTGGTCGACAACACCTTCGCGCCCTTACTCTCCAAGCCGATCGCGCACGGCGCCGATGTCGTGCTGCATAGTGCAACCAAGTGGATTGGTGGACACGGCACGAGCATCGGCGGTGTGATTGTCGACGCGGGCCGTTTTGACTGGGGCGCGACCGCACGATTCCGGAAGTTCTACGCCGAGCCCGAGCCGGCGTATCACGGCCTGCGTTTCTCGGAAGCGTTCGGCAATGTCGGCGGTGCCAACATCGCGTTTGCGGTGCGCCTGCGCGTGCTGTTGTTGCGTGACATCGGCGCCTCGTTGTCGCCGTTCAACAGCTTCCTGTTCCTGCAGGGTCTCGAGACGCTGCCGTTGCGTATCCGCCAACACAGCGCCAATGCGCAGCGCATCGCCGAGTTCCTCGAGGCGCATCCCTCGGTGAGTTGGGTCAGGTATCCCGGACTCGAGTCGCACAGCACGCACACCAATGCCAAGCGCTACCTGACCGGCGGTTTCGGTGGCGTGCTGACGTTCGGCGTCCGTGGCGGCGCGCCGGCGGCGTTGCGCTTCATCGAGGCGATCAAGCTCTTCTCGCTGCTCGCGAATGTCGGCGATGCCAAGAGCCTCGTGATTCATCCGTGGACAACCACGCACGAGCAGCTTGGCGAGCGCGAACGCGCGGCGGCCGGTGTCACGCCGGACCTGGTTCGTTTGTCGATTGGACTCGAGGACGTCGACGACCTCATTGTCGACCTCTCGCGCGCACTCGCTGCCGCCGTCGCCAGCGAGGCTTCACGCACTACCGCTGCCGGACCGCAGCGTTCCACGAGCGCCGCATGACCATCGTACCTCCCTCCCTCCGCTCGGCACGCGTGCAGCGCGCGTCGGTGCGTCCATCAGTCGTCGCCTCGTCGCGCACGCCGCAGCCAACGTGGCCGGTGCTCGACGACGTGCTCACCGTGCGCGACCTAACGCTCGAACAAGGCGAAACGCTCGACGCGATCGACGTGCACTATCGCCTCGAAGGCACGATCAACGCCGCGCGCGACAACGTGGTGTTGGTGGTGCACGCGCTGACGGGCACGACGCACGCGAGCGAGTGGTGGAAGGGCGTGATCGGTGAGGGCGGTGCGATCGATCCAACCAAGCACGCCATTCTCTGCCCGAATCTCCTGGGCGGATGCGATGGGACCACCGGGCCGAGCAACAGCAATCCCGATGCGCTGCCACCGTTTGGCACACGCGATCAGGCGCGCGTGCTCGCGCGTGTGCTCGACGCGTTGGGAGTGGATTCACCGTTGCTGGTGTGCGGCGGTTCGCTGGGCGGAATGGTGACGTTGGAGTTTGCCGCCAGCTTCCCCGAGCGTGTGCGCGGCGCCTTGGTGCTGGCCGCACCAGCAACGCAAACGGCACAAGGGATCGCGTGGAATGCGATCATGCGTCGCGCGATTGCCCTGGGCGGCGCGCGCGAGGGGCTCGCGCTTGCGCGCATGGTGGGGATGCTCAGTTATCGGACGCCGGAGGGACTCGAGCGCCGCTTTGGTCGCACCCGCGGAGACGCTGGCGGATTTCGTGTGAGCGAGTGGCTCGATCTCCACGGCGAGAGGCTGGTCGCGCGATTTGATGCGACGAGCTACGGCGCGCTGATCGACGCGATGGACGCACACGATGTTGGTCGGGGTCGAGGAGGCGTTGCAGCGGCACTCGCGCCGGTGCGCGATCGCATCACCGGCGTTGGTATCGTGGGCGACTTGCTCTACCCGGCCGAATCGATTCGCGAGTGGACCGATGCGGCATCCTCGGCGTACGCGGACCTGCCGAGCATTCATGGGCATGATGCGTTCCTGCTCGAAGTCGAGCGTGTTTCGCGCATCATCTCCACGGCGATCACCGCCGCCAGCTCGCGTACGGTCGAGAGAGCGGTTGCCCGCGCGCCGTTCACGAATACCGTGTCAGCAGTGACATCGACCAGCAACACGCCGAAGAAGACGTTACGTGTCGCGCTCGCCGGCTGTGGACATGTCGGCGGTGCGTTGTTGGACCTGCTGCGCAACAAGGCCGGGAAGGAGGTGGAGATTCACGTGCAGCGCGTTCTCGTGCGCGATCCGGCGCGTGAGCGTCCTTCGCTCATCTCGGCGGTCGCGAGCGGGCTGACCGGATTGACGTCAGTCATCACCGATCCGAACGCGCTGCTCGGTGACGATGTCGATCTTCTGGTTGAGGTGATTGGGGGCACGACCACGGCGGCCACTCTGGTGGAATCGGCACTCCGTCGCGGGATTCGCGTGGTGACCGCGAACAAGGCACTGCTGGGCGTGCGCGGCGCTGAGCTCGTAGCGCTGGCGGCGGCGAACAACACGCGCCTCGACTTCGAAGGGGCGGTGTGCGGGGCAATTCCCGTCGTGCGTTGTGTGCGAAACGGCGCTGCGGGCGTGGGGATCACACAGATCAGCGGCATTCTGAATGGCACGAGCAACTACGTGCTCGAGCAGGTCGCGGCCGGCGCAACACTCAAGGACGCTGTGACGACCGCCCAGCGACTGGGCTACGCCGAAGCCGATCCGACACGCGATCTCAACGGACAGGATGCCGAGGACAAGCTGCGCATTCTGGCGTGGCTGGCATTCGGTGTCGAACCGGCCTCGCTCGCGGTTGATCGCAAGGGAATCGACGCCGAGGTCGCCGTGTGGGCGGCGCAGGTCGCGAAGGAAGGTGACCGGGTGAAGCTCATCGCGAGCTGCGCGCTTGAAGGCGACACACTGGTGGCTCGAATTCAGCCAACGCTCGTCAGTGGCGACGACGCGTGGGCGCAGGTCAAAGGCCCATTCAACCGACTGGTGATCTCGAGCGAATCGGCTGGCGACATTGTGCTGCAAGGCGCGGGAGCCGGCGGAACAGCGACGGCGGGCGCGGTGCTTTCAGATGTTTTGAGCGGCAGTTAGAGGTAGGTGCGAACTACGCTAACTGCGAACTACGCTAACTGGCACTACGCTAACTCAACGGCGCCTACCAGCAGGGACTGCGGTGACTGCGGTGGATTTTTGGCGGTAGGTTTCGCTCATGCGACTCCTACCGCTTTTGCTCTTGACTACGCCTTCCCTGCTCTCGGCGCAGGTGCGCGCGCGCTCCATTGGATTGGCGCCGGGAATTTTTGCACCGGGACGCTTCAACGCGATCACGGACGTGTCGGGTGTGCGCGTTGGCCACGCGACCGTGTCGCTTGGCGATTCGGTTCGCACTGGCGTGACAGCCATCATTCCGCACGGCGGCGATCTGTTTCGCGATCGCGTGCCGGCGGCGCTGCATGTGGGCAACGGGTTCGGCAAACTCCTGGGGGTAACGCAGCTCAGGGAGTTGGGCGAAATCGAAACACCGATCCTCCTCACCTGCACGCTGTGCATATGGCAGGCGGGTGACGCGCTCGCGCAGTGGATGCTCGCGAAGCCGGAGAATGCGCAGGTGCGGTCGATCAATCCGATCGTTGGCGAAACGAACGACGGCGGACTCAATGCAACGCGAAGCCGTCCGGGGATTGCGGCAGCGGTAAATCAGGCACTCACGGCCGCCGACTCGGGGGCCGTCGCTGAAGGCAGTGTGGGTGCGGGTCACGGCACCCAGATGTTCAGCTGGAAGGGCGGCATCGGTACGAGTTCGCGCAAATTGCCGGCGTCTCTGGGCGGCTACACCGTGGGCGTGATCGTCCAGGGCAACTACGGCGGCGTGCTGCAAATGGCCGGTGTGCCGATTGGACAGCTGCTCGGTCGATACAGCTTTCAGCGCGATGTGGAGCCCGCGGGGATACGACGTCCGCCCGGGTCGCCGCTGGGAGACGCGGGCGCCGAGCATGGCGACGGGTCGTGCATGATCGTCATCGCCACCGACGCGCCCCTGCTCTCGCGCAATCTCGAGCGCCTCGCCGCGCGCGCGGTGATGGGGTTGGCGCGGACGGGATCGAGCGCGTCGAATGGCAGCGGAGACTATGTACTGGCGTTCAGTACGAACCTGAAAGTTCGGCGGAACCCGGATGCCACGCTCAATACCAGCGACGAAGTCGGCAACGATGCGATGTCGGGGCTTTTTCAGGCGACGACTGAGGCCGTCGAGGAAGCGCTGTACGACGCGCTCTTGATGGCTACAGTGGTTGCGACGCGGAGTCAGCGGGTAGCACCACTGCCGGTGGATTCGGTTCGCGCGTTGCTTGCTGCGCGAGGGGCTTTGAAGCGCTAACTGCAACTACGCTAACTGGACCACGCTAACTGCGACCACGCTAACTCAGCCGCGCTACGGGCCCGGACGTCAGATATCGGGAGCTGAGATCTGAGACAGCACAGCCGAAGCGAGTGCGGTCCGCAGTCCGAGGTCCGGGCCCGTAGCGCCGTCGAGTTAGCGTAGTCCAGTTAGCGTAGTTCCAGTTAGCGTAGTTCCAGTTAGCGCTACATTAGTCTGCATGTCGCTCCGCCCTCTCTTCGGCCACCACCCTCTCCGAGCACGCCTGACGGCCGCGGCGGCCGACGGGCGACTTCCCGCAAGCCTGCTCCTCACGGGCCGTCGCGGCGTCGGCAAGCAGCGGCTCGCCCTCTGGCTCGGTCAGTACCTGCTCTGCGAGCGCGCGACGCTCGAGCGGCTGGCCGAACCCTGTGGCGCATGTCAGCACTGCCGGTACTCCGAGCGCGGGATGCACCCGGACCTGCATTGGTTCTTCCCCCGTCCGCGACTCAAGGACGGCGATGCGACGTCGGATGAGGTGAAGGGGGATCTGGCGGAGGCGATCACCGAGCGGATGGACGCCGAGGGGTTGTGGGCACCGACGCCGGGGACGGAAGGTCTGTACGTCGCGACGGTTCGGGCGCTCGTACACCTCGCCGCGCTCCGGCCGGCGATGGCGAAGCGCACCGTGTTCGTGGTGGGCGATGCGGAGCGGATGGTGAGCCAGGAGGGCGCGGATCAGGCGGCCAATGCCTTTCTCAAACTGCTCGAAGAGCCACCGTCCGGGACGACGCTGATTCTCACGACCAGCGAACCCGGAGCGCTGCTTCCCACGATCAAGTCGCGGGTGGTGTCGGTTCGCGTTCCAACGCTCGCGCGTGCGGATATGGAAGTGTTTCTCGCCGACCCGGTGGTCGCGCGGAAGCTGTCGCGGGTGCCGAACGAAGAAGCGATGGCGCGCGCGAACGGTGCGCCGGGCGAATTGTTCGCGGGTGATTCGATGGCCAACGCGTTTGCGTCGGCGCGACGGATGCTCGAGGCCGCGCTTGCACCATCGACTCCCGATGGCGCGATTGAACGCATCAAGGTGTCAGCGAAGCAAGGTGTCGCCGGAGCGCGAGGATCGTTCAGCGACACACTTGATGCGTTGACGCATCTGATGCACGCGCGCACCGCTCAACTGGTGAAAGCCGGTCGCGAGGCTGATGCGCGACGTGCGGCGTCTTCGCTTGTGCACATCGAATTCGCGAAAGCGAAGGCGCAAGGCAACGTGAGTCCGCAGCTGCTTAGCGCGCATTTGCTGGCATCGCTGCATCGCACGATGCATCCATAAAATCCTGCCCGAAACCAGCCGTGAACGACCCGCTTGCCCGGAAGCACGATCAGGCCGAAATCCCCGATTCAGGGGTCGGACGTGACTTTTCTCACATAGATTCGGCAGGAATTTTTCGAATGGTGGACGTCGGAGATAAACCGATTTCTAGCCGTTCGGCAGTTGCGTCAGGTCATATTTCAATGCAGATGACAACCTTCAAAGCCATACGGGACAACGCTTTGAAGAAGGGCGATGTCATACCGGTGGCACGACTGGCCGGAATACAGGCGGCCAAAAGAACGGCTGAGCTCGTTCCCCTGTGCCACCCGCTCCCGTTGTCGGGGATCGAGGTTACGGTTAGCCTAGATGAGTCGCTGCCCGGTTGCCGGGTAGAGACATTCACCAGAACCACCGCTCAAACCGGGGTGGAGATGGAAGCGCTGACCGCGGTGTCCGTAGCGTTGTTGACGATCTACGACATGGCCAAAGCGATCGATCGGACGATGGAGATTTCCGGAATTGTGCTGCGCGAAAAACGCGGCGGCATGAGCGGAGACTTCAACCGGAGTCCGTGACTGACCCGAAGAAAGCGAGGGCCCATGCACGACCCAAGCGATCGTAGTGATAGAGTTCCAAGCCGCGATGCGGTGGCTCGTCAGCGACGGATGCAGCGTCGCCAGGCGAAACGCCGTGTTCAGACGGTAGCCGTGATCGCGGCAACAGTGTTTTCCGCAGCCTTATTGGTTCGCCCCGAGCGTTCCACCGTCCCAGCCGCAACGGCCGTCGACAGTACCTTGTCGCAAACGCCAAGTCGCTGGCTCGGACGCCCACTGGCCCGTCAGGTGGTGTCGCCGTTGGCGGTACAACCGATCTGGAAGCCGGCCGGCGAAGTGCTCAAGCGCAAAGCCACCGGAAGCGCGCCCAAGGGGATCGCGGCAATGGGCTTCAACACCCAGTCGCACGATTCCGCTCACGGCGAATCGCTTTCGCGCTGGCATCGCATCTATACATTCAGCACGCAATACCGCATCAAGGCGGACCTCGCGCGTCGGATCTACGATGCGTCGGTGACTGCCGGAATCGAGCCGGAGCTGGGCTTTCGACTGGTTCGCGTGGAGAGTGTCTTCGATCCTCGCGCGCTGAGCCCGGTGGGCGCGGTCGGACTCACGCAGCTCATGGTTGGCACCGCTCGCGTCTTCGAGCCCGGCGTGAGCCGCGAAGCGCTGATGGACCCCGACGTGAACCTGCGCATCGGCTTCAAGTACCTGCGATCGCTCATTCGCGAGTACAAGGGCGATCTGCGCATCGCGTTGCTCGTCTACAATCGCGGCCCGGCCGCAGTGCACAGCGCGCTGAGCATGGGTATCAGCCCGGCCATCGTTTTCGAGAACCTGCTGGTGGGTGGCTACCGCGGCCGGGGCACGCTCGACGGATCGAGTTCGCGGCATGCCGGGCCCCTGCCATAAAAAACAAGCGGTGAGCCAGTCGGCTCACCGCTTCTTTTTTGCGCTCGATTTGGCGGGCTTCTTCGAGCTCTTGGCTTTGGACTTCGAGGTCGGTTTCTTCGTGACTTTCGCCTTGGCAGTCTGCTTTGTCTTGCTCGCGGAAGTCTTTTTCCCAGAAATGTTTACGACAGTCGACTTCGTGTTGTCTGTCAATGTCGCCGCAGCCTTCCTGGTTCGTGTTGTCCCACGCACGACGAGCGTCTGACCCGCGAGCAGCCGGCTGCCGCGGAGCCCGTTGAGCGAGCGGAGACGCGCCTCAGAAAGCCCATAGCGGCGAGCGATGGTACCAATGGTTTCGCCTCGCTTGACCACATGAACTCCGCGCGCCGACAGGGCCGAAACGCCCCCGGGTCCGTACCGCTCGATCGACGGATCGGGGAGCTCACGTGCCAACGCGACCGCCTCGTGCGCCGGAATTCGTACCGTCTGACCGGCCACCAGTTTGCCCTTTTTCGTGGTCTTGAGCGTCGGGTTGTACCAACGCAGCTGCTTCACGGTGATGCCATGCTTGTCGGCGAGACCGGCCGCGGTGGTCGTCGACCCTTTCACCTCGACCGACTCGAAGCCGCGCAGCACGCCGGCCTCCGCGCCGTCGATGGCCGCGCGCGTCGCCTCACCCTGCCCCGACGGGACACGAATCCAAACCCGCGCGTCGGGTGGTGTGACGCCGCGCAGGATCGCCGGATTGAGGTCGCGCATCTCGTTTGGGGACAGCCGGCCAACCGAGGCGAGGGCTTGCAGGCTCGTGCCGGCCGCGACTTCGACCGAGTCGTATGCATAGAGCGGCATCGAGTCGAGAGTGATGCCGTACTTGTTGGGCATCTTGCCGACCAGGGCGGCTGCGATCAGCTGCGGCACATAGTTCTTCGTTTCCGCCCGCAGGTAATCCTGCTCGGCCAAGGCAAAGAATCGGTCTTCGCCGGAATGTCCTTCGAGTTCGTCGGCAAATCGCGTAAGCCCCTTCGACACGCGACCGGGCCCGCCGTTGTATGCCGCCGCCGCCAGATAGAAGGAGCCGAACTGCTTCTGGAGATATCCCAGGAACTTGATGGCGCCGTCGGTGGCGCGGGCCGGATCGCGACGCTCGTCCATCCACCAATCCACGCGCAGTCCGACATCGCGCGCCGTGCTGCTCATGAACTGCCACATCCCCACTGCCGCGGCGCGCGAATAGGCATGCGGGTCGTAGCCGCTTTCGATCAGCGCGAGATAGGTGAGATCCTCGGGCATTCCGCTCGCCCGAAGCTTGGCGCGGATCATCGGCTCGTATCGCGTGCCACGCGACAGCCGCTGCACAAAGCGCTCGCGCGCCTTGTTGGTGAACAGATCGACGTAGTACTCCACCCGATCGTGCGTCTCATACGATCGCACGTCGAGATCCCAGGCGGGCTCCTCGGGGTTCACCGAATCGGCCACGGTCACGACTGCTGAATCGCCAAACACTGAGACGGCGGTCTTCACCACCTCATCGCGTGTGGCCGGCGGTGCGTGAACAGTGGTCGGCGCTGCACGACTGCTCGAGGAGACCGGGGCCGCGTCAGCGGATCGCGAGACCGCAGCTGAAGGCGATGCAGACGGCGTGCTCGCCGGCGTCGGATGCGAACGGCATCCGGCGGCAAGCATCAGCACGGCGGCGGTAATCGAGGCAGCGGTCCGCGAGGAGTTCGCGCCAACACCCTCGAGCGCGAACGGCAGACGAACGGTGGGGGGAGCGAGACGCACGGGGACAACCTACCGATATGCAGAGTAGCGCGCGACCCGAAACGATGCGCTCCGTCACTGATCGGCGTGACTGGATCATCGTGGCCTCCTCGATGTCGCGATGACACGCGGCGATGAGACACCGCCAGCGCGCCGGAACGTTCAGTAAGGTTCAGTCGCGAATGGGCAGCGGCCCTAGAACCGGCGACACCAGCCGGTTCACCGCGTGCAACGACGCACGAACGGCGGCATCGATCTCACTTCCCTCGGCGATGGCTGCCCCCACCACACGGGTAACCGCGCCGTCCTGGCGAACGGCCGCCGCGACCATCATGACTGTGGTATCGAAGGCGCGAACTGGCTTGACGCCGATCAGGTCGAAGCTCATCGCGCCGTTCGTGGCCTTCTGCAGCGCTTCGAATGTGGCCAGTGAGGCGAGGCGAAGATCTCCGCCCGGGCATGCGGTCCCTTCCTGTCGACCGACCACCACTTCGGAGTCGGCCACCTGCGCGAACTCCACGACCACGCGTGACATGCCGGCCGGGCCCCGCTCAAGGCGCGACGCCAGCAAACGCAGCCTGGCGGTAGCCAAGGGCTGCGGCGGTGTGAAGGGCGATGGCTCCATAGAGACCTCGCCCAGAGAGTCGGTTGGCAGGATCATTCGGGATCGCGTCCGAGCTGAGATTCGGATGGTGCGGAACACCGGCTGTCTTTCGCGGACGAATGGTGTCAGCGAGCGGTCACTTTGACGTGACGAGTCGCACAGATGCCCTGCGTGACAGAAGTCACGCCAACGCGACTACGCGTCGGACACCACGCCGGTCTCGAGCGCGAAGCGTGTGAGCCCCGCGACTGAATGAATGGACAGCTTGCGCATCAGGCTTTCCCGGTGGGCCTCCACCGTACGCCGACTGATGCCAAGCTCCGCGGCGATGGCCTTGTTGGTGAGACCGCGCGCGACTCCGGCCAATACATCGCGCTCGCGAGGCGTGAGCAGGTCAAGCTGCTGCGCCGACGGCTCGACCTCTGGGGCCGGTTCCACCGAGGTGAGTTTGCGAACCACCGCCGGTGAAAAGAAGGTACCGCCCGCCTGCACCGCACGAATCGCGGCGCGCAGCTCTTCACCCGCCGAGTCCTTGAGCAGGTAGCCGTTGGTCCCGATCCGCATCCCTTCGCGCACATACTCACCCTGATCGTGCATCGACAGCAGCAGGATTTTGGCGGTGGGCAACAGATCACGCAGACGTTCAGCCGCCTTGAGCCCCGTTTCCTCGGGCATGGTGATGTCGAGGACGATCACGTCGGGGCGATGCTGCATCGCCAGATCCACTGCCAGCCGCCCGTTGGACGCTTCGGCAACCACCTCGATGTTCGGATCGGCGTCAAGCACGTACCGAAGTCCCTCGCGCACGAGCGCGTGGTCATCGGCGATCAGGACACGAATACGGGCCGGTCCGTCGGCGTTGGTCATGCCGGGACGCTCACTGGGCTGGGGACTGAGATGCGCACTTCGGCTCCCGGAGTGCGGTTGGACAACTGAATATCGCCTCCCACCGCAAGGAGCCGCTCCCTCATGCCGGCGATCCCCATCCGATGCTCGGCCCCGGCAACACGGCCGTTGCGGAGTGCAGCGAACCCTTTGCCGTCATCCCGCACGAGCAGGACGAGACGATCTGCCGGTCGCTGCACAAGCACCTGCACCGCACGCGCCTCGGCGTGACGCGCGACGTTCGACAGCGCCTCCTGCAACGCGCGAAAGACCGCGAGTTCGGCATCGCTACTGAGGGCCGGCAACACGGCCGGGCATTCAAAGGTCATCTGCACACCAGTTCGCTCAGCGAAATCAGTCACGAGCGAATGCAACGCCGGACGCAGGCCGAGATCATCCAGCAGCGTGGGGCGAAGCGAGTTGGTCACCTCGCGAATGCTCGCGATACCGGTGTCGACCAGCGTGAGCAGCCGATCGATGCGCGGCCCCGATCCATCCACGAGCTGCGAGCGCAGCGCGCCAATCTGCATCTTCACCGCCGAGAAGACCTGCGCCGTTTCGTCGTGCAGTTCGCGCGACAGACGACGACGCTCCTCTTCGTGGTGACGCACCATGCGTACCGAGAGCTGTTCGAGATCGTGCGTACGATCGGCCAGCTGGCGATCCAACACCCATTGATCGAGCGCAGCACCAACTTGCTGCCCCAGTGCGAGCAGAAAGTCGTCATCGAGCGCGGTGAACGGATTGCGCACCTCTCCCGCCATCACGATCGCACCTACCAGCTGTGCGCCACTGCCAACCGGCAACGCAGCGACAAACGGCTGACGGCCACTCGCGCTGACGACCTGCGGCCGGCGCGTCTGCCGCACACGCTGCAATGCGGCCAGCACGGCAACCGTTGGCTCCTGACCGACCCACGCGGCGGCAACGCCGGCACCGCGCACAAAGTGGCCGCGCAGTGCGACATCAGCGGGCGTGGCATCAGCGCGTGCGCGACGTCCGGCTGACAGCACGCGCTCGAGTGCATCGCCCGCTTCGTCGTCGGGCTCGGCACTGCCGGGCTTCACGTCATACAAATACATCGCGGTGCCATTCACACCGGGGAGCGCGAGCGGGCGCGTGAGCAGTACGTCAAGCGGATCTGCGCCGAGGGCCCGGCGTTGCAAGTCTCCGGAGAGAGCCGAGAGCGCACGTACACCACGACCGAGGTCGTCGAGCACGAGGAGCATCAAACCGGCGGCGACGAGCAGCTCGAACGCGATGTCGAGGTAATAGCCCCACGGCGTCCACGCGCCCTGTGCGCGAAGGAACGGATAGTCGAGGTGATGCAGTCCCCACAGCGCGAACGATGCCGCGAGCAGTTGCGCTCCACTCGATCCCACCAGTCGATGATGCCGCCAGAAAACCCAACCAGTCCACATCGTGGCGCCACTCAGGAAGAGCACCGCGGGCAACGCCGCCCAGATGAAGTGCTGCAGCTGATAGATCGCGATGTACGACCAGAGCGGCGGAAAGAGCGCGAGCAGCAGATACACCGCGCGGGGCCGTGGCTGTCGCAAGAACACCAGCGCGGCCCACAACAGTGCGAGCGCCGTCCACCCGGTGGTCACCTGATGCCAGTACAGCCATACGCGCTGCCCGGAGAGCAGGAAGCTCAGGATGCAGAACAGTCGCGCGACGTACACGCTCCACGCGACGGCGAACAACCCAAACCAGGGGCGACGGTAGCGAACCCACAGATGTGCGCAGAGCGCGGCCACGCCGCTCGTCACCGCGCCCTGCAGCAGCGTGGCGGAAAGGTCGGGATTGAGAATCGCGGGCGCGCGCACTTCGGCGTCGATCTGCGTCAGTGCCGATGCCAGGTCCGCCAAAAACGCCGCACCAGCGCTCACATTCATCCGTCGACCGGCGCGATGTGCGGCACTCGCGAGTCTGGCATGCGCGACTCGGGCACACGACCGTCACCGTCACGACCCGTCACGTGGTACACGACGCGTGAAGGGAACGCAAACGACGTCCCGTGGCGACGAACGATGCGCATGAACTCCAGGAACAGCTCGTGACGGATGCGCAGAAACACGTTCCAGTCGGTCGTGCCGAACCAACAGACGATGTTGAAGCGGATTGCCGAGTCGGTGAACGCGACGATGTGCACACGCACCGTGTCCGGCCAGATCAGCGGCTGCGCACGCAGCGTGGACTCGATGTCGTCGCGAATCTTCTCGAGTTGCTCCGGGCTCGTGTCATAGGGAACATCGAGATCGGTGCGGAACAGAATGCGATCGCGTTCGCCAAAGGTCTCGATGCGCTCGTCGGCCAGGCGTCCGTTGGGAATACGCACCACCGTGCGATCGATCGTACGCACACTCGTGCTGCGCAGGCCAATGCGTTGCACCTCACCTTCCGTTGCGCCGGCGCGCACCCAATCGCCAACGCGAAACGCCTTGTCGGCCGCCAGGCTCACACTGCCGAACAGGTGCTCCACCGTTTTCTGCGCCGCGAGCGCGACGGCGATACCGCCGATGCCAAGTCCGGCCAGCAGCGTTCCCACCGGATAGCCGAACTGCGAGAGCGCCACGAGCATCGCAATGACGCTCACGGTAACGCGCAGAATATTCCCGAAGAGCGGCACGAGCGTTCGCGCTTGCGCACCCTGCCCGCTCAGATCAGCCGCGCGCTCGATGCGTGTTTGCGCGAGACGGATGATGCGCAGCAGCGCCCAGAAGAGCGCGATAAGCAACAGCCCACGCGTGGACGCCGACACGAACGCAGCAACGCGCGTATTGAGCTGCAGCAGCGACAACAGCGGTTCGGCCACGAGTGCGGCGGCCCACAATCGGAACGGGCCACGCAAGTGCTCGAGCAAGAGATCATCCCAGTCGGTCACAGTGCGTGCAGCCAATCGACCGAGCACACTGCGCAGAATGGCGCCGAGTAGCCACGAGAGCAGCACGAGCGTTGGCAGGATGATCGCCAATCCGAGCCACTGCCACCAATACACGTTGAGCGGCCCCTCGCGCTGCAGCGAATGCGGCATGCGGTCTCGCAGCCACGGCGCACCGAGCGCGTCGTACCAACTGTCGATATTCGTGACGCTCGCGCTCGACAAGACCCAACGCGATGGATTGACGCCGGTGCGCACCAATCGCAGCACTTCGTCGCGCCCCGACGCACCCATGATCACACCAAGTCGATCACCGGTGATATCTCCATCGGTGGTGTCACCAACGGCGAGTGGCGACAGCGTGCGGACATCGAGCGCGAGACGTTGATCGATGACGGACTTGAATCGCCTCGCCAGCGTGGGCGCCTGGTCACGCTCGGCCGACGGCACCGCGAGGAAGTCGGCGGCGCCAACCCAGTCGTTGAGCGCGGCGAGTCGGAGAAACTCCTCAACTGCCGCGCGAGGTGAACCCGGCGACACCTGCGGCACCGCGGTGTCAGCTGCCGGACGCCGCGCGCCAAGCCCCAGCTGCGCGCCGAGCGATCGCAGTGGAGCGCCGAGGCAGGCCAGCGCGAGTACGCCAGCCATAAGGCGACGCGTCACGCGCTCCACCTGCCGAAAGGTCGATTCGCCCTGGAGACCATATCGCATCTGCTGAAGATAGCCACCGTGAAGATGGGACGGCGCTTGCCAGCGCTGTGATAGACCGATGGATGAAGTTCAGGGACGAATCGTCCGATACTCGATTTCGAGCCGACGTAGGCGCCCTGTTCGCTTCTGTTGCCGGTTTTTGTGCCTCACGCTCACATGTTTCGCCGTCACGTCCGTGCCGTCGCCTTCGCGACGCTCGTGATCGGCACCGCGCCGCGCCTGTTGGCGCAAAGCTCGACCACATTCGTTGCCACACGGGCGGCCATCGCCGCGCCGTCTCCCAAGGCCATTGTACGCCCCGACTACAAGAATCTGCGATTCGATGAATCGTGGCTGCCGGCAAATCGCTCCGGCGCGTGGGATGATGCCATCAAAGCCATCCCGCTGTGGGGCAATCGTCCACTTCTGCTGACCATCGGTGGTCAGGCGCGGTGGCGACAGGAGTTCGTTCGCGCGTTCAATCTGACCACGCAGAACGACGACTACAGTCAGTCGCGCTTGCTGCTCTCCGCCGATCTCGTCGGGGGCGATCGGAAGCACAGCTATGCACGCGGATTCGTCGAGGCGCGTGATGCGCAGAGCTACGGCCGCACGTTACCCGGCGGCGCACGACCGAATGACGCTGATCGGCATGATCTGCAGAATGCGTTCGTTGAAGCGGGCTATGCGCGATCATTCGTACGATATGGCCGACAGGAAGTCGCGGTGGGTCGCGAGCGACTCGTCGGCGTGCCCGATTGGTCGAATACCCGTCGCGGATCACAGGGGCTGCGTGCGCAGGCGACAGCGCATTCGATCGCAGTCGAAGTGCTCGATGTTCGGCCCATGATCATGCGTCAGGAGTTGGCCAATCGCGCTGACTCCACCACGCATCTTCGCTCGGTGCTCGTTGGCAACTCGGCCGGCGCCAAAGCCGTCGCTCCGTTCGCGCCGTCGCTCTGGCAGCTCTATCACCACGAGCAGCGGGTGCTCTCGCCGACATCGAACGTGCGACGGGTGACGACGGGTGCGCGGGCGCAGTGGCAATGGGGTTCGCGTCTCTCGCGCTCCATTGAAGTGGAAGGCGCATCGCAGTCCGGCTATTCCGCGCAGCGCCGTCTCGATGCGTGGTTCTGGGTCGCCGAGGCCCAGCAACAGTGGAAGCGCGTGCATGGCGCACCCGCGTTGATCCTGGGGCTCGAGGAAGCGAGCGGTGATCGTCCGTCGACCACCTCGCGCAGTGAGGCGTTTTCGGTGCTCTTTCCGGCCGCGCACGCACACGGGGGTTATGCCGATGTCTTCGGCCGTGCGAACCTCCGTGAATTCCACGCGATCGGCACGTGGCTTCCAGTGAGCAGCGTTGATCTGCGACTGGCCGCGTATCGCTTTGACCGTCGTCGCCTCGATGACGGCGTGTGGACCAAAACGAACACCGTCTTTCGCGCCGCCGGTAGCTCAACGGCGCGCCATGTGGGTGATGAATTCGACCTTACCGGCACATGGAAACAGTCGCGGCATCTCCGATTCATCTTCGGCGGCGCCGTGGTGCCTCCCGGTGCGTTTCTGCGCGACACCGGCGCGGCGCATACCGAACGCTGGGCGTTCGTTGGCTCGACCTTCACGTTCTGAACTTCACACTGAGTCCGACTGAGTCATATCATGCATTTGCGACACTGGACCGTCCGCACCCGGCTGCTCGCCGGGTTTGGCGCGCTGTTGATCCTGATGGGCGGCATTGGTGCCGCGGCGGCGTCACGCCTCTCATCGCTGCGTTCAAGCATGGCGTACGTCACGAGCACCGTGACCACCCGTGTGTCGGCGGCAAATGCCCTGACGGACGCGGTAAACGAGGCCGCACGCTACAAACTCGCGATGTTCTCCGTAACGTCGCCGGAGCTGATCGAACAGTTCGGCAAGAACGTCGCGATCGCCCGTGAAAACATCAACGCAGCCTACGCGCGGCTCGACACCCTGGCCGCAGATTCGCTTCACGTTGATTCGCTCTTGCAGGCGCAGGTCGCGAGTGTGAAGACGCTGCGCAAGGTGCATGCGGCCGCGTTCGATTCGGCGATGGCGCTTCGCAAAGCCGGGCAACTTCCCGCGTCGGAAGCGCTGCTGACCAGCGCGGTGCTGCCGTCATTGCGCGACTACGTTGCAGGAATCGACAGCCTGGTGGCCACGCAGGAGTCGCACCTGCAGGCCGAATCCGCGACCGCCAATGCGCGCGCCGATCGTGGCATGTTGCTGATCGCGCTTTCGGTCACGATCGCGGTGATCTTCGGGCTGGGGCTTGGCTGGTTGATCTATCGCAGCATCACCGTGCCGCTCATCGCATTGACCAAGGCCGCCGACCAACTGGCCGCGGGTGATTGCGACGTGCAACTCGGCAATGACGACGCGCGCGATGAAGTCGCGGAGCTTGCGGCGGCCATGCATCGCATGGCCGATGCCGAAGCGGATCTCGCCACGACCGCGCGTCAGCTGTCTGCGGGCGATGTATCGACGATCGTGACGGTGCGAGGTGAACGCGATGTGCTGGGACAGGCGATGCAACGCTTGCAGAGCACGCTGGTGTCACTGGAAGCCGAGACGGGTACACTGTCGGCCGCTGCTCGCGAAGGTCATCTCGCCGTTCGTGCACCCGCTGCGCGCTTCGATGGCGCATTCCGTCAGCTGGTGGACGGCATGAACAACACCATCGATCATCTGCTCGCGCCAGTGCATGAAGCGCGCACGACGCTCGAGCGGCTCGCGTCGCGCGATTTGTCGGCCCGTATGAGCACGACCTGGGCTGGTGAGCACGCCGTGCTGGCGGAGGCGCTGAACACGGCGGCCGGAGCGCTCGATACCACGCTCAGTGAAGTGCTGGCCGCTTCGGAGCAGGTCAACGGCGCGGCGTCGCAGATCGCCGATGGCAGTCAGGGGCTCGCGGCCAGCTCGTCCGAGCAAGCCGCGTCGCTCGAGGAAGTGTCAGCGGGCTTGCAGGAACTTGGCGGCGTGACGCGTCAGAATGTCGCGCATGCGACGGAGGCGCAATCGCTCGCCGGTCGGGCACGCGAAAGCTCCACCCGTGGCGTCGAGGCCATGCATCGATTGTCCGACTCGATCGCGCGCATCAAGGAGGCGAGCGATTCGACGGCGCGCATCATCAAGACGATTGACGAGATTGCGTTCCAGACGAATTTGTTGGCGCTCAATGCGGCGGTCGAAGCCGCGCGCGCCGGAGACGCGGGGCGTGGCTTTGCCGTAGTGGCCGAGGAAGTGCGCAGCCTCGCCATTCGTTCCGCGGCGGCGGCGAAGAAAACCACAGACTTGATCGATCAGGCCGTCTCGGTGGCCAACGAAGGGGTAGTGCTCAACGACGCCGTGCTGTCGCAGCTCACCGAAATCGACCTGCATGTGGCACGCGTTGGCGAGGTCATGGGCGATGTCACCATCGGCAGCACACAGCAGCGCGATGGCATCACGCAGATCGGCGCGGCGATCGAACAGATGAATGGCGTGACGCAGGCGGTGGCGGCAACGGCCGAAGAGTCGGCGAGCGCGTCGGAGGAGCTGGCCGGTCAGGCGGCGACACTGACGGCGCTGGTCAACGAGTTTACCTTGACCGATGGCATTTCAGGAACACGCAGTGACCGGGGTGGGGATCGAACCCACGACCTACGGATTAAAAGTCCGCTGCTCTACCGACTGAGCTACCCGGTCAAGTGCTTGCTGTAGCAGCACTTACGTCAAACGGTGTCACATTGCGTCGCGCTTTTGTGTCGCCCATTGTGCAGCGAGTTCGCGCGCCACGGATTGCACCTCACCAACGGACAGCACATGGCGTCCATACCGCGTCTGCACCTGCGTGGTATTGCTATGCCCTAGCATCTGCGCGACGAACTGTAAGCTGCGGCCGTCCTTGAGGTTATTCACCGCGAAGGTGTGGCGCCAGTCGTGCAGCGTGGTGACCGGCAACCCCAAGTCACGGCAGGTGGCTTGGTGCACCTTGAGGCAGGTGTCGCCACGCAGATCGGGCCACAGGGGGGCATGTGGCAACTTGCCTGCTTTCACGTCCCGGAGATACGGCAACACGGACAGGTCGGTGATGACCGTCAGGCGGTCGCGGTGCACGTTCTTGGTGCCGTGCGCTGCCGCCGTCAGGGCGTCCAGATCGAGGTCCTTGGCCGTCGCACGCGGGATAGCGCCCCACTCCCACCCGCACGCGTACAGCACCGCCTCCGCGCTGCGGTACGGCTCCGGCAAGGCGCTGAGCAGTCGACGGGCGTCGTCTCGCGTGTACCAGAGGTCGCGCACGGCGGACTGCGCGAAGCCCGGCACCGCCGTCATCGGGTTCGTCTCGAGAAGGTCTTCTTCCAGCATCCAGCCGACAAAGCTGCTGAGCGCCGCCCGATACCGGCTCTTGGTCGCCTCACCGCACGTCAGCGCCCGCAGCGCGGCGCGGATCGTCGACGCCGTGAGCCATGACTTGCGGCGCGGCGCGGGCCAGAGCTGTTCGACTTGCCAACGGTACACCGCTGCCGTGCGGGCGCGGACGCCGCTTTTCACCGTCGCGCGCTCCCACGCGTCCAGCATGGCGTCGGGCACATGCCAGTCCTGCTCGGTGGCACGCTGTTGCTCGAGCCACGCCGCCGCAGCGGTTTCGCCCAACGAAAACGCCTGGGCCGGCGTGAGTTCTCGCCGAATGACTGCGGCCAGCACTCCACTCCGATCCAGGCGGTTGCGTAAATCCGTCAGCCACGCGTCGCACGCGGCGGCGGTTGCGCGGTCGGACGTTTCCAGCGACATCCGGATGTTCGTGCCGCAGACCCCAATGACGCGGGTCCACCAGATGTCGTTGCGCAGGTACATCGCCAAGCTCCGGTGTCGTAGTGTGTCACACTCTACTACACCGTGTCCGGCGTGTCAAGCGCGGAGGTATCACTCGGCGTGGCGTCGCTCATGATGCGCACGTAGATCGAGCAGTCGCCACCGACAATCTCTTTGATGCGCGCCTCGAACGCCGTCACGGCCGACTGTAACGCGACTTCTTCGGCTTCGGTGATGCCCTGCGTCCACGTGTTGCTGTGGAAGCCTTGCTCAGCCATCCACGCCGCGACTTCCGCTTCGTCGGCGCGATCCGCCGTGGCGTGCGCCCACTCCGCGTTGATGGCGTCGAACAACTGCTGCAACTTGGCACGCTTCGCCATCGCCTGACGCCGATACGGCGGGTAGAGACACTTGCACCAGAACACGGTGCGCGTCCACCACGTACGCGGGAGCCACTTACTCGGGGTCATGTTGTGCTCGCTTGAGCTGACGGTTGGCCTGCGCTTGCCATCGCTTCCAGGTACGCGTGCGGTTGTCGTCCCATGCCTTGACGATGCCGGTGTTCGCCATATGGTCCCGCAGCCCTTTGGAGAGCGTCTGCTTGGCTTGCTTGTCGAGCACGTACTGTTTGATGTCGCTGGGGCGCCAGCGCACGATCCCCGGCGAGACGACGACCTTGAGCGCCATGAGTGCGGCGTTCGCGCGGATCGTCGTCTCACTCTTGATCCCGAGGTATTGCATCACCCCCAGGATCGTCCATAGCACGTCGTCGCCGTGGGCGTCGGACGTGACGGGAGCGAGGCCGTAGACGCGCGGGTCAAGCGGATCGTCGCGGATCGGCATAGCGCGACGGGTCCAGCGTGTGAGCGGCCATTTGCGAGTACCACTGCGCTTTCGCCGCGTCGTTCGCGCTGGGCGCATCTGTCTTCTTCCCGGCGCGGGCGTGGTATTTGATCGCGTTGCCACGACAGTAGGCAACGAAGCCGTCATCGCCCAACTGCTGCCGGATGAAGTCGATCACTTCCACCGCGCCGCTCTTGTAATGCGTCGGGTTGATGGCGTCGGGCGTGGCTGTCGACGTGTCTCCACCGGCCTCGCGACCGAGGCCGTACGGAACACCCGGCGGCGGTGGTCCGCACTTTCCGTCAGTGCACCACCCACGAAACGTCGCTCCCGGCGAGCCGCACGGCGACGTGAACTTGCATTGCCCGCTCATACGCCCTTCTTGTTCCGCTCGATGAAAAGAGTTGCCGCGACGCTGGTGTATTCGGCCGGCGTGAACGGCACACCCGTCAATGCGGACGCGTCGGACAGAATCGAATGCGTGTCACCCAAGCACTCGACGTACTTGTCTTTGATCGCGTCATACGACGTGGACGGCAGCGGTACACCCGCGTTGCGCAGGTCGCGACCGACGTAATCGTCGTTGCGCGCGGCAGCGGCGACGCGATTGACGGACGAGCCGGGGGCGGCGCCCAAGTCGATGTTGAGGTAGCCGCGCGACGGATCGGTGTCGAGAGGCTTCTTCCAGAACGTCAGCGTCTCGCCTTCCAGCTCATTCGGCAGCTTGCTCAGGCGCGCCGCCTGGCGCTCCACGGCGTCTTTGTCGAGGTAGAGCAAATCGCCGCTGGCGAGCGTGATCGCGTACTGGTCCTTGAACTTCGGGTTTTTCGACGGCTCCAATCGCACAGCGGAGACGGTGCCAGCTACAGCGTATTCACGACCTGGGGTGAGCTTCAAAATCGCCATCGTCAACTCCTGAGATGTGTGGTAATGTGTCGCCGTCACTTCGTGTCGAACAGCGCCGTCAGCGCGCGTGCGACGTTCACTTAAGGAATCCTCCGGCGGCGACAAGTGCGTTGAACGCGGCAGCGGTGGTCTTGAGCGTGCCGAGCACGTTGTGCGACTGGCACGCGGCTTCGACAATGGGGCTGGTCAGAGCCCAACGGTTCCACTGACTGGTATCACAATACCGCCCTTGGACCACCCCACTGCGCCGATTGACGCGCGCCTCATAGTTAGCATTTGCGCCTGTAAACCGCACCCACTCCTCCGCCTCTCGCTGCTGCGCGTTCGCGCGCTTGGTCGCCGTGGCGCGCGCGATCAGCTCGTCCAACTGCGCGTCGGTCATGGCGTCGAGGGTGTCAGTCACGGATCACGCCTCCGGCATTCGCCAGCGCCGTTGCGGCGCGCGCGAGGTTGTCGATGGCGCCGACACCCGCTGCACCGATCCGAACGCGTTCCACGGCGACGCGCAGGGCTGGTGAGGTAGTGACTCCCTCACGCCACACACCGGTCCAGCTCTTGAATTGCGTCTCACCCGTGCGCCGATTGACGCGCGCCTCATAGTTAGCATTTGCGATTGTAAACCGCACCCACTCCTCCGCCTCTCGCTGCTGCGCGTTCGCGCGCTTGGTCGCCGTGGCGCGCGCGATCAGCTCGTCCAACTGCGCGTCGGTCATGGCGTCGAGGGTGTCAGTCACGGATCACGCCTCCGGCATTCGCCAGCGCCGTTGCGGCGCGCGCGAGGTTGTCGATGGCGCCGACACCCGCTGCACCGATCCGAACGCGTTCCACGGCGACGCGCAGGGCTGGTGAGGTAGTGACTCCCTCACGCCACACACCGGTCCAGCTCTTGAATTGCGTCTCACCCGTGCGCCGATTGACGCGCGCCTCAGTGTAGTCAGGACACAGAACCGGCGTAAACGCCACCCACTCCGCGTCTTCGCGCCGCTTCGCGTTTGCGGCCTTCGTGGCCGTGGCGCGTGCCACCAAGTCGTCCAACTGCGCGTCGGTCATGCCATCCAACGTCATACTCACGGTGCCTCCTATGGTAGGGTAATGTGTATCACTCGAAGACCGGCCACACCCGGTCGTAGACCTGCATCGCCAGCGCCGCGTCGTGCGCGCTGTACTGCCCGATTTCCGTCCACTGCCCGGCCTGCGCCATCGGCCACACGTCCGCGCCGCTGCCGCTCTTGGCGCCGACACCAAACGCCCGCGCCCACTCGTCCAGCGTGCCTTTGGCCGACGTGCTATACTGCGTCAAGACGGCCCGCACGTCGAAGTGGAACTGGTGGTTGTAACGCTTCACCAACGCCCCGCCCCACGGGTTCGCCACATCATGAATTGCGGATCGCACCATCAGATACGGCGCGTCGAACGTCAGGCCGTTGAATGTCACCAGCCGGTCAAACCCGGTACTGCGCTGCCAGAACGCCGCGAGCAGCGCCGGTTCGTCCGCTTCCGTGGGCGCGGTCAGCCACGACTCGACCAGTGTGTCGCTGTCGTCCCGGTGCACCATGCCAATCGCCGCGATGCGGCCATAGAGCGGGCTCAGGCTGTACTGCTTGATGCGCGCCGTCTCCCAGTCGGCACGATCCTTCCGTCGCCACTCCGCGATCTTGTCCTGATCCTTGTAGTTGGCGGGCGGGCTGCGGTCCTCCGTGGGATACGGCAGCGCCATCGCCGCCGCCGTGGGAACCGTCTCAATGTCGAAGGCCAGGGCCGTGGCAGGTTGCCAATCGTGCTGGCGGATGCGCTGTGACACATTCATCCCTGAATCTTGCATCAGCGTTACCGGTTTCGGGAATTGTTCACTTGCACACGAGGCTGCTGTGTATCAGCTTGTACCGTGTGCGACACACTATATCACCACAATTAACACCAGTCAAGAGGCACAGATGCACGCGAAGCAGCGCAGCACCAAAACCGCCAAGCCGGTCGAATGGCATACCGGGACCGCTGTCGCGGAGTTGATCGGCGAATCCAATCGTGGCAAAACGTCCGCCGCGATGGCGATGGGGACGACGTTGACGACGCTCTATCGCTGGCTCCGCTCCCCGAAGTGGCCGCAGCGTAATCTCGACAAGGCGGCGGCGTATCTCGGCGTCTCGGTGCAGTGGCTGCGCACGGGTCAGGGTGAGCGCTATGTCGCGCCAACGGGCGGCACCGATCCGCGTGACCGGCAAGCGGAAGCGGCGTACCTGCGCTACGAGTTGCAGTTACAGACGCTGGCGAAGAACTACACGCGCACGCTGGCGCGCATCTACGCCGGAGACGCAAAACCGCTCAAGTCCCCGAAGGAACCCGAGCGATTCTGGACCACGCGCGAAAGCGATGATGTGTAGACGCCGCTAGCCGAACCGTTCACGGAAGCGGCCGGCACCGATGGCGTCGCACAAGGCTTCGGCCATTTCGTGCGTGAGGCCGTTTTCAAGGCCGCTATCGGCGAGCCAGGCGTGGGCGACCTCGTGATAGAAGACCTTCCATTGATGCGCCATCGGGGCGGTGCTGTCGATAGTGATGGTGCGCACGTGGTCTTCCCACAGGCCCCAGCACTCAATGCCGCCGCTGACGATCTTCTTCGACTTCTTCACGGTGATCAGCCCGCCGGGGGCGTTGACCGTCTTCGGCAGGGCCGGGTAGCGCTTCGGGGGCATCACAGCTCCTCAATATGGCCATAAACAGCGCACGTCACCGCCGCCGTCACGTAGACATCCAGCACGCCATAACGGCCCCCGTCATGGTCCAGCTCCTGCCGGAGCAGGTCTTCGTCGAGCATGGCGCTCGTCACGTCGCCGTTCGCGTCGACAAACTCCACGAACGCGTTCACGCGACGCCCAAGAGATGCGGCGTCGCGCGGGTGGTCTGCACCAGCGCGCCGTCGTGATGGTAGTAGTAGTCGGACATGCCGCGCGTGCTGCCGACCCACGCTTCGTCGGTGTGGTACTGGTCCTGCGCCGTCAACGCGACATGCGTGCGCACCACGACGCCGCGCAGGCTCTCGGTGCCGTAGAGCGTCTTCTGTTTGGCGCTCTCATGGTGCACGTGTCCAAGATGCAGCTCGCGACACTTGGCGCCGTCCCACAGTCGCAGATTGCCGCATTCGTGCGCCATCGCGGCGGCGATGCGCTCGCGGTTGCCGTCACCGTGCGTGAAGCCAAGGAGCGTGTCGCCAAAGCGGTGATACTGACGCGGCGTGTACTGCTCGAGCACCGTGACGTTGCGGTGCGGCTTGAACACGGTGATGAGCAGGCGACGGAGCGCCCGCGCCAAGATGTTGTCGTGGTTCCCTGGCACCATCAGCACCGTCACTGGCCGCCGCTCTGCCTCGCGGGCCACGGTTTCGACGGCGTAGCTTGTCAACGCCTCGAGCATCAGGTCCACGCGGCTATCCAAGTCGAGCTGGGTGCCGCCCGTCGTCGTGCCCTTGGGTGTGTCGAAGTGCGCAAGGTCGCCCAGGAACGCGAGTAGCGTTTCCGTCGCCTCGTCCGGCACCTGCGCGTCCAAGTGCCCGTTCGACGCGGTGGCCGTCGTCAGGGCGGTGTGGATGTCCCAATTGTCGCCGCCCGTCGACTTGCACCACGCATAGCCGCCGATGTGGAGGTCGGTGATAATGCGCGTGCGGAGCAAACGCGGGCGTGTGTAGCGAATCGGCGGACGCGCGGCGAGAAAGAGGCCGACGCCAGCGGCAACCCCGCGCTCGACCGCCGCCTCGAGCGCGTCCGGCGTCGTGTGCGGATTCTTCTTGACGCAGCCGATTTTGACGTAGCTGCCTTGCACCACGCCGTCAGCGGTCGGAATCGGATAGTGGCGAATCTCGATCTTGGTCGGCGTCCACACCGTTAGGTCAATCTCCGACGCGGCCAGCGCTTCGGCTTCGGTCTGGATCAGCCGTGGCACGCGGAGTTCGACATCGTGCGACGTGTCGGCGAACCGCGATGTTTTATGGATGTCGCGAGAATCCGTAAAAGATCCTGCGGCGCCTGATGCCGCTTTCAGCTTGCGCTCGATGCGCTGCACCTTGGGACGCGAGATGCCGAGATGGCGCGCAATGCGGGCCTTGTCCCAGCCCAAGTCGAGCAGGCGCTGCACTTCGCCGGTTAAGGGGTGCACTAACGGCTCCGCTGATGCAACCGCCCCACCGCCGTGCGCGCGTTGTGCGCCGTCGCCGTGCGCCCGGTCGCGACATCGCGGGCGGTGTACTCGTCAGCGGCGGTCGCGTGGGCGCGCGTGCGCAGGATCATCGTGTTGGCGTCCCACTGAAAGGCTTCGGCGTAGATCATGAGTGGCTTGGGCGTGAGAGCGTTTACGCCAGCAGTTCTAGCCGCTGGCGCCGTCAACGAGCGCAAACCGTCTGAGTCGTGTTCGCGGAGCCTGTTCCACCGTTTCTCACGCGGTGAGCCCAAGGCGGCGCCCAAGCGACGACATCGCTTGCCGTACGCCTCACGCGGGGACTGCTGGCCGTCGTTCCTCGCCAGGATTGCGACGATTGGTGACACAGCGTGAGGTTCATCCCGTAGTTGTCGCGCGCCAGACGGGGTGGCGCGTGCCGGATACGGTGTCAGACTCCGGAGGCTTCGACCATCAGTTGTGATACACAACTTGTGTGTTAATGTGTATCACGTCAACGCCACCGTCTATTCGCGGGACTCGAGCAGGCGAAGCACCATATCCAGCTTGCTCTCCACCGCCGCAAAGCGCGCGTCCAGCTCCGCCCGTGTCACGGCTTGCTCTTGCTTGGCTTCGACCTTATCGAGTCGCCGGTCCTGCGCTTCGACCGCGCCGAACAGGCGACCGGCACGCCAAAAGGCCGTCGCCGCCAGCCCAAGGGCGCTGACGGGAAATAACAATTCTGCGGCGTTCACAGGCACGTTATTGCGCTCCAAGGAGGGTCCGAGCGAGAGATTGCCGCACCGGCTGACGGGCGGTATTGCGAACACGCTCCACGATCAAGCGGAGATACTGCTTCTTGCGCTCGTCATCCATGCGCTGATACGTGCTGCCCTGAATCAGCGTCTCGACGCGCTGCATCAACTGCCCCTGGCGTTCCAGCATTTGCTGATACTGCGCGTCCGGGATCGTGATCTTTTTGTTCTTGATACTGGTCGTGCGCTCGGGCATTCCCAGCGCCAACCCAAGGCGTCGCAGCTCGGCGAACGCGGGCGTGTCACGGTCTGGCTTGACCGGCATGGGCGAGAACGGCGACAATCGCTCGCCCAGTGTCTTCTCTGGCGCGGCACCCGTCGGCGTTTTCTTGGCCGGCAGCAGCACCGAAAGCGGTGTGCGCTGCATCAGCCGCTCCGGGATCGTCTTCGCTTCGCGCGGCGTGTCGTCGACCGCACGGCCAATTTGACCCAGCACAGACGGGACGGGCACCATGCCCGCCGCAAACGCCGCCCCCTTGCCTTCGGGGTCTTGAATAGCGTCAACACCGCGCTTGACGCCTTGCAAGAAGGTGTTCTCCACCACACTCTTGCCGACCGTGGCCGCGCCGGTTGCGGCCATGTCGCCAGCATTCGCCTGCGGATTCTTGTCCGTCAGCCCGGCCAGCGACGCCCCGACAAACAGTGGGATCGCGACGGGGCCAAGTTGCCGGATGTCAACCCATGTGTCGCCCAGCTTGACGCTGTAGTTCGCGCGGGTGAGGTCATTATCAGCGCGCTCATTGCTCCCCTGCGGCGCCGCGCCGGTCACCAGCCCGTCTTTCGCCAGCTTGTAGCCGGCGTAGATGCCGAGCGTACCCAACGACGCGTTGGCGAGCGCCTGTGAGCGCTGCGCTTGCGTGCCGAGCATCTTGGGCGACAAGAGCCCAAATGGCGTCATCGACGTCGCCTTTGCCGCGACCGACGACGGGACGCCCGTGAAGGGGATCGTCAGGTCCATGCCCACCGACGTGGCGATGGCGCCTACTTTCTTCGCGCCGGTACTCTTGTCGGCTGTGCTCTGGACCGCGCGGCGCCCGTTCTCGATCATCTGCGCGATCTGCGGCTTATCCTTGAACGTGGCGTACATCGCGTCATCGGTCGCTCGCGTCACCATTTCGTCGGTCGGATTCGCCGTCAGCCGATCCACTTCCTGCTTGAAGCGCGGATCGCCGCTCTTGAGTCCCTGCCGCACGGCGCCCAACTTTGCCTGCATATAGAGGCTCATATCATGCGCCGCCGCGAAGAACGGACGGTCGACCGCTTCCACCAGATTAAATGCCCCTTGCACCGCTGCGCGAATGGCGGGACTCTGGATACGCGTCGTTGGGTTGTTCATCCCCACCGTGCCCTGATTAAGCACGGCCGACATGCCATCGGTGTACGCGGCGATCCGCTCAGCGAACGGCGAACCCGGCTTGAGGCCCGCGATAGCGAGCTTGCCCGCTGCGTGCCCCTGCTTCAACTCGTTGACACCACTCCGAAAGCCGCTGCCCAACGCCTTGAGGCCATCGGCATCCAGCGAGTTGACGACTTCACGCAGCTCATGCGGCTTGACTTTAAACCCGGTCGCCGCTGACTTGGCGACGGACTGGATGTAGTCGAGCCCTGCTTGCACCGGCTGCTGCGCGAGATGCACGTAGCCACCCCATGCCGTGTTGCCGAGCAACCCTTTCGCCGGGGCCGACACGCCGCCGATCATACCGGCTTTCACGACAGCGCCCACCTTTTCCGCCGTGCCGCCCTGCTTCAAGCCGGCGACAAAGTTCGTGAGCTGCGCCCGCGCCAATTGACACTTGAGCGCCATCAGGCACCCCCGCAGGCATCAGCGGCTTCCCGCGCCAGGCGTCGCACGTCGTTCATGATCTGCTCCGTCATCGGTTGGTCGCCGAGCATCTTCTTCGCCTGCACCATCCACACGTCCGGGTCCGTCGAAAGCTTAGACATCACTCGCAGCGCGCCCAGATCGCGACCCATGCGGGCTGACTCGCCCACGACCGTCGCCAGCGCCTCGTTCGTGCTGGCCGTCAACTGCTCGAGGCGCTGCTGCGCCAAGGTCAGGTCATCACCGGAGAGCTTGCCGCTCGCCATCTCCCTCGAGATGACTTCGGCCATGCGAGCGTTCTCGTTCATCACATCCTTGACGGCCACCACCTGCGCGCCGGTCAGGCCCTGCAACTTCTTGCGGTCAATCACGAGCGGATCATCAAAGAGGTCTTGAATCGCTTGCGACTTCATTGCCGCATCGGCCTGTGCATCCAGTGACTGGAAGCCGCGCTCCTGCTTGAGACGGTCGTCCGATGCGGTTGCCAGCGCCTTGATGCGGTCCAGCGTCGGCGTGCCCAGCGGTGCGTTGCTATTGTCGAGCGTGCGCCAGTTGACAAAGACATCCTTCGCCGGTTCCATCGTCGGCGCCGCTGGCGTCTCTACTGTCGGCGCTGCCGCAGGCGCTGAGACAGGCGCTGAGACAGGCGCTGGCGGCTCCGCTGCGGCCACCACGGGAGCGGGGGGCGCCTCCGGTATGACTGGCGGTGTCGTGGGCGGCGCGACAACCCGTGTGGCGCCTGTTGTTGCCAGCGTCGGCGATGGCAGCCCCTCGTCCGCCGGCATGACCGGCTTGGGCGTCGCGCTTTTGACCGGCGTCGGCTCCGGCATCGTAAAGCCGTCCGGGAACTGCCGCTCGGTGCCCGGCAACGGCACATCGCGCGGTGCGACCGGCGTCAACGTGCCGCTCGGCTCGTCGAACAATTCACGCGGCAAGAGCGTTTGCATCGCGCGATCCAATGTCGCGCGGCGTGACGGTTCGGCGGTGAATCCGTCCGGGAAGATTTCTGTCGTGGCAGGCTTGGGCGCTTGCGGTGCGTCGAACACATTGGCCACACGAGACGGAATAGACGCCTGTTCAGTCAGCCTGTCGAGCGTGGAGCCCGGCATCATCTTGGCCAGCGTGCCGCCCTTGGTGATGTCCTGTGCCGCCATACCAGCCGCGCCTTTGCGCATCGGGAAGCGCGGTGTCAGCTCCTCAGCCATACCGGCGGTCACACCATCCAGCTTCGGGATCATCCCCGAGCGGAGTGACTTGACGGCGCCCGGCGCATCGACGGCCGCGTTTGTCAACAACCCAAGCGTCGCGCCGACCGCTGGGTCGTCCGGCGTTTGCGCGGCACCGAGCCCTGCGGCCGCGCCGTAATCCAAGGCGCCCACCGCCAGCGCTGGCGCTCCGAGCAGGCGCGCGACGGGCCCGAGTCCAAGCGCTACGGCGCCACCAGCGCGCACCGCTGCCCGACGTGGGTCACCCTGTTCTTGGGTCAGAATCCGCATGCCAGCCTGCACCGGGTCGCGCGTCAGATCGAGCAAGTCGCCCGTGTTCTGCATCAATCCTTTGCCAATCCCTTTCACCGTCTCCATCGGGTGCGCGACGATCTGCTGCCCCATCGTCTTTGCCGCCGTGCCGACGCGCGAGAGCAATGACGGCTGCTCAGGGGCAACCGTGTTGCGGACATGCGTCATCAGCGTATCGCGCGGGGCGACACTGGCAAACGGATCGTCGTCTGGCGGAGGCGCGGTGACCGCTTGACGACGCCGTGGCTGCACACTGGCAAACGGATCGTCGATCATCGCCCACCGCGCATCTGCGTCAACCGCTGCCGCAGGATGTCGTTCACCTGGCGTACCATATCCTGCTTGTCGTCCGGGGAGAGTGTGCCATCGCCCATGATGCTCTGAATCTTCTGTTGTGCCTTCGTCATCAGGTCGCGTTCGCCACTGAAATCAGGACGTACACTCGCAGTCGGCGGGGCGCCACCGAACAGCAGCGACGCCTCTTGCGTGGCACGCGCCTTCGCGGTGTTCGCATCGACACCAGGCTCCAACGCGCCGCCATTCATCAACTCCGTCGCGCGCTTAATGAGCCAGTCGCTCTTGGCTTTGTTCGGGTCCACGGCGTTCGGCGTCAAGTCACGCGCGTTCTTGCCCGCTTCCGTCAGCTTGGTCATTGCCATCCGCGCGGTGTTGTTACTGTCCGCGATTGCGCTACTGATGCTACCCTGACGTTCGATCTGATCCAAACGCCCGCCCAGCGACTCCTTGAGTCGTGCCATTGCCGCATCGATACCCGCCTGCGAACGCGTGTTCGTGTCGTCAATCTGCTTGGCCCGCAGATACGCGTCGGGGTCGGCGCCGTCCGGCAACTGCGCGTCCGGGTACAGTGCCTTGAGCGTCGCCACCCCAGACGCGCGCTTCGCCGTCTGCGCCGCGAGGGCTCGCGCGTCGTCTTCCGACTGCAAGCGACGGCGCGAGGCTTCCTGTTCGGCGAGTTCTTTCATGCGCTGTATCTGCGCCTGCTTGACTTCCTGCTCCCGCATCGCGCTCTGCCCGTAGCTCGAGAGGCCAGCGCCTGCGCCGCCCAAGAGCCCCGCCAAGAGTGGGTTCATATAATGTGGTTCCTCTTAGAAGCCGGTCAGGATGCCGTTCGGCAGGTATTCCGCGATGTTGCCGTTGCCGCCGCTCGTGTTCACGGCCGGCGTGGTCGCGGCGGCGCCGGGCGAGACGCCCAAGGCGCGCAACACGCTCTGCATCACGTTCGGGTCAATGTTGTTGAAGCCCATGCCGGCGAGCAGTTGCAGCATCCCTTGCGTCGTCGTGTTCTGCTGGTTCTGATTGAACGACTGCTGCCACTGGTTGTTGCCGGTGTCGAACTGCTTCTGCCAGTTATTCTGGTTCTGGTTGAACTGGTTCTGGCTCTGATCGAACGTCTTCTGCCAGTTGTTCTGATTCTGGTTGAACTGGTTGTTGGACTGGTCGAACGACTGCTGCCACTGGTTGTTGCGCGTGGTGTCTTGGCCCGCGTTGTAGTCGAACTGTTTCGCCCAATTGTTCTGGCTCTGGTTCGCCTGATTCTGCGTGAAATCAAACTGCTTGTTCCAGTTGCCCTGATTCGTGTCGAACTGCTGCTGCCACTGCTGATCGCCCACGGCGGCGCGACCCGCATTGAAGTTGAAAGAGCGGTCGGCGTTGGACTGGTCCTGCGCCATGCGCTGCTGCGAGAGATTGAGATTCCCGAAGCCGAGCGCGGAGTCGAGCCCGAAGCGCTGCGCGAACTGATCCGCCTGCATGTTCTGGCCGTTCAGCCCGAGCGCGGCGCTGATGGCGCTGTTCATCGCGCTAGCCCGATCCCGCGCAAGCTGCCCTTGCACTTCCGCTGCCATGTCCGCCTGGGCCTTCGCCTGACGGCTGCCCAGCTCACCCAGCTTGGTCGCGGCAATGGTGCTCGCGTCCAGTCCGCGTGCGGCCATGTTTTCATTGAGCCCGTTACGCAGATTGGTGAAGTCTTCGTTGATCGTCCGGTTCTGCCGGTCGAAGTTGGCCTGCGCGGCTTCGTTCAAACCCTGCGTCGGATCACCGAGCAACGCCATGACCTGCTGCGTGAGCGCGCTCCCAAGCCCGCCCGTGCCCGCCTGCGCCATCGGCGCGGCTGCCTGCGGGGCAGCCGTCGTCTGTGCGGGCATGGCGACGGGCGCCGAAGCGGCTGGTGGAGCGGCCGGCTGTGCCGCCGACTGTGCCGCCGGAGCCGCTGCGGGCTGCGTCGGCTGTGCGCCCTGCTGTGCGGCGGCGTTGGCCGTCTGCTGCGCCGCCTGCGCGGCCTGCGCCTGCTGCTGCACCAACTGCGGCGTGGGGCGCGCCATCCCCGCCTGCTGCATCCCGGCGAACGTCTGCGCAGCTTTCGGCCGACGCATCGCTTTGGGGCTGCCGCCAGGCGCGGACGCCGTGGGCGAGCCGACACCCTGCCCGGCGGGGGCGCTATTCGGCCCGCCCTGGCCATTCGGCTGTCCAGCCATCGCAATCGGTTCCATTACGCACCTCCCTGCATTGGCGAGACGCCCAAGCGTCCGAAGATCGCGGCCATGAGCTGCGCCCGCACCGGGTCCATAGCCGCCTTGCGCTTGCGGTCTTCTTCCTCGAGCGCGTTCTGTCGCTCCTGCTGCGCCTGTTGCACCCGCATCGCCTGCGCGTTCTGCATCGCGTTCAGGCCACCCACGGCCGTCTGTCCGATAGCGGCGAGCGCTTTCGGGTCTTTGAGGGCGCCCATGATGCTGTGACCGATGCCGCCCGTGACGCTGGGAGCCGCCATGCCGGCCGCGCCGGGAATCGCGGCAGAGCCGGTGGCTCCGGTGACGCCGATGAGGTTGCCGGGCGCGGTGCCACCGAGTGCCGGCATCGCGCCAGCGCCCAGCTTCGACATCACCATGTTCTTGAGCCCGCCCGCAGCACTGCCCATTGCGGCACCTGTAGCCGCGCCCATTGCGCCTTTGCCGACATCGAAACCGATGCCGCTCTTGCCTTCGCGATCCAAGCCGCTCATGGCGCCGTTCAACGCGGCGGCGGCGGCAGGACCGCCGAGCAGCCCAGCGCCCACCGTCGCAATCGGCTTGATGATGTTTTTGTTGCGATCCCAAATGCCCGCGAGCCCGCCGCGCTTCTTGCCCATTGTCATTGTCTCCTTAGTACGTCGTCACTTCGGACCAACTGATCTGCACGCCGAGATTCCACACGCCCGTCGCTGGCACCGTCGCGCGGACGACAAACCCTTCGTTCTGTGCGAGAATCAGCGGCGTCTCATTGGCCGCCACATCCGGCTTGAACAGCTCATTTTTCGGCAGGAAAATCTGGCCGATGATCGGTGTCGCACTCTGCCAGCCCGCCGAACTGTGCGTGAGAATCTGCCCGAGCGGATTCGCGTCCAGCGTCTTCGTGCCGGCCGTGAGTGCAGCCGTGGTCGCCGTGCGCACCGCGCCAACGACGGCGGTCGCAAACGACGTGCGCAGTGCGTTGTTTTCGCCCGTCAGCGTCGCCGTACCGCCGCCGGAGCCGTCTGCGCTCCATCCACGCGCGACGCGCGCTTCGAGGTCGATGGCCCCGGCAGCGAACGCCGTGGTCGCGCGCATCCCGGTGAGCACGATGCTGTGCACCACACAGAGCTTGCTCGCGTCCGTCCATCGGAACTGCACGATTTCGGAATTGGCGGAGGCGCCCGCGCCAATCGCGCCAGTGGCGACCGCGATGGAATACGCGCCGTTCGCGCCCACGGGCACCGGCTTGATGGTCATGTGCGACGCGCTTGCCGCTTCTTCGCCGACGCCCTGCAAGGCGCCAGATGCGCCCCCTTGAATCACAGCCATTGCATTGCCTCGTTACGAGAGAATCTGATAATTGAACTTCACATTGCCGAGGATCGCGCCACGCTGCCATGCCATCGGTGTGGGCGTGAGCCGCAGGGCCGACCCATCCGCTGACCACCATCGCACCGTCGCCGAACCACTCGCGGGATACGCCACGCACTGCACCGACTCCATCTCGGCTTCATCGGCCAGTGTGCCCTTCCCCGTGTAGGGGCCAATCGCCTGCCACACGGTCATTGTCGTGGATGGCGTAATCGCGGCGTCCGTGATGGTGAACGTGCCGGTTTCGACGGGCTGTGCGGCGACATTGACTTCGACCGTGGTGACATCGGCCGGTGTCCCCGCAGGCCCGTCGGCGCCCGTGGCACCGGTCGCGCCAGCGGGACCAGCAATACCATACTGTCCATCGGCGTCGTAGACACGCCACCCCGTCTCTGGCGCATACGACAGCATGCCGCCCACCGGGATGTTAAAGGCGGGGGTGATGAGATAGGTGCCGTTCCACGCGACGCCTTCACGCTCGATGTAGAACTGCAAGGCGCGCGGTGACGCGGTGTTGTTGCGCACCATGATCGTCGTCACCTTGCGCATCCGGTTGGGATCGACTGCCGAGTCGCCCGGGTCCACGTCCAAGACGACGTGCGTATCGACATCGCCAACAACCGACGACATGATGTTGCCGGTGCTCACGACTTGCGACGTGGTGCCATCAATCGTGGCCCACGAGACGTAGGCGCTCAATCCACTCCCCACCGTCGTCAACTGCGCCAGCAATCGCTGGTTGTATGCTTCGAGAATCAATCCGCCTCCGTCATTGACAACCGGCTCAGATGAGTAGGAACGGCACGCCGCCACCACCGCCAGTGCTGCTGCTGATACCAAAGATCGAAACCGCATACCATTGCGTGCCGTTGGAGACGAGCGTGTAGGCGCCCCATTGCGTCGTCCACGCCAGCGTCGTCAGGTTGTCCACTTGCTCACTGCCATCGGGGTCAATCGTCACCGTGTTCGCCGCCACCACTTTCTTGACCGCCAAGGCATAGCCGGCGTAGTCCGCAGCGGGCGGTAGGGTGATCGTGACATTGCCCGCCGTGGTGTCGACCAGCATCGCGGTAAACGGCGTCGTGGGTGTCCATGTCTGCGACGTGGTGACGCCCAGTGTGGTCGTGGCATCGGCGGTGTTCAGCGCCGTCACCAATCCGCGCAGCTTCGCGTTGAGCGCGATCCAGTCGCCGGTCGGGATGTCGAACCAGCGCGGCGTCATTACGTCCAGCGTTCCAAGCGCAGGTAGTAATCGTCGCCGGTCGCTTCATCCTTCACGATCCAAAAGCGGTCGGAGGCGGCGTGCGTCGTCTTGCCGGTGGGGCCAACGGTGGACGGCGTGCTCGCGGAGGCGTTGTTCGTCACCGAGAACGTGGCGCCGTTCGTAATGGTGATGAAGCGCGACGCCGTGTTCTGCAAGTCGATGATGTTGCCGGCGTTGGTGACGCCCTTGAACTGCTCCGAACTCACCGATGTGCGACCCGTGATCGTCGTCGGCATTTGCGCGTTGGTGACCGCGCCGCCCAAGTCCTGCAAGTTGTGCGAGTGCGAGGTCGACGCCTTGCCTGCCAAGTCACTGGTCAGGTTGGTGACCGCACTCTGCGGAATGCTCGTCAGACTCGCGCCCGATCCACTGAACGCGGTGCCCGCCGTGATCGTGCCGGTGAACGTGATGTCACCCGTCACCGTGGTGCTGGCGCGAATGTACGGGACTTCGGTCCATGCACTGCCGTTGTCGACGTACACGCGCCGGTTCTCGTCCACGTAGAGCGCGTAGGCGGTGCCGGCGGCTGGCCGCGAGGCGAGCGTGCCGGTCTGCACATGGATCGTCGCGTCGGCGTCGTGCGCATTGTGCTTCGTGACGAGCGCGTTGTCATTCGTCCGCACGACATCACCGTCAATCGGCGACTCGCCATTGGCCGGGCTCGTGAACGACGTTTGCTGATTCTGTCCAATCAATCCCATTCGCTATCTCCGCGTGCGCGCAAAGCCAATCACATCCACCAAGGAAATCTTGCAGCTACTGTCGCCGGTATAGGCAAACGTCACATCAATCCACGGGTTCGTGCCAAAGAGCGGTGTGCGAGCGCGCTCGACGCCAGTGGCCGCGACGGCGCCCCACGTCGTGCCTGGCGCTCCCCACGTCGTCGTCGGGTCACCCCACTCGAGGTTGAGGGCGATCAGTGCCGCGTCATACGGCAATGCGAGCGTGGTGTCGCCGTTGCCGCTGTTGACGATCACACTGACGTTCGCGGGGTCCGCGAAGTCGCCGAGCACGTAGAGCGTGCGCCACGACTTGAACGCGGCGTAATCTTGCCCAAAGAAGCGACGGCACTGCACCGTGAAGTCGTAGAGGTCACCGCCAGACCCGGCCGATGTCACGTTGTCCTTGTACGTGCTCGCCTTGTCGTTCCAGAGGATGTGCCCGTTGGCGTGCCCCGAGAGCACCACCGGCTTGCCGTCGACATCGCGCGAGTCCCACATGGCGCGTGTTTCGCTATCGAGCGGAAAGCCGGTCCACGGCCCACTCCACCCGTTCGTGCGATAGTTGTAGACGTAGATGCCGACGCCAGGAATGAACCAGCGCACTTCGTTGTTACCGCGTGCGTGGACGGCGGACACCTTCTCCCAATCCGTCTTGGTCAACGCGGCCAGCGTCTGCTCAATCGGCGACGCCACCGGCTGGACGTCCATCTCCGTCGCCGCGAACACCCCGCGATCCGACAGGAAGTAGACGACGTTTTCAATCGCCACGATGCTGCGCTTGGCGACGGTGCCCAAGTCACCGGACACGCCGTTGGTGCCGGCCTCGATGTTGATGTCGTCGGTAGTGGCGCCCGTGAAGCGACTGACCGCCTGCTTGTGAAAGAGCAACAGCGAGTTTTTGAGTGGCGCGAGGCCGACCAACGCCTGTCCGCCGTACGTGCGCACGACGGCGAGCCCCCCGCCATTGGCCGCGTCCCCGAGCGTGTGTCCGTTCGCGCCAGCGGTGGTGCCGGACCAGTAGAGCGTATCGTTCTTGACCGCGAACAAGCGCGGTCCCCACGCACAGATCGTTTCGACGGCGGGCGTGCTGGCGATGTTCTCGGTGAGCGTGCTGCCGTCCCAAAAGTTGAGCAGACCGCCATCAGCGATGTACACGCCTTCGGCGGACGGCCCCTTGAATGCGGCGAACGTCGGATACACCGTCGTGCTGAAACTGCCGCCACGATCCGTGAGCGTCATCGGCGCGGCGACAGCGCCCGTGTAGAGCTTACCGTTGGCGATGATGACTTCTTGCACGCTGGATGTGCGCGCCCACCCGTAGCCGCCAAGCACGGCGGCGCCCAAGGGGGACGCGAGGACGCGCTGCGACCCACGCCGCTTACGCACGGCCCCGCGAATGTCGAGCTGCGCGTTCTCACCGACGCGGCACTCGTTCGCCTTGAAGGCGATGTCGTCGGTGTTCGTGTTGATGCCGCCCGCGAAGCCGTCTTGGCGGTCGCGAATCTCAGGCAGCGCCATCAGCCGCCCCACTCCCATGGCAGGTCGTTCGGCAAGAGCAGCATCGCGGACGCGGACTCGCGCCGAATCTCGTGGAGAAAGCGCTGGCGCATATCTTCCGCCAAGCCCTTGAGCGCCTGCGACTCGCCGATTTCGCGGCCCCCCTTGGCGAGCAAGATCGCGGCCGTTTCGTAGTACAGGATCGGCTCATACGGCGACGGGAAATCGACCGTGACGTTATCGGCTGACAAGTCACCCACCGTCGTCGGCAGGTAGTTGACGAGCACCGTGAGTGACGTGGACACCGAGATGGTGCCGAACGTCTGTACGCTGTCGCCGACCTTGGTCCACATGCGATGTGTGGTCAGGATGCGCGTCAGGTCCGCGAGCCGCACCTGATCGGGCTGTACGTACGTCAGATTGCGCCCGTAGCTGTCCGTCATCTCAAGGATGCGAAACGCCGTTTGCAGGGTGTCGCCACTGCCGCCGTTCAACAGGCTCCACGCGAACGTGCGCTGGTCGTCAACCGACACCGTGGCCGTGCGCGTGCGGTAGTACGGCGCTTCGCCCAGGATTTTCTTCCATTCGTCGAGATGCACCATCGACGCCAGATCCTTGATGAGCGCATCCGGATAGTCCACCGTGTTGTTCAGCGTATCCGACACCTGCCGGATGCGTGTCAACAAATCCTGTCGGGTGATCATGATTTATTTCACTCGCGTCCGGCGCTTGCCGACGTTGATGGTCTTCGTGCCGATCGACTCGAGCAATTCTTCACGCGCCTCATCAGCCAGCTTCTCGGCGACGGCGGCGTTCTGCTTCGCAATGCGCTGTTCTTCCGCGTCCACCATGCGGCGGATGTCGTCGCGGGACTGGCCAACGCGGCGCAACTGCCCGGCGCACCAACTGCGCAACTCGTCGAGCGGCACATCGGCCGGGACGGGGCACAAAATCTCAAAATCCGCGTGCGGGCTGAGTTCACCCCGGCGGATCATCTCACGACGCGGATCGTCGTCCGCGAGCGTGAGGGTCAGCATGAAACTGCGCGTGAACTTGTGGTAGTTGAGCCCAAGACGCGGATTGATCTCGGCCAACTCCGCAAGGACGCTGGACGGCGCCAACGGACAGTCGTTGCCGTCCAGCAACCAAGGGACGCTCTGCATTAGCGCAGGACGCAGAGCTTGACCGCTGCCTGCACGTCACCCGGCTGGGTGGATACCGTGGAGGAGCAGGTGAACTCGATGGCGATGGTGTCGCCCGCGTTCGGGCGAATCGTCTTCGTCGATGCCGTCGCCGTCGTCAGCACCGGGAAAGCGAGAATCGCGCCGACCGTGGTGCCGCTTGGGATCGTCACCGTGCTCGAGAGCGCGGTGATCGTGCCACCACTGTTGCGCTTCACCACCCGCGCGGTGACGGTGCCAGCGGTGCTGGATGCGGTGCCACCAAACACCAACGCACCGCCCTTGTAGTACAGGATTTCGGTGTTATTGGCGAGCGTCACATCCGCCGCCACGAGCGGCATGTAGTGGCGAATCGTTGCCGACGCGCTCAGGACCGTGGCCGGCAGCGTACGCGTGGACGTGATGTATTCCTCGCCGAAATTGCCGGCAACTGGGCGAAAATCCGTAATAGCCATGTCATTGTCTCCATGACTCGCCGGGCGCCCGGCGGCTCACCTTGGCGCCCGTTGAGTCGTTCAAGGAAGAACCGCTTACGCCGCGAGCGGCGAGTAGCGGAAGCTGTCGGTGTAGCCGGTGATCGAGCCGTGCGCGTTCCGCATGGTCGTCGCCACGTTGAAGAAGATCGAGCTGGACGTTTCGTAGGCGTCGCGGTCTGCGACCCAGCGCCACGCGCTCGCGCCTTCGTATTCGACCTGACCGAAGTCCTGCGCATCCACCCAGCCCAGGCTCGGGAGGTGGAGCAGGTACACCGTGCCCACCGGGCAGTACGGATCGTCGAGGATCGGCACGTTGTTGCATTCGGCCGTCGCGGCGTATCCGCCGTTGAGCGTCTTGCTCGTCTGCGAGAGCGTGAGCTGACGCTGGCCCTGCACCGATTCGACGTACGACTTCTTGAGGCCGGGCGTGGTGACGAAAATGAACTCGTCCGGCGACTCCATGAAGTTCTTGCCCGAGCGCGCCGCGACGCGCATGCCAAGTTCCACCAGATCGGACTCGAGCAACTGCTCGGCACGCGGCGTATCCGTACCGGCCACCATCTGCACCGTGTTCCAGCGCGCCCACGTGGAGGCGCTGATGCCGTGCAGCGAGGCGTAGCCCGCCGCGCGGTTGGTGATGTTGATGAGGCCGTTGATCGACGCGTTGTAGCCGGTGTCGTTGGCCGACGCCGAGACGATCAGGTCACCCGTGGCCATCGACGAAATCGCCGACGCGAGCGTCAGACGATACGTGTCCGGCGCCGTCTGCAACGCAATTGCCGAGATGACCGACTTACCGCGCGAGTTGGCCGGCGTGCCGTTGTCCTGCACCGAGATGTACTGGTTCTTCTGCAACCAGAGGGCACCCTGGCCGGCGTTAGCGACACCGTACGGGCTCGCCACGTCGATGGACGTGGTGCTGTTGACGGCGGTGATGAGCGCCTTGACGCCCGTGCCCGCGCCCTGCAAGCCTTCCTGCACGCCGAGCTTGAACTTCGTCCGCACTTCCTCGTCGATCTTCTGCGCGAGGGTGACGTACGCGGCGTTCTTGTTGCCGGTGCCCGTGACGGCCAGCTTGTCGAACTGCTGGCGGATGTACATGCGCTTGACCTGCACCGTGCCCTGCACTTCGTCACGGAAGTTCGACTCAGGCAGGTAGCCCGAATCGGAGAAGTGCCAGCCGGTCGGATCGGCGACCACCACGTCGAAGACGGCACCCTTACCGCCCCACCGCATGTTGCGGGGTCCGCCGGGCTTGATCTTCTGGAACTGCGCGAAGAGCGGCGTGATGACGGGGAAGACGTCTTCACGGATCTTCTGGTAGTAGTACTTCAGGTTGCCATCAAAGGCACTGTCGGAAATGTTGAGAATGGCCATTTAAGGCACTCCATTCAAAAGATTCACTGCATTGCGGGTCATTCGACGCCGCGCGAGGGTTACTGCCCGAGATTGCCGAGCAGCGCGTTCAATGCCCCTTTCTCCGCGTCGCGGATCGTCCGGGGCTTGGCAGACGGCGTATCACCGTCACGCGGAGTCGCGCCAGCCACAGCGGGTGGCTTGGCAAACTGCGCGCTCTGGTTCTTCGCCTTCTGGCGCTCCATCTGCGCCTTTCGGGCTTCCGCTTTGGCTTTCGCCTCAACGCCCGCGCGATCCGTCTGCCGTTGGGCAACCTTGTTGGCCAAGTCGGTCTTGAGATACGCGGCGAGTTGCGGATAGAACTCCGGCTGAATCACACCACCACGCTGCCATTGCAGTGTGTCGGTGAGGAACCAGCCCTGAATTTCTTCCGGCGTCACCAAAGGGTTTGCTGCAACAATCGCGTCGAGCGTCGGGGCGACTTCGTTCTGGGCGAACGTGTAGACGGCCCGTTCAAACTCTGCGCGCTTCTCCGCGTCTTCACGCTCCTTCTTCGTCGCGGCAAGCTGGCTTTCGGCCCGCTCGGCGCGCGCTTCGGGGGTGTTCGATGCGGCCCTATCTTCTGCCATCTTCACGTAGAAATCGGGATCGTCGAGCATTCTGAGCGCGATGTCCCGTACGTGCACCAACTCCTGCTGCACCTGTTCTGCGGTGTGCTTCGCCTGCTGCGCCTCTTGCGTGGCACTGCGCGCCTGGCGCTGCGCGGCTGGTTCGGACTGCGCCCGTCGCACGATGTCGGTGAGCGGCAGCGTTTCCGTCTTGCCGTCCGCCTTGAACGTGAGCGTCATCGCGGCGAGGGTGGCCGGATCGACCGCCTCATCGTTGGCGGTGGCCTCAAAGGGCAACGCGACGGGTTCGGGCTGTTCCGCTTCGTCGTCGTCCGAGTCCGCCGTCTCCGGCGTTTCGGCGTCTACGGCGGGGGTGTCCTCAGCGTCGTCAGTGACGACCGGCGCCGGATCGTTCTGCGGCGTGTCCTCAGCGTCCACCGGCTCGAGTAAGGCGGCGGCATCCATGCCGAGCATTTGCGTCGCGAACGTTGCTTGATCCATGCGTACTGCTCCTATTGCGGGGCGGACGACTCAAAGAGTTGTGCGGCCTGCGATTGGGTGGTTTGCTGCTGCAACAGCGGCTGGGCAGGCATCGGCGAGCCCGGCATCGCGGTTGTCGGGGCGGTCTGCGGCGGCAGTGACAGCCCCGCATTTACGTCAGGGGCACCGCCAGCCCCTTGCGCCGCCTGCTGCGGCATCATTTTCATGGCTTGCTGCTGGGCCAACTCGGACCAGCGCTGCATCGCCAACTGCATTTGATCGTCCGGTGTGCCGGCTGCGAGAATCACTTCACGCTCGAGCACGTCCTGGTGAATCCCTTCGTCATCCTGCCACAGCATCGGCGGAATCGGCGTGCCGGTGCGAATCGCATCGCACACGCGCATCGCCCGCGCTTCCTGTACCGCGTCCGGCGTCTGCATGTTGCCGGTGTCGGCGAACGACAGACGACGGCGATACTCCGCAATGTCGATCACGCCCATTTGCAGCATGTTGTCCAACTCGAAGCGGCGCACACTGCGCGGGACCGGGAACATCGTTTCCGGCTCCAAGTCAATCTCGATGTCCGCGTCGATGTCGTCGCCCGAAATCTCGCGCCCCAAGTCCGGGCGATTCTGCCCGAGCGCGGACACCATGCGCGGCACATCGTAGCCCCAGCGCATCCAGAGCAACGTCTGACGTGCCCATTCCTTGCACGCATCTGCCGCCGCATAAATCGACGGCGCGAAGACGCGTTCCAACTGCTCGCGCACGGCGAGAATCGCACGCCCGGACGCGTTGGCACTCATGCCGCCGCGTGCGGTGTCGTTGTAGCCAGTCAGGTCTTCCAGGCGCTTAATCAGCGCGGCGCGCATCTCCTTGACATCCGGGCCAATCGAGAACCCCTGCAGCGGCTGAATGACGTCATTGATGGCGCCCGGTGAGCGCACTTCGATAATGCTGTCGTTGCCGCCGCGCAGTGTGTCGGTGACGAGCGACTGAGACTTCGCAATCACGCGCCCTCCGGCATTGCGCCGGATGTTCTCGAGCATTTTGGACTCGGTGGCATTGAGCGCCATCTGATCGTCCACCCAATACTCGCACTGCGGGACGCAATAGAAAGACGGGTCGGTCGAGCCATCCGAGAAACGCGTCATCGGCACGCGCCCAATCGCGAGCGGCCCGAGCGACACCAGCATGTTGCCCACGATCACCACTTCCAAGCCTTGCGGCAGGAACAGGGGGTTGGGCTTCAAGAACACCGTGTAGCGATCCACGATGTCGACTTCTCCGGTCGGCGTGTTCGTGTTCGTGAAAATCGTCTGATCGAGCGACGTGCGACGCGAGGCGAGCGAGGTGAGGCCGATACTGTCCGGTGACTGCATCAGCCCTTCATCCGCGACCTTGTGGCCGTAGGTGGCGATGGCTTCCGCCTTTGGCATCGTTTCGCGAATAACCCACCACAGCGGGGCCACATTGTGCGTCGCGTTGCTCGAGACACGCACCTGCTCCACGCGGTACACCTTGTCGCTGATGTCGCCAAGCGGCCCGCCAAACTCCGCGTCGATGCGCCCCTTTTCGTTGTCCCAATACGTGCGGATGAAACTCACACCATCGGTCTGCGCCCAATACGCCGCTTCCCGCAGCACGCGCTGGAAGTCCTGCGCGTTGTACGCATACTCGAGCGCCAGATTGCTCGCCGTCGCGCGACGCACATCGTCCGGGTCCATCGTGGACGGCTTGGCGCGCACGCCGGGGCGCTGTTCTGACAACACCTGCAAGCGCCAATCCAGCGCCGGTCCGACCATGTTCACCACACGCCGGATGACATCTTTCGGCTTGGGCGGTTCCCGCCACGGGCCATTGCCGCGCGCGGAAATCCACTGCACGCCCATGCGAAACAGCCGCAGTTTCTCGGCACGATGCAGGATCGGCGTCATGAACTCCGACCGCGACATCCACAGATATTGCGCCCAGCCCGCCCACTCCTTGTCGTCCGGGTGGTCGTAGAGCAACGGGCAATGGGCGCCGTACAAATGCTCCACCGCACGGCGGCGCCGCGCGATGTTCTCCTCGTCCTGCTCGAGCGAGGCGTCGTCCACCAGCAACGCTTGCGTCAGCGGCAACGCGCTCGCGTCGTCATTCATTGTGGGCGCGGCCTGTAGCTCCGGCCCCATTGGTAGCATGGGCAGCGTCATTGATTACTCAGCCGAAGTATTGCGCACGCACGTTGTCCCAATCGCCCAGCAACTCGAAATCGTCCTGGATCGCGGCACGCAACTGCTCACGCGCCCACGGCTGCGTCTCTTGGTCTGCAATCGCTTCCAAGTCCGGCGGCAGCATCGGCCGCTTGGGCGGCGCCGCCTGCACATCGCGTTCAATCGCGACCCGCTGCTCGCTCACCTGCGCGGTGCGGTCGAGATAGCTGCGCAGCAAGGGTTCCAAGCGCCACACGACGACGCCGACGGACGCAAAGAGCGCCAAGGCGAGCCACGCCATCAGGCGGAATTGGCCGGAATCTTCATCGCGCGCACGGATACGGTGCCGCGAATGCCGCTGCCGAGCGCGCCGAGCGAGCAGACGACTGCTTCGTTCACGCCGCCGACGTACAGGCCACGCGAGTTGTACGGCGCGCACGCCGCCGCCGGAAAGTCGATGCGCTCGAGCGTGGTCGACCCACCGCTGACGATGGTGAAGTTCGCGGCAGCGGCCGGGTCACCGTTCATCGAAATGGTGATCGCCTGAATGAGCCACTGGTTGCGAGCGCCCGGTGCGGACAGCGTGACCGTGGCCGCGCCGTTGACGGCGGTCGCGACCTGCTGGCTGTCCGGCACACCGGCAATGATTTTATTGGGATTGTGCATGGGAATGTGTCGTAGTGTGTATCACTGCGCGCCGCGAGGGAACCGTCGCAAGCGGTATCCGCCAGCCGTGGGAGCAGGCGGGGCGCCTGCGTCATCCCACCAATGCAACCACACAATCAAGTGCCACATGATTACGGCCCTGCCGGGTCAACGACGGTGACCGCTGGCGTGCCGGTGAGCGCGGCCGTAAAGCTCGCCGTGCTGTCGTCTTCCTTGTACACCGTCGCCGTGCCACCACTGACCGCGACCTTGTTGCGCAGGGCGCGGAGCGCCTGGCGCGGCGTGCGCACGGTCGTCGAGCCACTATCGGTGCCCGTCGCCATGTTGCGGTCGAGGAGCGCGTCGGCGATGGCGTTGTTGGCGCTCGTGCCGAGTGTGGCGGCGTACGGATCAGCCGCCGGAATCGCGACCACCTCCGCAACGCCAATCACGGTGTCGTCACTCGTCACGCGAATGCGGTACTTGCGGTTGCCGGCGGTGGTGAAGTTCGCGTTGGGGGCGCCCACTTGGTAAATGCCGGGGCTCGAGGATTCCTTGAAGCCCAAGCTCGTCCACGTCCCTTCCGTCATCGTCACGAGCGTGCCGATGCTCGCCCACGCGCCGCCGTTGAGCGACGTTTCCACGACGAGGCCAGACGTGCTGTAGAGCAAGCCAGTCTTATACTTCCCCGTGGCGCTGTCGAACGCACTCAATTCGATAATGTTCGACGTGTTGTTTTGTACAACAGGATTGTTCAAGGCCATCATATCCGGGCCTCCCGTGCCCGTGCATTAGAGAGCGTAGTAGACGCGGCGAGGGGTCGACACCACCGCAATACCCAGCGACGCAAAATTCGTCGTACCACTGCCGTCTTTCGACATGGCGAGCTGACATGACGAGTAGCTGCCAAAGAGGCCCGACGAATCCACGCGCTGCGTCCATGTCACGCCATCCGGACTCGTGTCGAGGTAGACGTTTCCGGCGGCTTCGCGGATGCGTGCGAACTTGCTCGCCGTCGCACTGCCGCCGATGTTGGCGTAACTCGCCGTGGTCGCGGGGTACGTCGTACCGCTATGACCAAGGCGCCATCCGCTAAAATGCCACTGCGCGACGATGTGAAACGACCCGCCGGTTTTGATCGTGATGTACGCTTCGTCAGGTTCGCTGGCACTGGCCAGCTCGAATTGAATCGAGTCGCCAGTCAGGTCGTACGTGGTCGCAACCGATTCCGCCGCGTCACCCGCATCCAATACAAGATTGCCACCGCTAACCGTAGGCGTCGCGGCGTTGACCTGCATCGTCGGGCTGAGAGCCGAACTGAAATCGTTCGCCAGTGTACTAAACGCCGCCATCTAGATCCCCGCCATGTCGAGCCACGCGGGCGTGGTCTGCGATAGGCGAAAGGTTTCGTCGCACTGTTTCTGTGCTTTCTGCGGGTCCGGATCACTGATGTACGGACCCGTCGACCCGTCTTGCGGCGTATAGCCAATCGTGGGGTACAGCGTGCGCGCTTCGTCCGCGTCGGCGCTGCTGTTCTCGAACCACGCGCGCCATGCGAACATCGGCGCAAGCATGCCGTTGAGGTCCACGTTATTGACACTGACGCCAACAGCCGCATCACGCATGAACGTGATCGCCTGACCACTACTGTAACTCGAGCCAAACCCACCCGACTCAAGCGTCACCGTCGCGTGCCCACTGCCGTCCGTCGTAAACAGCGCCGTAATGGATTTCGAGACGCCACCAATGCGCACCACACATCCGGCAGAGAACGTCCCGCTCACGGCCCAACCGTCTGGCGGCGCCGCACCGACGGCAATCGCAATCGACATCGACGTGCTGCCAGCTGTGTAGTTGGCCGTCAACGTGCCCGGGACGGCGGCGTACCACACGTCCACGTCTTGATACAGATAGGTGCGCGACCCACCCGATGATGTGGTTTGCATATTCTGTCGCACCCACAGCACCGACGCCGACAACTGCGCATACATGGCCGTCTTGTTTGCGCTCGACGGCATCACCTCAAGCAGCTCTAGGAACGCGTCGACATAGAGCGCCACCATGTACGGATACACGGAGCGAGTGACCGTCGTCCCGTCGTTCGCGTAGAATGGAATCGTGACGCGATTGTTCGACTGCGTGAGTTTCGCGCTCCCCTTCGCCAGACCTTCCGTGACCAACAGGTCAGCCATGTCGAGGAACGTACCGCTGCCGTACTGGTTCTGCGTATTGCCAAGTCCTGCTTTAATGCAGGCCGCGACTGCTTTGATACGGCTCGCCGCGAAACGCGGGTTCTCGGTATGGAACCACGTCGACGCGTTGTATGACGCACTCCCGATGAAGAACAGGCCGTTCGCTGAACCCGCGCTGCCGAGCAACACCGTGTCACGGCGCATGAGGTAGAGCCATGACCACGTGCGCAGACTCTGCCACTGCTCGCCAAGCCCGATCAGGTTGGACGACCAGAACACAGTGCGCATACGCGACGCATGCGCCAACGCCTCGCGCAAATACGTCACATCACCCGTGCGGCAGGCGTAGTCCCACAGCATAAGACTGCGCTCGTACTGCGCGCCCGGATACTGCGCCCCATTCCACGCCAGCAGGGTTGCGGTATTGATCGTCTCAAACGTCGTGTCGACCGCCGCGCTGCCAGTAAACACCGGCTGCGCGCTTTGGTCCATCGTCTTACTAAACGAGTTGGCCGCGTTGAGATGCGCCTTACTGGTAGGCCACAACACACCCGCCGGAATGCCCGTGCCGCCTGTGTACCATGTTGAACTGTTACTGTTCGCCCATGTCGCACTGTCGTCGGTCCACGAGCCCGTCGTGCAACTGGCGATGCTGGCAGCGGGAATGTCACCGTCTTGCAGAGTCACAGCGAACGACACGAGCGTCGAGCCGGTGCCACTCGCGAATCGGTGCGCGTTGACCGCGATACTGCGGCCAGGAACGGTGAGCGTCCCACTGACCGGCGACCCGTTCGTCATACTGCGCGTAAACTGTACGAACAGCGTGCGCGCCGCGCCGCTCTGGTACACGCCAAGCGGTTCGCTGTACGAAAGTGCTTGCGAAGCACCGCCCAGGGTCAAAGCAAGCGCGCCGCCGCCGCCAACATCTGCCGCCCCACGCCCTCGCCCCGCCAAGAGCAACAAGCTCACGTCCGCACTCCAAAGAGCTGCGTCAGAATCTTCTCGACGACAAAACGCGGCACGCGCACGTCGAACTTCCAAACGCGGAACGAAAACGTCTCGCCGCTCGCAAAGAGGGCGTCCGCCAGCTCCCACGCGATCTTGTTCACCAGCTCGCGCCAGAGGCCGTTCGGAAACAGCACCTCGAGGATGCGCGTGTTGGCGCTCGTATGCGCGGTCAAGAGACTCATGCGCCACCCCACGTCGCGCGATAGCCGCGCGTGTCGACGTGCACGAACGTCGGATAGAGGCCGATCCCGCCCGTAAACGTGCCATTGGCGCGCTCGGCCCGCAGAAACGCGGCCCACTCGCGCGGCGTGCCTGTCGCACACGAAAAATCGAGCGCGGTGTGGTGCGTGTGCTGCGAATCGGTCGCGGAGCCGTCCAGCGTCGCGTTATACGCGGGCGAGCGGTACGCTGAATGGATGCGCGTGGCGCCAAATCGCGCACGCACGCGCTCGAGCAGCCGCGCCGTGGGCACGATCTTGGGCCACAACGCCACGGGCGGTTCGCTGTTCGCGACGCCACGATTGACCTTGCGCGCACAGGCGGCGATTTCGGCGGCAAAACCGAATCGAAGCCCCTGCGACGCGAGGAAATCGGCGTAGGACGCGCGTGGCAACAGGCTCACTGCTCGCCAGGCTCCGGCGGCAATGCCTGTTTCGCGGCTTCGACAGTCGTCGCCTGCGTCAAGGCGCGCATCGCTGCCATCACCACGGCGCCAACCAGCAACCCCAGCCCCGTCTTGGGGTCTTCCACCACTTTTCCCCAATCGGTCTGCGCGAGCGCGCCCGTCAGGAACAGGAGAAACGCCACCAGATACGTCTTCTTGCCGTGCAAGGCCATCATCGCTCCATTCATCGGGTTACCAGCCGTCACCCAGCCACTGGAACTCGTCAGCGGCAGCGGTTTCGATCAGCCGGCGTTCGTCTTGGTCCGGCGTCCACGGCGTGTCGCGTTGGTCGCTCGGCCATTCGGGCATCGGCGCCTCATACGCGAAGCAGCGCCACGCGAGCGCCAACGCCATCACACAGTCATCGCTCATCGAGCCGGACACGGCGTAGCGCGTGAAGCCCGTTTCGGCGTTGTGTTCGACGCCGAGCGATTCCAGCTCGGCTTGCACCTGCCCATCCGGCACGCCGATGCGCTTCGCGTGGATCGCGTTGCGCAAATCTTCGATCAGCACGCCGCGTGACTTGCGGCTGAATGCGTAGCCGTTGACGCGCATGCCGCTATACGCCAGGTCTTCCACCACCGGATTCCCGACGCCCGTCGAGTCGATCAGCGCGGGTGTCTCGCGGCCGATCAGCTCGAGCAGCCGCTGCTTGGTCGCGCGCCAATCCGCCTGAAAGCGTTCGACGTGCGTCCAGCGGCCGTAGATGTCGAGGCCAATCGCCACGGTCCAGTCAATCGACTTGGCCAAGTCCACGCCCCACGCGACGGTGGGATGCGCGGATTGCGGCGTGATGGCCGCGCGAATGGCGTTGATGCCAAACGCGCTCGTGCCGTCATCGGCCGGAATCGCCTGGTACTCTTGCCGCCAGAGGTCGAGGGTGCCGCGCGCTTCCGCGCGCTTCCTCGCCCGCTCCACCAACGCGGCGACATTCGGGATGTAGAGATTGTCGACCGTGTGGCCGCGAAACGCCTGCCACTCGTCATCGCCGCCCGACTCCGCGAGGAGAAACAGGCGGTTGAAATCCGTCTGCGCGCCTTTCGGCGTGCCGGCGAGCACCGCGCGGCCTTGGCGGTCAATCAGCGTCGGCTCGATAGCCGACTCCCAAATCCGTTGCAGGTTCGGGATCAGGCCCGCTTCATCGACAAACGCGCGGTCATAGTCGCGGCCGCGCCCTGGGTCTTCGTTATCGGCGCAGGACCACACGTCGATGGTCCCGCCGCCCAGCGCGTCCGGCAGCTCAATGCGGCGTTCCTGCTCCGAGATGCGGCCACCCAAGGCGTCGATCACCGGACGCAGCTTCTTGACGAGATAGCGCCAGTGCTCGAGCGAGTACTTGTGTGCCGGGGTGAACAACCCGACCTTGCCGCCGCTCAGGGCGCATTCTGCCGTCGACTTCGTGAGCCACGTGCTCTTGCCCCAACGGCGCCCGCACATGACGATGCGGTGGCGCGTCGGGCACTCGTCAATGCGTCGCTGTCCCGGATGCGGCGTCGGGAGCGAGACGGTGATACTCACGCAGGACGCCCGTTCTTACGCCCCGGCGCCGGCACGGAGGGCATCACGCGCGCGAGGGGGAGGACGACCCCGCAGTTGAGACAGAGGCAGAGCGCCGGGCTGTCGCCGACCTGCCACGGCTCCACGAGCGGCCAGGTCCGATGCCCCAAACGACGACACGCCAGCCGCCGCGCCGTTTTCATCCGGTGCTGCGCCTCGCGTGCGTCGGCTAGCGTCCTGCAAGGGTCTGTCAATTGTCGTGGTACGGGTACTGCGCAATGACAAGGGTAGGATTCGCACCTACTCAGCCTTTCGGCGCCAGATTTACAGTCTGGTTGGCTCTCTCAGGCCAGCCCGGTCGATGGGACGGGAGTCCGGGGCTCTCGTCGCTCTTGCTGGGCGCCACGAACGGCGCGGCGAGTCATCCCGGCGTTACTTCGGCCACGGCGGCTTGCGCTCGCCGTCTCCGCCTTCTGTGTCGCAATGTATCACATCGTCCGGCGAAGTCAACGGTGCCGTATTGTGGGTCCCATTCCGTGGGACTGGCGCACCGAACGTGCGGTCGTAGTTGCTGGCAACCACACTGGCAGGCACCGCTGCCGGGCGGCGAGTGGAGCCTTTGCCGGTCATGCCCAGCCCGCCCGAGTCCAACGGCGCACCCACCGATAATGACGTGCGAAGCGCCAGCCGTAGTCGCGCACCGCTCTCGCGAGAAGCTGCGCTTTCCACCGCCGCACGGCGCGGGCGTGTTTAGCGGTCATGGCTCATTCCACCGCTCGCGTGTGGCGGGCTTGGCGTCTTCGAGAGCCAGGACACGGAGGTCAAGGTCCTCGAGGGATGTCCTGCAACGCTCCGCGCGGGAGGCAAGACGACACAAGTCAGCCCGGTCGCTATACGCCATCTGACGCGTCTGCTCGTTGTACGTCTTCCAATAGCCCTCGTAATAACGACGTGCCCGTCCGTCCACCCACTCAGTGAGCCAGCCGGTGACCAAGTTGAACAGCCCGTACAGCAGCAGGAACGCGACGCCGCCGGCGATCATCGGGAGTACTATTTGCACGGGCCCTCCTGAGTGGCAGTCGTCAGCGTGTCCAAGTTCGGCGCGGGCGACGCCGAAGACGCCGACTTCGCAATCGGCTCCGCCGGCACGCCATGCCGAATCGCGTCAATCTCGCTGGCCGTGAGATTGCCAAGCGCTTCCAGCACGTCGGCCGCAGGGACCGACCCATACAGCGACTTCATACTCTGGACAGCGACGCGCGTCTCGTGGTCCTGCACATACGAGTCGATCAGACGCTGACGGAACAGGGCAGCGATACTGGCCATCGGTTAACTCCCGTGAAACCCGCGTATGCGGGGTGGGGTGGTGGTTTTGCCGCGCGGTCGGTGGCGATCCCCGCCGCCTTGAACGCCAAATTTCGCCCACGTCTCGAGCATCAATGTCTCGTGCTGGCGCTCGAGCGCCGTGGCGCGCCGTTCAGCGGTGCGGGCGCGGTCCTCGTACTGGCGCGCAATCGTGCGCAGGTGCGCGCATTCGCTTCTGGCGTCTTGCAAGTCGGACACTGCCGCGTGCAGGGCATAGCGCGCCTTGGCGGCCTGGCTGCCCCAATCCGGCTCCGCCTTCTTGTTGCCGCCAACAACGCGGTCCCACAGGCGACGAAACATGCGTGTCATTGCCGTTGCGTGGAAAAGACCAGCGCGCCGACCCGCCACGGCAGCCGACGCGCTGCGGCGCTCCCGAGTGGAGTCGCCTGCGCACGGCCCCTCAACCGTGCGTCTGTTTTTTCTCCCGGATGGAACCTGACGCGGCAAGGGGGCCGGGGGCTTCTATAGAACAGGGGGAGGCAGGCTCAAACAGCGAGCGCAGGCGCCAACCGTGGTCCTTGCGCTTACGACGGCAGTGGAGCGCGCTGACTCGTGTTCGCGGACTGCGTGCCGCACACTTGCGCCGTTGCCGCCCTGCGAACCCGCCAACGTGTGCTAATGTGTATCACGGGCGCGCGGGTGTCAAGAGGCGATCCCCGGCATACCTGTTCGACTTACCGAGATTGCAGAGGTCGCACAATGCTTGGAGGTTGAAGCGGTCATCGGTACCGCCTCTGGATATCGGAACGATGTGGTCTACATGAAGCACAGCCCCGTGCCTGGACACCGTGCGCCCGCAGACGGCGCAGCACCCGGACGCAAGCACGTCATAACGATCACGCAGGCGGACCTGACGATCACGGCCCTTCGACCTCGCAGCAAGGAAGTGCAGCGCTTTCCGCTCGAGTGCGCACGCCTCTAGCTGCACTCTTGCCAACCTACCGCTTTCGGTCAGTTGAGGCGGCAGCCAAGACTGCTCTCGCGCGATCCAACCCTCGTCCGCAGCCTTACCGACACAGACGCCGGCCGCGTTCTCGGAGAGCCCGGTTGCGGCGCGGATTTTCTTATTGGTGGAGGCTCCATCGTTGATGGCCTGTAAGACTTTTATCAGACGGGGGAGGGTGACAAGTGGTGGCCTGCCCTTACCGCCGGCCATCCTGCCGCGAGCGTTGGGTTTCCACGCCAGGTTAGATGCTGCAACGTTTTCAAGGTCACCGTCCAATGAATAGACGAACAAGTGTCGTGGCGACGGGCGCGGCACCCACGCGGCCGCCACCATCGTCGCGATCTTCACCGGCCTGCACTTCCCCTTGCCTGATGCACGCATACGCGTCGTAATCACCGCAGTCGGATTGCCGTGGCGGTCGCGCTTGCGGGCCGTCAGCTCCCGCCAGTTTCCGCGCGCCATCTTCATGCGAACGCGCCCACATGCTGAAGCTTCGTACTCGCGTGCGGCCGTGATCGGCACGCGGCGCCATTCGATTGTGTCGTAGTGTGTCACGCTTAGGATAATAAACTGACGGCCTCTCTCTCGGTACGTGACTCCCAAACGCAATGACGGCCGGGGGTCGAAGGTTCTACCCGGGGGAGGGGGAGGAAATACCGCCTACCCCTGCCCGCTGGCGCCCGTTTCCGCGTCCGTTGTCACGTCCGCTGTCACGTTGGCGCCGTCTGCGTCGTCGTGCGTTGGCGCGAGCACGACGTAACTCGCTGGCACTGCATCAGTTAGCGCGCTCTGACCTGGCGCTGGTGCTACGGATGACGCATCGGTGACGGCATGGGCAAGGGCGGGCGGCAAGGGGTCAAAGGTGATTCTCACAGAGTGCTCGGACTTCGCGACCTCCGGCACCACGGGATCGCCTCGTTGAGAAACGTTCTCAACTAGCTCTACTTCGGCCTTCAGTGCCGCCACCACCTCACCCAGCTTATGCCCGCCCGTCTCGCCCGTCGTGCGCGCGTGCTTGAGCGCCCGTGCGGCCGCAATCGGCGCGTCGGCGAGCAACCGCGCCCGGATCTTGAGCGCGCGCGCGTGCGCGGTCGCGATCTGCGTGTCATCGACCGTCCACGCGAGATAGCGCGCGGGCGCGACCTGGGCGATGGCGCACGCGTCGGTGATGTCGCTGCCAGCGGCGAGTTCGGCGCAGACGACGGTCACGAGCCGTTGGCGTTCGTCGCCCGTGGGTTCCGGCAAGGCCGTCAGGCCGTAGAGGGTCACGTCTATCTCGGTCATTTCGTGAAGCCTAAATCATGGTTTAGTCGAGCCTAAATCGCACCCCAGATCGGTTGACCAGCTTTCCGTAGCAGAACAAATCTGGGTTACTGCATCAATCTGGCATAAACAAAAATCCCCCCGACCCATAGGGAGGAGGGGAGCCGTCAACGCGCGTTACCGCGTTCACCCGCTGAGGAGGAGAAGCGAGCGTTAGCGAAGCTTCGACGACGAAGCGGAACGTTGACGGCGCTCACTCGCTGCCGCGCTTGTGTCGTATCGCCATAACGCCTTATCGCCATACCGCTCAAGTAACTGCATCGCTTGCTCGGTATCTAGATAACTAGTAAACCGCGCACGAGGGAATTCTAACCCAGCGGGAGCGAAATCGCCAAAATTCGCAAGATTGACGGCTGTTTTCCGTGCATATGCCCTTGACGCGGCCGTGCATATGCCCTATCATTCATTTGTAGCCTCTTGCTACTCACCTGTCATCTAGGGCGCATTGCCCGGAGACATCATGCGTCAAGTCGCCATTCCCGCCCTGTCTGTGTCCGATTTCGACACAGTTACCAACGCAGAGGACCAGTTTTCAGGCTTGGTCCTGTTTGTCACACTCCCGAACGGCGCTGAGCTCGAGCTGTCGGTCGCCTACCATCTCAGCGAGGAGCGCGCCGACGTGTCCGCTGTGGTGCACCGTGGGCACGCTGATGTGGTGCTACCCTCCATCATTTCTCACACCTTTCTACGTCCATGCACATCCTTACCGATGTTGAATGCGTCGCCCGCCTACGTCAGCTAGAAGCTGAGGCACAACTGAACTCGACGTCCCTGGCCCTTATCGTCTTAGGTCGCGACCCTAGGACGGTAAGGCGCTGGTTGGCCGGCGATCCCATTCCAGAAGTCGTCCGCCGCTGGATCACCAGCATTGACCACGTACGCCGCGACGAGCAGTTCCGCGTCCGGATCACCACAAAGACTCATGCCCCGACGTTCTACAAAGTCCAGCGACCCGATAGCTGATTTCTACGCCAAGTCCCACACCAGCGATCCCGAGTCATGCTGGATATGGCAAGGGCCGGTTAACGTGAATGGATACGGGATCAGCGTTCCCCGAGCAATCCGAGAGCAAACAAAAACGGACGTTGCCCATCGCGCTTCGCTGATATTGTCGCTCGGCAGACCGTTGCAGCCCGGTGCGTTCGCCTGTCACACCTGCGACAATCCTGCATGCTTCAACCCTGCCCATTTATACGAAGGGACAGCGCAAACCAACAGCGACGACAGGCACGCCAGGGGCGCCAGTGTGCATGCGTCGATACTGAAAGCCGCCAGAGAGGAGCTAGGTTCGGAAACCATTCAACGGAATCAGCACCGAAAAACCCAGCGACTGCTGATCGAGGCGCAAAAGGAACTAGAAAGAACTATTGACAATTGGATCTGATAGGCCGATACTATCCGCAGGTGATACACACTGTGAAGCATTTATCCCACACTGGTAACCTTCTATGCCGCACACATCAGCTACTGCACTGTCTCGCGAGGATGCGCTTTCTATGTTGTCGCTATCGGCGCAGGTTATGTCCGACCTCACGCGAGGTCAGGTCGAGCGCCTCTCGGAAGCATCGGGCCACGCGGGGATGACGGACCATCTCGCCCGTACAGTGGCGGATTTTTCGGCAGAGGCGATCGCCCGCTTTGGCTCGATGCAAGAGTTCTGGGAGGCATGCGCGCGCGCGTGGGACTTCGGCGTGCCAATCTACGAGGTCTCTGGATATATCGCTTCGCGTATTGAGCGCGAAGACGCCAGCCGAGCCGCATGGGAGGCGGTACGCCGCACTGTCTGCGTCTGAGTGCCCGGCGTGCCGACTGCCCGAAGACGTTCGCTAACCACCCTGACACTGACTGAGGATACCAACCATGCTGACCGATTGGACTGACAGAGACGTGCTGGACCTGCGCGACGTAATCGAACGCGTTGAGGTATTGGAGCTGGACGACGCGGAGCTGGACGATGACGACACGGCAGAGCTGGCCGCGTTGTACGCGTTGCTGAACGATGTCCGTGGCGCTGGCGGGGACCACGAGTGGCAAGGCCACTGGTATCCCGTCACGCTGGTCAGTGACACCTACTTCGAGGACTACGCTCGCGAGTTGTGTGAGGACATCGGCGACGTACCGCGCGATATGCCCGATTACCTCGTCATCGACTGGGAGGCGACCGCGCGCAATATCCAGATGGACTATAGCTCGGTCGAGATTGATGGCGAGACGTTTTGGTATCTCTAATGCCACACACTACCACCCACCCCGCACACACTGAGGCAACGCGCATGCGCGCCGAAACCATCCCCGGTACCAAAGCGGTCGGCCAACGCCTCGCCAACGCCGACCGGCACGCGTTGGCACTCATCCGCGAGCGCACGTCCTGCACCGACGACGAAGCGCACTCTGTCCTCGCGTTGCTGGTCCGTTATCGCCTGCTCAAGCTCAACGTCGGCGCCGGCCGCTATGACGCGGTACACGGCGCCGTGTGGGAGCCGGCGACACTGGCACGCGCGCTCGCAGAGGTGACGGCATGACCCTCACCGGCACCGTCAACCGCTACGCGCGCCTGCGCGTGGGCGCCCACGTCGCCACCGTCACGCGCGTGGACGCGGACACGGCGCCCGTGTTCGTGGTCGAGTCGCCCGGCCCCGTCTTCACCCCGTGCGCGTCATGGCAACGCGCGATGGACCTGGCGGCCAGCGCCGTCACGCACGCGGTCACGCACGCGGCGCAGACGGCATTAGGCGCCCGTGGGAACGTGCGCGTGTGGGACGCCTAGGCCATGCCCGGCAACCCCGTCCTCACCACCCTGCACGCCACCGGCCTGACGCGCGCGGCGCTGGCACGCTGGCTCGGCGTGTCGCCAAGCGCGGTCACGATGTGGGCGAGCGACCAGCGCCCCATCCCCGGCCCGATTCGCCGCCTTTGTACGCTGGCGGTCCATTTCCCCACCGTCGCCGCTACCATTTCCACGGAGCCGATGCTATGAGTGCCCGCCACGCGCGCGAAGCGAAGCGTGACAAGCGCTTGGGTTTTATCACTGGACGCATCACGGCATGGTGCCAGCACTGGAAGGAGCTCCGTCACGCGTATCGTAGCTGGCTAGAGATACCGCCCTACGCCAAGACGCGCGGTAAGCCGGGTGCGTTTGCGCGGTCGCGCCACACAGCCACACACAAAACCCCTAGCCGACCACGCTAGGGGGAGAGATAAATTTGTAGCATTGCTCCGGAATCGGCGGAATCCTACAACAACGTGCCCTTGGTCGCACACTGGGCGCCAGTAGACATCAATAACCATCTCTCTCCGAGAGTAGATGAAAAAGGAGCTGATAGAATTTCCGCCGTCACCGCTAGAGGCGATGGTGCACAAAGCGTGGCGTAACTTCGCGTCCACATGTGAACGATACCCCGAGTCAAAACGGTATCACGTGCAACTGTCTCGTGACATGTATGAAGCTGGCTGCACAACAACCTTATTTGGTTTGGGTGTGATGATGACCGCGCCGGACTCGCAGTCGCCGCTGTGCGGCTTCCGATGGAGCGTGAACGACCTGCTAGAGCCGGGTACAATCGCGTTCATCTTGAAGGCCGAGCACCGTGCTTGACAAGCACCATCACGCCAAACTCGCGAAGATTTCCCGCAACGCCGGGTCCGTGCTCGCGAGCATCAACCGCTGCGCGGCCGTCAGCCCGGCGACCGCCCGTGCGTTGGCGTCCGCCACCTGGGCGAGTGCGACCCGATCCGCCACGTCACGCGGCAATCCCGCGCCCTCCTCGAGCACGCTCGCCCGCTCCGTCCACGCCTCAACGTCTGCCGGTGGGATCGCCACGGGCGCGTCTACGTCCACCCACGGCGCCGCGTGCGCCATATAGTACGCCAATTCGCGGGCAATGGTCGCCATATCGTGCGGCTGTCGCTGCAACGCGCCCACCCAATCCGTCACATCACCCTTCTCTGGCAGGTGCGGCAACCGTAGCACGCGCACGTCGTACGTGGGCGCGAGCACGCGCCCGAGCCGGTTGGCGTGCTTCTGCCCTGGCGCGTCGTGGTCCGGACAGAGGATGAGGCGCGTGCCAGTCGGCAGCCACGGCGAAAAGCGACCAAGGGCGTACGCACTGGCGCTGCCGCTCGCCCCTTCCGGGTTGCACACCGCCGCCACGTCCAGCGCGGCCAGCGTGTCCACGTCCTTTTCGCCCTCGACCACCAGCACCGGCTGCCCCTGTTTCGCGGCTAACACGGCCTCTGGCAAGCGATACAAGGGAACGTCCGCCTGTGAGGCGCCATCCGGGAACCCTGGGCGCCACTCGCCGTCCGGCCAGAGGTACACCCAGTCAAAGTGCTTGGGCACCCAGCGCCGCTTCTTCGCCACCACATCGCCCGAGAGCAGGCGATAGGCGTATTCCGCCACCAGACCACGGCTCGCCGCTTTTGGTGCCTCTGAGCGGCTATTAGGCGCCTTCCCGCCCGTGCCTGGCGTGAACGTCAGCCCAAGGGCTTCCCGGAGGTCCTGCCAGCCGCAGCCGGCGAAGCAGTGGAGCAGCGCGTCGTCGTTCGTGCGCCGCACTGATAGGCTGGCGGTTGAGTCGTTGTGGCACGGGCATTTCACCATCCCCGCCGCCTTGCCGGCCAGCACGGGATAGCGCTCGATCATGCGTTGCCAGTTGGTCATGGTGTCGCGTTGGTGTCGTAATGTGTCTCACGCGCCACCGCGAGCACGACCTCGCGCTCCCGCTCGCGCACGCTCGGCACCGCGTACACGACGGCTGAGGTCACCGTGCCGTCCGCCTCGAGCGCGTGCAGGTAATCGCGCAGGCGTGACGCCGGCCACGCGAGATAGGCGTGCAAGCGCTCGCGCGTGGCGTCGACGCCCAGGTGCCGGATCGCGCGCGTGAGGTCGCGCTGCCAGCGGGCGTGGTGGCGGTGGGTGAAAGTTCTCACCGCCCCGCCCGCGCCGTGCGACGCATCCACGTCTGCTTAGCCTCACGTTGCGCCATGTGCGTGTCGCAGAACCACCGCGTCTGCTTCATGCCGGTCCACACCGTCGCGACGGCACCGCACTCTTGGCATTGCGGCACGAACGCACCAGATATCGCGAAGAACGCGCCCATGAGCGGGTTTGGTGTGTGTATATGCTTCGTCCGCATACGCCCTTGCAGCGGCGCCCTTAGCGCGCGTCGGCGGGCTTTCGCTGGCTTACCCATGTGCTGCCCGCTCCTTCGCCCGCGCCGTGCGACGATCGAGCACGAGCACGACCGGTCCGACGGTGAATGATCGGAATGGGCGGACGTCCAGCTCCTGCTCCTTCGCATACGCCTGCATCACGCACCACTTGAACCGTGACATCACGCAGCCAACGAACGGGATGCGTAGGTTGCCGGCGTCTTTGAGCGCGGCGTGAATCTCTTGCGCAAAAGTGTATCTCACTCCGCCTCCCCGCCTGACACGCCGATCGACAGCAGTGTATCGCCGAGCTGCAACCGCTGGCCGTAAAAGGGCGTGCTGCGCTTCCCCTCCGCCGTGGTGGCCGCGTCGCGGGCCCCCGGGTTATCGCGCTTCTTCTTCCCAACGCGCTCCCACTGCCCGAGCGCATTGAGTCGGTACCTCTTCCCACGCTGGACGATCTCGCTGCCGGGCTTGTGAATCGTGGCACTGATGACATCTGCGCGCGCCAATCGCTCGCGCATCGCGTTCTCCGCTGAGACCCTGTCATCAAAGCTCTCCATCTCGGTGTGTCCGTCGCTATATCGGACTTCCATTACGCATCCTCCCCGTTGATGGCCGCGTCGCGGGCGGCGGTGAGGGCGAGGAGCTTGTCGTGCCAGTATCCGACAATCGCGTAAACCTGCGAGAGATCCTCGGCGTCCACTCCGTCCAATTCTGTCTCGAAGTCCTGTGCCTGTTTGATCGCGTGCGCGTAGCCGTCAAGCACTTCATTGGTAGCCGCCGCCTCACTCTCCATCGCGGCGAGCTGCGCGCGGAGGGAATCGACGTACTCCACCAGCACGTTGCCGATGTGACCAGCAGGAATCGCGCGGTTGTTGAGCCATGCTGCGTCGATGCAGCGCAGCATCTGCGTTCCCATCTCATCCCTCACCCGCTCGGCGGCGGCGAGGCGGTTCTGATCGTTCGCCAGCAGCAGTTCAAGTCGCACGCGATCCACGCGCACCCAAGCACGCCCCTCGTCCTCCAGGGTGCGGAATTTGATTGCGTCAACGCGAGCTTCGACCAATGCGGCGAGTGTATCGGATTTCGGTGTTTCGCTCATCGTGTCGGCTCGGTGGGGGTGAGGGCGGCGCGTGCAGCGATCGCAGATACATGCAGGTGTTCAGCGATTCCACCAAGCGACGCGAGTATCGACGCGTCACTTGAATGACGCGCGACGTATTTGCTTAGTCTATCGGTCTTGTCCGCAGCCCATAGCAGCGCCTTGTGTGCGCTTCGAGTCGCTTTCGCTGACTGCTGCTCCCGCTCCCGCGCCACCCGCAGCGCGTCGGCGAGGGCGCGCACGGCTTCATTGTCGTTGCCGCACTTGCAGAACAGGTTGCATTCCATCGAGCCGACGAACTCACTCAGCACGTCGTCGGTGGTGGGGTTAGTCGTCGCCATCAGTCCTCCTCGCGCGTCGGCGCGGGTAATTGCCGTTCAACAGTGAAGTAGTGCAACAGCGCCATCACTACGCTGGCAGTGAGTCCAAGCACAGCGAACCAGCGGAACGCATGATCAGGCCAGCGCATCGGCCCGATGACAGCGCGAATCGCCGTCGAGCGGTTGATCCACTCGATGAACGCCAGCAACGCGGCGTATTGCGCGACGTTGCAGCGCAGCCGAAAGCGTACGTCGCTCGCGTACGCGACAAGCTCCTCGTCGGTCATCACCACCGCCCCTGCGCCCACAGCACGAGCGCGCCGATGACGCGCCACGCGGCGACGGTGATGGCGCCCGCAAACAGCGGCCCCCAGTTGATGCGACGACGACCCGCCCGATTCGCCGCCCGCGCCATCGCGTCGATGTGCTGCTCGTCAGCGGGGTGCATGAGAGCCTCCGCGCTTGAGCAGGCGATCAATTTCCGCTTGCGCTTCCGCCAAGTCCTTTGCGACTTGATCGGCGAGCCGCTGCTTTTCCTGACGCGCCTTGTTGCCGCTGCGAACGGATAGCTTGCCGATGATCCACAGCAGCGTCAGCGGACCAAGGACAATCGGTACGCCGATCCACATGCGCTCGCGATAATAGTCGCCATCCCACTGGAACGGCTCATCCTCGATGAATCCGTTCCATGCACACGCGACGAGTCCGCACGCGATCCACGCGCTGGCGATGAGAGTAGACATCATCAGCTCCCCCACACCTTAAGCGTGAACCGATCTGCCTTCTCGACGAACCAGAACGCCACCCACACCGCGCCAAACGCCGCGAGAATGAGCACCAACCAGAGCACTTCATGCGGCCCCGACGCGGCGAACGCGCCGTGACCGACCGTGACGGTGAGGGTGTCGCTCATGCGCACCACCGGCAGAAGTCGATGTCCCGCGTCAGCAATGCCGCTTGCGCCAACGCCTTGGAATCCGGATGTCCGTTCGCAACGTGCTTGAGCACGCGCTGGTGCAGCGTATCCTCTGCCGAGTGCGCGCTTTCGTCGTCATGGCGCATCGCGCGAATGCGCTCGACTTCCTTCAAGACGGTTTCGACTTTCACGGCCGCACCGCCTGCGCGGAGGGGAGGCGCGCGATTGGGCACTCCCATTGACGTGCCACGAGCATGACCGGCGGCACGATGAACTCAAACCCGATGATGCTCCACACGACGTTGCGAATGCTCACGTCGTAGACGAGCGTCGAGTCCTTCGACGCCTGCTGTGCGGAGGTGAGCCCGACGCACTTGCCAAACTCCGTCGCAGTGCGGCACGCGGTCAGTAACAGCACGGCGGATACGATCAATGCGCGCTTCACGCCCCACCCCCTTCCGCGCGCATGATGGCGCGGAGGTCGGCGGCGCATTTTTCTAGAGCGATCCCGTACGCAGCGTCGTTCCATTCGTTCTCCGTTTCGCGCGCGAACCGCGCAACGCGCTCCACCACCTTGTCTTCCGCCGCCTCGTACGGCTGCGCCTTGAGCGCGAGCAAGGCGGCGTGGTCGTCGTCGGTGAACGTGTTGCTCTTGTAGTGGATCAGCATGGCGGCGGTGGGCCACGGGGTATCGCACCACCACCACTCCCCATCGCGATACGCCACCCCCTTGTGCTCCCGCAACCGCCGCTCCGGCGGCGCGGTCAGGGCGGCGAGGCGCTCCTCCACCGCGAACAGGGCGCGGAGTTCGCGGGCGAGGTCGCTCAGATTGGAGTTCGCGGCGAACGCTGAACTGACGGTGAAAGTCGAGTCGAACGGGTGCCTCTCTATCGCCGCCAGAAACGCGTCGAGATGCGGGTGCGGGGTCATGCGGCCTCCGTCTTGATGGTGGTGCCGCCGTGCACGCGCTGCACCAGGTCCGCATACACGGCCCACGGCAGCACGACCAACGGCAGCGTGCGGTCTTCCACGAGAAACAGCGCTTGCGTGTCCTTCATCCACGTCTTGAGCGTCTTCCAGCCGGCCGCGCCGGCCCGGCATTTCACCTCACCGCGTCCGTACGGCAGGATCACGTCGTCACGCAGTTCGCCGCCGAGCACCCCTGACAGCGGGACGCGCGTGGCGTGCACGCCCAGGTCAGTGTGCAGCTTCACGACGCGGTGCTCGGCGCGACGGCCCTTCGTTTTGGGTTTATTCATCGTGTCCCGAATGTGTGGTAGTGTGTGTCATTCGTCAAGATCCCGACGCCGTGTGGGCGGCTTGTCCGGTGTCTTGGTGGGGTCTTTCGCTTCCATGTTGCTCGCGCTGCCGGTCTTGTTGAGCGCTTTCCGCGTGTACGGCGTGTTATGGCTGATCGACTCGCCCGTCAACCGCATCGTGGCGTCATGCGCCTTCTCGTCCGTCGTCAGGTCGCGGATGCGCCCGTTGACGTACGCCAGGCGCGTCTCGCGGCCTTCGTTGCGCCCGCGAAAGCGCAGCTTCATCATGTTGAGGCCGATCCGGTTGGGCTCGAGCGCATCCACCGGGTCAATCGCCCCTTCCCGCGCCAACGCGAAGTCATAGCGCGAGATACCGCCCATGAGTGGGCGAAAGATGCCGATGATCTGCGCCGCGTTTTTCGTCTTGTACCCGGCGTACATGACGTGGTGCAGTTCCAGCTTCCGGAAGCGGAGCAGGCTGTTCGTGCCGTCGCCCATGTACGACTTGTTCGCCTGCGACATGCAGACCGCCACCATCTGGTAGTGGCGCGCGAGCCGCAGCACCTCGTTGTTGATGTGCTCAATGGCTTGGATGCCGGTCGGCGTCTTGTGTCCCGCCTCGTCGTTCGGGCCGATCTGGTCGATATGGTCAATCAGCACCACCTGATGTCCCATACTCTTGGCCACCGCAAACGCCCGCCCCAGCGTCGAAACGCTCACCGTCTCGTCTTCGATGAGATGGAAGTGCTTGAGCATGATCGGATCGGTGACCTGCACCTTGATCGCTTCCCCGATGCGGTCCAGCGCCTCGTTCACGCTGGCATCACCATCGTTCCACGACGCCGACAGCTCGAGCACGTCGCCGTGGTTCATCCCGATCATGTTGGCCGCCAGCGACGTGCGCCACTCCTCCGCGCTCGTCTCGAGCGGCAACACGGTGACGCCCACGGGCGCACGACCCGATGGCCCGGCCGGCATATCCGCCGTCACCCAGCGCCGCACCAGGTCGAGCGCCAGCGTTGTCTTGCCGATGCCGGTGCCGGCGACGATGTAGACGACCTGCCCCATCTTGATCGGGCCGGTGAGGCTGTCCAACTGCCCGTACGGCCACCGGATCATGCCCGCCGCATCGCGCAGCGCTTTGATCGCGAACCCGACCTGCCGCGTCGATACGAGCGGCGAGTCGTACTTGGCCACGTACGCGCAGATGCGACACAGGCCGGTCGCGTCCTGGGCGGGGTGCGTGTGGCACCGAAGGCATGTGCCAAACTCACTCACGACAGGCCGACCGACTTTCGGTACCGCTCCCGCGCTTCGTCGAACGCAAACAGGTCCAAGCGGTTGCGCTCCTCCCACGCGGCCAGGTCTTTGAGCAGCCATTGCGGCTGGTACGGGCGCCCGTGGTTCCAGTCGAGCGCGACGCCAATGCTGTCGAGCAGTGCCGCATGGTCATCACGCTGCGTGAACAGCGGCTTGAGCGTCTTCCACGCGAGCGCCGGACTCACCGTGGGCTGCCAGCGGGTGTAGACCTCCGTCAGCGTCTGAAACGCGTGTTTGAGATGATCCGGTAGCGGTTCCGCCGTACGCGGCTTCTTCTCCTTGAGCGTGGCCGTCAGTACCAGCGCCTCCCCGTTCTTGAGCCGGTCCAGCGTCTCCGCGTCCACTGTCAGCGTGATTGTCGCCATACAAAATCCCATCCGTGTCTGGAAAGTCCACGGCAGCCCCATGCCGCCGCAGTGCCTGCTGTAACGCGCGCAGACGGGTCAGCTCCCCCTCACGCGCCTCTGCATCCGTGTCCGCATCGCGCAGGAAGACGCCGCCGTAGCGTCCGAACCAGAGCGTCCGCGCGAGCCAGTAGCTGTGCTGCCGTTGCAGCGCGTTCATGGCGGCGTAGGGGACGCCGGGGTAGAGGCGATCTTCCGCCTCGCGCATGAAGTCACGCTTGTCCCAATGCCGGTCTGGCCGCGCCGTGCGCGCAAAGCGGGCGTTGACGCCGATGCGCCGGCAGGCCAGGCAGAGGTCGGACGCGCGCGCCACGCGTTTGCTCGTGGTGCCGGGTCGAGCCGGGCCGGCGCGTTTGACGCACCAACGGTCGGCGGCTTTGACGGGCTCCTGACAGTACAGACACAGGCAGTCGGTGATATGGTGGTCGCGCGCCCAGCGAGCGCGGTGCTTCTCGGAGCGCCCGAGCATCGGCTTTAGTTGCATCGGGAGCGTCATCAAACCGTCACCTCATCCGTGTCGAGGAAACTGTCCAGTGCATCGCCCACGACGTAGGCAATGTCGTTCCATCCCGGGTCGAGCACGGGCCGCAGCACAGAACGCTCGGTTAAACGCGCAATCTGACTTTCGGTGACATCGCGCTCGCGGCGCTTGCGTTCGTCGCCCTCGAACCATTCGACCGCGTGATGCCACGGCGACGCGGAGCTGATGCGACGGCTCGCGAGCGTGCCACCCGCCGCGACGATGGTCGCGAGCCACTTGTCGGAGCCTTTACGCACGCCCATCGGGCACCTCCGGCGTGGTGGCTGCTGCTGCTGCTGCTGCTGCTGCCGCCTGCGCGTCGCGAATCTCGCGCAGCTTGGCCTCGAGCATGGCATTGGCGAAGTCGAGCTTGGTCGTGCGCACCCAGGACGCGACCGGACGCCGGTAGCGTCCGTGGCCGGCGGTGTCGGCGCGCTGGTCGCGGGCGAGTTGGACCAAGTGACGGCGTTGCATGCGCTTGCGCAGGCCGCTCATAGCGTAGCCGCTCGCGGATCGGCGGTCACTGGCGTCGCTTCCTGTCCTACGAACCCGGCGAACACCGCACGAGAGATTGGCAGACTCCCCTCGTCGATAAAGCCTGCCCACTTCCATTCTTCGCCGTCGATGACGCCGCGCCGCTGCCGCTCAAAAAGAAAGACAGCCGGCTCTCCGACAATGTTGTATTGCACCTCTCCTCGCGAGCCAGACACGTAGCCCTCGTAGTCGAGCGTGGCGCACGGCAGGACAAGTGCCCCGGACGGCAAGGGGACGACCAGTACGTCTCCGTCTTTCGGCCCACCCATCAATTCAACGCGCACAAACGGCTGCACGATCCCTCCGATATGGTAGTGTGTATCATCCATGTGCCAGTCCGTGTGACAGGCACGGTACTACTCGATTGGGGCGCGTTATAGCCCGCTGAGAGGGGCGACGCGGTAACGTGTTGATAATGTGTATCGCCGACAGCGATTAAAAGTCCGCTGCTCTACCGACTGAGCTACCCGGTCGGCGGCCGCAAAAAGGTGCCGGCCACACGCTGAGAAGGATCACCCGATAAGCACTCATGGTCAACGGGGGACATCGCCTGCGCGATGTCCCCCGTTTGAGCATGTCATGTTGAAGAATCACGGACGCATCCGCGATCCGGCACTTCCATGCTTACTGCTGGCCGCTCATGGCCGCGATCGTGGCGGCCGTGGCGCCGGCCGGCGTCTCGACGACGAACGTCACGCGACGATTCAGTTCGGCGCCATCGGCGTCACGCGACGCGTTCGGACGCACGAGGCGCGACTTGCCGTATCCCACCGTGCGGATGACCGCACCGTCCATGCCCTTCGAGACGAGGAAGTCACGCACCGCGTCGGCACGTTCACGCGAGAGGCGCAGGTTGTACGCCGCCGAACCGGCCGGATCCGCAAAGCCTTCCACGGTGATCGTCGAACCCTTGTAGTGTGCCTGCGCAACCTGCGCGAACTTCTCGAGCGCCGCCTGATCCTGTGCGCGGACGGCCGCGTCGTCGAACTGGAAGTGCACCGGCATCGCGAACGCCACCTGGCCTTCGAGCGCCGTGATCTTCGTGCCGAACTCCGTGCGGAGCGACGCCAGATCGTTGCGGAGCGCGTTCAGATCGGTGCGCAGCCCGTTCACATCCGTACGCAGACCCGTCACGTCCGTCTGCAGCGCGGCGTCGCCGCTCGTGCGGGCCGTGCGTTCCGCGTCGAGCGCGACGCGCTGTTCATCGAGACCCTTGCGGACGAAACCCTTGGTCGCACACGCGCTCAACGTGCTCGCCGCCAGAAGCGTCATGGCTACAAACTTTGCCTGTCGCATGAGTGTTCTCCTCGCTGTTCTGATCGTGATGAGGGCGGTTGCCCCGACTCCGTTCGGGTAGGCCGCCAGGCTCGCATCGCGCAGCCGACATCGTTGTCGTGCACATCGCGAACCACGGGGAGATAGTCGCCACGATCGAGCGCTTGGCGAAGTGACTGAAATCACCTCTTTCCATGCGAATTTCATTGCGTTGTGTGCGTGATCACCGGATTTGACCGGTGATCACGTGCCCCGCTCAGCCATTAGCTCGTCGGCGCCTTCGCCAACCACTCCCCGCCGTCGATGACGAAGATGGATCCGGTGATCCAATCACCTGCGGGAGAGGCGAGAAACGCGACCATGTTCGCGATATCACGCGGCGTTCCCCAGCGTCCGAGCGGAATTCCGGTGCGAGCAAACTCGGCCATTTTCTCCTCTGCCGCAGCGAAGAGATCCGGTACCCCGCTATCCGCAGGCGGCGTGAAGGCTTTCTTCACGCCATCGGTGGGAATGGGGCCCGGTGCAATCGCATTCACGCGAATGCGCTGCGGCGCCCACTCGACCGCGAGCGTGCGGGTGAGCGCGTCAACGCCCGCCTTGGCTGCCGTGGCGTGCGCCATGAGCGGCCAACCGCGATAGTGCAGCGTCATGCTCGTTGACACGATGCGACCACCGCCCTGCTTTGCCATGTGCGGATACACCGCCTGCGAGCAGTAGAAGGTGCCGTACAGATCGATCTCCATCACGGCCTTCCAGGCATTCGGCGACAGCGTCGCACTGGGTGCGTAGAAGTTGCCGGCCGCGTTGTTCACCAGCAGATCGATCCGGCCATGCTCGGCAGCAATCGCATCGACCGTGGCCTTCACCTTCTCCTGATCACGCACATCGAGGGCGACGACACTGACCTTGTGTCCGCGCCCGGCAATCGCGGCGCGCGCCGACTCGAGGTTCTCGGGCTTGCGACTCGCGATCACCACATGAGCGCCAAGTTCGGCGAGCAGTTCGGAGATGCCGAGTCCGATACCCGTGCCACCACCGGTCACGAGGGCAACCTGTCCGTTCAGAAGACCGGGGCGAAAAACGGCCGCGAGATCACTCATACGATTGGCTGGACGATGTCCGGTTCGAGTTCGGTGAGCAGGTCGACCTGTGCGTCGAGACAGAAGCTTCGACGATGATGCGCGGTGAGCCCGTGTTCCGCGAGCGCGCGTCGATGTTCGGGGGTGCCGTAGCCGCTGTTGCGCTCCCAGCCGAAGCCGTTGTGGCGCTGCGCGAGTGATGTCATGAGTCGATCGCGCGTGACCTTGGCGACAATCGACGCGCAGGCGATCGCGTAGCACTTGGCGTCGCCCTTCACGATGGCGGTGTGCACATGCCCCAGGGTGCGGAGCGGCTTGCCGTCGACCAGCACATGGTGCGGGTCGCCGCCCAGTCGCGAGGGAATGCGAGCCAGGGCGCGGCGCATCGCGAGAACGGTCGCGTGGTAGATGTTGATCCGATCGACTTCGCGGGCGCTCGCGGCGCCGATGCCGATGGCCAGCGCATGCGTGCGGATGCGCACGGCGAGATCTACGCGAGTCGCGTGATCGAGCTGCTTGGAATCGTCGACACCGGCGATGGCGCGGCGATCGGGAGGCATGACCACGGCGCATGCGACAACGGGGCCCGCAAGCGGGCCCCGTCCAACTTCGTCAACGCCGACCAACCACGGACCATGCTGCTCGCGCAGCGTCCGCTCGATCGGGCTCCAGCGAGCCACGTTCGGCGGGTCCGGCGGAGTCTTACTTGGCGGCCTGCGGGCGAACGACCTTGCGCTCCTTGATGCGCGCGGCCTTGCCCGTGACGTCACGCAGATAGTAGAGCTTGGCACGACGCACGACACCACGACGAACGACCACGATGCTCTCGAGCATCGGGCTGTGCACCGGGAAGATGCGCTCCACGCCAACGCCGTTCGAAATCTTGCGCACCGTGAACGACTCGCTCACGCCAGCGCCACGACGGGCGATGCAGACGCCTTCAAAGGCCTGGATGCGCTCCTTTTCGCCTTCCTTTACGCGGACGTTCACACGAACCGTGTCGCCAGCGCGAAACGGCGCGACGTCCTTCATCCACTCTTTCTGCGTTTCGATAAACGGGTGCATCGTACTCTCCGGGGCCGGTACCGCATGGCCCGGTGTCAAAATTTCAGTGCCGATGAATGCCACCGCGCGAGATACTCACGCGATCTGACATACCAATCGGTGCGAGAGGCCGTCGAAGCGGGACCGGGAGCGAATTCCCCCGACCAGAACCATCGCGGCATCGCCACCAAGGCGGGTTCCGATGCTGCCATCGGCCTGTCCTCAGGGTGTCCTGCAAAACTTCCTCACCCAGGAATTCCGGGAGAGCTTTCAAATATAGGCGGGTCTTGGACTTGGACGCCAGTGGGGTGTCTCGGTAGAATTTCTCCATGACCGACCCCATTGCGTACCCGGCCACGCGCCGGGATGACACGATTGACGATTATCATGGCACTCCGGTCGCGGACCCGTTCCGCTGGCTCGAGGACGACCGGTCGGCCGAGACGGCCGCGTGGGTAGACGCCCAGAACCTGGTCACTTTTGGCGAGCTGGCCAAGATCCCCTTCCGGGACGCACTCCGGCAGCGGCTCACCACCCTGGTGAACTACCCGCGGAGCTCTGCCCCGGAGCAGAAGGGGCCCTGGCTCCTCTTCGCGCGAAACGAGGGGCTGCAGAACCAGCCAGTCTACTACATCCAGCGGGGTGAGGAGGGCGAGCCAGAGCTGCTGCTCGACCCCAATGCGCTGTCGGCCGATGGGACGACGCGAGCCCAAGGGCTCACCTTTGACGGGCAGGCCCGTCACATCGCCTACATGGTGAGCCACGCTGGTTCGGACTGGCAGGAAATCCGCGTGCTCGATCTCGAGTCGCGTCGCGAGCTCCCTGATGTGGTGAACTGGGTCAAAGTTTCGGCGATCGCCTGGCATGGCGCGGGCTTTTACTACAGCCGCTACCCCGAGCCGGCGCCCGATCAGGGGGAATTCTCGGCGGTCAACGACGACCATCAGGTCTGGTATCACGCGCTCGGCACGTCGCAGCGTGACGATGTGCTGGTGTATCACGACCCCGAGCATACGCAGCGCTTTCACATTGTCGGTACGACCGAAGACGAGCGCTTCGCGGTGCTGTCAATCAGCGATCGCGGCCAGGGGAAAGACGGCAACGCGCTGCTGGTCCGCGACCTTCGCGCAAACGATACGACGTGGCACCCGGTGTGGTCGGAGTTCGACGACCAGTTTTCCGTGCTCGACAACGATGGCGATACGCTGCTGGTGCTGACCAACCGCGGCGCACCGAATCAGCGCGTGGTGCGTATCGATCCGCTGCAGCCGGCGGAATCGCATTGGACGACGATCATCGCCGAGGCGGAGGAACCGCTTGAAAATGCGTCACTCGCGGGGGGCCGGATTTTCGCGAGCTACCTGCACGACGTGACATCGCGCGTGCGGGTGCATCGCTACGACGGTTCACTCGAGCGCGAAGTCGAACTGCCCGGGTTGGGCACGGCTGTTGGATTTGCCGGCGAGCATCACGCTTCGCAGCTCTTCTACACCTTCACGAGCTTCACCGCACCGGCCACGGTCTATCGCTACACGATCGCCACGGGCGAGAGCACGGTCTATCGCGCAGTGGAGTTGCCCTTCGATCCGTCACGCTTCGAGACACGACAGATCTTTGCGACGAGCAAGGATGGCACGCGTGTACCGGCGTTCATCGTGGCGAAGAAGGGATTGGTACTCGACGGCAACAATCCCACCCTACTGTACGGCTACGGTGGATTCAACGTCTCATTGCCGCCACAGTTCAGCGCGCTCCGCATTGGCTTCCTCGAGCAAGGCGGGGTGTTCGTGCAAGCGAACCTCCGCGGCGGTGGCGAGTACGGCGAGGCGTGGCATCAGGGCGGGATGAAGGAGAAGAAGCAGAACGTCTTCGACGACTTCATCGCGGTGGCGGAGTGGCTGTTCGACAACGGCTACACGCGCTCGGAACGTCTCGCGATTCAAGGCGGTTCGAATGGCGGCCTGCTCGTTGGCGCGATCATGACGCAACGCCCGGAACTGGCGCGCGTCGCGCTGCCGGCGGTTGGCGTTATGGACATGCTGCGCTTCCACACCTTCACGATTGGCTGGAACTGGATTGCGGACTACGGATCGAGCGATGACGCGGATGCGTTCCGCTATCTGTACGCGTACTCGCCGCTCCATAATCTGCGCGACGGAGTGCGGTACCCGAGCACGCTGATCACGACGGCGGATCACGACGATCGCGTAGTGCCCGCGCACTCCTTCAAGTTCGCCGCGCGGTTGCAGGAGGCGCACGCGGGGGACAATCCGGTGTTGATCCGCATCGAGGTCAAGTCGGGGCACGGGAGCTCGTCGCTTTCCAAACAGATCGACGAAACGGCCGACGTGTTCGCCTTTGTCTTCTCGCAGCTCGGCGTCACTCCGCACTTCGTCGCGTAGGTCAGTTCGCGTTTTTCAGTTCGCGTGGTGGTGGTTCCGTGCTCGGCGCGGCGCGAACGCTGATTCCGAAGCCTCGGGGAGTGTCCCGGCTTCGGAAAGTGCTGCGCGCTGCGCGCTACGCAATTCCGAAGCCGGGACACCTACCCCTCGTTTTGGATCAGCTTCCGCGCCCCGCTGGCGGAGGTGGTGGCACGCGCGCTTCAGCGCCGCGCGCTTGCGAACTCCGTGGGCGTGCGGCAGGGTGTGCGGCATGAACAATAGAGCTCCCGGCTTCGGAAGTGCGTAGCGCGCAGCGCGTAGCACTTTCCGAACCCGGGAGCTTGTTGTTCAGGACGCACAGCCTGTCGCGCGCCCCCACGACGATCCATCACATTCGCGCGCGCACCGAAGCGGTAGCGGAAGCGCCAGACTACTTCACGGGGAACGGACGCGGAGCCGGAAGCTCGTCGATGAACTTCCAGGGCGCCGCGCCGTCGCGTGTAAGCGGGGTCTTGGCGAGACGGGCGCGGACCATGGCGATGGGCATCGGCCCACCCTGGAGCACCGCGTCGTGGAACTGCCGGTCCGTCATTTTCCTGGTGTCAACCAGTTCCTTATGCAGCGCCCGCAGCTGCAACCCGCCGAGCATGTACGCTGCCTGATAAATCGGCGAGTAGCTCCCGTTGAACGAGCGACGCACTTCGGCTTCGGAGTTCGCGCGCTCGAACGGCACGTGATCGACGAGATATTCGATGCACTGCTCCGGCGTCATCTTGCCGAGATGGAACGAGAGGGAGAACACGATGCGCGCGCTGCGATGCATGCGCCACGCGAGCGCGCCCAGTCGGTCTTCCGGGCGGACATGGAAGTCGTGATCCCAGAGGAACATTTCCCAGTAGAGCGACTGGCCTTCGTTCCAGAACGGCGTGCCGAACATGCGACGATGCGAGTTGTAGCGCGCCGTCATCCACCCCTGGAGGTGATGGCCCGGATTGAGCTCATGAAAGACCGTCGCCCGTGAGAAATGCGGGTTGTTGCCCTTCATGCTCATCATCTTTTCTTCGTCGGTCATGTCGTTCGTGGGATACGACACGAGGATCTGATCACCACCGAGGAAGAACGGGCTCACACGCTGCCGCTCGGGCGACAGCATTTCCATCGTCCAATCCTCGCGCGCCAGCGCGGGGATGGTGACCCAGTCGTGCTTATCGAAGAACGCCTCGGCCTCGTTGGCCAAGTCGCGAATGAGGTCGGGCTGCTTACCCGGTTCGACGTACGCCTGCTTCACCTTCTCCATCGCCGCTTTCCAGTCGTCGCCGAAACCCATCTGCTTTGCGGCCTTCTTGGCTTCGGCCTCGCTGAAGGCATACTCGCGCTCGGCGAGCGCGATCAGCTCTTCCGGCGTGTACGGAATCATCGCGTGACGGAGATCCATTGCGAGTCCTTCTGCGCCGATCGGATCGCCAATGATCGGTTCGTTCGCCGGTGCGGCGTTGCGTGGGGCCTGACCGCCTCCTTGTCCACCACCACCCCCACCACCACCACCACCCCCGCCACCGCCGCCCGGACCCGCAGCAGTCGTTGGCGCGGTGTTCGCGACCTGAATACCGACCAGACGCTGACGGATCGTTTGCGCGTACCGCTGCAAGGACTGATCGAGCCGCGTGTACGGGCTTTGCGCCCACCAGGTAAACAGCGGATCAAAACCGTTGTAGAAGCGATACCAGCGACCAAGCGTGGTGCGGAGCTGGTCGACATCATCGGCGGCGCGATTGGCGACCGTGCGATTCACGCGCGGCGGCTGCGCACGTGGTGCACGCGAGCTGTCACCAGCGGCACGCGCGCCCGGAGCGGCAGGCTCCAGCAATGTGCGCAGGCTGTCGACGATCTTCGTCACATCGGCGAGCGTCTTCGCGGCGGCCTGGGAGTTCACTGACAGCAGCTCGCGTCGATCTTCCTGCAGCTTGAGCAGTCGTTCAGCAAAGGGCATCAGCGGCGCGGTTTCGGCGCGCTGCTTGTCTTCGCGATCCATCAGTTCGAGCTGATAGCGCAGATGGTTGTCGAGCAGGACGTAGTCGACCTTCCCTTCCTGCGACAGCTTGTTGAAATCGGCTTCCGCGAGCCGCTTTCGCCACATCGTGTACATGCCCTTGAGACGCGCGCGTTGCGACGGCGAATCGGGGGTGTCGTAGTGGCGACCCAGCGAGCCCGCGTCGGCCGAGTAGCGAGACACCACTTCGGCGAGCTCGCTGGTCGTGTTGTTCAGGATCGACGACAGCGCGGGGACGCTCGCGGCCGGATCAGCTGGAAACGTCTGGCGCGTAGAGGCCGGGATACCGGCCATCTGCGCGGACGACACGGCCGGCAGCAGCATACCGCCGACCAAAGGAATCAGAAAACGGCTACGGGGCACAGCGCTCCACCGGTGGAAGGGTCGCGCAACTCTAGCCCCCGGCAGCCTCGGCGGCAATCGTTTCGAGCTCTTCCCAGCGCGCCATCAGCGTTTCCAGTTCGGCTTCGAGATTCGCGACCGTTTGCTGCACGGCAATCACCCGTGGACCGTCGCGCAGGACGGCCGGGTCGGCGAGCTGTTCCAGCGCCGTTTCGCGCGCCGACTCCGCCTTGGCGATGCGATCCGGTAGCTCCTCGAGCTCGCGTGCTTCCTTAAACGTCAGCTTCCGCTTCTTGGGCTTCGCCGTGGCCGCTGCGGCAGTCGGTTTTGGCGCGGCCGGCGCGGACATGGCCACTGGTTCAGGGCGTTGACGCACCCAATCCGAATAGCCACCGACGTACTCGCGCACGATCCCCTTCCCTTCGAACGCGATCGTGCTGCTCACAACGGCATCGAGGAACGCGCGATCGTGTGACACCATCAGCAGCGTGCCGCTAAAGCTCATGAGCAACTGCTCAAGCACTTCGAGCGTTTCGAGATCGAGATCGTTGGTGGGCTCGTCGAGCACGAGCACATTGAATCGTCGCGTAAAGAGGCGAGCGAGCAGCAGTCGATTGCGTTCCCCACCGCTCAACGCGCGCACTGGCGTACGTGCGCGCTCCGATGAAAAGAGGAAGTCGCGCAAATAGCCGTTCACATGCTTGCGCTCGGTGCCAACCAACACCCATTCGCTGCCATCGCCAATCGCGTCGAACACACTGCGCTCAGGATCGAGCTGTTCACGCAGCTGGTCGAAATAGGCGATTTCGAGATTGGTGCCATGACGCAGCGTGCCTGCATCGGGCGTCAGCTCGCCCAACAGAAGCTTGATGAGCGTCGTCTTGCCGCTGCCGTTCGGGCCAATGAGACCGACACGGTCGCCGCGCATAATGGTCGTGCTGAAATCACGCACGATCGGTTTGTCGCCGTGTGCGAACGACAGCCCCTGCGCTTCGATCACCAGTCGACCGGAGCGATCCGCCTCTTGTACGGTGGCGCGCGTCGTGCCGAGGCGAGTGCGCCTGTCCGCGCGTTCCTTGCGCATATCCTGGAGCGCGCGCAGTCGCCCTTCATTGCGTGTGCGACGTGCCGTAATGCTCGTGCCTACCCAGACCTCTTCCTGCGCCAATTTCCGATCGAACTCCTCCCACGACTTTTCCTCGGCGTTGAGCATCAGCTCCTTGCGTTCGAGGTACGTCTCGTACGTGGGACCGTAGTCTTGCAGTCTGCCGCGATCGAGCTCCACGATGCGCGTCGCCACCCGACGCAGGAATGCGCGATCGTGCGTGACAAACACCAGCGAGATGCCGGCGTCGATCAGGTACTGCTCCATCCACTCGATGGCATCGATGTCGAGATGGTTGGTGGGCTCGTCGAGCAACAGCACATCAGGCGCGGCGACAAGTGCGCGCGCCAACAGCGCCTGACGCGTGCGCCCACCACTGGCCTGCTCGATGCGCGCATCGGGATCCAGGGCGAGATGCTGCAATACGGTTTCGACGCGCAAGTGCAACTGCCAGCCATCGGCCGCATCGATTTGCCGATGCAGCTTATCGAGCTCCTTGAGCGCCTGTTCTGAGTGATCGGTGCTGACCCGCACTGACGCAGCGTGATACGCGGTGAGCAGCGCGCCCTGCGCACCAAGACCGGTCGCGGCAACGTCAAACATCGAGCCGGTGAGCGTGCGCGGCACATCCTGCTCGAGTCGCGCCATGCGAATGCCACCCTGCCGCACCACCAAGCCGCTATCGGGCGTCAGTGTGCCGTCCAACACCTGCATGAACGTTGTTTTGCCAGCGCCATTGCGACCGACCACGCAGACGCGTTCCCCGCTCGCGATGGCGAAGTCGGCGCTATCAAGCACCGGTGGTCCGCCAAAGGCGACCGTGACATCCTGCAACGAAACCAGCGCCACTACTTCGCCCCGTTTGTGCGTGTGGCACCACGCAGAATGCGCGGCTCACTTTCAATGCCGTTGCGACTCACGGCCGTGATGACGATCTGGTCGGCCGGTGCCGCGTCCGCTGAACCGATCGCGAGGCGCCGGAAGTTCGCTGGCAAGACCTGCGAGCTCCACACACCACCGCGATTGATTCGTACGGTGATCCAGCGGGAGGTCGCTGGCGGTGTGATGACGAGCATGTCTTCAGCCGAGATGGAATCACGCACGACGCGCGCAGTTGGCGCGAGCGGCGCGGACTTTCCGAGCCACGGTGACGCCGGAATCAGCGCGGGCTCATCGTAGAGTTCTCGCACCAGCTTATCAGCGAGCGCCTCGGCGGCTGCCTGTGCCGGCGGTTGCGTCGCTACACCCAGTGAAACGGGTGATCGCACGGTGCTCGATACGGGCATGATCGAACGCATGCTGAAGAAAATGTCGCCTGTCGCGGCTACACCCTGACTGTTCGCTTTCGCGTCACGTGTCGCGCGCACCTGATTGTTGAGTTCATCCGGGCTCCACGCCGGACCACCCTGCGCCGCACGCGATGAGTTGTGGCCGGGCCACATGTGTCGCGCCTTGGTGTTTTCACCGATCCACCAGTCGAGCAGCACCGGATAGCTCTGTGCCGTTTGCGCGACGGGCCAGTAGAGCTGCGGCGTGAAGTAATCGACCCATCCCTCGTTAATCCACTTCTTCGAATCGCCGGCGAGCTTTTCATACGAGTCGAAGCCCTTGATGCTTTCGGGATAGCCCGGGCGCCAAATGCCGAACGGACTGATACCGACCTTCACCCACGGCTTCACGCGCTTGGTGCCTTCGTAGAGCAATCGCACGAACTCATCGACGTTGTGTCGACGCCAATCGGAAAGACCGAGGCTTCCGCCTTTCGTGCGATACGCCGCGTAGCTGACTGAATCCGGAAACGGCACTTCCGCGCCGTCCTTCGATTCCGGATACGGATAGAAGTAGTCGTCGACATGAATGCCATCGACATCGTAGCGCTTCACGACATCGAGCATGACTTTCACCGTGTGCGCGAGCACGGCTGGCGCTCCCGGATCCATCCACTCGAAATTGCCGTAGCGACGCACCCACAATGGATGCGCGACGGTGACATGATTGCGCGCATGCGGCCCCGTCGCGCTGGGGTGTCGGGCGCGATACGGATTGAACCAGGCATGCAGTTCGAGGCCACGTTCGTGCGCCGCCTTCACCGCAAAGGTGAGCGGGTCGTAGTACGGCTCGGGTGCACGCCCCTCGACGCCCGTGAGATACGATGACCACGGCTCGAGCTTGGACTCATACAGCGCGTCGGCTGCGGGGCGAATCTGCAGGAGGATCGCGTTGAGCCGCATCGCGCGCGCGCGATCGAGCATGGCCAGCAGTTCGGCCTGCTGATCCCACGCCGATAGCCCGGGCTTCGAGGGCCAATCGATGTTTGCCACCGAGGCGACCCAGGCGCCGCGGAATTCTCGGCGGATGGGTGGGGCGTCGGTTGTTTGCTGCGCCCCCAGCGTGGCGTGCGTGGAGGCAAGGAGAACGAGCGCGGAGACGATGCGGGAGAGACGTCGCACGAGTAGTGGGAGGAGGGTGGCCGAAGTGTAGCGCACCGCAATGGCTCCGCGACGTACTGGCACGCCGTACATGTATTGCGTACATTTACAAATGCCTTCGCCGAAGCGTGTTCGAGAGCCGGTACAGGTCTACATGGACAGCGCCGACAAGGCCCTGCTCGACGAGCTCGCGGCCGAGACGCAGCTCTCGCGCGCAGAATTGCTGCGCCGAGGGCTCCGCCGGGTCGCCGCCGACATTCGAGGTCAGCGCGCTCCGGGTGGATCGCTCGACGAACTGATTGGTGCGCTCGGCAGCGCGACTGACGTACCGACTGACCTCGCGGAGCGCCACGACGACTATTTGTACCCTGCGCCGAATGAGCGTGCAGCAGACCGCGATTGATACTGGAGCGCTGTTGGCGCTCGCGTCACCGCGCGACCAGCATCACGCCGAGGCTGTGGCAATCGCACGGGCGCATCTCGCGAGCGGTCGGCGTTGGGTTGGGTCGGTGCTGGTACTCGCCGAGTTGCATGGTCACCTGTTGAGATGGCGAGCACCGCGCGATGCGCATCGCATCGTTGACCACGTGCGCATGGATCCAGCCTATGAATGGCGTGCTGTGGACAGCGCGCTCATCGAGTCGGCAACGGTTCACTGGTTGTTGCGCTACGCCGATCGCCGACTGTCGCTGCCGGATGCGGTGACGTGCGAATTGATGCGACGAGAGGGCATCGATACCGTGTTTGCGTTCGACAGCGATTTCGTGTCGGTCGGATATCAACTGCAGACGACATGAGCGACTCGACGCCGGTCCTGCTCTATGACGGCGACTGCGGCTTCTGCAGCCGCAGCGTGCAGTTCGTGCTGTCACACGAATCGCCGGATCGTCGCGGGTCACTGCGATTTGCCGCGCTCCAGAGTGCCTACGGTGTGGCGTTGATTGCGGCAAAACCGTCGCTGGCGCAGGTGGACTCCCTCGTGTGGTTCGACCCGCGGTCGAATGACACGTATCTCAAAATGGAAGCCGCGAGGATGACCGGGTATCATCTCGGCGGCGTCTGGTCGCTGCTGGCGAGGCTCGGTGGGCTCCTCCCACGTTCGGTTCGCGACGCGATTTACGACCTCATTGCGAGGAATCGTCATCGGCTGGCCGATCAGCATTGCCTCGTGCCAACTGCCGAGGAGCGCGCGCGATTTCTCAGTTAGCGATGTCCCAGTTAGCGCCCTCCCAGTTAGCGCAGTTTCAGTTAGCGCAGTTGCAGTTCGCCCGCGCACGCGGGAGCTTTGCTGGCATGGCGCTCCCCTTCCCGGAATACGATCGTCTCGATGGCCTCGCGCTCGCCGACCTCGTGCGACGCGGTGAAGTCTCGGCCGTTGAGATCACTGAAGCCGCGCTGGCCCGCATGGCCGCGCGCAATCCATCGCTCAACGCGATCGTTCGCCCACTCGAGAGCCTGGCGCGCGAGATGGCCGCGCGCGTGCACGGCGATGCGACGCTCAGGCAAGCGCCGTTCGCTGGTGTGCCGATGGCCATCAAAGATCTGCAAGCAACGATCGCCGGCGTGCCCACGAGTCACGGGACACGCCCGTTGCAACAGGTGGTGCCAACGCATGACACGGAGCTGGTGGCCCGCTATCGGCGCGCGGGCGCGGTGTTCATTGGCAAGTCGAACACCCCAGAATTCGGACTGACTCCCTTCACCGAAAGTGAAGCGCTCGGTCCATCGAAGAATCCCTGGGACCTCACACGCACGCCGGGTGGATCGAGCGGCGGCTCCGGTGCGGCGGTTGCCGCGCGCATTGTGCCCATTGGTCACGGCGGCGATGGCGGCGGCTCCATTCGGATTCCGGCGTCATGCAACGGCGTGTTTGGCATCAAGCCCACGCGCGGTCGCATGCCCACCGGTCCCGATCAGGGCGACGCGTGGCGCGGATTTGCGCAGGAGCATGTGCTCACCATCAGTGTGCGCGATTCAGCGGCCATGCTTGATGCGACGGCGGGGGCTGACGCTGGCACTCCGGTCGCGTGCCCGCCCCAGGAGCGTCCGTTTCTCGAAGAAGTCGCGCGTGCACCGGGCAAGCTACGAATCGCCGTGACGAGCACGCCCTTCTTTGGCGAGACGGTACACCCCGATTGTGTCGCGGCATTGGATGACGCTGCGGCACTGCTCACGTCACTGGGCCACGAGGTGGAGCGCGCCGAACCGGTCATCGATGGACACACACTGTCACGCGCCTTCCTTACGGTGGTCGCTGCCGAGTGCCGCGCGGACATCGAGTGGCTTGGCGAACAGCTCAAGCGCGCACCGCGATCGGATGATGTCGAAATCGCGACCTGGGCGCTTGGTCTTGTTGGGCAGGCATTCGGCGCGAGCGATTACGCCACCTCCGCGCGTGCACTGCAAGTGGCGGGGCGCACGATGGGCGCGTTTCACGAGCGCTACGACCTGCTCGTCACCCCGACGCTTGGTTCGCCGCCATTCCCCATTGGTGCGCTGCAACCATCAAAGGCCGAACGCGTCGCACTGTCGATGTTCGGCAAGCTCGGCCTGGGCGGGGCACTCAAGGCGGCCGGTCTACTCGACGAAACCGCCAAGAAGGTGTTCGGCTTCATTCCGTACACGCCGCTGTTCAACGTGACCGGTCAGCCAGCGATGAGCATACCACTGTACTGGAATGCGCAGGGGCTGCCGATCGGCACGCAGGTCGTCGCGAAGTTCGGCCACGAGGCGACACTGTTCAGGGTTGCGGCACAACTGGAAAGCGCGCGACCATGGGCCGCGCGCGTTCCAAAACTCCTGTAGCAGCAATCGCGCTTACTTCTTGAGCGTCGACCCCACCAACTTGCCAATCGCGCCGAGCGTGGTTTGCGCGGCGTTGAGGCCCAAGCGGAAATCGGCGTCGCTGAAGGTCTTGAACAGATCGGTCGGCTGATGCCAATGCGGGTCCCAGCCGCTGCCGACCTGGGTGCCGCGCTCGTTTTCGCGAAGACTGATCGCGGCCACGAGGTCCTGGAACGGGCCGGAGTCGGTGTTGGTCATGTGCGGACCAACCTGCGCGGGGTAGTCGGTCGCGTACTTGCTGTTCGACGAGTGAAAGAGCCAGGCGAAGTCGGCACTCTGCTTGGCGAACTTGGAGTTCGATTGGAACTCGATGTTCACATCGGCTTCCGGACGCTGCTCGGCGCGCATGGTGCCATCGGGGTTCGGCATGCCGTGGTCGAACATCATCATGTCATGCTGCACCATGCCGAGCCACTTGGGTTCAGGGTACTTGCCTGATCCCTTGGGCTGCTCGATGCCCTGCAGCTTGGCGCGCTGATCGACATAGGCACGCGCACCATTGAGTCCAGACTCTTCGTTGTTCCAGAGCACGAAGCGCACGGAACGTTCGGTTTGCACCGACGGATCGGAGAAGATGCGCGCGAGTTCCATCACGATCGCGGAGCCCGACGCATCGTCGTTGGCCGCTTCGCCCCAGCCGATGCCGTCCATGTGCCCGCCCACGATGTACATCTCCTCGGGGTGCGTCGTCCCGACCTTCGTGCAGAAGACTTCCTGACGCTCGCCGTCGACGCTCTGCTCGGCGTTGAGCGCACGAAGTCGCGCATCCGGCTGACGGAGCGAATCGCTGTTCACGCCAGTGCGCGTGCGCACACCGCGATTGCGACCACCGCCGGCGGCGGTCTGCGCAACGGGGCGGTTCACGCCGGTATTGGCGGGAGGCGTCACTGCGGGAGCAGCAGCACCGGCCGGACGGGGCGCGGGCGCCTTGTACTCGTAGGTCACGCGCTCGGTGTTGGTGCAGCCATAGCTCTTGAGCTGCGCCTCGATCCAGTCCACTGCGTCGCGATTGCGCTTGGTGCCCTGCCGGCGGTCGCCGAACTGGGTGAGCCCCTTGATGGTCGCCTTGTACTTCTCGAGATCGAGGCGCGACACCATCAGGGCAACCGGATCGGTCGAATCGATCGGCACGGGGGCGGCGCGCAGGACATTGCTGCCCTGGGCGGCCGCGAGGGCGGGCGTCGCCAGCAGGACGGCCGCGAGAAGGGATCGGCGGGGCATAGAAAGGACGGAGGTGGGACGAAGATGACCGGGACCGGGGAAGCAGACCCGTTCAAACCCTGCAGACGGCTGGCACCGTCGAAGCGTTGGCGGAACCCAAGCCTGCAGCCGGTGAAAGGTGCGGTGTGAGGGGCCGTCCTGTCCAACTGACCCCATTCCCGGCCTCGCCATGTCGATCGCCCTGCCCCGTTTGCTTCGCGTCCCCTGCTCGTCGACGCTCGGCCTGTTTGCCCTCCTTAGCCTGCCGGCGCTATCGGCGCTCGAGGCGCAGACCGACCGTCGCACGCTGAGCGGTCGTGAAGTGTCGTTCTACAACATCGCCGGTACCGTGAAGATCACGCGCGGCACTGGACGCGATGTCGAGTTCGAAGTCACCCGTCGCGGCCGCGATGCGAGCAAGCTGCGCATCGAAACGGGCACCGTGCGCGGACGTCCCACACTGCGCGTGATCTACCCAGACGATGACATCGTGTACCGTGGCGACGACGACAACAACAACAGCGATTCACGTGACGATCGAAACCGCAACAACAGCCGCTGGAGTCGCAACTGGAACAGCCGTACCGAAACGTCGATCAACGACGACGGCACGTGGGGCGGTGAGCGCGGATGGAGCGGACGTCGTCGTGTGCGCGTGACGCGAAACGGCAGTGGTCTCGAAGCGTGGGCGGACATTCGCGTGATGGTGCCGGATGGTCAGTACATCGACGCGAATCTGCTGGTGGGTGAAATGCGCGCGAGTGATGTCGAGGCCGAGTTGCATCTCGATGTTGGCTCGGCGAAAGTCTTCACCGATCGCACCCGTGGTGTTCTCGATATCGATGCAGGATCGGGTGGCATCGAAGTGCGCGACGCGCGCGGCGGTCGCGTGACGATCGACAACGGATCGGGGGGCGTGTACCTCGACAACGTGCGAAGCGACGATTGCAAGGTCGACACTGGTTCAGGCGGTGTTCAAGGCACTGGCGTTGGCTGCGCCCGCTTTGACCTCGACATCGGGTCCGGCAGTGTGAAGCTGCTCGAGTCCACGATGGATGACGTCAGCATCGATGCCGGCAGCGGTGGTGTCGAACTCGGCCTGCGTACCTCACCGCGCGCGGTGACGGTGGAGTCGGGCTCGGGCTCGGTGACGCTCAACCTTCCGAGTGGGTACAGCGGCGATGTGAGCGTGGAAACGGGAAGCGGTGGCATCTCGACCGACTTTGCCGTGCGCACCACACGTGTCGAGCGGAACACGTTGCGCGGTACGATCGGCGACGGACGTGGCCGACTGCGCGTGGAAACGGGATCTGGCTCCGTCCGCTTGCGCCGCGTGGGATCCTGATACAGTTTCGTGTCTCTCGCGACCACGTCGCATAGCGACTCTACTTCCAGGTGCTCTGATGATTCTGCCGGTCTCACCCTCTTCTTCGAAGCAGGCTTCCTGAGCCGGTAGCGACCCGTCGTCGCGCCTCGCGATCAGCGCCCCACCTGCTTCGTGCATCGGTGGGGCGTTTTTCTTTTTTCGTGAGATCCGATATGACTGGTATTACTGAAGCATCCCCCGAAGCACCAATAGACGCGAAGGAGCACGCACCGCGCCCCTGGTGGCACGATGTGCGTGATGCGCTGCGTGGAACGCGGCACGACTACACCAGCGGATCGATCAGCCGAGCCATTGTGCTGCTGGCGATTCCGATGGTACTCGAGATGCTCATGGAGAGCCTGTTCGCGCTGTCGGATGTGTTCTTTGTGTCGAAGCTCGGCGCGAGTGCCGTTGCCACGGTGGGACTGACCGAGTCGATGATGATCATTGTCTACACGCTCGCGATGGGCCTCGCGATTGGTGGCAGTGCGATGGTCGCGCGTCGGGTTGGCGAGAAGGACGCTGATGGCGCGGCACGTGCCGCCTCACAGGCGATCATGATCGGGGTGGTCGCGTCCATTGTGCTTGGTGGGCTGGGCGCGATCTTCGCACCACAGCTGTTGAAGCTGATGGGCGCCGAACGTGATGTGCTCGAAACGGGCACCACCTTCACGCGCGTGATGGTGGGCGGTAGTGGCACGGCGTTCCTGCTCTTTGTGGTCAACTCAGCATTCCGCGGTGCCGGCGATGCGGCCGTGTCCATGCGCGTGCTCTGGTTCGCGAATGCGATCAACATCGTGCTCGGCCCCTGCCTGATTTTCGGCGTGGGTCCGTTTCCCACGATGGGCGTTACCGGTGCGGCGATCGCCACGACGATTGGTCGCGGTCTCGGACTCCTGCTTGCGTTACGCATCCTGTTCAAGGGTGCGGGACATTTGCAGGTGAAGCGTTCGCACTTCGTGGTGCAGCTCGATGTGATGCGCACGCTCATGCGCCTGTCAGCGAACGCGACCTTCCAGGTGCTCGTGGGCAGCTTGAGCTGGATGGTCCTCATTCGGCTCATGGCCGGCTTTGGCAGTGCGGCGATGGCTGGCTACACGATCGCCGTTCGCATGGTGATGTTCTGCCTGCTCCCGGCGTGGGGATTGGGCAACGCAGCGGCGACCATGGTCGGTCAGTCGCTCGGCGCGCGCAATCCGGAACGCGCCAAACAGGCGGTGTGGACGGCCGCGCGCTACAACGTGTCGTTCCTGGGCGCGGTGGGACTGCTTTTTGTGCTGGCGACGACGCCCATTGTGGCGTTGTTCACCCACGACGCGGCGGTGCATGATGTTGCCGTACCTGGACTGCGACTCATGGCCTTTGGCTTCCCGCTCTACGCCTTCGGCATGGTTTTGACCCAGGCGTTCAACGGCGCCGGCGATACGCGTACGCCAACGCGTATCAACATCGGGGTATTCTGGATTTTCGAGTTACCGCTTGCGTGGGCGCTCGCAGAATTCACGACGCTCGGTCCGCAGTCGGTGTTTGTGGCGGTGCTGGCGAGCTACTCACTGATGGCTGGCGTCAGTGCGATTGCCTTCCGCAAAGGACGCTGGCAAACAGCGAGCGTGTAATACCGTGCGGATCGCGATCAGGGCTTGGCGGTCAGCAGGTCGAGTAGTCGCCCGCGAAAACCGAACTCCCACTCCGTGCCATAGCGGATATCGGCAACGCGGTACTGCTCGCCCTGCTTCACCACCACCACGGTGTCCTTCCAGTTCACTGGCGGCTTTTGCGTATCGTTGGTGAACTGGACCACTACCAGCGTGGTGTCACCGTGAGCGATCGAGTCTTTGACGGTGATTGACGTGCGGCCTTCGAACAGGCTGCTGAACGGATCGCCATCGGCAAACGGTGGCTTTTCGTTTGGCGCGGCCTTTTCGGCCAGCTCGCGCGCGTTACGCGCCATCGTCAGCGCATGCGCCAGCGAGTCGGTGAGATACGGAGAGATCGCCTGCAGCTGCACCGCGTCAGGAACGCGGTTCACTCCGGCCGCATCGAGCACGGTATAAAACTGCGCGACTGCTGCCGTCGCTGTCTTCGCCGTTCGGCCGCAGGCCACCGATACGAGGAGCGCTGCGGCGATCGCGATCGGATTACGAACCATGTGCACCCGCTCCCGCCGTTCGGCGCGCCGGTACTCGATCCGTAAGCGGACGGGGGCGAAACGCTGCGTCGAAGCGGCATCCCGACTCCGGCTGGAAAGCTGAAGCGGCCTTCGCGCACGACGCGGCGACATCGGACGCGGTTGGACGGCGTCCTCGATCGAGCCATCCCTCGAGCGCGCGAATGGCCGTCACGTATGCCGCATCGGTGAAGTAGCTGTGCTCGTTGTCTTTCGTGAACACTTGCAGCAACAAGTTGCCCTGCCCCGCACGTTCCACGGTGCGGCGATATTGATCCTCGAGCTCCACGAACGCCGTGGGGTCGTCAATCGCGTGCATGGTGATCGTGGGAACGGTGAGCTGTCCGGTTGGATCGGCATCACGCGACAGCGTCGTGACCGCGACCGAATCGGCCGCGTAGCGCGCAACGAGCGAATCGAGCGGCCGGCCACCAACGACACCTGGATAACTTACACCCACGGTTGCAAATGGATTTCGACCAGCGGTGCGCTTCTGCACGATATCCTGGAAGTGATACGTCCCCCAGTTGAGGTGCGCGATCATTGTGCGCTCGGGGACCTGCACAGCGCCCAGAATGGTAGCCAGGCGCGCGGCCTGTTCAGGCGTGCGGGTCGCAGCCGACTTGCGAATGCCCGTGCAGTCGTCGACCCGATCAGCCAGCTGTGCGCGAGTGAGCGCCACACCAGCCGGAAGCCCCATCCAAAGTGGATACTGTGCCTCGTCGCTCCGCGGATGATTGCCGCACACGGCCTGATACACCACGCGTAAATCCATACGGAAGTCGTACGACAACGTGGCGCCGCCCAAGACTCCGCTGGTGAGTAGCACACCGTCGAAGGGGCGCTTCCCATTCGCCCCCGGCTCGTTGAGCAACTCCTCTGTACGAGCACCAACTCCACCGCCCCACGACTGGCCGTGCAGAATGGCGCGCGTCGGTGCGCCGAATTGCGAGACAAAGAGATCGCGCGACCGACGCGTGTCTTCGGCCGCCGAGCGAACCGCGACGCCACCCTGGCGATACGACGACGCCACCAGCGCGTATCCCAGGCGCGGCCAGATCGCCCATCGCGTAACGTCTTCTCCGGTGCGCTTGATATCCGGATCGCCCAACTCTGGCCCGCCGTGCGCGTGCACGATCAGCTTGCGATTCCAATCGCTCGGGAGCACGACCATGTAGAACGCGCCGGCGGAGTCTCGCGCGCTGTAGCACTTCGCCGTGGTGGGCAGAGCGCTCGGGCACGCTGATTCGGTGGCCTGAGCGTCAAGGCGCGTAGCAGCGACGTGCATCGCAATCGAGCACATCGCAATCGAGCAGATCGCAACGAAGGCAGCGCGCCAACTGGATAAATGAGACATCGACAAATCCTCAGGCCGGCAGCGGCGCGCGCCGGTCCAGCTCCCGGCGCAACAACCAGATGCTGAATCCTGCCTGCAGCCATACGGTAACCACCGACAAATACCAGACCTGAATCAGTTGAAATCCCGGTCGTCTGGCGATGATCAGCGCTGGTACGGCGTACGTCAGCATGCGCAGCGCGCTGCTGATCAGCGACGGAATGGTGTTGCCGAGCGCCTGGAACATGCCGCTGCAGGTGAACAGCATACCACTCGCCACAAAATTCCAGGAGATTGTGCTCAGGAACATCGTGGCGACCTGCGCGACGTCCGCTTCGTTGGTGAACCCGCCAACGAACAATTCAGGCTTCCACTGACAGACGAGCGTTATCAGCAGCATTGCACCGCTGCCAATGATCGCCGCCCACTTGAACGTTTCGCGAACACGTTCCGGCTTGCGCGCGCCCATGTTCTGCCCGGCGAGCGGAGCTGCCGAAAAGGAGATGGCCATCGCTGGAAGGAAGATCGACTGCATCACGCGCGAGCCAATGCCGTAGCCTGCCTGCGCCGCCGGGCCAAAGTCCCGGATGACGTAGTAGCTGACGGCGGTCAGTACGAACATCAACGCGAACTCTGCACCGGGCGGTATACCAATCTTGAGGATTCGCTTGATCACATCGGTGCGCATCGTGAGCAGCTCACGCAGAAAGCCGACGTAGTGCTCGAGGCGCACGAAGTAGACCGTCATCAGGATCACGGCCGCGGCAATGGCGATTGTGCTGGCGAGACCTGCGCCGGCCACGCCCAGCGGCTTGCCGGTGCCCCAGCCGGCGATGAGTACCGGCGCGAGAATGATATTCATCACGACCGTGAGGATCTGCACGAGCATCGTCGGCTTCACGATGCCCGTACCGCGAAGCGCCGAACCCATCGACACGAGCGCGAACTGCAATCCAAGACCGGGCAGATACCACCGGAGATAGCTCAAGCCGGCAGCGCGCGTGGCGTCGTCGGCGCCAACGGCGCCCAGATAGACAGGGCTGATGAGATAGCCCATCACCAGCACCAGCACTCCGCAGATGAACGCCCATACGGTGCTCTGATTGAACACAAGGCTCGCGTCGGCCTGATCCTTCCGGCCAACGGCGTTCGCGATCAGCGCCATGGTGCCAACGCCAAGGACCTGCGTCACCGCCATGACGATGATCTGCACATTGCCGGCCGCACTCACACCCGCCACCGCCGCGTCCCCCAGCCGGGTGACGAACCAGAGGTCGACGAGATAGTAAAGCGTCTGAAAGATCATCCCCGCTGCCATGGGGAGCGCGAGGCGCACGATGTGGCGCGGAATCGAACCGCTGGTCATGTCACGCATGCGACAACGCTCGCGCTCGGACGATGGGTCCGCAACTGCATACGCACTCTCGACCGCCGTAACGTTCTTGCCACGTGACGGGATCGCCTGCTGATTACCCGCATGCGCCATCTCTCCCGAGCCTCGCTCTCCCTTCTCGCCTTCGCGCTCGCCTGTGGTACGCGCGGCGATACCAAGCCCACCATTGGTCTGATCACCAAGACGGAAACCAACCCGTTCTTCGTGAAAATGAAGGAGGGCGCCGTGAAGGCCGCCGAGGCGAAGGGTGTGCGGCTCATTTCAGGCGCCGGACGCAACGATGGCGATAACGCTGGCCAGGTGAGCGCGCTCGAGAATCAGATTGCGGCGGGCGCCAAGGTGGTGCTGATCTCCGTGAGCGATGCCAAGGCGATCGTGCCCGCCATCAGGAAGGCGCGTGACGCCGGTGTGCTGGTGATCGCGCTCGATAGTCCCACCGATCCAATCGACGCGACCGACGCATTCTTTGGGACCGACAACTACAAGGCCGGTGCGCTGATCGGTGCCTATGCGAAGGCACGGTTGGGTGCGACGGCGCCGAAGATTGTCACTATCGATCTCGTGCCGGGCAATCCCACCGGCGCTCGTCGACACAATGGGTTTCTCCAGGGCTTCGGTCTCGCCAGCTTCGACGCATCGCACAACGATCTCGCGCAACCGGCGGAGGTCGTCTGCATGGGCGATGGCATCGGCGATCAGAGCAAGGCGCAGACGGTGATGGAGAATTGCCTCCAGCAGCATCCCGATGTGAACGTCGTGTACACGGTGAACGAGCCCAGCGGCGCGGGCGCCTGGAACGCGCTGCGAAAGGCCGGACGCGACAGGGACGTGCTTATCGTCAGCGTCGACGGTGGCTGCCGCGGCGTACAGGATGTGGCCGACAACAAGCTCGCCGCGACCGCGCAGCAGTATCCGTTGCGCATGGCGGAACTTGGTGTCGATGCAGCGATGGCGTTCTTCGCAAACGGTGCCAAGCCGACCGGGTTCACTGATACGGGCGTGGCGCTGGTTGCTGAAACGGCCGCTACGGGCGTGACGAGTCTGACCGCCGCCGAGGGCGCCCAGCGCTGTTGGGGCACCAAGTGAGCGAGACGTCGCGCGCGGCGGCTTCGGTTGACGCGCGTGACTCGGTTCGGCGCACGCGACAGTGGGCCGCGTTCGGGCCGGTCTTGGCGCTGTTGGCCGCATCGATCTTCTTCGCGGTACAGTCGCCGCGATTTCTGAACGGCGAGAATCTGTCGCTGATCATGCAGCAAGTGATGGTTGTTGGCGTGCTCGCGATCGGTCAGACGCTCGTGATTCTTACTGCCGGCATCGACCTCTCCTGCGGCATGGTGATGTCGCTGGGCGGTATGGTGATGACACTGCTCGCCACGCGCGCTGGCCTCTCACCGGCAATCGCGGTGCTGTGCGGAATTGGCGTGACGACCGCGTTTGGCGTCATCAATGGTTTGCTGATCACCCGCATCAAGCTGCCGCCGTTCATTGTCACGCTGGGAACCATGAACATCGCCTTTGCGCTGACGCAGCTCGTGTCGCACTCGCAAAGCGTGACCGATCTGCCACCGTTGCTCACAGTGCTGGGTGACACGTTTCGCCTTGGGCGTGCGCCCATCGCGTTCGGCGTCGTACTGATGGTCATGCTCTATCTCAAGGCGTGGTGGCTGCTGCGCGAGACCGCAGGCGGTCGGCACATATACGCGACCGGCAACGCACCCGAGGCGGCGCGACTGAGCGGCATCGCGACAACACGCGTGCTGCTATCGGTGTATGCACTCGCTGGACTTTGCTACGGGATTGCGGCGTTGCTTGGCGTGGCGCGTACTGGCGTAGGTGATCCGCAGGCCGGACAGACCGAGAATCTCGACACGGTGACAGCGGTGGTCCTCGGCGGCACCAGCCTCTTTGGCGGACGCGGAGTGATTCTGGGATCGCTCGTTGGCGCGCTCATCGTGGGCGTGTTTCGCAACGGACTGACGCTGATGGGTGTGTCGTCGGTCTATCAGATTCTGGTGACGGGTGTGCTGGTGATTCTGGCCGTGTCGCTCGATCACTCATCGCGGAGGGCGCAGTGACTGCGCCGATCGTGCTCGAGGCGCGTGGGCTGCGCAAAGCGTACGGTTCGGTGGTCGCGCTCGACGGTTGCGACTTCGAGGCGCGCGCGGGAGAGATCCTCGCAGTCATTGGCGACAATGGCGCCGGAAAATCGTCGCTCATCAAGGCGCTCTCGGGGGCGATACGGCCGGACAGCGGCGAAATGCTGCTCGACGGCGCGCGCGTGTCGTTTTCGTCGCCCGCCGATGCACGCGCGACTGGCATCGAAACGGTGTATCAGGAGCTCGCGGTAGCCCCGGCGCTCACGATCGCCGAGAACCTGTTCCTCGGCCGCGAACTGCGTCGCCCCGGCATTCTCGGACAGTGGCTCCGCTGGCTCGATCGACCGCGTATGATTCGCGAAGCGGCTGAGCACCTCGATGCACTTGGCATACGCGTGAAATCACTCACGCAACCGGTTGAGACGTTGTCGGGTGGGCAGCGCCAGGGCATCGCAGTGGCACGTAGCGCGGCGTTTGCACGGCACGTGGTGATTCTTGACGAGCCGACTGCCGCGCTTGGAGTGCGCGAGAGTGGGATGGTGCTCGATCTCATTCGACGTGTGCGAGATCGCGGGCTGAGCGTGGTGCTCATCAGCCACAACATGCCGCAAGTCTTTGAGATTGCGGATGCGATCCACGTCCAGCGGCTGGGGAAACGCGTGGCGCTGGCGCGGCGGACGGATATTTCAATGACAGATGCGATTGCGCTTCTCACTGGCGCGACGTAGCAAATGAACTACGCGAACTGGACTACGTGAACTGGACTACGTCAACTGAACTACGCATCGTGGTCAGTTTTGCGACGTGAGATCAGTGTCGCTCGCATACCGCCTTTGGGGCGAAGGGTCACAATCGGTTCGGGGATTGGGTAGGGTGTCTTGAGCTTCACCTCCCACTTGCTGGCGAGCGTCGCGAGGAGAATCACGGCCTCCATCCATGCGAACTGCTCACCGACGCAGATTCTCGTGCCGCCGCCGAACGGGAAGTAGGCAAATCTTGGGCGATCGTCGGGCTCGAACCACCGCGACGGCCTGAATTCGCTGGCGTCTGGCCACCAGCGTTCATCGCGATGGGCGATCCACTGCGGCATGATAAAAATCGTGCCCTGCGGAAAGGTCCAGTCGCGTACCGAATACTCCTCTAGCGACATGCGGCCAGTGATGTACGCCGGCGGATACAGGCGCATCGACTCGGCGATCACGGCACGCGTGTACGGCAATGTTGGAACATCGTCTACGCCCGGCGTGCGTCCGCCGAGCACCGTGTCAATCTCCCGATGGAGCGAGTGCGCGACCTGCGGATGCTGATCGAGCAGCATCCACGTCCAACTCAGTGCGTTCGCTGTCGTTTCGTGTCCGGCAAGAAACAACGTGAGCAGCTCGTCGCGCAGTTGTTCGTCGGTCATGCCAGTGACGTCACCTTCGATATCCTGCGAGGCAAGCAGCATGCTGAGCAGGTCACCGCGATCTTCACCATCGCGTCGACGCTCGGCGATGATGCGATAGATGATCTCATCCAGCGTGGCACGCGCGCGATTGAACATCCGAGTCTTGGGCGTCGGCAATCGATCGAGCAGCGATGCGAGCGGACTGAAGCCGAGGTTGAAGGCGGAGAACGCATCGTGCAGTGCGTTGGATACGCGCTCGGTATCCTGGGCCACTTCCGTCGCGAAGAGCGTCCGCGCCACGATGGTCATCGTGAGCGCCATCATTTCGGCGTTGATGTCCACGAGTCCTGCACGCCAGCCATCACGTGTCGCCGCGGCCGCTGAGGCCATGGCGTCGGCGTAGCCGGCGATGCGCGCCTTGTGAAAGGCGGGTTGCACCAGGCGGCGCTGACGGAGATGGAACTCCCCCTCGCTCGTGAGCAGGCCGTCGCCAATCAGGCGCTTCGCACGCTGGAGCGCACGGCCTTTCATGAATCGACGCTGATGGGTCACCATCACGTCGCGTATGTCATCCGGATGCGCGAGCAACACAATGCGGCGTCCGCCGGCCCGGAACGAGCACACATCACCGAAGCGCGTGGGCAGTGACGACAGGAACGCCAAGCGGTCGCGACCGGCCAGCTTCGACAGCAGTTCGCCTGGGTATCTGGATCGTGGGCCCGGCGGATGGCTGGCGGAGGCAGCAGGCATGGCTGCAACTTGGCGTGCAGCGAGACGATCGACCAGCACAGCCACGCGGCTGACGGGTATTCCATGTATCGGCTCGCTTCGTCTTCCAGGAAGACCCCCTACCCTCCCGCCCTCCGCCTCCGTATGCGCCGCCCCGCCCCACGCGCTGTCGCCCTTGCCGCGGCTCTTGCTGCCGTCGCGCTGTCCTCGAATGCACTCACCGCACAGTCGTCGGCCGACATGCCCGCGGTGAACGACAGGCCGAACGAGTATCGCACCGTCGAAGGATGGGCGAAGATGCCCGCCGGTCGGACGTGGGGCTCGACCAGCGCCGTCGCGATCGACAGGGACGGCAAGAGCATCTGGGTCGCCGAGCGCTGCGGCGTGAACAACTGCCTGGGCTCGACGCTGCCCTCGGTGCTCAAGTTCGACGACAAAGGATCGCTCATGCAAAGCTTCGGTGCAGGCATGATCCTGTCACCGCATGGCATTCACGTCGACAAAGACGGCAACATCTGGGTCGTCGATTGCACCTGCACACTGGGCCGCGGCGCCAACGCCCCGGCGGTGCCGACCGACAAGGGGCATCAGATTCACAAGTTCAGCCCGAAGGGCGATCACCTCATGTCGCTCGGTGCGCCCGGCGGCGGCAAGGATGACAAGTTTTTCTGGCAACCGAACGCTGTCATCACCGCGGCCAACGGTGATATCTACGTCTCCGAAGGCCACTCATCGGCGGCCGGTTCGAACGCGCGCGTCCTGGTGTTCGACAAGACCGGAAAGCTCAAGCGCACCTGGGGCACGTGGGGCAAAGGTGTCGGCCAGCTCGATCAGCCACACGCGCTCGCGTTCGACTCAAAGGGGCGCCTGTTCATCGGCGATCGCGGCAACGATCGTATCCTGATCGTCGACAGCGATTTCAAGATTCTCGAGACGTGGTATCAGTTCAGCCGTCCGAGCGGCATCTGGATCGACAAGAACGACAACATCTACGTCGCCGACTCGGAGTCGGGCTCAGTCAATCCGCCGCACAAAGCCTGGACGCGCGGCATTCGCATCGGCAGCGCCAAGACGGGCATCGTCTCGGGATTCATTCCGGACCCGGAGCAGAATCCGCCAAGCACGTCGAGCGCCGAAGGCATCGCGGTAGACGCGGCGGGGAATATTTACGGCGCCGAAGTTGGGCAGAAGGCGCTCAAGCGGTACGAGAGGAAGAAGTAACTCCAGCTGATCGGTTTTGCGTTTCGGGTTTTTGGTGATGGGTTACGAGTGCAAACCCACAACCCACTACCAAAAACCCGAAACCCAGAACCGATCAGTTTGCGCTAGCTACTTCGGCAGCTTCATAGCAACCAGCGACGCCTGCTCTTCCGCTCCCGTCGCGAACACGATGTACTGCGCGCCCTTGTGCAGGAACGTCATCGGAATCGCCGTCGTCTTGTTCGGGATCTGCACCGTCGCGAGCGTCTTGCCGGTCGCCTTGTCGACCGCGAACAGCTTGGGCGGCTCGCCCGGCAATCCGCCGCTGCGACCCGTGCCGTAGATCATGAGCGTCTTCGTGTTCATGACCTGCGCCTGACCGCGACCCGGCTGATCCGGAATCTTGACACCTTCGAACATCTTGTCGCGCGACGTCTGCTTGAAGAAGCCGGCGTTCGGAATCCACCAGCTCTTGTCGCCGTTGTTCATGTCGTACGCTGTGATGCCACCGAAATTCTTGGGCTTCACAATTGACACGCCACCGATCAACGAGCCGTTGGTGCGTCCGCCGAAGCCAACGTTCTCCGGTGCCTTGTAACCGGCGGGCGCCGGCAACGCGCCGAGGAGGCCGCAGTTGTTGGCTGGTGAGCTGTAGTCGAACTCCGAGCACGGATCGTTCTGCAACGCCGTCGTGCTCATACCGGTGATCGAGGCAACGAACAGCTTGCCCGACTCCGGATCGGCAGCGGCTCCGCCGTCGATATTCACACCGCCGCTCGCGCCTGGCGCGTACCACGCACACTTCACACCGAACTTGTCCTTGCCGTCGTTCGCGGCCGGCGGCACGAAGTACGGGCCCATGCGGCAACGCTGTGCAAGCTTGAGTGCGGAGTCCTTGAGCGCCGGTGTGTAGTCGATCAAGTCGGCTTCCACGAGACCCTGCTGCGAATACGGCGCGGGTTTGCTCGGAATGGGCTGCGTGGGCGACGACTGCTCGCCCGGAATGCCGCTCTGCAACACCGGCGTTTCCGGCATCGGCCAGATGGGCTGTCCATTCGTGCGATCGAAGGTGTACACCCATCCCTGCTTCGTGGTGACCGCGATGATCTTGCGCTTGGCACCGTTCACCGTGACATCGAGCAGATTCGGCGCCATTGGCGTGTCGTAGTCCCAGATGTCGTGGTGCACCATCTGGAAGTGCCACTTGCGCACACCCGTCTTCGCATCGAGCGCGACGATGGAGTTGCCGAAGAGATTGTCGCCCGGGCGATGTCCACCGTATTCGTCCATGAGCGGCATGCCCACCGGGATGTACACCATGCCCAGCGCTTCGTCGGCGCTGTACGGCGCCCACGCGTCGACCTTGCCAACACCCTTCGTGCCGATCTTCGAGCCGTCCTTCCACGTGTCAGCGCCGTACTCACCCGGCTGCGGTACGAGATTGAACTTCCAGAGCACCTTGCCGGTGTTGATGTCGATGCCGCGGATCGTGCCAATTGGGTTCGACGCGCGAATGGGATAGTAGCCGTGAATCGAGCTGTTGCCGACCACGAGCACGTTGCCAACAACAATCGGCGGTGAGCTCGATGCGATCTGACCGAGAATGCCCACGGTGCCGTCGGCGCCGGTCTTCTTCGTGGCATCCCACGTTTCGTTCGGCTTGGCCGCGCGATACGGTGCCGCGTCGGAGATGATGAGCGGCCCCGAGTCATCCACCGCGAGCTTCACGAGCGGATAGCCGATCCCTTCCATCAGGTCGATCTGTCCGTTCTTGCCGAACGTGGGATCGGGCTTACCCGTCTTTGCATCCAGCGAGATGAGATGGTAGCCCGGCGTCGTGACGAGCACGCGCTCCTTCGTGCCACTCGACCAGTACGACAGCCCGCGGCCCGCGAACTGACGCGGTGCCTTCTGCCAGCGAATGCCTTCTTCAACGCGATACGACCAGAGCTCCTTACCCGTCTCCGGATCGAGCGCGACCACGTGGCGCTTCGTGGAGACCACGGTGAAGATGCGACCGTTCGCGTAGAGCGGCGTGGTGCGATAGTACTCGTCGGCACCGAACTTCTCGCCGCCCTTCCACTCCCACGCGACCTGCAGCTTGTCGAAGTTCGACGCGTTGATCTGATCGAGTGGCGAGTAGCGCGTACTCCACTGATCGGCGCCCCAGTAGCGCCATTCACCGAAGGCATTGCCGCGCGCGAGTGGCTTCGCCTGCGCACGTGTGCTTTGCACTTGAGTGACGAGCACACCTGCGAGCGTCGTACTGACCGCTGCAAGCGCGATGAGTTTGGTGGTGCCGCGTCGGAGCATGCGGACTCCTGAGGGGGGAGGGAGAGGGCTAACGGACTGCGGGGGAGGAGGGGCCTTTGCCAGTGCGCGCGGAATCCACACGCACTGATTTCAACCACGCTGGCTCGGCGTTCAATTCGGTTTTGCCGGCCGGCATGCCATTCAGGCGAAGAATGTACGCCGTCACCCACACGTATTCGTCTTCCGTGAGAGTGCCGGGTGCGCTCTTTGGCATCAAGTTGCTGAGGTAGTCATACAAGTCCGCGAGCGGGCGATTGAACCACTTGAGCTGAAACGCCGGCCCGGTGTGCGACGCCACCGTGTGGCAGCCGAGGCACATCGACTGAAAGACCGTGCGCCCTTTCACCGCCTGCTCTGCCGTGTACACGCCGCTCATGGTGCTGCGCGTCTGCGCCTGCGCGCTCCTCGGCACCGCAGCGAATGAGACGGCCGCGATTGCGAGAAGGGCCGCCGGACGCACCGCATCGCTCAACGATCGACGCGTGAACCAGCGACGCAGATCGAGCTGCTCGAGTCGCGTCACGAACGACTTCATCGCCCACATCACGCCGAGCACTACACAAGCGGCCATCGCGACGCGAATGGCACCAACGGCAAACGCTGCATCGAGCGGTGGCATGCTGATTGAGTACTCGCGCAGCGTCACCGCGCGATCCGCCATCCAGTGCCACGCCTCATGCGCAACGAGCGCTGACGCGACGATGATGCCCATGCGCTCGGGAATCTCGCGCGCAAACACCCAATTGAGCGTGGGCACGAGCACAACCAGCGCGGCCAACTGCGCGAGTTCGATACCGATATTGAAAGCCGCCAACGATGTGAGCAGATGATTCCCCGCGAACTGCAGTTGCTCGCGCAAGGCCGCGGAAAATCCGAAGCCGTGAATGAGTCCAAACGCAAACGCCACCTTCCACCGCTGCTCAATGCGCGCGCCCACGATGTTGCCAAGCGCCATCCACACGATGCTCGCGGCAATGAGCACTTCCACGAGCGGCGGAAACCACAACGCGGTGGGAGCAAACCCCAACGCCGCTGCACCAAGCGTGAGCGAGTGCGCCACCGTGAACGCCGTTACGATCCCCACCAACGGCCCGATGCGACGCACCGGCAAGACGAGACACAACAAAAAGAGCAAATGATCGATGCCACCGAACAGATGCGTGGCCCCTTCCACCACAAAGCGCGACGCCGCATGCCACCACCGCGGATCGAGACGCAACGCGCCCGGATCGCCCTCGTAGCTATACACGCGCTCGGCGCCCGACGCGGTCACCACGGTGACGACCGATGTCGTGGTGATACCCAGGTGCGCCCAGCGAGGATCGATGATGAGATTCGCAACGGGTGCCGCGACGGGCACTTCGAGCTCAGCTTCAAGACGCAGCTGCGCAAGCGGGATATCGATGCTGTCGGCGAGCGGCTGCGAGCGAATCGCATTGAGCGCTCCGCGCCAGCTGTCGAATGCGCGATCTGACGGCAGACTTACACGAACGGCCGAGAGCGTCGGCGTGGGCAGCGCCGTCGATCCATCACGCAACGTCACGCCATCGCGAATCCACAACGCCGCAGCATCGCGCAGGAACGGCGCAGCCCTCGCAATATCCAGCGATCCATTGGCGCGCAGTGGCCAGTCCACATCGCGCACGGATTCGAGCGGAATCTGCACGAGCAGGCGCACACGATCCGACGCGGGCATGATGAACGCACGGACCGCGACATGACGCGGCACCTCGTGGGCATACGCCCCGGGCCACGGCATCAACAGCAGTGTGAGCACAGCGATGAACTGACGCATGGCGAACAAGCGAGACTCGCGGACGCGCCACAGGCGGGAGAGAACCAACACGTCTCCAACACGTCTCTGGACAGGAAAGCGCAGGTGGGTTACTTCAACGGTCGAAGTTACCATCTGCTCCGGCCTCGCACACCCTCCCCGCCGGTGCTTCCCACATCCCGCGAATTTCCGGGAGCCCCCTCGAAAATGCCCTCCGTCCGCCCGACGACGCGCTGGTCCCTCCTTGCCCTCACGATCGCCGGACTCGGCGTCGCCCAGGCCGCCCTCACCGCCACCGATCGCCAGACGGTCGAAGCACCGAAGTTCGAAGTCGATCCGATGTGGCCCAAGCCACTCCCGAATCACTGGATCCTTGGCTCGGTGATCGGTGTGGGTGTGGACAGCAAAGACCACGTGTTCATTATTCATCGTGGTGACTCGACGCTCAATCAGCGTACGGAAACCGGCATGAATGCCACGCCGCCCATCAGCGAATGCTGCCAGTCGGCGCCGCCGATTCTCGAGTTCGATCCCGCCGGCAACCTCGTGAAGGCGTGGGGCGGACCGGGCGCCGGCTACGAGTGGCCGACATCAAATCACGGCGTCGCCGTGGACGACAAGGACAACATCTGGATTGGCGGCAACGGCGCCGCCGATTCGCACATCCTCAAGTTCACGCACGACGGCAAGTTCATTCAGCAGATCGGCACACCGAAGCAGGCCGCGAACAGCAATGACTCGACGCACTTCGGTCGTGTGGCCAAGATCACATTCGACGTGAAGGCGCAGGAAGCGTTCGTCGCCGACGGCTACGGCAACAAGCGCGTTGCGGTACTCGACATGCCCACCGGAAAGCTCAAGCGCTTCTGGGGCGCCTACGGCAACAAGCCCGACGACGGCCGCATGCCGCCGTACGACCCCTCCGCGCCACCCGCGCAGCAGTTCCGTAATCCAGTGCACTGCGCCGAGCCCACGACCGATGGCCTGGTGTATGTGTGCGACCGTCCGAATGATCGCATTCAGGTCTTCCAGAAGGACGGCAAGTTCGTCAAGGAAGTTCGCGTCTTCCCGAACACCCGCGGCGACGGCTCGGTGTGGGACATCGCGTTCTCGAAGGACGCCGCGCAGAAGTACCTGTACCTCGCCGACGGCAAGAACGAGCGCGTGTACGTGATGGACCGCAAGTCACTCGAGATCCTCACCTACTTCGGCGACGGCGGCCGTCAGCCCGGCCAGTTCTTCGCCGTGCACAGCATCGCAACGGACTCGAAGGGGAACATCTACACGACCGAGACTTACGAGGGGAAGCGTCTGCAGAAGTTTGCGTATCGGGGGATTGGGGCGGTGAAGCGGGGGAGTCAGGGGGTGGTGTGGCCCGTGCGGTCGGGGGCGCCGGCTCGATAACTGCGACACTGCGGAAGCCTGCACATCGGAAGCCTGCACATCGGAAGCCCGTACTACGGGAGCCCGTACTACGGGAGCCCGTACATCGGACAAGCGGGGACGTCGGCACTCAATCGCCGACGTCCCCGCTTCTTCCGTAGTGCAGGCTCCCGTAGTGCAGGCGTCCGAAGTGCAGGCTTCCGCTGTACTCGCAGTCACCAGACTCAGGGTACAACCCCCTGGCATTCGATCTCCACCTTCCCCCCCGCCACCACCAAAGCCGCGACCACCACCGTCGAGCGCGCCGGCGGATTGGTGGGGAAGAACTTCGAGTACACCGCGTTCATGCCGCCGAAGTCCTTCACGTCAGTCAGAAACACCGTGCACTTGGTAGCCGCAGCCGCGAGCGTGGTGCCGGCCGCCTTGAACACCTTCTCCAGGTTCTCGAGCGAACGCTGCGTCTGACCGGCAATGGTCGTGTCGGTCTGGCTCGTGCCGAGCTGACCCGAGGCCCACAGCAGGTTGCCGACGCGGATGCCGGGGCTCAGGGTCGGCGAGATGCGCTGCCCTTCGCCTACGACGGGCTGACGGCCAGCCGCCGCGCCTTGCGCAGCGAGTGGCGCGGCAGCGAGGATGGAGGTGAGCGCAGCAACTGCGAACAGCGGGGACCGGCGCGAACGCGACATCGGGGTTCTCCGTATTTCTGGGGAGCGGGACTTTTCACACGCACAGCGAGACGGCCCAATATGCCGATGTTCGACTTTATCTGCACGGACTGCCAGCACCAATTCGAGACGCTGGTCCGCGGCAGCGCAGAACCCACCTGCCCCGCCTGCGGGAGCACGAAGCTCGAGAAGCAGATCGCGCTGCCGTCGATCAAGACGTCCGGTACCCACGGGAAAGCGATGGCGGCGGCGAAGCGACGCGACGCGCGGCAGGGGCAAGAACGGATGTCGGCGCAGAGGGAGTATGAGCTGAACCACGACGATTGAACTGCGCGAACTTCGGAAGCCTGAACCGCGGAAGCCCGAACTACGGGAGCCCGTACTACGGAAAAAGCGGGGACATCATAGCGATGTCCCCGCTTTCCGTTTCTACCCGAGGTTCAGGCTCCCGTAGTACAGGCTTCCGAGGTTCAGGCTTCCGCAGTACCCGCGGTGAAGGCCGTCAGCAGCTCTTGCACTTGTTCGAGTTCTTCGACCCCAACTTCACCAAAAGCTCCACGGTCTCCAGGAACGGCGTAACACGCTGTACCGGTCCGTTCGCCATGTCAGCCGTCGTCTGCCCCGTGCGGCTCACCGCCTTGATGTCCGTGCCCTTCGACAACAGGTACTGAATCAGTTCGTTGTCGCCACGCGCGGCGGCGTGGTGCATGGGGTTGTAGCCCTTGAAGTCGCGCGAGTTCGGATCGGCGTGCAGCTCTTCGATCAGATACTTCACGGCCGGCAACCACGCTTCCGGTGCGTGCGTGTGCGAGTTGGCGGCGAAGCCTTCGCCATAACCCACACCGCTCGCGGCGTGAATGGGATACACGCCCGGGCCGCCGTCGGGAATTGGCGCGAGCCCTGACGGGTCAGCACCGCCGGCGCCTTCGTCTGGCGCGTCGTCACCCGGGAGGCGACCAACGGGCTTGATCGTGGGGATGTTCGGATCGGCCTTGTACTGCACGAGCAACTTCATCGCCGGCACATCGAGTCCGTACGCCGCGCGCCAGAAGGGCGTCGCGCCGACGGTGTTCACGCCGAGGAGGTCGAAGTTGTACGACATGTACCAGAGATGCTTCTTGAGACGCACGTTCGGATCGGCGCCGGCCTTGAGCATCATTTCCATGAGCTCGATGTGCGTCGTCTTCTGCTGCGTCTGCGCGGTGGGCTGCGGATAGAGCGACTTGGGCGCCCACTGCGAGTTGAGCACGGCGTACAACGGCGTCGCGCCAGCGTCGCTCATCAGCTTCACATCGGCGCCCTTCCCCATCAGCGTTTTCGCGAGATCGAAGCGACCGTTGATCGCGGCCATGAGCAGCGGGCTCGTATGATCGCCTTCGCTCACATGGTTCACCTTGGCGCCAGCAGCCAGCAGATGCTCGACGGCTTCGTCGTTGCCTTCGCGCACGGCGAAGAGAAGCGCCGTAAGCCCGCCCTTGTTGCCGATCAATTCACCGTACGACGGTCCACGCTGCTGAAAGCCCGTGTTCGGACGTGCACTGTCGCCAGCGGCGCGCGCCGGTGCTCCACCGGCGGCACCGGCAGGCGCCGCACCACCACGACCTGCGGGCGCTGCACCGGCAGCGGCAGCCGCCGGCTGCGCGCCAGCTCCCGCGCCCGCACCCGCACCAGCCGGCGCCGCACCCGCTCCACGTCCAGCCGGCGCCGTGGCAGCCGCACCGGCGGCAGCCGGAGCCGCACCACCTGCACCCGCCGCCGCACCCGGCACCGGTGCGCCACCCGGCTGCACCGGCGTGATGTTCGGCGTAATCCCCGTCGGCGCCAACGGACTATCCGCCGCCTTGAGCGCCGCCACACGACGCGCGCGCAGGGCGAGCTCCGTGCGCTGATCGCGCTCGGCCTTCGGAATGTCTTCAATGCGCGACGCCGCTTCGAGCCCCGCGCCCTTCTTGATCAGCGCATCGAGTGCCGCAACGCGATTGTAGGCGGCCGCCCACATGAGCGGCGTCTGACCGAATGCCGACTCACGTGCATCGACCGGCGCGCCCTTCGCGAGCAGCGCATTGATCGATTCCGCATCGCCATGACCAGCGGCAAAGTGCAACGCCGTCGCGCCGCCAGTGGATGTCGTGGCGTTGGCGTCGGCGCCATTCGCGAGCAACGCCTTCACGACCGATGAACGGCCTTCACGCGCCGCCAGATGCAGCGGCGTGTAGTTGCCGTTGCGCGTCACTGCATTCACACGCGCACCGGCGTAGATCAGCATCTGCGCCGCGCCGATATCGCCACGCTGAGCGGCGTAGTGCAACGGCGACATGCCATCCGACGCCGCTTCGTTCACATCGGCGCCCTGCTTGATCAGCGTGCGCACGCGCGCGCTGTCACCGCGAATGATCGCATCGACCAACGGCGCTTCACCCGGATTGCTCCGGGCGGCACCGAGGGCGAGTGTGGTGACGACCGCAGCCGTCACCACGCCACGAAGTGAGCGCATGATTACGCGTTCGCCGAGTTCAGGTTGAGCGCACCGTTGCTGTCGCCGAACGTCTTCATGTCATCGAGGCCAAGCGTATGCGCCATCGACAGCATCGCGTTTGCCATCGGCGTGCCATCCGGCGCCTTGATGTGCAGGTTGCCCGCGAGACGGCCTTCCGCCTTGCCGAGCAGGATGAGCGGGCAACGGCGATGGTTGTGCAAGTTCGAGTCACCCATCGGCGAGCCGTACACGATCATCGTCTTGTCGAGCATGTTGCCATCGCTCTCCTGGATGCTCTTGAGCTTGTCCAGGAAGTACGGCAGCATCGACACGTGGTACTTGTTGATCATGTTGAAGTCGCGCACGCCGCGCTCCGTGCCACCATGGTGCGACGCCGGGTGGAACGGCTTGTCGGTGCCCGACTCCGGGTAGGTACGGCTCGAGCCGTCGCGACCCATCTTGAACGAGAAGACACGCGTGATGTCCGCCGCGAACGCGAGCGCCTGAATGTCGAACATCAGCTTCACATGTTCGGCGAACGAGTCCGGCACGCCCGCGGGCGCTTCCGGCAACTCGCGCACTTCACCACTCGTGTTGCGCGCTTCGACGCGCTGGATGCGACGCTCGACTTCGCGAATGTCTTCCATGTAGCGCTCGAGGCGCTGCTTGTCATCGGGACCGAGCTGCGTACGGAGCGACGCCATCTCGCTGCCCACGAAGTCGAGAATGCTGCGGCGCGTGCGGCGACGCTCGGCGCGCTCGGCGCTCGTGCCACCCACACCGAACAGCTTTTCGAACGCCACGCGCGGATCGCGAATGACCGGCAGCGGTTCAGTGGGCGACGCCCAGCTGATCGAGTCCGTGTATACGCAGGCATACCCGTAAGCGCAGCCACCCGCCTGGTCCACGTTCTCGATGCACAGCTGCATCGACGGGATCGGCGTGTCCTGACCATACTTGCGCGCGTACATCTGGTCGAGCGATGTGCCGACGTGCACATCCGATCCTTCGGTCTGCTTCGGATGCGACTGCGTGAGATACACCGCGCTCGAACGGAAGTGGTCACCACCGATTTCATTCGGCGACGTCGGTTCGGCTTCACGCACATCGGTGTTGCTGATGATCGTGAGGTAGTCGCGGTACTTGTCGAGCGAGTTGAGCGCGGTCGGCGACAGGTCGTACGCCTTACCGGCCGACGCCGGCGACCACAGGTTCATCTTCGAGCCCCACTCGTTGCACCCAGCGGCGCCGTGCACCATTTCGATCGCGACCAAGCGTGGCGCCTTGTTCGCGGCGAAGTAGGCGCGCCGACCCGTGGGGATCATCGCATCGAGATACGGCAGGGCAATGGCGGCGCTCATGCCCTGGAGGAACTGGCGGCGCGGCATCGCCTTTCCGGTCAGGAATTGCATCGATCTTCTCCCTATTGGTGGTCGGCGGAAATCAGTGGGAACCGCTGCCGGCCTTCGCCGGAGCAGTGGAGGACGGAGCAGCGGGCGCCTGTGCAACGAACTTCCGCATGCGGAAGGCATCGCTCTTCACCACGCCGAAAATGAAATCGTCGATCTTGTAGTTCGACTTCTGTGCAACGCGTTCGATCTTGCGGACCGCCGGCTCGTCGTACCACTCGATGCGGCGGCCAAGTCCGTAGGCCATCAGGTTGCGCGTGAAATTGCGCATCACCGGAACCGGACGCTTGAGCAGCGCGGCCTGCAACTCGGCCGGGCTCGAGATCTTGGTGCCGTCGTAGTAGTCGCCACGCGTGTCGAGTGGCGTTCCGTTCTCACGGATGCGCCAGCGTCCCATCACGTCGAAGTTGTCGAGCGCGAGGCCGATCGGATCGATGAACTGATGGCACGACTTGCACGTCGCGTTGGCGCGATGGATTTCCATGCGCTCGCGCGTAGTGAGCAAACGGCCTTCCTTGGCAGCACCGGTCTTCTCGAGGTCCGGCACATTTGGCGGCGGCGCCGGTGGCGGTGATCCCATGAGCACCTCCATCACCCACTTGCCGCGGAGCACGGGGCTCGTGCGATTCGCGACCGATGTGAGCGTGAGCATCGAGCCGTGGCCGAAGATGCCGCTGCGCGGCGAGCCGGCCGGGTAGTTCACCTTGCGGAAGTCGTTGCCGACCACGCCCGGAATGTCGTAGTGCTTCGCGAGCGATTCGTTCACGTACGAGTAGTTCGCCGTGAACAGGTCGTACATCGACTTGTTGTCCTTCACGAGGTTGTAGAAGAACAACTCCGTTTCGCGGCGCATGTCGATCGCAAGCTGCTCGCGGAAGTCGGGATACTGATTGGCATCCGGATGTACGAGCGAGATGTCCGGCAGGCGGAGCCACTGCGCAGCAAAGCGCGTGGCCAGCGCTTCGCTGCGCGGATCGGCGAGCATGCGCTTGGTCTGCTGCATCAGAACCAGCGTGTCGTTCAGTCGACCGCTCCTGCCGAGCGCGACGAGCTGTTCATCCGGCGGCGTGCCCCAGATGAAGAACGACAGGCGCGATGCGAGGTCCAAACCGCTCACTGCAACGACACCCTTCGCCGTTGCGGCAGTGGGCAGCTCTTCAATGCGGAAAATGAAGTGCGGGCTCGAAAGCATCGCTTCGATGGCCGAACGCACTCCCACTTCGAAGCCGCCGTCCTTCGCGCCTTCGTCGTAGAAGGTCATCAGCGCCTTCGTATCGTTTGCCGCGAGCGGACGACGGTACGCCTGCGTGCCCAATCGAGTAATGATCTTCTCGGCGCACGGACGCGCTTCCGCTGGTGAGAGCGGACGGCAGCTGAAGATGCGCTTACGGCTCGGTGTTTCCGACACACCCGTCGGGTTGAACGGTCCGGTCACCGCAAAGGTCTGCATGTGCGCCTGCACCGTGATGCCGGCCTGCGAACCAATCTGCGTGTCGGCGATCGAGTGACCGAGCGGCGTGATGTTGTCGTTCACCGGCCCTTCAAAGGTGCGCACAAAGGTCGCCGAGATGCGCTGCGGACCCGCACGCACCGGCACCGGCTTCGTACGCAGCTCCATGCCGTTCGGATCGGCCTGCGACATGCCGCGATCGATGTCGAGCAGTGCGACACGTTCGCCGTTCACCGACACTTCGATCTTTTCATCGAACGGCGCGGTGGACGCGAACAGCTGGCCCGTGGGAATGGCGTGCAGCGTGATGGTGAACGCATACTCGCCGTCGGCCGGGAAGTTGTGCGTGACGCTCGTGCCACCACGCGTACCCATCGGTGCGCCGTCGACCTGATCGAGCTGCGACGCGAGACGCGCAATCTTGTACGTGCTCGTGCTGGTGCTCGCCTTCGGATCACCCACCGCGAGGCGGCTGATTTCGCTGGCCGCGTCGAGATACGAATCGAGCGTCGTCGCGGACGGCGTCTGCACGTCGGCGATGTTGTCGAAGTTCGCGCTCTTGGTGTCGAGCGGCAGCCACGAATCGGCGCGCACATCGATCTGCAGCACGTCCTTGATGGCACGCTCGTACTCAGCGCGGTTCAAGCGCTGGAAGGTACGCGTGCCCGGATTCGGGCTGGCTGCGTAGCGCGCATCCATCTGCTTCTCGAGCGTTTCCAGCAGCACCTGCAGCGTATCACCCGCGGGCTTGGGGCGCCCCGGTGGCGGCATCATGCCGGTGCGCAGCTTGTTGATCATCTTCTCGGCGACTTCCGGCGACTGCTGACCAATGGTCAATAGGTCGAACGTCTGCAACGAGAGATTGCCCTGCTTGCGTGAATCGCTGTGGCAACCGGCGCACGTCTTCTTGACGACGTCGGTCAGCGCCGACGATGCGATGGCCGTGCGCGCGGCGGGTGCAAGCAATGGATGTCCACCAGGACGCGTCGGCGCTTTGCGCGCTTCACTCGACGGCGGATCAACGAACGACAGATCGTAGCGCACCGGTGCGACCGAGGGTCGCGACGCAGTGGGCGGGAGCGATGCGGCTGTCGCATCGTTTCGCTGAAGCGAAGCGATAGCGAGCAGAGCCAGGCAGCCGGAACCGGCGGCAACTAGCGACTTCATCCCCGAACTCCGGGCAAAAGCGCAGCGGGAAAACGGATGTGCAGGAAGGCGCGCACTCCGTCATGCGAAAGAATAGATATCCAATTTACGCTAGACCAATTATTTCCGCTGTACGGAATACGATGCGGCGATGCGATTTGGCGCACCTTGTCACAGCGATCTTGCCGGGTTGGCCGTTGGTGGCGCATATAGCCCGTTCCACCCCTCCTCCTCCCCATATCCCGCCTTCGGAGGTTTCGTGACCCGCGGTTCGTTTTCCCGCTTGGCGCACGCTGCTGGTGCCATTGCGCTCACCCTGACGCTGGCGCCTTCGGCCCACGCGCAATCGCACTTCAACCCCGTGGTTGACCTGCTGGCCGGCAAGAAGCCGGTCTTTGGTCTGTACGCGCCGGCCAACCCGCGGACCCGCCCAGGCCAGCCGGCCCCCGATCCGTCGACGCTCAAGTCGATGTCCCAGCTCGCCTCCGAAGCGGTCGCCTACAAGAAGACCGACTACATCTTCGAAGGCACGATGGAGTACAACTTCGAACAGAGCTTCCCGCCGTTCACGGAGTTCGCCAAGGCGATGGAAAGCGCCGGCGCCATCCAGAAGGGGAAGTCGGCCAGCCACGGCCTGTTCGTGAAGACCATGGAAATCGCGCCCGATCCGGCCGCCGCTCAGGCCCGCATCGGCAAGCAGCTCAACGAAGGCGTGACCGGCGTGGTGTTCGTTGGCGTTGAAAGCGCCAAGGAAGTCGAACAGGGCATCGCGATGATGCGCTTCAAGTCCAAGGGCGGTACTCGCGCTGACGATGTGGGCGCGGCGCCCGCGCGTTGGGGAATGAGCGAAAAGGAGTACAAGGAGAAGGCCGATGTGTGGCCGCTCAACCCGAAGGGCGAGCTGGTGAACTTCACCATCGTTGAAAGCGAAGAAGGTCTCAAGCACATTCGCGAGATCGCCGCCGTGAAGGGCATCGGTGTGCTCTTCCCCGGCGCCGGTACGTTGCGCGGTGTCTTCTCCAAGCCCGACGCGAGCGGTCAGCGCAAGCTCGACGAGGTCGCGTGGGAAGCTGCGATCCAGTCGGTGCTCGCGGCGTGCAAGGAATTCAAGGTCGCCTGCGGTTACCCGGCCAACGCGAACGATGTCGAGAAGCGCATGAAGGAAGGGTTCTCGGTGTTCGTGATTGGGTGGGGGGAGCCGGGATTCAAGACGATCGATATTGGGCGCGGCGTAGCGGGGCGCTAACTCGCTGCTGGACAAACGAAGGGCCGTTCGCGCGATGCGCGGGCGGCCCTTTCTGTTTGCCTGCTCTCGAGGTGGGCTGATCGAGAGCTGAGAGCTCAGCACGGAGAACTGAGAAGTGAGTCGCGAGCAATGAGCAAACGAAATGGTCTCAATGCTCGATGCTCACCGCTGAGCTCTCCTTGCTCAGCTCTCAGTTCTCAGTCAGCAAAGCAAAAAAGGCCGCCGGTGCGAACGCACCGGCGGCCTTTTTCACTCCGAAAGCTTACGGGTTGCGGTTGATGCAACCAGTGAACTTGGGGTTGTTCTTCTCAGTGAACGGCACGATGAACGTCACGTCCGTACCGTACGTGTTGCCCGGGCGGAACGCCACGTTGCCGATCGGGAACACCGTGTTCGCGGCGCGGCCGTACTGACGGATCAGGCGACGCATGTCGCCGAAGCGGTGACCCGTGATGTACATCCACATCGCGCGCTCGCGGAACAGCTGGTTGATCGCGGCATCCTGCGTCGTGGGCGACGCCAGCGCCGTCAGACCGGCCACGCCACCACCCGAGCGAAGCGTGTTGATGATCGTGTTCATCTGATCGCGCGCCGACTGCGAGCCACCCGCACCAGCCGAGTTGAGCGCCGCTTCCGCTTCGATCAGTCGCGCTTCGATACCGTCGGCAAGCGTGACCGCCGTACCGAACGCGATGTACTTCTCCTGGCGCGGCACACGACGCGCCGCGTCGTCGAAGCCGTTGTGTCCGTTCGCCGTCCACGGTACACGCGGATCAGCTGGCGTCGTCAGGTAGTCCAGGCCGTTCGTACCTTCGTTCGTGCCGGCCGTGTAGCGCGACGCCGCGATGTACGTGGCATTGTAGATGCCGTTCTGTTGACGGTTCGTGGCCGCTGAGTGAAAGACCTGATACTTGAACGTGGTCGCCACACCGCTGACCGCCGCCGCCGCCTGAGCATACTGCCCCAGGTTGAGCAGAATGCGCGCCTTACCGACGGCGGCCAGCGACTTGGGCGTGGTGCCCGCCGCCAGACCGGTCGCCGAGTCCATCGACGCGCCGGCGATGTTCAGGATCTGCGTCGTGGTCAGAGGATCGCCATACGCGAACGAACCATCGGCGTTCACCTTCGAGAACGGCACGCCTGAGCAATACGCTTCGGCAAGGAAGTTCTCGGCGTAGCCGCGAATGGCGTACATCTCGGCCAGCGAGTCCTTCACGGCCGCGGATGCAGACGCCGTGGGCTTCGCCTTCGCCCACAACTCGATGGCGTTGCCCATGCCCGAACGCGCGAGCTGCAGACCGTTGTACGTCGTGTTGAGCGCTCCGCCCAGCACTTCGTTCTGCACACGCATGTCGGTGTTGTAGCGATCGGCGAACGTGTCCGTGGTCTGGATTTCGTCACCCATGTTGCCGGTGGCAACCACGAATCCGTCCTGCGTCCCCGAGAACGCCACGACAAAGTCCTGCATTGCGCCGTTGCGAAGCGTCGTGGCGCCCAACGGGCCACCGATCGACGATTCGGAAATCACGTCGGGCGTATCGACCGTCAGGATGTCCGTGCTGCAGCCCGCGATCGTAATCGCGGCAGCGACGGCACCCACAGGTCGGACGATACGGCGAGCGGCTGAAAACTTGCTCATATCTGTGCTCGCCTCAGAAGGTGAAGTTCATGCGCAGCGTGAAGATGCGCAGGGGTGGCGTGGAGAAGTATTCCTCGTTGCCGCGCGCGTCGCTGTTCGACTGCGCCGCCTCGGGATCGACACCGGAGTACTTGGTCTTGACGCCGAGGTTGCGGCCCGTGAGGACCACGTTCCAACGCGACGCCTTGAAGGAGTTGGCCCACTTCTCGGGCATGTCGTACGCGACCGAGAGTTCGCGCCAGCGCGTGAACGTACCGTCTTCGAACATACCAGTGTAGATGGCCTGCGTCGTGGCAAGAGCAGCCGCCTGCTTCTCGAGGCTCGCCGACTTGTCGTAACGACCCTGGCACGACACACCGTTCATGCACTGGTGACGCAACGTGTTGTTGAACTTGAGGAAGTCCCACTTGCGATCGATCTGCGACGAGATGCGCAACTTGTGATTGAGCAGGTCGATCGACGGCGTGAAGGCGAGCTCCTTCTTGGGGAAGGTGTTGCCACGGAAAACCGTCGTGTCGCTGAACGTCATTTCGCTCAACACGATGATGCCGTCGTTGTTGGCATCGTTGTAGCCAATCGTCTTGCCCCAGAGGCCGTAAAGCGGATAGCCCGGCGCGTTCCTCTGCGTGTCGCGGTTACCCGACGCGATCGGCGTGATGCCCTCGCCGAGCTTGACCAGCTCGTTCTTATTCGTCGACGCGGTGAGGTTGAACTGGAATCCGAACTGCTGCTTGTCGACGACCTTCTGATTCCAGGTCAGCTCCAAGCCCTGATTGCGGATGTTACCGACGTTCACGAACTGGGTGGTGAGACCCGAGAGCGACGGAGCAATCGGGCGCTGAATCAGCGCATCCTTCGTGCTCTTGTCGTAGTGCGTGACTTCGATATTGGTCTTGCTGCCGAACATCGCCAGATCGAAACCGTATTCCGTTTCTGCCGAATACTCCGGCTTGAGCGCCACGTTGCCCAACGACCCAAGCGATGCACCCGAAGCGTCACCGGCGGCGAGCGTCAGCGGGCCGGCGGAGTAGTAACGAACGGCGTCCGTAGCGCCCGGGATCTGACCGGACGCACCGTACGTTCCACGCAAGCGGAGCGACGTGATGAAGTCACGCTTCGGGAAGAACGATTCGTCGGAGATGAGCCACGACGCACCGACCTTCGGATACCACACCTCACGCGAATTCACACCGAATGCGCTGGCCGCATCGCGACGCACGCCGCCGGTAAGGAAGAGGCGCTCGCGAATGGCGAACTGCTGCTCGAGGTAGTAGCCAAGCGTGCGCTTTTCCGAGTAGGTCTGCGTGGAGGTACGCGTCGCCGCGGCCGACACCGTCACACCGCCCGGCGGCAGGCCGTTACCCGAGCCGGTCGTGTTGGCGACCGCCTGTCGGATGTACTGCATGCCGACCGACGTCTTCGAGTTGAGCCAGTCGAGGAGCTGGAACGTGCCAGTGCCGCTGTAGTCGGCCGTCTGCTGATTGATCGAGGCCACCGTGCTCTGCACGTTACCCGTGCGAACCGTACCGGTGTTCGGGCCTTCGCCAACCTTTGACAGGAACATGTCGTTGCGCTCGGTATAGTCCGAGCCCACCGCGCCACGCGTCTGCAACCACGACAGCGGATTCCACTGGGCCGTGATCGAGTTGATGAAGCGGTTGATGCCCTGCGTGGTGGTCTGCGCGAGCACATCGCCCATCATGAACGAGCGATAGCCGCGCAGCGAGTCGCCCTGCGCGTCGAGCAGGTTACGGTTGTAGTTACCGCCGAGGGCGGCCACCATGAGACCGTTACCGTTGTCTTCGTTCTGCGGGATGCGGACGTCGCTGTTCACGTAGCCCGACGACACCTGCACGAAGAGATTCTTGCGAAGCTCCGCGTTGATGTTCGCGCGGAGGCTGTTACGTGAAAGCGCGTTCGGGCGCATGATGTCCGACGGAAGCGCGGTGACGCCGCGACGCGCCTGAAGACGCGTCACTTCCGAATCCGGCATCTTATAGATGCCCGTTTCCGCTTCCGTCTGGCCGGACACGAAGAACTGCACCTTGTCGTTACCGCCAGAGACCTGGAGGTTGTACTGACGACGGTCACCGGTGCCGATCGGCGTCAGACGCGAATCGTTCAACACGTTGCCGTGCACGAGCGAGTCGGCCGTGCAAGTGCCGGCGGCAACCTGCGTGAGCACGCAGATCGCGTTGGTCGTCGGCGCGGCCGTGGTCTTGCCCCACAGCGCCCAAAGATCGGGGTACGTCGCCGTGTTCTCGATCGAGCCCTGCTCGGCCGAGAAGTTGTAGCGCGTCTTGCCCGACTTACCACGCTTGGTGGTGATGACGATAACGCCGTTGGCGGCTTCCGTGCCGTAGAGCGTCGCGGCCGACGGACCCTTCACGATTTCGATGTTCTCGATTTCGGCCGGGTTGATGTCGTCAAGACGCGACGGGCCGGAACCACCGGTGCCGATCGCGTTGTTCGTCGTGGACGTTGCGCGCACACCGTCGATGACGACGATGGGGTCGTTCGACAGCGAGAATGAGTTCTGACCGCGAATACGAACGCGTGAGCCGGTGCCGGTGGCGCCGGTCTGCACGACCTGAACGCTCGAGGCGCGACCCGACAGCAGGCCGCCCATGTTGGCGACCGGGAGTTCTGCGAGCTTGTCGCCAACCGCAACCTGCGTGGTGGCGTTCGCCAGTTCGACCTTACGCTGCGCACCGGTCACCGTGGTGACAACGGCGGAGAGCGAGAAGGCCGCCTGCGTGAGCGAGATATCCTGAACCGTGGGGCCGGTCGCGCTGATCGTGACCTGGATCTTCTTGGCTTCGTAGCCGATACGCGACACGTCGAGCGTGATCGGACCGGTGGTCGTGACACGCAGTGTGTAGCGACCGTTTTCGGCGGTCAGCGAGCCATTCTGCGTGCCGTCCACAAGGACGCGCGCCTGTTGAATGGGCTGGCCAGTGGCGGCGTCTTTGACCTGACCACTGACGCTGCCGCCCTGCGCATGCGCCTTGGGCGCAAGAAGCGTCAACGCGGCCACGAAGGCGGCAGAAGTGCGCACCACGACCGCACTCCAGCGCGACACTCGCGGCTTGATGGTAAATGATGGCGGCGCACACCCTGACTCGCCCCGCGGGAACGTTGCTGCTCCGGTTCGTTGCATCTCGTGACTCCGCTGTACAGGATCACCCTCCGACCACCGGACGTGTGGTCGGTCCTGATACGCCGAATACGCGGCAACGCCCGACCACTTTCGGCCGGACGGTGATGCGATAGGTCGTATCACGCTCTAAAGGGGTCGAAGCGACCCCGAATTTGGATCAAAGGGGCGGAGTGCGCTGCGATCCGCTGCGCGCGACTCGTTGTGGCAGGAACTGCTATGACGACAGGAAATGCGGGGAGGGAACTACTGCGCGTGGTGGGAGGTACTGCTGGTTGGGCAACTGCGGTGGGTCGACATCGATTGGCGATCAGCAGGTGGGAATTGCTCCCACGCCACTTCAGCCAAGAACAAACTGAACGGGCGCGCCGTCACTTTTTCGCGCACGAACTGAGACTCGGGTTTGACAGCGGACCGACGACCAATGGTTGGCGCGCCAACTGTATGATGTCGGTTTATGACTGTCAATGACGACCGCGGTATGGAGCGACCATACGGCGCGATCGTGCAAAGGTTTTCAGAAGCCGAGGTAACAAACGTCGAACCACGGGCAAGCGTTGAACGCTCCCCCGTGGTTTTTACAATTCGACGTGTTCCCGCGCCGAGTACGCGCTCAGCGAGACGCCGGCTGCGATGCCGCGGGCAGGTCGAGCGTGAGCCCGGCGAGTCCGGTCGAATCAGTGGCGAGTGGTGTCGTGCCCGACGGCAGACCGTTCAACTTGAGGATGTAGGCCACTGTGCCGATGTACTCATCGCGCGACAGGGTGCCCGGATTGCCGTCGGGCATCGTCGTGCGGATCTGCTCAAAGAGCGCGAACACCGTCTGCCCTTTCCACTTGGTGCGGAAATCGGCGCCGGTGACATCCTTGGTTTCGTGGCATTCAGAACAGGTCTTCGTGAAGACCGCCTGGCCGGCCGCGGCCTGCTCCTCGGTGTAGATCTTGGCCGTATCGCCACGAAGAATGAAGCGGCCGGCTTCCCGGGTAGCGTCCTGCGCGCGCTTGCTGCTGCCTGAGGCAATGCCTGAGGCGGCGCTGACGCCGATCAAGGAAGCGCTGAGAGCCAGCAAATAGATGCGTTGACGTGACATGGCCTTTGAACGTGTGTCGGGGTCGGATCGCTGACAAGCGTGACCGATCGTGATAAGTTCGCCGATCACTCGCGGTCTACCCCCAAGACAGTAAGTGGGTGCCCAAGTTCCCTCGGACTTTGGTGCGCTACGTCCCCTGTCCGCTCCCTCGGCCCCCTCCCGCGCTCGTAATGAGTACTTCCGACGCCGCTAAGACGCCCGCTGAACCCACGACACACACCCCCGGCACCGACGACGAGGGGCTGGCCCGTCGCGATTTCCTGAAAATTGCCGGCGGCGCGAGTGTGATGCTCGCGGCAGGCTGCGCTCCGCCGGCCGCCTTCAAGTCGGCTCCCGCCCGCGGCATTGACCGCGGACGCGGAACGGCCAACGCATCGACCCATGTGGTCGTGATCGGCGCCGGTGCCTGGGGTGGTTGGACGGCCTACCATCTGCGCGCCCGTGGTGTGAAGGTCACGCTGGTCGACGCATACGGCCCGGGTAATTCCAAGGCGACCAGCGGCGACGAAACCCGCGGCATTCGCTCGTCTTACGGGGATCGTGCGTCGGGTGAGCTCTGGACGCCGTGGGCACGCACCGCGATTGAGCGCTGGCGCCTCTTTGAAGAGGAATGGGGTCCGCACTTCAAGACGCAGTTCTTCCACCACACGGGCGACGTGATCATGCGCGCCACCGAGGAGCCCTTCATCAAGAAGACGCTCGAGCTGTGGGCCGCGAACAAGGTGCCGCACGAAAAGCTTACCGGCGACGAAGCGCGCAAGCGCTGGCCGGTCATCAAGGCGGATGACATCACGGTGGCCATCACGGAGCCCGACGCTGGCGTCGTGCGCTGCCGCGCCGCTACCCAGGCGGTCGCCGCAATCGCGCAATCGGACGGCGCGAAACTCACACTCGGTCGCGTGCGCCCGGGTCCGATAGTGAACGGCAAGATGGATGGCGTCATTCTCGACAACGGCGATGTCATTCGCGGTGATGCCTACGTCTTCGCCTGCGGCGCCTGGCTCCGGAAGCTCTTCCCGTACATGGAGAATCGCGTGCGGGTGCCGATTGGGCATGCGCTCTACTTTGGCGTGCCGGCGGGGGATACGCGGTTTACGTATCCGAATTTGCCGAGCTACAACTTTCCGGGAGTAACCGGCTGGCCGATGCTTACGGCCGACGCGCGAGGCTTTAGAGTTCGCGGAGCGATCGCAGCGGCTGCGCCGGCTGCTAACAGCGCTAACGGGAACAACGCTAACGCTACCAACGCTAACGCCCGCAACGCCAACTCAACCGCGCCGACTACGGGTGCTGGTGGTGCGCCGGCGAATTCTCCCGCGGCTGGCGCTGCGGCGCCGGTCGATCCTCTCCAGAACGATCCCGACACCAGCTCGCGGTGGACCAACCAGGATCGCGTCGATGGCGCGCGTCGTTTCCTCGCGGCGCGCTTCCCCATCCTGGCCAACGCGCCGGTGCTGGAGACGCATGCGTGTCATTACGAGTCGAGCGTGAATCAGAACTTCATCGTCGATCTCGTGCCTGAGTGCACCAATGCGTGGATCGCCGGACTTGGTCAGGCCGAAGGGTTCAAGTTCGGCCCGGTGATCGGCGACTACATCGCGCAGCGCGTGATTGGCATTCCGGGTGATCCGGTGCTCGCGAAGGCGTTCAAGTTGCCGACCGAGCAGTACGAAACGCCGCGCTGATCCGGTTCAGACGTCGGGTGCAGAGCGACTCACTCGCTCTGCACTCGGCGCCGGGCGCGGGTGCGGTACGGAAGAATGAACAGATAGAGCCCGGTGACCCACAGGCCGGTCACAATGATCGCCGACGGCAGGAAGACCCACAGCTTGGCACCATCGCTGAACCAGCTGCCGTCGTGGAAGCTCTCGATGAGGTCAGAGCGACGATAGGCGGAGTGCAGCACTTCGCCGGTTTCGAGATGGAGCTGGAGCTCCCACCGATTCACGGCCTGCACTTTGACGATCCCCTTCCCCGGACGCACATCGAATCGGTCGATGTCGTCCCATCCCGCGATGCGTGCCTCTGGTACGCCGCGCGCAATATCCAGAATCTGCGGAAGCGACAGCATGGGTGTCGCGTTCTCAGCGCGTTGCTCGGCGGGCTGCACCCAGGTGAGCTGCTTCTTGAGTTGCAGCAGCAACCCCGACACCAGCACGATGAGAAAGGGCAGCGCCGTGGCAATGGCGCCCCAGCGATGGAGCTTGCGATTCAGGAGGCGGGGATTGGGCATGCGGCATGATACACAGCGGGGCGCCTCCCGTGCCGGAAAGCGCCCCGCTGTAATACGCGTGCTGTGCGTGTGCTACTTGCCGCCGCGCTTGCCCCACACTGGAGCGGTGGGCTCCTTCGTGGCGCGATCGTTCTTGTAGGTACCGAGGAGTCGCAGAGCTTCCTGCACCGCGCGCTCGAGCTGCGGATCGCGGCCACCGATAACCTCGCGCGGGAAGTTCTCCACGCTGATGTCGGGCGCGACGCCTTCGTTCTCGACGGCGAACTTGTCGTCGCGTGAGAAAAAGCCGAAACGCGGTGCGATCATCGAACCGCCGTCAACAAACGGCGGCGTATCGGTAGTGGCCACAAGACCGCCCCACGTGCGCTGGCCAACGAGCGGACCAAGTTTACGACGCTTGAACATGAACGGCATGAGGTCTCCACCCGAGCCGGCCATTTCGTTCACGATCATGACCTTCGGGCCCCAGATGCCATTCGCGGGGCTCGTGAACGGATAGCGCTCACCAACCGGATTGTTGAAGTAGCCGTCGTAGTCGCGACCGAGAAGGTCGACGATGTAGTCGGCTGCCGATCCACCACCGTTGTAGCGCTCATCGACCACGACACCCACGCGATCCTGCTGCGCGAAGTAGTAGCGATTGAAGTACGTGTAGCCCGGCTGTCCGGTGTTCGGCAGATACACATACGCGATCTTGCCCTGCGAGACCGAGTCGACATAGCGACGGTTCGCTTCCACCCAGGCGCGACCACGGAGCCCTTGTTCGTTCGCGATGGGTACCACGGTCACCTGACGCGCACCAGTCACATCGGCGCGATTGTTCACCGTGATCACCGTCTGCTTGTTCGCCGTGCCATCGAGCAGACGGTACATGTCATCGGGCGCGCGCAGATCGACGCCATTGATCGCGAGCACGTAGTCGCCAACGCTGACATTCACACCCGGCGTTGCGAGTGGCGCACGCAGGTCCGGGTTCCAGCTTTCGGCGTCGTAGATTCGCGTGATGCGATAGCGGCCGTTCTCGATGGCGAAGTCAGCGCCAAGCAAACCGCCGGTGGCAGTGGGCACCTCTGGCATGTCGCCACCGCGCACATACGAATGACCGATCGCGATCTCAGAACCCATCATGTCGATGAGGTAGTTGAGATCGGCGCGATGATTCACGTGCTCGAGCAGCGGCTCATACATCTGCTTCATGGCCGGCCAATCGCTGCCGTGCATGTTCTTCACGTAGAGATTGTTGCGCTGATTGCGCCATCCTTCATTGAAGATCTGCTTGAACTCGGCCTTGGGATCGATGTACGCACGAAGCGTCACTGCCATGCGACCAGCACCGGCTGCCGGCACCTGCGCCGTTGCGGCATCCACCAGGAACAGTGCGCCGTTTGCGCCACCGGTGCGATAGAGCAGCTTGCGCCCGTCGCCACTGACGGTGAACTGCGCGACGCCGGTCATGAACGGCGCGGCGCGGCGTGTGCTGAGCTGATAGCGATGCAATGTGGCTGCAGCGGGCGCGTCACCCGTGCCGGTAGCCGGCAGTGGCTCGAGGAAGAATACCGTACCACTCACGCCAGAGCGTAGCACCGTATAGCCGCGGTCAGCGATGCCCGGCACGGCAATGATGCGCTGCTGAATGCCATCGAAGTCGATGCGCGTGGGGCGCGCAGGCGCCGGACGTGCGGTATCGCGCGGCGCCGCGGCGTTGGCGGGCGACGCGCTATCACGCGCCGCCGCACGCGCGACTTCGTCATCACTCTCCGGCAACAGCGGCGACGGATCCGCCTTTGACAGCACCGCGAGATACAGCGAGCGCGTTTCCGGCTTGTCGTACGCCGACATATCGAGCAACGACGAGTTGAGACCCACATTCGTCGATGCCATGAACCAGAGATACTTGCCGCTCGCATCCCACGCCGGAATCGCGACATCGGCAAGACCGTCAGTGATCTGCCTGGTCTGACCGTTCTCGGTGTCGTACACGAACATCGCGCGCATCAGCGACTTGAGGCGCTTGGGATACGCAATCCAGCGCGAGTCGGGGCTGAACACCGGTACCACCGATCGATCGGCCATGAAGTACGGATCGGCGTCGGCGACCTTCGCCGTTCCCGCCGCGACATCCACCAACCAGATACGGAAGTGCGTGTCCTGATATGCGATGTACTTGCCATTCGGTGACCACGCCGGCGCATACGGACGGCTTGGTTCGGGCAGCACAATCGCGCGCGGCGCCGCAAGTCCATCCTGCGGCGCAATCATCAGCTGATACTCACCCGACTTGTCGCTGAAGTAGGCGACCGAGCGACCATCGGGGCTCCAGATCGGCGAAATCTCAGCCGAGCCGCTGCTGTTCGTCAGATTGCGAACGTCGCCCTTTTCCGCCGGAATCGTGAACACTTCGCCGCGTGCTTCGACCGCGGCACGACGACCGGTCGATGACAGCGCGAGACTCGTGATGCGATTGCCGACATCCTTCCACTGCGGCAGCATCCACGGGAAGTCACCGGCGGCGGTGATGTTTACGATCTTTTCCGAGCCCGACTTCGCATCGAGTTCGTGGATGTATCCGGCCTGCTCGAATACCACCGACGTACCAGTCGCGTCGATCGACTTGACGTCGTAGTCCTTGAACTTCGTGATCTGCGCAAGCTTCTTCGCCTTGGTGTCGTATGAATAGACGTTCGACACGCCATCGCGATCGGACAGCCAGTACACCTGATCACCCACCCACACTGGGTCGATCTCCTTGCTACCGGCGAACGGTGTGGTGTCGAGCGTAAAGCTCTTGAGGTCGAGAATCCAAATGGGCTTATTCTGGCCGCCGCGATAGTTACGACGTTCCTCGTCCCACGACGACGCCATGCGATAGGCGATGTGGCTGCCATCGCTCGAGATCTTCCCCTGATAGGCGCGCGGCATCGGCATCGCCGTTTCCACGCCGCCCTCCACTGGCACGGTCCAGAAGCGCTGCGTGCCGCTCGGCGCCCAGCTCGCGCGCGGCGACGCGAACATCACCGACTTGCCGTCGGGCGTCCACCCCTGCACCACGTCAGCCGATGGATGCCAAGTCAGTCGCTTGGGCTGACCGCCCTCAACCGGAACGACATACACGTCGGTGTTGCCGGCGTACTCGGCGCTGAATGCCACCAGCTTGCCGTCGGGTGAGAGCTTGGGGTTCTGTGTCTGCCCCTGGAACGAAGTGAGGCGACGCGCAGAGCCGCCGGCACGCTCCACCACCCAGATGTTGTTCGCGTACGCGAACGCGATGTGTCGCGCACTCACAGTTGGCGTGCGCAGCAAACGCGTACCGCCCTGCGCGGCGAGCGGTTGTGAAGCAACGAACGAGACGCTGCCAAGCGACAAGAGCGCCGCAACGCGCGTGGCAATCGATCGGGTCATGAGATTTCCGCTGCGGTTTCCCGCGAAGGAGGGAGGGTCCGCGCAACGGCGCGAAACCCGAGGGCGACGCTACGTTAGCCAGACGCCGTCAGAACGTCCACGGCCTTCCGTCGCGCGCACCGCGCACGAGCGCTTTCACCAGCTTGTGCGACCATTTGTCGCCCGCCTTGTGACCCGTTGAGCGAATGCCGTCGGCGGTGACTTCGACCTCGTACGTCTCGCCCTCCGTCAGATCCGTCAGACGGACATCGGTCAGCGGGACAGCCCAGTCGCGGCCGTCGTTCGACACGAACCAGCGAGCGGCCGGGAGCGCCGTCGTAGAGATGAGTCGCGAACGCTTAGTCTGCCGGAGCGCCACCTGCAGCCATACCGAGTCGGCCGGCAACGGGCGCAGCTTGTCGGCCAGCCGCAGCACAAGCATGGGCGTGGTATCGGCAAGTGCCCGCGAAAACGGCGGCCACTGCGCGGCAGTGAATCGATCGCCCGCCAGCATCGCCGGTGTGGCAATTCGTAGCCAGCTCTTCGGTGAGGTTGGCTCCAGCAGATCGTCGAACCGGTCGAATCGGCGCCGCACCGACATCGCCAACTCGTCGGGCGTGTCCTGAAAGTTCGTCATCACCACACCCACCGCGTTCGTCGACGAGAGCGCGCCATGTGTGCCGCCAAGCGGACGCAACCGATTGGTGACGGATACGAATCCGAGGCCCACGCGGTAGCGATCGTCGAGCGACACCAAAATGGGCGCCGGATTTCGTGTCGCCTCGAGATGCCCATGCACGATGCGCACGACCGCCGCCGGATAGAACAAATCAGCGGTGTACTTGAGCCATGTATCCGAGTCGGCTGCACCACTGGCATCGAGCACGTTCTCGCGCCGCATACGGGTGACCGTGCTATCGAGTCGCAGCGGATCGCCGCTCACGTTCTGATACGAGAACATCGGCGCGCCCGCCTTGCCGCTCACGAGCACACGCGCCCGCCCGCGACGCGAAATCACCTCGAACTCGCGATTGGTGACACGACGCGTCACGATGTCCACGCCCTCGAGCCCGGCGATCACATTGGCAACGCGCAGCACCGAGTCGGGATCGCAAAAGACGCCAAAGCCAGTGGTAACTCCATCGACACTGAAGGCAACGTCGTTCGGCGCGCGCAACGCCTTCGCCGTGCTGAAGCCACGCGCCTTGAGTCCTTCGACAATCGGCAGGAAGGTCGCATCACGTGCACGATTGTGGCCGTGATCGGAAAGCAGCACGACTTCGAGTGCGTGCCCGGTGCGCTGACGATACGATTCCTGCAGCGCGACCAGCTGTTCATTGAGATGATCGAGGTACTCCGTCAGGTCGCCGCGCGTATGCTGCAGCGCATCGGGGCCGACGTTGTAGATGTAAATCGTTTTGCGTCCGCGGCTCCGCAACACCGATCGCACATCGGTGTCGATCTCGCGCCGCGCCACCGAGCCGGACATCAAGTAGGCGCCCAAGTGATGGAACTTGGCGTCGAACGCCACGTCCATCCGGCGCTCGTATTCGATCGGGCGAATCGCATCGAGCGGATCGCCGAGTACGGCATTCTGATGCAGGCTGTAGAAGACGCGCTGATACCCGTCGGGCGGTTGCACGCCAAAGATGGCGTGCCACGCGATATCGCTGATCGATGGGAACGTCGAGATTAGCTTCCCGGGCGCCCGGAAGTCGCGGAATAGTCCACGCTCGCGCGCCGTCTGAATATCACGGAAATCCACGCCATCGAGCGCGAGGACCACCCGCCGTGGCAACCCTTCCTCCGACGGCTGGGTCGCAGCTGATGGTGTGGCAGAGCGACACGCTGTGAGCCCTCCGACAAGCAACAGTCGGCTCAGATACCGAAAAAGCTTGCTCGTCCGCAGAATAGCACGCATCTATTCATCAATTACCCTCGTCGCGCACCCAGACAAGGTAGACTCGCCATGCTTTCAGCACCCGTCATGGCTCGCGCACTGCTTCTCGTGGCGCTCCCCCTCGGCGCCGCACGCACCGCTGATGTGCCGGTCCAGCCAACCGGCAAAGGCATTATCCGTGGCATCATCCGCACCGAAGGCAATGCGACGCTCGAAGGCGCGCAGCTCCGCCTCCTCTTCGGATCCGTTCCCGTTGGTCGCACGGAAAGCGACGAGACGGGGGCGTACATGTTCACCAAGCTCGCCGCTGGCCCCGCCCTCATCGAGGCCCGTCGCATCGGCTACAAGCCGGAATCGCTGTCGGTGAGTGTGAAGGAGTCCGAGCCGTTGTTGCTCGACATTCATCTCACTCGCGCAGCATCCGAGCTTACCGCCGTCCGCGTTATGGGACGCCGTGAGATTGTCGGTCCAATGGCCGGCTTCTACAAACGCCAGCAAACGGGCGGCGGCGGCAGGTATTTCAACTACGCCGAAATTGTCCGTCGCAATCCGATCAGCATGTCGGATCTGATGCGCAATGTCCCTGGCGTGCGAATCCAGAGCCGCGGGCAACAGAGCTTCGTACGCATTCGCGGCAGTCAATGCGCGCCGCTCGTGGTCCTCGATGGTCAGGCGCTCATGGCCGGCGAAGTCGATCTCGATGCGTGGGACCCCAAGTCGTTCGAGGGCGTCGAGGTGTACAGCGGGCCGGCGGCGGTGCCCGTGGAGTTCCAGCGCAATCAGCGAGTCAGCAGCTCCTGCGGAACGATTGTGCTCTGGTCGCGCCAGCCCGAACCGCGTGAACCCAGACGCAAGAAGGGCGACCTTTCGCCGAGCGCGCGCATTGCCGCGATGCTCGAGGAGGGCAAGACCTTCTTGCCGGCGGAAGTCGATCGCACCGCGTCGCTCGACTCACTCAACATGGTGAAGCCGTTCTATCCCGACTCGCTCTTCGATGCGTCGGTTGGCGGACGAGTGATTGCCGAAGTCGTGATCAGCACCAACGGCGAGCCGATCATGGAAACCTTCAGTGCGGTGACCACCACGCATCGGAGTTTTGTCGAGCCGGTCCGTCGCGCGCTCAAGGATCAGCGCTTTTCACCGGCGGTCCGTCGCGGTAGCGTTGTGCAGCAGGTGCTTCAGCTGCCCTTCGAGTTCGTGCCGGATTCCACCGCCCGCCGTCGACGCTCTTGATTCGATTCGCTTCCCTGCCCCTTTTGAGCGCCGCCCTGTTCTTGAGCGGCGCTCGTCTTTCCGCGCAGGCGCTGACCGCCATTGGCAATACGTCGGTGGGGACGCCGGTCATGCTCGAGCCCAAGTCGGTGAGTCGCTCCGGCAACGTCGTCACCGCCACCGTTCGCGTGAAGCTGGTACCGCCGCTCAAGAGCGCCGAGGGCGAACTCAAGAGCTCGCGGACCATCGCCATGTATGATTGCGCCAAGCGCACGGTGGCGACCAAGGAGTCGTGGTACTACCTCGACGACGCCGGCAAGAAGGAGGGGATGCACAAGCAGGTGAAGCTCCCCGGGTTTGGTCCGGTATTCAAAGGCAGCCTCGCGGACGTCGCGATGACCCATCTGTGTGCACCCGCGGGAGCGCCCGCCAGGAAGTAGCATCGCCCGTCAACGCGAGCGTTCATCGCGCAGTAAGCTTGAGGACGGTCCCGCTTCATCTCCTCAAGCCCATCTGGCCCATGCCAGCCTTCATGTCCCGGTGGTCGCTGCTGTGCGCGACCGCTGTCCTCGCTCTCCCCGCGGCGGATCTGTCCGCGCAGGGCGCCACCGACTTCGCCGCCATGCACTGGCGCGCCATCGGACCCGTTCGCGCTGGTCGCGCCCGTGCGCTGGCGGGTGTGCCGACGCAGCCGAGCGTCTTCTACGCCGGTTTCGACAACGGCGGTGTCTGGAAGACCACCGACTACGGCTCGAACTGGTTCCCGCTCTTCGATAGCCAACCCACGGGGTCGATTGGTGCGATTGCGGTCGCGCCGTCGAATCCGAACATCGTGTACGTCGGTAGCGGCGCCGGCATCATTCGCCCCGACCTCGCGGTGGGCGACGGCGTTTACAAGAGCACCGACGCTGGCAAGACGTGGACGCATCTCGGTCTTCGCGAGACGCAGATGATCGCGATGGTCGATGTCGACCCGAAGAATCCCGATCGTCTGTTTGTCGCGGCACTCGGTCATCCGTACGGCCCGAACAGCGAGCGTGGTGTCTTCCGCTCTCTCGATGGCGGCAAGTCGTTCGAGCGCGTGCTGTACAAGGACGAGTACACCAGCGCGAACGATGTGCGCATCGATCCGCAGAATCCGAACATCATTTACGCCACGCTCTGGCAACAGCAGCAAAGCTTCATCGAAGGTCAGGGGTTTGGTGGTGGCGGCAATGGCATTTTCAAGAGCACCGATGGTGGTGCGACGTGGAAGCAGCTGACGGTCGGTTTACCGAATGTGCTGCAAGCGAACATCGCGCTCGCGCCGGGCAAGTCGAATGTGCTCTACGCGATGGTCGCTGCGGCCGCGACTGGCCCGAACGCGGCGCCGGGCGCCTCTGGCCCCGTGCAGTTCTTCCGCAGCGATGACGCCGGCGAGCACTGGTATCTCGCAGTGAACGGACCGAACGCCGCACCGGGCACTCCCGCGAAGATTCTCGATGCGCGCCCCGTTGGTCGTATCGGCGGCGGCGACCTGCCCACCATTACGGTCGATCCATCGAACGAAAACGTGGTGTACAGCGCCAGCACCGTCATGTGGCGCACGGAAGACGCGGGTCAGACGTGGAGCGCCGTGCGCGGCGCACCGGGCGGCGATGACTACCAGAAGATCTGGGTGAATCCGAACAATCCGGATCTCATTCTCGTCGTCGCGGACCAGGGCGCGGTGGTGTCGGGCAATCGTGGTCAGAGCTGGAGCAACTGGTACACGCAACCCACGGCCGCGATGTATCACGTCACGACCGACAAGGACTTCCCCTATCGCGTCTGCGGTGGTCAGCAGGACTCGGGCTCGGCGTGCGTCGCCAGTCGCTCCGACGACGGACGCATCACCTTCCACGATTGGCATCCGGTCAACATTCAGGAGTACGGCTACGCCGCGCCCGATCCGCGCAATCCGAACATCGTATTCGGTAGCGCGCGCACGAATGTGTCCAAGTACGATCGCAGCACCGGACAGACGGTGCTTGTTGGTCCCGACCTGTCGCAGCGCGGCCCGAACGGCGAGAACTTCGGGCGCAATGTGCGTACGATGCCCCTGCACTTCTCGCCGGTGAACGCCGACGTGATGTTCTACGCCAGCAATGTGGTGTGGAAGTCGCTCAATCGCGGACAGAGCTGGACGCGCATCAGCCCCGACCTCGCGCGTCAGACCTGGGATGTGCCCGCCACCGCCGGCAAGTACACGAGCACGGTGAAGGCCGCGCCGGCTGGCGCAATCACGGCGCTTGGTCCGTCCACGCTCGACGTGAATGTGCTCTGGGCCGGCACCGACGACGGCAACGTACAAGTCACGATGAACGGCGGACTCGCCTGGAAGAACGTGACGCCCAAGGCGCTCAAGCCGTGGACGCGCATCTTCAACATGGACGCCGGCCACTTTGATACCAGGACGGCGTACATCGCGGCCAACACGCTGCGACTCGACGACCTGCAGGCCCACTTCTATCGCACCCACGATGGTGGCGCGACGTGGACCGAGATTTCCACGGGCTTGCCGAACAACGCCGCCGCGAACTCGATTCGCGAAGACCCCAAGGTGAAGGGGCTGCTCTACGGCGCCACCGATACGCAGGTGTGGGTGTCGTTCGACGACGGTGACCACTGGGAATCGCTGCGCATCGATATGCCGGCGATCTCGGTGCGCGATCTCGAGGTGAAAGACGACGCGAGCTGCCATTGCGCCGATCTCGTGGCGGGCACGCACGGTCGCGGCTACTACATCCTCGACAACATCACGGCACTCCGTCAGATGGCGAAGGCGCGTCAGGCCGTCGCGGCGAACAAGCCGTTTCTGTTCACGCCGGCCACGGCGGTGCGTGTGCGCTTCGCCGTGAACGATCCGACGCCGTGGCCGCCCGAAGTACCGGCCGGCGAAAGCGCGCCGAATGGCGTGTTCATCGACTACGCGTTGCCGAGTGGTGCGAGCGGACCGGTGACGCTCGAAATCGTGGACGCGATGGGCAAGCTGGTGCGCTCGTACAAGAGCACCGACAAGCCGTACGACCCGCATCCGTACTACAAGCGCGAGGAGTACAACGAGATCTGCAAGAAGACGCCAACCGCGCCGTACTGCGGACTCCCGCTCTACTGGCCCGGCCCCACGCAGTGGTTGAGCGACAACGCCGGTGTACACCGCTTTGCGTGGGATCTGCACTTCGATCCCGTCACGCCGGAAGACGCCATCCCGCAGGGCGACGACGACGCGACCGGCGCCGTTCCGGGTCGTACGCTCCCGGTCGTGAACGCACCATGGGCACCTGCGGGCCGCTATACCGCGAGGCTGACGGCCGGAGGCCAGACGCTGTCGGCGCCGTTCACGCTAGTGCTCGACCCGCGCGTCAAGACGCCGGCGGTTGCCCTCGCGCAACAGGCCGCGTTGACCACCGAGATGTACCGCGGCGCGGTCGCTACGCATGCAGCGTTCGTGCAGGCCCGCGCGCTCGCGAAACAGCTCGATGGCATGAGCGGCGCCGATGTCGACGCGCTCAAGGCCACGCTCGAAGAAGTGGCGCCAGCCTCACAGACGCAACGCGTCCGTCGCCGTCGTGGCCCGGGCGGCGCGGCCCAAACGGTGCCAAGCCTCGAGACGGTCTCGAACGCCATGCTCGCGGCGGCGATGGCGATGCACAACAGCGACGCAGCACCCACGGCCATTCAGGTCGCCGCCTGCACCGCAGCGCGCGCGCAGAACGCGCAGGTCATGCCGCGCTGGGAGAAGCTCAAGCGCGATGTGGCGGCGGCGAACGCCAAGCGCAAGGCGAGCGGTGAGGCGCTGATTGAACTGCGCTGACTGATGTCGTTGGTGAACTGATCACACAGAGGCACAGAGAAACAGAGAATACAAATGGGCGCGCTTCGGATCCTTTCGAAGCGCGCCCATTTTGTACGCTCTCTGTGACTCTGTGACTCTGTGTGTTCAGTTCAAACGAACCTGCCGATCAGGCCATCTTCGCCTGAAGGCGCCGATCAATCGCATCCAGAAACGCTTCGGTGTGCAAGTACGGCGTGTCCTTCGAAATCAGCAGCGACAGATCCTTCGTCATCTCGCCCGCTTCCACCGCTTCGATGCACACCGCTTCGAGCGTCTCAGCGAAACGCACCACGTCCGGCGTGTTATCGAGCTTGCCGCGGTGCATCAGGCCACGCGTCCAGGCGAAGATGCTCGCGATCGGGTTGGTGGACGTCTTGTTCCCCTTCTGGTGTTCGCGGTAGTGACGCGTCACCGTGCCGTGCGCCGCTTCCGCTTCCATCGTCTTGCCATCGGGCGTGAGGAGCACGCTCGTCATGAGGCCGAGTGATCCGAAGCCCTGCGCGACAATGTCCGACTGCACATCGCCATCGTAGTTCTTGCACGCCCACACATAGCCGCCTTCCCACTTGAGCGCTGACGCGACCATGTCGTCGATAAGGCGATGTTCGTACGTGATGCCGGCCTTGTCGAAGTCCGCCTTGAACTCGGCGTTGAATACCTCTTCGAACAGATCCTTGAACTGACCGTCGTACGCCTTGAGGATCGTGTTCTTCGTGGACAGGTACACCGGATAGTTGCGCTGCAGGCCGTAACGGAAGCTGGCGCGCGCAAAATCCTTGATCGAGTCGTTGAAGTTGTACATCCCCATCGCGACGCCGCCGTCCTGGCCGAACTTCGCGACTTCCATCTGCATCGGCGCGCTGCCGTCGGCGGGCTGGTACGTGATCGTCACCGTGCCGGGGCCGACCTTGAAGTCCGTCGCCTTGTACTGATCGCCGTGCGCATGACGGCCGACCACGATCGGCTTGGTCCAATGCGGCACGAGGCGCGGGATGTTCGAAATGATGATCGGCTCGCGGAAGATCACGCCGCCAAGAATGTTGCGGATCGTACCGTTCGGGCTCTTCCACATCTTCTTGAGGTTGAACTCCTTCACGCGCGCTTCGTCCGGCGTGATCGTGGCGCACTTCACGGCAACGTTGTGCTTCTTCGTCGCTTCCGCCGAATCGATCGTGACCTGGTCGCCCGTCGCATCGCGATGCTCGATGCCGAGGTCATAGTAGTCGAGCTGCACGTCGAGATACGGCAGGATCAACTTGTCCTTGATGAACTGCCAGATGATGCGAGTCATCTCGTCGCCGTCCATCTCGACGACGGGGTTCACAACCTTGATCTTGGCCATCGGGGTGCCGGAAGTGACTGGAGTTGAGCGCGACGTCCGCGACAGGAGCGGACCGGTTCCGACCGTCTGCACGGCGGGCTGGGCGGAAGATGGGCCCGGTGCCCCGCCCGGACCAGTGCTGGTCCACTCACCGGGGTGGCGGGGCAATGTCGAGCTTGCGGGAGCCTCAAACGGGCCGCACCGTCGAGGGATGCTGCCGTCCCTCGAGAAGCACCGCCGCGCCGCTTGGCGCCTCACGATCGGTGGGTCGCTCGCTCTCCTGGCGGGAATCCGACCGGTGCATGCGCAATCGGCGGTGCTGCGCGGGGTCGTTCAACGCGCCGACAACTCGCCGGTCGCCGGCGCCATCGTGCTGGCGGTACGTGATGGTCGCGACTCCCTTCGCACCATCAGCACGAGCACTGGCGCCTTTCGCATTCCTGTTCGCATCGCCGGCAGCTATGCACTGACGGTGTATCGCATCGGGTTCCGGCCATCGGTTGGCCCGACCGTCACCATGACGAGCAGCGAGTCGCAAGAAGTGCGCATCGTGACGACGTCGGACGTGGTGCAGCTCCCGCGCGTTTCTTCGTCACCCGACAAGAGCTGCCGGGGACGACGTGACGATGGCGGCACGATCGCGACGGTTTGGGAAGAAGCGCGCAAGGCGCTCGAATCGTCCACGTTGGCAGCAGAATCCGCTCCGCTGGTCGGCCAGTGGATCGAGCATCGCGGCATTCTTGCACCAGATTTTACCGTGGTGCGTGAACAAGCCATCGCGCTGCGAGAGCACCCTACCGTACAGGTCTTTCGCAGCGTCGAACCGTCTGAGCTGGCCGCGCGCGGCTTCGTAACGCAAGGCGGTGATACGCTCGCCTACTTTGCGCCCGATCAACGGGTGTTGCTATCGGCGGAGTTCGCAAATACGCACTGCTTTTCGCTCGACGGCTCGGCCGGTGATTCATTGATTGGCGTGTCCTTCATTCCGCGCGAGCAGCTCTTTGCCGGACGGACCGACATGAACGGCGTGATCTGGCTGCATCGTCAGAGCGCGGAATTGCGTCGTGTGGACTTTGAATACGTCGGCGCTGTCGAAGCGGCGGAGACGCCGCAACGTTCGGGTTCGGTGCACTTCGCCCGACTCGATGACGGACGCTTTGTCGTAACGGGGTGGCGCGCACGCCTGCCACTGTTCAGCGTGCGCCCCGGCCGGGTGCTGCCGGGTATGACGCGCATCGTGCGTCACGATACGCTGGTTCGCGCCGTCTCCGAATCGGGCGGCGATGTCCTGACGCTCTCGAGTGGCGGCGTCGTGCGTTACCGGCAACCGGCGCCAATGGCGCTGCTGCAACTGGCACCGGTGAAGGATGGTCCGGAGATCGCCGGGTCCGAAGTGCTGGTCGACGGCACCAACGTGGTCGCACAGGTGGACTCGAATGGCATCGCGCACATCGGGCCGCTGCCGAGCGGTCGATACACGGCACGTGTGCGCGTTCCGGCGTACGACTCGATGGGCGTCGAACCCGTCGCCGCCACTATTCGTGCATCGCTTGCGCCCACGACAGACAGCGTCAGGCTCCTTCCAGCCAAGCTGCTTCTCGACAAACTGTGCGGAAGTAACGACGAAGGGGGCGCGTTCCTCCGCGGCACGGTGCGAACGCCGGATGGCAATCGCGTACGTGGCGCACGGGTCGTGCTGAGTTTTCTTCGCACCGATCCGCGCGCACTCAGATCCGGAGTGGTCGGCTACAAGCCAGAGGTCATGAAAGCGGGCAGTGACATCGTTGGCGACTGGCGCTTCTGTGGCGTTCCCCGCGGCACCGATCTCGTGCTCGCCGTCGAAGGTCCCGACGGCGGCGCGGTGCGCGAGCGGTTCCGCATCGATCTTGCGCGACTCACCCTCCGCCGCGATGTGGTGCTCATTCCGGGCACGGAGCGAATCGCGAACCTTGGCTTCGATGGCCCCAATAACTCGGTCGAACAGCCCACCAACATCGCACTTGCTGGTCGCAGCGCCCTTGGCGAATTCGACTCACGGCATCAGCGCGGCGAAGCCACGCAAAGCCTGTCGCGCGCGCAAATCCTGGAGCGCCATTTCGTGCAGACCTGGCAGGTGATCTCAGGGCTGCGCAGCGTCCGCGTCATTCAAACGCGAGAGGGCACTTTCGCAGTGAGCGGCCGCGGCAATCGCCCGTCCATCATGTCACCGGGCGCCGCGTGCCCGCTCACGGTCGTACTGGACGGCATTCCGCTCGTTGCGCGCAACGCGAACGGCGTGGACCTCAACGAACTGCCGGCACCCGAGCGTCTGCACGGTATCGAGATCTACGCCGGCGGCACTCGACTTCCTCCGCTGTACTCCTCGCTCGCCGGCAGCGCGTTCTGCGGGGTGATCGGCGTCTGGTCCGACCGCTAGCGCGCGTCGTCGGGCGTAAACTCCTCGAACACTCCGACATCGCGATTCTTCCGGACGTGTCCTGCCGCGAAGCAGCGGCCGTTCATCGCGATGTACACGCCGGGCGGCAGCGCCTGAACAAAACTGAGCGCGCTGCCAAGGTTGAAGAGCCCGTCGGAGCTACCGAAAGCGTACGGCACCATCGCGCCGGTGAGCACGATGGTCTTTCCGCTGATTTCCGCTGCCAGCACATCGGCGGTCTCGGTCATCGTATCGGTGCCGTGCGTGATCACGATCTGCGATTCTTTCGCTGAACGACACGCCTCGATCACTCTCAGTCGGTGCGTGTGCGTCATCTCGAGCGAGTCGATCATCAGCAGCACTTCAACCGACACATCGAGCATGCATCGCCCCCGTCGGAGCATTTCCGGCAGATGCGTCTCATCGAAATGCAACGTGCCGGTGAGCTCGTCGTATTCCTTGTCGAACGTGCCACCAGTCACGAACACGCGAACGGCGGAGTTCATCATGACGCGCCTCGATTGGTATTGGCGCGCCCACCTTTCCGACGTGCTTTCTTCGCGGCCTTCTCGGCGGCCTTGCGCTCGGCTTCGGCAATCACCGCTTCGCGGGCGGCGATTTCCTGCTCTCGCGCGGTCCACGCGGCGCGATCGCGCACTTCGGCTTCGCGCGTGCGCTCGAGACTCTGCGCATCCCGCCAATCAGCGACCTTCTTGTGGTCGCCGCCCACCAGTACATCGGGCACCGTGAACCCGCGATACTCGGCGGGGCGCGTGTAGCTTGGCGCGCTGATTCCGCGATCGTAGAACGAATCGGTGCGCGCGCTTTCGAGGTCACTCATCGCGCCGGGGAGCAAGCGCACCGTGGCGTCGACAATCGCGAGCGCCGCGGGCTCGCCGCCGCTCAATACGAAGTCACCGAGCGAAAGTTCTTCGGTGGCGAGATGCGTGGCGACACGCTCGTCGATGTCCTTGTAGTGCCCGCAGAGGAGCGTGAGTTCACTGCCATTCGCGAATCGCACGGCATCGGCGTGCGCAAAACGACGACCTCGCGGCGACAGCATCACGATGGGGCTGGTCGCACCAAGCGACTCGACGGCTTCGAAGAACGGTCCGGGCTTCATCACCATGCCGGGGCCACCGCCAAACGGATAGTCATCCACTGTGCGATGCCGATCGTGCGTGAAGCTCCGAAGATCGACGACACGATACTCAACGCCACCCGCAGCGGCCGCCTTCGCTGGTATGCTCAGCGACAGCGGACCGGCGAAGAACTCGGGGAAGATGGTGACGATGTTGATGCGCAGCATTGGGTCCGTCGCGCGACGGGGCTCAGGAGTCCAGGAGACCCTGCGGCGGCGTGATCACGATGGTTCGTGATTCTTCGTCCACCGATTGCACGAAGTCATCGTGCCACGGCATCAGTGGACGTCCGGTCGCAGTCTCGATCTCGATGATATACCCCTGCGGCGCGTCGTACACATCCCGCACAGTGCCAACGAGCCCCTGCCCTTCGACTTCCACGCGCATGCCAATCAGGTCGCCGACGTAGATCTCATCGTCACCGGCATCGGGAAGATCGGCGGCATCGCACAACAGAAAACGTCCGCGCCACGTGTCGGCGACATCGCGATCGGTCACCTCGCGCACACGCACGAGCCAATCCCGGTTCATGGGGCGCCCGTCTTCGACGTGCAGCGGCTGCGGCGGCTCGACGAGATTCCCCTCGCGATCGCCTGCAAAAAGGACGGCGCCGGATGCGAATATCGCATCCGGCGCGTCAGTCACCGATTCGACGGCCCACGCGCCGCGCACACCATGCGCGCGACGCACTGTTCCGACGACGATGTACTCAGCCAGTTAGGCCTCGGGAAGCTTGACGGCCGCAGCCTGGAGCTTCGACGCGAGACGCGCTTCGTGACGGGCCTTGAGGATACCGGCACGACGGAGGAGTGAACGCACGGTGTCGGTCGGCAGCGCGCCGACGTCGAGCCAGTGATTCACACGCTCGGCCTTGAGCGCGATGGCGTTTTCGCCGCCACGGGGCTGATACTGCCCGAGGATCTCAATGAAACGGCCGTCGCGCGGCGCCTTCGAATCGGCGACCACGATACGGTACATAGGGGTCTTCTTACGGCCTTCACGGCGAAGACGGATCTTGACGGCCATCTTGATGCTCTCGGTCAGTGGGTAACACACAGGCCCCGAAGGCCTGAATACGGGCTCATCGCGAAGTCGGCGATCGCCGATACGCACCCGGCCGCCCAAGAAGAACTCGGGGGCAGCCTTTAAGTGTAAACCAGCCTTGGGGTTGGAGCAACGGCCATAGCTGCGTTCGAACGATACAGTGCGCATGCATTCGATGACAGGGTTCGGGACGTGCTGTTGTATCGTAACCCTATGTCACGCAAACGTTTCGCTCACGAGCAAGTCACCGAGATCATCCTCCGGGCCTTCTTCAATGTCCGAGGACGCCTCAAGGGCGCGTACCCTGAATCGCATTTTCAGCGCGCCTTGGTTATCGAGCTCAGACATCTCGGCCTTCGCTCGGAGCTCGAGGTGGAGTACGCCGTCCGCTATCGCGATGAGGTCGTGGGTGAACACCGAGCCGACATCGTGGTCGAGGAGCTCGTGATCGTAGAGGTAAAGCGCGTCGCCAAGCTATTGCACGTGCATAGCGAACAACTTCAGTGCTACCTGCAAGCGTCCGGCTACGACGTCGGCCTTCTACTGAATTTCAGCACTGGCGAGATTCGTCGACTCGATCGAGCACCGTGATTTGGCCGGTTCTGTGGGAAACAGAGGGTTACCACTCGGCGCGGCTGAGCCGCGCGAAAACAGAAGGACTAGTGGGAAAACTGCATGAAAGGCTTTCCTGCCTTTTTCCCAGTAGTCCTGCATTTTTCGCGCTGCAACGCAGCGCCAAAGTGTGTACCTGCTGTTTTCCAGCGATCCAGCTCGTGCACAAGAGCTCGAAGCAGCTACAATCCAGAAGGTCCCGCCACACCGTACCTCCTCCCCACGGTCATGTCTTTTTTGGGCTTATCAGCGCTTCGACGCGCAACGATCGCGCTCGGACTTCTTGCGACGCTCCCGGCCACTGCGCAGCCGCCCGCCGCTCAGCCGCCGTTGCCCAAGTCGGCAGTGGAAGCCGAGCACGGCATGGTGGTATCGGCGAGTGCCATTGCCAGTCAGGTAGGCTCGGACGTGCTCGCGGCGGGTGGCAATGCGATCGACGCGGCGGTGGCGACGGGGTTCGCGTTGGCGGTCACCTACCCCACGGCCGGCAACATCGGCGGTGGCGGGTTCATGGTCATTCGCTTCCCCGATGGGCGCGCGACCACGATCGACTTCCGCGAAAAGGCGCCGGCGGCCGCGCGGCCGTCGATGTTCACTGATTCGACCGGAGCGTACTCCAGCCGCATTCACCACAACTCGTATCGCAGCGTTGGCGTGCCGGGCACGGTGGCCGGTTTCGACTACGTGCAGAAGAAGTACGGCAAGGCGACGTGGGTGAAGCTCGTCGAACCCGCGGTCAAGCTTGCCGGCGAAGGCTTCGAGGTGCCGACCGGTCTCGCAGCGTCACTCACCGGTTCCAAGGCGCGACTGTCGCAGTATCCCGCGTCGATCGCGGCGTACTACAAGAACGGTCAGCCCTACGCTGCGGGTGAAAAGCTCGTACTTGGCGATCTCGCGAAGACGCTCACGCGTGTGCGCGATCAGCGTCGCGATGGCTTCTACAAAGGCACCACGGCGCAGCTGATCGCCGCTGATATGAAGAAGCACGACGGCCTGATCACCGAAGCCGATCTCGCCGCCTATCAGCCGGTCGAGCGTCAACCCGTGCGCGGCACGTTCAAGGGCTACGACATCATCGCCATGGGTCCGCCGAGCTCCGGTGGACCGGCAATGATCGAAATGATGAACATCCTCGAAGGCTTCGATCTCAAGGGAGCGGGGCACAATTCGCCGCAGTACCTGCACTATCTCGCCGAAAGCATGCGTCGCGCCTTCCGTGATCGGGCGATCTACCTCGGCGACCCCGACTTCGCGAAGCCGCCCATCGCGAAGCTCACCAGCAAGGCGTACGCGACGGAGCAGCGGAAGACGATCGACCCCAGGAAGGCGTCGCCTTCGAACCCCGCCGATATCAAGGTCGCGGCCGAAAGCGAGCACACCACGCACTACTCCGTTGTCGACAAAGACGGCATGGCGGTGTCAGTCACGTACACACTCGAAAGCGGCTACGGACTCGGCGCGGTTGTGGACGGCGCCGGCTTTCTGCTCAACAACGAGATGGGTGACTTCAACGGCAAGCCCGGTGTCACCGACACCACCGGCTTGATCGGTACCGAACCCAACATCGCGCAGCCCGGCAAGCGCATGCTCTCGAGCATGACGCCCACCATCGTCGCCAAAGACGGTAAACTCGTCGCCGTCGTCGGCAGCCCCGGCGGCCGCACGATCATCAACACGGTGATGGAAGTGGTGCTCAACCTGCTCGCGTTCGATATGCCCATTCAGGACGCCGTGAACGCGCCACGCATTCATCATCAGTGGCTGCCCAACGTGCTCACCGTTGAACGCACTGTACCGCAAGCAACCATCGACGCCCTCACCGCGATGGGCCACACCGTGCGCGCCGGTGGGCAGCAAGGGACGGCGCATTCGATTGCGATTGATCTCAAGACCGGTAAGCGACTTGGGGCAGCAGACCCGAGGGATCGAGATGCGGGAGCGCGCGGATACTGAGCGGGGGAGAGCGCGATTCTGGCATCGCAATTCAGTAGTCAGGGGGCAGCAGTAAGGTTGGAGCGCGAGCACCAATAGTCGAAAGGGGGAGTGCGCCAACGCGCACTCCCCCCTGACCGCTCCCGCCTGACTCCTGAAATGCGATGTCAGTAAACCGGCACAGTCCGGTGTTCAGCCGGGATGATGGGTAACGCTTAGACCGGGATGATGGGTAACACTCA
>CBHWDN010000008.1:0-171471 GCA_966112585.1 uncultured Gemmatimonadaceae bacterium
AGTGCACCGTTCCCCGGCAGCATCAGGCAGGTCATCGCGACGATCGACAACAACTACGGGGTCGGCGTGAACGGGCCCGTGATTGGTGGAGAGCGGGTTTACAGCGGGGTGGGGACGCGGGCGCCGAACTGACGGGGCGGATAGACAACGAGCTTCACCGTTCACAACAACGCTCCAACCGCAGCACCAGCGTTCCCACTTTGAGCTTCGCTTTCAGCATCACCAGTTCGCGCCGTGGCGTTGCAGCGAGATACACCTCGGCTTCGCCATCCTCCGCGAACAAGCTGCTCGTACGGATAATCGGCCGAATCACGAACGTATCATACGTGCCGGCTGGCACGCTGACCGTCTCCTTTCGCAATACCTTGAGCACGATCGGATTGCTCTCGGTTCGCCAGTAGTCGTTGAGGACGATGTCGGTACCGACGACCAACGGCAGCGAGCGCGCCAAAAGTATGGCTGAGAGGTCATCGATCGGACGCGATGTCGGAAGCTGACCTGAATCGGGTTTCGAGTTCGTCGAGCCGAACCACCGTTGGGTCCGCGCGTCGAACTGACGGACCCGATCGCGACTGAATCCTGGGTATCGCGTACGCTGCATGAACTGACGAGACGCGAGTGATTGCTCATCGATCCACGTCTCGAGACGCTCATTGATCCGTGCACCAGGAATTCCGCCGGTCACCGCAAGAGTCGCGTGTGCCAGCGACTCGCCTCTCAGGGAATCGCGCGTAACCGAAAGCACTGCGGTTCCGGCACGCGAGAAGATTCCCCAGCTTGCCCGATACGTGGCAACTTCGCCGATTGCGATGGCCGTGTCGTGCGCCAGCACATTCGGCTGAATCGCCGCCTGTGTTGTCGATGTGGAGACAATGAGAAGTGCAACCGCTCGAAGCAGCATGCGTAACGAGTCCAGCGTAGCGACCCGCCCGCTCAATACAACAGCGCTCGAATACTCTGCGGACAGCTCCGATAGGTATCGACCATCCGCGCGAACCGGCGGCCACCGAAGTCGTACTCGCAGAGCTTGCCCGCTTGAAGCTGTTGCTCAGACGTCAGCCTTGCGACGGGGTTCACGGGTCTCGGTGATGCCGACTCCGCGACCTTTGCGCTCGGTGCCGCAACTCTGATCTGGTCCGCGCAACGTTGATCATACCGGGCTGAGCGCCAGAAGCGACTTTCGGCGCCTTCGTATTCGCACTGCGTTTGCTCCCCTGCCGTCCACTCGCGAGTCTTGTAGGCCGTAACCGTCTTTGGGGGAAGACAGGCGTTGAGCGCGAGGCAAATAGCCGTGAACGCTATGGCCTGCGTCGATCGTTCTTTGCGAAGCATTGGCATAAAATCGGCACCGTAGTTGAGGATGCGCGCCGTGCGGCTAGCTCCCGCCTGACGCGCCAATACGAGTTGCGCACAAAAAATGTACGATCAATCGCGACTCGGCGCTTTTCGGCTCCGAACGAGGATGATCACTGCGGAAAGCGTCGCACCGATACTGCCGATAGATGCGGCTATCGACAGTACCTCGCTCTGCCATGCAAGTGCCGTCGGGATTGTGAGGATCGCCAGACTCAACGATTGGAGCGAAAGTGCATTGAGTAGTGGGTTCCGCTCTGGATCGCGACGCCAACGGCGTCGAAGCAGAGTGCACCAAGCGAGAACCGCGAGTCCAATCGAAAAGCCGATGATAGAGAGCGCTCTGGACATGGTCGCAGCGCTCCAGTTAGCTGGTGATCCGCATACTGCCGACAAGCAGTACGAGTGAAAGCACCATCAACCCGAGTTGAAGGGCGCGATAGCGTCGTCCTACGAGTGCAGCCGCTGGTTGAAGCAGCAATCCAAGGCTCATCACGGCCATCCCGCGCGGACGCCAAGTTCGCTCAAAGGGAAGCACGCCTGAGGCATCCGCCGGTGCGAGGACCCTTTTATAGTAGCGCCTCGGTCGCGCCGTGTTAGGGGGCGCAGCGTGGATCCGGAGACACCCGGTAGAGCTGCACCGACAGCACCGCGAGCCACACCCAGCCCACAACGACGGCCATCCAGATCCCGATCGAGCCCTTGGCCAGCACCGGCACCGCAAAGCCGCCGAAGAAGCCGAGGAGAATCACTACGCCAGAGGCAAGCGAAAGGCGCGCCATTATGCTCTCGCGACGTCGCTGCATCACGCGCGACGTATGCAGCGCGCTCACGGCAACCGCGACGAAGCCGATGCCGCCGGCGGCGAAGTGGCCAAGCCCCATGGGGCTGATCGACGTGGGTGGCCCGAGCGGCGTGCCGACAGGAAAGCCATCCATCGGGTCGGCCTTGAGGACCGCCGCCGCGATCATGGCGACACCGTAGGTGCCAAGTGCGACAGTCGCGGCGCGACCAGTCGGACGAAGCACACGCCACATGCCGATCGCGGCGGCAATGACCATCAGACCGCTGACGACAAAGTTGGTCGTCTGTATCCAACCGCCATTGCCATTCGCGAGCACGCTGAGAGGATGACGCGCGAAGCTGAAGCCGTCGCGCATGAGCCCTTGGCCAATTCCCGTGGCGAGATAGATCGGGCCAACGATCACGCCATAACCAAGCAGTGATCGCGTGATCGCCGCGCTACGATCGAAGGGTCGGCCGTCGGCCTGCCCCGCTGTTCGCGCTGAAGCCTCGCCTGTGGTCATGCGTCGCTCCGAAGTCTGGTGAAAGGAACCCGAGACTACGATATTGCACCCATGAGTGCAATATCGAAAGAGCGCGCGAGTGCCGACACGGCGCGTGTCGCGCGGACGCGTCAAGCAATCGTCGACGCGGCACGCGTGTGCTTCCTGCGCGACGGATATTCAGGCACGACCATGGAGGACATCGCCGCGGAAGCCGGTGTCGCCAAGCGCACGGTGCACTACCAGTTCCCCGAGAAGGACGCACTCTTCAACGAGATCGTGCTCGGCGTGATCGACTTCGCCGAGCGCTTCGCGCGGGAGTTGCGAGAGGAGTTCGTGGACGGCATTGCGCCGCGTTCACTTCGCCGCGCGCTATTCGACCTGGGCCGCCGGCACGCGCTCGCGATCGTGCGGCCCGAGGTGATCGCGCTCCGGCGACTCGTTATCGCCGAGTCGCGCACGCTGCCGGCACTCGCGCACGAGTACTACGATCGCGTTCCGGCGCAGGTCATTGAGTCACTCGCGATTGGGCTCGGCCATCTGCGGCCGGCGGGGCTCCGCGTATCCAATCGCAAACGCGCCGCGGCGCAGTTTGCGTATCTCGTAGCCGGTGAGTCGCTCGACCGCGCAATGCTCACGGGACGGGTGCCGCCAAAGGCGGAGATTGTGGCGTGCGCGCGGGAGGGCGTTGAGACGTTTTTGGCGCGGTATGCTGCGCGCACCAGGAGCAAATAGGTCGCTACCCGCGATACGGACTGCCCGGCTCGCCCCAACCTCATAGAGACAACTGTGGATGATGCGCGTCCATGTGCGCGAACACCGCGCACGAAGTTCATGGGATACATTCTCCGCGTCTCCCGTGACACCTCACCTCGCACGCGGAATGCGGAACATGACAGATAGCCGTGGCCAGAATCCATTGAAGCCGCGCGCGCCTTGGCATCTGTGGGTAGTAGGCGGACTGATGTTGCTGTGGTACGCAGCCGGAGCTGCGACCATTCAGCTTGCGCAACTCGGGAAGTTGCCCGGCCTGCGTGCCGACGAGATCGCGTACTACGCGGCCAAGCCAGCATGGCTGATTGTCCTGACAGCGATCGGAACGTACGGATCGCTGGTCGCTACGCTGCTACTGCTCCTTAGGCGCCAAGTAGCCGTCTCTATCTTCGGTCTCTCGCTCGGCTGCATTCTACTGGCTGACGTAGTCGAACTGGTGGACGGCACCTCGAGAGTCTACGCCAATACAGGCGCGGCGATCGTGACGGTGGTGGTCGCAGTATTAGGCCTGATCATGGTGGTGTACTCGCGCGCGCTTCGGGCGCGGCACGTGTTGTCGTAACAACACCATGCTCAGTGAGCGAACCCGGTTACAGCGAGATGGCCGCGCGACGCCACGATCATGGTGATGCCTAAACCAGACGAACCGGACATGCCATCTGCACGACGGACAGAAACGCGAACGTCACCATCGCCTTCTTTCCTGACGAGCGCGTAGAACTCTTCGTCGGTCACGGTCAGATGATACGGAGTCCGTAGCAGCGAATCACCAGCGACTGACTTGAGACCAGCTCCCATTGCGCGAAGGCCAAACGTGACCTGACGCGATGAGTCTGCGGACACGACATCGAGAGTCATAGTCGCGATCTGATGCGCCCGCAGCGGGCGCTCCGAGCTGACAAGGAGGGCGGCGACCGCGAGAACACCAAGGGCGACATTGCGAATCATGGGAATCTCTGTGAAAGGTTCCTCAATTCTATGGTTTTCATCGAGTATCGGCGACCGCAGTCGCACCTAAGGTCGGCCGTCGCGCACCTCCCTTCCCCGACCGCCCCCCACGATGTCGAATTGACGATCCCCCGTTCGACCAGGGTCGAGGCGGCCATCCCGGACGCCCACCGACCCTCCATCCGGAGACATTCTCATGAAGTACCTCTGCCTGATCTACGACGAAGAAGCAAAGCTGGCCACCATGCCCAAGGCGGAGAGCGACGCCTTCATGGGGGAGTATTTCGCCTTCACCGAACGGACGAAGAGTGCTGGCCATTACGTGGCCGGCGAGGCACTCACCCCCGTGCACACCGCCACCACGGTGCGCATCCGCAATGGCAAGCTCTCCACCACCGACGGGCCCTTCGCCGAGACGCGCGAGCAGCTCGGCGGGTTCTATCTGATCGAGGCGCGCGACCTAAACGAAGCGATCCAGATCGCGGCGCAGATCCCGTCAGCGCGCACCGGGAGCATCGAAGTGCGCCCCATCGTGGACTTCAGCCAATCCAACTCCGACGACGTCGCGATGAAGCGTGACGCCGCGGGCGCGAGCGCCTGACGGAATTCCCGCCGCACAACGACGCGGCGCGCGACACCCTGGACGAGGTGTATCGCGCCGAGTCGCGGCGTGTGCTGGCCACGCTCATCCGCTTGCTCGGCGACTTCGACGCCGCCGAAGAAGCGCTGCACGATGCGTTCGTGGCCGCGATGGAGCGATGGCCGCGCGACGGCGTACCAGCGAATCCGCGCGCGTGGCTCGTGTCGACGGGACGCTTCCGCGCTATCGACCGGATACGCCGGCGTGCAGCGCACGACGAGAAAGTCGCACTGCTCTCGCATCAGCTCGCGACCGAGGTCGAACCCGACACCGGGTGGGAAGACACTATCGACGGCGTCGCCGATGATCGGTTGCGCCTCGTCTTCACCTGCTGTCACCCGGCGCTCGCCGCTGATGCGCAGGTGGCGCTCACGCTGCGAGAGGTGTGCGGACTCACCACCGAGGAGATCGCGCGCGCATTCCTCACGACGCCATCGACCATCGCGCAGCGCATCGTGCGTGCAAAGGCGAAGATCCGCGACGCGCGCATTCCCTACGAAGTGCCAACGCGCGCACAACTCGCCGAGCGACTGCACGTGGTGCTGCATGTAGTGTATCTCGTCTTCAGCGAAGGCTACGCTGCGTCGCGCGGTGACGCGCATGTGCGCGCGGATCTCTGCGCAGAGGCCATCCGTTTGGGCCGTCTGCTGCGCGAACTCCTCCCCGAGCGCGAGGTCACTGGGCTCGTCGCGCTCATGCTGCTGCACGATGCGCGGCGCGATGCGCGCACCGACGCCGCGGGTGATGTTGTGCTGCTGTCAGATCAGGACCGCACGCGCTGGAACGCCGCGCAGATCGCCGAAGGATGCGCGCTCGCCGAAGCAGCGCTGCGCGGCGGACGACCCGGCCCCTTCGCATTGCAGGCCGCGATCGCCGCTGTTCATGCCGAGAGCCTCACAGCAGCCGACACCGACTGGGCGCAGATCGTGGAGCTCTACGGCTTGTTGGTACAGCTCGACGACTCGCCGGTGGTGCAGCTCAATCGCGCGGTTGCCGTCGCAGTGCGCGACGGGCCGGCCGAAGGACTGGCACTAATCGACGCACTGCTAGCGGGCGATTCGACGCTCGCGACGCATCATCTCGCGCACTCGGCGCGCGCGGATCTCTTGCGGCGATTGGGTCGCCGGGATGAAGCGCGGTCGGCGTATGCGCGCGCGCTGGAGTATGCGCAGCAGGAGCCGGAGCGGCGGTTTCTGGCGCGGCGGATGTCGGAGCTGGACATCGCCTGACGCGAGCACGCACATCAGGAACCGCTCTCGCGGTCACACGCGACCGCGACCGCTGAATCAATTGGCGGAAGAGAGCCGGTCGAGCCACTCGCGCATCAGCTGCACCTCGGCCGGCGACAGGGCGTCGGCTGCGGAATCCAGCGAGGCCCGAAGCGCGACTGCGCGCGCGACCACTTGGTTCGTACCGCGATCGGCGCGCTGATCGCTCGTTGCATCCGGATCGACCGTGATCGCCGTCAGCACCGCTTCGCGCGTGTCGTGCGAAAGACGGTCATCGCGCTCGGACTCGATCGTTCCGATGAGCGACAGGGCCACACCCCGGCACGCCGCTGAGACCATCCTGACGGCATGTGGCACACTCACGCGCAGCCTTCCGGACTGCGCCACGCGCGCGACAAGGGCGTGCAGAATCGCCTCGGCCTCACGAAGCGCCGGTGATTGGCCAAGGTGGTTCCACTCACCGTAGATCAGCAGATACGCCGATGGATTGGCCAAGGCGAAGGCGACGTGGTGCTCCCATCCGCGCCGAAGGTCGGCGATAGCGTCTTCGGTGTCCTCGAGAACCCGCTTTTGCTGCACGTACGCGGCCAGCATCTCACCGGCTACCGCGTGCAGCAGGCCCTGCATGTCGCCGAACTGTCGGTAGAGCGTAGGCGCCTGGACGCCGGCGGCAGCCGCGACCGCACGGGTCGAGACGGCCTCTCGCCCTCCCTCGTGCAGCAGGGCAGTCGCCGCGCGCAGGATCCGCTCCCGGACATCAAGTGAATCGTCGACCATGTATCAAAGATAACACTTCCGTGTTACCGCCGTTGATTTCCAATGATATGCTATATATGTTATCAGCGATAACATATCGGCCCCCAGCAGTGGGGCCAGCCCATACCCGGAGCCTCACGATGTCTCAGACTCAGCTTGGTGGCACCTTCACGCTGCCCAACTCCACCATCACCGTGCGCCGGATCGGCTACGGAGCCATGCAGCTCGCCGGACCGGGCGTGTACGGGCCGCCGCGCGATCCCGAGATGGCCATCGCCGTGTTGCGCGCGGCCATAAACGCGGGCGTGAACCACATCGACACGAGCGACTTCTACGGCCCGCATGTCACCAATCAGACAATCCGGGCGGCGCTGAACCCGTACCCGGATGACCTCACAATCGTGACCAAGGTCGGTGCGCGACGCGGGACCGACGCGTCATGGTTGCGCGCCGACTCGCCGCAGGAGCTCGTTGCGGCCGTCCATGACAACCTCCGCAACCTCGGCCTCGAGGTGCTCGATGTCGTGAACTACCGTGCGATGGGCGGAGCGCACGGCATGGGGTTCTCCACGGCATCGATCGAAGCGCAAGTCACTGCACTGGCCGAACTGAAAGCGGCAAGCCTCATACGGCACATCGGCCTGAGCAACGTCACGCTGACTCAGGTGCGTGAGGCGCAAGCCATCACCGACATCGTCTGCGTGCAGAACATGTACAACGTCGCGCATCGCGGCGACGACGCCCTCATCGATGCCCTGGCGGCGGAAGGGATCGCGTACGTCCCGTTCTTCCCGCTCGGTGGATTCTCCCCGCTGCAGTCCGCGGCGCTCGATGACGCCGCGCGATCACTCGGCGCGACGCCAATGCAGGTTGCACAGGCCTGGCTGCTGCAGCGCGCGCCGAACATGCTGCTCATTTCTGGCACGTCGTCGCTCGTTCACCTGCGCGAGAACCTCGCGGTATCGGAGCTGCAGTTGCCCGTGGAAATTGTTGCCGGGCTGAACGCGATCGGTGCCGACGCGTCCGTGCCCCACTGATCGTGGGCGCGAGTATGCGGCAAACTGTGCGAGCGACCGGTATGGACGTGCCGAGCGTGAGGGTTGATCAGCGCACGATTCAGCAGAACAACGGCGGTGCGTCCGACGATTCGAATAGCTCATAGCCCAAGAGCGCCGCATCGTCCCGTTTCGCAATCTCGAGCCTGCGGATAAGACTGTCGACTTCATGCAACGGGATCGGCCAGAACTGTATCAGCGCTCCTCCTCTCGCGACTTCGACGCGATCCGGTCAAACACGCTACATGAATGGCTTGACCATCACGAAGTTGGAGTCGGTGACAAAGAAAGTGGCGCCGCTGTACTGGTGAAAGACCGCCAAAGCGAGCGAGTAGCGGTTTGGGCTCATGCGGACGAGCAGACCGCCCTGTACGTACGTGGTCATGTCGGCGTGTTCCGGTCCGAAAGCGCTGTAGTGCGCCTTCCACGCAGTAATCGCGCGGCGGCACTTCGTGCTGTCGTTAACCACGACGAGGTCGCTGAACTTCACGCCAGTTATTCCAAGCTCGTTCCGCAGGCTCGCAAAGTGTTCGCCCGTTTCGCCGGAATCTGAAAGCACCACTCTGAACCGCGCGAAGGCCTGCTCATCGTACCCCTCACCATCTATCTGACATGGCGACTTGGTTTGACGATCAGCGGACCGGTCAGAACCGAACCCGATTGTCCAGCAGAGCAACGGCGTCAGAATGACGGGGACGAGTGCGCGGATCATGAGCACCTCATTGAGACAGAATCGCCACAGACCTAAACGTACCTGGGCGCCGAGAGCAACAATGGCCCCCGTGTCCCCTCGCACTCATCAGTGGGACGAATCGCACGCCCCCGAGCAATCCAACCAATCGCGCAATCCCGCTGTCCCAAGGGGACCAACCCTCCCGGACACCGATGAAGCGCCTCCCTCCTCTCGTCGCCGCCCTGCTGCTGTTGTCGCCCGCGCGCGTGGTCCACACGCAAGTGCCCGCCTCGGCGCCAACCGCGACCGCGTTCCTTACCGCACGCGCACCCAACATCGACGGCCGCGCCGACGACGACGTGTGGCGGCAGGCGCCCAAAATCACCGGCTTCCGGCAGTTCTCGCCGAAGATCGACAGCGCACCGGCGTTCCAGACTGAGTTTCAAGTCGCATACGACGCGCGAAACCTCTATGTGTTCACGCGCATGCACGATCCACACCCCGACAGCATCATGCATGCGCTGTCGCGTCGTGACCAACGCGGCCCGTCCGATCAGATCAAGCTCATCATCGACAGCTATGGCGATGGTCGCACGGGCTACGAGTTTGCCGTCAATCCCGATGGCGTGCAGCGCGACTACGCGATCAGCAACGACACGCAGGAAGACGGCTCGTGGAACGGTGTGTGGGACGTCGCCACGCGCGTGGACTCGCTTGGTTGGACGGCGGAGTTCCGCATTCCCCTGTCGCAGTTGCGTTACGCCGCCGCCGAATCACACACCTTTGGCTTCAGCGTCTGGCGAGACACCGAGCGGTTGATTGAGCGCTCGGCGTGGCCCGCGTATGTGCCTACGAAAAACAGCCTCGCGTCGCAGCTCGGACGGCTCGAGGGATTGCGCAACATCACCACCGACCGGCGTGCGGAACTCACGCCGTACATCGTGACACGCAACGTTCAGCGCTCGGCGAGCGTGGGGCAGTATTCGCGCGCGCAGGAGATCAGCGGTGGAGCCGATCTCAAGCTGGGGCTGACGCCTAATGTGACCGTGGATGCCACGGTCAACCCAGACTTCGGGCAGGTCGAAGCCGATCCCGCCGTCGTCAACCTCTCGGCGTTTGAAGTGTTCTTCGCCGAGCGGCGCCCGTTCTTTTTGGAAGGCACTGGACTCTACAACTTCGGTCTCAACTGCTACATCGTGGTCGATTGCAGTACGAACGAAGGCCTCTTCTACTCCCGTCGCATTGGCCGATCACCCACGCTGCGCGGTCTCTATGGCGATGCGTCGACACCCATCGCCACGTCGGTGGCCGCCGCGACGAAGGTCACCGGACGCACCACCCGCGGGCTCTCCTTTGGCGTGCTCGATGCGGTGACGCGCGAGGTCTCGGGAACACAGGGTCGCACCGTTGAACCGCTCACGAACTTTGCGGTCGCGCGCGCGCAGCAGGATTTTCGGGGCGGCGAGTCGAGCTTTGGTGTCATCGCGACGGGAGTGAATCGCAATCTCGATCAATGGACCGATGCGTACCTGCATCGGAGCGCGTTCACGGGCGGCGCGACGTACCGCCACCGGTTCTACAAGAAGCAGTACGAACTCAATGCGATGGTGGCTGGCTCCGCCGTGCAGGGAAGTGCGGCCATGATCGCTCGCACGCAGCGCAATGGCGTGCACTTCTACCAGCAACCCGGCGACAACTATGCGCTCGACACCACCCGCACGTCACTCGCGGGCAACTCGGCGCAGGTCAAGTTCGGCAAGTACGGCGGCGGCGTAACGCGTTTTGAGACGTCGTTGCAGCGGCAGTCGATGGGGTTCGATGTCAACGATGTCGGCTTCCTTCGCCGCGCTGACGTGATGGACTGGAGCACATGGGGCGCCCTGTCGTTCAACAATGCAAAGGGGATCTACCGGTGGGCGCAGGTGAACGGGAATCATTGGGAGACGTGGAACACCTCCGGTGACCGTCTCGACAACGCCGTGAACGTGAACGGGCATATGGGACTCAGGAGCAACTGGGACGTGCACCTGGGTAGCACGTTCAACCGGTTGACCGAGAGCTACTGCGATCGTTGCACGCGCGGTGGCCCGCTGCTGCGCATGTCGCCCGGCATCTTTCCCTGGGGCGGCATCAATACCGATTCGCGCAAGCGCGTGTCCGGTGGTTTGTGGTTCAACCTGGGCAGAACCGACGAAGGCCGCTCCACGAGTCGTTCACTGAGCCCGAGTCTTACAATACGCCCCAGCACGCGCTTGCAGTTCAGCCTCGGCTCGTCGTTCTCGACCAACGTCAACGATCAGCAGTGGTTCGGCAACTTCACGGATAGCGGCGGCAAGGTGCACTACGCGTTCGCGCGCCTGGACCAGAACACCGTCTCCATGAGTCTTCGCACGAATGTCACGTTCACGCGGACGCTGTCGTTCGAATTCTACGGCCAGCCCTTCGTGAGCCGTGGCAGCTACACCAACATGCGCGAAGTCAGTGCAACACCGCGTGCCGACGAGTATGCCGAACGATTCCAGCCGTACACCGCGCCGGCCACCGCGAACCTCGCGTTCACCACGTCGCAACTGCGAACGAACAGCGTCGTGCGATGGGAGTATCGCCCCGGGTCGACCATGTTCTTCGTGTGGGCGCACGGCCGCGTGGAGGATGTCGCCGCGAACGACGGGCGCTCATGGACGAATGACTATCGGCATCTGATGGATGTGCATCCGGACAACACGTTTTTGGTCAAGTTTGCGCACTGGCTGAATCGGTAGGGGCTCCGCCGAGCACTGCGCAGGGGCACCGAACACCTCGACAACTATCACCGGCACGAACTGCGGAAGTGTTCGCGTCTATGTGCGCGAGCACTTCCTGCAGCAGCAGGTGTGTGTGAACGCGTTAGTAGAAGCGCGTTGTCAAGCGTTCGAGCGCAGGTATACCGCCGGCCCATTGAATACTGTTAGCGAGCCGTTACGCCGAGCCAAAGGCCCGCCAGCGAAATCGCCATCAAGCTGTACGACACGACGTAAAATCGTCTTCGTGAGAAGAGTGCGGCGATCGCTTGGAGCAACATGGCTCCTGAGAGATACACCGAGCCTAGCGGCCGAAACGGAGGTTCGCTGCCGAACACCGGCACCCCTCGCCACGAAAGCACACTGGCCACGAACAGTGCGGACATCAGCAGCACGATGATCTGGTCAACTCGCAGCCACCGCGGGTCGTCGTATCGCTAGGCCATTGAAGGAAGCTCCTCGAAACAATGAACGTATGGTACGGACCAGCTATCGAGATGAATGCCAATTGCTCCACGCCGCCAAACGAGTGCCACCTGCTACTACTTGATTTCGCGACGTGGACTTGTACGGCCGATCGAGTCTCCGACCCACCGTCCCGCCAGCTGCATCCGAGGATAGTACAAGTCCGACGCAATTTCGGTATAGTCAAACGCATCACCAACGCGCGGTCCGCGGATCCGCACAACGACTTGCTGCAGCTGCGTCGGCTTACCCATCGCCGACCATACCGCGCGCGCGATGCGGCGTCCCAGAACTTTCTCGGGCGGACATCCGTCTGCTTCCGCCTTGGTCGCTGGTGGGCCAAACATCCACGTTCCGGCATCTCGACGTTCCGGCGTCAGCGAGGAATCTCGAAATACCAGCACGATCGAGTCGCGGCCATAGTGCACGGCGCTGTCCATCGGATACGAGCGCGCGGCTCGCAGCGCGACGCGGCCGATGGTGGCCGGCAGGGGACTCTGCGCTGGCATGCAAGCCGGGAGAAGCATGAGTGCAGCGAAGAATAGTAGACGAATCATTGAACTCGACTGAAAGAGTTGCCGGTTTAACGCTGACTTCTGCCGCGAGCGCTGCAACGAGATGCGGTTGTGGGGTCGCGCCAATTTTCCAAGAGGACGATGCCGTGACCCCACAACCGTTACACCCCCGTGATCGACGGCAGCAGGAATGGCGATGTCTCGAATCAGCAACAGCATCAAGGGCACAGCTACGCGATGCCTGTACAAAAAACAGTCGTCCCTTTTCGCTCGACTCTCACGAGCTCGTCAGCAGGCTGAGCCTGTAAGGGAGGCGGAACTCCCAAGAAGCAATGATGGCCTTCTTAAATATGCACACACGTGACCGGAGCATCTCCGAAGCCTTTTGGACCATATGTGTACCCTCCTCAATGATGAGTTGTGAAACAACAGAACATGCCTCTGAAATCAAGAAACCGACAAAGAAACTCGTCGGTCCCAGCACGACATGGACAAGGCCTGTCATCATCAGTCTCAGGAGGCCGCCTCTGAGAGACACCGAGGTGTTTCGACAATTGTCGTGGTATGGCGCACTTACGAAGCTATATGTGGATCAACCGTCTGGACATGGAGTGTTCGATCAGCATGCACCACATCTAGCGGCAAAGCAGTGAACGTTCGAGAGTAGTCTTCGTTGCAAGAACGTATCGGCCTTGAAGGACGACCATCAAGTGCAGGCATATCGCCAAGCACTGCGGCGGAGTACTACAAAAATGAGGCAGGCGAGCGAAACGAGCCAGCCGCGTACCGAACTAAAGCTCCGTCTGTAGTAGCAATCGTTAGGTGGCAGTACGCGGTACTTGCCATAGTTCAAGTGATTGAAGGCTCTGCGCGTCGAAGAGGACTACTCGTGTGAAAAGTGAACTGGCGAGACGTCTCGGCGCTTGCGGGATCTCAAAACGTGAGGATAAATCGCCAACGTTTACGGCGATCAGCAGCCAGGCCTCGTCACAGTTGTACCGATACTGCTCAAACAACGTTTCCTTCTGTGCCACGAGCCTCTCCAGTTCGCTCTCTGAGTACGGCGCGCCCCAATCGAAGTCTTGAACAACCCAGCAAGACTCGGTTGTCACGCCGTATCTGTACGCGCGAACCCAAGCGATCTCATTTGGGAAAGTTTGATAGCTCGTTTCATCGCTCTCGATCACAATGGGAGTGAGATCCGGAACGTTACGCCTCAGCACCGCATCCGCGATGTAGGCCGCGAGCTCGCGTCGCCTACGTGGGTTAGGAGGTGCACCGGCTGTAAACATGACTGCAACATCCATCGGAAGACCACCGCGACTCTCATAGAGGTTGCGTGCTTCCAGCACGAGATCATCCAAGTATCGCTCGCGCGCTTGGCGCGGAAGCTCACCTTTTCGCGCCGGGCGATACAGCTGTGTGACCTCAATTCCCAAGACCCCTCGCGCGGTTCGCAGAAGGAAGTCAGGCGACTCGGACTCGCACACCACACCGGCTGGACAGCTCGGGCAGCTGTCTTGAAACGCATAGGCTATTCGGCGCTCGAGATCGCGATTCATACTCGATTGAAGAAAGGCTGTTGCCACCTAAAGCCCGCGTTCTGCAGCGAACGCCTGCACTGAAAGAAGCGGGGCATTCGCACCGCCCTTCAGGCTATCGCGAAAGCCCTGCAGTCGCCGCACTGATCTTTCCAGCATTTGGCGGCAGCAACGCAAGGTTAGATGGACGCCGCCCTGCATTGACACAATGCTATGCGCTAGCTCGCGAGCGGTGACGCATTAGTCGGCTGCGAGAACAGACGCACGTCCGTCTGACAGATCAGCGGCATCCTTCTTCTCCTGCTTGAACGGAATATCAAACAGAATTGGTCGCTCGGACCGAACACCTTTTCCGTATGCGACGGCCTGAAGCGAACGCAGGTTCGGCAAGAGAGCTGTGTACTCTGCTCCGAAAACATTCTTAAGAAACCCTAAACTGGTGTCGTCGATACACGCGAAGCTGATTGTCGTGTTGCACTGTGTGAGAATCGACTTACTCACGGTCGCAGTGCGCTGAGAGAGGACTAGCAGGCCAACGCCATACTTTCTACCCTGCAGCGCAATCTGTGCGATCTTTGCGACCATTCCTCGTGAATCATAGTCGCCGAGTCCCATTGTACCCGGTTCGGGAACAATCGTGTGCGCCTCCTCAAGCACAACGAGGACTCGCTCGCGAGCAGCCACTCGTTGGCGTGCACACTCAAGCAAGCAGCTTAGGTACATCTCCGTAATGGCGAGGGTCGCTTTTGTGTTTGAGATCTCCTCCAGAGTGATCAGCCCGAGGAGACTCGCGCCTCTTGCCGTAGACATGAAGTCATTCATCGACTTCCGGACGTCGTTTCTCAATGGTTCATTGAAAGCCTTCAGCGCCTTCTTCTCGTTTCCCGCACCGTAAGCTCCAGTTTCAGCATCAAACATCAGCTCGCCTAGCTTCTCTGATACTTGCGGAGTGAGAGAAAGATTCTGCGGCGATAGGTCACTCAACCGGGCAGCGTAGCGAGCTGTCAGATCGATGCAGACAACGCGAACTCCATGCGAGATCGCGTGGCGAATCATGTCGAACGCCAGCTCTGTCTTGCCCGATCCGGTCACACCAAGAATGGCTGTGTGGTGGTCGATCGCGTTTATGAAGTCTCCGACGAGCGGGATCGAAGAATTGGACAAGAATCCGTACGTGTACTCGCTGGTCGCCGCTGGCGATTCGTCGGTAAAGTCCTCGCGCAATGCCGCGAACACAGGCGCGTTCATTGGTGGCAACCACGGAAACTTGACGAAGCCATTGCGATCGTCGCTGATTCCTATCTGTGCTGCGGTCGCAACCTGAAAGCCGTGCCGTCCGTCTTCCAGCGATTCCTCTTGTGTCACTCCATCGGTGATCTGATAGAGAACTCGCTGACCCCCGATCACTGCGAATACGAGCATCCCCTCGCGGCATACCGTCGGATCCCACGCCTCGAATCGAATCGCTCCGATCGTAGAGTTTTCAACCACAAAACCCAAGAGGGGCGTTCCGGCTTCTACACCAAGCGCATCACTAACTACATCACCTTCGGAGGCCTCGGGACTCGGGAGCGAGTATACGCTACCTGACTCTAGACCCGGAAGAGTCGAGGTTTTCGTTCGAATGCATATCCCAGTACCGATGGTCTGGGTGTCTTGGGGCTGTGCGTACAGTGGAATCACCATGCATTGTAGACCGTCTGCATGCTGAACCACGGCAGGTCGCGCGCGCTCCCAGATCGCTCCCGGCTCCAGCGCGACACGCACCAAGTCTGGCCAGTCGGTTCGTACAAGCCGTCCAATTCGTTGAGCAGACGCGTTGACGTTGCGCACGGCGAGCATCTGTAGCAGAGATGGTAAACTCAATGGCCAGATCACCATCGACAAGCCCCAGAAGAGCACCAGCTCGACAGTCTGCGGTGACTGCAGCTCCTTAAAGGCATACAGTCCGAACAGAAATAGAATCGAGTAGAGAAGTTTTGCCTTTCCGAGCGTTACAGCTGGTCCGTATGTCAGTGCGGCTATGCGCGCCTGCCGGCCAGCGATCTTTACACCAGAGCTGATGGCGACGCATACCGTCGCTGAGACGAAGACAAGAACGCAGTAGCTGAACACCGCCCACCATGCGAATCTCGGCGCGACTTGAGACACTCCCAAGAGGGCCACGATTCCGCCGAGGGAGTTTATGAGCGCATCCGCTGGCTTTGTGAACCGATGTTCTACCAGAGAAACACCCAAGACGATCAGCAGCAGTGCGCTCTGAAAGAGAAACGAGTCCTGTGGGCTAGTCGGTAGCGCTGCACCTGTAGTCCGATACGCAACCACGCTCGCCGCCACAAGAGAAACGAGCAGGATTGCGACGCGTACCCACGGAGACGCTTCTCGCGGCGGCGATTCGGAGGGAGCAAAGGATGTCATTGGGATGTCAAGAATGCAGGATTTGCAGTTCGCTGCTGGCTGGATGGCGATCTATATCTCGCGCGGTGCTAGTTGTCCACCTAAAGCCATGCTCTGCGGCGGGGCATTGCAAGAACTCAGCAGGCGATCGGAGCGAGCCAGCCGCACTCCAAGCCTCTGCCCCGTCCGCAGTAGCCACCGTGAAGTGGCGCTGATTGTGCTTGCCATCTAGTCGTACGGGTCATCGAGCGAGTCATAGGCCCGCTTGAGCTGCGTGTATTCGAAGATCTGTGTTGTCGCGCCGCTAAGGAAGACGTGAAGCTCGGCAATCATGTGGCGAATGTTCTCCGGGTCGATTCTGAGCGAACCCGACAATGACGGAGATCCATCCGTGGCAACCGGATAACGAAACGCGAACGATGATTCATCGACTGCGTCGAAATCAGAGATGATCTGGTAAACGCGAAGATACCACGCGTCGGGCGAGCGACCATCGATCTTCAAGAGGAGCGCTCTGACGCGCTCCCAGAGCGTGACGAGATAGTGTCGCGGTGGTATCGACTCGGGCGAGTCTAGCAGTTCACCAGCGTCGCGAAGGAGCGACTTCAAGTGCAGCTCGATGTAGTGTCGATACACAAACATCATTGAGAGCGCGAATCCAGGATGCCCTAATGGCGCTGCGATGGCGGCCGAAGCGAGCGCATCGCCGGCTCGCCGATAGGATTCAGCAAAGACAGACCAAGTCCCTGATCCTGTCGGAATCTCGACAGAGGCCCCGCCCATTGGAGGCAGGTCTCTGAGTCGGCGCTTCGACCGTACGTCACGAGGCTCGATGAATATCGACATGTCAGGATTCGACCACATATCGCTGGCCATACCGCCCCAATACCCCGCGAGCGACCGCTTACCACGCCACTCTACGCGGCGAAACACCCTCACGGGTTATGCAGCGAAGCGAGCGACATATGATGCAACACCACTACGATACGATCGTCGCAGACGCTTCGCGAGGCCTGCTTGAAGCGCGCTAGGACGTGTTTATCGGAGCCTATCGTGTCGCTTCGCCGAGGTTCGTGAAAGGGGTGTGCGGGGTCCCGCTCGCGCGCTCGTGGGACCCACACGTGGATCGGTCCCCAACGCAGGTGCGTCGCTGGCGCTGACTCTCTCGGTCTCAAAATCAGCGCGACGCAGGAAGGCTTTAGGAAGATTGCCTATCCGAGTCGCTCTCGCCTCTCGGCAACCTTCGCCCTCACCGAGTCCCAAGCCGCAACAATACTCCCCTCAAACGCCTCCAGCTCCGCCAGCACCGCCGCTGTGGGCTGGGCGTTCTGGTGGCAGCCGTGCTCGCGCATCACGAGATGTCTCCGAGATCTGACCGTCTGCGCACGCCACCCCGACAGCAGCGTCACCACTCGCAACGCGGTGTCCGGACCGGCGAGCGACAGCGCCGCATAAAGCTCCTCGGGAAACGCTAGGACAATGTCGTTGATATCCTCCGGATCGGTGCTACCGCGCGCACGAGCCAGTGCCGCGCGCTCCTTCTCAGCGCGAAGCCTCGCGCACACTTCAAGGATGAAGCCAGCAAGTGCCTCCCTGTCAGCGCCCTCGGCGAGCCATTCCACAGCCGCGCGCACCTCGTCGGCGGTGAACGGAAACTGGTCAGGATCCAGGTACGCTTGCACGTCAGCTACACGGCGGATCGGTAGGCGAAGCCGGATGCCCCTGCACCGATAGCTGCGCCGTCGCCACGAGCGAGGTATCCGCTACCGCGGTCGCCCTGACGGTCAGATAGCCGCTCTTGGCCAGACACCGATACTGCAGCGCGCCGGTTGCTGGATTGAACAACACCGAGGCGGTGTCACCAGAAATGCTCCATCGGATATCGCGGGTCACGCCTAAATCGGCATCGAGGAGAGGAGTGAATGCGCCGGCGCTCTTGGACGGTGAACGGTCCAGCAGCATTCGATCGGGCAGCAATCGCAACGACCGGGCAGCCGGCGCGCCCGCTGCGAGTGTCAGCACGATTGGCACAGTAGTCATCACAGGTGGGCGCTCGTTGCCAGTCACACAACCACCGCCGCGCGTCTTCACGCCGCGTATCAGCGTATCGCGGTAGTATTGCTTCGTCACCAGGATGTCGTAGGTGCGTCCGCCGCGCTCGTCAGCGGCATAGATCGTGAGCGAGTCGGTCGACGTGCTGGCTTGCTCGCGGTAGTCGCCGTCAGACAGCGCGACCTGGGCGCCCAGCGCCTGAGGTGTCCCGCGTGCGTCGCGAACAGGAAGCGCGAGTGCGTAGTAGCCGACGCCTGCGCAGTCTCCCGATGATCCGGCCCAATTGCAGCTCGCGAACGACAAGCCGATGAGTGCAGTTGCTATTGCAAAAGCGGGACGACGCATCATTGCCTCCAAGAATTGATCGCACGCAGAGACTAATAAACTACATCAAACCGCGCTCGCCGTCCGGGTCTTCGAAAGTAAAGATGGTGACGGGGGCCGCCTCCCCGCCGATCGCTTCATAGAAGGCGACAGCATCCTCATCTTCTGCGTCCGCAGGGACGAACGCGACCTTCACGCCCGCAGCTGCCGTTTCTCGACACAGCGTGTCGACCAGCAGTCGACCAACTCCTCGGCGCCTATGCGCCGACTGCACGGCCAAGTCGTAGATGAACAACTCGCGCGCCTCGCTGCGCGTCATCGGCAGCACGTGCGCGGTGATCGAGCCAATTGGTCGATCATGTTGGAGCGCCGCCATCGCCCAGAAATCATCACGTTCAAGCAGTGCGGTGATGTACACGTCGGTGAGTTCCCCGGCGCCCTCATCGAAGACGTTGGCCATCATCCGAAAAGTTTCGCGCGCGAGATCGCGATCGCCCGGCCCAAGCCGCTTCACCACGAGCGCTTCCGCTGTGCTCATCGAATCATTCCGCGTCGAGGTGCAATACGCGGTGGCCAGATCACCGGCAGACCATTCACCTTCTCCAACACGCTGACATACTCGCGCATCGGCGGCAGTCCAACAGACGAACGAAGCGAGTCCAGCGCCGCCACGTCCGCGATCGAGTCCGCCGCCAATTTGCCATCGTGGAGCGAAAACTGGGTACCGTAGCGTTGCGCTCGTCCCTGATGCACCGCCACCCGATCAGCGAGCATGGCGACATCGGCCTTTCCTACCTCGCCGGCTTTCGCCGCCTGCTCGAGGAGCGGCAGCATCTGGCCCTGAAAGGCCACGTCCGCACTGTGTTGCACGATCAACCATGCGGCGGTCGCCGCCGTATCACCGACCAGCGATCGACGCGGCCAACCGTGCGCGGCGACGTGCGATCTTAGCCAATGCGTACGCACGGAGTCCGCGCGCGCGATGCGCTGCAGAAACGCCGTATCGACACGCGCGACGGCCATCGCGATGGAATCGCGCCCCTGCTGATCCTGTACCCCTAACCGTACGAGTGCGACTCGAAGCGCCGCCACCGCGGCGGCTGAATCGACGTGCGCGACACGCGCTTCCGAACCGCACGCCAGCAGAAGAGCGCACCATATCACTGGACTGCGTCGCATCGATCGACCTACCCGGACACGCATCTTATTGCCTTCCAAGCTCATAAAATTGTTGCCGAATGCGTGGATTTGCGCTGGCTGGTCCATCATCCGCGGGGACTTCTCGGCGGCGATGAACGCAAGCGCGGCCCGCGATTGTCGCCAAAATCGGAATTAAAGAGCATCGTTCTTCGGTTCATTTGCCGCATAACGCCGCGCTCTGCTGCAAAGGCGCTCATAGATTTGCTGTGAACAGAGCAGCACGGAGCGCTGCGCAGTTATACAGCCCACCTTCATGCCTTTGGCCGCAGCAACGCTCGTTAGTTGGCGCGGACTGGCTCGGCTGAACCTGCGACTGCGCTCGGCGCGTCCAAGAACATGTCGCGGTGCGGACGAAGCAAAAACGCATCGCCAATCCTTCCTATTCCGGGATACTTCGACCAGAGGTCGGACTCTAAGGCAGCGTGAATGAGGCCGAAGTTCGTATCGTTCACCCATACATCGGCATTGATATCCGCAGCGACCGCGATACTGTGAAAGTCGGTTCCTGGCAAGATTGCATCCAAGCAGAGCAGAGCAATCGCTTCTTCGGCTGCAAGCGTATTTCTGAGTTCACCGAACGAGCTATACGTGAATGTCCTGAGATAGAATTTTCCTCGCGCGACAGCTAGGCAGCCCTTTCCCCTCTCGTGCAAAGCCGCGAGCGCTTTGTAGCCCGAAGACTTCTTGACTTCTATCTCAAATAGTCGAGTTGTCTCGGATTCCTCGGTTGCTGGTGGCGAAGGATCTCCACCGTTCTGTCTGCAGTATTCCGAGAAGATCGTCGTGGGCGTGGGGCCACCAAAGTATGCGCTGGCAACCCCATAGCTGGCTAGAATGCAGGAACCGGTGGTCTGCTTAAAGGCGCGCCAATTCGCTACGTCAATCGACATGTTCTTCCTCTTTGGATTAGCTATCTGACGCAAAGCTCTGCCGCGGGGCCTTACAACAATGCGGCAGGCGAACGCAGTGAGCCAGCCGCGCACATTCTCTCAGCCCCGTCGGCAGCAGCGACCCGTTAGGTGACCAACGCCTAGCCCATGTCTGTCCACCCGCCAGGACTCGCCGGCACTCCATCCATTCTCGCAACCCACTAGAAGGCTTTCCTAGAGACCGCATTCGCTAGTTGAACCACTTACGAAAGTGGAACGCCGAGCACTCGCCCTCGCGCGTTGCAATTGCGGGAAGAAGCTCCTCGAGGGCGTCGCGTACTTCCTGGTGAGAGTCCCCGACCTAGATGACCTCATTCAGATTCCTACGCACACGAACTACGTTAGGCGCTTGGCCTCGGGCCTCGCGGCGAGCTGCCATCAGGTGGCTGCGAGCAGTGCGCAATGCCTGCTGTCCCCAGTTCAGCAACATTGTGCTCAACGTCCTCGTCTAGAGCGCGCGCCAGAAAGCGCACAGCTTTGTTGAGCCAGCCGATGAAGTCTTCTGGGAGCGCGTCAGGTTGGTAGCTCATGACTTCAAAGCGGGAAGGTCACACTCTGGGCGCGTGTGGGCGGAAGGAATATGGGCTCGAATCGCGATATGGCTTTGGGGTGTTAGTGACCAATGACGTCGGGGCTCGACATCAAGCAGAGCCTCCTCCACATGAGCGAAGAAGCCGGGCTCGCCGCTTCCCCTCACGCGGTGCAGGCGAGGTCGGCGAGGGCGCCGTACGGTCGACGAAGAGTCGACCGACCCCGATTGGAATACCTATCCCGAATACCGCGACTCAAAGACACGCTCCATAGACTGGCGACAATGCAGGTTCGGAGTGCTTCTGACGAGGCTCTGACGCTATCTGAGAACGTTGCGTGCAGCATCGACTCGCCTCGGAGAACTCTCGAAAATGAACTCAATCGGCGGTCTTCGCGATCGCGCCGGCCGCCTCGCATGGACAAGTCTGTTGGTAGGTGCAGCCAGCGTCGTGACGAGCTGCGGTGGTGACGGGAATGCCGGATCCGCGCCGCGAACACCAACGCAACCGACTTCGCCGCAGCCACCCGGGCCACCGGCGGCGATATCGATTGTGAGCGGCGACGCGCAGCTGACTTACCGGGCAAATGCCGAGCTACCGGCCGCGGTCGTGGCCCTTGTCACCGATGCAGCCGGCCGTGCGGTTCCAGGAATCGTCACCACGCTGTCGGTTGCAGGGGCCCCGGATCCTTCTGTCGTTGCAAGCACGGACGCCGCAGGGCGAGCGAGTTTCAACCCCCGAACCGGAATCATCGCGGGCCGGCATGAATACTTAATCGCTGTTCTCAGCGGCCCTTCACGACGCGTCTCGGCCACACTTCGTCCCGCCGCGCTGACCCTCTCTGGTTCGGCGGCGACCGTCTGGCTTGGCGATCGCGTGACTCTTACCGCGACGGCGGTGGATTCGGGTGGAATTTCCCTTCGAGTCGATTCCGCAGTCGTCACCACAAACTCGACCAGCGTGCTGTCGGCCGTACCGAACTCCTCACCAGTCACGTTCATCGCAATCGGAGAGGGAACTGCGCTTGCCACCATTGCGGTTGGTGGCGCGACCTCGAGCACCAGCATCACTGTCGGTAGCGTTATTCGTGGACGGGTTGTCCCGCTCAACGATGCGCGTGTGACAGACACTCGGGTCTTTGTACGGGTCGGCTCGTGCGTCGACTCAACCGATCCAGGCGCAGACGGTCGCTTCGAGCTCAAGCTGCCGTTCGCATTGGCAACAACGCGATTCGCATTGTTCATCGACGGAACGTCCGTCGTGAATCGTGCGATCACGCCCATGCTGAGGGACAGCATGGCGTACGGGCAGTCAACGAGCTTGACCGCTTTCGTTCTCCCCCGCAGTTGGACCGTCTCTCGTGGGGAATTTGCGGGCAGGAAGATGCCAATCAGTCCCGCGTTCATGAGCGGAAATGGTATTCCCGGCGACGGGACGTTTCTTCCGGTGGCCGCGCGAGCCAATGGTCGTGCCGGTTACCTCGCCCAATGGCCCGACTCCCTGATGCCCATTGCAGTCTTCTTCGATCGTGTGAACTCAACGGGTGGCCTGATCACCGCGAACGACTCGGTGGACTTCTGGCACGCGGTCGCACTGATGGAGGAGTCTCTCGGGCGGGACGTATTCCGTGTCGCCGATAGCAGCGGCCAGAGCGCGCTGAGGACGGGCCTTTACCGAGGGGCGATCGCGATTACGAAGCGCGATCTCGACGAGGAGAGAGGCGGATATGCGGGAGTGGGAGGAGCCGAGTTCGCGTGTACTCCCTTCGTAGGCAGTTGTCCTCCTCCGGTCATTCCCCTCCATGCCGGGATCGTCGGTCTGAGTTCGAGTCGCGGCCAGCAGAACTTTCGTTCCGTACAGGTTGTGCAGCACGAACTGATGCATGCCATGGGCTTCGGTCATACGTGCTATTGGTCGTCGGTCATGGCCGCATATGCCGCCAGCGACGCGCGGAATGCGGACTGTCTTCGCGTGATGAACACGGAAATCAGCAATCAGCTAGGGATGACGCCGTCAGATGTCGCGTACTACGAAGCCGTGCGGGAGATGACCAATGCGGTGCGGCTGGTGACGGATCCTCTGTGGTTGCCGGAAACGGTGGCGGGGGAGCGCCAGTTGTTGATGCCCGCGATCCGCGCGGCCGACGCACGATCGGCCGTGCCCTCGGCGAGCATCGCGGGGTGTTGGCGATGAGGGCCGTTGCTACCCTGACGATGCTGACCCTGTCCATTCTCGTCGCTTCCTGCGCGCCAGGAGCCATAGGCGACGCCTCGGGTGATGTCCGGATCACCCTGCTGAGTGCGGACGTGCTCGATGCTACCGTCGGCGACACCGTTCCCGCGCCGATTCGCATTCGCGTGACAGGCGCAGATGGACGACCGCGCACCGGCGTGGAAGTGGTGTTCGAGGCAACGGATGGCGGTCGCGTGAGTCCTCAGCGCGCACGCACTGATGTTGAGGGAGTCACCGTCGCGCACTGGGTACTTGCTCAGCGCGCCGGCGCACAACACGCGTCAGCCAGTGCGGGCGGATCGGCCGTGACCGTGCTTGCGGTATGCGCAGTTGAGTCCCCAGTGCGCTTGGTGGTATCCGACGGGGGCGACCAGGTTGGCACTCCCGGCGCCTCGCTTCCGCGGCCCGTGTCCGTGCAAGTTCAAGGCGCCTCCGGTCGCGGTGTACCCGGTATCACGGTGACGTTCGCGGTGACGTCTGGCAGCGGGGGCATTCTGGCGCCGATGGAAGCGATAAGCGATTCGACCGGAACAGTGCGCACGCGCATCACACTGGATGCAACGGGCGCGCGCGTCTTCGCGATCGCTCAGGTGCGCGGCGTGCGGCCCATCGAGTTCTCGTCGGCGGCCCTCACTCGGGCATGGACCGCCTTGTCAGTCCGATCCGTAGGTATGTGCATTGCCGAGCGCACGCCGACGCTGTTCTGTCGCGGTACTCTCCTTCAGGACTATCCAGGCGGCAATGTCCTCGGATCGTTGACAGCAATGCCGGTGTTGCCGGGTCAGGTCAGCATGCTGCGCTCGATCGACACGCGCAGTTGTGCGCTGCTCACGAATGGCGACCTGTATTGCTGGGGCGACGATGTGTTGTCGTATGGGGCAGTCGGCGGCACGCGCATCGTGCGCACGCCAACGTTGATCCTTGGTGACGTCGCCGACTTCGCCCTCGAAACAACGCACGACTGCGCGGTGCTGCGTGACGGCCGAGGGATGTGCTGGGGCTCTGACGCCGTCGGCTCGCTCGGCCGTGGTAATACCGGCACTAACCGGCCCGCGTCCCCAGCCGCCGTCACGGGGAGCGTACGATGGCGGGCCGTGGTTCCGCTTGCGGGTTGGGTCACCGCAGGCATTGCAGTCGACGGCCAGTTGTATCGATGGGGATTGAACCAGACTACGAACATGGCGACGGGCGTCCCCGAGGCCGTACCGAATTCGCCACGACTCCTCGAGCTCACGTCCAATGGGATGTACGCCAGCTTTGAAACCGTGTGTGGTATCGACGTCTCGAACGCGGCGTGGTGTAGCGGAGGCAATCGGTTCGGCCAACTCGGCAACGGTCTTGTCGGGGTGCCATCGCCCTTTCCGGCGTTGCAGGCGGTGGGGGGCGGCCATCAGTTCCGTCACGTCGCGGTGGGCCAGCAACATGTTTGTGGACTGCGCGTTGACGGTCGGGTGCTGTGTTGGGGTACAAGCGCATACCTCGGTATTGGCGCGTCCGATGTACTCGAGCGCACCGCGCCCCTCCTCATATCGTCACCCATGACGTTCTCGCAGATCGACGCACGTTATGCGGGTACGTGCGGCATCGGGACCGATGCAGAATTGTATTGCTGGGGACTCGAGGCCACGGTGTTCGCAATTCTTCGACCGACACCGATGCGCATCCCGGCGCCGTAGCGGCCGCGAGATTATTGCGCGTCGCACAGCGTGATGGCGAAGCGTCGGCCGGCGTAGGCCAGACCGCATGCGGGATAGAATGCATGGGCGTCGGCGCGGGCCTCCCCGCCGTGACAATCGAGCGTGCACACCCGCGGGCTCGTGCCCATGTCCTCGCCGCGTCGACTAGTTGCCGGCCCACGCCATGCCCGCGCGCGTATTCAGTCACGACGAATGCCGTGATCATCGCGACGGCGCCCATTGCGTGCAGGACAGCGTACGCGGCGAGCGACATGAAGCCGAGCGCGTTGCCCTGCGCGTCAATCGCAATCATCGCAGCGCCACCGCCCATGTGCACGTACTCCAGGCGCGACGGAATCGGGTCGGCCAACAAACGCGAAATCAAATCCGTGCAGCTGCCGGTTCCGGGTGGTCTTGGCAGGGACCCACTCAAACGTCATAGGACAAACCACAGATGTGTATACACTGCGTGAACGAGGCCGGTCCGACGGTCTAACCCCGCTGATACCGCCCCAAAATCCCACAACCGACTGCTTATCGCACCACTCCATGCGGCAGAGCACGATCAAGATTTATGCAGCGAGGCGAGCGCGATCTGATCTCTCACTCTCAAGTTACGATCGTCGCGTTCGCTTCGCGAACTTCGAAGCGAAGTGTGTTAGGCCGCAGTTCTCGCGGCCGATTGCTTGGCGCCGCCGAGGTTCCCGGCGAAGGCCGAGGAGCATCGCACTCACGAGCGCAACGCTTAGAACGTCGTCCGCTATCCGGCCCTCGCGCGGTCGCAATCATGGCCCTCTACCAGCGGCTCAACTGAAGACTCGCCATGCACCAGTCGCGATCAACGCCACACCCGCGAACACACTGCCCACCACCAACACATTCATCTTCGGCGAGACCGTCTCGGTATCGTAGCGCTTCACCACCGACATACTGAGCCAGGCCAAACGCACGCTCAGCAAGGTCGCCAGACCAAGCAGGATTGCAACAACCCCAAAGCCACGCACCCGCGGAAGCGCGATCACATCGGCGAAAATCATCACTCCTACCGGCACAAATGTGCTCAGAGAGCGCCACGCGCTCTGACGCATTGAGGCCAGCAGGACTGGAGGCAGAGTGCTCATCGTCGTTCCTTGAGAAGTTGACATTGAAAACCGAATACGATTGCAGCGAATGCCGACGTCGCAACCTGCTACGGCACTGCCTTCGAATCACACCCCGCATCCTTGCACGTCAACGCCACGTACACCTCCCCACGAATCAGCCACTTCCCATCGCGCTTCACCCACTGCGCGGAGTAGCGACCACCAATACGCGTCGGTCCATCTGCCGCGCCGTAGTGCCCCTCCCACGTGCCCTCCTCATACGCGAGTGGCCACGTGGAGCTCACAGACACACTCACTGGCGTGCGCTGATACACGAGCGCGGTGCCGTTGGCGAGCGCGGCGGAATCGCGGACGAACAGCTTGATGTATTCGCTCTTGCCCACCACGAGCACACCAAGTCCGCGACGAATCTCGACATCATCGGTCCAATACTTTGCGACCGTCGCGCTATCCCACTCCGTGATTGCCTTGTTCTGCTCAGCGCGCGCCGCGCGAACGGCCTGAGCTTCGGCTGGCTCCGCAGTACTCGTTGCGGCGCGTGGTGCGGAAGTGTCGCATCCGATCACCATCAGCAGGCCAACGAGGGCGACAGCGAATGATCGTGTCATCTTCAGATTTTCCGGGCAATTCTACAAAAGCGCAAGCTTGAGAACGCCCAGCTACACAGCCGATTGTTCTAGATCCCAGAGATTTCCACTCAAATCCCTGAACACCGCGACCGTACCGTACGCCTCCTCCTTCGGTTCACGCACAAACACGACACCCTTGCTCTTGTACGAGTTGAAATCCCGCCAAAAGTCATCGGTGTAGAGAAACAGGAACACCCGGCCACCGGTCTGGTCGCCAATCCTTGTCACTTGCTGCTCATTGCTCGCACGCGCCAGCAGCAGGCCGCACTCGGTCGCTCCGGGCGGCCTTACGACTACCCACCGCTTGTCCTGCGCGGGTTGATACGTATCCTCGACCAGCGTGAAGCCGAGTGTAGCGACGTAGAACGCGATCGCTTCGTCGTAGTCGCGCACGACAATGGAAATGAGCCCGAGGTGTTGCGGCATGCAGACGGTTAGCTGTCGCTGCGCAACGCGTCCATCGATGTGCGCACCCACTCCTTGTACTCCGGGAACGCGCAGAATGGCGCGCTCTCAGCGTCGGCAGCGGCCAATACATCATCGGCCGATGCGCCCGCCTTGAGTCCGGCATACATGTACGCAACGGCCGACGCCCGCGGCCCCGTGCGACAGGTGATCAGCGTGGGACGCGGCAGCGTGTCGAGCGCATCGACCTGCTGCCTGGCGAGATCGAGATCAAGCACACGCGGCGGATCGCTCACGACGCGCGCGTGAGCATCAATTGCCTGCTCAACCTGCGCGTAGGACATGCCGTTCGGCATCGACGCGAACTCGTCGCCGATCAGGAATAGCCACGACGCGACACCGGTTTCCTGCACGTATGCCGATGGATCTTGAATCGCACCGCGATTGTATCGCAGCTCCTCTGGTAGGCGAAACGACGTCATGATCTCCTCGATTGGCTAAATCCCGGTGTTCCACATGTTCGACTTGAGCTTCCACTGCCCGTCGATCCGTGTCCATACGTTGAGGTACTTGCCGCGCTCAGTAACGTGCGCGGGGCCGTACGTCACCTCGTAGGTTCCGCCGTCCACCACGACGTCCGCGTTCCCGTATAACTCGGTGGTCACTTCGCGGAAGCTCGACACTCCGCCCTTGAGGTATTCCACACTGAACGCGTGAAGCGCCGGGAGTCCACGCACCGCCGGGCTACCCGGCGGATACGACGTAGCGTCGGGGGCGAACATGGAGTCAATCGCCGCCACGTCTCCCGCCACATGCGCCGCCGTGAAGCGTGCGTTCTGTTCAGTGATCAGACGACGTGTTGCATCGAGATCGAACGGCAGCGGCGCGGCCTTGTCCGCTGCGGGGCTCGAACCACCGCATGCGCACACGATGAACGCTGCCACCATCGACCATCGGACCGCGTGGAGCTGCGACATCTGAACCATCCATGGAACGAGATTAAGCCTGCACCTTCCTCGCCAACACCGCATCCACCTCAATATCAAACCCCGGCAAGTTCGACTGCGTCAACGTCCGCGCCGGAAACGGCTCACTCACATACTCGCGGTAGATCGCATCGAACTCCTTCGCGTCGGCCGGATTCTTGAGAAACACACCAACACGCACGGCGTCCTTGAGCGACAACCCGGCCGCATTCGCTGCGGCTTCGAGATTGTCGAGCGTCATACGCGCCTGCTCCGCGAACGGCTTGTCGCCATGCCGCACGTTGTCGCGATCACGCGGCGTCTGACCGGCCAGAAAAACGAGTCCGCCAAACTCGACGGCACTGCTGTAGCTGCCAATGGGCAGCGCGCCGCGCTCGCTCGTGTACGCCTTCCGCGTCATTCGCCGCTCCGGTAGCGCTCCACCATGCTCGCAATACGCTCGGCGGCATGCACCGCCGCCTCATGGTTCTGCGAGAAGTTGAGACGAACGCTGTCGGTCGCGTCGGGGCTGAACTCCGTGCCCGGCGTTACGGTCACACCAGCCTGCACACGCAACGCCCGAACGAAATCGTGCAGATGCACGCTCAAGCGGGGCAGCCTCGGAAAGAGATAACTTCCCGCTTGCGGCGAGCGCACAGACAAACCGGCCACACCACGAAACACACGGAGCAGATCATCGCGAATCGCCTCGTGCTTCGCGATGCGATCGGTCAGCCAACCATCGGGCTCGGCGAACCACGTGCGCAACACCGCCTGCGAATAGCCAGGCGCGCGCAACGACACAATGGCCTGGAGCTTCTCCATGCGATCAATCAAGTGCGCCGCACCAAAGGCCACTCCCAGCCGATAGCCGCTCAACGACTCGGTCTTGGACGGCCCCATGATCGTCAACACGTTCGCGGCATCGATTCCCGACGCCCGCAGATGCGTGTAGCTGCTGCCGCTGTACAAGAGGCGCGAATACAACTGGTCGACAATCACCGTCGCGCCATACGTCGTGGCCAGCACCGCAATCCGGTCGATCTCGGCTTGCGAGTAAACCACACCCGCCGGGTTGTTCGGATTTGAAAAGAGAAAGGTGCGCACACCGGAGCGAAACGCGTCTTCGAGCTGATCGAGATCGATTCCCGCACGATCAGTGTGCGCGTGATGATTCATCTGCACCGGCACCACTTCACCGCCGAGGAACTCCACCAGCTTCCGGTTCGCGAAGTAGTCGGGTCGAACGATCGCCACCCGATCACCGGCGTTCACCGTCGCACCGAGCGCGAGGAACAACGCGCCCTGCGTACCCGGCGTGATGATCAACTCCTTTTCGCTCGCCACCGGGCTGCCCGTGAAGGCCGTCAGTCGCTCCGCGAGCACCTCACGCAGCGCGGCTCCGCCACGATACTCGGTGTACGCCTGTGAACCGCCGCGATGCACACCGTCCACGAATTCGTCCAGCGCGCCCGGTGTTGGCGCAAAGGCGTTCTCGTTGACATCGCCATGCGAAAAGTCGACCGGCGTTCCCGACAGCGGTTCACCGCGCAGAACGGAATCGCTGCCGGCCGCCTGACGAACTTCCTGACCGGGGGCGTGATCGGTGCCGAGTCGCGCGAATTTTTCGATGATGGTGTGCATGCGGATCTGTGCGGTGGACGTCGTCGCGGATCATCAAAACTGGCGGCCCGCGCGGGTCGCGCGCTAGACGAGTCGCGCCTCGTCTCCGACTCGGATCTGTCCCGCCTGCAGCACTTCAGCATTGAGCGCGAGCTTCCCGCCAAAGCGCAGGCCGATATCCCGAAGTACCTGCGGGTCACGTGTGATCGTATCGGGGTCGACGGTGGTCATGGGGCAGCGGCCGCGGAGCGAGTCGAGTCGAATGACGACCTCTCCGATGTGCAGCTCTTTCCCTTCCCAGCTCCGCTCCGCCATCCCCTCGACTCCGCCAATGAGAATGTTGGGGCGGAGTCGCCGCACATCACGACCGAACGCCGTCACGGCGCCGTCGGTCGCCACCAAGAGCGGTAGCACGTCAAAGCGCTCCACGCCGAGATACTCTTCGAGCCAGGCGTCGTCGCCCGCAGCGCCCCGCACCGCGTCGCTCGCGGCGCCAGAGTGCCACGGGTGACCGTTCACGAGCGGCGTGCCATCGGCGCCCAGCGTGCCGCGCAGACCGAGCAGGCGATAGTGGCGACGCGAGGTGCGCACGCCTTCGGGGCCGCGGACATGCACCGTGCGATCGCCGTGGATGCCATCGCTGTCGACCCACGTTTCCGTGATCGGCTCGCCAGCCAAGGTCTTGATGGGATAGCGCCACAATCCGGCGACCGTGAGCGGAGTGCGGGTCATGCGAGCCTCGAGTCTGATGACTTGTGTGTGTACCGAACGTTCGGTACAGTAGAACGAACGTTCGGACCACGCAAGCCCCGTGTATGATTCCTCATGGCTTCCGCCACGCTCTCCAAGTCAGAGTTGCTCGACCGCCTCGCCGACACCTTTCGTCAGCTTGGCTATGATGGCGCGTCCATCGCCGACATCGCCGCCGCAACCGGCCTCGGAAAGTCGAGCCTCTACCACCATTTCCCCGGTGGAAAGGAGGAGATGGCCGCCGAGGTGCTCGCCCATCTTGCGGCCTCGCTCGAAGCGTCGTTGTTCGGCCCGCTGCACGAGCCGGGCGACCCGAAGTCGAAGCTGTCGCGGATGCTCACCGTGATCGACGAGTTCTACGACGGCGGACGCCGCGCCTGTCTGTTGGAGCGCATCGCGGCCAGCGCCGAGCGGTCGCGATTTGAACGTCCGCTCCGCTCGATCTTCGATCGCTGGTCGGCATCGATCGTGGTGCTCGCGCGCGAAGCCGGGCTTCCCCCGAAGGTGGCGGAGGCGCGTGCCGAAGATGCCATTGTGCGCATCGAGGGCGCGCTCGTTCTCTGTGCCGGCACTGGCGATGTGGGCCCGTTTGCGCGCGCACTCGCGGCCATCCGCAAGTCACTGCTGATTCGCTGACGCGCACAGCGCGAAGCCATGTGTGGGACTCTCGCCACCCCGCCACCCCCGCTGTACGTTGCCCCCGTGACCACACCCACCGCCCCCGCCCCCTCCTCCGCCGGGACCCTCCTCGGCTGGTGGCACGAAGGCTCACCCGCCGCGCGGCGCGCGCTCATTGCCGCCGCACTTGGCTGGGCGCTCGACGCCTTCGACGTGATGCTCTTTTCGCTCACGCTCGCGTCGGTCATCAAGGAGCTCGGGCTCACCAAGGTGCAGGCGGGGCTTCTGGGCTCGATCACGCTGCTCGGTGGCGCAGCGGGTGGTCTCTTCTTTGGATGGGTCGCCGACAAGTTCGGTCGCACGCGCGCCCTCATGGGCAGTGTGCTGCTCTACTCGGTGTTCACGGCGCTCTGCGGTCTGTCGCAAACCTTCTGGCAGTTCGCCGCGTTTCGCGCGCTGCTGGGACTTGGCATGGGCGGCGAATGGGCGAGCGGCGCAGCACTCGTGAGCGAGTGGTGGCCCACACATGTGCGCGGACGCGCGCTCGCGTGGATGCAAAGCGCGTGGGCGATTGGCTTCGGCGCGGCGGCACTCACGGTGAGCTTCGTGCTCCCCAACTACGGGTGGCGCGCGGTGTTCTTTGTGGGCGTGCTTCCGGCGCTGCTCGTGCTCTGGGTGCGTCGCAATGTGGAAGAGCCGGAACGCTGGGTCGCGCACAAGGTGATGCAACGCATGAACGCCGATGGCACGGCGAAGAAGTCGAGCATGCTCGACATCTTCCGCGGCCCGATGCTCGCGCGCACGAGCGCGGTCACGTTCATGAACGCATGCACGCTTTTTGGATGGTGGGGGATGAACAGCTGGATCCCCGCCTATCTGTCGCTTCCCACGAAAGACGGTGGCCTTGGCATGAGCGACGCCACCGGCCCGCGCTTCGTGGCCTTCATGCAGATCGGCATGTGGCTGGGCTACATCACCTTCGGCTACGTGAGTGATGTCTTCAGCCGCAAGCGCGTGTACGTGACGTATCTCGTAGGCGCGAGCCTGTTGCTGCCGCTCTATGGCGTGATCAAGAACCCGGCGCTGCTGCTGCTCCTCGGCCCCTTCGTCGCGTTCTTTGGCACCGGTTTCTACAGCGGATTCGGTGCCGTGACTGCGGAGATCTATCCGACGGCCATTCGTGCGAGTGCGCAGGGGTTCACGTACAACATCGGGCGCATCGCGTCAGCAGCCGCCCCGTGGACGGTGGGATCGCTCGCCACGAGTTCTGGCTTCAGCGTGGCCTTCGCCGTGGCGGGCGCTGCGTACTTGCTGGCGGCTTTGACCTGGTCCGTCATTCCCAACACGCAGGGCTCTCAGCTCGATTAGCGGGGCTGAGACACGAGACCAAAACTTGGGCGCCTTCGGCGCCGACAACTTGACGAGGTATTAGGACAACAAACGAGGATCTGAGCGGCGGCAAGATCAATAGAGCTTGCCATGCACAGATCCTCGTTTGTTGTCAAAGTAGCTTCGTTAGTTGTCGGCGCCGAAGGCGCCCAGGCAGTTGACCGCTGTCGCCGCCGTTTTCGCAGCATCACGCAGCCGTCGCAGACGCCTCGCGTCGCGCCCGCTTCTGCGCGTACATCGCTTCATCCGCGCGCGCGAACCACTGCTCCACCGTTTCACCGCGCTGCCACTGGGCGGCGCCGACACTCACGCCGAGCAGGTAGCCCGCCTCCGTGTGAGCCCAAGGTGTGGCGCTCACCGCGTCCTCGAGCCGCAGCAGCAGTTTCGATACCAGCGCCGCGCTGGTATTCGGCAGAATCACCGCGAACTCATCGCCACCCAGTCGGCACACGACATCATTCTCGCGCAAAAACACGCGATGCAGCGCCTTCGCGACCGCCGCGAGCGCTTCGTCTCCCACCTGATGTCCCAGTTCGTCGTTGATGCGCTTCAGGCCATCGAGGTCAGCGACAATAACTGCGACGGCATGGCCGTTGAGTGCGTGCAGCTGCAGCTGACGCGCCATCGCGCGATCGAAGGCGAGGCGATTGCCAAGGCCCGTGAGCGTGTCCGTTTCACTCGCCTTGCGCGCGTCTTCGAGCTGCGCACCAAGCTGCTCCACGCGCTGCGCGAGCTGACCGTACACCGATAGCTGCGCCTCACGCTGCTGCGCGGCGATGGCATCGAGTGCACGCATCGCCTGCGTGATCTCGTCCTTGACGACACTCGTCTCCATGCGATCGAGCGCGCCGCGCACACGACTCACCTGCGACGCCGTCGCGTCCGACGCGGTCTCTTCGTTGCGCAGCGACTGATAGGTGCGCTCGACGCACATCCAGAGTGCTTCACGCAAATCGGCGAGCGCGCGCTCCACGAACTGTTTTTCGGTGCGACGATGATCGCCAAAGTGGCGCGTCACACCATTCCAGTCGCGCTCGTGCGCCGGACGCGGTGCGGAGTCGCCTTCCTCTTCCGGCGACCGCGAACCGATCACCGCATGCCGGCGCCACCCGTCCAGCTCCGCTTTCGTGGAATCGAGCGGGCGATCGGGCATGTCGAACACGCCCTTCTGGTAGTGGCCGAGCAGCTGTCCGATCGCGTCGATCAGTGGCGTGACCACGTCGGCCGTCGGCAGGTCGGCGTTCCCTGAGTTCGTGCCATCAGGGCGTGCGTCCGCCGGTGAGGCTTGTGGTGCGCGAGCGGCGCGGCGATTGAAGAACATGAGCTAAAGATCGGCTTGTCCCTCGCTGGACTTCACTCGCCAAATCCGTCCTCGAGGCCCTCGAAAGGGCGAGGATCAGGCCTCTTCGACCCGCACCGCCGTTCCATAGCAGAGAACTTCCGTGACCCCGCTCATGAGCTCATTGGCGTCGTAGCGCACCCCGATCACGGCGTTCGCCCCAGCCAGATGCGCCTGATGCAGCATCGTTTCATACGCCTGCGCGCGCGTCCGCTCGGCCAGTTCCGTGAACAGCGAAATGTTGCCCCCCAGAATCGTCTGGAAGCTCGCCCCGATCGTGCCGAATACCGATCGCGAACGGACCACCACACCACGGACCACACCAAGGTTCATGACGACCTTGTAGCCGGCGATGTCGAAGCCGGTCGTGGTCATTTCGTGCGGGACGTCGAACGTTTGTGCCGGAATGGCTCGCATCGTTGGCTCTGATAGGGGGAAACTGCCTCACGCGGAGGGCGCGGAGAACTGCCCTTGAGGCGTCGCGGAGAACGGCGGCACTGGAATGAATCGATTGAAAAATACTCCGCGAAATCTCCGCGAGCTGTTCTCAATACCCTCCGCGTGAGGAACCCAACCAAAGGAAACGCCCCCCAGTCCGAAGACCGAGGGGCGCCCCAAACCACGAACCAGCAGAAGCCGTTACCGATTCAGCGTGTTATCCAGGAACGGACGGTTCGTCGCCGTACCCGTCGTCGACAACGTCACGTCGCCGCGGCCGGTGATGGTGTAGACGCGTCCTGAGATGAAGCTGACCGCTGTCCGCTGAAACACGTTCGTGGCCGATCCCGCCACGCGCGTGTTCAGGTTGTAGATGCCGAACGGCACGGGCACGAACGCTCCGGCCTGCTTGTACGACACCGCCGAACCAACGGCTTGTTCGACATTGGTGGTCGTGTTGGTCGCGTACAGAGTCATCGGGCTCGAGTTCGGGCTCGCGTTCACGAAGCGTACGTACGCCTGCGTGTAGTCGATCGTCCCCGAATAATCGTCGGGCACCACGAAACCTTCGACCGACTTGGCAGTGGCATCGTAGAAGCCGCTCATGATCACCGAGTAGGCCTTGCCTGCTTCAACCGTTCCCGTGATCCGGGATACCGCGAGGTCCTTGTCGGTTGTTGCAGCGATCTTGCCCGTGAACGTGTACGCGCCAGCCGGCACTTCCGAATAGAAGGCGCCGTTGCCGGCGTTTCCATACGTCACGCCACTCGTGGATTCAACGCCAGTCGTCGACGAGATCGCCGTGACCTTCGCGTCGTTTGCGTAAAAATTCACGCCCGGCGCGTTGATGCCGAAGTTGAAGAACTTCACCTTCGCACCGGTCACCGGTGCCGCGATGTCCTGCACTGCGTTCTTGTCGCACGCGCCCAGGGTCAACGCCCCGAGCAACAGCGCCATCGTCTTGTAGGATGTCATGTTGGTCACGGGGTGATGATCCACAGGGGCTTCGTGTGGAAGTCCGTCGCAAGACCACCGATCACATCGAGGCTCGCGCGATTCCATACGTATTCGGAGTTGTAACGCGGCCGGATACGCTGCACGATCTTGTTGCTGTTGTCGACATACAGGGCCGTCGGTGGCGTGAAGCCGGGGAAGACCTGCACACCACTCTTGGGATCGATCTGCGTGTACTGATAGCGACGCAGGTCGGTCCACATCTCGACGTGGGCCCAGGCCCACTGCGCGATGTACTTCTGCGACATGATCATCGTCAGCGTCAGGTTGCTGGCGCTCGTCGGAACGATCTTGGGGTCCGCGAGGAACGCGGCCTTTTCAGCGGCCGAGATCTGCGTGGGCGTCTGACCGTTGTCGAGGTTGCGCGAGTTGACGAAGTCGATATGCGCCGAGATACCGTTGGTGTACGCCGTCAGCGCCGTACCCAGCTGCCCCGCCTTGTACGCCGCTTCAGCCTTGACGAACTGCAGCTGCGCGTACGTCATGATCGGGAAGCGGTTCTTGTCGTCGAACAGGTAACGCGACGGCAGGGTCGTGCCACCGGCAGTGCCCGCGTAGCCCATGAAGTTGTTGGGCAGCTGCGTGGTCGTCATCGCATTCGTACCGCTGTTGATATCCCAACCGCGATACTGTCCGTCGGGTGACGGCGAGAGCATGCGCGACAGTCGCGGATCGGGCGTACCAAGCGACGTGCCGTTCAGCAGGTTGAGCACGAAGTTTGTCTGGCGATACGAGCGGAAATTGTTACGCGTCCATCCAAGGAAGTTCGCGTCGGCGTTGTCCGGGCTCGCATTCGTGTACTGGAGCAGCGCGTCGTCGGCGTTGCTGGCCAGCGACTTGTCCACCGCTGCGATGACATCGAGCGGCTTGTACGACGCCTTGTTCGAGAAGTGGTTGAGCGCCATCGCGCGCAAGCCCCACACGAACTTCGTCCACTTCGCACGATCGCCACCGTAAATCCGGTCGCCGCGAGCCATGTACACCTGGTCAACGGCGCCGTCGGTGCGCGCGAGGTTGACCGTCGCCGAATCGAGGAGACGGAACACCTCGGTGTAGGCGAACTCCTGCGAGTCGTAGTCGAACACGGTACGGCTTGGATCGACCGCTTCCTTGATGATCAGCTCACCATGCACCTGCGTGAGCATCAGCCAGCCCCACGCCTTGAGCATGTAGCCAACACCGAGGAGATCATAGCGCTGCTCGGCCTGAGCCTTGGTCATCATGTCGATGAGATTCTGGCCGAGGCTCCAGTACACGTCGCGCCACAGCTGTCCACCGTTATCGCTGGCCGGATCATAGCCCATGCGATCCCAGGTGCTCGGCGTGGTCGTACCTGACGGCAGCGTCCACTCCTGGTTGTAGCGGCCAATGAAACGGCCGTCGAACTGCTGCGATGTGCCCAACCAATGCAGCATCGGCGCGAGATACAGATTCGGCGCAACGATCTGCGGTGCGTTCGGATTCTCGTTGACGTCGAGGAACTTGTCGCACCCCGAGACAACGACGAGCGAACACGCAATAAGCAGCTTCTTGAGTGTCTTCATGGCTTAGTACCCCACCTTGAGGCCGAAGGCCAAACCGCGGGGCATCGGGAAGTTGCCGTAGTCGATACCCGCCGCGCCCGAGCCGCCAACCGCAGCGGTGTTGCCGTTCACGATCGGATCGAGGCCGGAGTAGTTGGTGAAGAGGAACAGATCGGTGCCGGTGACGAAGATGCTGGCCGACTTGGCGCCGACGATCTTGGGCGGCAGCGTGTAGCGGAGCGTGATGTCCTTGAGACGGACCCAGTTGATGTCCTTCTCGATGAACAGTTCTTCGGAGATCAACGAGTAGTACGTCGTCTGCGCGTACGGAACGACCACGATCGTGTTCTTGGTGGGCGTCGCGCTGTTTTCCTTACCATCACGCAACACACCCGGAACCACACGCGGCTGTTCACGATCGAGCGTGCGCATCGAAAGGCCACGCGCTGTGAGGAACTGCTCGGTCGCGTTGAAGACATCGCCACCCTTACGGATGTCGATCAGGAAGTTCACGCTGAAGCGCTTGTACTTGAACGTGTTCGTGACACCCACCGTGTAATCGGGCTGACGATCGTAGCCCTTGCCCGGGCCAGCGATGAACGTCGTCGAACGCAGCGGCAAACCAGTCGTTGGATCGATCAGGATGTCACCTGCCGTATTGCGCAGGTAGAACAAGCCGGTGAGCGAACGAGTGGACTGACCCGGCGCCGTGCCGTTGCGCACGTTGCCGAAGAGCCACGTATCGGACACGTACGACTCGGGGAGTGCATTCGGCAGTGCGGTGGTCTTACCACGCGTCTTGTCGAAGTTGACCATCACATCCCAGCTGAAGTTGGGCTTCAGCACTGGCTGACCGCGGAGCATCACTTCGGTACCTTGGTTCTCCGTCTTCGCACCGTTGAGGTTGAAGAGGATGTAGCCGGTAGCGTACGAGCCGCGGATGTCGTTCACGATCTGATCCTTCGTGGACGACTTGTAGTTCGTGACATCGAGTCCGAGACGGTCCTGGAACCAGCTCATTTCGGCGCCGAACTCGCGCGAGATCTTGAACTCCGGCTTGAGCGCGAGGTTCGGGCCAGTGAAGCCGTAACCGTAACCACCGCCAGCCGTCGTCTTCGATTCGAGGCTCGGACGATACGCATACGGGCGCGCGTCCTTACCCACTGCCGCATAACCACCACGCAGCTTGAGCGACGTGAAGTAGTTGCGCAGCTTCGGCACGGCGTCGGTCGCAATGAAGCTGCCGTTGATCGAGGGATAGAAGAACGAGTTGCGTTCGACCGGTATCGTCGACGTCCAGTCGTTACGACCCGTCACCGTCGCGAAGAGGTAGTCGTTGTAGCCCAACGTCGCCGAACCGAATGCGCTCACCAGGCGGCGCTGCGACAGCGTCGTGCGCGAGAAACGCTTGGTCGGATCGGTGTTGTTCATCGCGATGAAGTTGAGGTCGTAGAAGTCACGACCCACATCGCCGGTGGTCTGCGAGCGCTCGTCGCGCACGCTCTGACCGATGAGTCCATCCACCGTGATGCCCATGCCGAGGTTGCGGCGGTTCACGCTGAACAGGTTCTGAATGCTGAGATTGCGCACCACGTCGGTGGCCAGGTCGAGAATGCCGTTGTTGCTGAAGCCGGCCGCCGACTCAGGGTGACGCAGGAGCAGGTTTTCGTTGGTGTAGCTGTCGGAGCCGATGTTCGACTTGATGCTGCCCCAGCTGAACGGCGTCAGCGTGAAGCCAAGGTTCGAGATCAGGCGACCGGTCTTGGAGTTGATCTTGTTCTTGTTGACCGAGAAGTACGGATTGTCGGTTTCACCGCTCGTCGCGAGTGTCGTGAGGCGACGACGCGTGCCCGATGCCGTGAGCCAATCCTTCGCATTGTCCGTCTGCGGCCAGAGCAGCAGGCCAATGAGTGGACCGCCGTCACCCTTGTACGCCTGATCATTGTTGGTGTTCGAGTACGTCATGGTCAGGTCGGTCTTGAGCCAGTTCGTGACCTGAGCCGTGGTTGCACCGGCAAGGTTGATACGATCCAGCCCAGCCTTCGGAACAACAGAACCCTGCTGGATGCCTGACGCGGTGACGCGATACGTCAGCTTGCTGTCCGCGCTACCACCCGAGATCGCCAGATTGTGCTGCTGCGACACGGCGCGCTGGAAGAAGCCGTCGATGTTGTCATAGAACTGCGTACCCTGCACGTACGGCAGGCCAAAGTAGGCGAAACCATTGGAGATGTTCGACGGACCGTAGGTCTTCTGAATCTCCGGCACGTTGCGCGTGTTATCCACGCGAATATTGTTGCTGTATTCGATCACTCCCGTGCCCGGCTTACCACGCTTCGTCGTGATGACGATCGCGCCGTTCGCCGCGTCGATGCCGTAGAGTGCCGCAGCTTCCGGGCCCTTGAGCACCACGAGTGATTCGATGTCTTCGGGATTGATGTCCGCGCCGCGATTCGTGAAGTCCACGCCGCGGTTGTTGAACGCCGTCGCCGAACCCGGTGCATCGGAACCGAGCACACCGGTGTTCATCGTCTTGTTGTCGATCGGCAAGCCGTCGACGATCATGAGCGGCTGATTGCTGCTCGAGATCGACGACACACCGCGAATGGTGATCGACGTCGATGCGCCCGGCACACCCGAGCTGCTCGTGACTTCGACACCGGCCACTCGGCCTTGCAGCGAGTTGATGAAATTTTCGCGCCCCGTCTGCGCGATGTCTCCACCAATCACGGTCTGTTGCGCCGTGCCGATGGAACGCTTGACCGCCGTCTGACCGAGCGCGGTCACGACGATGGCGTCGAGGTTGGTGGCCGACTTTTCGAGCGACACGTTGATGGAGTTGGCTTCGCCAACTGTGCGCTCGAGGGGTCCGTAGCCGATCAGGCGGTACTGCAACACCTGGCCGACGGCGGCGCGGATGTTGTAGTCACCGTTCTGTGCGGTAATCGCACGAGTCTCCGTCCCCTTCACAATGACGGACACGCCAGGGAGTGGCTGTCCGGCATCGGACGTGACCTTACCGGTCACTGTTTTTGGCTGCTGCGCATACGCTTGGGCAGCCAAGAGGAGGGAGCCTATCAGCACCGGAAGGGATCTTGTCTTCAGCATGAAGGGAACCGGGTGTGACGAGCAGGTGGGCAGCGCGACTGCGAGCCGAGCGGGACGGCCGAGGGAGGCCAGTGCGGCACTGCGGGGAGGGACAGTTCTGACGTCGGCGCGTTGATGTATCGAGCCAGTCAGGATTGCGTAAACAAACAACGCATCACGCTCTCGCGCCACATGTCGCGCATACGCAGCGTTCAAGCGCAACAGTGGAACGTTTTCGACTCGAGCGTAGGTGCATGCGCCGAGGCGAATTCTTCAGTGCTGCAGCATTAGAGGTGCAGCATTGCGTGTAGCTTGATTGGCATCGTTGGCACGAACCTCATTACTTCCGTTCATGTCCGAACTGTCGACCGATTCGAATCCGGCTGGATCGCTGCAGCCGCTGCCGTTGCCGGCCGCTCCGCCGCGCGTACCACAGCGCGTGCTGGTGACCGGCGGAGCCGGCTTCATTGGTAGCGCGCTGGTGTGGGCGCTCAACCAGCTTGGCGTCGAAAAGGTCATTTTGACCGACAGACTCGGCACCGACGAAAAGTGGCGCAACCTCGTTCCGCTCCGATTCGAGGATTACATCGAAGCGGACGACCTGATGGGGCGCTTGGAGTTCGACGGATTAGGTCGTTTTGACCTTATTTTGCATCTCGGCGCCTGCTCCGCCACCACCGAGCGCGACGCGACATTCCTGGCCAAGAACAACTTCGAATACACGAAGCACTTGGCCCACTGGGCGCTCAAGCGCGGCGTTCGCTTCGTCTATGCCTCGAGCGCCGCCACGTACGGCGACGGCTCGCAGGGGATGAGCGACCTCGACAATGCGACGGACGCACTCACCAAACTCCGTCCGCTCAACGCCTACGGTTACTCAAAGCACCTGTTCGATCAGTACGCCGCGCGATCCGGCATCCTCCGGCAGATCGTGGGGCTCAAGTACTTCAACGTCTACGGTCCCAACGAAGCGCATAAGGGCGACATGCGTTCGCTCGTGCACAAAGCCTACGGACAGATCGAGCAAACCGGCGGCGTGCAGCTCTTCAAGTCACACCGCCCCGACTACAAAGACGGCGAGCAGCAGCGCGACTTCCTGTACATCAAGGACGCGATCGCGATGACGCTGCACCTGGCGATGACGCCGCAAGCGCACGGGCTGTACAACATCGGCAGCGGCGTGGCGCACACGTGGCTGGAGCTCACGGGTGCACTGTTCGCGGCGATGCAGCGCGCGCCTAAGGTGACCTTCATTGATATGCCGGAGAGCATTCGGGCGAAGTACCAGTACCACACGCAAGCGGATATCGCGAAGCTGCGGGCGGCGGGGTACGCGGCTGATGTGACGCCGCTGGAGGTCGCGGTTGCCGACTACGTGCGGGGATATTTGGTCGGGGACAGACGCCTGGGAGACTGATCGGAGTTCTTGATCCGGCGTCCGGACTCCCACTGTCCATAGTTGTCCGACATCGGACCCGTAGGCAGTTTCCCCGCGTGCGCTATCTCCTTTCCCTCCTCGCGCTCGCAGCAACGGCGTGCTCCGCAGCTCCAACAGCGCGGGTTCTGCGCTGGGGCGGCGACGCCGAGGGCGGCGCTCCGTTCGTAGAAGCTGATCCGAGCGATCCGTCCAAGTTGCGTGGCTTCGACGTGGAAATCGCCGAGCTGATGGCGAACGGACTCGGCCGCACACCGAAGTTCACGCAGGTCGCTTGGGCGTCGATCCTCCAATCCGTTGATCGCGGCGACTTCGATGTCGGCATGTCCGGTCTCGAGGATTCTCCCGCGCTGCGCGAGCGCTACGCAGTGAGCGCGCCCTACTTCGAGTTCCGGCAAGTGCTCGCGGTGCGCGCGGCGGATTCGTCGCGCTATCACACGCTCGCTGACTTGCATGGCAAGCGCGTGGCGACGCTGGGGTCGACCGGTGCCTATCGGTTGCTCTTGAACGCCGAGCGCGATCATGCGGTGACGCCGGTGTCGTATGACGATGACGTGCATCCGTACACCGATCTGGTTGAAGGACGTGTGGACGCGGTGCTGCTCGACCATGTGATTGCCGAGCGTGCGTTGCATCGGCAGGGCGGGTTTGTCATTCAGCCGGCGGCGATTGCACTCGGACACTATGTGGCGGTGTTTGCGCGGCGCGATTCTTTGTTGCGAGACTCGGCGGATGTGGCGCTGCGCGCGGCTATGAGCGATGGGACGCTCGAGAAGATCTTTCGGGCTTGGAATGTTTGGGATGCGGGGCAGGCTGCGTTCTTTGGGAAAGCGGTAACTGCGGAAGCCGGAACTTCGGAAGCCCGTACTACGGGAGCCCGCACTCCGGGTAACGGCGGGGCCGGTGGCGCTGCGGCTGGAGTTGGTGCGTCAATTCCGCGCTATCTGCCCGCGCTCGTGCGTGGCACGCTGCTCACGCTCTTCATCTCCGTCGTGGCGATGTCACTCGCGGTGCTGCTCGGCGGTGGCATTGCGGCGGGGCGCGTGTATGGCGGCGCATTGCCTCGCGTTTTGCTCACGGGATACGTCGAAATCGTGCGCGGTACGCCGGTGCTGCTGCAGCTGTTCGTGCTCTACTACGGCTTGAGCAGCGTGGTGAAGCTCCCGGCGATGCTCGCCGCAATTCTTGGCTTGGGTCTCAACTACGCGGCGTACGAATCGGAGATCTATCGCTCGGCGCTCGAAGCCATTCCGCGCGCGCAGCTCGAGGCGGCGCGCACGCTAGGGCTCTCCGAGTGGCAGATCTTCCGACTGGTGCGTGGTCCGCAGGCGTTTCGTTTGGCACTCGCGCCCATGACGAACGACTTCGTCGCGCTGCTCAAGGATTCGTCGCTCGTGAGTGTGATCACCGTGGTGGAGCTCACGAAGCAGACCGCGATTTACGCGACCAACATTGGCTCGTGGGCTATCCCCGGCCTGTTGTGCGCCGCGTTCTATCTCGCGCTGTCGTTGCCTCTGTCACGTCTCGCGGGCCGACTTGAAGCCAAGTGGAGCGTGACGTGACCGTACAACAGGGCACCACCGTGTTGTCGGTCGATTCGCTGCGATTGCGTCGAGGCACGCGCGAGGTATTGCGTGGCGTGTCGATCAACGTCGCTGCCGGCGAAGTGGTCGCACTCATGGGCGTCTCCGGTGCCGGCAAGAGCACGGTACTACGCGCCGCGGTCGCGCTCGAAGCATTCAACGACGGCCGCATTGCGTTCGGTGATGTCGCGCTCACGCCTGGTCCGCTACCACGCGAGTCGCAGCTTCGCGCACTGCGTCGCCAAGTGGGGATGGTGTTCCAGCAGCACGCGCTGTTCAGTCATCTCACCGTGCGCGACAACATCACCCTCGCGCCCGTACATGCCGCCGGCGTTGCACTCGAGCGCGCGGCCGCCGAAGCGATGCGCCTCCTCACGCTACTCGGCGTTTCCCATCGCGCCGACGCCTACCCCGCGCAAATCTCCGGTGGCGAAGCGCAGCGCGTTGCCATCGCGCGCGCCCTCGCACTCGATCCGCCGGTTCTGCTGATGGACGAACCCACCGCCGCGCTCGATCCGGCGCGGCGCGGTGCGCTTGCCGACACACTACGCGAACTCGCGAGCGCAGGGCGCGGCCTGCTCATCACCACGCACGATCTTGCTTTTGCCAAGGAAGCCGATCGCGTCGTGGTGCTCGCCGAAGGTGTTGTGGTCGAAGAAGGACCTGCGAGACAGGTGCTCGAGTCACCGCAGCACGCCGCGACTCAGTCTTTATTGGCCGATTGAGGCTTGCGCGAGGCATCCCAGATTCCGCCGATGATTGCGCCCCCCACCGCACCAATCGCCGAACCCACCACAGCAGCAACGGCGCCCACTGCCATTCTCGTGCGCTCGGGATGGCAGGACGATGTGCCGTCCATCGACACCGTCATGTCGCAGCCAATCGGGGCCGACATATAGGTGAACACGCCAGCGAGCAGCCCCATTCCAATCGCGCCGTACGCCGCCCCCGAACCCGCCGTCAATCGCGGCCCCGACGAGCGCACGTAAAACGTCGAGTCGATGCGCGCCGAATCCGGCCGGCTGGCCACGTTGTTCGACACGCGACGCAACGCGACCGACGACACTTCCTGTGCTTCGACTGCCGCACCAGAAATCGCGAGCGCTGCGAGTACCGCCACACATGCTGATTTCACTGGACCAATCCTCCACCAAGATTTTCAGCGTCAAAACTACTGCGGCGGGATGATGTACGAATGCACAAAGCACGCGTCATCAATGACCCCACCTATCAAAGCGATCCAAGATCAGTCGACCACGCAGGAATCTCCCCAGTAGTCCTGCTTTTTTCGCGCGAGCGAAGCGAGTGCCCAAAGCAGTTTGCAGTTTTTCAGCGGTCCATCAGCAGGCACCAGACCCTCCCCAGCGCGACAGAATCAGCGACGACGAGTCCGCGCCGCCCATTCGTAGACTCGGGAGTACAGACCAGCAGCGTGATCCCACGAATTGTCCTCACGCATTCCGCGCTCCCTGAGCTGCGACCAACCCACGGGATCTCTGAAAGCGGTCAGCGCCCGATTGATCGCGTCCGCGAAGTACCGCGCCTCATACGGATGAAAACGGAATCCGTTCCCTTCGTATCCTTCGCGCACCGTGTCGTTCAAACCACCAGTCGCGCGCACGATCGGCACCGTGCCATAGCGCAGCGCAATCAGCTGCCCCAGTCCGCACGGCTCGAAGCGCGAGGGCATCAGGAAGCAGTCGCTTCCCGCGTAAATACGCTGCGCCAACGGCGCGTCGAAGCCGATCTTGATCGCAATGCGGTCAGGCACCCGATGCCCAACCTGCCGGAACGCCTCCTCCAGATCCGGCTGCCCCGTTCCCAGCAGCACCAGCTGCGCATCCGTGTGCTCAATCAGCCACGGCAACGCGACATGCAGCAGATCGAGCCCCTTCTGACTCACGAGGCGTGACACCACACCAAGGAGCGGCCGAGTGGAGTCCACCGACAGCCCCACTTCGCGCTGCAGCGCTGACTTGCACGCCGCTTTGCCATGCACCGAATCGGCCGAGTAGTTCGCCGTGAGGGCTTTATCGGTCGCCGGATCGAATGCCGTGGTATCGATGCCGTTGAGGATGCCCACCACACGATCACCGCGCCACCGGAGCAAGCCATCCAGTCGCTCGCCCGTCTCCTTCATGCGGATCTCATCCGCATAAGTCGGACTCACCGTGGTCACCACATCGGCGTACTGAATGCCACGCGCCATGCAATTGAAGGTGCCGGCAATCCCCTGCCCCATCCCGTTCTCCAGCAACCCGTACTCGGCCAGCCCCGCCACCTGCACCACGTCCGGTGCGACCTGCCCCTGATACGCGAGGTTGTGAATCGTGAACACCGTCGCCAGGTGGCCGAACGTGTACGCATACCGCGTGCGGATGTAGTTCACCACCAGCGCCGCATGCCAATCGTGACAATGCACCACCGTGGGCTGCCATCCCTCCACTTCGCGCAGCTGTTGCAACAGCTGCATCACACCGCGCGCAAAGAGAATGAACCGTCGGTGATCGTCGCGCTCGCCATAAATCACCGGCCGCTCGAACGCCGCCGGAATATCCAGGAAGTACGCCGCCGGATCGTTCACCCCTTGCCAGATCCGCATCTCCGGCGATTCGTCGCCCAGCGGGAGGAACGCGGCGCCGATCGGGCCCGTCATGGGCACACCCTTCTCGCGGATTTCGCGATAGCGCGGGATCGCCAGTCGTACGTCGTGACCGGCGGCGCGCAGCGCCTGGGGGAGGGCGCCAGCCACATCGGCAAGACCGCCCGTCTTCACATACGGGGCCGCCTCAGCGGCGACGAAGAGAACGTTCATGAAGGAACCTTACCTTGCGAGTGAACCGAGCGCAAAATGCGGGATGACTCCCACGGCCCGTGGTATCCTGGCCCGCAATGCCATGGCGTATGTACTCGCCGGCGGACGCGGATCACGCTTGTATGAACTCACCGATCGCCGCGCAAAGCCGGCGGTCTACTTCGGTGGCAAGACGCGCATCATCGACTTTGCGCTGAGCAATGCCATCAATTCCGGCATCCGGCGCATCGGCGTCGCGACGCAATACAAGGCGCACAGTCTCATTCGTCATTTGCAACGCGGCTGGAACTTCCTGCGTCCAGAGCGCAACGAAAGTTTCGATATTCTGCCCGCATCGCAGCGTGTGAATGAGAACCAGTGGTACGATGGCACCGCCGATGCCGTCTATCAGAACTGGGACATCATTGAAGCGTACCATCCGGAGTACATGGTCATTCTTGCCGGTGACCATGTGTACAAAATGGACTACGAACTCATGCTGCAGCAGCATGTGAATCAGGACGCCGACGTGACCGTTGGTGTGCTGGAAGTGCCGCGTATGGAAGCGACCGGCTTTGGTGTGATGCATGTCGACGCCAATGATCGCATCGTGCACTTTCTCGAAAAGCCCAAGGATCCGCCCGGTATTCCCGGCAATGAATCGATGGCCCTCGCGAGCATGGGGATCTACGTCTTCAAGACGAGCTATCTCTTCGAGCTGCTCACGCGCGATGCCGCCGATCCCGAATCGAGTCGCGATTTTGGCAAGGACATCATTCCGTACGTCGTCGCCAATGGCAAAGCCGTCGCGCATCGCTTCAGCACGTCGTGTGTGAAAGCCGATCGCGAAAGCGAAGCCTACTGGCGTGATGTCGGCACCATCGATGCGTACTGGGAGAGCAACATCGATCTCACCTCGGTGCACGCCGGGCTCGACCTGTACGATCACGAGTGGCCGATCTGGACCTACGCTGAAATCACGGCGCCGGCCAAGTTCGTCTACAGTGAAGATGGACGACGCGGCTTTGCGCTGGACTCGCTGGTGGCTGGTGGATGCATCATCTCAGGCTCGGGCGTGTTCCGCTCGTTGCTCTTCTCCGGGTGCCGCGTGCATTCGTTCGCGCATCTGGATGGTGCGGTGGTGCACCCCGATGTCGAGGTGGGCCGGAACGCCCGTCTCACGAACGTCGTGGTGGATCGTGGGGTAAAAATCCCGGTCGGCCTCGTCGTGGGTGAGGATCCGGCCCTCGATGCTCAGCGGTTCCGCCGCACCGAGAAGGGGATCGTCCTGATCACCCAACCCATGATCGACCGGCTGGCGCATACCTGAACGCATGCGCAATGTCGGTCGGGAGGAGCTGTGACCCAATCGACATCACTGCAACGCCTGTCTGGTGTGACGCTGATTTCTGCCGCCCTGTTGTTTATGGCGAGCGCATGCGCAAGGAATATCCCGGTGGTCGAATCGTCTTCGGCCGCCGGCATTCTGGCCGACACCACAGGCGCCATTCCGCTCATCATTCGCAACCGCAGCTACTTCGATATCAACGTGTATGCGCATCGATCGGTGGGTTCGCCGGGACGTCGCGTCGCCACGGTGAGCAGTGGCAGCGAAGGCACCTTCACGGTCAACAGTCAGGACTTACAGGGTGGCGGCCTGCTGATGCTTGGTGTGCGCGCCATCGCCGGTCGCAGCGCATGGGTCAGCCCGGCGCTCGCGGTCGGGAATAAGGTCATCGCTCGTCTCGACGTCAATTCCGACGCCGGTGGCGATCTGGGCCGCTCTGTCCTCTATCTCGAGAACAAGTAATGCGAGTTCGCGTCGCAGGATTGCTGCTGGCGCTGGTGGCTTTCGCTGGCTGCAAGAAGAAGGACAAGGATGCCGCGCCGTCGCCGTCGGGCCCGTTCACCGTGTACGTCTCGGTGACCAATCAGGGCTACTTCGACGTGAACGTGTACGTCATGCGCGCGAGCGATGCATTCGGACGGCGCCTGGGCACCGTGAACGGCAATAGCAGTCAGACATTTCGATTCCAGGACACCGAACTGCAGGCGGGTGGTCGCCTGCAGATCGGAGCCCGGTCCATCGGTTCACGAAGCAGCTGGACCAGCCCGGTGGTTTCGGTTGGCCCCGGAAACGTGGCGCGTCTGCTGCTCGTGTCCAATCCAAGCGGAGACTTGGGCCGGTCTCAGTTCTTCCTTGAAGCCGGCTCCAACTAGTCTCGCGTAACGCGTACCTCAGGCGGCGATCCGAAGCCGTCCGTTGGTCCTGCCCTGCAGCTGGAACTGCTGTACCACTTCCTGCAGCTGACGCGACTGCGCCGCCAGACTCTGCGCGGCCGCGCTCGACTCTTCCGCATTCGCAGCCGCCGCCTGCGTGGCGCCATTCATCTGCGTCACGGCGGCGTTGACCTGCTCGATCCCTTCGAGCTGCTGTTCGGAGGTCTGCGAAATGTCGCCCATCATGCTGCCAACGCGCGTGAGATGCGTGCGCACATCGGCAATGGCATTCACCACGCGTTCGGTGACGTTCACGCCTTCCGCCGCGCTCGTGGCGCCCACTTCAATAAGCGACGATGTGTTCTTGGCCGCTTCCGCCGCCCGAATGGCGAGCGAACGCACTTCCTCAGCAACCACTGCGAAGCCGCGGCCCGCATCGCCAGCGCGTGCCGCTTCAACCGCGGCATTGAGTGCGAGCAGGTTCGTCTGGAATGCGATCTCGTCGATCGTCTTCACGATCGCCGCCGTACTGCGTGACGACTCGAGAATGCGAGCCATCGTAGCCTTGAGGGCGTCGATGCCTTCGTCGCTCCGCGCCATCGACTGCTGTGCGTTGGACGTGACCGTGCGCGCTTCCTGCGAGACCTGGCTGGCCTGACGCGCACCCGATGCCATTTCCTGCAGCGAGCTGGCAATCTCTTCGATCGCCGCCGCCTGCTGCGACGCACCGCTCGCCAACGACTGACTGCCATCGGCAATCGCTTCCGACGACGTTTGCACTTCGTCGCCGGCCGCCACAATCTGTCCGAATGCGTCGGTCAAATTCTCGAGCGCGATGTTGATCGCCACCTTGATCGCCGCATGATCGCCGGCGTAGTTGCCTTCGACACGCGAGCGCAGATCCTGCGCCGCCAGCGCTTCGAGGACCTGTGACGCTTCCGTGATCGGATCCGTGACCGCGTCGAGCAGGTCGTTCGTGCCCTGCACCAGCTCGCGATACGCGCCTTCGTGCTTGGCGGAATTCATGCGCTTGGACAGCTCGCCGCGCATCGCCGACTGGTTGAGCGTCGTGCCATCGGCGATGACGGCCTGAATCGCGCTCTGCGTTTTCGCATAGCTGTCGATCGTGGCCTGCGAACGAGCGATCATGCGATCGACCGTATCGGCCAGCACACCGACTTCATCAAGGCGACCGAGCTGCATCTGCCTGGTGACCGGCACGACCTCGACCGAAAGATCACCGCGAGACAGAGCGACCAGTCCACCGTTCAACCCCACGATGCAATGATCGGCCAGCGACGTCGCACGCGCGACGAGCAGCTTCATCGGCTCCGTGATATCACGGGTGAGTGCCCAACCGAGTCCGAACGAAAGCAACAGCGCGACCGCGCCGATGATGATCATGAACTGTCGACCGCGCGTGCTCACCTGCGCGGCAGTCGCGACGCCCTGCTCGGCGAAGTCGGACTGCATCTTCGCCAGCGAGTCGGCCAATACCGTTGCGTTCAGGAACAGGGCTTTGCCATCGGCCACCTTGATCGACACGCTGTCCGCCGGGGCACCGCGTTCCAGCTCGGCGCGCACTGCTTCGATATGCTTGCGAAAGGTGTTGGTGGATGCGGCGAGTGCCTGCCAGAGCTTGTCTTCATCAGGCTCTCGCGAGAGCGGCTCGTACAACTTCCAGCCCGCCTCGAGCTCTGCCTTGATGGTTCGATCAAGGTCGTCGAGGTTCGACTTGAAGCCTTCCATATTCTTGGTGCGGTGTGTCTCAGCGGCTGCGAGCTCGAGCCGACGCATGTCGGCGAGCCCGAGGTTGAGCATCATGACGCCCTGCAATGACGGAACATTGTTTGTGCCGATCTGAACTGCGGCACCATTCGCGGCATTGAGAGCCCAGATGCCGGTCGCAGCGACGAGGGCGACGCAAAACGAGACGATGGCAAAGCCACTCCCGAGTTTCGTGCCGATTCGGTAGCGCGTAAGCATGAGTCTGAAGATGAAGGGTAAGTTACGCTTGGTCACATTTCCTTTCGTCTTGTCACATTTCGCGCTCGACTATCGTACATTTTCTGAACAGCGGTCGGTGCTCCCCACCACCTATTAATGAACATGAATCCATCTCATGCGGCCGAAGCGCCGGAGAGAGGGTCTGAATTCGCTGGAAGACGCGTGCTGGTGGTCGATGATGAACCAGACATCATCCGAACCATCACGCGCGGGCTGCATCAGCGAGGATTTGAAGTCACCGGTGTGCTGTCGGCAGGCGCGGCACTCGCCCTGATGGAGGACGGACCTCCAGACGCCTGTGTGCTCGACCGCTTTCTTGGCGATGCGGACGGGATCGAGCTGCTGGCGCAACTGCGAGCGATCGATCCGACCATGACCATCGTGATCGTGAGTGGACAGATCGAGGTCGCCGATACGGTGCGCGCGCTTCGTGGCGGCGCTGAAGATGTGCTCGCGAAGCCATTCGACATGGCGCTGCTCGATGCGGCGCTTACCCGGGGATTGGTGCGCACCGAACTGCAGCGATCGCGGCGTCTGCTCGATTCACAGGTGACCGATCCATACGGTGTGCTCGATCCGTCGCCGGTCATGCAGCGCACCATTCGGATGCTGCAGCAAGCCGCCGCACGCGACATTCCCATCCTTTTCAGCGGCGAACCGGGATCGGGTAAGCGCGCGTTCGCGGAAGTGGCGCATCAGCTGTCGCCGCGATGCACGCAGCCCTTCACGTCGGTGGCGCTTGGAGCGAACAACGACGAGGAGAGTGCTCGCGCCATCGGTCAGGCACTTGCCACGTTGCAGGCCGCTGCCGGCGTCGCACGCCCCACTGGCTCGCTCCTGATCACCGATGTGCGTCACCTTGGTCCGTCCACCACGCGAATGCTCGAATGCGTGCTGGATCCGCGTCTGGCAGCAGAACAGAATCGTTCGCCCGTGGATGTTCGCTGTTTTGCGACGACTTCGGTCGAGCCCCGACAACTCCTGGAGCAGGCCGGCACCAGCGCATCCGTGCTTCAGCGCTTGTCATTGATCACGATCGCGGTGCCGTCGCTGAACGAGCGCGGCGCGGCGGCGATCGAACTCCTGGCCCGTCGAATGCTCGCGCGAATGCATCTCGAATCAGATGGCGGCCCAACGGCGCTCAGCGGTCGCGCCGTGCAGTGGTTGAGTAGCCTCACCTGGCCCGGCAATGTGCCGCAGCTCCGTCGCGTCCTGCAGGACGGCTTCATTCGGGCCATCGGCAGCGATCAGGTCGACGTCAATCATCTGGAAGCCGCACTGTCTCTGGAGGGGCTGATCGCCGCCGAGCGATCGGGGGCCACGTCCAGCTGGACACTGGCGGCCATGGAGCGCCGCCACATCGGCGCCGTGCTCAAGATGACCGGCGGAAATCTCACCCGCGCGGCGGCCATCCTCGAAATCTCGCGCACGACCCTCTATAAAAAAGTCGCCGACTACAGCCTCTCGGCTGAGGTGTCGTAAACATCATCCAAATTGCCGTACAGAAACTGAACGGTACAGTTACGGACCCGGCCGTTACCGATACTCTGCAGTATGTACGAACAGATCTTTCAGAGCATTCCCGACTCAGTATTGGTTGTCGACGCCAATGGCATCATCCTCGATGCCAATCGCCAGGCGCATACGATGTTCCAATGTCCTCCCTCCGCCTTGGTGGGACAACGCATCGAGTCGCTGATTCCCGAGCGACTGCGCGGTGGCCACTCGGCGCATCGACATGCGTACCTCGAGTCGCCGCGACTTCGCCCCATGGGCGCCGGCCTCGAACTGCGCGCCGTCCGAAGCGATGGGCTCGAGTTCCCGGTGGACGTGATGATCAGTCCCATGGGCGATAACCGGAAGACCGTGCTCTGCGTGCTGCGCGACGTGACCGCCCGCGTGGAAACAGAGCAGCGATTGCGCGATTCCCTGCGCGAAAAGGAAACGCTGCTCAAAGAGATCCATCACCGCGTCAAGAACAACCTTGCGGTGATTTCGAGCTTGCTCTATCTGCAGTCGGTGCGCACCGAAGACCTGGAGATGCGCACCGTATTGCAGGAAAGCCAGCGTCGCGTGCGGTCGATGGCGCTGGTGCACGAAACACTCTACCAGTCCGATTCTCTGTCAGCGGTGGAATTCGGCGCCTACAGCGCCGCGCTGTGCCGACAACTGCATTCGAGCTACACTGGAAGTGAACAGCCGATCACGCTCGACTGCGAACTGCCACGTATCGTGCTGCCAATCGATATTGCCGTCCCGGTCGCACTGATTCTCAACGAACTGGTCACCAATGCGTTCAAACACGCCTTCCCCGACGGACGTCCAGGTCGCATCGCCGTGAAGGTGTGCGACGCGGAGGACGGCGCGCGAATTCTGAGCGTGGAGGACAACGGTATCGGCAGCGAGCAACAGTCCACGTCCGAGGCCCATCAATCCCTCGGATTGCTGCTGGTGCAGTCGCTGACTCGGCAACTCGATGCCACTTTTACACCGACTACTCGGCGCACGGCACTACGGCGTCGTTGCGGCTTCCCGCCAGCGTATTCGTATGAGCTCGAAGGCTGTCCGTATTCTGATTGTCGAAGACGAAGCACTGATCGCCGCTGAACTTCAGGACCGTCTCCTCCATCTCGGCTTCGAAACGTTGGGACCGGTGGACACGGCCGACGCCGCCGAGGCGCTGGCGGAAGCGACGCGCCCCGATCTTGTGCTGATGGACATCCGCCTCAAGGGAGATCGCGACGGTATCGCGGCCGCGGAAACGATTCAGCGGGCGCAGATTGCCCCGGTCGTTTTCGTCACCGCGAATGCGGATCGTGCCACGTACGCCCGTGCGCTCGATACGGCGCACTTTGGATTCGTCGTCAAGCCGTTTCATGAGCGCGACCTTCGCGTCGCCATCGACACGGCGCTGGGGCGTTCGGCGAGTGATCAGCAGTTGCGTCGCGCGCTGGCCGACGAGCAGGTATTGATGGCGGCCATCTTTCGCGATGCGCCAACGGCCATGGCGGTCGTCGATCTCGACGGTCGGCTGTGGCGCACGAATCGCCTGTTCGAATCTCTGACGGGAATTCCGACGCCCGCTACACCGCAGTCGATGGCGCCGCTGCTGATGCCAGACGACTGGCATTCGGTTTCGCGTGAATTGCAGCTGCTCGATCAGGCCACGTCGCTGGCGCTCGCCGAACGCATGCTGCGACACACCAAGGGCACGGCCACACGGGTGCTCTCGTCGATCACGCGCCTGCAGGGTCTCGCCAGCACCGAACGACTGGCGTTGTGGAGCTGTGTGCCTATCGAGGCGCGAAAACGACATATCGAGCGGGCCATGTCGGCCGACAGTGAGGCCACGGGCCAGCCCGAGGTTCCGCACATTGTCGTCGCCGATGACGAAGACATTCTGCTCAGCCTCGTGCGGCGCATGCTCGAGCGCGACGGCTATCGCGTCAGCACGTTCTCCGATGGTGTCGCCGCCCTCGAGTTCCTGCGCGAGACCACCGAGCGCGTGCATCTGCTCATCACCGATGTGATGATGCCGCGGATGTCGGGCGCGGCCCTCACCCAGATTCTGGCTGGTGAGCGTCCGGAAATGCCGATCGTGTTGATGAGCGGATACAACGACGATGCGTTCGTGCGCACGCTCGAGCGCGACAGTCAGTATCGCCTGATTCACAAACCGTTTCATCACGCCGACCTGCGTCGCGTGCTCACATCGATCCTGGGGCCGGTCGATGTCGGCTGATGGCCCGCCCGACGGGGACTCCGGCCGGGTGTCGCTCGACGAGCAGCACCGGCAGCTGCAGGCGTTCTATGCCGCACTCGCGCAGTGCTATGAAACGATCGCCAGTGGGGTGAGCGAAGGCGAGCTGCTCCAGTCGGTTTGCCGGAGCGTGGTCCATGCCGGCGGCATGAAGATGGCGTGGATTGGCCAGGAGGATGTCGTCAATCGCCGTCTGATTCCGGTGGCATCGTTCGGCGACAGCACGCGGTACCTCGACGGTCTGCTGATCTCCACCGACGCGAGTGATCCACACGCCCATGGCCCTACTGGCGTGGCGTTCCGCGAACAGCGGGCAGTGTGGCTCGAGGACTTTCAGCACGACCCCAGCACGCAGCCGTGGTGGAGCCGCGCGCAGGAAACGGGCTGGCGATCATCGGCGGCCGTGCCGCTGCTGCGCAACGGTCAGGTGTTCGGCGCACTGACGATGTACGCACCGGATGCGCTGTCGTTCACCCCCGACCTGCGCCGTATGGTGGGTGATCTGGCGCGTGGTATCGGTATCGGACTCGATCGTCTGGCCGCCGACGCGCGCATGCGCCTTCAGGGCACGGCACTCTCCGCGGCCGCCAACGCGATCGTGATCTGCAATCGCAATCATCGAATCGAGTGGGTGAACGACGCCTTCACCACCATGACCGGCTTCAGCGCCGATGAGGCGGTCGGCGTCAACCTTGACGAGCTGTTACGCACCAAAACGGAAAGAGCCGACGGCTTCGAGAGACGTCGGGAGACGGTGCTCGGCGGACGGACCTGGCGCGGAGAGCTGCTCGCCCATCGCAAGGATGGACGCGCCTACACCGAGGAGGCCACGGTCACGCCGGTGCGTGACGAATCGGGCGAGATCACGCACTTCGTGTCCATCAAGACCGATGTCACGGAGCAGCGCGAGCTCGAGGCGCAATTTCGGCAGTCGCAGAAGCTGGAGTCGATCGGTCGGCTCGCTGGTGGCATCGCGCACGATTTCAACAACATGCTCGGCGTCATTCTGGGTCGCACAGAACTCGCGATGGAGGAGTGCGATCCAACTTCGCCAGTGCACGAAGATCTGAGCGAGATCCTGCGTGCGGCGCAGCGCTCCGTCGATCTCACGCGCCGCCTGCTGACGTTTGCGCGCAAGCAGCCGGTCGCGCCGCGGGCGACGAATCTGAGCCACACCGTGGCCGACTCGTTGGTGTTGGTGAAACGACTGATCGGCGAAGATGTGATTGTGGACAGTTCGCTCGCGCCGCAGCTGTGGGATATCTGGATCGACCCCACTCAGCTCGACCAGATTATCACCAACCTGTGCGTGAATGCGCGCGATGCGCTGCGCACGCAGGCCGAGTCGAGCGCGGGAGCCGGTGCCGCGCCGTCAGCGAAACACATTTTTATCACCACCGAGAATCGCGTACTCTCGGCGGAGGCCGCGGCCACCATCGCCGACGCGGTGGCCGGCGACTACGTGCTCCTGCGTGTGCGGGACACCGGTTGCGGCATGACGGATGAAGTGCGCGGTCGCATCTTCGAGCCGTTCTTCACGACGAAGGGGCCCGGCGAAGGCACGGGGCTTGGACTCGCCACGGTGTTCGGCGCCGTGCGTCAGGCGGGTGGATTCATCCATGTCGACAGCGCGCCGGGCCACGGCACGACGTTCGACATCATGTTGCCGCGCGCGGCCGACGAGCTGGTGGATGAAGTGCTTCGCGAAACCCCACAGCTTATGGGTGGCGAAGAAACCATCCTGGTGGTTGAAGATGAAACGCCCGTGTTGCAGCTCACGGCGCTGATGCTCCGCCGGCTGGGTTATCATGTGCTCGAGGCGCGTAACTGCGCTTCGGGTATACAACTGCTCAAGTCGAGTGCTGATCCGATCGATCTGCTGCTCACCGATCTCGTGATGCCCGACGTATCGGGTACTGACCTGGCGACGCAACTGTCACGGCTTCAGCCCGGCTTGTCGGTGATGTTCATGTCGGGCTATGGCACCGACTCCGACGTTGCGTCGCCGGTGCGCGCCGACGCGATGCTCGCCAAGCCGTTCACGTTGAGTGAACTCGCCCGCAGTGTCCGCGAATGCCTGGACAAACGTCGCGATACGCCGATTACCTTCGCCGCCATTGCCTGACAACGGCTTCGCCGATGCGGGCAATCACCGCGTTGCCTTCGCTTTCGCCCCAGTAGCGCTTGTCTTCGTTTTCTTTGGTCAGCACACACACCACGACCTTGTCGGGAAGTGTGAACACACCGCAGTCGGTGCGTGACTGATCGACATCGCCCGTCTTGTGGGCGAGCGGCACGTTGTACGCGAATCGCGCGAGCTTCATGTCATCGGCGTTGTGCGCAAGAATGTCGAGCATCGTGCTGTCGGCACTCGGGCTCACCGCCTTTCCCTGCGCGAGCAGCGTGAACAGCTCGGCCATCTCATTCGGTGTGGTCACGCCCAGCCCATACTTGACGCTGCTGTCGGGCGCGACGGTGGCAATGCGCGTCATCGAGCCTGAGTGGACCTTGGTGTGCGGCAACCCCAGCGCTTCCATCTTCTGCCAGACACGTCGGATCTTGATGCGATCAAGCACGAGATTGGTCGCCGTGTTGTCGCTCAGGGTGCTCATGAGCCACGCGATATCCCACAGCTTGAAGGTGACCGGCGTGCGAAAGAACTGGAGCTGACCGGCACCACCGACTTTGTCTATCTCGGTGAGCACGACCGGATCGTCGAGGGTCAGCTGGTGCTTGAGCGACAGGTCGAAGAGGGTGACGAGAATCGGCACCTTGATGAGCGATGCCGTTGAGAATGTTTCATCGCCTTTGCGCTCCAGGTGCTCGCCGCTCGCGAGGTTGGTGATGCTGTAGCCGACCACGCCATGATGTGCATCGGCGATACTGTCGAGAGATTTGCGCAGTGCCGAGGGTGCGTCGCGACGAAGCGGCTGAGCAGTCGCGAAGTTCGGAGTGGCGATGGCGCCCAGCACAGCGCCCAACGCGAGAACGGGGAGGAGTCGCATTCCGGGAACTTATGGTTCCCATCAGCGCCTCGCTCCCCGTTTCGCACTTCTTCTTCACTGTTCAACACCGCCGAAGCGGCGGAACATCCCTACCGGCGTCCGGTCCCCTCAGACCTCACCGGTCAGCAGTCACGAGGCTCCCTCAAGCCGTCGTGCCGCGCGGTCACATTGGCTCCCTCAAGCCGCCGTGCCGTCCTGCTAGCGTCCCGGCCCCCTCAGACCGTCGCGCGTCCTGCCACCCGCTCTGCTTTCGCAGTCTCTCTGTTCTACAAACACATGGCAAAGATGATCCCCCATGTGCTGTTTCAATTCGTGCTGCGTGTCACTACTTCGTACAACTTTTTTCGGTGCAGCGTTGGGCGGTTTGCTGTTAAGCGCGTGTTACGCAGCTGTTATGCAATTGTCAGGTGACGCTCACGCTGCGACGGCCACGGTGAGTGTGGCGACGAGGCCATCGGTCACGTTGCCGGTCATGGTGGCGAGCTGCAGCTGTGATCCATCGCTGAAGATTCCGTCGGTCGCGAGCGACACACCGTTGAGATTCGTGGCGCTCGACGAGTATCCGGTTGTTGCATATACCTGATCACACGTTGCTTTGGGCAACGCGATCTGCGAGGTCGCGATCTTGTTCGTGTACACCGCTGATGCGGCGAGTGTGTTGAACACTTCGAAGTGGATGTGCGGCCAGCGCCCCGCGTAGCAACCGGGGAAGATCGTGGCGAAACTGAGCTTCCCACTGCTATCGGCGGCCTGCACACCACGCAGATAGTTCTGATTCGTTACCGATGACGAGTAGAGCGAGTAGTTCCCACCACGATCGCAGTGCCAGAGATACACCGCACGATTGGCGAGCGGCGCACAGGTGGTCGCCGAGACGATGGTGAGGTTCACCGTGAGCGGGATTCCCGCGGCGGTACCACTCAATCCACCAAAGCTCGAACGGATGTCACTGCGTATGACACCGCTCACGTTCAGAACGTTCGCTCCGTTTGAACCGTCGCCTGGATACGGTCCGGCGGTTTCCTCGGGGATCTTGCTGCAGGTGCCACCGGTGGTGCTGTCGGTGTTCGACGTACCGGTGGGCGAATCGCTGCCGCCACAGCCGAGGAGCTGCAGCGCCCCCATGGTCAGTCCGTAGCGCGTCGCCTTGCGCAGCATTCCGCGGCGATCGAGCGTCTGCCCGGTCGCGATGAGATCGCGGAGCAGGCCACCGTGATCATCGTGATCGTGGTCTTCGTGCTGGTCGTGCGGATTGAGAATGAGCATGGAACGGTGCTTTGATGTGGGGGGCGGGGTCAGCGCATCAATCGCGACCAATGGACATCTGGGAGTGAGACACGTCCGGCGTGCGCCACCCCACTCCGGCGGGGCCTGTTCATGCTTCGGTGTGCTGAACTGCAGACTGGGGGCCTTGAACTGCTGACAGGCTGACTTGAACTGCGCTGAACTGCTTGGGCGCCTGCGGCGCCTGACAACTCACGAAGTAGGGGACAACACACGATGATCTGTGCGGCGGCGAGTTCTTTCATGAATTGCCAATGCGCCGATCATCGTGTGTTGTCCCCTTCCTCGTTTGTTGTCGGCGCCGAAGGCGCCCAAGAAAGGAGGAGTGCGCCGAGGCTGGAACTGCGGTGAACTGCTTGGGCGCCTGCGGCGCCTGACAACTCACGAAGTAGGGGACAACTCACGATGACCTGTGCAGCGGAGAGTTCTTTTCATGACTTGCCAATGCGCCGATCATCGTGGGTTGTCCCCTTCCTCGTTTGTTGTCGGCGCCGAAGGCGCCCAAGAAAGGAGGAGTGCGCCGAGGCTGGAACTGCGGTGAACTGCTTGGGCGCCTGCGGCGCCTGACAACTCACGAAGTAGGGGGACAACTCACGATGATCTGTGCGGCGGCGAGTTCTTTTTTAGGACTTGCCAATGCGCTGATCATCGTGTGTTGTCCCCCTCCTCGTTTGTTGTCGGCGCCGAAGGCGCCCTGGAAAGGAGGAATGCGCCGAGGCTTGAACTGCGACAGCGCCAGCGAACGCACGAGTGCGCGAATCCCTGACAAGCGCGTCAGGCATGTCACGAATAGCCGTCACACAAAGCGAGCGGTGACATTGAGGATCTCCTCTTCCTCACAAGCCGACGCACATGACACGAGTCATCGCCACGCCCGACGCGAATACGCTGCCGCCGATCATTCAGGGAGGCATGGGCATTGGCGTATCGAACTGGCGACTCGCGAACGCCGTCGCGCGATGCGGACAATTGGGGGTGGTTTCGGGCACCGTCGTCGACACACTGCTCGTGCGGCGGCTGCAGGACGGCGACGTCGGCGGCCACATGCGTCGCGCGCTGGCTGCGTTGCCCATTCCACAGCTTGGCGACGAACTCCTCAAGCGCTACTTCCAGCCGCACGGTCGCGCCGCCGGTGCGCCGTATCGGTTGCTGCCGATGTACAAGCAGTCCGTCAGTGCCGCACGTCAACGCGTCACCGTCGCGGCGGCGTTTGTCGAAACGTGGCTCGCGCGCGAAGGGCACGACAAACCCGTCGGCATGAATTTGCTCACCAAGGTGCAGATGCCGAATCTCGCGACACTCTACGGCGCGATGCTCGCCGGTGTGAGTTGCGTGATCATGGGCGCCGGCATTCCGCGCGAGATCCCCGGTGCACTGGATGCGCTCGCCGACCATCAGGAAGCGCGCATTCGATTCGATGTGGAAGGGCTCGCGCGCGATGACGCCGAATGGCTCTCGTTCGATCCCGCGGATCTCTGGCCGGAGCGCACGCCGCCCGTCGAACCGTTGATGCGCCCGGCGTTCCTTCCCGTCGTATCAGCGGTCTCGCTTGCCGCGACGCTCGCGCGCAAGAGCACCGGTCGGGTCGATGGTTTCGTCGTTGAAGGTCCAACCGCCGGCGGCCACAACGCACCGCCGCGTGGCGCCATGACGCTCGACGACTCCGGCCAGCCGATCTACGGCGAACGCGACGCCGTAGACCTGGACAAGCTGCGCGAGCTCGGCCTCCCCTTCTGGGTCGCCGGAGGCGCCGGAACGCCAGCTGGTCTTGCCTGCGCGCAAGCCGCCGGTGCGCGTGGTGTGCAGGTGGGCACGCTCTTCGCCTTCTGCAACGAGTCGGGGCTCGACGCGAACGTGAAACGCTCCGTGCTCGAGGGCGTGCGCAGTGGCGTCGCTCGAGTGCACACCGATCCACTCGCCTCGCCCACCGGCTACCCATTCAAAGTCGTACACCTCGGCGCGGCGTCATCGTTCGACGATTCCCGCGAGCGCGTCTGCGACCTCGGCTATCTGCGCGTCGCCGTCAAGCGCGATGACGGGCGCCTCGACTATCGCTGCCCGGCGGAACCGGTTGCCGCCTACGTGCAGAAGGGCGGCCTCAAGTCCGACACCGTGGGGCGGCGGTGTCTTTGCAACGGGCTGCTCGCCGACGTGGGATTTGCGCAGGTGCGCGAGGGCGGCACTGAGCCGCCATTGGTCACGAGTGGCGATGACTTGGCTTCGCTCTTGGTGCTGGCTCGTGGCGGATCTTATAGCGCTGCTGATGTGATCGACTGGTTGTCGCGCTCCGATTGATCTGTTCGTGGGATGGTTGGGTAAACCAAAGTCACCAGGCATCCCAGACGTCCTGGGCATCCCGGAACAGCGGTTCGCGCTGGTCATCCGGGATGCCCGGGACGCCCGGGATGACCGGTGACTGTTTTTTTACGATCCCAGTTCAACAGTGATGTTCAGGACACCCGGTGGATGTTGTTTGCGATCTCGAACGTCCGCTTAGTATTGGCCTGCATGCGCCGACATCTCGCCAATCTCCTCGCGCTGTTCGCGATCGCTGCCTGCTCCGGAAACGCCGACAAAGCGGCCGCCATCCCCCCCGAGATCGAGCGCGACGTGCGCCTGCTGCGCGCCACGCTCCTTACCGATTCGGCGCTCACTTCGGCCATCTGGCTCCAAGGGAACGACACCCTCGGCAAGCCGGTCGAAGGCGAGATCGTCTTCAGCCCCCGCTACCAGCGCGGCGTTTTTCGCGTGATCGCCCTGGCTCCGAACGACTCGACCGCCTGGCAGTATGAGCTCTGGATCGTCGACCGCACGCTTGGAGAGTCCAAGCCCGTGAGCGGCGGCCGGTTCAATGTTGGAGCGACGCAATGGGATCAGATGCGCCCCTTCCGCGCCAACACCCGAGTGGATGCGGCGGTATCGTTCTTTGTCACCGTCGCCTCAGCCGGCTCGGGCAGCGGACCTGACACTTCACATATCGTCATTAAAGGATCGGTAAAGCGATAGTATCGCGCCAGTGATTGTTTACTGTCGCGCAAATTGCATGTGACGATACCGCTGTTCCCTGAGTTACTGGCTGTGACCCTGCCTGAAGCATCCCCTTCTTCCAGCGATTCCGATCTCGTCCGCCGCGTACTCGCGGGGGAGGTCGAGGCGTTTGGGGTGCTCGTCGATCGCCATCATGCGCGGTGCCTCCGAGTGGCCGCGCATCTATTGGGGAGTCCCGACGACGCCGAGGATGTGGTGCAGGACGCGTTTCTTCGGGCCTATCGCCACCTCGCCGGATATCGCGAACGCGAGCGGTTTGGCGCCTGGCTCGTGCGCATCGTCGTGAACCAGTGCCGAACGCGCGCCACGCGTGAGGCCCGGTATGCGCCGCTGGAGTCGTTGCCGTTGAGCTTCGAGGAAGACGCCAGCGGCGGCGGCGATGCGCTCGACCATGCACTCGATGCCGAGGGTCAGCGCCGGCGGCTCGCGGCCGCGCTGGCGCAATTGCCCTTCGAGCAACGCGAAGCGGTGGTGCTTCGGTACGCCGACGCGCTGAGCTATCAGGACATGGCCACCGTAACCGGCGCCGGCGTTTCGGCGCTCAAGATGCGAGTGCAGCGCGCCTGCGAACGGTTGCGTGCACTCCTCGCTGAACAGCTTTCCTGACGGATTTGCCACGATGACTCCCGTCCCCAATTCCGAACCGCTGCCGAACTGGATGCAGGATGCGCTCAGCGCTCCCGTGGCCAGCCGCGATGAAGCTCGGCAGTCGATCATGTCCGCCGTGCGTGCTTTGCCCGCCCGTCGGCATTCGGCGCCGCGCCTCATCCACGGAGTGTCGCGCTGGCGCCGGCGCGGCGCGTTGACCGGCATGGGTGGTACGCTGGTCACCGCAGTACTCGCGCTCATGCTCACGGTGCGTCACGGCGAGGAGCTCTCCTGGCGAGCCGCGGTGCAGGCGCAGGCGTTCGTGCGCGGTGACAGCGTCATTCCTGTCGTGGGCGAAACGGCGCACGGTGATTCGCTGATCGCGCAGGTTGGCGCACGTCTGCTCGACACGATGCGCATCGTCGATCTCGCACTGCGTGGCCCGCAGATTGGCCACGCGAGCATCACTGTAGCCGACGCGCGCGTACAGGCGTCGCTTGTGCGCACCAGCGCCGGCGCCGAAGAATGGCATGCGCGCGCACTCGTGCCCCGTGATATGGTGGCACTGACTCTCATGGTGAATGGCGCTTCGCAGGCCGTGCGCCTCGACCACCCCTCTTCTTTCTGACATGACCGACCGTTCTTTGCGCTCCGCGCCCATGCTTGTGGGCGCGGCAAGCCTTGTTGCGATCCTTGCCGGCTACACGCTGCTCTGGAATGGCGGCACGTCGCTCGCTGCGGCGCTGCTCACACTTGGCTACGCGGTTGGCATTCCGTCGGCGCTGCTCTTGGCGACGCGCGATGGCAGCACGGAAACCGATCCGCCGCCGTATCGCATTGCGTTCGGACTCTTTGTCGTGGTGCTCGCGTTGTACGTCGCAACGCTCGCACCGACCACGGCAATGTGGGACACGAGCGAGTATATCGCTGCGGCGAAAGTACTCGGCATTCCGCATCCGCCGGGCAACCCGGGCTTTGTGTTGCTCGCGCACACCTTCGCGCTGCTGCCCATTCCGGTGTCGTATGCGGCGCGCGTGAACCTGCTCGCGGCAACCACGAGCGCGATGAGTGCGGCGCTCTGGTTCCTTGTTGCCTGGCGTTCGCTGCGTGGCTGGGGAATGCCGGCGTTCGCGCGCAACGTGACCGCTGTTGCGTCGGCGTTCCTCGGTGCGACCTGCTTCACAGTGTGGAATCAGAGTGTCGTGAACGAAAAGGTGTACACCGTGGCGATGGTGGGGCTCGCGCTTGTTGCGTGGCTGGCATTGCGTTGGCGCGACGCTGAAGTCACCGAAGGTCGGGCGATGCGGGCGACGGCGTTTCTCTGGTGCGTCGCGTACATCTGCGGGTTGGGCTACACGAACCATCCCGCCGGTTTCCTGCCGCTTCCGGCGATCGGGATTTTCATTCTCTGGCAGCGTCCATTGGTGTTGCTGCGCTGGAAGACGCTGATCGGCGCAGCAGCGTTTCTCTTTGTCGGACTCACACCGTTCCTCTTCGAGTCCATTCGCACGGTGTATCAGCCGGCGATCAACGTCGGCGAGCCATCGGCCTGCGTTGGCAAGCCGGCGATTGGCTGCACCTTCAGCAGCGAGACGTACACCAAGCTGATGGCCAACATCAGCCGCGAGCAGTACGGCGGTCACGAAGTCGCGCAGCGCATGGCGCCGCTCGGTGCGCAGTTCGGGATGTGGTGGCTCTACTTCTCCTGGCAGACCATGCGCGATGTCGCGCAGGAGCATCCGGGCGTGCAGGCGGCACTCGCCGTGATCTTCCTCGCGCTCGGACTCGTTGGCGGAGCGACCCACTGGAAGAAGGATCGCAGCTCGTTCGCGTTGATCGGTCCGCTGATCTTTACGCTCACGCCGGCACTCATCTTCTATCTCAACTTCAAGTACGGCGCGTCGCAGTCGCCTGAGCTTGGCGAATCTGTCGCGCGCGAAGTGCGTGATCGAGACTACTTCTATCTCTGGAGCTTTGCGACCTGGGGGCTGTGGGCCGGCCTTGGCCTCGGCGTGGTGTGGCAGATGATCGCCGAGCGCATGGAGAAGGGTGTGCAAGGGTGGAAGACCGCGAGTGTGGTGATGGCGCTCGCGCTCGTGCCGCTCGTGCTCAATCGCAACGCGGCGCCGCGCAGCGGACAGACGTTCACACGCGAATGGGCGTCGGACCTGCTGAACAGCGTGGAGCCGAATGGCATTCTCATCACGAACGGCGACAACGATTCGTTTCCAGTGTGGTATGCGCAGCTCGTTGAAGGCGTGCGCCCCGATGTGACGATCGCGATTGTCCCCTATCTCACGATGGATTGGTTTGCCAAGAACATGGTGAAGGATGCGGCGGCGATTCCGCCGGTCATTCAACTCGACAAGCCGGCCACTTTCGAGCACGAAGGCATTCGCACCACGGTGCCGGCGGGAGTGTACTCGCGAGATCAGCTGATGGTGTTCCAGATGATCAAGGAGCACTTCCCCAAGCGGCCGATTCACTTCTCGATTGGTGGCTACGCGACGTCGCTTGGTCTCGCCGACTATACGGTGAGCAATGGGCTGACGAGCAAGCTGGTGAACTCGCCGGCGTCGCAGAATCCGGCGTATCTGCCGTCGCCGCAGGGTGCGATCGATCCGATTGCAGCCGATTCGCTCTGGCGGAGGTACAAGGCGCCGGCGGCGCTGCTCAATCAGACGCGTTGGGTCGACGGACCGAGCGTGATGATTCCGTTTGCGTACGTGATCACCGGCCAGATGGTCGGACAGATCCGCGCCGCGCAGGGACATATGGCCGCGGCCGACTCGATTGGTAAGCAGATCCAGAAGATGGCGGCTGTGACGGGAATTTCTCTGCGGTAGCGATTCTCGTGGAGTAGCTGCGAAAGTCGCGGCGGCGTAGAATCGAGGCATGAATCGCCTACGACTCTTCGCCGCCGCTCTCTTTTCTGCGGGTTTGTCGCCTGCTGCGTCTGTGCTTTCGGCGCAGCCTTCTTCTGTGCCTCTGTCAGAAACCGCCGCACGCCGCGCTGCGCTCGCTGAGAAGATCGGCGATGGTGTGGTGGTCGCATTTGGCGGCCGCGCTTTGGTGCATGACTTCTCGACGTTCTATCAGCTGAGCGCATTCCGCTATCTCACGGAATGCAACGAGCCTGATGCAGCGTTCGTGATGGTCGTGCGCAACAAGGTCGGCACGGCAACGCTCTTTCATACGCCGCTCGATGCGCGAACCGCGTTCTACTATGGGCAGCGCACCGATTCACTCACGAGCATGGCTCGTTACGGTGTGAGTGGACGACCGTACGATGCGCTTGCGGGCGTGCTCGATTCGCTGGCGGGTGTCGGCCTGCCGTTCATGCATCTTCCCGATGTGGAGACGATGGACTTCGCGCGCAACGACACACTCACGCGCGGTCAGGAAGCGGTGAAGACGCTGTCGAAGAAGTTTCCGACGCTCAAGATCTCGAATGCGATGCCGCAGGTGCTGGCGTTGCGCGCCAGGAAGAGCGCGACCGAACAGGCGTTGATTCGTAAAGCCGCCGAGATCAGCGCCGAGGGGCACAAGGCGGCGATGATGACGGCGAATCCGTCGCACGAGTATGAATTGCGTGCGGCACTCGAGTACGAGTTCACGCGTCGCGGCGCTGAGCGACCGGCGTATGGGTCAATCGTGGGTGCGGCGCAGAACGGCACCACACTGCACTACATGCGCGACAGCGATCCGGTGCGCGCGGGTGATCTCGTCGTGATGGATGCGGCGGCAGAGTTCCGCGGCTACGCCGCCGATATCACGCGCACAATTCCGGTGAGCGGCACATTCACGAAGGAGCAGCGTCAGGTCTATCAGCTCGTGCGCGATGCGCAGGATGTCGCCGAGCGAATGTCAAAGCCCGGACTCAGTGTGCGTGCGGCGGCTGATTCGAGTGTGGCGGTGCGCACACGTGGACTGTCGGCGCTTGGCCTCATCGAAAGCGACACCGCGAGCTTCGATCCGCCCTGGCGTGTGGATTGTGCCGCGCAGCCCATGCAGTGCCGTCAGGCGAACCTGTGGATGATTCACGGCATCACGCACGGCATCGGTCTCGCCGTGCACGACCCTATGCAAGGCAGCGGCGCACAGGCCACGTTCCAGCAGGGCGACGCCTTCACCATCGAGCCGGGCATCTACATCAGCACGCGCGCGCTCGACGTGTTGCCCGATACGCCGAAGAACCGCGCGTTCATCGCCAAGGTGAAGGCCACGGTGCTCAAGTACCAAAACACCGGCGTGCGCATCGAGGACGACTACATCATCACCGAGCGTGGTCTCGAGCGCATTTCCCTCGTGCCGCGTGAGATCGACGAGATCGAAGCGCTGATGAAGAAGCGCCGCATCACCCCCTAACCGTTTTCAACTACTCTCACCCTTTTAAACCACCAAAACACGACTCTGACCCCGTGAAACGGATACCAGTTTCACGGGGTCAGAGTCGTTTAGACGGCCCTAAATTTCAACGGGTCAGAGTCATTGAAAAGCGCGCTATTCGGGGAGGGCTTTGGTGTCGTCGCCAGCGCCGAGTAGGGGTTTGCGGCTGGCGAGGCGCACAGTCGCGAGAGTGCCCACACCGGCGAGTGCGCTCAGGCCGGTGGTGATGAGGAAGAACCCGGCGTCGCTGCCGCTGATGACACCCATCATGCCGAAGACGATGCCTGCCGCGGTGCCCCAGATGGTGAACTGGCGGTAGGTGAAATCACTCAGGCGCTTGCCGGCACCGAGCATGCCGATGAGCGCGCCAAAGAGCACGCCGCGCGGGAAGGCGAGGACGGCGAGCGTTTGCGGCCACATATCGACCTGCCTCGCAAAACCGCCGGGCATGAGGTTGTCGATCAGCTCAATGAGACCGCCAATGGCGAGTCCGCCGAGCGCCCAGACCAGGCCCATTCCGAGAGCTCCACGTACACGTTTCCAGATCGTCATACTTTATGATATAAAGTGCTTTGTTTACGGGCAAGTCTGGTGACCGAGCGGTGAGGCTGTGTGTTGATGACCGGGCGGATACCTTCTCCGCATCTGCCCGCATTTCCCCGCCAAGCACGAGCTCTCATGCGTCGCCTAGTCGCCCTGCTGTTTGCAGCGCCCCTCTCCCTCGAAGCCCAGCAAAAGCCGACTCTCACCCCGGCCGACTACGGCCAGTGGCAGACACTCGGCGCCGCCCGCCTCTCGCCCAAGGGCGATTGGCTCGCGACCGGCATCAACCGCGTGAACGAGGAGAATGAACTCCAGCTTCGCGGCGGCGCCAAGGACACGACGATCATCGTGCCGTTTGCCACGCAGCCGGCGTTCAGTGCGACGAACGGCTGGGTGGGCTTCCTCGTTGGCGTGTCGCCCAAGGAACGCGATCGACTCGTCGCGGCGAAGAAGCCGGTGCGCACGAACCTGGTGTTCCGTAACCTCGCGACGGGAACGCAGCTCCAGGAATCTGAAATTCAGTCGTTCCTTTTCAGCCCGAATGGTCGCTTCGCCACCGCGACGCGCTATCCGGCCGAGGGGAAGCGCACGAACGACGTGCTCGTGTACGATCTCGCGAAGGGCACGCGGCTCACCTTCAGCAATGTTGGTGAGCAGAGCTGGGCCGACGGTATGACCGGCGGTGGTGCACTACTCGCGCTCACGATCGAAGGCGACGGACCGACGGGGCAGAGCGTGCAGCTCTACGATGCGTCGACCAACACGCTCAAGGTGCTCGCGACGGGTGGTTCTCCCTTCCGCGCCATCGCGTGGCGCAAAGGCGCGGCCGATCTCGCGGTGATGCAGAGCCGCCCCGACAAGGCATTCCGCGATACGACGTACGCGCTGCAGCTGTTCACCAATGTTAGCACGTCATGCGATTGCAAGGCGCAGGTACTCGACAGCAAGGCGGCCGGTTACAACGCCGACATGCGTATCACGGAGTATCGCCGCCCCAGTTGGTCGACTGATGGCAAGACGGTGTTCGTTGGTCTTCGCACGCGTGAGCCGCTCGACAAGGCGATCAAGAAGAGCGAAGACAAGCCGAGTGATGTGGAAGTGTGGCACACGAACGATGTGAAGATGTTCCGTCAGCAGATGAGCGCCGAAGCGAACGATTTGCGCCGAACGATCATCGCGGCGTGGCATGTGGCAGGCAACCATCTGCTGCCGCTCACGACCGACATGAATGAAAGCAGCACCGTTCTCGAAGGCGGTCGCTTCCTGATCGAGCAAGACACCAAGCCATACGGTTGGGAAGCGAAGTTCGGTCGCAATGTGAGCGATGTGTACGTCATCAACAGCGGCAGCGGCGAGCGCACGAAGATCACCACGAAAGTCGCGCACTGGTTTGGCGGCGATCCGTCGGGTACGCGCGTGTCGTGGGGCGATGGCAAGGACTACTTCGTTCGCGATCTCACGACGGGCAAGGATGTGAATGTCACGTCGGTGATCACGAAGACCGGCAAGGCGGACTTTGTCGATCACGACGACGATCATCCGAACCCGGTTGCACATCAGTTCCCGATTGCCGCGTGGAGCAAAGACGGAAAGTCACTGCTGCTGTACACGCAGAACGACGTGTGGCAGGTCGCGACCGACGGCAGCGGCGGCAAGCAGCTCACCAGCGGTGTGAAGGACGACATCGCCTATCGCCTCGTGTCGTTTGCGGGCTTTGGAGCGAGCGCCGCTGATCGTGCGGTGGATGTCGACGCTCCGATTCTGATGTCGATGTTCGGTCGTCGCACGAAGGCGAGCGGCTACGCGCGCGTCGCCAACGGTGCAACCGAGCGCATGGTGTACGGAGACGCGAGCATTCGAGCGCTCGCCAAGGCGGACAGCGCGCCAACGTACGCTTATGTGCGCAGCACCTACACCGAGTCGCCGAATGTGTACGTAGGCAGCACCCTGTCGAGCGCCAAGGCGATGACCGCGACCAACCCGTTCCAGGCGAACTACGCGTGGGGCAAGGCGGAGCGGTTGGACTTCAAGAGCACGATCGGTCAGAACCTGCAGGGCATTCTCTACTATCCGGCCAACTACGACGCGACGAAGAAGTATCCGCTCATCGTGTACACGTACGAGCGCTTGAGCGACGGCCTCCACAACTACGTGGTGCCAAACCAGACGAACTACTACAACACGACGCTCTTCACGCAGGCGGGCTACTTCGTGTTGTATCCGGACATTGTCTTCCGTCCGCGCGAGCCGGGTGTCGGTACGCAGTACGCGGTGGAAGGCGCGGTGAAGGCGGTGCTGGCGCAGGGGCACGTGGATCCCAAGCGCGTCGGCCACGTGGGCCACTCACAGGGTGGCTACGAAGCGGCGTTTCTTGGCACGCACTCGAACATGTTCGCCACCACGATCGTCGGCTCTGGCATCACCGATATGGTGAGCTTCGCCGGCCAGCTCCACTGGCAGGGCGGCAGCGCGGAATTCGATCACTGGGAAACGGGGCAGTTCCGCATGCAGGTCGCGCCGTGGGAAGACGAAAAGGCGATGCTCGCCAATTCGCCGCTCGCGCGTGTGCAGAGCATGCCAGCCAAGGCGATGCTGCTCATGGTGGGTCTCGACGACGGCACGGTCGATCCGCGTCAGGGCTCGCTCTTCTACAACTACGCGCGTCGCGCGGGCAAGCAGGTCGTGCTGCTGCAGTATCCGGGCGAAGGGCACGGCTTGTCCAAGAAGGAGAACCAGCGTGACTACCAGTCGCGCATCCTGCAGTGGTTCGGGTACTACCTCAAGGGCGACACAGCGGCACCCTGGATCACGCGTGGCATGACGGCGCTGGAGCGGCGCGCAATCCTGGAGGCGAATAAGTGACTCGGCGCTTCGCGCCGTTTGGGTTACCGTGAGATTTCAGATTTCAGTTGTGAGTAGGTGAGAAAACTTAGACGGGAGACGTGAGTACGTGAGATGGGGAATCCCTCTCACCTACTGACATCTCCCGTCTCGATATCTCACCTACTCACGACTGAAATCTGAAATCTCACGGCAACCATCGGCGCGTAGCGCCGAGTCATTTGGGCTTTGCCGCAAGAAACTCCGGCTTCGTCGCCGACAAAATTTCAACGACTGCGGCACGATCGGCCGAGGCCATCTGCACATCCGGCAGCGGATCGCGCGCCAGCAGCAGCGTCCACAATCGCGTGTACAGCTCGCGCTTGGCCGTCGCAGGAAGCGCGTCAAACGCCGCCGAGTAGACGAGAAAGCTCATCGGGTACGCGAAGAGCCGCTTCTCGAGGTCGAACGCGCGTAGCGTGCGACCCTTCTTGTCGAATGGCCCGCGCTTGGTGAAGTCGGCCGCGAATGTCGTGGTGCCCTGCACCTTTGCGGTGAGCGGCGCCTCGCCAATGAATAGCATCGCGCGTGCGAGATTCTCCACCGCGCCGCGGAGGCGCGGCGTGACCGTGTCGGCCGATCCGCCGGTGGAGACGGCGCTCATCGCCGCTTCCTTCGCGGCTTCGTGCAGCGCGGTGATGCGATTGTGCACGACGGTTTGGTGCGTGAGCACCATCAGCGCGACGACGTCGCTTTGTCCGGTGAGATAGGCCGTCGTGTCAAAGAGCGCGGCGAGATTCTGCTTTTCCTCCGTCGGCGCGTTGGCAAACGTCGCGCGGAACGCGGCCTTGTCGCTTACCTCGTGATTGAGCTTGTTGGCATAGCGATTGGCGGCGTGTCCGTTCGCGCCGACCTGTCCGGTGAGGTACCAGCCGCCGTAGCGCACGTTGTGCGGTGTGGCGTCGGTCGTGGTGCCGTCGTGCACGCCGATCATGGGATAGCCCATGCGATCGGCCAATGTCGACAACACCATGAAGCCCGACACGCCGCCGGTGGCGCTGCGTGATTGATGACACATGAGACAGGTCATCGATTCACGGTTCGCGCTCGCCTTGTCGTGCGTTTGCGGAAGCGTGTAGAACACTCCACCGGTCGTGGGATTCACCGCGCCGATTTCGAGAATCGGGCTTTCCTGCACGAATCCCACATAGACGTCGTCATTGAAGTACACGGCACGCGGTGTCCACGGCGCGATGCGATCGGTTTGCAGACTCGTGCGCGAGAACACGAACAGCTGGCTCGACACCGGGATGTCGAGCGCCTTGAGCAAGGCGGGGAGATATCCACGCGCCGAATCCCACGCGAGCGTTCTGCGACCGGCGGCGAGGTCGGCCTGGAGTAGCGCCATGGGGTCGCGCGAACTGTCGGCGCGCGCACTGAGCGGCACGCGCACCGGCGCCGACTCGCTGCGTCTGCTGGTGAGCAGTACGGCACCGATCGCCAATGCGCATCCGGCCATGAGGAATTGTGTACGTCGCATCAACCGCTCTACCCGCGCAACCGTGAACTCCAGCACGTATCGACTACTGGAGTGTTACGTGCCGAATTTCGTGAGCGTTCAATGTGCACGCGTTGGTGCGTGGTGACGACGGGATTTCCCTGACAGCACTCGTGGGACAAGCGGTGCGTCAGCGGCGGATCCAGGCGCGAACGAGCGCATTGCCGCAGGTGGCCTGCGACGCCGTCGCGGGTTCGATCTCCAGCAGTTCGACATCGATCGGACGAAGCCACTCGGCCGGCAGCGCCACCGATTCGCCACCTTCGATGTGTACCCGACAGAGAGAACGCTGCGAGCGCGCAAGGCTCATCACCGATCGAACTGTCAGCAAAGTCGCGCCAACGGTGCCAAATGCGTCCCGCCCGAGCAGTCGTCGTGCCGCGTTCGCCTCACCACGTCTTTGTGCAAACTCCAACAGCGCCTGATCTGACACGACCTCTCCCGCCTGGACGTTCGGCACCATCCACACTGAGACGTCGGAGTTGAAGTTCGCACGGACGGTTACACCGACGATCTGTTGTGCATGGTCTGGGTGCGCGACCACCATGAGATAAGTCCCGGGCTGTGCGTCGATCGAGAATCGACCACGATCGTCGGTCATCGCGCTCGACTCGATTCCCACAAGCCGAACGCGTGCGCCAATCACTGGACGAAGCGTGGTATCACCGATCGCGCCGACTACCCGCGACATGCCGTCGTGCGATGCCTCTGTTTGCACATTCGCTGGCTGAGATGCGGTTACGCTCTCAAGGGTGGCGTCTACTCGGCCCGGCGGATTCCTGATCCGCACGCTGCCTGGCAAGAAGCCAGGACGATACATCACAAGCGCCGTGTCGTTCACGGGCAGCTCGTCGAAACCGTATGCACCGCCATCGCCGGTTCGAACGGTCCTGCCACTGGGCAGCGCCGCGACGTTCACTCCGCTGAAGACGAGATAGGGCATCTCGGGATGAAAGTGCGCACGCTCGCGAATCATTCCCCACAGTGGACGCACTGGATTGGAATCGACCGCAAACGGCGTCCCGCCTCTTCCCGCGTCACTGCGGTACGAAGCAAGTCGGGCACGCACCGCGCTGTCGGCGCGATACGTCACACCGTCCGCCCAGGTCACGCTATCGACGCGACTGTTCGCCCACAGGGTGGTAGCGCGCATGAAGACACGCCGCACCGTATCGATCGCTGGATCTCCGAGATTCCGATATCCGCTCAGCGTGGGCATAGGGACGCCCTGCGACCAACTGCCGGGGAACGCGCTTCCGTCATTCAACCGCTCGTAGACGACAGCGCCGCTCGGGCGCTCGATGGTGACGTCTGGAAGATCGAGGTACTCGTACCGCATCATCTCGAGTCGAGCCTTTACGGTATCGACAAGAAACTCGCCCCTGATATCGGATCCGTCACGACGCTTCGTACGCGGTGCAAAGCGCACACTCAAGAGCGAACTCTCGCCCGTTCCGCCACCGAGCCCCGCTGAGATGCAGTAGTTCGCGGTGAATGCGTCGTCCAGAAAGAACTGGTCGTTCGGCGCCAGAAACTCGCGACTATACGCCGTCTTGGTGACAAAGCCGTGCGCAAATAGCTCAGCGGGGGTTGGCGAGTTCGGCATGAGCGGCTCATCGCGAATCTCAACGCGCGCGGAGTCGGCACGTCCAATGCCGTTGATAACCTGCCATCGGCGCACGACGTGCGCACTTGCCACGCGACCGCCGCGGCGAAGCTGTCCACCGCGAAGCTCTGCGCGGATTTGCTGCCACAGCGCCTCCCCGTCGCTGAACGCCACCGGGCAGCCTGGCATCGTCCAACGAGAGTGCAGCAGCGCTTCCCAAGAGAGGCGCTGTAGTTTGACGCTAGCAGTCCGTCCTCGAGGTGCGACCGAGACTCGCGCGACACGATAGCCGAGTCGCTCGACCGACAGCTGAACTGACATGGCCTTGCTGGTGATCTCGGCCGTACTGCGAAGGGTCGGACGTGCGACTCCGTCGACATTGGAAACCACCGAGGTTTGCTCAGTCGGCTCTGTCCTGACCACAGCGCCAGGCACCGGCAGACCAGTTCGCGCATCGGTGATGCGAACGTCAATGACCGGTTGCGCAGCGAGCGCTGTCGCCCAACCCGTCAAAAGCCCAATACCACTCACCACTCGCCGAGCATTCACCCGCCTTTCCTCCGTCTGAATCCGCTTCGGAGACGACGCAGGCGCGAGGCTTGGCACATCCCGGGACGACTCGCACGCACAGCGGGACTTCAGACGTGCGAATCGCGCTCGGCGTGATAGTTTATTCCTATGCGCCCAACTCGAATGGTGGTGTGGATTGCCGCATTGGCCCTGGTCGTAACGACGGTCCTCGCGTATCCGGGGCTGCCGGCATCGATCCCCAGGAACCTTGATATCCACGGGGCGGCATCGAGCCTCGCACCCAAGACGCCGTTCAATTGGGGGATGCCGCTCATCATCGGGATTGCGATACTGGTCCTGACCGATGTGATCACGGCGCTCATCCCGGGTCGCGTGCATTTGATCAACTTTCCGGGGAAAGAGCAGCTCGTCGCGCTTCCCAGGGAATACCAGACCGAAGCGGTGGCAATGACCCAGCGATTCATGGACTTCGTGAATCTCTACATCGTCCTTACCTTCGCGCTCGTGCAGTGGGGGATGTGGCGCACCGCGCACGGTTCTCCCCAAGGCTCGATTTCCGCGCTGCTGCTGGTGCTGGGCGTGGTTCCGGTCTTCATGGCGGGATTCTTCGTCCTGCGCATCCAAAGCGCCGTCGACGACGCCCAGCGCCGCTACGACAGCCGGCGCAATCCGCTCAAGGCTTAGCGTCTACGGCACTTCGATCAGGTCGCAGTACGCAAACCGATTTTCGCGCAGCACCTGTTCGCCAGTCACCACGCGAATGCGTTCGCGATAAATCGGACCGTCGACCACGCACGTGTGAAATTCGCCGCGCTCGCCGCACGGATCACATGACGCAGGAAGCTCGGTAAGCAACTCAGCATCATAGCGCCGCCCGGCAAAGCGCGCGTCGATCTGCTGCGTATCGACACACGACAGATACGCTTCATACCTGCGCCCTACGAAATACTCGGCGAGCGCATCGGTCGGACGCCCCCAGATGGGATAGACGCCGCGCCAACCGTTCTGTGCGAGGAGCCGCTCACGATAGTCGCGCACGTCCTCGAGAAAGAGATCACCGAACGCCATTGTGCGTACGTCTGCATACGTGCCCTCGAGCTCACGCAATCCGCGCGCAAACGCCTGCTCGTAGTCGTCGTTCGAGGACGTTGCACCCAACGTGACTTCGTGCAGCGGCAACCCGAGCGACGCGGCCTGTCGATGCAGAATGCTCCGACGCACGCCATGAATGCTCACGCGGTCGTACGCCGACGACACCGTCGTCACGAGCGCGATCACCTCGTAGGTGGGATCGTCGAGCACGGATTCGAGCATGAGCGTGCTGTCCTTGCCACCGCTCCATGATACGGCGACGGCATGACGCTGAATGGGCGAGTTCATGGTTGCAACCTAGCGAGTTGCTGTCGGCACGCCGAGCGGGACCCGTCCAGCACCGGCGATCAACACAAAACAGGCGACGACCAACACACCCAACGCGGTGCCGAGTGACGACACGTGCGCGATGCTACCCACAAGCGGCGGGCCGAGAAGGAATCCCACGTAGCCGATCGCCGAAGCCGACGCCAGCGCGGCCGCTCGACGAACACCCGGTACTCGCGTCGTCGCGTTGTACAGAATCGGCACGACCGTCGCGAGACCGGCGCCAACAAACGCGAATCCAGCAAATGCCACCGTCGCATTCGCGCTGAATAACACGATCAGCATGGCCACCGACGCGAGGGATGCACCGGCGACCAGCACGGTTCGCTCGGCGACGCGTGCCCGAATGGCATCGCCGGCGAAACGCATCGCGGCGGTGGCCGCTGAGAATGCGACATAAGCCAGGGCGGCGCGGTCAGCCGGCGCGCCCAGCGCGTCGCGCACATACAGCACACTCCAGTTGTACATCACGCCTTCCGCCATCATGCCGGCGAGGATCAGCAAGCCAATCGTGAGCAGCACACCGTGCGGCCAGGCAAAATGCGCACCGTCTTCGGCGGGGTGCGCGGGGAGCATGCCACGCGAGGCGCCCACCGCGAAGATCGCCAACACACTTCCGATCGCGATGAGCTGAGTCGCCGGTTCGAGCTGCGCCCGAAACATCGCCGCGACCAGCGCCGCACCAATCATCGCGCCGACGCTGAACATCGCGTGAAAGCCGCTCATGACCGCGCGGCCGCCGAGCAGCTCGAGCATACTCCCCTCGGCATTCACCGCGATATCGAACAGACTTTCGCCGGCGCCGAGTAGCGCCATCATGGGAAGCAACAACCATACGGTCGGCATTACGAGCAGTGACGCAATGGCGACGCTGAACGCGAGACCGCCAATCACCGTGGCCTGACGCGCGCCCAGTCGACCGATGATCGGTCCGGCGCCCACGAGCATGGTGAGTGACCCGAGCGTCGCGCAAAGCATCGTGCCCGCGAGCGCACGGGCGTCAAGCTGGTAGGTGCGCGCAATGGAGGGCACATGCGCGCCGTAGGCGCCGGCGACCAGTCCAAGGTTGAGGAACTGCGCGCGCGTGGACCAGCCGGCGCGCTGCTGCGCCTCACGACTTGGCGTTTCGTGACGTTCCCCGGTGATCATTGCACAACGGTTATGTCTCGATTGCGTGCGGTCAACGCTTTGACGCCTCAGCGCGTGATGTAACCGCTTTCAACATCCCGATCGGGTGCGCAAATTCTTTCGATGCGTCCCATTCGCGGTGTTCTGCTCGTTTCATCACTCCTCGCTGCCGGCTTGGGGCTCGCCCAGCAACCGAGTGCATTTGGCCCCGGCGCGCGTGTGCTGCTCGATGCCCACAACGCGTATCCCGAGCGCGGGCAGTGGCGCGATCGCATTGATCGCGCGCTGAGCACCGGCACACCCGTCGCCATTGAGCAGGATCTCTATTGGTCGCAACTGGGCGGTGCGCCGCAGGTCGTGGTGGCGCACGACGACGATGCGCTCACCGGTGCACCCACGCTCGAGTCGCATTTCTTTGAACGGCTGCGCCCCGTGATGGAGCGTGCGCTGCGCGAGAATCGTCGCGAGCAGTGGCCGTTGATTGTCCTCAATCTCGATTTCAAGGACAATCAGCCCGCGCATCTCGACGCGGTGTGGGAGTTGTTGTCGGCGCACGCGGAGTGGCTCACAACGGCTTCACGCAGTGCTGATGCATCGTACGTCTCGCCGTTGCGGGTAGGACCGATGCTCGTGCTCTGTGGATCGGATACTGCGCAGCGCCGCCGCTTTCATGATGACATCAAGGCCGGCGAACGACTGCTGGCGTTCGGTGCGATGCTACCCGAGCGAGTTGATGGTGCCACTCGTGGGGCGCGGCTCCATCGCGCGGTGGTGATGGATGCGAAGGCGCACATCCCACGTGCGGCCGACAACTTCGCGCGATGGGTGAACTTTCCGTGGAACGTGATCGAAGAAGGCGGCCAGGAACAAGCTGGCGAATGGAGCGCGGCGGACAGCACTCGTCTCCGGTCGTTCGTGGATCGTGCGCACGAGCAGGGTTACTGGATTCGCTTCTATACGCTCGACGGGTTTGCTCCGGGCGACGATCGCGGTTGGACCGCGAGCTACAACTTCGGCTCTCTGCAGGCGGCGCACGCGCGCTGGAAGGCGGCGGTTCGCAGTGGCGTGGACTTCATTGCGACGGATCAGTACGAAGCATTCGCTGCAGCTCGCCGCTAGCGAATCACTTCCACGGAATCAGCGCAAGCACGCAGGCAACCACGAGCGCGACGCTGATCCATCCCGCGTTCAATGTGCGACTTCTGATGCAGGCATCACCAAGTCGCGATTCGTCGCAGGCCAACAGCAGCAAGACCACGAGATGCAGCGGGAGCAGAACGGCGTTGACGACCTGGCTTCCCACGATCACCGGAATGAGCGGCAATCCGGGTATCGCCACCACAGCCACCGCGATCACGGTGAGCACCACAAACGCGACGTAGAACCACTGAAACTTGTGCGGGTTGAGATCGAGCGACGCCGGTCGATCGAACGCTTCCGCGATGCTGTACGACGTGGCAAGCGGCACGATGGCGGCTGCGAGCAGCGACGCACCAAGCAGTCCAACGCCAAAGAGCAGTGTCGCGGCGCGACCCGCGAGCGGAACGAGCGCCGCAGCGGCGTCACCGGCGCTTTCGATTTTGACGCCGGCCTTATGCAACGTCGCGGCACAGGCTATCGCCACGGCGATGCCAATCAGCCCCGTGAGCATGGCGCCAACCAATACATCCCACTTCTCGAGACGCAGATCGGCCTTCGTGAGCTTTTTGTCGACCGCGTACGACTGAATGAACGCGAGCCCCCACGGCGCGAGCGTCGTGCCCAGCGTGGCCGCGAGAATCACCCAACCGGCGCGATTCAACGGCATGAGCGGCACAAAGGTGCCATGCGCGACCGCTGACCAATCGGGGCGCGCCAGAAAGCCATCAATGAGATAGAGCGCGAGCGTGCTCGATAGCACCATCAGCACGTGCTCAACACGATGAAACGAGCCAAACACCACCACACTCGCGATGATGATACCAGCGATCGGAGCGCTCACCCACGGCGGAATGCCGATGAGCGATCCGGCAGCGGCAACGCCCGCATACTCGGCGCAAATCGTGCCGATATTCGCCAGCAGCAAGCCGGCCAGCGCCAGATATCCGGCGCGCACACCCCAGCGTTCACGCACCAATCCCACAAACCCCTTGCCCGTCACCGCGCCAATACGGACGGCGATGGACTGGAATTGGATGAGCAGAATCACCGACGCCGGAATGATCCACAGCAGCCGATAGCCATGATCGGTGCCAAGCACCGAATAGGTTGTCAGGCCAGCCGGATCGTCGTCCGAAAGTCCCGCAAGCAGTCCTGGACCCAGAATGGCGAGGAATGTCGCGAGCGCCGTCGAGCCCGCAGCACGCGACTTCGCGGCGCGGTTGGCGATTCCGCGTCGGCGATGCTGCGCTGGTGATCGGTATCGGGCGTCGCTCATGCGAATTCTGGCATCGTGCTCCACTACGCGGGAAATGTGCCGGTGGAAGTTACTGCGCGTAACTTGAGGGATGCGCCCGCTCCTTCTTCTGCTCTGCCTCGCCGCGTCGCTCGATGCCCAGCCGCGCCCCGGCACCCGCGTCCCCGAAGCGGACGCCCTGCTCTCCTGGTCTCAACAGCTCTCCGTGCGCGAGTCGTGGCTGACCAGGAAGCACGCACTCTTGCTGCCAATGATGCGTCGCCACGGCATCGGCATGTGGATCGTGGTCAACGAAGAGTTTCACGACGACCCGATCACGCCGTTCATTGCTCCGCCGCGGCCGTACACGGGCAATCGCGACTTCTTCGTCTTTATCGATGCCGGTGATGCGGGACTCAAGAAATTCGCGGTCACTGGTTACACCGAGGAGAATCTCGCGCGCTTCTTTGATGCGCCGTTTACCGAGCCGCGCCCACCGGCGGCGACGCTGCGCGATCTCTATCAGCAGTACAAGCCGGCAACAGTCGGACTGGCGATCAAGGGCACGCGCGGCCAGACGCGTTCATTGGGATACGATGCGTATCGCTTTCTCGCAGAAACGCTCGGGCCAGACGCCGAAAAGACGTTCATGAGCGCCGGCGAACTCACGCAAGAGTATCTCGATACACGGTTGCCTGAAGAGCTCGAGCATTTCCGCACCGCGGTGACCGTGACGGAGGCGATCACCAAGCGTGCGCTATCGAACGCGGTGATCACGCCAGGGAAGACCACCGTCGGTGACGTTCGTCGCGCGCTCTACGACATGCTTGGCGCGGCCGGTGTGCGCACCTGGTTTCAGCCCGATCTCCGCGTGCAACGCGCAAGCGAAGAGAACGCGACATCACGCGGCTTTCTCGCGATCGCACCAGAGTCGATGGTGCTCAAGCCCGGCGATGCGGTGCATGTCGACTTCGGCATCAGCTACATGGGCTTCGATACCGATTGGCAGAAGATGGCGTACATCCTCAAGCCGGGCGAAAAGGATGCGCCGCCCGGTCTCAAAACGGCGCTCGCCAACGCGAATGCGCTGCAGGATGCGCTCACGCAGAAGGTCGCGCGGCCGGGGATGACTGGCGGATCGGTCTTCAATGGTGTGATGGCCGAAATGCGCACACGAGGGATCGAAGCGATGATCTACTCGCATCCCATCGGCAATCAGGGACACGGCCTTGGCACGAGCATCGACTTCCGCAGCCCGCTGCGCAGTGACACCACGGCTCAGAACGCGCGCTTGCGACTGGGCTCGTATCTGAGTGTCGAACTCAATGCCGCCACACCCGTCGCTGAGTGGGGCGGCAAGAAAGTGTTCGTGATGATGGAGGACGACGCTTATCTCACCGAGACGGGCTATCGATTCTTCCGGCCGCGGCAGGAGGCGTGGTACCTGATTCGGTAATCCCTTCCTCCGGTTCGGCGAGTCCCCACGCCGCCATACCAGAGGCGCCAAACGAACCGGCCGTGGCCTTGAAGAGTTCGGCCACCGTGTACATCCGCGTGCCGCGAATCACGGTCTCCAAGTTCGTGAGTTCACCGATGCGTTGCAGCGGATTGCCGTTGACGATGATGATGTCGCTCACCTTGCCAACGCGCACGCTGCCGTAGTCGCGATCTTCGCGCATGATGCGCGCTGACTCGATCGTCGCGACCTGCAGGATTTTCGCGCGTGGGATGCCGGCGAGCTCCATCATCTCGAGTTCGCGGCGATAGGTCGAACTCGTGGTGTTGTCGGTCCCCGCGACGAGCGGCACACCTGCAGCGTACAACCGTCGCAACAACGTCATGTATGCCGAATCAGCGCGAAGCTGATCGCGTGAGCCGCCGGCGCCTACCTGGGCGCCCCCGCCGCCAATCCAGAGGTTGAAGGTGCCATCGACCACCGTGTTGTGCGCCTTGAGGTACTCGATGAGGCGCGTCATGGGCGCACCGTTCACATCGATGTTCGGCGCCACCGCCGTGGCGACCTGCGAGTATGCGCGCATGCGCGGCAGGTAGATCGAGTCGGGATAGAAGTTCGAAAAGAAGAACGCCGTGTGCTGAATCTCGTCGTAGCCAAGTGCGACGGCGGCCTCGATCGACATCCCGCGCGGGATGTGTCCGCTCAGGCGCATGCCGCGCTTCTTGGCTTCAGCGGCAATCACCGGCACCAGATCCGGATGCAGCACGTTGTACAGCTTGATCTGCTTGTAGCCGAGGGAGTCGTAGCGCGCGACCCATCGGCGCGCTTCCGCTTCATTGCTCACCACCGTGGCAGTGGGCCCGGCCCACGCAAGTGGTCCTTCGATGAATCCCGCCAGGATGTAGCGCGGAGCCGCGAGCTTGCCGGCATTGACGCGATCACGGAGCGAGACGGCGACATCGATATCCGATGCGAGATCGCGCGCGGTAGTGATGCCCTGCGCCATCTGCGTCATGCCGAGCACGTACTGCGAGCCGACCTGCGCATGCGCGTGCATTTCCCACATGCCGGGCATGACGGACTTGCCGGTGACGTCCACCACAGTGGCGCCGACCGGTGTAGTGACCGATGCAGCGGGACCGACTGCTGAAATTCGGCCGTTGGTGATCACGACTGACTGCTGCATGAGCAGCTCACCGCGCTCGCTGTCGAAGACGTTGCCGTTCTTGAGGACGAGCGTACCTACGTCGTTTCCAACGGCTTTTGCGGCGGCTTCCGCTTTGGTATCGCGCCACTTGAGCTCGAGCGCCCGCAGCGACGGCATGAGCGGAACGGCGTCGGGGCGCACGGTGATGAACCAGGCGACGTCGGTCGACAGCAACGCGCCGCGTTCGTCGAGCCACACGCCACTGGGATACGGGCTCGTGCCGCGATAAAGCATGACCAGACGTGCGCGCTGCGTTGCGGCGCCGCGACGGAGCGTCGTGTCGATCACCAACTCGGCGCGCACGTTCGGGCCGCCGGCGATTTTGAGCGACTTGCCCTTGGTGGCCAGCAGTTGCTTCGCCAGCAGGGCCTGTGACCATGGAGTCTCGCCGCGCAGTGCGAGCCAGTCGCCATTTGTGCGAGCGGTCGCTCGCATGAGAGTTGTCGTTCCCTGACGGACGGAGTCCTTCGTCGACGTGAAGGCGTCCGTGATATCGCCCGTCGATCCGTCGAGATTGACGGGCCTCATCTCACCGCCAACGGGCAATCCCTTCGCGTCGACTTTGTAGCGCGCTTCGAGTCGCGTGCCGCGATTGCGATCGGTGAACAGCCAGCGCGCGATCACGGAATCGCCGCGAGTGGTGACTACGAGATCGCCGGCCTCGCGACCGTGATTGCTGACGATCCAGCGGGAGCTGTCGCTGGCGGCGACGACAGCTGAGGGAGGCGAGGGAGGGATGGGCATGCTCGAAGCTGCGAGCGGAGCTGCGTAGTCGTCCAGCCCTCTTGTTGCTCAGAGCTCTGATTTTCCCATTGTGAAGTCCCGGAAGTCGAACCCCGGTCCGACCGTGCACCCCACGAGCGCATACTCGCCCGTCGGTTTCGCCGCCTGCCACCATCCCGCCGGAACCACGGCTTGCGGCGATGCTCCAGCGCTGAGTGGTCCGAGCAGCACGCGTGTCGACTTGTCGCCCTCGATTGGCGTAATCCACAACTCGAGCGGGGCGCCCTCGTACCAGTGCCAGCTCTCGTCGGATGTCACGCGATGCCACGCGCTCTGTTGTCCGGCGGCGAGCAGAAACCAGATCACCGTCAGCCCGGCGCGTTCGCCACGACCATCGGCAGGCTGAACGGCGTGGGACGAGCGAAAGGTTTCGGCGTAGTAGCCGCCTTCGGGATGTTGGATGAGCCCCAGCTCAGAAATCAGTGCGGCGACGCGTGGATGCATGCTGTATTGTATCCTCGTCTCAAACTTCGAGGTGACGATGTCCGACGATCTCCGAGTGAACCCGACCGGTGAACCGGAATCCGCGCGCCGCGCGTTTCTGCATCAACTGGGACTCACCGTTGCCGCTGGTGGTCTCGCCATCACGGGGGCACCATCGCTGCTCTCTGCATCGGCGGCGCCGCTCATGGCCGATGATGTCGACATGAGCTGGACCAAGAAGCTTTCCGTAAAACACAAAGCCGTCTTTGATTCGCCCGACATCGGTGGCGGACTTGGCGTGATTCGAGCGGCCGTGGTGAAGAAGCAGTACATGGACGCGTTCAAGATGCCGGCGATTGACTTCGTTTCCGTCATCGTGCTGCGACACGACGGCATCAACCTCGCCATGAATCAGGCGTTCTGGGATAAGTACGGCATCGCGAAGAAGAACAACGTGAAGCATCCGTGGACGAATCAGCCCATTACCAAGAATCCGGCGACATTGACGCCGGCCGATGGACTGCCGCCACAAACGGCGGGTGCCGATATCCAGTCGCAGATCAAGGCGGGCGCGATCGTGCTGGCGTGCAACCTGGCGTTCGCCGAGATGGTCGATCTGGTCGCGAAGGGCGAGAAGCTTTCTGAAGACAAGGCGCGCGCGAAGGCGCTGAGCTCGATGTTCCCTGGTATCATCATGCAGCCGAGTGGTGTGTTTGCGACGACAGTCGCGCAGGAACAAGGCTGTGTGTATGTGCGCGCCACCTGATCGGAGCCTCGCCTGATGATGGGATTGTGTGTCGCGGCGCTGGTCGCCCTGACTGCCAGCGCCGCGACGCCGCACACGGCCGCTGTTGCGGGCGTGGTGTTCGCCGATCGCAATGGGAACGGCGTGCGCGATGCCGGCGAGCCGGGAATGGCCGGTGTCGCTGTATCGAATCAAGACGCGGTGGTTCTCACCGATGCCAACGGACAGTACACGTTGCCGAGTGGTGGTCTTGGCAATGTGTTTGTGTCGGTGCCGCGCGGATCACGCGCCGTTGGCAGCTGGTGGAAGCCCGCGAGCGGCACCGCCGATTTCGCGCTCACCCCGTGGCGTGAGCCGGTGCCCTTTCGCTTCGTGCAAGCGAGCGACACGCACATCGCGCCTGCCGTCGTGCCGCGTGCGAGACGCATGATCGCGATGGTCGACTCGATCGCGCCTGCGATGCTCCTCATCAGCGGCGACCTGGTAAAGGACGCACTGCGCGTGAGTGAAGCGGAAGCGACGGGCTACTACGAGTTGTTTTCGAGCGAGCTCTCAAAGCTCAAGACGCCGTTGCGTACCGTGCCGGGCAATCACGAGATGTTCGGCATTGAGCGCGAACTCTCGAAGGTGCCCACCACGCATCCGCTGGTTGGCAAGTCGATGTATCGCCACCGACTCGGCCCCGAGTACTACTCGTTCAATGCCGGTGGTGTGCACTTCGTCGCGCTCAACACCGTCGACATTGATGACCAGTGGTATTACGGTCACGTCGATTCATTGCAACTCGAGTGGCTCAAGCGCGATCTTGCCGCGCTGCCTGACAGCGTACCGGTCGTGACGTTCAGTCACATCCCACTCGTGTCAGCATCAGAGGGTATCGGTGGCTACACCGAGAACCCGCCGGCGCCCACGATCATCACGGTGAACGGCAAGAAGCAGTTCCGGCATGTCGTCTCGAATCTCGACGCGGTACTTAGCGCAGTAGCCCCGCATCGATTCGAAATCGCGCTCGGTGGACACATTCACTACCGTGAGCAGATCACGATGCCCACCGCCAGCGGCACCCTGAGATTCTTTCAGACCGCCGCGATCGTAGCCAATACGCCCAAAGGTCGTACAATCCTTCCAAGCGGCATCACCGTGTACACGGTCCGCAATGGCAAGGTGGACGACGGTACGTTCTTACCGCTCGGCGACGTGCGCTAGCGCTTCGGTTTCCACTGCGGCGGTTTCCAAGTGGCTTTGTCGCCAGTTATGCCATCCTTGTCGCTCACGATCTCAATGCGATCGGGCGTGACGCCGATGAGCACCGCTCCGTTCTCCTTGTCGGGATAGAACGCGTCCCACGCCTTGTCCCAATGCGCCGCCTTTTCGGCGCGATCGCGCACCACGCGCGCCTTCCCCGCGATCGACACATAGCCCAGGCGCTTCGGATCGAAGTAGTGCAGTACGACGCGCCCGTCGCGCGCGATGTCGGTGACTTTGCGCGTCTTGGAATTGGTCGCGATCCACACACTGAAGTCGGCCTCCGGCGCCTTGGGCTGCACGGTGCGACTGCGCGGCGCGCCGGTTTCGTCGAGCGTTATCAGCGTTGCGAAATTGGCACCGGCCATGAGGCGACGCACGATCGCTGCAGTGTCCGGCTTGGCCTTCGCAGCGCCCTGCGCGTTGGCCACCGTCGAGATCGCTGCCAATGCGAAGGCGAGCCGACTCAAAAGCGAGCGCGTCATTCGGGAACGTACTCCTCGCTTTCGATCAGCCAGCCAACATCGGTCAGTCGCCAGCTGGCCGTGTAACTGCCACGCTGCTCCGCGATTCGACTCCCCGAACGCCAGCGACCGACCCATTGACCACGCTCAACGGCGCGGAGCGGGTCCTGCTCGATCAGCACCAACACCGGCGAACGGCGATAGCCGCCAAATCGCTTGTCCGCCATCTGTTCGGCGAACGCATCACGATTCGCGATGCGACCCTTGAGCACCGGACCACCGGCGACGGACACGATGACGTCCTCCGCCATGAACGACACGACGTAGTCCGGGTCGAGTGAATCGATGGCGGCGTTGGACTGCTTTCGTAGTGCTCGGATATCGGCGGCATGATCTCGCATGCTCGAATTCTATCGCAGCGGCGAATACCGTGGCATCGCCTTCGCCTTGAGCCGCTCTGGACCGCCTTGGGGTCAGACTCCAAGCGGCTCGACCCTTGGGGTCAGACTCCAATAGACGCAAGTGACGCGAGAGGCTTGGAGTCTGACCCTAAGCGGCTTGGAGTCTGACCCCAAGCGACGAAACGCGCCGAGCGGCAATCGCTCGGCGCGTTTCTGTGTCGTCCCCGGAGGTTCTTAGCGACAACTGTGGTCGCGGGATGTGTCCTGCGTTTCCCTGAGTCCGAGTCGGCACCCGATTGGACAACACGCGTGTTGTTGGCCAACGGTGCAATCCACACGGAGGTGGAATGATGCAGCGGGTCGGCGCACGCGACACCTTCGCGCTTCGCCCTCATGTCTCCACCGAGAGAATCGGGATCGATGCCCGGTCCGCTTGGGGCGTCGTGGAGGCGCTGCCCTCACTCTGCACGGCCAGTATGGGATTGAACCGAGTTCCGTGCAATAGAGGAAATCCTTACGAAGAGAGACCGCAAACGGCCAGTGCAGAGTGCAGAGTGGGCAGTAAGGAGTGCAGAGCCTTCAATGATTCCTCTGCACCCCTCACTGCCCACGCTCTACTCTACACTGGCCGTTAGCAGAATCAGCCCCCTGTCCCAAACTGCCTCGTGTACTTCAAGAACACGCTCCGCTGCAGCGGCTGCTCCCAATTGAAGAACCCGCTCGCGGTGCGTCCTTCGTTGAACACCAGGAACAGTCCGGTGCCGGCAGTATTGAGCCACCCGAAGCGCACATTCGCGCCCCAGACCTTCTGCTGATTGTTGTACTGCGTGAGCGTCTGCACGAACACGCGGGGCGAGAAGAAGTAGTTCAACCGCAGCGCCTGCAGTGAGCTTGTGAAGTTGCCCTGCGGCAGATGCACATCGTTCAGTTCGGCTGTGAGCGAGCTCGAGAACGTTGCGCCACGGCGTACGGTGAGCGTGCTGCTGCCGCCGTTGCGCGTACCGTTGTAGAAGCCACCGAAGTCAAAACGACCGGTCACGCTCACGTTCTCGCTGGGGTCGCTGTTGTAATCGAAGCCGAGTGCGCCCCAGTCGTAGTTGCCCACCGGGAGCACGACGCCGGGCGCGATCGTGAACGGCGCCTGCAGGCCTTCATGCGAGATGTTGTATTCGGGACCGAAACGCGCGCCATTGGCGAGTTCGATTTCGGTCGCGTCGATGTGCCAGTAGCCGGTCTGGAAAAAGCCGTCGCGACCGACAAAGCGGCGATAGCTCGAATGCGGATTCCACTGCTTGAACCAGGTCCACTCGGGCTTACGCACCAAGCGCATGAACGACACATCGTAGGCGCGGTAGCCTCCCGGGCGGCTCATGAAGCCCACTTCGGGATTGAAATCGGTGCCGACCTGCGCGATGCGCGCGTTGTGGTTCCACACGCTCGTCTGATACGCCATGCGACCGCTATACGACCAGTCGTCGCCATTCTTGTTCGGCGTCTCCGTCTTCGCGGCCCATACATCACCTGTCCATGCCTGCCCGAGTCCGAGTCGGCCATCCACGGCGTAGGTGCGATTCACATCGCTGCTGCTGTCGGTGTTGAGGCGCTGCACCACCATCGCACCAATGCGTGAGCGATTGCCCAACTCGCGCGTCAAGCGTCCTACGGAATAGCTCTGCGCCGCGGCAGTACTCGTCTGCTCGGTGTTCATCTGCAGAATGCCGAGCGTGTTGCCCCCAACGCGACCGGTCAAGCGACCGCCACCGAGGATCGGCTGCGAATTGCCGTTCTTGTCGATACCAATGCGACGCGTGAAGAACAGATCGACGGCCTGTGGCGTTCCCGCCGAAAACACACCGGCGTTCTCGAGAAAGAACGGACGCTTCTCAGGGAAGAAGACCGGGAAGCGCGTGAGATTGAGCCGCTGGTCGTCGACTTCGACCTGCGCGAAGTCGGTGTTGTACGTGAGGTCGAGTGTCAGCGACGGCGTCACACCGTACTTGATCTCGCCGCCAAACTCGGTCGGCGACTTTGTGGCGCGCACACCGTTCGACCACGTCTGCTGATTTGAACTCAGCAGATACGGCGTAATGGTGCGGATTCGACGCACCGGCACCTGCAGGTTCGCGAGGTTGCCGGCAAGCGATAGCCGATAGAGGTTGAACGCGCGCGGAATGAACGACCAGTACAGCTCTTCATTCTTGCGACGAATGCTGCGCGTGACGTTGAGTCCCCACGTCTGCACATCGCTGCCGCTCTGATAGCGCAGTGTTGAGAACGGAATACGGAACTCGGCCGACCAGCCGAGCGAGTCGATCGTCGTCGCGACCGTCCAGCTGGCGTCCCAGTTCACATTGAAGCCGCCGAGGCCACCGGCGGTGGTGCGGTTCTGACCAGCGACCTGCGCGCCGCCGCCTTCGCCTTCGCGAATCACCTGTCCATCGTATTCAACGCCGGCCGGCGTTGTCGCGAACACGAATCCGTTCTGATGATCGTGATACGTATCGAAGATGAAGGCGATGTGATCACTGTTGGTGAGCGTCACGTCGCGAATCTTTTCGCCGGGCACGATGAGATGCGGCTCGCGGTCGTACATACGCGCGCCGATATAGAGATTCACGCCGTCGGTCGCGAAGCGCACTTCAGTACGCTCCGACGCCGGCACACCTTCATTCAGTTCGCGCTGCACGAATTCGCTCACCGCGGCACCCTGACTCCAGATGCCTTCAGTCAGTTTGCCGTCGATCGTTGGCGCTTCGGTGATGCGAATGGCGTTGATCGTGGGGCGCGCGCGCTGACGTGCCGCGCGCGCGAAGGAATCCGCGACAGCCGCGTCGATGCGGGTGGGCGTGACCGTTCCAGCTTGCGCAAACAGCGATGAGGCGCCGCTGAGGAAAGCGCCAAGGGCGAGCGCGAAAACGCCGGCGAGGGGCCGGGGAGGGAGACTGCGCACGAGGGAGGGGAAGCGAGGGGGGAGGAGGGGACGGCGGGAATCTATCTACTGGACAACCGTCACCGAAACGCGCCTCTTGAATGGATGCCCACCGACCCCTCCCGTCGTCAGTTTGTCGCCCTCCTCGCCGGCAGTCCGTTGCTGGCCGCCCTTGGCTTCGATCGCGCGGAGCTCACGCGCTTTCTGAGTGGCCAGCGCGATCCGCATCGCGCGGCGCTCGATCTCGCGCAGCGCGCGGCAGAAACGTCGATGCAGCCCGCCGTTCAGCCGGCGTTAATCTCCAAGGCCTCGGAGGCGCTCGATCTGTTCGACTTCGAGCCAGTGGCCAAGGAAAAGATTCCGGTCGCGCATTGGGGCTATCTGATGACCGGCACCGACGACGATCGCACGATCCAGGCGAATCGCGACGGCTATGACCGTTGGGCGCTGCGTCCACGTCGACTCGTCGATGTGAGCAATGTCGATATGACGACGAACTTTTACGGCCACAGCTATTCCTCACCGATCGTCGTCAATCCACTCGGCAGCCAGAAAGGCTTTCATCCGCAGGGTGAAGTCGCGACGGCGCGCGCGGCGAAGGCGAAGAATCACCTCATGGTGCTGTCCACCGTCGCCACGACCGGGATTGAGGAGGCGATTCAGGAACGCGGCGGACCGGTGTGGTTCCAGCTGTATCATCAGCAGGACTGGATGATCACCAAACAGATGATCAAGCGCGTCGAGAAGGCCGGCGCACCAGCGATTGTGTTTACCGTGGATCTACTGGGCGGCAGCAATCGCGAAACGATGATTCGCTACGCGCGTCAGGACACGCGCGAGTGCATTCGTTGTCATGTGGGCGGTGCGCCACTGCCGGGGGTGAGCGGACGTGTTGATGATCGCGACAATCGTCGCAAGCCGAACCTGGTGGGTTACGACACGACCGCGCATCAGCTCGACAAGGGCACACCAACGTGGGAATACGTCGATCGCATTCGTCAGTCGACATCCATGAAGGTGTGGGTCAAGGGTATTGTCACCGAAGAAGACGCAGCGCTCGCCGTGCAGCACGGTGTCGACGGTGTGTTCGTGTCGAACCATGGCGGTCGCGCCGAGAACTCGCGGCGAGCGACGATCACGAGCTTGCCCGAAGTGGTGCGTGGTGGCGCGGGCAAGCTCAAGATCATCTGCGACGGCGGTGTGCGTCGCGGCACCGACGTGTTCAAGGCGATGGCACTCGGCGCAACGGCGTCGGGCATTGGTCGCCCGTACATCTGGGGACTCGGTGCCTTTGGTCAGGAGGGCGTGGAGACCGTGCTGGGGTTGTTGCGCAAGGAATTCGAAGTGACGATGAAGCAGTGCGGCACGACAACGCTCAGGCAGATCTCCATGAAACACCTTACGCCGGCGTAGACGGCTCGTCGCTTCGCGCGAACCACGCTGCGGCCATCATCCACGCGGCGTGAAGCAGCACGACCAGTCCGAATCCCTGCACCTCGAGTTGCAGGTGTCCGACGGCGATGCCAATGAGCGGCAGCAATCCGGCGACATAGCCAAACCAGCTGAGCGCCGCGGGGAAGCCGCGGTCGCCGCGCATGGCGAGCGACCAGAGCACGAACGCGCCTCCGGTGAGTCCCACATAGATCTTGGCGAACGCCTGGTTGAGCAGATGCGTGTAGTGCAGCTGCTGCAGGGCGATGTCGCGCAGCGGATCGCCAGCGGCCGGCAAGCGATCGAGCACTGAGGTCGCCACAAAACCACTCATAGTGGCGGCGCACATCACGGCGACCGATGCGAGCGCGAACGCTACGAAGCCGCCCAGTGCGAGCGCCGACTTTGCGCGGAGTCGCCACGACAGTGAGGCCATTCCCGCAAGGAGCAGCGGAATGGCGGCGATCGCGACCCCGTGCACCCAGCTGGCAAGCGCCAGGGCGTGACGTTTGCCGTCGGCGCCACCCACGACGTCCGAGCCGGTGGGGTGCACGAGCATGACCAGCAGCATCACCGCGCCACCAACGACTGTGGCAATGGCGGCGTTGTTTCGTGAAGACGACATGTGTTTTGATGGGGTCTGAGGGGGACTTTGGATTGACCCACCGGTTGCGCTCGATGGGTCGATTCCGGACCTTACTTCCTTCCCCGATTGGCCGAGGCCGTTGTTGAACAAACCCACGCCCGATGTTCAGGAGGACGAGGACGCGCGCATCACGCGCAGCGCCCGGGCGTTGCGGCTGGCCATGCATGACCTGCTGTACGAGCAGGCATTCGACACGATTACGGTGCAGCACATCATCGATCGCGCCGGCGTTTCGCGCGGCACCTTCTATGCGCGCTATCGCAACAAGGACGACGCGCTGCTCGCGAGCTTTGAAGGGATGTTCGGCGCCATGGCGGCACACCTCGACAGCAATCCCCGTGAGCAGCGACTGGCTCCCGTTGACGAATTGCTCACGCATTTCGCGAGCGCGCGCCCGGTCATGGCGTCGCTGCGCGCGGCCGGTCGATTCGATGCGATCATGGAGTACGGCTCCGATCTCATCGCCGACCTGATTGAACGAAGAATGCCGCAGGTTGGCGTTCGCACGACACTCCCGCCCCGCCTCGCGGCCCGCATGCTTGCGGGTGCGCTCATGGAGATGATGCAGTGGTGGCTCGATCACCCCGAACGCTCAACACCGCAGTTGCTCGATCGCGAATTTCACACGATGGCGCAGCGAATGCTCAGTGGGTGAACCACTGGGTAAACCGCTGGGTCAACTGCTGGGTATTGGGTGCGGCGCTGTGCGTGCTTCCGCTGGCTGCGCACGCGCAAACGCCAGCGACAACACCTCCACCAAGAGATCCCCTCAAAAACATCCCGCTCGCCGGCAGTAACCCGCTCACGCTGACACTCGGCGGACAGCTGCGATGGCGCGAAGAATTCTATCGAGGCTTCAACACCCTCGACATCAACGATGACAACGGGCAGTCGCGTCTGTTGCTGAGCGCCGATGTTGTGGCGGGTCGCAAAGCGCGCGGCTACGCACGCTTCTTCACCGAATGGCGCGATGACCAGAGCTTTGGTCGGACGCTTCCTGGTGGTGCGCGCCCACAGGACGCCGATCGTCACGACTTTCAAACGCTGCAAGGAGAGATCGGTCACGGCGCGAGCTATCTGCGCATTGGACGACAGGAGATCGCACTGGCCAATCAGCGACTGATTGGCGTCCCCGATTGGTCGAACACGCGTCGCAGCTCCGAAGGCGCGCGTTTGTACCTCGCGCATGGTCCGCTCGCGCTCGAAGCAGTGGATGCGCGTCCACTGATCGTGCGACAGTTCGCAACCAATCGCGCTGACTCCACGCAGCATTTCCGCACGTTGTCACTGGGGAATGCGTCTGGCGCCAAGCCGCTCGCACCAGGATTGCCGGCCGTTTGGCAGGCGTACTGGTATGAACAGGCGATTCATCCGCTCACTGGCGCGCGCACGTACCGCATCACCACCGGTGGTCGCGTACAGTGGAATTGGGGAGGCAGCAAGGCCGCGCTCAGTCGCGCGCTTGAGTTTGAGGGCGCCGCCCAGCGTGGCACGGTAGGCGCGCGCGACATTCACGCGTACTTCGCGGTCGCCGAAGGGACGCTGCAGTGGAAACGCGTCCATGGTGCGCCGTCTCTGGCGCTCGGTGTCGAGCAAGCGTCGGGTGAGAATCCGAATTCGACCAACACCATCGAAGCCTTCAGCGTGCTCTATCCCGCCGCGCATGCGCACGGTGGATACGCCGATGTGATCGGTCGCACGAATACGCGCGAATTGCACGTATTCAGCATCTGGGATCCGCTGGCGCCGCTCAATCTGCGTCTCGCACTGTATCGCTTTGATCGCGTCCGTCTCGATGATGCGGCGTACAACAAGCAGAACGCCATCTTCCCTGCCGCGGGTACAAGTCGCGATCGTCACATCGCCGACGAACTCGATCTCACCGGCACGTACAAAGTCGGCAATCACATTCGTGTCGTCGCCGGATACGGACTGGTTGCACCCGGTGAGTTTCTGGAACGCACGAACGTGCCGAGCCGCACGGAGCACTGGGGATTCACTGGCGCGACACTGCTCTTCTGAACAGCAACGTCGCGCGTCGGCAAACGGAATGCGCCGGCGAGCCGTATCTTTTTTCATCCCGCCCGTGGACGCCTTCAGCCCACCCACCATGTCCCGTTCTTCCGCGGCGTTCGTTCTCGTCGCACTCCTCCCTGCGCTTGTGCAGGCGCAGGGCCGCTGCGGCGGCGATCGTGCCGGCACTCCCGCCTGCGACACGTCGGCCATCAAGGCACCGTTCGCACCGACCGGTTGGAAGACCGTCGCGCTCGATCACTTCTCGATTCAGGCCGCCGACTACAAGAAGGAATCGGCGTACTATCAGGCGCTCATGAACTGGACGCTGCGAAGCGACAACGGCACCATGGCCGTGCTCGACGCTGGTACCGCAGGTCAGGTGTTCATTCGTGGCGGATACGTCGCACCGGCCACGCCGCCGGCGCCGATTCGTCCGCCGGCTGATACCACCGGTCGCGCTGGTGGCGGAGGTGGTGGGGGTGGTGGTGGCGGTGCCGGTCGCGCCGGTGGTGGCGGTGGAGCGCGTCCGCCACGCGCCACGGCGTGGGACGCGTTTGCGTGGGTGATTTCGCCATGGGATACCAAGAAGGTTGAGGCGGAACTCACCAAGCGTGGTCTTAATCCCGTCGCCGAAAACGATGGTGCGTCGCAGTGCTTCCGCTTCAAGGATCCCGATGGCTTCCCCGTCGCGGTGTGCAACGATGCGCACATCAAGCTCGCGCGTGGCAAGAACGCACCGGCCAAGAGCGACACGCCGGCGCCCTTCGAAAGCACGGCGTGGAAGACCGTCTGGCTCGATCACATCTCCTTCCAGGTAAGCAACTACAAGGAGAGCGCGGCGTTCTATCAGAACCTCCTCGGCTGGCGCCCGACCGGAGACGAGGGTTCGCAGAACGAAATGGAAATCGGCGAAGACGTCGGCAACATCATCGTGCGCGGTGGCAACCCGTTGGCGCCCAACTTCCAGGCGCCGGCGACCCGTCGCGCGCAGATGGACCACGTCTCGTTCGGCATCTCGCCGTTCGAAGTCGATCCGGTGAAGGCCGAGCTCACGAAGCGCGGCCTTAGCAGCCGCGAAGACACCGGCGGTCGTGGCGACATGCACGATCCGAAGGTCAGCTATAAGAGCTATCACACGACGACACCGAACGGCTACGACCTGCAGATCTCGAACGCGAACAAGGGGACGCGCACCGTCCGCTAGTTGCGCGATAGCGAACTCGACATTGAGATCATGTGCGGTGCTTCACCATTGCGTGATGCACCGCACATCGCTTTAGTAGGGACAACTTTGTGACGTGACGACTCGATCACACGAGTCCACGTCGTCCCCTTCTGTGATATTGCCATGCGACTGCGAGAGACAGCGACGTTGCTGTTCGTTGCCGGGATGCTAACGGCGTGCGGTGCGCCGTTGTCAGCTCCCGCGGACCTCACGCGAAGCGATGCGATCGTTTCGAACGAACAGGGTGAGGCGATTTTCCTCGTGCTGGCCGGTGACTGCTACGACGAGTTGGCCGGCTCGGGAACGATCAAGATTCGGCAGATGTCGACGTCCCCGAGCAGCGGCGGACTGAATGCCTGGATCGACACGGACCTCAAGGGCGAAGTGTCCAGTGCGATCACCGGCAATTCATACACCTTTTCGAGCAGCGATCGCTTCTCGGTGCACATCAGCAACAACGACGCGGTGTCGATCTCGTCGCGCTTCAAGCTGATCGGCAAAGGCGGTATTGCGGACGTGCGCGGATCGCTCAACTACAAGGTCGCGTTCAACTCGAACGGTGAACTGACGGTGGAGCGCAACAACTTCCGCGGAGTCTGCGAGTAGTCGCTGCGAGTTTAACCTGACAGGGTTCTTGCCGCGGCGTGCATCGGTCTGCATGATCGCAGACCGATGGTCACCGCCCTGTTGCTGCTTGTCTCACTAGCGGGATTTCCCGCTGCCCGTGCGCCGCAGCGGTTGCCTGCGACGCCGCCGGCGCAGGCATTGGCCGACACCGCGACGCGCACGCTGTTGTGGGCCGTCGATGGACTGAGCTTCGACGCATTTACCGAAGCCCGCGCGCGCGGCCTGTTCAAGCGATTCCGTTTTTCCGGCCGACACATCGCACCGTTTCCCTCGATGAGCCATCCGTCGTGGACGGAAATCACGGGTGCGCGTCGTGTGTTCGGTGAGCGCGCGAACATCCGCACGATCGAAGCGCGATGGTTCGATCTCGATGCGATGCGTGTCGCCGATGATCCGCGCCAGGTCTTTGCCCGTCAGGCCGCGCCGTTCAACTACATGCGCGCCTTCGATTGGTTCTTCGATCCGCTCACCGAGCCGCTGATGTATTTCAAGGGCGACTCGATCGCGAACCGCGAGCTGGCCGGCGCCGAACAGGACATTCTCGAGCGATTCACCGGACGCCAACATGTGGTGTTCATTGGCGGCGCCGATGCGATTGCCCACACCCAAAAGGGTGTGCTCTTCGGCTATCTGACGCGGCTCGATGCGATGATGACGCGTGTGATCGATTCACTCGACCATCGCGGCGGTGCACCGGTTCAGCATGTGATCGTGTCCGATCATGGCAACGCCGGACGCTTCACCGAGGGAAGCGCAGAGTCCTATCTCACGCCGGTATCACTTGCGGCCGCATTTCGCTCGTCGCGAATTGTTCGACGGGATACTGGTTCACTCACCGCGCCGAATCAGGCGGCGGTAGTGACGATTGCGCTGGCCAGCATGGTGAACATGTACTTCGCCGACTTGTCTCGCCGACGCGACTTCGCCACCGCAGCGATTGCCGATAGCGCGGTCGATCTCGTGACATGGACGGAAGTAGCGGGCGCGGATCGCGAGATTGTCGTACTCAGTCGTGCGCGCGGTGAGTCACGCATTCGGTGGCGTGTGGCCGCGCAGGGATTCGAGTACACGATCGATGCGTCGCGGGGCAATCCGCTCGGTCTGCCTGACGCGTTCCTGTCGCGCGGCGAGGCGCGATGGGTGACTGATGCGGAGACACGAGAGGTATTGTCGACCGCCGCGTACCCCGACGCGCTCAACCGTCTCGTGCGTAGCGCCACGAAGGAAGTCGAGAATGCGCCCGACCTGATCGTGAGCCTGCGCGACGGCTTTTGCTTTGACGGCGACTTTGGGAAGTACGTTCGGATGGTGCGCACGCATGGCGCGCTTGGCGCGCGTGCGTCGCTTGGACTCGTGGCAACGACGGATCGTGCGGTGCCCGCTGCGTTGCGAAGCTCGGAGATTCTGCGTGCGGTTGGTCTGGTGCCTGACACGCTGTTCCGTCGCGCACTCGCGTTAGCGCCACACGACGCGCACGCGCTTGCCGACTCGCTCATGGCTGCGCCTTCTCGCGTATCCACCGGGCGCGACGACGAATCGCCCGATGCAAGCTTCCTCCGTCGTGTGGCGCCGCTTGTGCGATCAACGGGCTATTTCAACGCGTCGACGATGCAATCTCTGATCGGCGCCTCGCGCTCCGATTCAGCCAGTCGTGTGGCGCGTGATCGCAAACTGCGTCGCACCCGCGACGCGATTGCCGCGAGCGATGTTGTGAAGGGCGTGACCGCCAATGTCGACGCGCTGTGGGGGCTCACCGACTCGCTGCCCACTGGCAGCGGTGGCCCCGACGTCCGGAGTTTGCGCGTGCTGGCCGATCGTGCCGAGTCGCAGTTTCGGCAAATTCCGGAGCTTGCACCGTTGGCAACGTTTCGGGCGCTCTGGGGCGCTTCCTCGTCGCGGGATACGACTCGCCGCGGTGCCGGAGCGCCGCTTCGCCAAATGGCGATGGCTGCCTGGACGCTTCCGTACTTCGTGAATGCGGTGCTCGACGCGCCGGAGCGCGATTCGATTGACGACCCGCGCGACCGGGGCTTTGCGCAGCGGTGGCATGCTGGTGAGCGCGCACGCGTTCGTGAGGCGCCGGCGATGCAGTTTTCCGATTCGACGCTTGGTGCGCGTCTGTTTGGCGAGGTGTACGCCGAACGCAAGCTCACGCGCGACGTGGAGACGCTTGATGTCCCACGCGTGTACGATGCGCCGATGCCGGAGGTCGCGGTCCTCTATGTGCCGGGAATTTTTGGCGAACTGTTCGACGACGAGATCTGGCAGCGCGGATTGCGCGCGGTGCACGACCAGTTGGGGATGCGGGTCATTCCGGCGGGCACGGACGGTCGGTGCAGCTCGGCGGATAACGCGGCTCGCGTACTCGAGTCGATGCGTCTCGATACCGAACGTCGACTCGCGCGTGGATATGCGACACCGCGTTACCTGATTTTGGGTTACTCGAAAGGTGGCATCGACGCGGCTCAGGCGCTGGTGCGTGATACCGCGCTGGCGCGAACGCAGGTGGCTGGATTGGTCACGATCGCGTCGCCGCATGGTGGATCACCCGTTGCCGAGCGCGCCGACTTGGGTGACGACCTATTGCGCGCGATGATTGCGAAGCCGCGTCCGGCGAGCTGTGACACGACGCACGCGGTGGAGTCACTCTGGCCGGCCAGTCGCGCGGCATTCTGGAGTGGCGACGGTCGCCAGCTGGATGGCCTCGTACCGCTGGCATCGGTGTCGCTCACGAGTGATATGCGGAGCGCCCATCCGTGGATGAAGATCACCAAGCGGATCGCGCGATTCAGTGAGTCGAACGACGGTGTGGTGGCGCGCAGCGCGTCGCGCTTTCCCGAATCAATCGCGTCGGTGGATCTGGGTGAGGTGAATGGCGATCACATCGCCGGTCGCGTGGCGTCGGACTTTCCGCAGGAGAGCTTTCTTGAAGCGGTGGTGCTGACGCTGAACGAGATGGGCTGGTTCGAGACCGGCGCCGCCGAACGGTGGCGTCTGGCGGTGCGCGAAGCGCGGCAGAAGACGCGTGTGGTGGCGAATGTGATCGCGCAAACCACAAGCGAGGGGACGCTCGGCGTTTCAACGACACCGTCGGTGCATCCGGCACGCGCGGCCTTTACGCTTCCCGGCCATATCGGCTGGCGCGCGGATCGCACGTACAAGATGACGAATCTCGAAACACTCGCAGCGCGGGAAATCCCGGATATCACGACCGCGCAGTATCCCGACGGTGTGACGCTCTGGTGCGATCAAGCGGACATGACCGCGTTCCGCGAGGAGTACGAGTTCCTCTACGACGCCGGCAACGGCGGCGGCGAGAATGTGCTCGACAACGGCTTCGCACTGGTCGGCAGCGATAGCGCGTCGCGTGGTCGGGCCTGTCGCCTGCGCACGCATCGTTCGGCGATGAAAATGACGACGGCGTCGTTGCGCTTTAAGCCATCGGCGCTCCCGCAGTTCGACATGCGCGTCCTGGTCACCGAAGGCGTCGCCGGTGTCGCACCGAATAAGGGTGGTCGCGGCAAGAATGACGCGACGCTCAAGCTCTGGATCGTGCTGCGTGACGAACGGCCGGAAGCCAAGGGGAAGCGTATGCTCTTCGGCTACTCGTGGGCGGGGCCCGATGCGGATGGACGGGTGCCGGCGGCCGATTCATTGGTGGAGGGCAATGCCTCACGCCGTCGCATTGGGTTCAGTGTCTTGCCCGAGGCTTGGCTCATCAACATCGGCGGCCCCGCGGTGGAGCAGCAGTGGGTGACGGTGTCGCGCGACCTCGCGGCCGATGTTTCGCGCGCCTATCCCGGAATTCCTCTGGATGCGCTGCGTGTGGTGGCGATCACGGTGCAGACCGATTCGGACGAAACGCGTGGGGATACTGAGGTGTTGCTCGATCGGCTGTCGTTCCGGCCGCGCGTATTGGGTTCGGTTCGACAACGCTAAGTCGGTTGCCATCGGCCTTCTTTGGGCGCCTTCGGCGCCGACAACTAACGAGGAAGGGGACAACTAACGATGATCTCTGTAGGGCGAGACCGTTTTTGGGATCTTTCCGCCACTGAGATCATCGTCTGTTGTCTAGTAACATCGTCTGGTTGTCGGCGCCGAAGGCGCCCAAGAAAGGCCAAATGCGCAGAACCAAAATAAATGCGCTCATGTCACAGCGTTGCGCACTGAATAGGCCGGATCGCGCCAGATCTCACGCGAAAGCACGTCGTGCAGAACCGACGCCGCATGCACCACGTCGGCGAAGCTCACGTACAACGGCGTCAGCCCAAAGCGCATGATGTCGGGCGCACGGAAGTCGCCAATCACGCCACGAGCAATGAGCGCCTGCATGATCGCGTAGCCCTCCGTATGCGCGAAAGACACATGACTACCGCGCGGCGCACCAGACAGCGGCCCCACCAGCGACACGCCGAACGCTGAGCAGCTCGACGACACTGCGCGGATGAACAGCTCTGCGAGTGCACGCGACTTGGCACCGATATCCGTCATCGACGCTTCGAGGTGCAGGTCCACACCCACTTCAAGGGCCGCGAAGCCGAGCACCGGCGGCGTGCCGCAGAGAAAGCGCGACATGCCACTGCCGGCTTCGTAAGAATCGACAAACTCGAAGGGCCGAGCATGTCCCATCCATCCGCCCAAGGGACTCATCAGGCGATCGTGATGTCGCGACGCAATGAACAGATACGCCGGCGCACCCGGGCCACCGTTCAGGAACTTGTAGCCGCAGCCTACCGCGAGGTCGGCGTTGCAGCCGTTGAGATCCACTGGCAGCGCGCCCGCTGAATGCGACAGGTCCCATAACACGAGTGCACCCTGTGCCTGCGCCGTCGCCGTGATCGCGGCCATATCGTGCACGTCGGCCGTCTTGTAGTGCACATGCGTGAGCAACACGAGCGCGGTGTCGCGACCAATACGCGACGCAATCTCATCACGCGATGCGAGCTCGAGACGATGCTTGCCTCCAAGCGTGCGGATCGCGGACTCGATCATGTACAAGTCGGTCGGGAAATTTCCTGGCTCGCTCAGAATCGTGTGACGTCCCGGCTGTGCATTCAGCGCGGCGACGATCAGCTTGTACAAGTTGACCGATGTCGAATCCGCGGCGACCACTTCGTGCGCCTTGGCACCGATCAGTCGCGCAATCTTGGCGCCAACGCGTGCCGGTGCGCCAATCCAATCGGCGCTGTTCCAGCTGCGAATCAACCCCTCTCCCCATTCGTTGGTGACGACCTGCGCCACGCGCGCGGCGGTGTCCCGCGGGAGCGCGCCGAGGGAGTTGCCATCGAGGTACGTCACACCCTCCGGGAGCGCGAAACGTGCCCGAAAAGGGGCGAGTGGATCGGCGGCATCGAGCGTCGCCGCTTCGGCGCGCAGGGAGTCAAAGAGGTCGGCGGCAGTGGGCATAGCGGAAAGACTAGGCCCTCCATTTCTTTCATGCCATGACCACGACCATCACCCAGGCCGATTTCGTTCAGTCCATCGCGGACGCGCTCCAGCATATCTCCTACTTCCACCCGCTGGATTACATCCATGCGCTGGCGGACGCGTACGAAAAGGAGCAAAGCCCCGCCGCCAAGGACGCGATCGCCCAGATCCTCACCAACTCGCGCATGTGTGCCGAAGGGCACCGCCCGATCTGTCAGGATACCGGCAGTGTGGTCGTGTTCCTCAAGATCGGTATGAACGTCAAGTGGGACGCGACGCTCAGCATCCAGGAGATGGTCGATGAAGGGGTACGCCGCGCGTATCTGCTCCCCGACAACATCCTGCGCGCCAGCATCGTCTCCGATCCGGCCTTTGGTCGCAAGAACACGCGCGACAATACGCCGGCTGTCGTGCACATGGAGCTCGTCCCCGGTGATCACGTCGACGTGAAGCTCGGCGCGAAGGGCGGCGGCTCGGAGAACAAGTCGAAGTTCGCCATGCTCAATCCGAGCGACAACATCGTCGAATGGGTGCTCAAGACGGTACCGCTCATGGGCGCCGGTTGGTGCCCGCCAGGCATGCTGGGCATCGGCATCGGTGGCAGCGCGGAAAAGGCGATGCTCATGGCGAAGGAATCGCTCATGGAGCACATCGACATGGCGCAGCTCAAGCAGCGCGGCCCGCAGAACAAGATCGAGGAGTTGCGCATCGAACTGTGCGACAAGATCAACGCCCTCGGTATCGGTGCGCAGGGTCTTGGTGGTTTGAGCACGGTGCTCGATGTGAAGATCTGGGATTACCCCACGCACGCGGCGTCCAAGCCCATCGCGATGATTCCGAATTGCGCGGCCACACGTCACGCGCACTTCACGCTCGATGGCACCGGCGTGGCCAAGCTCGAAGTGCCGAAGCTGAGCGACTGGCCGAACGTGACCTGGCGCCCTGACGTGAACGCGAAGCGTGTGGATCTCAACACGCTCACGCCGGAAATCGTGCGTACGTGGAAGGCCGGCGATCGCCTGCTGTTGAACGGCAAGATGCTCACCGGTCGCGACGCGGCACACAAGCGCATCGCCGATCTGTTCGCCAAGGGTGAATCATTGCCGGAGGGTGTCGACTTCACCAATCGCGTGATCTACTACGTCGGCCCGGTTGATCCGGTGCGCGACGAAGCCGTGGGCCCGGCGGGTCCAACGACGGCGACGCGCATGGACAAGTTCACCGAGATGATGCTCGAGAAGACGGGACTTATCGCTATGATCGGCAAGGCCGAGCGTGGGCCGACGGGCCTCGAGGCGATTCGAAAGCATCAGGCTGCCTATCTCATGGCCGTCGGTGGCGCCGCCTACCTCGTCTCGAAGGCCATCCGTGCCTCACGCGTCGTCGCCTTCGAAGACCTCGGCATGGAAGCGATCTACGAGTTCGACGTCGAAGAGATGCCGGTCACGGTCGCCGTTGATGCGCAGGGCAGCAACGCGCACGAAACGGGACCGGCGGAGTGGAAGGATAAGATTTCGAAGGGGCTGCCGATTCTGGCGTAGGGAGCCATCGGACAACTCTTGCTTCGCGGATTCACAGAAGGAATTTGGCCACGGATTTCACAACTCTTTTGGCCACGGATTTCACGGAAACGCAGGTTCTCTCCGATCGCTCGGAGGGAACCTGCGTTTCCGTGTAATCCGTGGCCAAATGACTTCGCCCTATTCAGTAGCCAGTCGCTGCAGTGAATCGGTCCAAATGAGTCGCCTCACTTCCGGCTTCTGTCCGAAGTTGAAGAGCAGTCCCACCTGCAGTCCTGATCCGCGCAGGTAGTTGATGAGCTGGGCCTCGTGCGACGGTTGGATTCGACTGCAGGCCTTGAGCTCGACGATCACGCGCTGGTCGACGACCAGATCGGCGCGAAAGACGCCGATCACTCGTCGACGGAAGTGCACTTGCAGCACGTGCTCGCGCGTGAACGGTACTCCGCGCGTATCCAGCACTACGCCCAACGCCTCGGCGTACACCATTTCGGCGAATCCCCAACCGAGTTCGTTGTACACCTCGTAGCAGGCCCCGATGATGTCCTGCGTAAGTGCCCCGTGCAGGAGCGATGCTCGCGTGGTCATGCACGAACGCTGACAAGATTCTGTGAAATCGCCTCATCGAATCGACGCAGGTGGGGCGAATTCTACGCGCTGTTAATCTGGCGTTGCTATTCAGAGTGCCATGTTGGAGGCCCGCCCCTGCCCCTCCATGCTGAGCTCCTCATGCCGCTCCGCCAGTGTTGTGTGCAGGTCGTTCTTCTGCTGACTGCGTCGCTTGGACTGTCAGAGCGCGCGTTGGCCCAAGCCGTCGACTTACGAGTGTCTATATCTGGAATCGTGAAAGGTGACGGAGCGACGGTCGCCGCCGTTCGCGTCAGCCTGGATGAGGCGCAAGTCTCCGTCGTGTCCGACAGTGACGGCCGCTTCACGTTGAAGGCGGTACCCAGTGGGCACTACCACCTCACGGCGCGCAAAGCTGGTTTCGCTGGCAAGACGGTGGCGGTGGCGATCGGCACGCGCGATACCAGTCTCACGATCGAGCTGATTGCAAACGTCACGACGCTCGAGCCGTTGAGCGTGACCGCGTCGCGCGCACCGATCGCCGCGACGAGCAGCACGCAGTCGATCAGCACCCTCGAAGGCTCGGCGTTGCATCAGAGCGGTGGCATCTCGCTCGCGCATGCCATCCAGTCGCTTCCCGGCCTTCGTGCAGTGACGACGGGAGCGCAGATCGGCAAACCCATGATCCGAGGCCTCTCGGGCGCCCGCACCCTGGTGCTTGCAAATGGCTTTCGCCTGGAAGACTACTCGTGGAGTGACGAGGACGGTCCAAGCATCGATGTGCGACTTGGCCAACGCGTCGAAGTTGTTCGTGGTCCGGCAAGTGTGCTGTACGGATCCGACGCGCTCGCCGGTGTCGTCAACGTCGTAGCCGCGCCGCTGCCGTTCGCCGATGGCACGTCGCATCATCGCGACGACATTGAGTTGTACGGCGCGAGCAACGGCGTCGAGACCGGCGGCGTCCTGCAACGCGAGGGAACGCGCGGTGCGTGGGGGTATCGCGCTACGGGCACCGGACACTTTGCGATGAACTATCGCACACCACTGCGCGAGCAGCCGAACTCCGGCTACTGGGCGTTCAATGGTGACATCGCCGCCGGACGAACGCTGGCTGGTGGCTTCGCGACGCTTCGCGCGTCGCACTACGGCGGCGAGTTCCATCTCCTCGAAGCGAGCGGCCCTGAAGTCGACGACCCTGATGGCGGTCCGGTGAGACAGGTGATGGACGATCGACTGCAGTTCACGCACGATCGCATGTTCAGCACCGTTCGTCTCGAAACGCGTGCACAGCTGCAGCGCCACGCGCTGGCCGAAGTGTCTGACGATTGCCAGCCAGCCCCGGGGCAAACGACCTGCACGAAAGTCAAAGACCAACAGGCGTTCGGGCTTACCCTCACTACGGGTTTGCTCGACGTGCTGGTGCACAAGGCATTCAGTTCGGTGGGTACCCTGACGGTTGGTGCATCGGGTAGCGCGCAGAGCAGCGATGCGAGCGGCCCGATCTTTCTGGTGCCCAGCGCCAGCGGCACGAATGGCGCGGTGTACTTGCTCGGACGTCGTACCACCGGCGTGGTAGAGCTGTCGGCCGGCGTGCGTCAGGACATGCGTTCGATGAGCAACGATCCGAACACCGCGCTGTCGCTTACGTCGCACGATCGATCATGGAATGCCACAACAGGATCGATCGGCGCCGTGGTGCACGCCGGAACATATGTTGACCTTGTTGCGAACGCCGCTCGTGGGTGGCGCGCACCGAACCTGTTCGATCTCTACGCCAACGGCCTCAATCGCGGCGACGCACGCTACGAGATTGGCAACAGCGACCTGAAGGCCGAAGTCGCCAATACGTTCGACGGGGGAGTTCGTCTGCATGCGGCGCGCCTGGACGCGTCAGCGACAGTGTATCGGTCGCTGGTGGACGGCTTTATCTTCGTGACGCCAACCACTGAAACTCGCGGCGGCCTCCAGGTCTTCCGGCATGTGCAACGCGACGCACGGCTCACCGGCGGTGAACTCGAAGCGCGTGTACAGGCCACTCCGTCGCTCTCGCTTCGCGGCGCATACGACGTTACGCGTGGCACCGATCGCCCGAACGACGCGAACTTGCCCCTGATGCCGCCGCCGCGCTCGCAGGTCGGGGTTGATTGGCGCCAGGCCAGCGGTCACGAACTCAGCGCCGGTGCCGACATCACCCATCACGACGCGGCCACACGTATCGCCACTGTCGATACACCAACCGACGCCTACACGCTTCTCAACGTGCGCGGCGGCTCAGCCATGACATGGGCCGGGCGGCGCGTGCACTTCGATCTGGTTGTGCACAACGCGCTCAACACGAAATACCGCGACTTCCTGAGTCGGTACAAATCATTCGCCGACCAGGCCGGAGCCAACGTGATGGTGCGAGCTTCGACGTTCTTGTTCTGATTGCACTAAATACCGAAGACTCGAACGCCGAACCTCAAACTGATCAGTTTGGAGTTCGGCGTTCGAGTCTGGAGTTTCGAGCGAGTTCTTGGAGTCTGACCCCAAGCACCGCCACCCGTTACCCATCACCAAAAACTCGGAACACGAAACTGATCAGTTTTGTGTTCCGGATTTTTGGTTGTGGGTTTCGGGTGAACTACGCTTACAGCGTGCTCACTTTGAGTCGCACTCCAATCATCCGCGGCGCTCCCGGCGCCGCCACCTGCGCGTTGATGAAGAAATTGCGCGTCAGCTCGTATCGACGGTCGAGCAGGTTGCGCCCCCAGAGTTCGAGCGACCACGGCGCGCCGGCGCGTGCGTAGGTGAGTGATCCGTTCACCAACGCGTATGGGGCGACGTCATAGACGGGCGTGAAGATCAATCGAGATGCGGTCTGTCGGTCGCGATAGCTGGTGTTGATCTGCGCCTGGAGAAAGTTGTGCCCCACGATGCGCGCGTAGCTCGCGTTGCCGCCCAGCGACCAGCGCGGAATGGGCATCGCTTTGCCAGAGAAATCGCGGCTCACTTCCTTCTGCTGCTGAATCGAGGCCTGCGCATCGACCGTCGTGAAATCGAGATACCGCCCTTCGGTGTAGCCCACGTACGGTGCGATCGTGAGACCACGAGCCGGCGTCCACGTCAGCTCAGTTTCGGCACCAGCGACGCGCGACTTGGGCGCGTTCACGATGCGACCGATCGGCCCCTTCGACACCTGGTCGTACACCGTGCTCAACACCTGCTGCTGCCGGTAGTCGTTGAAGTACGCCGCGCTATTGAGCTGCAGCGACTTGGTCGGGCGCTGCTTGAGGCCCACTTCGTACGCGTACACCACTTCCGGATTGAACGCCGCCAGCTGAGCGACATTCGTCGTGTTGTACGCGGTGAAGCCTCCGCTCTTGATGCCGCGGCTCGCGCTCGCATAGCCCAGCGTCGAGCTGCTGGGGCGGAACTCGAGCGCCAACTTCGCCGACGGTTCGCGCGTGATCAGCGAGCGATCGGTTGGCGGAACGAAGGTCACCGCGGGATTGATGAAGCCCGTCGTGAGCCCCATCAGCGCGCGCTGCTCGTATTCCAATCGCGCGCCGGCCACCAGACGCCACATTGGCGCGAGTGCAACACCCGCCTGACCGAATACCGCGAGCACGTCAGCACGCTGCCCGTAGCGCGTGAGTGCGGCGGCACCGAGCCCCGGGACATCGGTAAAGTCAGAGTAGAAGTTTGCCGACAACTCTTCGCGCGCCGCGTACGTGCCCGCCTGCCAGTCCACTCTGCGCGCCGTGTCCGATGCGATACGAAACTCTTGCGCCGACACCGTGATGTTGTCGTAGAACGCTTCATCCGATTCGGCCGAGTTGCTCGCGTCCCAGTCGCCAATCTCGCGACGCTTGAGGCGATTCACCGACGTTAGCGACGTGAGCGTCACCCTCCCGCGCGCAATGGATGCATCGAGCAGCGCACCGACCGACTGATTGCGACGTCCTGGACGATCATTCGCATTCACGCCAAGTACGCTCGCGAATGCCGGACGAAGTCCCCAGCCGGTTCCGCGTACAGCATCAGCGGGAATTGTCGAACCGTTGCCACCACGCGTCGAGAACGGGGCGAAGAGTGAAAGCCCTGTCGCATCGCCGTTGTCCTGCGAGAGCGACGTCACCAATCGCACATTCGTTGCTGGCGACGGAATCCATGCGAGCTGCGCGCGCGCGCCAAGCTGATCGCGACCACCGAGCGACTGCGATGACACGCGGTTCTTCTGCCAGGCACCGCCCTCCTGCACACCAATCGACAGTCGTCCGGCGAACTGCTTGCCAAGCGGGCCGTTGAGGTAGGCATCGGCATCGTGGCTGCCGAACTGACCGACCGACCACTGCGCGCCGGCTTCACGCGTGCGCGTCGGTCGCGCGCTCACGAGCTTCACCGCGCCGCCAGTGCTGTTGCGACCGTAGAGAGTGCCCTGCGGCCCGCGCAGCACTTCAACGCGCGCCAGGTCGAACAACATCGATGGCGCCTGCACCGGAAAGGGCAACGCGACGTCGTCGAGATACAGCGCGACCGTTCCACTGTTGTTCACCGCGTAGTCGGAGAAGCCGACACCACGCAATCGAAACTGCAGCTGCGCGCCGCCAAACGCCGGCTCGACTTGCAGCGATGGCGTGACGATGGTGAGGTCGCTGGTGCCGCGAACACCGCGCTCGGTGAGCTGGGTCCCCGTCAACGTGGTCACGCTGACTGCAGTGCGTTGCGCTGATTGCTCGCGTCGCTCTGCCGTCACCGTCATGGTGGGCAATCCGCGCGCGACCGTGTCGCGTTGCGGTGCCTGCGCCTGCGCGCGCACTTCCTGGCTCAGCGCGATCAACACCACGCCGCCGGAAATGATTCGGTAGTGAGAGATCTTGAGCATGACTTCAAGCTAGCCATCCGTCGCGCGCGAACAACAAGTGCTGGACGAAACGTTCGTGCGCGGGCCAAACCGTGAAGTTTGCTACCGCTCACCCCTGAGCACGCTTCCTCGCCTCGCGCTCGGCGAAGAATTTCGCAACGAGATCATGCCTTTGCGGACTTTCCAGACAATCGAGGAAGGCGTGCGTCTCGTAGGCGCAGCCGCGATCGAATTCCCCGGTGCCCGCGACTTCCACGCAATCCACGATACGCGCGGGCGAATACATCCCGTCGTTTCGTGCGACGATCATCGCCCGCGCAGCGGCGATCGCCTTCGTCGTTTCAGCGCGATTGTCGAGCGCCGTGCCGTTTCGCGCACGCGAAAGCTCGCCACTGTGAGAGACGAGCAAGCGGGCACGAGCAATTGCCGCCGAGAGCGGATCGTCGGCGATCATGTCGATGAGTCCCGCCTCGAGCGCCGCCGCCGCGGCGAGACGACGCCCAGTGAGCATGAGATCGAGCGCCAGTTCCGCGCCACACAGTCGCGGCGCCCGCTGAGTTCCACCAGCGCCTGGCAACAGCCCGAGCAGCACTTCGGGAAATCCCACCTCAACCACGGACGATGCCACCCGTGCATTCGCCGCGAGTGCCACTTCAAATCCACCACCAAGTGCCGCGCCCTGCATCGCCACGACAATTGGCTTGACGCACGTATCCATGTGCATGCACACCGCGTTGAGCCCCGGCTCGAGACGCGGCCCACCAAACTCACGAATGTCGGCACCACCCATGAACACTTTGCCGACGCTTTCGATGACCATCGCCTTGAGGCTCGCGTCGATCTCGAGCAGCGTGACCGCGGCCGTCAAACCTGCACGCACAGGTTGCGACAGCGCGTTCACCGGTGGGTGATCGATCGTCACCACCAGTACGTCCCCTTCGCGACGCGTCGAGACAAGCGGTGGTGTGGTCATCGCTCAGTCCGGCACTACCGCCGTCACTTCGATCTCGACACGTGCACGCGATTCGATCAGTGCAACAACCTGCACCGCCGTCATCGCGATGTCGTAGTGACCAATCAGCTCGCGAAACGCCGCGCCCACCGCGGGAAGTGCCGCGAGATACTCCGCGCGATCCACGACATACCAGGTCATCCGCACGATGTGCTCTGGTTTGGCGTCGCCCGCTGCCAACACGGCTACGATATGCTGTAACGCCTGACGCGCCTGAACCGCGAAGTCGTCGCTCTGAAAGACACCGTGTTCATCCCACCCCACCATGCCGGCCACAAAGATCTGTCGGCCGCGCGTCGATACGCCGTTCGCATAGCCACGCGGACGCGGCCAACCCTCAGGAAGCAACGCCGTCTTCATATGGCCTCCAGCATGAATGACTCGATCGCCAGACGAAGATCCGGCGGCAAGGGCTGCGATGCGTGCGTGTCGAGGTTCGTACAGACGATCACCTGCTTGATGGCAACACGAACGACACCGTCGGTTCCACGCACTTCGAAGCGCAGCGTGACGGACTTCTCACCCATGCGCTCCACGGCAATGGCGAGCACGATGTCATCGCCCATCCGGCTGATCGTCTTGAAGTCACTCTCCAGTCGCACCGTCGGCAATCCGACTTTCCGAGGGCCGAGCAACTCGGCGTAGGAAATATCGAGCACATCGGTGATCCATTCGTCGGTCAGGTTCTGAAAGAGCACCAGATACTGCACGAAGAAGACAATGCCAGCGGGATCGCAGGCACTGAACGGGACGCGCATCGGGCGCGTGTACCACCGCATCGATGATGTGGGTGTCGCGTCGGTTGGAAAGCTCATCCCTCGAGCTCCTTCAAGCGAAAACGTTGCAGCTTGCCGGTGTTGGTGCGCGGCAATTGCGGCACGAACGACACGGCACGCGGATACTTGTACGGCGCAACCGTCTGCTTCACGAAGTCCTGGAGTGCCTTCACCATCGCAGCATCGCCTTCGTAACCGGGACGTAATACCACATACGCTTTGACCAGCTGGCCGCGCTCCTCGTCGGGAACACCGGCGACACCACATTCGGCAACGGCCGGATGTTGCAGCAACACGTTCTCCACTTCCGGCCCCGCAATGTTGTATCCGCTCGAGATGATGATGTCGTCGAGTCGCGCCTGATAGTGGAAGTAGCCGTCGCTATCCACGAGATACGCGTCGCCGGTGTAGTTCCAGCCGTCGCGCACATAGTCGCGCTGCCGCTCGTCGCGGAGATAGCGGCACCCCGTTGGCCCTTTCACACGCAGCTTGCCCGTTGTGCCCGCCGGCACTGGCGTACCGTGTTCGTCCACCACCTCGGCGATGTATCCGGCGACTGGCTTACCGGTCGCACCGTCACGCGCACTCTCTTCCGGTGATGAAATGAAGATGTGCAGCATCTCCGTCGCGCCAATACCGTCGATCAACTCGATGCCCGTCGTCTCACGCCACAGTGCGCGTGTCGCCGCAGGAAGTGCTTCACCAGCGGAAACACACTTTCGCAGCGTGAGCGGCGTGGCGTCTGATTCATTCGCGATGAGGTTGGCCATCGCGCGATAGCTCGTCGGCGCCGTGAACAACACGGTGGCCCCATGCTCGCGAACCCCTTCAAGCAGCTGCGGCGGCGACACTTTGTCGAGCAGCAGCACACTTGCGCCGATCGCCATCGGAAAGAGCACAATGCCACCCAATCCAAAGGTGAAAGCGAGTGGCGGACTGCCGGCAAACATGTCATCGCGATTCGCGCGCAACACTGAACGTGGCCAGCAGACACAAATGGCCATCACATCGCGGTGATAGTGCATCGTGGCCTTCGGAATGCCAGTCGTACCGCTGGTGAATGCCAGCAGACAGGTGTCGGTTGCCGCCGTTGGCACCGCGACGAACGGTGCCTCATACTGCGCCATGCGTGATTCAAGCCCGTCGGGCGCCTCGCTATGGTACGCGCCGATCGTGGTCAGAAACGGATTCGCCAGCTTGGCCGCCAGCAACTCCTCGAGCAGCGACGCGTCGCACAACGCGTGCGTGATCCTGGCAATGGAAATCATCGTGCCAAGCTCTTTCGCACGCAGCATCGGCATGGTCGTGACCGCGATCGCGCCCGCCTTGATGACGGCAAACCAGCACGCCACGAGCATGGGGTGATTCGCGCCGCGCAACAGCACGCGATTTCCCGGCACCACGCCCAGGTCATTCACCAGCACGTGCGCAATCCGGTCGACACGCTGCTGCAATTCGCGATAGCTCCAGCGAACCCCAGGCGCAATCAGACACGGCCGGTCACCATCGCCAGCCGCCACGCGCGCATCAAGCAGCTCCACCGCGCAGTTGAGCTGCTCGGGAAACTGCAGCTCTGGTAGCGTAAACAGAAACTCCGGCTGATCCTCAGCGGCTGGCAGATGATCGGCGGCGAACGTATCGACGTGCGCAGTGTATGCGGTCATCGCGTCGCGTCCTTGAGCATTTCGCGGGCGATAATCAGCTGCTGCACTTCGCTTGCCCCCTCGTAGATGCGCAGCGCGCGAATCTCGCGATAGAGTCGTTCGACCGGCACATCATGCATGACTCCGGCGCCACCCCATAGCTGTACGGCCGCGTCGATCACCGCCTGCGCACCTTCCGTCGCGACGTATTTCGCCATGGCCGCTTCGCGCGTCACGTTCTCGCCCTGATCGCGTAGCCACGCGGCACGATAGGTCAGCAGCGCGGCGCTATCGACCTTCATGGCCATCTGCGCGAGACTCGCCTGTGTGAGCTGCAGGTCGGCGAGCACTCCGCCAAACATCTGACGAGTGGTCGCTCGGGTAACCGCTTCATCGAGCGCCCGTCGCGCAAAGCCCAGCGCCGCCGCGGCGACCGACGTGCGAAATACATCGAGCGTGCGCATTGCGATCTTGAACCCCTCACCCGCCGCGCCAATCCGCTGCGACGCCTTCACCCGACAGCCACTGAACACCAATCGCGCCAGCGGGTGCGGGGCGATCACATCAATGCGCTCGGCAATCTCAAGCCCCGACGTGTCGGCATCGACGATGAACGCCGAGATGCCACGGGCGCCCGGCGCCTCCCCAGTGCGCGCAAAGACCACGTAGAAGTCGGCAATCCCGCCGTTCGAGATCCACGTCTTCTCACCATCCAGCACGTAGTCGCTGCCATCAGCGCGTGCCACGCACTGCAACGCGCCGGCGTCGGAGCCTGACTGCGGCTCGGAGAGTGCGAACGCCGCGATCGCGGTGCCGGCCGCAACTCGCGGGAGGTAGGCGGCCTTCTGCGCATCGGTGCCGGCCAGCGAGATCGCGCCTGAGCCCAACCCCTGCATCGCAAAGGCGAAATCGGCGAGTCCGTCGTGGCGGGCGAGGATCTCGCGAGCCAGGCAGATCGTGCGTGTATCGATGGCATCGCGCGCGCCGCCAACCGCGAGGCCCGCCACTGCGTGACGGAGCCAACCGGCCTCGCCGAGTTCCCGCACGAGCGCTCGACAGGTCGCATCGACATCCGCGTGGGATCGCTCGTGCAGCGCCTTCTCCGACCACGTTTCGAGCTTGTCAGCAAACGCGGCGTGGCTCGCCTCGAAGAATGGCCATCGCCGATAAGAAATATCAGCCATCAGCGCCCCCGAAACACCGGCGTGCTTTTCGCGGCGAACGCCTCGTACGCCACCTTGAAGTCTTCGGTGAGCATGCACAGCGCCTGCGCCTGCGCCTCTGCTTCGAGCGCCTGCTCGATGGTGAGATTCCACTCCTGATGCAGCATCGTCTTGGTGATGCCGTTGGCGAATGTTGGGCCGGCGCTGAGCGTCTTGGCGAAAGCCTGCGCTTCAGTCAGAAGCGACTCCGAATCCAACAGGCGATTGTAGAAACCCCAACGCTCGGCTTCATCACCCGGCAGTGCGCGGCCGGTGTACAGCAGCTCGCTCGCCCGCCCCTGCCCAATGATGCGTGGCAGCATGGCGCACGCACCCATGTCGCACCCGGCCAGACCAACGCGATTGAACAGAAATGCCACCTTGCTGCGCGCCGTGCCGTAGCGAATGTCACTCGACATCGCGAGAATGGCGCCCGCGCCCGCACACACACCATCGATGGCCGCGACAATCGGCTGCGGGCAGCGCCGCATCGCGAGTACCAACTCGCCCGTGAGCCGAGTGAAGCGGAGCAGCTCAGGGGCGCTCATCGCCACGAGCGGCGCGATGATCTCATGCACATCGCCACCGGAGCAGAAGTTTCCTCCGGCGCCAGTCAGCACGACGGCATGGACATCGGTCGCGTACTTGAGGGCGCGGAAGCAGTCTCGGAGTTCAACGTAGCTGTCGAATGTGAGCGGATTCTTTCGCTCGGGTCGATCGAGCGTGATCGTCGCCACTGCTCCGTCAAGTGACCAACCAAAGTGCGTGGCACTGAATCCAGCCATCGTGCGCGTCGTGCCGGCGTCGAGGCCAGCGTGAGGGGCGGTCATGTCGCGCGGTCCGTGCGGGAGGTGAGATGTACGCGCAATCGGCCAAGCTGGCCGTACAGATTGTCGCGATGCGGTGTATCGAAACCATCAAGCAGCTCCACGAGCCACTGCTCATGTTCGGCGGCGATCCGCAGGAAGCGTCGTCGACCAGCAGCCGTGAGACGGACAATGGTGGAGCGACCGTCGGTTGGATCAGCCAATCGCTCAATCCATCCATCGGCCAATAGCTGCGTGGTGAGCACGGTGACATTGCCACCTGTCACCATCATGTAGCGCGACAGCGCATTGAGACGCAGCCCATCTTCATGACGCTCGAGCTGCGCGAGATAGTCAAAGCGCGGCAACGTCATGCCAAATCGCTCGCGCAGCCGTGCACGAATCTCACGCTCGATCTGCGCACTGCACGAAAAGAGCCGCAGCCAGACACGGACCGCCGAATGATCGGCTTCGGTTGCGCGCGCCTCTTGTCCGAGCCTCTCGTCGCCAACGACGTGCACCTGCTCGAACGGGCGCCTGCGAGGCGATCGACGGCGCGAAGTGCGCGTGCTCACATGACCTCCCCGCCGCTCACCGGCAACGCGAGCCCAGTCAGCGCATCAGCGCTTGGCGCGCACAAGCTGCTCACCGCGTGCGCCACGTCGGCGGGTGTTATGAATCGCCTTTGCGGATTGAGAGCTGCCAATGTTTCGCGCGCCTCCGCTTCGCTGCGCCCGGTACGTTGCACGATGTTCGCGATGCTGTCGTGCAGCATGTCCGTGTCGGTAAAGCCCGGGCACACGGCGTTGACCGTGACGCCTTTCGTGGCGACTTCGAGCGCCAGCGAACGCGTGAATCCAAGCACGCCATGCTTGGCCGCGGCATAGGCCGCTACATACGGATAGCCACGGAGTGCGGCAGTACTCGCCACCGTTACGACCCGCCCCCACCCCGCCGTCAACATCCCAGGCAACACGGCACGCGTGCAGGTGAACGGCGCGGTGAGATTCACCGCGAGCATGCGCGCCCATATCTCGTCAGTCGTTCGCATCACCGGTGCGCTCACCGCCTGACCGGCGTTGTTGATCAGGATATCGACACGAGCCATCTCGCTCAGCGCTATGCCGAATGCCTGCGTGTCGGTCACGTCGCACACGACGACGTGCGCATTCGCACCAATCGTGGCCGCTGTTTCGTCGAGCGACGCTTTCGTACGACCCATCAGCGTGAGGACTGCGCCGTCGGCCGCCAATCGCGCAGCAATCGCCGCACCAATACCACGACCGGCCCCTGTCACCAGCGCATGCCTTCCGCTCAACACGCTCATGTCGCCCCCCGCCCGGATGATGTCGCGTCGAACCCGTCGCTTGGCGCGGCCGCCGTAGCGGCGGCCGCTCGCACAAACAGTGTTTCGAGTTGTCGCTTGCCGCGACGATACGGTGCCGGCCACGACAGGCCGCTGTAACCGATGCGCGCCGCTTCGGTCAGCGTCCACGCCGGATTCGCGAGATGCGGACGGGCGACCGCGCAAATATCCGCGCGACCGGCGGCGATGATGGAGTTGACGTGATCGGCCTCGGTGATCGCACCCACCGCGATCGTCGCAATGCCGGCCTCCTGTCGAATGCGATCGGCAAAGGGCGTCTGATACATGCGACCATACGTCGGCTGCTCGTTCGCCGTGACCTGCCCCGACGAACAGTCGATCATGTCCGCTCCTGCCGCCTTGAATGCGCGTGCGATCTCCACCGCATCAGCGGGCGTGATGCCACCGGCTACCCAATCGTGCGCCGAAATGCGCACCGACATCGGCAGCTGCGCTGGCCACACGCGCCGCATCGCCACGAACAGCTCGAGCGGATAGCGCAATCGATTCTCGAGCGACCCGCCGTATTCGTCGGTGCGCTGATTCGTGAGCGGTGAAATGAACGACGAGAGGAGATAGCCGTGCGCGCAGTGCAGTTCGAGCCAATCGAAACCGGCCGCGGCCGCGCGCTCCGTGCTCGACACGAACTGTTCGAGCACCGCGTCCATCTCGGCGCGCGTGATCTCCCGCGCCAGGTCGCTCGCGCCAGCCAGATAGCGCTGCGGCGATGCGCTTACGAGCGGCCAGTTGGCCTCACCGCCATCATCCGGCAGCGGATGATCGATCTCATCCCACCCACGTTGTGTCGACCCCTTGGCCCCGCTGTGCCCTAGCTGCAAACCGATCTTCGCATCGCTTTCCGAGTGCACGAACTGCACAATCCGGCGCCACGCCGCTTCCTGTTCATCGTTCCAGAGCCCCGGACACCCCGGCGTGATACGCGCATCGGGACTCGGACAGGTCATCTCGGCCATCACCAGCGCGGCGCCACCAAGCGCGCGTGCGCCAAGGTGCACCAGGTGGAATTCGCCAGGTACGCCGTCGACCGCCGAATACTGCGCCATCGGCGACACCATCACCCGATTGCGCAGCGTGACCGAACGTACCGTGAACGGCGTGAACATCGGGGGGATGGCCGGCGCGTCAAAGCGATGTCCGGTGAGTGGGGCCGAGTCATGCGTCGCGGCGATCGCTCGATTGGCAAACCACTGCTCGTATCCACCCAACCAGGCGGCGTCGCGCAGTCGCAGATTCTCGTGACTGATGCGCTGACTGCGCGTGAGCAGAGAATACATGAACTGCTCTGGTGCGAGCTGATCGCAGTAACGCGTACCGCACACCTCGAACCACTCCATCGCGTTCCATGCCGCATTCTGCAGGCGTAGCGTCTCGATGCGGCGCGCCTCCTGAAATGCCGTCAGTACTGACGGAATCTGCTCTGGCGCATCACCAAGCCGCTGAAATTGCCGCACGAGTTCAACACCGTCTTCCAGCGCGAGCTTGGTCCCCGAACCGATTGCAAAGTGCGCCGTGTGCACTGCGTCGCCCATGAGCACGACATGCGCACCGTTCGTGTTCTTGAGCCACCACTTCTCACAGACGACACGCTGGAAGTTGAGCCACGCCGAGCCGCGTAAATGTCGTGAATTGGTGAGTAGCGGCGAGCCATTCAGCGTATCGGCGAAGAGCGTTTCACAGAACGCGACGCTTTCCTCCTGCGACATGCGATCGAGGCCGTGCGCCAGATAGACCGACTCCGGGCACTCCACGATGCACGTCGACGTCTCCTCGTCGAACTGATAGATGTGCGCCTGAAACCAACCGTGTTCAGTACGCTGAAAGTCGAAGGTGAACGCTTCGAATTTCCGCGGCGTGCCGAGCCAGATGAACCGATTCGGCCGCACGACAATATCCGGCTTGAACACATCCGCGTAGCGCGAACGGATTTTCGAGTTGATGCCATCGGCCGCGATGACCAGGTCGGCATCGGGGAAGTCGAGATCGGAGTCGACATCCGTCTCGAAATGCAGCTCCACCCCCAGCGACTCGCATCGGGCCTGCAGGATGTTGAGCAGTCGCTTGCGACCAATACCCACAAACCCGTGGCCACCTGAACGAATCCGGCGCCCCTTGAAGCGCAGCTCGATATCATCCCAGTGGGCAAAGGCCTGCTCGATCGCATCGGCCGTCTCGCGATCCCACCGCCGCATCGTGTCCATGGTGGCGTCGGAAAACACGACGCCCCACCCGAAGGTGTCGTACGGCCGGTTCCGCTCCACCACCGTGATGTGGTGCCGCGGATCCAGGCGCTTCATGAGCAAGGCGAAGTACAACCCCGCCGGCCCGCCCCCCAGGCAAACGATGCGCATGGGGAAAGGATGGAGGGAATTACTTCAAACTTCAAGTAATTCCCAACCCAGAACCCCAAACTCAAACTCACCAACCCAGAAACTGATCGGTTTCTGAGTTCAGGGTTCGAGTTCCGGGTCTCTAGTCCACGGCTGGCGGATTGGAAGTACCTTAGCGCCATGTCTCTCGACGCCCTCCGAGCCGCCCTGTCCGACCGCTACCAACTCGACCGCGAGCTTGGCCAAGGCGGTATGGCCACCGTGTATCTGGCCACCGACGTCCGCCATCAGCGCCAGGTCGCCATCAAGGTGCTGCATCAGGATGTCGCGGCCGCCATGGGCGCCGAGCGTTTCCTGAAGGAGATCCGGCTCACCGCCGCGCTGCAGCATCCGCACATTCTCCCCCTCTTCGACTCCGGGGAAGCGGCCGGACGCGTCTTCTACGTGATGCCGTTCGTCGACGGCGAAACGCTGCGCGCGCGGCTCGATCGCGAGCGTCAACTGCCGGTCACGGATGCATTGCGGATCACCACCGAAGTCGCGAGCGCGCTGTCGTATGCGCATCAGCGTCAGGTGGTGCATCGCGACATCAAGCCGGAGAACATACTGCTGCAGGGCGGTCAGGCGCTCGTCGCCGACTTTGGCATTGCCCTCGCCGCCAGCGAAGCCGGTGGCGGCGCACGACTGACGCAGACCGGCATTTCGCTCGGCACGCCGCAGTACATGAGCCCCGAGCAGGCGATGGGGGAGCGCACGATCGACGCCCGCACCGATCTCTTTGCGCTTGGTGCCGTCGCGTACGAAATGCTCTCCGGCGAGCCGCCGTTCTCGGGCCCGTCGGTACAAGCGATTGTGTCGAAGGTGCTCACCAGTCAGCCGGTTCCGGTCGACGAGCTGCGGCGCAATGTGCCGGAGCATGCCGCCGCGGCGATCATGAGCACACTCGAGAAGCTGCCGGCGGATCGGCCGGCGAGCGCCGAGCAGTTCGTGCAGATGTTGGCGGGAACGACGGCGGCGCCTGCTGGTCGCACGAGTGGCGCACGCAAGGCGGCGCCGACGCGAAGCTTCGCGCAGCGCGCGGCGCCATGGATTGCCGGCGTCGCGAGCGGACTGGTGATTGGTGCGGGGTTCATGGCATGGCGCAACATCAACACGACGACCAATGCCTCATCGGCGGCGCCGTTGCGATTCCTGCAGACAACACCAGATTCGCTCGAGCTCCAGGCCGTGTGTTGCGGTCGCATGTTCGCGCTGTCGCCAGATGGACGGTCGATTGTGTATCAGGCGCGCGCGATCATTCGCGACAGCACCGCGGCCACGCCGCCCATGCGACTGCTTCGACGCGAGTTCGGCAGCCTGGTCTCGATTCCGCTCGAGGGCACCGAAGGCGCGACATCGCTCTCCATTTCGCCCGATGGGACGCAGCTTGCCTTCGTGAGCGGAAACCTGCTCAAGCGCATGCCGCTCAAAGGCGGCTCCGTTTCAACGATGGCCACGTTGCCCGCAGGCTTTGTGGGTGGCACCGATTGGCGCGACAACGATCGCGTTGTGGTGGCGGTGCAAAGCACGCTGCTCGAAGTCTCAGCGAAAGACGCGCAGAGCACGACGCTGCTCGCGGCGAACTCGCTGCTGCAGCAGATCACCGGACCGACCGTGGTATCGGCCGACGGAGCGATCGTGTTCGCCTACGTGACCGTAGACGGACTCCCTATTATCCAGTATCTCGCTCCCGGTTCCACGTCGCCGCGACCGCTCATGATGGGGGCAACGCCACACTACGTACCGGCGTGGCGCGCACTGGTGATCAATCGGCAAGGCCGACTGCTGGCATTCCCCTTCAATCCGGCAACCGGTGACACGCTTGGCGCGAGTGTCGCCATTGCCGACGGCAACACCTTGCGCTCACCGGTGTTGGCGCACGCGGAGTTCGACGTGGCACCCAATGGCACCTTCATTGTCACGCAACGCCGATCTGGCTCGATGGTGGGCTGGTCGCCCACGAGTCAGGTCAGCATCCGCGAGAACGGCGTATCGAGCAAGCTGCCGCTGCCGCTCGACAACATGATCGTCTACAACCTGACCTTCTCCTCGAATGGCAAGCGACTCCTGTTGATCGCTCGCAACGCTGGTCAGGACGGGCTGGTGTATGCCTACGACGTCGATCGTCAGGCCTATCAGCAGATCACAGGCAAAGAAGAAGCGTACGATGCCGCATGGACCGACCGCGGTGACAGCATCGTGTACGTCGAACGGCACGGACGCGAACTGCGGATTCGTTCCGCTGATGGTTCGGGTTCGTCGAGCCAGTTTGCCTCGCTTGGCACCTGGCATCAGGCGCTGCAAGTCGCCGCGCGTGGCGACTGGGCGGCCATCGCTGGCTTCTCGTCGTCTACGGCGACATCGAGTGATATCGCCGTGGTGCGTCGCGGACAGACCACACCGCTCACGCCGCTCGCTGATTCTCCCAACGACGAATCCGATCCCGCGATCTCTCCCAACCAACAGTGGATCGCGTACTCGATGGTGCAGAGCGGCAAGTCCGACGTCTACGTGTCACCGTTTCCCACGCCCACATCGCGCACGGTTGTTTCGCTCAACGGCGGCAAGCAGCCAGTGTGGAGTGGCGACGGTCGCACCTTGAGCTACGTCACCGCAGACGGCGCGTTCGTGTCCGTGGCCTTCTCGCCCGGCGCGCCGCCATCGGTTGGCCCGCCGCGCGAGCTCTTTCGCCGCGGCTTCGCGCGCTTCTGGACACTCTCGCCCGATGGCACGAAGCTGATCACGATTGACACCTCGGCGTTGCTCAAGCTGCTGGGACTCGAGGTGGTGATTGGCTATACACCCGCGTTTTGAGCTCAGCCTCGCGCCCGGAAGCCCAGCTTGAGTCCCAGTGCAAGCGCGATCAAGGCGGTTGCCACCAGTAGAAGGCTGCCTGGCTCAGGCACGGTGGTTGATGGCGGCACGCCCGGCATCTCGGTGCCGGGACGGATGTAGTTGAATCCACTCGCGGATTGCATCGTCAGCTGCGCGAGATCAAGCTCTGTGCCGTCCTCGAGCTGCGCCCTGCTGATGCCGCCCCAGAGAAAGGTGTTTCCGAAATCCGCGTTGCCGGCGGAATCGTTTTGTCCCTCGGCACAGCCGCTCACGCAGCGAAGCGAAGCGCCGGTGTTCACTGCGGTGGATACACCGTAACGGATGGACGTCGACGCACCGATCGTGACCTGCGCCGAGAGGTAGAACACGCCAGTGGCGAAGGCTGTGCCTGTCGGGGGCGCACCACCGCTCGCGGTGAGCGTCGAGGGATTGTTGGTCGTGTTGCTGCCGATCGCCGCAGTCCAGCCCATAATTGCCTGACTGCCAGCAAGCCCGCCCGCCACTTGGCTCGCGGCGGAGAGCACGCCACTGACCCCCACATAGGCCGTGAGATTGATCTTCGTGCCCGCCGTCAGCCCCGTCAGAAAGAAGGTGCCGAAGTCTTCCACCTGGGCGCCGGCGCGTATGTTCGAGTTCGCACTTGCGATCCCGTCAAACGACGACTCCGGATAGAGTTCGACGAGAGCGCTCCCTACGCTGCTCGCTTTGACCATGCCGGCGCCGGCGCTAACGTAGGCGGCTCCCGACGATTGCTGGAGCAGTGTCGCGTTCTGTTGAATCGATGAGGCGGCGGTTTTCTGCTGTGCGCCGAAAGCGGTCACCGAAGGGGTGTTCTCTTCGCCATCGGACCAGCTCCCGGCGAAAGTGTTGTAAGCCGTGGTGATTGACCACGCAGTGACAGTCGTCTTGAACTGCTGCCCGTAAAGCGGCGTAGCGGTGACACCGAGTACGACGGCAGCGGTGGTGAACAGTGATCGGATCATTGGTCGCAGGGCTGACGGGACGGCGCGGAGCCGAGATGGCAAAAGCGCGAGAAACGCCGCACGGTACGACGGGTGCCGCAAATCATCCTCAAGTCGTCATCAAATTCGGCAATTGCTTCCCATTTGATCGGCGATTCGGTGAGCGTCGCCTATCTCCGCTGCACCGAACTGTCTGTAGCTGATCACAAGAATCGCCGGATCCGGCGGGCTATTCCTGCATCCCCAAACGGTTCTCATTCATCATCAGTCGACGCGGTTTGTTCTGCTCAGCCGCATATCTCACGCCGAGTTACGGCGATCAGCGAGCCGTCGACCGCTCGATGAGCGGTCGCCACCGCTGTGCACGGTCACGCGCCAACCAGCCCTCGAAACCGAAGCCGGGCACGCGCTCAAAAATGGCGGTCTGAGCGTCGCGTGCCGTTTCCCGATCTCCGGCCTGCAGCGCCACCCATCCCCACGTTTCGAGGCTGATCGCGCTGCTGTCCGCCAGCATCGCGGCGCGTAGCCCGGGCAACACCGCACCGGCGCGGCCCCGCCCAACCGCCAGCTCAGCCTGCAACAGCGTGCGGTTCGCCGCGTGGACCTTGGAACTGGGGACTGCGACTCGCTCGATCGCCCGCAGGACCGTCTCGCCATCGCGCAGTCGACCCGCACGAGTGAGCTGGACACCCATCCAGTACAGCACCTGCGGTTCGCGAATGAAGGCCGCTTCACCGGCCAGCGTATCGAGATGCCTGCGGACCGCCACGGAATCGCCAACATACGCGTGCGCGGCGATGAGCCAGAGACGCGCCCGCACCCAACTCAACGTGTCCGCCATCGCCTTCGCGTCCTGAATGGCGACGCGAAGCGGCGCCATCGCATCCTTCGGCTGGCCACGCATCAATTCCATCTGCCCAAGTGCCCGCATCGCGCGCCCCTGGAGCCGTGGACCACGCGCGTCAAACGCGTGAAAGAAGCGTTGCGCACTGTCGTACAACTGCGCGCGCGCGAGCAACCCGCCATACAACTGCGGAAACATGGGGTTCTGCCAGGTCGTCGAATCGAGCGCAATGGCACGTGAGTACGCGGCCACCGCCCGACGTCGCGTGTCGCGATCCTCTCCCTGGTACGACTGTGACAGATTGATCCATACCACTTCGTCGAGCGAATCCTGCTTCACGTACGATTCGGCGAGTGCGACGGCATCGGCGCGGCGAGAGACGACGAGCAATTCGAAAATCTGCGACCGCAGAACCTCTCGATCATCCGGACGCGCTTGCAACCAGGCCGCGCGCAACGCGAGCGCACTGTCCGCGAAACCGCGCGCGGTGAATGCCGCGGTACGCACCAGCATCCGTTCGCGGGGCGTGAGATGTCGCTGCTGGCGAAGCGCGGCCGCGAAGGCGCTGTCGGCGGCCTGCGGTTGGTTGTAGAGCGACAGCGCGCGTCCGAGCGCCGTCCACGCCAGCGCAAACGACGTATCGATCTGCGCCGCCTGTCGATATGCCACACTCGCGACGTCATACTGCTGCCGATTGAACGCCATCGTGCCTTGGGCATACGCGCGGAGCGCGTCGAGCGACGCGGTGGTGTACTCCGGGAGCGGCGGCGTGGACCTCAGCTCCATGCGCGAGTCGCCCAACTTGCTGCGCACCTTGCGCACCACCTCGTCGAGCGCGCCAAGTAGATCACGCTCCTCAACCACCGGCGACTGCACAGTGAGCGCCGCCAGACCATCGCTTGATTTGACGGCACGCAGGGCAACGCGATAGCGCGACCCCGTCGAGATCAAGACCGGCACGATCACCGCGGCTGCGCCCGCGCGCTGCGCGACGGTGCGCGCCAGCGATTCAGTAAACGGTCCGCGTCGCGCGGTCGAGTCAGCGGCGGAGGTGGTCAACTGCCGCAACGCGCGAATTCGCGCACCACTCACCAGCTGCAGTGACTCCGATTCGCCAAGCGCCGCGCCGGTCGCCAGCGTAATCGCCGGCGCGAGTGTGCTATCGCTGACGGCCGACTCGGCGTCGGCCAGCACCACCATCACGCGATTGTCCGGAGATCCGACCAGCGCGGGGTCAACGCGCGTCGCCGCGAACCAAGCGCCCCCGGCAACGACAATGGCCGCGAGCGCAGCAACAGCCACGCGACGCGTCGACGTCCACCGATCGCGTACGACCTGCTCCGTTTCGCGGTCATGCGCCGGCGCCTCACCAACAGACGGCACGACAGTGCTGACGCCAAGCATCGGACTGACGCGCAGCGGCCTGGCGTCGGCCGCGCCGGCCTTTGCGACCGAGGCTTGATGCGCTGACAACGCATCGATGGCATCCTGCAGCAAGCGCGCGATCCGTGGATCGGGCGTCGCGTCGTATTCGGTGGCCAAGCGGTCTGCATATACGCCATACTGCTCACGCGCCGTTCGCACCGCTTCGGCTGTTCCCGGCACCAACAGTGCACGCAGCCAGGCATCCGCCGCCGGCACAGAGAGCGGCTCGGCGATCAGCCATCGGCGTGCGACCGCAGCGGCCGACTGATGCTGCCCCGTCACCGAGAGACGTTTTGCCTCGCGCGCACAGCACTCGGTGAACAGCCGACGCAGCGCGGCCCGCTCCTGCTCGATGAACTCCTCGAACCGCGGTGCGCGCTCGACGTAGATACCATCGAGCAAGTCGGCTTCGTAGCACTGTATCGCTTCGGCGTCGCGCCCGGCCGCGGCCGCCTGTTTGAAAATCGACACATCTGAGACGAGCGGTGTCTCCGCATCCAGCAGTAAGTCCGCCGCTCGTGCCGAGAACAACTCGCGGTCGAAGACGCGCCGTAGCATGCGAAGCGCCTCGGCCAGCGAGTGCTTTGCTCTGGTTGGGTCGCTGTCACTCCAGAAAAAATCCGCCAGTTGATCGCGACTCAGCGGGCGCGTCGACAGCGCGAGCGTTGCGAGCACGGCCAGCACCCGCCGACGGTTGTCGAGCAGCAGCGCGCGCGCACGTTCATCATCGGTGGCGTCATTCGGTGGCAACAGCTGCAGACCACCAAGCATTCGAAGCCGAAACGGACGCGTGTCGGCGGGAGGCACGGGTACGGTCACAACGGTATTCTGGCGACTGGATGCCGGATCGCCAGTGTATCACGTGACTCTCAGCGGTAGATTCAAGGATCGTTCATCATTCGGCCTCCCCCGACCTGCATTGCCGTATGCGCCTTCGCCTCGCCGTCGCCGCTTCCCTGCTGCTCGCTTCGCGCCTCTCCGCGCAGCAGCCCACGCAGTACCCCACCTCGTGGGATCCCAAGCTCATGGACCGCCCGGACATCAAGTCGGCCATGGACCTCCTGGAGAAGAACTTCCCGAAGCAGGTCGATGAGTGGATCACACTCACCGAGATGCCGTCCAAGTCGGGACAGGAAACGAAGCGCGGCGAATACGTGAAGGCGGTCTTCCTCAAGGAAGGACTCAAGCCCACGATCGACTCGATCGGTAACGTGATCGCTGTGCGTAAGGGCACGGGCGGCGGACCCACGATCGCGATCATGGCGCACATCGACGTCGTCTTCCCGAACGAAACGAACAAGAAAGTGCGTCGCGCGGGTGACACGCTCTACGCTCCTGGTGTTGGCGACAACACAGCGAGCGTTGGCAACATGCTCGCGACGCTGCGCACCATGAACGCGACCAAGTTCACGAGCAAGGGCGATATCATCTTCATCGCCACAACGCAGGAAGAAGTGGGTCTCAAGGGCGCGGAGTACTGGCTCGCACACAACAAGGCGCCGGACCTGCTGATTGTGCCCGATGGTTCGTACGGCAGCGTGGCCTATGGTGCACTCGGCATCTATTGGACGAAGTACGTCTTCACGAGCCCCGGTGCACACACGCTTGCGTCGCGTGGCCGCCCGACGCCGGTGCGCGCGGTCGCGGAAGCGGTGGATCGCCTGTATCAGCTGCAGTTCGGCGCATTGCCCGATGGCGCGGTGATGAACATCGGTCAGATCCACGGCGGCAACATCTTCAACGCGGTACCGCAGGAGCTCTACTTCACGGTGGACCTGCGCAGCTCGGATCCGGTGTTGCTCGATTCGCTCGATCGCACCATCACGCGCATCACGAAGGAAGTGGCCGACAAGCAGCAGGTGGGGCTGCGCGTTGAAGTCGAGCAGAAGAACAAGGCAGGCGGCACCGCCAAGATGCTCGAGGGCGCACGCGCACACCCGCTCGTGCAGACGGGTGTCGACATCAATCGATTCCTTGGCATGAGCGCGGGTATGCCGGGCGCACAGGAAGCGGTCGCAACGGGTGCGACGGACGCAAACCCCGGTGTCGTGCGCAAGATCCCCGCAATCGCGATCGGCGGCTCACGTGCGAACGGTGCGCATCAGCTCTCCGAATGGGCGCTGGCTTCATCGGCGCTGCCGTCGACCAAGCTGTTGTATCTGCTCACGGCGACGTTTGCCGATGGCATTCGCGTAACCGGCAACTCCAAAGTCGTGCCCTGACTCTTGTTTGGGGCCGCCGAGGGATTGGTCTGCGCGGCGGCCCCAGCTGCTGGATGGCACGGATAACTGACACTGCATACGCGGATTTCGCGGATTGAGCGGATTGAGCAGATTCTCGCGGATCGATTTCACGAATCAAAAGCATTGGGGCTTTTGTAGTATCCGTGTCCAATCCGCGCGTTTCCGTGTAATCCGCGAATGCTGTGTCGGTTATCCGTGCGATCCCGTTCGCGAGATCCCGCGAGATCCCGTGATGAGCTCAGTCCTTCGAGTTCTTAGTATCGGGCACGAGCAGGCCGAGCACCGCCGACACGATCGACACAAGCAGCGCCCCAATCAACGCCGGCACAAAGCCGTCGACGCGGAATCCGTACTCCGAGGCGAGCTTGGCCGTCAGCATCAGCATCGCCGCGTTGATCACGAGCGCGAAGAGGCCGAGTGTGAGCACGGTGATCGGAAACGCGAAGAGCTTGAGAATCGGCTTGATGAGCACGTTCACCAGACCGAAGATCAGCGCGACGACCAGCAGTCCCTTGATCGTGCCCGTGTAGCGAATGCCGTCGATGTATTGTGCCGCGCACCAGAGCGCGACCGCATTGATGAGCAGCTTGATGAGCAGGCGCATGCGTGAAGCTTATATCAATCCGCGCGCGCCCACACCTGTGTTCGTCCCAACATTGGGACGCCGATGAATCCACGCAGCTTGAGCGTGCGACCGTCCTTCGCGAGTTCGATGCGCGCCTTGTAGACCTTCCCGTGATCCGGATCGAGCACTTCGCCGTCCGTCCAGAGCAGCGGATTCTCGCGATCGCGACGCAAGCCGGTGAGAATCGCCATACCGAGCATTGGCTGATTGTGCCGCGCCCCAGGGCACTTATCGCACAGTTTGTCCCCGATTTCGCCCGGCACGAGAGACCTCACCACGCTGCCCGTGAGCACGTCGCCGGTGATGGAGATGCGAATCTCTGCACGCGGCTTCTTGGTGTTGTCGTCGATCGTATGCCAGAGCCCGGCTGGCGACGGTGCGTTGGCCTGCGCGCGCAACGTGAGTGGCGCGAGGAGTGAAACGGCGAACGCGGCCAGAACATGGCCGCGTGCGAGTGGAATCAGTCGATTGGACATACGTGCAAAGAACACGAACGTCAGTGCGACAACCAGAGGTATCGCGTCGTCAGGTCACTTCACCACAACGGTCTTGAGCAGCAGCACTCCCGGCCGATAGACACGAAGCAGATGGGGTCCGGCGGTCGCGGGCGCGGTGAGCTTGACCTCTTGCCCCGTCATGTACACTGACGGCGTGCGCTCGCAGTCGCCGATCTTATGCCTTCCCTGCACCCGGATCTCGGTGGCGCCGTCGGCGGGACGGAGGATCACTTTGTCGATCGATCCGCAACCGTTCGACGCCACAGGACCCCACAGGCGTTGCACGTAGGATGCGTTGATCGTGACCGTATCCGGCCCAGTCACCGAGTCGACCGCGACCGTGTACAGCTGATCTTCCGGCTCGACCAACCCGCATGATGCGGCGAAGACACCGCTCGAAACGCATGCGGTGATGGTGAGTGCGAGCCGAAGCGCGCGGGAGGCGGGAGACATTGTCATGATCTGAAGCTACCTCGTATGGCGTGACCGCGTGATCGAGTTACTGCGAAACTCTCACGGCGCCGATGGTGGAACCGCGTTCGCCCTGCTGAACCCACGCGACAACAGCGCCACCCGGAACGGATGCGACCGTCGGATAGAATCGCGCACCGCTCCCCGGAATAGAAACCGATGCGAATCCGTCGCGCGTGACTGATGCGGCTGCCAATCGACGCTGACCGTCCACGACTTCATCCCAAACGGCCAACGGGCGATCACCAGCACCCATCACGATGCTCGGATGCGAGGCCATTCCCTGTGTCGGCAGTTTGCGACGGGCAGTGAATGTCGGCGCCTTCGAGGTCGTCGCATTCGCAGACAGGGCATAGAAGAGCGAGAGTTGCTTGGTTTCGCTCCCCGCTTCGACGGTGGGCCACACGACGTGCACCGCCTGTTTCGCATCGACCGTGAGCGCCGGACCGTTGTCCGGGCAGCCGTCGATCTGCCACTGATCGTTGCTCACTTTGACCGGCGCGCTGAAGGTGCGGCCGGCATCGCGCGACGCAGTAAAGGCGATGTCGCGAATGCTTCCCGGATACACCTGGCGCCAGGCGGCGAACGTCCAGCTGCCGGCATGCAGCAGCGCGGTCTTGCAACAGTAGCAGACACTCTGTGTCACGCTGCGTGCGCTGCCGCCCAACGTGGCATAGTACAGGCGTGACAGCTTGGCGCGCTCCGTGGGATCGGGTTTCGCTGCCGCGGGATCATGCTGATGCGTCGCACCGGCCGGCATCGCCGCATCGCGATGATCGAGCCACAACACGTGCACTTTGCCAGCCGCGTCGACATCAACGGCTTGCCAGCCACGTGATCCAGCACCGTCGCCACCGGGCACACTCGTCGCTGAACCAAAGTGGGCGCCACCATCAGTCGACGTGGCTTGCAGCAGTTGCCAATCGTTGCCGTTCTTCACTGTCCACACCACGGTGATGTCTGGATCACCGCCTTTCTTGCCTGCACGCGGCACGAGCGCGGCCCGCGGCGGCATCTCGCCGCTCACGCGCGCCTGACCAGCCACCGTGTTCACCTGCACCGGCGCACCGAACTTGCGACCACCATCGCGACTTATCGCGAGGTACACATCCATCGCACCGGTGGTCGCAGCCGACCAGGTCACCGCCACGAAATCACCGCGCGCGCTGACCGACGGATTCGCACCGCTGCGCCCCGCGATATCGAGCATGACGGGCGCTTGCGCGTCGACCTCTGAAACGAGTGCGAGCGACGCGGCGGCGAACAGAGCGAAACGCGAATGCACAGACATGAGGGACAGTGAAAAAGGTTACGGCGCGAGTGCCGCGCGAATAGCCGTCACGAGAGTGGAGTCGCCCGCACGAAATCCACCGATCTGGCGCGCGCGGATGATCCCCTGCTTGTCGATCACGAACGTCTCCGGTACCCCGATCGTGAGAAACTTGGCCTGCACATCCTTCTGCGGGTCGATCCAGATAGTGTACGGCACGGAGAATTCCCTGATGAAATCACGGATCTCCGGCTCGGCGCCATAGCTGTCGACGCTCACCCCCACGAATTTGACCGGCTGGCCGGCAAATCCCTGGCTCAGCCTGACGAGCTCAGGTGTTTCGATACGGCACGGCTGGCACCAGGTCGCCCAGATGTTGACCACCACGACCGTGTCGCGCATCGCCGCCAGCGACACCGGCCGGGCGTCGAGGTCGTTGAGCGCCAGCGCTGGAGCTACCGCGCCGATTGCCGGCGGCTTGAGGTTCGCTTTTTGGGCCGACTCCGACGACGAAGGGCGCTCACCGCGGCCACAGGCCGCGATGAACGCCGCTCCGATCAGTCCAACTGCCCATCGTGTGGTACACCAGATCCGCGTGCTCGTCATGCCGCCAATCTAGCCTCGCGCCGCGACCGCAGCCCCGCTTGGGAGCCCCGCTTGGGGTCAGACTCCAAGCGGCTCAGGACCGTCTTGGAGTCTGACCCCAAAGCACCTTGTGCGCGGGGGTCTACATCAAGCAGGAGCGCTCAGCAGTGCGGAATTCGCGAACTCGTCGACGGCGCGCGCGACGAGGTCACCTTTACTCCGACCTGGGTCCCGTACTCCATCAGTTGCGGTACGACACCGCCGTTCAGGCGCGCCGGCTCAAATCGCATCTGCGGAATCGCCGCCCGCACCGCATCGGCAAAGTCGGCCTGCGTCGTGCGCACCAAACGAATCGAGTTGGCGACTGCGAATCCCAATGTGTCTACAACAAAGCGAAAATCGGCGCGAAAACAGGAACCATCTCGCGCACCGGCTGAACTTGGCGACCAATCCAACGGCGGACGATTGCCGGTGGGTCTTGCCTCCTTGTCCACCGCACACCGCGGGTAGACCAGCATCTCACCCGCCGTCGAATCAGGCGCAGGATCCGGACAATTCTTCTTTTTCTTCTGCGCCGCTGCCGGCGACGCCATTGCGATGAACGCGAGCAAGGCAACCGTTGATATCCGAACGGATACACTTTCCTTCATACGCACAAACATCGTGCCTCCCACCAAGAGTCAATGTGCCGCACCATTCGGTGCGGCCATCGAGAACTTAGTGCACCGCCGCGCGCTTTGCAGTCGTGACGGAATCGAACTTCGCGAGATACGCCGACACCACCGCCGGACTCAGCGTGATGACTTCTCGCACATCTGCGGTGCGGCCGTGCACACGTACTTCGAGCCCTGTCTCGCGACTGCGACGAAGCAAGTCGTCCTCAATGCGCGCTGTGACGACCTCGAACGGCGTGCATCCATGTGAACCTTCGCATGAATGGACATCGCGGAACCAGCTCGCCACCGCGAATACGCGCCCCTGATCGCTACCCACGGGGAAGACACTCCAATCGCCCCCGTTCGCTATCGTCAGCTGTCGCAACACCTCCGCGCCCATGAACACGGCGTGAAATCCGCGCGACATCTCACCGTTCTCCCGAATGCTCGAGCGCAGGCCGTAACGCGCATCATCGCCCGCCCACGCGAGCACATTCACATACGGCGAGCCCTTGAATGTGCGCACTTCGACGCTTGGCACCGAGTCGTCGGGAGCGAGTTCATCGTCGCTCACCGACTTACCAGCCACTGCGGTGGCCGGCGTGGATCGCGACGTGAGTGGCGCGCAGGCTCCAACGATCATCGCGGCAAGCACTACCAATTGACGACGCATCATGACGAGCTCCATGGCGGGCGGGAATCGTACGTCCATTCACTATACGACCCGGAAGCCTGTTTGGTGATCCGTTCCGTCCCTCGCCGAGCTACTTGAGGAGCTGTCGAACCAGCTCGGGCATCGCATGAAGCTGATCGACGTGGTCGGGCGCCGTATTGCCGGCGTATCCAATCAACGTGAAGTGCCCGGCGTGCGCCTCGCTGACCTGTTGCATGCCACGCGGTCCCCAGCGCAGCACCGGGCGACGCTTCACACCCAGCGATTTGAGCATCCAGTCCGCAGTCTCGGTGGTGCTCGCGAAGGTGCCGGGAAAGATCTCCGAGTGTGTCACGAGCATATGCTTGTCGCCACGAGTCGCGAGGCGCGCAAACTCGGTGAGCGCGGCCAGGTTGGTCGTATCGAGCGTCCCGCCATTCGACATCACCTGTCCGTCGGGGACGTACGATGTGTGCATACCGTCGATCAGCAGCACTGCCTGCACGCGCGCCACGAATCGCGGCTCGAGCAGAATTCTTCGAATGGCACCGTGCCCGGCGCTCCATCCGCTCAGCATGACACGATCAATGCGCACCGGTCCACCACGCGCGGCAGTCAGATCGCGCGTCACCTGTGCGAGCAGCGAATCAAACTGTGCCGGATCGCGATAGGTTCGGTCGTAGACACCGCTACCGCTCCCCAGCGTCATGGCCGCTGACACGGTGGGTCGGCGCAGTTGCGCGACAGTTTGCGCGGGCAACCATCCTGCACCGTGCCAATGCACGAGCAGGTCGACCGACTCCGCCTTGGCAGCGCGCTGTGGAATAAAGAGCGCAATCGGCTTGTCCGCTGGACCAGGGAGCGTGCGCATCTGACCGGCCGGCAGCCTTTCCACCAGTCGCGCATGAATTCGCGTCGACTCGGCCATCGGCGATGGGTTCTGTGCAGCTGGCGGTGGCGTTTGGACGGTGGCCTGCGCGTGGAGCGCAACGGGAAGCAGCGTGATCCACACGGCAGCGCCCCACACCATTCCGGCCAGTTCGCGCTGGCCTCTTGATCGATCCGGCATAGCTTGAACGTAGCTCTTCGAGGCGTCCCGCACATGCCACTACTTCCGCGCATCCGGTCGGTCCGTAGCGCGCACTCCTTGCTGCGAGGGGTGCTGGCGCTGACGCTGCTCATGACCTGCTCGCCCGCGCGCACGTTAGCGCAAGGTGGCGTCATCTCCCGCGACAGTGCGATCACCGCGCGAGTCGCGCAGCGCGGCACCGTGCGTGGTGTCGTTCGCGATTCGCTGCGTGGTGGTCCGCTCGCGCGGGCCGTGGTGCAGTTGGTTGCCGACGCGTCGAGTGCGGCCGAGCCGTTCGGCGTGTCGGTCGAGACCGATTCACTGGGGCAATACCGCATCACCGGTGTACCGGTCGGCAAGTATCTCGTGGGCTTTCATCACCCGCGCCTCGATTCGCTTGGGCTCGAACCACCGCTGCACGGCGTCGACATCGGTAGCGTGAGCGATGTGCGCGCCGATCTCGCCATTCCGTCGGCGAAGCGATTCCGCGCGACCGTGTGCGGAGGTGGACGCGCTGCCGGAGCCATGCTGCTGGGGTTCGTGCGACGGAGCAGCGACCAGGCGCCCATCAAGGGCGCCGAGCTCGAAGCCGCGTGGCTTGAATTGCAGATCGACCGGCAAGGCATTGGCAATCGTCTGCATCGCCGGACGCAGATGAGTGGCGAGAACGGCTGGTTTGTGTTCTGCGATGTGCCATCGCCAGGCAACATCGCGCTGCGTGTGATCGCAGGCAGCGACACCCTCGAGGCGGTGGAGTTCGAAATGGGTGGCGACGCCGTCGAGCGACGCGAGCTCTTCGTTGGCCCATCGCGCGTGCGCACGATTCGCGACAGCGTGCATGTGGGCGATTCAGTGGTGGCGCGCACCCGTTATGAACGCATTGGTGACGCCACGGTGCATGGTGCCATCGTGCGCGCCGATAACGGCAAACCCCTCGCCAACGCGCAGTTGGCGATCGCGAACGGACCGAGCACGCGAACGAACGACAAGGGCGAGTGGACGCTGACCGATGTGCCGGCGGGGACGCGCACACTCGAGGCACGCGCGGTGGGCTACTTCCCCATGCGTCTCACCACCAACCTGCAAAACGAAGGCGCCGTGCCGCTCATGGCACTCTCTTCAACCCGCAGCGTGCTGGAAACGGTGAAAGTGCGCGCCGCCTACTGGAAGTACGCGGACTTCAAAGGATTCCGTGACCGGCAGCGCAGTGGGATGGGACGCTTCTTTACCGAGAAAGACATTAGCGCGCGCGCAGCGCTCAATACTTCAGATTTGCTGCAGTCGATGTCTGGTGTGCTCATTGAATACGGCGAAGACGGCAACAAGTACTTCGTGCAGAAGACGCCTGGCGCGATCGGCGCCGACCGGTGCATCCCCACGGTGTACCTGAATGGCGCCGAACTGCGCGGGCTCGACGCGAGCTCGCTCGACACCTTCGTCAACCCCGATCGGATTGTCGGGATCGAGATCTACTCGGCGGGGATGGCGCCGGCGGCGTTTCAGGCGGCGTTTTCGGGATGTGGCAGTTTGGTGTTCTGGACTCGATGAACGGCTTGGAACTGCGTTAACTGAAGAACGTGAACTGAAGTACGCTAACTGAACAACGCTTACTAGCGGTTTACTGATCGCGTGGTGACGGTTCGCGTTGTTCCGACTAGCGTGTTTGCGGTTAGCGGTTGGCGCTCTTTAGGGCTTCCGCGTACAAGAGGATTTGGGAGTGATCGCTGGTGCCTTGGAACGCGACCCTGCCTTTGCTGTCCAACACATAGAGCATTGGTGTGCCCCAGTTGTTGAATGTCGCTGTGGCCTTTCCCGTCGCGTCGAGGTAAATGGGCTCCTGCACCCGCTTTTCCTTGAGCGTTTGCGTAAGCTCCGGCGTCACGCGATTGGCGTCGGCGACCCACACAAACGGGATGCCGCGCTTCTCGAGTTGCTTGCGCAAGTCCTGCAGCTCGGGCACGGCTTCGATCGCGTAGCCGCATTCGTGGCTCCAGAAAAGCACCACCGTCGCCTGCGCTCCACGTAGGCTGCTCAGTTGGTGCGTCGTGCCGTCGAGCTTCGTGAGCTGTACATCGTCTACACGGCGATTGATCGCGCGCTCCAGGACACGATCGGCCATGACGATCCGCGAGGCTCTCTGCGCCACGGGCCACGCGTTGAGCGCGCCAACACGCTTGGCAGATGAATCGAGCGCGGCTCTGCGTGACGACGACGTGCGCGGGTCGATTGCTACATTTGCCCACGAGCTGACAGCGCGCGTCGTGTCTCCGAGCTTGAGATACACGTCGGCCAGCGTGCCGTAGGCGCCGACATCCCAACCGCCAAAAGTCGCTCGCTCAAGTGTGTCGCGAGCGGCGGCGAGCTTTCCGTCCTTCGCGAGCGCCTGACCGAGCACCGCGAGTGTTGCCCGGCGCATGCGTTCGACTCGCGCGGTGTGCGCAGCAGCCGATTCATCAAGCATGCGACGCTCGGTCTGCACGGTTGACGTCTTGAGCAGCTCGCGCAGGGCGTTCTCACCGCGGACTCGCTGCGATGGCATGCCCAACAATCGCTGCGCAGCGTCACGCTTCGCCGGCGTGGTGCGACTCGCCGCCAGCATCCGTTCTGCCCACACGGCGGCACGTGCGGTGTCGTGTGCGGCAAAGTCGGCACCGTGACCGGCGAGCCATTCGCGACGATCGTCGGGGACCCCGGGCCACAGTGATTCGAGTGCTTTGAGCGCGGACGCGGTGTCGAGCTTCGCCGCCCACACGCCCTGCAGCGCGTCGAGTCCGCGCAGATAGATCGCGGTGGAATGCGTGGGCGCTTCGCGAAGCAGGCGCGCCATCCACGGGGCCGCAATCGTCGAGTCGAGGCTGCGCGCGTACCAGACCATCGCCGAGATCTCTTCAGCGGAAAGTTTGGGATTGTTCAGGTCGCGCGCGGAGAACCGGGCCAGCTGCTTCTTGTGCGCCGCGCGAGTACTGTCGGTAGCGAGCGCCATCCACGACTCGTAGAGACTCAGCCAGCGCCACGACGCGACCGAGTCGGGATACAGGCGCACCATGCGGCGTACACCCTGCAGCCCCTGCTCCCAACTGCGACCCATGAGGTCATTCGTACGCTGTTCGAGTGCGGCAAGCGTCGGCTCGCCGTCGGCGCCGGAGCGCAGCACTTCCCACGTGCGACCGCCCAAATCGTCGACGTCGGTCGACGCACCGTCTTCCACCGCGAGGGCGGCGAACACGATGGAATCCGGCAGCGTGAACGAGCCGGTGTACAACGTTCCGTCAGCGCGCGACAGGGTGCCGATGCTGACAACGGGTTCGTTCGTGACGTAGTTGCCGCCATGCACCGTGCGAATACGCGCGCGCAAGCGCAACGTGGCGGGTCTGCCAAGCAGCGCACCGGCGGTGTAGCGCACTTGCACGACTTGGCCGGGCTGTGGCATGGCCGGTGACATCGTCATCGCGCCGGAGATCATGCCGGCTTCGATAGCTGCGGTAGGACGTAGCATCATCACGCCGATCACCGCACACGCGGCGACAGCCGCCAGGCGCTTCCACCACCTGGACGTACGACGGGTCACTACGGCGATCTCATGGTCGTCGATCAACGACGACCCAGGGGCGCGAAAGGGGTCGGCCATTGGGCGCACGTCGTGATCGATTGACGATGTGATGCGCGACCAGAGCGCATCAGATGGAGCCGGCGTCTCGACGTGCGAGAGTGCTTCGATTTCAGCGGCGTGCGTTGGTTCGAACGATTCGGACGATGTCATCGGTGGCTCATCGCGTGGGACGCCCAGCAGGGCGCGTGGCATTCAGCTGTTCGAGCGCTCGCGCGAGTCGCACGCGCGAATTGCCTTCGGAGATGCCGAGTGTTTCGGCGATCTCGGCGTGGGAAAGTCCCTCGAGCTGCTTGAGCAGCAACACCGTGCGCAGCGCGACCGGGAGTTCGGCGAGCCGTTGTTCGGCTTCCAGCACTTCCGGAGCGAGGTCGGGACGCGATGCCGCGATGAACAGATCGACCACCGGAAGCGCGTCTTCGCGGCGCCGTTGCGTAGTCCGCAGGCGCATCAGCGCGCCCCGGGTCACGCATTGCACGAGCCACGCGTCAAGACGCCCCGTCTCCTGATATCGACGAAGCGCACTTGGCAGCGCGACAAATAGGTCGTGCAGCACGTCTTCGGCGTCGCTCCGGTTCCCCACCACCCTCCACGCCACTCGAAGCAGGCGTGGCGCCAGCTCGGTGTAGAGAGCGCCAAGCGCCTCACGGTCGCCCGATCGAATCCGGTCGAGGAGCGCGCTGTGTGGCGATTGGGATGAGTGAGCGGAAGCCAGGGCGGGTGCGGTCATGGTCAGAGAGGGACAACCCTGGAATGCCGCCGGGTTGTCTTTCGTTACAACTCGCCCGAGGATTGTAGCACCCCTACCTCCCGCCCATGACTCGTGTACTGTTGACAGCGGTCGCCCTGATCGCCCCAAAGCTCCTGGCAGCGCAGGATATCTCGAAGCTGTCGTGGATGCGCGGCTGCTGGTCGCGGCGCACCGCAACATCCATCATTGAAGAGCAGTGGATGGCGCCGCTCGGCGGAACCATGCTTGGGATGGGGCGCACAACGCGTGGCGCGGAAACCCGCGAGTGGGAGTTCCTTCGCATTGCCACAGTCGATCAAAAACTCGCCTACATCGCGCTGCCGAGCGGTCAGGAGGAAGCAATTTTTCCGGCGACGACGGTAAGTGACACGCTGGTGGTGTTCGAGAATCCGGCGCATGACTTTCCGAAGTTCATTCGATACAAGCGGGTCAAAGCAGACTCGGTTGTGGCTACAGTTGGTGCCGGAGCGCGGGAGATTGTGTATTCCTACGGTCGCGCGAACTGCGCTAACTGAAACGACGCTAACTCAGCGGCGCTTACTAGCGGATTGTGACTCTCGTGATTTCGACGACAGTGCGCGACGGCGATTTCTTCATGCCGAATTGCAAGCCTTCCAGTTGCTTCAGATCGAGGGGACCCGCGACGTCGGCCATGAGATCGTACGACTGAAAGGTCGGATAGGGTCTTGGCAGCAACACCAGTGGCACGCGCTTGAGCTCACTCAGCGCCACGGCCTGCGTAGTGACCATTGTACCCAATGTGATCATCGTGCCCCATGCGGATCCATCTCGCATGGTGAGCGCGACCTGCACTTCCGTCGCGTTCGCGGCGCGACCGGTGATCAATAGCGAGTCGCCCTTCTGCGTCAACTTTGCCGGCATCACCGCACGAAACGCAATGTGCTCGGCGATGCTGCCGAAGTCATCAACGGCCATGCGCCACGCAGCGGGCGTGCTGTTGTACTCGGGAACGAACTCCGAACGATAGCGCACGCCTTCCATGTAGCCCGGTGCGATCACGCGCGCGAAATCTCTCGCCGCGTCGAATACTGCCTTCGCCGATGCGGGAACGCGATTGGCCCAGTCTTCGCGCGCTGAGTCGTTGAGCGTGAGGCGGCGATAGGCGTTGCGCGCAGTCGTCACCAATGAATCGGGCGTATCGCTCGGCGCGTAGTAATCGCCCAGCATGCCACCGCGAAGCGATCGCTGCGGAGTGTATGCCGACGGCCGTGCCGATGCGCTCGTGAGCAGATACACACCAGGCTTCACCTGAAACGCCGCCGACATGCCACCCGGCTGCCATCTGTTGCCGGTGTTCAACGGTCGCAGACGCACACCTGACCTGAGTTCGGGGATCATCACTTTCATCGCACGCGGCCGATGCACGATGCGCGTGACCGCGCGCGTGAGTGTGCCGTACGTGAATGGATCGATCACCGGTTCAGCGTCGGGCATGACTTCGAGTCGCCACACGCCGGGCGCGAGCCGGTCGAGGAAATACGCACCACTGCCGGCGTACTGCACGAGCGGCGAGCTGCCGACACCGGCGACGTGCTTCAGCGCGCCCGGCAGTGGAAGCTTGGTGGCCGTGGTTCCGGTATAGGCAAACAGCGTGTCGGTCATCAGCTCGCTCTGCCCATCGCCGCTCGCATCGAGCTTCACCGTTGCGCCGTCCCACGCGATCGATGCCGTTGTCGGATAGCTCCCAGCGTCGAAACCCCGTCGAACATGCCGAAACACTTCACCGGCAATGAGCAAGCTCACGGCCTTCTGCGGCGTATACGCGAGGTTGAGAAAGTGCGTCTGATACTCGGTGTTGCTGTACGCGACGGCCATCGGGTCATACGCGAACTGCGTCGCCCATTGAAATCCCGCGGTGCGAAAGCTGCGCGCCATGGCCGGATACATCACGGGGCGCATGATATCGGCCGCGTCGAACTCGTAGATCATGCGCGCCTTGTTGCGACAGAGTTGCTCACTGTCGAATGGCGTGAGATACCGATCCACATTGGGCAGCGTGTTCTGCGGCAGGGCGGCGCCGCGCACGAGCCCCGAGGGATACCACTGTCCGCTCACACCCTGAATGCGTGCACCGCACACACCGGTCGCCTGCTCCGGGCGATAGTGCTCGGTGACGTTGTAAAAGATCGGCTGCGTCGCGCCGCCCTTTCGCACAGCATCAACAAGTGTGTTGATGTACGCGGTGATCGCGCTCGCGCTCATGCCGTCGTGATGCGGCTCGTTGAACAGTTCAAAGGCAATGATGTTGGGGTCCGCCGCGTACGACTTGCGCGTGTACGGATTCACGTGCGCAACGAACTGCTCCACATAGCGCCGCTGCGGCGCCTGGGCGCGCGGATCGCTTCCCATCGCGTTTTTAGGGAAGCGTGCCGAAAACCCCGGCTCGGCCGGATCCGGTTCCGGATATCCGGTTCCCCACCACGCGATTGGCGTAAGAATTGCCTTGATGCCGCGCTGATCGAGCTTCCAGAGCAGATAGTCGAACAGCTCGAGATGATCGTTGGCGAGCAGGTTGCCCAGCGTGTCGCTGACTTCGCGGTCCCACACATGGATGCGAAACGCGTCGACGCCCAAGCGCGCGAGATGCGCCACGTCGGCGTCGATGGCCGACTTGCGATTGAGACCAAGCGTGCCAATCGCACGATAGTCGTAGGCAAACGGCGCTGCATAGTTCACACCGAAGAGCGCAACCTCGGCCTTCGTGCCGCTCCAGCGAAACACGCCCGACGAATCCACGAACGTGGGCGACTGCGCCAGCAGCGAACTGGCGCCGAGCGAAAGCGCGGCAAGAACGGAGGCGAAACGCATGCGTGGATTCTATGTCCGCTGCGGCCAATCCGCGTGGCTGTTGGCCCGCATTATACTGCAGCATGAGCCCAACCCTGCTTTCGTTGAACGTCGGGCAGCTCGAGCCGCTCACCGCCGACTCGCCCAAGCGCACCGGAATCCGGAAACATCCGGTCGGCGGCGCCATTCTCTGCGACACGCTCGGCCTGGTGGGCGATGCGATCGGTAGCCCAAAGCATCATGGCGGCCCCGATCAGGCGGTGTATCTGTACAGCGCCGAGGACTACGCGTGGTGGCGCGAGCACGAGGGTGTGGAGACGTCGCCGGGGTACTTCGGCGAGAACCTCACGATCGATGCGTGGTGGCCCGATGCACGGGTGGGCGATCACGTGACGTTCGGCGATGTCACGCTCGAACTCACGGCACCGCGCATTCCGTGCGCCACGCTCGCTGCGCGAGTTGGCGACCCGCAGTTCGTGAAGCGGTTTGCACAGGCCGCGCGTCCCGGTGCGTATGCGCGCGTGATCACGACCGGCGCGCTCGAGGCGCCAACCGTTGGTGTGCTCACGCGCGGCCACAGCAGTTGGCCGACGATTGTCGAACTGCTGAATGGCTGGTATCGCCTCCCCCGCAAACGCGCGGAACTGCTCGCCTACACAAGGGCCCCGCTCGCGGTGCGCGCGAGAGAGGCCTTTGTGACGTGGGCGGCGGGGGCGAGCGAGTAGTCACGCCCTGCTACGGCAGCTCGCACCGCTTCCGCACGCGGTCCATCATCAGGATGGGCACACCAAGATTGTCTGCATCGAGTGCCTTCGCAAAATCGACGTCAGCGAATTCCACGCCGCCTTTGCCGTCGACGTTTGACAGCTGCGCCTTGCGTTTGACGAAGTCGATGGAGATCGAGGTATTCGCCGAGCCCATCGGGCCGCCCTTGGTGAGGTCTTCGCTGCGAGTGTCCTGATACGAGAGCGGCCGTCCTGCCGAGTCCACCTCAACGGACACCATGCGCTGGGGAATACCATTCGTCCGGAATCGCACGATGACAGACTTTGCGACACCGGGCTTCCTCGGCCCTTCAATATCGATGCACACCGGGCTCGTTTCGATGGCGGGGAAGGGCGTCTTGAACTCCGCGATATTGCTGCTCAGGCGACGCACATGATCGTTGCTCACCGCTGCACGCAGCGGAGCACCGGAGGGATTGCCGATAGTCTGCGGCGGAACGTTCTGGCACTCGACGCGCGCCCGTTCGATCATCGCATTCGGATTGCCCAAGGTCTCGGCGGTGTAGGCCGATGGACCCAACACCATGAAGTGTTCTTCGGTGCCACCGCGCCGATTCGTCACCATCGATCGCTGCTCGGCGAAGTTGATCGATATCGAGGTGTTGCGATACGCGGACTTGTTCGCATGACTCCCAGTGTCGGTGAGATCTCCCCGAACATCTGAGTAGCTGCGCAACGCTCCATCGGCACCAAGACCCACCGCGACGTTCCGCATACCAGCGGCCGTGGAATCGAACGACATAATCAGAACTCGGGCCACCCCAGGCTGCGGCACGCCGTCCAGCACGCGGCACTTCGTCTTGGAATCGATGGCGGGAACCAGCACTCGCACCCTATTTGGAGATACCGGCGCGGGCATGCGGAACGTCGATCCCACACGCACGCGTCCTGTGGTCATGCCATTCGGAGACACACTCGTTGGCGTCGGTCCCGGACTCGCCACACACCCCATCAGCATCACGCCTGCGCCAATGGTCATACCTGAACGAAACGCAATCATCCACGCCTCACTGAAGCTCTAAACAACAACGGCCCGCATCATTCGATGCGAGCCGCTGTATCCTGCCCATCCGTCGTCAGTTCAGCAAGACGCCTTATCCCAGATTCGGCCGCTTGTTACCGAGCCAGTAGTTCTTCTGTTGATACTTGGCCGCGACGCTCAACACGATGTCGTCGAGATACAGATTGCCGGCGATCTGCGTGCAAATCGGCTGCGCGTTGAGCACCACCGGCGCGGGCGCAGGCCTCGTCGAATCACCAGGCGCCCCTCCGCGTCCTCCGCCTCCTCCGCGTCCTTGTGCGCCTTGGCGCACCCCAAAGCCCATCTGCACCACCGCGACCGGATGACCGGTCTGTGCGTGAATGCCGGTGTCGGCCGCGCCGACATACACATCGGTGTTCTCGAGATACTTCTGCCACGCCACGATCAGCATCTGACGGCGACGCTGCGAATTGATGAAGTCGAACGCTGTGGGCGCACGTCCCGGCACCCAGCGATTGAGCTGACCATCGGTGCCCGTCGATCCCGGCGTGAGCGGATTCGCTGCCGGCGGCGCGCCCGGAGCGCCAGCGGCCGGTGCGCCACCACCAGCGCCTCCCGGTGCACCACCGCGCCCCGCTCCGCCGCCACCGCCACCCTGGCGTCCGTAGCGCTCGACGACCGTCGCCATGTCGATCCCCATCTGCTTCGCCTTCCACTGCACATACGCATCGAAGGCGGCCGCACTCTCCACGTTGATGCCACCCTGACTGCCCGAGACCTGCGGCGGTTCCGGCATATCGACGAGCTTCGCACCAAGCGACTTCAGTGAATCGGCAAACGCCGTGAACACCGGATCGGGATTGTTCTGCGTGCGCACGCCAAATCGCACGTTCTTGAAATCGATATCGCGAACGAAGTGGAACGGCATCGTGATCGTGCCCGGATCCTTTTCATCCGCGCCATGAATCACGTTGAAGACAATCGCCGCGTCTTCCACTGTGCGCGTGATGGGCCCCACGCGATCCTGCGACCAGGCGAGCACCATGCCGCCATCGCGACTCACGCGACCAAACGTTGGACGCAGTGCGCTCAAACCACACGTCGTGGCCGGGCTCACAATCGAGCCGCTCGTTTCCGTGCCAATACCGAAGGCGCAGCAACCGGCCGCAGTGGCCGACGCCGGACCAGCCGACGATCCACTCGAACTCTGCGACAAGTTCCACGGATTCTTCGTGCCACCACGAAACCAGTTGCCGCCCTGCGCGAACTGACCGGTGCTCAGCTTCGCGATCAGCACCGCACCGGCATCGCGCAAACGCACCACGACTTCGCTGTCGTGATCAATGACGCGATTCTCGAAATCCGCCGCGCCCCACGTCGTGGGCGTACCCTTCACGGCGAACAAGTCCTTCACACCGTACGGGATACCATGCAGCGGCCCGCGATACTTGCCTGCCGCCAACTCTGAATCACGCTCGGCGGCTTCCTTGAGCGCGCGGTCACGCAGCACCGTCACCGCGCAGAACAGCGTCGGATTGTACTTCTCGAGCCGATCGAGATAGAGCGTCGTGAGCTTGACGCTCGTGATCTTCTTTGCGCGAATCGCCGCCGCCAGGCGGTTCATCGGCATGAACGCGATGTCTTCCTCGTTGGTCGGAAACGGCGCGGTGCCCCACGGTTCCAGCATGAATGAGCCAGGCTTCGCCACACCGGCCCCCTTCCATGCGAACGGCTGGCGCACAAATGCGCCCGGCCCCTTCTCGCGATACGTCTTTTCGAGCAGCGACCCTACACCACCGGGATACGGCTGAAAGGTCCAGCTCACCGGCTCCATGTTGTCGAGCGGCACCGGGGGAGTGGCTGGCTGCTGTGCGCCAAAGCCACCACCGCCCCCTCCACCACCACCGCCGGCTGGTGGCTGCGCGAGCACCCGCGCGCCAAACCCGAAGGTCGTAGCCGCGGCGGCCGCGAGCGACGTGAACACGAACTGGCGGCGATCCACCTCACTCGCAAAACCCAGCTGCTCCGACTCCACCACGAGTCGCGCCTCCTCGGCGTCGAGCAAATCGAGTTCATCGTGCAGGCCATCGAACGGCGTCAACGACATGAAGCGGCTCCGGGACAAGACGTGGGCGCAGGGCGGGACGCCCTATTCAACGGCTTGCCTGCCCATTCCGCTACCAACGTCCGATTTTGCCGCACCGACCCGCTTCTACAGCGAGTACACCCGCGTCACGCCCGCCTCGATATGCGTCAATCGGCCCTCGACCCAGTTCATGAACCGTTGCCGCGCGCCAAACGTGAAGGTGAATGAGGTCCCAAAGGTCGAGTAGACGCCCTGCTCGACAGAAATGGAGGTCACCGCGGTGCCGGCAGCGGGCTTGGTCGAGACAAAGAGCGAATCGGTGTACGTCCCGCCTTTGAACACCGTGATGCTCTGGCGGGTAACGGTCACAACGCCGGCGGCCGTGCTGTCCGTGCGAACCGGCGGCGCGTTGCCGTTGATTGACTTCAACTCGTAGGATCCATAGATGCTGCTCGGCCCGACAACGCCGTCGCCGACACAGCCGGAAGTCGCTGCGAGCAGCACCGCGGCAGCAACCGCGAGCCTCTTGGGGAATCGAATCATTCGTAGAGAGTGCGACGAAGGGACGACCGCGGCAACCATATCCGCGCGCCTGCGATCAAATTTCAGGACACCTCGGCTCGACTGGCGCACCTACTGGTTTTGCAGTAATAATATCCCATGATCGGTTTGCACTGGCGTCGCACACGCGCCACGCTCTCGCGCGTCCTGACACTCGCACTCGCCACGACGAGCTCGCTTCTGCTCGGCGGACGGGAATTGCGCGCTCAGGATCTCGTGAATACCGGCACGATTTCCGGTGTCGTGCGGGCCGCGCCCACGAACGTCCCGCTGCCGTACGCCGTGCTCGCGATTTCGGGCACCACCATCGAGCGCTTCTCCGGCGCCGATGGTCGCTACGTGCTCACACAGGTGCCAGCGGGCACCCAGACACTCGAAGTCCGTCGCATTGGCTTCGTGAAGCAAACAGTCACCGTAACAGTGACCGCAGGCGGAATCACCTCGCTCGACTTGTCGCTCGTGCAAGTGCCGGTGCGACTGACCGCGCTCACGGTGCGTCCAGTTGAAGCATGCCTCAAGCCCGGTCTTCCGGATCCCAAGAAGGAACCGGGCATTGCGTCGCTCGTTGGACTGCTGCGGGAGAACGCCTCCACGTATCGCACTCTCGCGCGTCAGCATCCGTACGCGTACGCGATCTACCGCGCACTCGGCAGCACGTGGAAGGACTCGGCGCGCATTTCGAGCGTGACTGCCGAGCGAATCGATGGCATTCGCGATGTGCGCTATAAGCCCGGCAAAGTGGTGACAACCGAGCGCTTTCAGAGCACGATGCAGTTACCCACGGTGCTCGACCTGACCGATCAGGCCTTCATCGACAATCACTGTTTCCACTATCGCGGCACGAACGTGAGCAGTACCGGCGAGACGTGGTTCTCGCTCGAAGTGCGTGCCAACGACAAACTCAAGTCGCCTGATGTGCATGGCATTTTCTGGTTGGACAGTGCCACGGCGCAGCTCCGTCGCATGGAGCTCGAGTTGAGTCGTCCGGAGCGATTGCCGTCGCATCTTCGCACTATTCAGGCGGTGAGTGTGCGGACGACGTTTCTGGAGATTGCACCAGGGCTTTCCCTGCTCGATGACGTGTGCGCCATCAACTTCCTGCGACCAGCGAAAGGCACACCGACTCATCCGCTCGAGCTGCAGCACGTGCAGGCCGTGTCATTTCTCAAGACACCGCCTCCTGATGTCGCGCCTGATCGCGGTTTTCCGAATCCCTCATGGATCGCCGGCGGCGTCATGCGCCTCGAATCGCTCACCTGCAACGAGATCGCCCGTTAAGTCGCATCAACGAGCCCATCTGGTAATTGCGCCTCACCGGCGGACTTCCTAACGTGGTTCTGTATGCGACTCCCGCGTCTCTCGTTCACGATGGGTGTCAGCCTGATGTGCGGCTGCGCCAAGCCCGCTCAACCGGTGCTTCGCATTGGGTTGATCGGCGTCTTCGAAGGCACGGCGAGGGAATTCTCAGGTCAACCTGCGGAATCGGGTGCGCAGCTCGCCGTTGAGGAGCTCAACGCCGCGGGTGGAATCAGCATCAACGGCGTGCGGCATCGCGTGGTGCTCATGGAGAAGCAGATCGCGCCGCGCGCCGACGCGGCCGCCGCGGCTGCACGAGGGCTGATCACGCTCGACTCGATCGATGTGATCATCGGTCCGCAATTCAGCAATCTGGCGGTCGCCGCTGGTGCGGTCGCGGAGGCTGCATCGGTCCCCCTCATCGCGCCGATGGCCTCGAGCGTCGACGTCACCGACGGTCGTCAGTACGTAACGCGCCTCGCCTTTGTCGACAGACAACAAGGGGAAGTACTCGCGCGATTTGCGCACGATTCGCTGCACGTACGACGCGCGGCGGCGCTCTTCAACGTCGCCAGTGGCTACGGGCGGGACATCGTCAGTCTGTTCAGCAGCACGCTCACGACGCTTGGCGATTCGTTCACGGATTCCGTCACGTTCAACGCCGACGAACCCGTGATCTCACGCGAGGCGCTGACGCAGCTGCTGGCGAACAGACCCGATGCCATTCTGCTGCCGAATTTCGTGTCCCGGGATTCCATGCAGACGCGCGCACTGCGAGCCATGGGATTCACCGGTCACTTTCTCGGAAGCGACAGCTGGGACGCGAACGGCATTGGCGATCGTTCGTCGTTCGCGGGGGTGATCATCGTGGGCAATTTCGATCGACGGGACGCACGTCCCGCGCTCGCGTCGTTCCGCACGACATGGCAGCGTCGATTTCCCCACGTGATTCTGCGTGCAACGGCGGCGGCAACATACGACGCGGTAAAGATTGCTGCCGACGCTGCGATGGCGGCCGGTACGACCTCGAGTCGCGCCCTCGCCATCGCGATCCGCGCTCCGCGAACCTATGAAGGGGCGTTGGCGACCTACCGATTCAATGGCAGCGGCGATCCCACACGCGGTGCGTTACTCCTCGAAGTGCTTGCCGACTCGGCCGTGCTACGCGGCACTGCACCGGCAACGCGCTGATGCCGGGCACAGCACGCCGCACGCTGGCGACACGGCTGGCCGCGGCCGTTGTCGCGCTGGGCAGTGCGATTGTGCTGGCCGGCGCACTGCTGTCGTATCGCACCGCATCGAGCGCGCTGCGTCAGCGGCTGCTGTCCCAGCTCGAAGCGGATGCCACAAAGGGCGCGGATCGACTGACGGAGTGGCTGCTGCGTCAGCGCGACGCCGTCACCGTCATGTCAGAATCGTATGGCCGCTCCGCATCATCGTTGCCCACACGGCCAGATTCGGTGCCGCTCGATCTGCTCCCCCGCGACTTGCTCGCGACGGAAGAAATGCAGCTCATTGCGGTGCCCGGTGGACGCGTGCTGCGCGCCACGAACCTCGCCTCCGTTGGCGATTATGTCGTCGACGAGCTGTACTACCGGGAAGGTCGCACCGCGCCCTACACGCAGTCGATCTACTACAACGGCGAAACAGGACGGCCGCGCCTCACCATTTCCGCGCCGGTACGTCGCGCGAACGACTCGACCGTACGCGCCGTGGTTGCGGCGCACCTCGATCTGTCGCTGATGGAAGCCGCCGTGGGTCGGCAGTATTTCGAGCCGATCGTCGGGACGACACCGCCACCGATCGAAGCGTATCTCGTCAATCACGACGCCGACTTTGTGTCCGCACGTCGTTTTGGACGACTGGGTGTGCGACGTGGTGTGCATAGCCTCGCGATCGATCAAGGTCGCGAAGGCGGATCGGGCACCGCGCTGTACACCAACTACGCCGGTGTGCCCGTCATTGGTTCGTGGCGATGGATTCCCCAGCTGCAACTCGCGCTCATCGTGGAGTCACCGCAGGAAGAAGCGTTTGCTCCCGCGCGTGCGCTCTTGGTCAATTCGCTCGTGCTCGGCTTCTTCGGCTGCTCGGTGCTTGCACTCGGCGTCATTGCCATCACTCGCCGCTTCACCGATCCCGTGGTGTCGGTCGCTGACGCCGCCACGCGCGTTGCCGATGGCGACTTCGCGGTGACCGTCCCCGCCACCGGCGACGACGAGGCCGCACAGCTCGGCCGCGCCTTCAATATCATGACCGGCCGGCTGCAGTCGGTGTACGGTTCGCTCGAGGCGCAGGTTGCGGCGACACGGGAGGCGCTCGACGAAGCACAGCGCAGTCGTGAATTGTTGCGCGACCTGCTCGACAACACCGCGGTACTTGTGCTCGTGCTCGATCCCAATGGATCGATTGTCCTCGCGAATCGTCGCGCCGCAGACCTTGCCGGCATCAGAGAGACGGCAGCGGTTGGGCTGACCCTCGAGTCGCTGTACGGGCCGTCGGCGCGCCCGCTGCTGAAGGTGCTCCTTCGTGCACGCGAGCGGGACATCACCGTGGAGCAGGAACTCGAGCTCACCACACCAAACGGCACGCACGGATGGCAGGTCGTGTGCTTCCCGCTCGCGCGAGAGCAGGGCGAGACGTACGCCTTCGGCATCGTGGCGACAGACCTCACCGAGCGTGCACGTGCCGAAGCCGACCGTCGGGCGCGCGACGCCAGTGTGCAACAGGCGCAGAAGCTCGAAAGCCTGGGTGTGATGGCCGGCGGAATCGCGCACGACTTCAACAACATTCTGGGCGCCATCATCGGCAACACCGACCTGGCGCGTGAAGCGTTGAGCAGCGCGCCGGCCGATATCGACGACGCCTCGCATGCGCTCGAGCGCATATCCACCGCTGGACGTCGCGCCGCCGAGCTGACTCGTCAGATGCTCGCCTATGCCGGGCGCGCGAGCCTGCGTCGGGACACAATCGACCTGCGTCAGGTAGTGAACGACATCGTTCCCATTGTGCGCGCGGCGCAATCCAAAAAAGTGCGCATCGATGTCGCGCCGATGTCGACGCCCTACTGGGTGAAGTGCGATCCGGCGCAGCTGTCGCAAGTCATCCTCAACCTGGTGACGAACGCCGCCGAGGCGATCGGCGACGCGAACGGTACGGTGACGGTGGAAGCGCAGCTGTACGATGCGCCGCTCCCTTCATCGATCGAATCTGCTGACGACACGTCAGCCGATCATTCCGGTGAGCCTGCCAACGATCGTTGGGTGCGTCTCTCGGTGATCGACAACGGTCCTGGCATTCCCGCCGATGTGCAGGGGCGCATCTTCGATCCCTTCTTTTCCACCAAGGAATCGGGGCGCGGTCTTGGCCTGAGCGCCGTGCGCGGCATTGTCCGGTCGCTCGGTGGCGTGCTGCAACTCGAGTCGGTGCCGGGCCAGACACGCTTCGACATCTCGTTGCGACTGGTTGCTGATTCGGAGCTGTCCGATCGCACGCGGACGATCGCGTCGAACGGAGAGCTCACCGGCACCCTGCTCGTGATCGACGACGAAGTGCTGATCCGTCAGCTCGTCGTGCGCGTCGTGCAGCGCATGGGGCTCACCGTGCTGCAGGCCGACGACGGGGCTACCGGCCTGCAGCTCTTCACCGAGCGTTCAAGCGACGTGTCGGTCGTGCTCCTCGACCTCACGATGCCCGGCATGAATGGAGCAGAAGTCCTCGCGAGCATCCGTCATTCACACCCAGCGCTCCCCGTTGTGGTCATGAGCGGGTACGACGCCGATGATGCCTTGGCCACCATCGGCGACGATAGCGCGGTGAGCTTCCTGCAAAAGCCGTTTACGGCGGAGTTGTTGCGGGCGCGGGTGACGGAGGCGATGGGTCGACGGCGAGCCATTTGACGCATTTGGTTCAGCTAGTTGCTGAAGGTGGCAACCTCTGAGAGAGATTAACGCGGGATAACCGACACAGCATGCGCGGATCTCACGGATTGAGCGGATTCTCGCCGATTAATCACGCGGATCTCATCCGCTGTGCTGTTGCTTGATCCGCGAAATCCGCGAAATCCGCGACCATCCGCGCATGCTGTGTCAGTTGTCCGCGCAATCCAACTCACCGAGAGCACGCACCGACCGATCCATCAGCGAACCAGAGCGATACATTGCACACGAACTCTCCATCCCCAACGATCATGCGAATCGCTCTCCTGGCCGCCACCATGCTGGCCGCCGCCCCGCTCGCCGCTCAGGCTCCCTGCGTCACCGCCAACGCCACCTGCGAGCGGTGGATCACCTGGAGCGGTGGCCCGCAGCGCACCAAGGTCTACGGCACCTACGCGCTCGACAAAGCCAATCCGAAACTCACGCGCGCCCTGGTGATGGTGCATGGCGCATCGCGCAACGCCGATCACTACTTCGAAACCGCAATCGCCTCCGCGTTCCTTGCTGGCGCCCTCGACAACACGATGGTGCTCGCGCCGCGCTTTGCGGCCGGTAAGGACACCGTCGCCGCGAACGAAATCCTCTGGCCCGAAGGTGGCACGTCGTGGCGCGCCGGCGGCATGTCGCCTACTGCGCAAACCGTGTCGAGCTTTGATGTCGCCGACGATCTCATCAAGACACTCTCCGACAAGAAGCGCTTCCCGAATCTCAGGAAGATCGTCATCGCCGGTCACTCAGCGGGCGGGCAGTACGCCACGCGCTACGAGATGACGTCGAAGGTGCACAACACACCGGGTGTCGAGATCTCGTATGTCGTCGCCAATCCAAGCAGCTATGCCTGGCCGTCGGATGAGCGCCCGCTTCCGGTGGGCAATGGCAATCCGGAAGGGGCCGACAAGGAAGCGCTTGGTGAGAACGGCGAAAAAGTGAACAGCAACTTCCAGTTTGGTCCGTTCGATGCGTCGAAGGCACCGAACTACAACAAGTGGCCTGCCGGTCTCGAAGCCTTGCAGGGCTACGCGCAAGGGATGACCAAAGAACAGCTCATCAAGAACCTCGTGTCGCGCCCCACCACGTATCTGCTCGGTCAGGTCGACGTGCTGCCGCTCGGCGGCTTCGACTCGAGCGCGAACGCGATGGCGCAGGGTCCGACACGTCGCGCGCGCGGCGAAGCGTTCCTCAAGTACGTGAACGAAAAGATGGGTGCGAAGCACGTGGGCATCATCGTGTCGGAGTGCGGGCACAATGATCGCTGCGTGTACACCACCAACGTCGTCTTCCCCGTCATTTTTCCGAAGTGAGCTCATGACTGACCCAACGGCTCGCGCCGCCAGCAAGACTGCGCTCGGTGTGGCGATCATGCGTGCGGCGCATCGTTGGGTCGATCACGAGCCGTGGCTGCTGGACGATCCCATCACGGAGAAGTTGCTGGATCCCGGGCAGCTTCCTGTCATGCGTGCTGGCGCCGATCGGTTTCGTGAACCGGGCGTTGTAGGGCTGCGCTCGCATGTGCTGCTGCGCTCGCGCGTCGCGGAAGATCAACTCGAGGCCGCCGTGAAGCGCGGCGTGACACGCCTCGTCATACTCGGAGCCGGACTCGATACCTTCGCATGGCGACAGCCACCTTGGGCGAAACAGCTCGAGATTTTCGAGGTCGACCATCCCGCGTCGCAGGCCGACAAACAGCAGCGCCTCGCACGTGCTGGCCTCGAAGCGCCGCCCAATCTGCGCTGGGCATCGATCGACTTTGAGCACGAATCGCTCGCCGATGGACTCGTGCGCAACGGCATCGATCTCGGCACGCCAACCGTCGTGTCGATGCTCGGCGTGGCGATGTATCTCACGCCCGACGATGTCACACGCACACTCAAGGCGATCGGCGCGTATCCCGCCGGCACCACACTGGTGATGACCTACTCGGCGACGAACGACACCGTCGAGGGATCTGCGTCCGATCTGGCGCAGCGTGCTGCGGAGATGGGTGAGCCGTGGCGCAGCGCATACACCATTCCTGAACTCGATCGCGAGCTCTCAGCGGCTGGCTTTGCCCAGCGATGGTTTCCCACCATCGCCGAGCTTGCGACCTACTTTGAAGGACGCACTGACCTTCCGGCGATTCGACGCATGAGTATGGTCGTCGCCACCGTCTGACCCAACAGCGCATTCACGAGACGACTCGCATGGCCCTCGAGTGCACCGTCACCCATCGCTCCTCGCTTTCACCCACGCAGCTCTATCGTGCGTGGGCGGGCGGATTTGGCTACTGGTTCGGAGAACCGGCCACAGTTCGCGGTACCGTGCAAGTCGGCGAGCCATTCACCTTCGAGGTGGTGCCAAGGGACGGACAAGGCAAAGAGCTTGGGCGTCATCCGCACTACGGTCGATATCTCGTGCTCGAGGCCAACAAGCGCGTGTCGATCACCTGGTTCACACGGGGCACCGGCGTCGAAACGACCGTGTCCGTTGAACTCATGGCGGACGGCGACGGCACGGTGACAACGCTCACGCACTCCGGCTTCGCGACGGAAGAATCACGCGACAATCACGCGAGAGCGTGGCCGAACGTGCTTGCCGCGCAGGAACGCAATCTGCTCGCCTATGGTGCCGCGGGCATTCCCGCGAATGCACTCGCGGTCAATCGATCGATCCCGAACGCATCGTTCATTCCCGTGCGCAGCTATCCTGACCTGTCCGTCGCGACGCAGTTCCTGTGTGATATACTTGGCGCGCGCGAGCGACTCAAGATTGGCGACCATCGCGTGCAGTTCACCCTCGGCAATGGTGCGATGGTCGCGGCGCATTGGACGCCGGAGGCGGACATGTCGGGTGGACGTCCACCGGCCACGCTGATGGTGCGTGTCGCCGATCTCGACGCAGTGTGGAAGCGCGCCCTTGATATGGGCGCGACTGCCGTGAATGCGCCGGCAGATCATGTGTACGGCGAGCGACAGGGGACACTCAAGGATCCCGCCGGACACTCGTGGACATTGACGCAAACTATTGCCGACGTCGATCCGGCATCGTGGGGCGGAGAGCTCAAGTGATCACACGCGCCACTCGCTCGACGTTCGTCGCGGTAGCATTGTCGATCGGTGCGCGCGCCCTCTCCGCTCAACCGGGAGTCATTCCGCACAGCGTCTGGCAGGTCAAACCACCACTCGGCGTCGCGGCCGACGCTGCACGTCGCAACAAGAAGGCCGGCGATTCACTCAGCTTCCATGACATCACGGTGACGGTCCTCGCCACCATGGTGGACTCGAGTGGCGCAAAGCCCGTTGATGTCGCTCGTGTGCGGCTAGCGATTCCGGGCACCAACGCCGTCCGCGAAGTGAAGGAAGGCTCGGCGTTTAATTGGCAGGGGTACCACATCGCTGTCGTCGCAGTGTACGGCCCCGGTGAGCTCGGCGCCGGTCTCGTCGCTCTTGAAATTGCGACGGTGAAGTCACTCCCTGCCGAAATCGCGAACAGCGACAGTGCCGGTGGCGCAGCGATGCGATTGCGCATTCCGCATCAGATCACGCATGTCACATTGCATCACACCGGTGATGCGAAGCCGCTCACGCGCGAAGACGATCCGGCGCAACGACTACGCAACCTGCAGGAGTGGGGTGCACGCGATCGCAATTGGTGGGATGTGCCCTATCACTTTCTGCTCGATCTCGATGGCCGCGCGTTCGAGGGGCGCGACTACCACTTCATGGGTGAGACGAACACCACCTACGATCCGAGCGGGCATTTTCTCATCAGCATGATCGGCAACTACGACGTGCAGGAGCCGAGTCAACAGCAACTCAATGCGATTGCCGATCTGATGGCGTGGGCGCTCAGGCAGTACAACCTGCCACTCGATCGCATCGGTGGCCACTTCATGTACGCCGACACCGGCTGCCCCGGCAAGTATTTGCGCCCATACATCGAGAACGGCACCCTCAAGCGCATGGTCGCTGAGCGACTCGCTAAAAAGCCTTGACCCGCAGGCCGCGCACCATGCCGAGTGTGCTGTGCGGCTTACCATTTTCGTCGAGCGTGCAGATCAGTACGTAGTCACGTCCCTTTTCGAGCGTCACGACCAGTTCACTGTCGAGCGTTTCACCGTTGTTCGCGAAGAGCAGTCCTTCGCCCGGGTCGTACAGTCCATCGATATCCTTGCCGGCAAGTTCGAGCCGCAGCAGTGAGTCGAGCGAGACGCCTTGCTTGACGCGACCGATCGCCACTTCGTGCGCTACCGTGCCGTCGTTGCGGAAATGAAAGCGAGTCGCTCCTGGCGGCAGCGAGTCGGGCGCTTCGAGTGCAAAGTTGCGGCCGACGATGTTCACAAGCGGTAGCTCAGCCGGTGTTGCCGCGGTTCGGCACGACGCGAGCAAGGTGAGCGAGACCAGCAGTCGACGGGTCATTTGACCGCCACCACTTTGAACATCCCAAGCGTCATGTGCTTCGGCGCCTTCGCTGAATCCGCGAACTGGCAGAGCAACCCCCACAGTTCGCCCGACTTGAGCGTGAGGCGCATCGACACGACTTGGTTGTTCACCGCCGAGTCGGCGAAGAGCACCGCCGATCCACCGCGACGCAGATTGCGAAACGACACACCTTTGGCGATTGAGTCGGCAAACTGTCGCGCCGAGAGTCCATCCTTGAGTGGCGACATGATGAGCTCATGCGAATGCACGCCTTTGTTCTCGAACGTCACCATCGCGACGCCTGCCGGCACCGTGTCGGGTGCGGCAAAGGCGTACTCGGTACCGACCACGTGCAACCTGGTCGGCTCAGCCGGCGGCGGTGGTGCGCACGCGATAGCCGTGAGGGCGATCAGGAAGCGAAGACGCATGCGGCGAATATGCGAGCACCCGGCGCTGCGGGTGAGAGGTCACTTCACGAGCTTGTAGATCGCGAGGGAGACCACGCCGTCGGCGTCGGTTTCACGCATGACGACGCGGTCGGCCCCGAACGCGAACGGCATGCGCTTCCCGCTCCAGCTGAGTCGGCCAACAATCGCGCCGTCAGCGCGAAAGGCGGTGGCAGCGCCGCTATGATCGGTGGGCGCTTGGGCGTCGACGACCCACAGCAGTTGGTCGCGGGAAACCAACAGCGCGTCGAAGGCGGGGAGTGAGTCGGCGGTGGGGGCAATTTTCGCCAGTCGAATTGACTCGGCCTTGTCGATCATCGCCTCGCTTCCTGGCCCCTGCATCTGATCGAGCACCTCAGCAACTTTTGCGGCCCGAATTGGCTCAGTTACCTGGCGGCGCGACTGTGCCAGGCGAAGCCGCCTCACAACACGTCCATCGCGATTGCGGATGTCCCAGAGAAATGCATGGCTGCTCGCCGTGACGATCACCGTGTCCCATACTGCCATATGCGCCATCGGTGTGAATCGCACGATGTCTGGCGTCACGCGACGTTTGCCGCGGTAATTCGTTTCCATCGCCTCGAACTGCACATCTTCGACGTCAGCGATCTTGCGCGCAGTGGCCCCTGCCTTGGGTATCAGGTAGGCATGAACACTCACGCGCGTGGGGAACTTCGCACGCGAATCGGGATACCCGGCAAAGTCGCGTACCACCAAGTCCCCGCTGCGAAGTGCACCAATCGCCATCGAACTCAGGGCCGAACTGGGAATCGGCATACCACGCACGAAACTCTGCGCCGTGAACCAGCTGATGCGATTGTTGGATCCGTCAACGATGAACACCGTGTCGCCGCCGGCTGCACCGAGTCCGCCCGGCGCCATGATTTCGCCAGGGCCAGCTCCCCGACGCGCCAGAGCCTGCTCAAACTTTCCCGTCGCCGAGAAGCGGTAGAACAGATTGCCCACGGGCGAGAGCGTGAGCATCCGCCCATCGCTCATGAGTGCGACGTTCAACACGTTCGTCAGCTCGAGATTCGGCGCCCCCGCCCCGCCCGCACGCCCAATCAGCGCCCCCAGCTTCCAACCCGGTGCCCTCCCGAGCGCGTCAGCGCGATGGGTCAGCACAGTGGTCCCGCCCTCCACCGAACGCGCAGGCAGCACCACCTGAGCATTGAGCAGGCGCGAGGCGCCCGAAAGAGCGAAGGCGAGATAGTTCAGGCGCATTGCAGTGTCAGTAAAGAGTTCACGCGGTCAGTCCCTTAATTCTGCCTCAGGGTTTCCGCCTCCGCTCAGACCTCCCGCCTCCCGATTCCCAGGTCCCACGCTCCAGCCTGTCCGACGTCCGAAACAGTTCGCAGCGGATGGCTCCCGGCAGCCGTATGTTCCCCCGGTTGCCCTCCTCGCGTCCCCCGCTTTCGAGAGGTCCCCACATGTCGCCCTCCCCGCTTTCCCGCCGCCAGTGGCTCAAGTCCTCCGGCATCGTCGCCGGTGGTGCTCTTGCCTCGGGGTCCCTCGCCCCGGCCTTGGCTCACTCGCTCGAAACCGACGCGCCGCATGTCGTTGATGGATTGACGACCGCCGCCGGCTTTGCCGCGCACGAGCGGATGATCGAAGCGATGCGCCGCGCTGATGGGCCGATTCGTCTCGCGTCGAACGAAAATCCCTACGGCATGGCGCCGAGCGCACGCAAGGCGATCGACGACGGCTGGAAGCAGCACGCGTGGTACAACGCACCGGCGCTCCCCAATCTCAAGAAGGTCTACGCGCAAAGTGTTGGCGTGCCCGAAGACCACATCATGATCGTGGCCGGTTCGAGCGAGCTGTTGAGCATCGTGAACCTCGCGTACGGTATGAAGGGGGAGATTCTCACCGCGTGGCCCACATACGAAGGGTTGCCGCGCTACGCCGAGTCGCTCGGGCTCAAGGTGCATAAGGTGCCGCTCGCGGCCGACCTGTCGCACGACCTGGATACGATGGACAAGCGTCTCACGCAGGCCATCGATCTGGTCTTCGTCTGCAATCCGAACAACCCGACCGCGAATCTCACCGAGAACAAGAAGCTGCGCAGCTTCGTCTCGAGTGCATCGCGCCGGTCGATGGTGCTCGTGGACGAAGCGTATCACGACTTCGTGACTGATCCGAACTACAGCTCGTGCATCGATATGGTGAAGGCGGGCGAGAATGTCATCGTCTCGCGCACCGGCTCCAAGATTCACGGCCTCGCGGGTTTGCGTACGGCGTTCGTGATCGCGCGTCCCGACATCATTGCGCGTCTCCAACCGCTCAGCACCAGCGCACCCGGTGTGTTTGGCGCGCTCGGCGCGGCCGCCAGCATTCAGGACACCGCCTTCCAGGCGATGTGCAAGGCGCGCAACACCGAGGGACGCGACATCATGACCGCCGCGCTCACCAAGATGGGGCGAAAGATGACGGTGTCGCAGACGAACTTCGTCTTCTTTCACACCGGGATGCCGGTGGATCAAGTGCAAAAGGCGATGCTCGCGAAGGGCTTCATGATCGGTCGCGCCTTCCCGCCGTACAACGACTGGGCGCGCATCTCGATCGGTACGCCCGACGAAATGCGTCAGGTCGCCGCCGCGCTGCCGGAAATCATTGGCAACGCGCCCAAGTCGGTTGGGTCGTCGGGCCTCTAGCCTATGACGTTCACGCGACGGCGCTGGATGGTGGCCGCGGTGGCGCTCGTCGCCATCGCCGCCGCCGCGCCGTTCGCGTGGTCGCAGCGACGGATGTACATCGAGCCCAACGTGCCGTACGACGGGAAGTACACCTTCGTGCGGCTGCGCTACACGCAGGGCTATCGCATGGCATGGAGTGCCGACTATCCGCAGATGGAGCGGAACTTCATGACCATTCTCAAGGATCTCGCCACCGTACGGTTGCATCAGAAGGGCAGCAACGTGCACACGCTCGACGATCCGCAGCTTGGTCAGTATCCGGTCGCGTACCTCACTGAACCCGGTTACTGGTATCCCACCGACGAAGAAGCGCTCGCGCTCCGCAAGTGGATCCAGAAGGGCGGCTTCCTCTGGGTCGACGACTTCTACTTCGAGCGGCAGTGGCAGGTTTTTGAAGACGGTATGAAAAAGGTGCTGCCGGAGGCCCGCATCGAGCGGCTCACCGTGCAACACCCGATCTTCAACAGCTTCTTCAAGCTCGCCACACTCGACGGCATGACGCATCCGGCCACGCGCGACGCCAAGGCGGTCTACCTCGGCATTCACGAAAACAACGATCCTTCGCAGCGCCTCCAGGTCGTGATATCGTACAACAACGACATCGGCGACTACATGGAGTGGTCAGGTGAGGGATGGTATCCGGTGAACCTGTCGAACGACGCGTACAAGTTCGCGACGAACTTCATTGTGTACGGCCTGACGCACTGATCGCTACGAGACGGCTGGCTCCCGATCGCGCAGCACGTTGAGGTAGGCGCTCCAAGGTCCGACTTCATCGCGATAGTGCTTCGCCATCACGCGCGAGATCTGCGTGAGATGGTCGAGATCATGCACAGTCCATGTCGCGAGCAATTGCCGTAGGGTGACTGCGCCGAGCGCCGGATGCAGCCCCGGTCGATCAAGATCCGCATCGGTCAGCGCCATCGACCGCAGCGCTTTCAAACTCTCAGCGCGCAGCGCCGCGAACGTCGTCAGTCGCTCGGCCAAATTCTCGCTCGCCCGCGCAAACTGTGCAGTCCGATCAAATGGCGGAAACGGCGCCGCGTTGCCACTCATGATGTGTCGAACGCGCGACATCCAATCGCTGCGCTCGCCCTGAATCAGGTGCCCGATCACGTCATACGGCGACCAGGTGTCGCCGCCTTCAGTGGCCGTCGTGAATGACTCGGGCAATCCACTCAACAGTGCCGTGAGCGACGCGGGCGTACGCTCGAGTAACGCGATCGTTGCATCGAGCGAAAAGTTGCGGTCAGCCATTCGCCTGTGCGTAGTTGATGGTATAGTGCAACTCCACGAACGCCGTCCCCACCGTCTTGGCCGATTCCAGTCGCAGCTGTGGTGGATTGATGCGCCGCGGCAGGAGCTGTTTGCCCGAACCAAGCGTCGCCGAGCCGATCTGGATGAACAGGTCGTCGAGCAGACCAGCGTCGTAGAACTGACCCGCGACGTCGCCGCCGCCGCACACCCACACGTTCTTTCCCGCGGCGGCGCGCACCATGTCGGCGTGGATCGACCGCACATCGCCCTGCACAAAGCGCAGGTTGGCTCCAGGCACCATTTCCAGCGTGCGCGTGGTAAAGACCCAGGTGGGCATCTCGTACGGCCATGGCTGTGGCGGGTCGGCGTGAATGGCGTTCCTTAGCAGCCACTCGTAGGTGCCGGACCCCATCGCGATGGCACCGATGTCTTTGATGAATGTGGGATAGGAGGTTTCGATCGGATCGCCAAGCGCGAACAACCATTCGAGACCGTGATTGGCGTCGGCAATAAACCCATCGAGGCTCGACGCCGTGAAGTACTGAGTGCGGCTCATGCTGTGCAGTCGGTGAAACAGTGGAGGCGAGAAGCAAAGACCCTTAGACTTATCGTGTGCTCATCGATCGCGCACGACTTCTCGTAGTCGCCGCGACCGCGCGCGAACTTGCGCCGGCCGATGGTTGGCTTACCCTCGAATGCGGTGTCGGTCCCGTCGACGCGGCTGCGCGCGCGGCCGCCGCGATCGCGGAATTGCGCCCAGCAGCCGTGCTGCACGTGGGAATCGCCGGTGCGCGCGCATCGGAAGCACTGGCACCGGCCTCGCTCGTTATTGGCTTGGACGCTCGCTACGCGGACTTGGGGGTGGGACCGGAGTGGGCACCCGGTATCGTGTCAGCCAACGACGCGATGCTCGCCGCCGCACAGCGCGCGCTTCCTGCGGCGCGCGTGATGTCGATCGGCACCAGCGGCTCCATCGGCGGCACCCGCACGGGGTTCGGCAATTGCATGGTGGAAGCGATGGAGGGCTTCGCCGTTTTGCGCGCCGCCCAGATCGCCGGCATCCCTGCGATCGAAGTCCGCGCCATCTCGAACGAGATCGAAGAAGCCGACCGCGCCCGCTGGCATTTCACCGCCGCATTCGCCGCCATCACCGCCGCCACACCAGTCCTGGTCGACGCACTATGCGCACGCTGACCTTCGGCTATTCGCCCTGCCCCAACGATACGTTCGCCTTTCATGCGCTTACGTTTGGACTGATCGACGCGCCATTCCGCATTGAGCCGGTGCTGCTGGATATCGAAGAGCTCAATCGTTGCGCGATGGAAAGCACCTTCGACCTCACCAAACTGAGCGTCGGCGCGTTCGCGTCCGTTGGCGATCGCTATCGCCTCCTCCGCAGCGGCGCCGCACTCGGCAAGGGCGTGGGCCCGCTCGTCGTCACGAAGAGCGGCGCACCCTTCGCCGACGTCGTGAAGCAGCGCATCGCGATTCCGGGGAAAGAGACGACCGCGTATCGCTTGCTGCGCCTGGCCGCGCCGCAACTCGGCGACGTCAGTGAAATGCGCTACGACAAGATCCTGCGCGCCGTCGAAAGCGGCGAAGTCGACGCCGGACTGATCATCCACGAAAGCCGATTCACGTACCAGGACCACGGACTCACCAAAGCGATCGACCTGGGCGACTGGTGGGAACAGGCGATGTCACTTCCGGTGCCGCTGGCGGGGATCTGCGCGCGCGCGGACTTACCTGCTCTCGACGCTGCCGAGGCAGAGCGGGCGATTCGGGCCAGTGTGCAATACGCGTTCGACAATCCCACCGCGAGTCGCGAGTATGTTGCGGCGAACTCGCAGGAGATGAGCGCGGAGGTTTGCGCGCAGCACATTGCGCTTTATGTGAACGAACACTCGCTCGACATTGGCGAGGATGGGCTGCGCGCGATAGACCGACTGGTAAGGAATTAGGCGCTTCGCGCCGTTCTGGTTGCTGTGAGATTTGAGATTTCAGTTGTGAGTAGGTGAGACGTTGAGCTGTGAGACGTGAGTAGGTCAGAAAGGAGACATGAGCCACTCATGTCTCCCCTCTGACCTACTCACGTCTGGCGTCTAAAAGGTCTCACCTACTCACAACTGAAATCTCAAATCTCACGGCAACCCTCGGCGCAAAGCGCCGAGTCCTTACTTCCGAACCTTGATTTCCTGCATGCGCCTAACCGGCGACACATAAGCCGAAACCAGAGATTCCGATCCATCCGCGCCAACGGCCGCCACGCCAAACACAAAGTCATCGATCGACACGTTCGGCAACGTAAACCGCGTCACGTTGCCCACCGCCTGCGTCTTCTCCCAATCGTTCGTCCACGCGTTGCGCCAGTACACGCGATAACCAACCGCGCCCGCGCTCGCCTGCCACTGCAGCGCCGCGTCATAGCCCGCGCCTCGCGACAACGTCACGGAGGTGCCCTGCGGTGTCGTGACTTTGGGCGCGGCCGGAGCCAACGCAATCGACGCAGCCGCCGCCGCGTTCACGCGCGCGTTCTGCGCGAGGTAGCGGAAGTCCATCCCTTCGAGTTTGTCTTCGCTGTTGTGCTGGCGGTTGTAGTTCTCGTTCGCTTCGCGGAACACGATCGCGGGGAAGTCGACGGCGGTGAAGCTCGAGTGGTCGGAGCCGCGACCAAAGCGATCCTCGCGCGCCATCAGGCGAATCGTGTGGCTCGGTACGTAAATGCCGGCAATGCGCGCGATGTAGCGGGCGAGCGAACGATTCATCGAGTCTTCCGGCCCAAGTGCGTAGATACGCACGCTTTCGCCATCGATCGTGCCGTTGCCGCCGGCGCTCGAGCCCACGATGTCGTTGTTGAGGTTCGCTTCAACGATCGTCTTCGCGGCGGCAATCGTCTGCGCATGCGCCATCGAGCCCACCAGGCCCTGCTCCTCGCCGGCCCACGTCACGAACACCAGCGTGGCATCGAACTCCATGCCGCTGTTCGCAAAGACGCGCGCAAGCTCCATCGTGAGCGACGTACCGCTGCCATCGTCGTTCGCGCCCGGCGCGTCGGCGGCGTCGTAGTCCTGGTTTGCGCGCAGCTGTGGATCACCGCCCGCCGGCGTCGCGGCATTCACCCCAGCGGCCGCGGTGTTGCGCGGATTCACCGTGTCATAGTGCCCCGACACGTACACACGACGCGCCGACTTGCCCGGCAGAATCGCGACGACGTTCACGATGTCCACATCCTTCGTAATGCGCCCCTGCTGCAGCACGTGATGCACATCGTAGCTCACCTGGAGCTTCGGGCTGTAGCTCTTGAACTCGTTGTAGATCCAGCGCCGCGCCGCGCCAATGCCGCGGGTGTTCGACACGGTGTCGGAGAGCGTGTTACGCGTGCCAAAGCCCGAAAGCTTGGTCACGATCGCTTGGAGTCGTTCCTGCGAAACGGCCGCGACGAGCGCCGCCACCTTGGGATCGGCGTCGGGGCGAGCCGACTGCGCACTGGCAATCGAGGCAGAACAGATCGAAGCAACGGCCAGCGCGCGAAGGGACAACGGACGCATGTCGAGTAGCTCAGGTAGGAGAACGATCAGGGCATGCGTCCGTACTTCCGGAGCGCCGCCACGAGCCGGTCGGCGGGAAGCGCCGTGAGTTTGATCCCATCGGCGCCCACCATGGTCTCCGCGGCGAGCATGGCGTTCACTACCGCCTCCTCGGTCGCTTCAACCGTCGCTCGAAAGTAGGGGTCGAGCGCGTCATTTGGCAGCATCATCATGGGTCGTTCGGCTACATCGCTCGCATTGACGCGATTTGCGGTCGAAAAGGCCAGGAAGAGATCGCCCGATCCGTTGTTCGCCGAGCTGCCAAGCTTGCCCAGTCCCATACCGGCACGCTTGGCGATGCGCTCAAGCTGAAAAGCGAGCATCGGTGCGTCGGTGGCAATGATGATGATGATCGAGCCGCGACCGGTGACGCCGTCACCCAAATCGTCACCCGGCGTAGCGGCGCACTTGCGAATACCCTTGAGAAAGAAGCGCGTGGGTTCACCGGAAAGCACTGTGCACGTCTTCGGCACATCGCGCAGCTCTTGCCCCACCGGCACACCAAGCACGGCGAGGTCACCACCGTAGTTGCACTGAACAAGCACGCCGAGTGTGTAGAAGCCGCCACCATTCTTTGGGACACGACGCGATGACGTGCCAATGCCACCTTTGAATCCGTTGCATCCCATTCCGGTACCGCCACCCACTGCGCCTTCAGTGACGGGCCCAGACTTGGCCGCATCGAGCGCCGCCCAGGCATGCTCGGGCTTCACATGCCCACCCGTATCGTCGTTCAGCATGTCGAACGTTTCGGCGACCACCGGATAGGTAAATACGAACTGACGACCGCTCCGCACCTGCCAGTCCACGGCGGCATCACGCACGGTGCCTACGCTGTGCGTGCCAGTGATCAGGATAGGCCCTTCGAGAAATCCCGATTCCTTGATCCAGTTCACTCCGGTCATGTCGCCGTTGCCGTTCTGATTGAACGTCGCCGCGGCAACGAAATCCCAATCACCCTTGGCGCGCGGGAGAATTGCGGTCACGCCGGTGCGCACTGGCCCTTGCCCACGCACCGCAGGACCAGCGTCACCGCGAATGATGGTCGCATGACCGACCGCGACACCGGCGACATCGGTGATGGCGTTGTTCGGCCCCGGTGTGCCGGGGAAAGGGATACCGAGCGCACGCCCGCGCGGTTTGACCGACTGGGCGTGCAACAGTGTGGGCACCAACACGACGGTGAGCAGCATACTGCGTGTCATCGAACATCCAGTTGAAGGAGTACCAAGTCCGCTAGCGCTTGCGGGCAACCACCTCGATTGGCTGCACCACCCGCTGTCCGGCACCGATCCACACTTCGAGCTGCATACGCCCGACCTTCGTCGGCACATAGGTGAAGTCCGCCGTTTCGCCCGGTCCCATCGTCACCAGCGCATCACGCGTGGTGCGCAGCGCCACAGGCAAATCGGCGCCATCCACCGCCAGCGGCGTCCACTTCGTCACCTGTGTTTCGGTGCCAAATCGGAATCGCAAAAACTCCACCGAGTGAATGCTCACGATACGCAATCGATTGGTATCACCAACCGTCATCGTGATCGGTGCGGGCGCTGGAGAACCATTCACGTAGAGCGTGTTGGGCCCCTGCTTGAAGACCCAGGGCATTCCACCGCTTCCGGCCACGATGACATGATCGCGCGTGAGGTCGCGCGGCTTGTCGCTGACGATGATCGCCCCGTACATCCCCGAACTGATCTGCCGCATCTCATGCAAATGCGAGTGATACGGAAAGGTACCGCTGCGCGGTGGCGTGAACTCCGCCGCGAATGACTGCCCCGGTGGAATCGGCTGCATGATGCGATCGCCCATACCGCTGAAACCGGGAACACCATCGGGATAACTCTCGATTTCGAGCCCGTGCCAGTGCACGCCGCTCGGCTCGGTCATGTTGTTCTGCACCACAATACGCACCGGCTGTCCGCGCTTGAGCTCGAGCACCGGGCCGGGAATTTCCACCGAGTCCCTGGCCGGAACGACACTGTCCTTCTGCACCACGAATCCGTACGCCATCTGGCGAGCGGCCAATCCGTTCTTCTTCTGCTGCAAGAGCAGCTTGATCTCGCGCCGCTCCGCCGGCGCTGGCGCATGATAGTCCGCACGCGGCAGCACCTTCATGCCGATCACCATGCCGCGCATCGTATGACCACCCGGCGCATCGTGCGCCGGAATCTCGTGAGCCGGCATCTCGTGAGAAGCGCCGTCGGAATCCATCGGCGTGCCATGCAACGACACCAGATCTCCAACGTGATCGGCGAGATGACAATGAAAGGTCCAGTTGCCGGGCGTTGTTGGCACGAACGCGAGTGAGACGGAACCACCCGGAGGCACCTGCCGCATATTCTGCAGCAGCTGCATCGTCGGCGAGACGACGGTGTCGCGTCCCAGACCGCCGTGTCGCGTCACCCGGAAGTAGAAGCCGTGCAGATGCAGCGGATGCGCGATGAACGTGGTGTTCACGATGCGAAAGCGCACCGAGTCGCCCTGCGTGAACGTCAACCGATCGTTGTACGGCCACGCCTTCGCATTGAAGGTCAGGAGCGTCTCGAAGTCCTGGAGTTCGGGGCGGTTGACGAACCATTCCGTGATGACAAAAATGCGCTCGTGCTCGGTGTCGACTCGTGTGCCCGGCGCGTCAATGATCAACGCCCCCGTGAGCTGCGAGTCGAGCCACTCGCGAGAACCCGATTCAGCAAAGCCGGGGAACCCTGCCCAGTAGAAGTGATTCCCTTCGGCCATCAGCCTGAACGACACGGTGCGTTCGCCGCGTCCCTTGAGCTGAATGGTGTCCTTCGCCGCGCCAAGCGTGGGGCGCAGTCCGTGAATCACCAGCGCCGAATCGGTGCGATTGCGCACTGTGAACTCCACCATCGTGCCAATCGGCGCGCGCAATAGCGGGCCGGGAAGCAACGGTGTCTTGCCGGGTTCGGCGAAAGCCAGCACGCGAACGCGCGGATCGTGATCGCCCTCCGGTCGCCAGGCGGCGTCAACGACATCGAACGCCACGGTGAGCGTGCCATTCCGAAACGTACCGGCGGCAGCGCGATTGTCGTTGATCACGACCGGTATCGCATTGGGCAGCGCGGCGGGAACGCGACCACGCGGAATCGGCGGTATCACCGACTCCTGAAACAACGGCATTACTGAAAGCAGAACAGCCGACAGCAACATGTGCGCATCCGCGGAGGGGGGATGCGCAAAAAGCTACGTGCCCAGTCTCGCCAGCGTGAGTTCAGCGGTCGTCGTGGCGCGCTTCGCGCCGTGTCCGTCGGCAATGCGCCACGCTTCTTCCACATCGCGACGCGCAGCCGCGCGCGAGCGCGAATCCTCGGCGAGCGTTACCTCAGCACGAAGTAGATGCAGCATCGGACCCCACACCACTTCGCCCGTGCGCGCGAGCGTCGCGAAGCCCGCATCGATCGCACGACGCGCGTCAACCACGCGTCCCGCCGCGAGATAGCCTTCGGTGAGGAATCCATAATACTCGGTCACGCTCGCGAAGCACTGGAACATGGTGAGCATCTCGATCGCCTGTTCCAACGTCGCGATCCCCTGGTCGGTTTTCCCAAGTCGCAGTTGCGCCGCTCCCAAGTACGCCGCCGTCCAGAGCCGCTCCGACGCTACGCCGTACTCTTCGCACACCATCAGTGCTTCCATCGCCACTCGCTCGGCTTCCGCCGGACGACCGGCGGCCAGCTCGAACTCGGCGAGATGCAGCGCCACATGCGCTCGGTCACGTGGGTCACGCGATGCACGCACTTCATCCATCGAGCGAGCGAACAGCACCCGCGCGCCATCGATGTCGCCCGTCATCCAGTGGGCGCGCGCCGACTGACAGCGGCTCAGAATCAGCAGGTCCGAGCCCACCATCGCGCGAATGGCCGCGCGAATCTCTGGTGACGTGAGGGCTTCGGCGCGCTCCTGCGACGCCATGCTGAGTTCCAGTTCACCGCAGAAGAGTGCACCGCCGCTCGTCGCACTTTCAGCAAGCGCTTGCAACAGCGGATTCTCGACTTCGTACGCCAACTGCAGCATCTGCTTGCCGTACTCGAACGCACGCGGGGAATTGCCACTCGCGATGTGATACACCACGAGTCCCCACAACACCGGCACCAGCTGTGGCGTCTGTCCGCTCTTGAGCGAGAGCTCGTGTGCACGGTTCATGTGCTCGAACGTCTCGGGCGCCTGGAAACCGCGCGTGACGACGCTCGTGAAGCCGAGCGCGACACGGAGTCCGATCTCGAGCGTTGTGCGCTCCGGGCCATCGGGTACGAGCGCGATCTGCGCCAGACCTCGCGCCGCCAGCTCCGCCGATTCCGTATACGCGAACTTTTCCGCCGCCCGTGTGGCGCCAAGCGCGTAGTAGCCCGCCGCCTTTGCCGGCTGACGTCCACCTTCCCACAACACGGCAAGTTCCGCCGCGAGTTCGCGCGCTTCGGCACCGTGGCGCGTTTCAATCGCGCCGGCGACCTGCGCACTGGTCGACACACGACGCGATGTTGGCAGCGCGGCAAACAGTGCGTTCTGGTACAGCACATGAACGAAGCGATAGCGCATCGTGAGCGTGCGATCGGGCAGATCGACTTCGTCGACCGCGCGCACGAAGGCGTACACCTTCTCGAGCGTCGTCAACCGATCTTCGACATCACCCTGATCGAGCCCCATCACATCGGCGAGCGTTGTCGAATCAAAAAAGAAGCCCTGCACGCTCGCCGTCATCAGCAGGCGACGATCGCTTTCTTCAAGCTGCTCGATCTTGCGCTGAATCATCCCGCGCACCGATGGAGGCAAATCCCGCTCCACCGCCGGCATCGAGCCCGTGAGCTGCCACGCGCCGTTGAAGTCGGCAATCGCGCCCTGCGCACCAAGCCAACGGAGCAAGTCCACCAGGAACAGCGGGCTGCCTTCCGTTTTCGAATGCAGCATCTCGGCGAAGCTGTTTTCGAAACGATGACCGGGATAGCGACGCTCGAGCAGCTCCTGCACCTCCGCCGGCTCGAGGAAGTCCAGCAGAATCTCGGAGCCCAACCCACGCGCTTGCAGATCAAGATGCGCCGCAAGGAACGGGTGACGTGCGAGCTGCATCTCGGTGGGGCGATACGTCGCGATGATCAGCAGCGGCAGCGCATCGAGACGATTGCCGAGGTACGCCAGCAGGTCGACCGTCGACGCGTCGGCCCAATGCAGGTCTTCAAGGAAGACTACGAACGGCCGAACACGCGCCGTCGCGTCCACAAAGCCCAGCATCTCGCGCTTCATGCGCTCGGGCGATGCGGCCTGAAGCCCCTGTGGCACCACCTCGCCAGTCTTCGCCGGAATTCCCGCTTCGAGCGTGGTGTCGCCCAACTCGCCATACCACGTTGGCGCATGACGCTGCAGCAGCGTGCGGACCTCGCCACTCGGATCGGCGCGCACCGCGCTCGAGAGTGCTTCGAGAATCGGCAGGAAGGCTTCCGTTCCCGCGAGTCGCTCAGAGCAACGTCCGCGCGCCACGATGATGCCGCTGCTCGCCGTCAGCTCGGCGAGTACTGCGTCAACGAAGGTGGACTTTCCGACACCGGGTTCGCCGGCCACACCGAGCAGCTGGCCGTGACCTTCCTGCGCATGGGTCCACGCATCGAGCAGTCGCGCCCGATCGCCCTGCCGGCCAACGAGTGTTGGCGATCGCGTTCCCACGGCGCGCGGATGATACGCGCTCGATGCACCGGTGGCGCTTGGCCCGCTGCGCGGAATGTGCAGGTTGCGCGATTCGGGCGACGCAACCGCCGCAATCGCCTCGAGACTCGCCGCGACTTCGGCCGCACTCGGGCGCTTCGCCGGCTCCTTCGACAACATGGCATGAACGAGCGACGTGAGCGCCTGCGGCAGATACGGTCGCGCTTCAACAAGCGACGGCGGTTCCTTGGTGAGGATCGCGCCAACCACCGCCATGCCATTGCCGCCGGCAAACGGATGCGAACCCGCCAGCAACTCGTAGAGCACGATGCCCAGCGAAAACACATCCGACGCCGATGTGACCGGATCGCCCGCCGCCTGCTCCGGCGAGAGGTAGCGCAGCGTGCCAATGATGATGCCAGTGCCCGTCTTGAACTCTTCGTCGCTCGAACGCGAGCCGTCGTGCTCGAAGAGTCGCGCGAGACCAAAGTCGAGCACCTTGAGGTACCCGTCTTCGCGCAGCATCAGATTGTCGGGCTTGATATCGCGATGCACGATGCTCGCGTCATGCGCCACCGCGAGCGCACGCGCTGCCTGCGCACCAAGTCCGGCGACACCGCGCACGTCGAGCGATCCATCGGCCAGCGACGCAAGCGTGCGCCCCTTCACCAACTCCATCGCGATGTACCAGCCGCGTTCGCCGCGACCGATGTCGTACACCGTGATCACATTGGGATGATTGAGCGCACTCGCCGCGCGTGCTTCGCGCAGGAATCGCTCGGTGGCATCGCTGTCATCAACCCGCGTGAGCGGCAGCAGCTTGAGCGCGAGCTCGCGTCCCAATCGCGTGTCGCGCGCGTGGTACACTTCGCCCATGCCGCCCGCGCCGAGGCGCTGCAGAATCTCAAAATGATCGAGGCGGGTTCCAGCGAGCATTGGGCGGGCCAGTCGGCTTCAAACGGTCAGATGCGGGTGGGCTACCCGAACGTAACTGCGTGCGAGCGGATAGAGCATCTGCTGAAGGCGATTGTAGCCATAGAAATCCTGCATGAGCCGGCTCGCCCCGCGCCATCGCAGCGCCGCCATGGGCGCGGCGTAGCTCCCGAATCGACCAACTTCCCACAGGAACCGATTCACCACACCGCCGCGCAGATGCGGCGTGAACGACGCAGCCGCCATGGCCTCGTAATCATGAGCGCCAAGCAACGATTGGGCCGCGAGCACCCCCGACCGCAGCGCCGTGCGCAGTCCGAATGCCCACAGAAAGTCCTGCAGCCCCGCCGCCTCACCCACCACCAGCGCGTTGTCGCGCCGCCATTCCGGCCGCCCGGAGAAGTGCACCAGTCCACCCACCGGGCGTTCGTCGATCACCGCCATGGGCCAGCGCGCCAGGAGCGAACGACGAGCCGCCGCGAGACAATCGCTCACACGATTGAACTCGCTCCAGAGTGACGTGCACAGGCAGCCCTCGCCTTCACTCACCAACAGATACGAATAGCCCTTGAAGCCTGCGGCGTCATCGAGCAGCGCAACGGCGATATCTGGTGCATCGGTGCGAAAGACAATGCCTTTGCAGATCGCATACGGTTTGCGATCGCGCGGACCGGTGGCCAGAATGTCGACCGCTTCATCCGCCAGCGCCTGACCAAAGCGCAACGCCACTCCGGCGTCGAGTGCCTGCTGCTTGAGCGATTGATCGATGGCGTCGGACATGGTCCCACGACGCACGAGATAGAAGGCCGGGCGATCAAACGCGTGTTCGTCAGCGCGCCGTCCATTGTATTGCCATCCGTTCGTGAACGGTCGCGCCAGGAAGTCGGTCTCGATACCCACACTGCGCAGTTCCCCGAGCGCGTCAATGTCAGTCGAGAACGACTCGAGTCCCTGCAAGTCACCACCGAAGCGCGCGCCACAATCGGCGCGCTGCTCATACACCTCAACGGCCTCCCCCGCGCGCGCCAACACAATGGCAGCAGCAAGGCCGGCGGGACCGGCGCCGAGGATGCGGAGGGGTCGCATGCGCCACAATCTATGGCCGTTCGCGTTCTCTGACCTCTATGTTGAAGGCCATGCGCACCGAAACCACCGGGACGATCACACGATCCTCCCATGGCCGACCGCTCGACGAACTCCCCTACGACCCCAGCGAACCGCCCGTCGGTCCACGACGCGGCGAATGGGATCGGTGCGATGAGTTTCTCGAGAAGATTTCGAGCATCGGCGTTTTGAACGCCGATCTCTACGTGATGAACCACCGCGACCTCCGCTTTGGTGCGGTCCATCAGTTCTTCGCGACGGTGTGCCCTGACCCAATGCTGAGTGGCACGTCACCCAAGCGACGCAAGAAGCTTCGCCAGCCCGGTCAGAACCGAAAGACACCGGAAAGCCCGGCGCAGCAGGAGCGACGGCTTTTGCGCGAACGGCGCCACGCGCTGGGACTTGTTCGCACCCGTACGCTCGAACAGCAGATCGAGGATCCGGAAGAGGACGACCTGCCCAACTCCCTTGCCGATGCGCTGAATGAGTTTGCGCAGCTCGAGGAAGGCCATCAGTCGAAGTCGCTGTCGTCGCTCGCGATGTACATGCAGCAGGCGCTCGGTTTGTGCGAAGGCTGCGACACACCGCGATTGCCGCCGTGGGCCGATCGCTCGCGCATGCTGCTCGGTCAGCGCGCGTTCATGACAAACCTGCTGCCGGCCGTCATGGTGCTGCTGTGCAAGTCACTCCCCGAGGCGTACTCGGCGGGGCGACCGGCGGCAGTGCTCATGTTGTCAGGGGAACTGAGCGACCTCCCCTATCATCGGCTCATCGGCACGATGCAGTTGCTGGTGACGGTGTCGACGCCGAACAGTTTTGAAGGCCCGTGGTATCCGGCGATGGTCGCGGCCGAAGAGATGCAGCTGCTGCACGCTGGTGTGCGCATGAACGTCGCCCCGCGTCTCACCGAAATTCAGCGCCAGCCGGTGGATCGCGCGCACGGCGGCTGGGCCGGGCAGCCGTATCAGGTGTGGCCAGGGTATGGCGCATTCACACGCGGATGGCCCAAAAGCGATAGCGCGAACAGCAAGCAGGTCGTGGTGAGCCAGACCGACATGCTGGCGACGATCATTGCATTCAGTGTGCTGGTCATCGACGGTCTCGAAGCGATCGAGATGGACATGACCGATGAGGAAGCCGAGGCGTACTGGCATCTCTGGCGTGTCTTTGCAGTGCTCAAGGGCATTCACCCACCCGGTCGTCCACACGACGGATCGTGGGTGCCCGAAACGCTCAAGGATGCTCGCGCCTTCTGGCAGACGTATCGCCGACTGTATCTGTGCGGCCCGACGACTCGTGAAGGGAACTGGCAGGAAAAGGCGCGTCTCGACAATCCCGCTGGATACGCGCTCACCAGCGCGCATCTGCACATGATTGCGAAGATGCTGCGCAAGTGGTTGCACTTGCTGCCGGTGAGCGAAGCGCGCTGGCTGGAAGTCGTGCGTTGGTATGTCGAGCGACTGAGCGGTGAGGAGGGCGCGGCGCGACTTGGTGTACCCAAGTCGACGATCGGCGGCCTGATGCGCCGCATGGTGCTCGACATTCCGCGATGGCTCGAGCGCAAGCTTGATCGCATCGATCCATCAGTGCATGTCGCGATCAGTCGCTATCTGCTCGCATCGCTGGTGAACCAGGAGTACGGATCGAGACTCGTGTTTCCGGTGCCGAACGATCTCGCCGATCTCAAGATGGATCAGCAGCTCTCGTTGCGTGAAAAGTTCGCCAAGCGACTTACGCGTGTCTTCTCAACTGCCCCCGGGGAATAGATCGCATGTCGAGCGCCTCCCAAAACATTCCCCGTGGTGCGACGGCGGCACAGATGGAGCGCGTGCGGGACATCGCGCTCTCATTGCCCGGCGCTGAAGAGGGGCATGACCGCTTTGCTTTCCACGTCTGGGTGAAGGACAAGCCCAAGGGCTTCTGCTGGTCGTGGCTCGAGCGTCTCGATCCCAGGAAGGGGCGGACCGAGAACACAGCCGTGCTGGCAATCCGCACCTCGAGCGTCGCTGAGCGCGACTTGATGATTGCAAGCGACCCGCACGTGTTCTTCACCGAGCCGCACTACAACGGCTATCCGGCAGTGCTCACCCGACTCGACGCCATTCCGCGCGCGACGCTCGAGATCCTGCTGCTCGAGGCGTGGCGTATTCAGGCACCGCGCGAGTTGCGGGAGCTTGTCGGGGAGTAGCGCAGGAATAGCGCTGGCTATGCCGTTGGCACCGCGTTTGGACGCGCGTCGCGATGCAACGCCATTCCCAAACGCCACTGCCCTTCGCCCGTGCTCATGCTGAGTGCGCCTGTACGCATCGCCGAGTAGACATCTGCGAGCGTCGGCGCGTCGGCGAGGGTGATGTCGCGTGCACCACGATAGCCTCGCAGTCCGGCGACATGGAGCAGCGCGATACCCGCGAGCCCTGCCGCCATTCGACGCAAATACAGGAATTCCGCGGGAAGCACGGCGAATTGCTCAGGGGTCGCGTCGAAGTACGCGGCGAGCAATCGCCGGGACGCGAGGGCATCCATGCGCAAGAACACCGAGACCGTCGCGAGATCGTAGTACGGATTGTTCGCCGACACGGTGTTCCAATCGAGCATCATCAGTCGCGTGCCATCGAAGATCAGATTCGACGGATTGAGATCGTTGTGACTCGCGACATTCGCGAGCTCGCTGGTTGGTGCGGTTTCGGAGAGCAGCGTTCGGACATTCTCCTCCACCCACGCGGGCAGCGGGCCATGCGCCTGCGCCGCGATGTGCATGTCGCGCATGAATCCCATCGCTGAGGCCAGTGGCGTATCGTCACCCAGCGGAATGTCGTGCATCGTGCGAATGGTTCGGCCGAGCAACCGCATCGTGTCGGCGTGCGTGTCCGGTGTGTGATAGCGTGCCGCGAAGGGCACCTCGCGCACCGCCTCACTGATCACCACGCGCGCATCGGCATCCGCGTGCACGACCTGGGGGGCAACGCCGCGTTCGGCGGCGGCGCGCTGAAAGCCCAGGTGCCGGCTCCAGTTCGCGAGCGGCTCGTCGGCCGTGGTGCGCTTGAGTATGAAGTGTCCCGCGGGCCCTTCAATTCGATACACCCCCGCGCCTGACTGCCCCTGAGTGACCCGGGTGACGGTCGTTCCGGCCGGCCGTAGCGATTCCGGCACCAATAGCTCGATTTCCTGACTCATGGGGGTTATTATTACCCGGGTAATATGGAAAATCCACCCCCCGCCCCCGGATCGCCAACGCCGCCGGTTCGCTGTTCGGCCTTCGACGGCCCGATTCTACTGGCCGCCGGCTCACTCGCCGATGTCGCCGTCGCCGTTGCACAGGCCTTCGCGACTGGATCGGCCGGTCCGCTCCTCATCTTCGAGGACGAGACAGGGCGCGTCGTCGATATCGATTGGCGAGGCAGCGAACGCGAAATCCGCGCGCGTTATGCCGAGCAACCCGTTGCGGCGCGTGGCCCCGGCCGGCCGAAGCTCGGTGTGGTCGCCCGCGAGATCACGCTGCTCCCCGCGCAGTGGGAATGGTTGGCTCGGCAACCCGGCGGAGCCTCGGTCACCATTCGCAAACTCGTGGAGCGCGCACGTCGCGAGAATCCCGGCATCGACGCCGCGCGTGTGGCCCGCGAATCGACCTATCGCTTTCTCCACGCGATCGCCGGCGATCATGCCGACTTCGAGGAAATGTCGCGCGCGCTGTTTGGTCGGGACGATGCGCGCCTGCGTGGGATACTCGCCGATTGGCCCACCGACATTCGCGCACACGCGCTCGCCATGCTTGCACCGGCGTTCACATCCCATGTGGTGGACGAAACGGCGACGGAGTAGAATCGGGCATGACGACACGTCGCTCCTTCGTTCAGCAGGCTGGCGTACTCACTGCCGCCGCGACAATCGCGCCGTCACTGCTCCGCGCACACGCGCTGACAGTCAACGCGGCGCCACTCAAGTTGCTCATTCTTGGCGGCACCGGATTCATCGGGCCGCATCTCGTCCGACTCGCCATCGCGCATGGCCACAGCGTGAGCATCTTCACGCGCGGTCGAAAGGATGGTGATCTACCCGCTGGTGTTGAACGATTGATTGGCGATCGCAACGGACAACTCGACGCGCTCAAGGGACGCACCTGGGATGCCGTGATCGACGACAGCGCCACCAATCCCAATTGGGTCAAGCTCACGACCGAGTTGCTCAAGGACAGTGGCCGGTATCTGTTCACCTCGAGCACCGGCGTGTACTACCCATATCTCAAGACCGGGCTCACTGAAGCCGATGCGGTGCACACCACACTCGCCGACGCAAAAGACGGCAGCGAAGTGTTCGGCACCAACAAAGCGCAATGCGAAGCGCTCGTGCAAAGCGCCTTCGGTGCCAGGGGTGTCGTCGTGCGCCCCACGTACATCGTAGGCCCGGGCGACTACACCGATCGTTTCACCTACTGGCCGTGGCGGTTGCCCAAAGGCGGCGAAGTCCTCGCTCCCGGCAACAAGACCGATCGCGTGCAGTTCATCGATGTCCGCGATCTCGCAGCGTTCATGCTGCAACTCGTCGAAACGAATGGCAGCGGCATCTACAACGCGGTGGGCCCCAAGTCACCCATGACCATCGCGCAGTTCCTCGACGGCGCGATCAAAACACTCAACGCCAAGGTCCAACTCACCTGGGTCGACGACTACGACTTCCTCGCCAAATACGAGGTCGATGGTGTGGTGCCCTGGATTCTCACCCGCGGCAATGACCTCGGGCACACGAGTGTCGTGAGCACCCGTTCGTTCAACGCCGGACTCGCACCGCGCGCGATGGCCGAGACGGTGCGCGATACCGCCGAGTGGTTCGCGTCACTGCCGGCGGACCGACAGACGGCGGCGAAGTGGGTTTTGACTGAGACCAAAGAGAAGGAGATGCTGGCGGCGTGGCAAGTGAAGCGCGGCGGATAGGTCGCACACGACAGGCATCGAGGGGGAAGATGATGAAGGGGAGGAC
>CBHWDN010000009.1:0-152840 GCA_966112585.1 uncultured Gemmatimonadaceae bacterium
GGTTGGGAAATCGCCTGCGGCGCTTCCCAAGCCCGGACACCCATTCGCCCGCCCAACACGCCGGCGCCCACGCTGCGAGCGTTGCGCGCTCGGGGGCTTCCCAGGCGGCGAGATCGTGCCCGGGGCGACAGCCGGTGCTCGCCCAACCCCGGACACCGCCGCGATCGGGTGAGCATCGGATGTCGACCCATCACCGAACCGTCGACTACCCGAAGCGCACCAAAGACAACTAGCGCTTGTAGAGAAAGGCAGCGTCGGTCAAACGCGCACCGGCAGAATCGCAGACGGCGAAACGGCCGCCGGAGAACATGGTGGCGCCGCCGAAGCGACCGTCCTTGGTGACGGCGTAGAACTCCAGATCGAACTTCGGCCGACCGTTGGGCAGCAGCAGTCGCGCCTCCGTCGTCGCGACCACCCGCTCGAGCACCTTGAGACATGCCTCCTGCGGCCCCATCCCCTGGCGCATGAATTCGACGATCAGGAACGAGCTGCACGCCTTGATGTTCGCTTCGCCGCGTCCCGTGCTACCGGCCGCGCCGACGAGGTTGTCGCAGTACTGACCCGCGCCGCAGATCGGGGAGTCGCCGATGCGCCCCGGAATCTTCCACGCCATGCCACTCGTCGTCGTGACCGACGCGATGTCTCCCTTCGCGTCCACGGCGTTCATGTTGATCGTGCCGGTCGAGAACTTGATCTTGATGTCTTCGTCGTGATCGAGCCAGAAGTCGTTCGCGTTGAGACGCGACTTCCACCGCATCCAATCCTGCCGCGTCTTTTCGGTGAGGAGATTGGTCTCCTTGAAGCCCATCGCCTTGGCGAACTTCTTGGCGCCCGCGCCGACGATCATGACATGGTCGGTGTAGTCCATGACCGCCTTGGCAACGAGCGACGGCGTCGCGATATCCTCGATCGCCGCGACCGATCCGGCGCGCTTGGTCGGCCCGTGCATGCATGATGCGTCGAGCTGCACCACCCCCTCTTCGTTCGGAAACCCGCCAAGACCGACCGACTGATCATCCGGATCGAGCTCCTGGATGTTGACGCCGGCGATCGCCGCATCGAGTGGATCTTCGCCGGCCACGATCTTGTCGTAGGCGACCTTCACGCCGCGGATGCCATTCGCCGAGGAGACAACGACCGGGCGAGCGCGGAAGCCAGGGGTCGTGCCGGGCGCGCCGAGCGTCTCGCCGGCGGGGTCGAACAGGTGCTCCGGGAGGCGCGGCAGGAAACCGGCGGCAGCGAGCGCGGAGGAGCGCTCAATAAACTCGCGACGAGAAAACGGCATCGTGGGTGGGGTAAGAGACGGCCTCAATGTCCTCGTCTTCGCCCCGTTTGGCCAGCCATTTCAGCTACGCTCGGTTTCAAGGGGTCAGAGTCGTTGAAATCGCGACGGATCGATTTGCGCGTGGGGTCGCGACGGACGGTGTCCCGCGGACGCGGGTGATCCCGGGTTCGGAAAGGCGTCGGCTTCGCCTCCGCCTTCCGAAGCCGGGACACTCACGCGCCCGCGCGACACCATCCGCCGCGCCCCCGGCAGGCATCGCTGCGCTCGCCGAGCGCTAGGCGCTCGCATACCGCTTTAGTGTCATAGTCCCCGGAGAGCTCGGCGATTTCCGCGCGCGAATTCACCGCCGCTGCACTCAGCGCTCATGCCCACCCCATGTCTGCCGGCCGGGCGCGAGCGCCGGTCGCGACTATGCAGCGCGTGGTCGCGCGGACGGCCACACATGCGGACTGGCCGGGACGGCGGGGCGGACGCGGGATTTGGGCGAAGGGTATCCGGGCTTCGGAAGGCCGAAGGCCTTTCCGAACCCCGGATACCGAGTCCAAAGACCGTGGTCGCCCCGCCGACCCACGCACCAAACCCAGCCGTACCAAGCAAGGAAGCCGTGTAGCGAACCGAAGGTACAGCCGACAGATATGGGGTGAAGCTCCATCCCACCTAACGAAAAGGCAGATGACTACACCGGCCGAAATCGCCGAACTGCTGCGCGGGACGTCGTTCCTCGACGGATTGCCCGACGCGCACCTCTGGAAGCTCTCGCGACATGTCACCCCGCATGCCCTCGCGCCCGACGAAACCATCTTCAGCGAAGGCGAACCCCGTCAGCGCCTCGCGATTCTCGTGAGCGGTGCCGTCGCCATCGAAAAGTCTGGCGACGGACGCACCACCCGACTCGTGACGCTGGGGCCCGGTGAAGCCGTGGGCGAAGGACTGTTGCTCGACGAGTCCGTGCACGGCACCACCGCGCGCACCGTCATGCCCGGCACCGCGATGATGATGACCAAGGCGCAGGTCGATGACATTCTGCGTGAGGCGCCGCAGCTCTATGCCGCGCTGGTCGGTCGCGCGGCACGTGCCATTTCCGAGCGCCTCAAGCGCGCCGATGCCACGCTCGTTGGACGTGGTCGCACGCTGGGCTTTGGCGGGCATCGCACACGACTCGAGCATGACCTGCTCGGCGAGCGCGAAATCCCGTTCGAAGCGCTCTACGGGGTGCAGACACTGCGCGCCCTCGAGAATTTTCCGATTACCGGCATTCCGCTGCGCGAGTTTCCGGTGCTGATCGAGTCACTCGCCTGCGTGAAGGAAGCCGCCGCGGTGAGCAACAACAAGTTCGGATTGCTCGACGACGAAAAGACCGATGTCATCGTGCGCGCCGCGCGCGAACTGCGCGCCGGTCGACATCACGAACACTTTCTCGTCGATGTCATTCAAGGTGGCGCAGGTACGTCCACCAACATGAATGCGAACGAGGTGATCGCGAATCGCGCACTCGAGCTGCTCAACCAGCCGCGCGGCACATACGACGTGATCGGACCGAACGATCATGTGAATCTTTCGCAGTCCACGAACGACGTGTATCCCACCGCCGTGCGGATTGCGCTGCACAAGAGCCTGAGCGTCTTCCGTGCCGAGCTCGCGCGTCTGTGCGACAGCTTCGAGGTGAAGGGGAAGGAGTTCGCTCCGATGCTCAAGATGGGACGCACGCAGATGCAGGACGCGGTGCCCATGACTCTCGGCCAGGAGTTCATGGCCTTCTGCCACACGTTGCGCGAAGACGTCGACCGCCTGGCGGAAGCGCAAAGTCTCATTCGCGAGATCAATCTTGGTGCGACGGCGATTGGCACGGGGATCAACGCGCCGCCGGGCTATGCGGAACTCGCGTGCAAGGAGCTCGCCGCGATCGCCGATGTGCCGGTGCTGACGGCGCCCGATCTGGTGGAGGCCACGAGCGATACCGGAGGCTTTGTGCAGCTGTCCGGTGTACTCAAGCGCACGGCCACCAAGCTGTCGAAGATCTGCAACGACCTGCGCTTGCTGTCGTCGGGGCCACGCGCCGGATTCGGTGAGATCAACTTGCCCGCGATGCAACCGGGCTCCTCGATCATGCCAGGCAAGGTGAATCCGGTCATTCCTGAAGTTGTGAATCAGGTGTGCTTCGATGTTATCGGCGGTGACGTGACCGTGACGATGGCCGCCGAAGCCGGGCAGCTGCAGCTCAATGCCTTCGAACCGGTCATCGCGTATCGATTGCTGCGCAGCATCGACATGTTGAAGAACGCCTGCGCCGTATTGCGTGAGCGCTGTGTGACCGGAATCACAGCCAACGCTGACCGAATGCGTCACTTCGTGGAGCATTCAATCGGGATCGTGACAGCGTTGGTTCCCGTGATCGGATATCAAGAAGCCACCGACGTTGCGCGCACGGCGCTCGCGAGCGGACGCGGGGTGTTTGATATCGTGCTTGAACGGGGGCTCCTCACACGTGAGCAGCTCGATGGGATCCTGAATCCGGCGGCCATGACGGCGCCGCGAAATGTCACACAGGAATTTTCTGCAGTCTCGCGCCCGACGGCGTAAGCGGTAGAGTTGTAGCAATCCCGGCGGTTGCGCCGGGATTGCGTCTCTCCGTGCGCCTCGGGCTCACGGTACTCCCCGCACCCGATCCGGCCCATGCGCATCACTCGCCTCCGCTCGCGTCTCGCTGCTGCCTCACTCGCGTTGTTGTGGGGATGCGGTGGTGGAGGTGACAACACGGGTCCAGTTACGAATCCGCCGGCGGTGCGCGGCGTGACCGTCACACCGGGCGCGGCGTCGCTGCGCGTTGGCGACAGCCAGGGGTTGAGCGCATTGGTTGATGCGGTGAATGGCGCATCAACTGGCGTGTCGTGGTCGAGTGAATCGCCAGCGGTCGCCACGGTGTCGTCTACGGGTACCGTGACCGCCGTTTCCACCGGCACCGCCGTCGTTCGCGCGACATCGACCTTCAACACGGCGATGAGCGGCACGGCAGTGATCACCGTGCAGAGTCGTCGCTCAATCGCCGTCTCACCGACCACGGCGTCGATCGGCACCGGACAGACGGCGACATTCACTGCAACCGTGCAGATCGATGCGGGGCTCTCCACCGTCGTCACGTGGAGCTCCAGCACGCCCACCGTTGCCACGGTGAATGCGAGCACCGGTGTCGTGACGGGTGTCGCGCAGGGCACGAGTCAGATCACGGCCACGTCGATCGTTGACGGGACGCTCGCCGCGTCAGCCACCATCAACATCGTGCCGGTGGTGCGCTCGGTGTCGGTCACGCCGACCACGGCATCGGTCTTCATCGGCAATACTCAGCAGATCACCCCCACGGTGAACGCCGACGCCGGCGCACCCACTACAGTCACCTGGCGCACGAGCAACGCCGCCATTGCCACCGTCAGCGGCACGGGGGTGGTCACTGCCGTCGCGCTGGGCAGCGCCACCATCACCGCGCTTTCCACCGCCGACACCACGCGTCGCGCGACAAGCACGATCACGGTGCCGGCGCGTCCGCTCACGGTCGCGATCACGCAGCGCAATGTGAGCATGAACCCCGGCACGAGCCTGACGCTCAACGCCGTCGTCAGCGCCGATCCGGGTGTCAACGCGAATGTGAACTGGTCGTCGAGCAACAACGCGGCCGCCACGATCACCGCCGGTGGCGTGGTGACCGGCGTCGCGAGCGGTTCCACACTCATCACCGCGACCTCGCAGTTCGACGGCACCAAGCGCGATACACTGACCGTGAACGTGGTGCCGCGTCTCGCGGCCACATGGACACCCAATCGCCTGGGCGGCGCACTGTATGAAGACGTCGTCGCCATCGCGACCATCGATGCCACCAATGCGTTTGCGGTCAACTCGGTGGGCGATATCTATCGATGGAACGGAACGACATGGTCGCTCTCCGCGACCGGCACGAGCCTCGGCACGACCTTCTACGCCGTGCACGGCACTACCGCGACGAGCGTCATCGCCGTGGGCGCGAATGGCGTCGTGGCGCGATGGAACGGCACCGCGTGGGCGGCCATGACCTCCGGTACAACGCGCGCGCTGTACGCCGTGTGGGTGGAGGACGCAACCACGGCCTATGCGGTTGGTGACAACGGGATCGTGATTCGCTTCAACGGCACCGCGTGGAGCACCGAGGCCGCCGGCTCAACCGCGTCGCTCAACGGCGTGTGGTCGGGCAGCGGATTGGTGTACGTGGTTGGCGCGAACGGCGAGATGCTGCGAAAGAGTGGGACGTGGAGCCGGGTCGCATTGCCGACGCTCGAGACGTTGTACGCAGTGCACGGCTTGAATGGGACCGACATCGTGGCCGCTGGCGCGGCCGGCACGTTACTGAAGTTCGATGGCACCACCTGGAGCACGCTCACTTCGGGCGGCTTCTCCGGCAGTTTCTATACGATCACCGGCAGTGCCGCCAACGGCGGGCGTCGCTATCTGGTCGGCGATGGCGGTGTCGCGCAGCTCGATGGCTCAACGGCGTCGGTGGTCAACACGCCGTACGCACCGCGACTCTACGCCGCGATCATGGACGGCACTGGCAACGTGTGGGTTGGCGGACAGCGCGGCATCGTGATGCGTGGCCCCGGTACGTGGACCACCAACAACCTCGCGCCCGACCTCCTCGATGTGTGGACCTCCACCCCAACGAGCGCGTACGCCGTCGGTGAATTCGGCAGCGTATACCGCTGGGATGGCACCAGTTGGACACGACAGTCCATCCCCACCACGGCCACGCTGGAAACGGTGTGGTCGCCGAGTGCGAACGATGCCTTCGTCGGTGGCGACAACGGCCTGATCATGCGCTTCAACGGCACGACGTGGACTACCATGACCACGCCGACCACCGCGAGCATCTACAACATCTGGGGTTCGAGCGCGACCGATGTGTGGGCGGTGACCGCAGGTGGTGAAGTGCTGCGCTACAACGGCACCACCTGGACGATCTCGACGACGGCTTCGCAGCCACTGTGGACAGTGTATGGAGTCTCGCCAACGCAGATCGTCGTTGCCGGCGAGAACGGCGTGGTGCTTCGCTACAACGGCTCGACGTGGACCGCGTTGCCGTCGCCGAGCACGGGCACGCAGTCCGGTGTGTGGATGACATCAGCCAGCGACATCTACGCGGTGGGAGCGAATGGCGCCGGCACCCTCGGCGCCGCCTTCAACTTCAACGGCACCGCGTGGAGTTCGTTGCAGGTGGGATCGGCACGCGTGCTGACAAACATCTGGGGCCCAAGCCTCTTCGATCTGTATGCAACCGGTGACCTTGGCACACTGCTGCGCTACAACGGCAACACATGGAGCACGGTGAATACCGGTACGGTCGACTTACTCTGGAGCATTTCTTCGGCGCCCAACGCCATCGGCGGCGCATTCGCAGTGGGCTACAACGGCACCGTAGTCACCGGCAGCGGCGGCAGCGCACTGCGCGACGCCGCACCAGTCACGCGCGGCTCGCTCGAACCACGGGCGGGTGTGCGTGCCACGCGCGGCGCACTCCCCACCGGACGCGCGCGCAAAGAACGGCGCTAGTTGTCACGCAGATCACGCAAAAGGCACGCGCAAATGCGCGTGCCTTTTTGCATGCCAACAGGTGGGCCGAAATAATTGGGTTGCTGCGCTTTAGGACTTAATAGCCAATCGAAAATTCCTTCGAAATCTTGCCGGGACTGAAACGAGAATGCCGGCTGTGTGACGGTGTTTTCGGCATCAAGAAACAATCGTGCCACCACCCAAAATGGGTCGTCATTTGTGCTGGAAGGACCTTGTTGAGTGCGCGGAGTTTACCGGCAGCAGCGTCGCTGGCGTGGCTCGCATCGCATTCAGACTCTTGCCAGCTCGTGTCACATGATTCAATCGTCGCTTACTGCGATCTCGGCTGCTTCACCGACGTCGCGCCATTTGTTTCTTCGTCGTTTGCACAGTGGCGTCCGCGCCTTCGCGCTGCGCGGCGCGCTGATCGCGCTCGCCGCGTGTGGTGGTGCCGAAAGCACGGCGCCGAAGGATCCGAATACGCCGGGTGAGGCGACGAACCTCAGCGCATCGGCGACGCAGATCTCGCTCGGCGCGATCGGTGCGTCCTCACAGATCACGGCGCAGATGACCGATGCGAAGGGTCGTGTGGTGCCGTCGTCGTCGATCTCGTGGTCAAGCAGCGACATCACGATTGTTGGCGTTGCAGGTTCCGGCGGTGTGGCGATAATCACGGCGCGCGCACCAGGTCGCGCGACGGTTCGCGTGTCAGGTGGCGGCCTGTATCAGGATATTCCGGTCACGGTCAACGCCGCGCGTGCGATCAGTCTCGCACCGGCAACGGTCACGGTTCGTTCGGGCGATAGCTATCGGTTCATTCCCACCATCGACGCCGATCCCGGCGCGTCGCCGCAGCTCCAGTGGAGCACCGACAACCCGCTCGTTGCCACGGTTGGCTCTGATGGAACGGTCTCAGGCATCACGTCAGGCAACACCAATATTCGCGTCACGGTAGTCGGAGACGCGAGACTCACCGCCACGGCGGCTGTTGTCGTTGGCAGTGCGCGCAGCGTGAAGCTCTCGCCGACCACGGTGTCATTGCCGGCGCTCGAGAATGCCACGATCGGCGCGACGGTTGACGTTGACGCCACTCAGTCCAAAGAGTTGACGTGGACCTCCGACAATGCGTCGGTGGCCACCGTGTCGAGTGCTGGTGTGGTAACTGGCGTCGCGGTTGGCAGCACGTTCGTTCGCGCGGTGTCGGTGGTTGACGCCAGGGCGCGCGACTCGGTCGCAGTGAGGGTGCTCGCGGCACGCACCGTGTCGGTCTCGCCGGCCAGCGTGACGTTCGCCAACGGTGAAACTCGTCAGCTGACGGCCACGGTGTCGTTTGAGGCGGGTGCGAGCACGGACGTCACCTGGCGCAGCTCGAATCCGGCGATCGCGATGGTCGCGCAGAACGGCCTGATCACCGCAGTTGCGCAGGGTTCGACGACAATCACCGCCGTGGCGGTCGCTGATACGACCAAGCGGGCGTCGGCTGCGGTCACGGTGGTTCCGGGTGTTCGCGATATTGACGTGCAGCCGGCGGCGCTCAGTGTCTTCCCTGGCGAGTCGCGCTCGCTGACCGCGAATCTCACCGCCGACAACGGCGCGCTGATGAGTGTGACCTGGCGTAGCAGCAATGCCGCCGTGGCCACGGTCGCGGCGAATGGCAGCGTGACTGGTGTGTCCGCCGGAACCGCGATCGTCACCGCGATCTCCGACGCCGACACCACGAAGCGTGCGACATCGCTCGTTACGGTGCGTACGTCACCGGTCGTGTCGATCACGCCGAGCTCACTCAAGTTGGTGTTGAATGAACAGAGCACGTTGACGGCGTCGGTCACCGCGCCGTTGGGCGCATCGACGGCGGTCACGTGGCAGTCGAGCAACGCCAGCGTGGCGTCGATTTCGAGCAGCGGCAACGTCACGGCGATTGGTTTCGGTACCGCGACCGTCACCGCGACCTCTGTTGCCGACCCGAACGCCAGAGCCACCGCCAGCGTGGTGGTGGCTCCGCAGGTCAAGTCGATCTCGCTGTCGCCGGGCAGCGCGCTCGTTGCGCCCGGTGGCACCGTGCAGCTCCTCGCGTCGGTGACCGCAGAAGGTGGACTCGCCACGACGGTGACCTTCCGCAGCACGAATCCGAGTGTCGCGAGCGTGAACTACGCGGGAGTCGTGTCCGCGATGAGCCTCGGCACGGCCACGGTGACTGCCGTTTCCGATGCCGACACGACGCGCAAGGCGAGTGCGGTGATCACAGTCGCCAATGGCCCGCGTCGCCTGGCGACGAGCTGGTCGACGTCGCGACTTGGCGGTGCATTGTACGAAGACGTGGTGTCGATCAGCGCGGTGGACGCGTCGACGGCGTACGCGGTGAATTCGGTCGGTGACGTGTTCCGCTACAACGGCACCAGCTGGGTGCTGTCGGCATCGGGCAGCAGCTACGGCACGCAGTTTCTGTCGGTGAGTGCGGTGTCGGGCGCGGCGGTTGCGGTTGGCACGAACGGTATCACGATCCGCAACAACGGCAGCAGCTGGTCCACGATGGCGAGTGGCACGAGCAGCACGCTACAGTCGGTGTGGCTCGAAAGCGCATCGAGTGGCTTTGCGGTTGGCGTCGGTGGTGTGGCGCTTCGGCTCACCGGAACGACCTGGTCTGCGACCACGTCGGGGAGCACGCGCAATCTGTATGGCGTGTGGTCATCGGCGGGCGTTGCCTACGCCGTTGGCGACAATGGTGAGATTCTCAAGTACAGCGGCAGCTGGACCCGTCAGACGTCGGGCACCACGGAGACTTTGTACAGCGTCTACGGCACACCGAGTGGCACTGCCGTCGCCGTTGGCACGTTCGGCAAGATTCTCCGCTTGAGCGGCACGACTTGGTCATCGGTGAGTGCGCCATCGATCACGAGTGACCTGTACGGTGTCGCGACCGATCCGGGCACGGGCATCAGCTACATCGCGTCCGACGTTGGCCTGTTGCAGCTCAACGGCTCGACTGTCACGACAGCGGCCACGCCGTATGCACCGCGCCTTTTCGCCACTGCACTCGACGTCGGCACGGGCGTCTGGACCAGCGGTCAGCGCGGCAGTGTGATGCGCTACGCATCGTCGAGCTGGCGCACGCTCAACCTCGCGCCCGACTTGATCGACGTCTGGACTGCGGCCGGCAACAACGCGTGGGCAGTGGGCGAGTTCGGCTTCACCTATCGCTACAACGGCACCGATTGGACGCGTGTGTCGACGCCTACAACTGCGACGCTCAACGCCGTGTGGGCGAACGCGACGGATGCCTTTGCGGGCGGCGACAACGGCACGATGCTGCGCTGGAACGGCAGCAGCTGGAGCTCGATGTCGTTCCCGTCCACTGGCCACGTCTACGGCCTCTATGGCACGTCAGGGAGCAACGTGTACGCGGTGACCACGAACGGTGAGATCCTGCGATTCAACGGCACGTCGTGGACGACCGCCGCGTCGGCGGGCATTTCGCTCTGGTCCATCCACGGCTCGTCCGCGAACGACATCGTCGCAGTCGGCGAGAACGGCACCGGGCTGCGCTTCGACGGCTCAACCTGGTTGTCAATGAACGTCGGCACCACCGGCACCCTCGCCGGTGTCTACGCCGGCGGCGGATTCTACCTCAGCGTCGGCGCGAACTCCGCCGGCACCGGCGGACTCGCCTACACCTCCGGCGGCAACGGCTGGAGCGCCACGAGCACCGGTAGCTCGCGGCTACTGACGTCTGCCTGGGGACCATCGAGCAGCGATCTGTACGCCACCGGTGAAGCCGGCACGATGCTTCGCTACAACGGCACCGGCTGGACCAGCATGAGCACCGGCACGAGCGATCTGCTGTGGAGTGTGTCGGGCGCGATTGACGGCACCGGAGGATTTGCGGTGGGCTACAACAGCACGATGCTCACAGCCACTTCGGGTTCGAGTCTCGTCGCGGGGATGCGAGCAGCCGCTCTGAACACCGGCGCGTCGCTTGAACCGCGCAGCGGGGCGAAGCTGGTGCGGGGATCGTTGCCGACGGGAACGGCGCGGCGGAACAGGAAGCGCTGAACACCTTTACTGCGCTAACTGCAGCTACGCTAACTGGCACTACGCTAACTCGACGACGCTACGGGCCCAGATACCGGACATCAGACGTGAGATGCAAAAGCGGGCGAGGACCTATCGGTCTCGCCCGCTTTTGCTTTTATCTCGCTACTCAGATCCGACCTCTGGGCCCGTAGCGTCGTCGAGTTAGCGTAGTCGCAGTTAGCGTAGTTCAGTCAACGCAGTAAAACATTCCTACTCTCTCGAGAACGCGGCGAGCGTCGGCCCCATCGCATCAATAGTCTCCCGCGCCGCCCACCGATCCCGTCCGTTGTACAAGAACGCGAACGCCAGAATCTCGCCGTTCTCGGCGGTCACGTAGCCGCTCAGGCCGATCACTTCGTTCGTCGTGCCGGTCTTGGCGTGCAGGTTGCCCTGCGCCGGCGTGGCGCGCATACGATTTCTCAGCAGCTCCGACTCGCCGGCGACCGGCAAGCTCGCATGAAATGCACTGCCCCAGCTCGCGTGATGCGCATGGTCGAGTAGTTGCACCATCGCGCGTGGCGTGACGCGATCGAGTACCGAAAGGCCGCTGCCATCCGTCGCAACGACGGCATCGGCACGCGCCCCGACCTGCCGGGTGAGGAAATCCTGCAGCGTCGCGTTGGCCGTCTCCGCTGAACCGATGCCTTTGCGCTCGACTCCACGCGGCGCGTTGCGGAAGAGCATTTCGGCGAGGTGATTGATGCTTTCGCGATTCATCACCGAGATGAGCTTCGCAAGCGGTGGCGACGGAAGGCTGGTCACCATCATCGCACCATCGGGTGTGCGACCGGTGCGCAGCTGCCCGTCGATCTTCACACCTTGCGCCTCGAGCGCAGCGCGGAACGCGCCGGCCGTGAACGTCACCGGGTCACCAACGACCAACTGGTAGCGCACGGTGCCCGCGCGCGCGCCAATCGTACCGCTCACCACCACGCGGTCATCGCCAACGCGACGCGCGCTGATGCGTGATCCACCACCGGCAACCACTCGCACGGTGTTGGTGATCGACATGCCGGTCGTCGCCGGCTCGAGAAATACCTTGGCGTCGCCACCGGTCGAAGTCACACCAACGATCACGATGTTTTCATCGAGTGACAGCGCCGAGAACGGCGCGGCGTATCCGGCACCGGCGTAGCGCGTAAGCCATCCCTCAGGGATGCGTCGCAGTTCGAACGCACTCGCGTCGGCCACCAAGTCACCCGTCACACGCTTGATCCCCGCGCCCGCGGTGAACTGGGCGAGCATCGTCATCGACGCGTCCGGACCACCGCGCACGAATCGCGGCGATAAACTGGGATCACCATCGCCACGCAGCACAAGGTTTCCGCGCAGCGTTCCGGTCACCGGATCGAACGAGCCTTCGCGCAGAACATCGGTGCTGAAGGCGTGCTCGGGTCCGAGTCGATCGAGCGCGATCGCCGACGTGAACAACTTCATCGTGCTCGCGGGAACGATCTGCCGATCGGGCTGATGTGCGAAGAGCGTATCGCCACGCGTAATGCTGACGACCATCGCGCCCCATTCGCCGTTGCGTGTACGACTGCCGAGCAACGTGCCAAGATCGGCACCCAGCGCAGTCGACCCACGCGGCGTGGTGTAGCGGAGAACGGGAACGACCGGCGCGCGCGGCGCGCGACGGGTGGTCGCTCGGGTGGACCGAGTGGCCGGTCGCTTGGTCGTGGAGGGGCGCTTGGGCTGGCGCTTGCGAACCTGTTGAAACGCGGCCGGGGCCGCGTCGAGGGCGGGCGGAACAACGAGCGTCGCGCCGAACGCGAGCGCCGCCAATCCCAGCAAGCGAAGTCCGCGCCGTGCAAAGAGAAGGTGAGGCATCAAACCTTGAGTACGAACCCGCGCTTCCACGCTGCCCAGAGAAGCATGAACCAGAGCAGCACGAAGCACACCGCAAAGGCGAAGGAGGCTTCCCGCGGCGGAAGCCATGACGCGTATACCGTCTTGAACACGAAAGCCTGCGCCGAGGTCCGTGTGCCGGCGCCAGTGTCCCATGTCCAGATCGACGCAATACCGCGCGCCATCAATCCTGATCCCAAAAAAGCGAGCATCGGATTGGTCCCATAAACGACGAAGGGAAACGTCCAGCGTTTCCACTGCATGACATCGATCACCCACATGCACGTCGCCAGCGACACCGCACCCATCCCCGCCGTGAACAGCACATACGAACTCGTCCAGATGCTCTTGTTGATCGGAAACACCCAGTTCCACATCAGACCCAGCATCATCGTGAGCGCACCAACCGCGAACATCGCCGCCAGTCGATCGTTGAGCGGCCGTTCCTGACGCGCGATCCACTTTCCGGTGAAGGTGCCCAACATCATGGTGCCCACCGCTGGAATCGTGCTGAGCAATCCTTCCGGATCCCACGTCTTTGAGCCGCTCCAGAGGTGATTCACACCGAACACCATACGATCGAGCCACGCACTCAACAGCTGATCGGGCTTGTCGAGCACGAAGCGACCGGCGATACCCGTGTCAGGCACCGGCACCAACGTTTGCAGCGCCCAGTATCCGAAGAGCAATACGGCGACGATCGCGATCTGTTGTTTGAGCGTTGTGCGCCAGGTGAGCAGTCCTCCGAGCAGATAGGCAACGCCGATGCGCTGCAGCACACCCATCACGCGCCAATGCTCGATCCGATCGATCACCCGTTCACCGAAGCTCGCACCGGGCAGATTGGGCGGCCACGTAAAGAACGGAAATCCTGACAGCAAAAAGCCGAACAGGAAGATCAGCGCGCCACGCTTGAGGATCTGGCGCAGAATCGCCGACTCGTCATCGCCACGCCCGCGTCGCGCACGCAGCGAGAGTTCGGTGGTGATGCCAACGATGAACAGAAAGAACGGGAAAATGAGATCGGTCGGCGTCCATCCATTCCACTCGGCGTGCTCGAGTGGTGGATAGATCGCCGACCATGTTCCCGGATTGTTGACGAGCAGCATCCCCGCGACGGTCATGCCGCGGAAGACATCGAGCGAAATGAGACGCTCGCCGCGCGCGTTCACGGCTTCTTGGGCGCCGGTGCGGCGGCTGAATCTGCTGCGGCAGGCGGCGTCTGCGTTGCCGTCATTCGCCAGCCCGTGGAATCGCAGTGCACTTGGATGGCGCGCTCGACCGCAGGCTTCCCGTCGTGTTCGCCGCCCACGTAGTGCCCGCCCAGCTTCACGGTGACCGTGTTGCCGGCATCGGCCTCGTCCTTGCCGCGATAGACCACAAGCAAGGTCGCGTATGGGCCCACGTCGTCCAGCTTCTTCTTGACCTGCGCCTGCGCTTTCGGATTGTCGTTCCAGTAGTACGTCGGGCCCTTCGCCAGCAGCGCCTTGAACCCGTCTTCCGGCACGGCGGAATCGGTACCGTATGCCGAGAGATATCGCTGCGGAGTGGGTCGCGCGTTCTTGATGTAGTCCAGCACCGCGAGTGTGACGGGTGTGGTATCGACACTCGTGCACGTCGGCGCAGCGGCCTGCTTGTTGCCCGCCGATGAGGCTTGATCCTTGGGCGTTCCACCACATGCCACCGCACTGGCGAGAGCAATCGCCAACAGAAGTGAACCGCTGCGAACATGGGGGTACAAAGTCATGGCGGGTTCACCAAGTGTGTGGTAGATCAGAGGGTGGTCTGCCTCAGAGTGACAGCGTCAGCGAGGTTTGTCGAGGGGCAACCTCGCTCACCCGATACGAGGAGGGATGCGACTGATGGCCTCGGACAATGCGGTGGTACGAGAAGGAGTTTCAGCAGGGCTGATCGGCGCCACGGCCATTGCGGCGTGGTTTGGCGTGCTGGACGCCATCGAAGGCCATGTCTTCGACACGCCGATCATGCTGGGTGGTGCACTTGGCTCGCTCTTTTTGAAGGGCGCACTGCCAAGTCCAGCGGCCGCCTTCCTCGTGTACACGGTCTTCCACTTCGGCATGTTCTGCCTGACCGGAGTGATCTTCGCCTGGGTGGTGCATCAGGCCGAGAAGGTACCCTCGGCGCTCATCGGCTTCGCCGGACTGTTCATCGCATTCGAAGTCGGATGGGTGGGATGGACGTCGGTGCTGTCGCAGGGCTTCGGCACACTCACGTGGCTTCAGGTCCTGGTCGCGAACCTGATCGCGTCAGCCGCGATGGGTTTCTACATGTGGCGACAGCATCCGACTCTGGTGCCGCGAGTTGGGGCGGCGCTGGCGGGAACGCCCGAGTAGAAACTGCGCTAAACGAACTGCGCTAACGGCAGGAACGCTAACTTCACTACGCTAACTCGACGGCGCTCTGGGACTACTGCTGATGATGTCTCAGAGCGCCGTTGAGTTAGCGTTGGTGGCGTTAGCGTAGTTCCAGTTAGCGCAGTTCCAGTTAGCGCAGTTAATAGTCGAGATCCAGCTGCTCCGCAAGAATCTCGAGCCCCTCGCGCCACTGCGCCCCGGACTTCGCCACATCCGCCACGCCGGTGAACTCGAGCGCGAGCGAACATCTCGTGTTCCCCTGGCGTTCGATCGCGAACGCCAGCTGCCCGCCGCTCGGCAGGTCCACGCGGACGAATCGGGGCGCGAGGGCGCTCACAACGCGGTAGCCGGGCTCCGGAGCCCAATTGCGGCGCGACGGATCGTTGAGCGCACCGTAGACGGCCTTCGCGGGAACCTCAAAGATCAGCTGCACGTGCGTAGATGCCGCGAGCACACTCGGCGCCGGACGAATCTGACGCGGCGTGTGCTTGCGCGGCCCACCGGGCACACCCGGGCGTCCGCCCTGCCGCGAGCCACCCGGTCCACCCTTACGTGGCCCGCCTGGCCCATTTTTGCGCGGTCCGCCGCCCCCTGACTTACGCGGGGGCATCACTGCACCACCTCGGCCTGGACCGGCGGCACCCAGCCCACCTGCGCGCTCGCTTCGTCGTCTTCGCCGCGCTTGGACCACTTGAAGAACACCACCGTCATCACGGCGTAGAAGAACACACCGCCGGGGATCCACATGATAAGCCCACCGTACTGCTGGTCCTGCATTGGGGTGATTCCCAGCAGCCGCGGAGCGGTCGCGTAGGCGGGATAGAGCAGCGTATCCGCCATGGCGATGTAGATCGAGATGATCGACATCGGAATCACCATCAGGAAGCAGTAGAGCATTTGCGCTGGGTATGGCGCGCGCGGGAGTTCCGGCAACGGCGACATCAGCGGCCACCACATCAGCACACTCGCGGAGATGAACAGCAAGTGCTGCAGGATGTGCACGCTGTGGTTCGCCAACGCGAGGTTGTAGTTCGGCGGCAGGTGCCAGAAGGCAAGCACCAGGTTGAACCACACAAAACACGCCACAATCGTCGTGTTCTTCTTCGCCAGTCGCGCGAGCAGCGGCACGCGCAGCAACGGCCGCAACATCCACCCCGGCGTGCCCGCAATCATGAGCGGCGGCACGACCAGCGTGAGAATGAGGTGCTGCACCATGTGAGCGCTGAACAGATAGAAGTCGCTCAGATCATGGAGCGGCCCATTCAGCGTGACGAACAACAGGGCGAGCGCCGAAAAGAACGACAGCTGCTGCAACGGCGCTGGCGCCACTGAGGCCGCGGCCATCTCACGCTGCGCCGGCGTGGCTGTTTCGGCGATCACACCCGCCGGATACTTGTCCAACGCCGACGGCCCCTGCTTCGCGCGCCAGAGATACGCACCGGCAAATACGGCGATACCGATGACGGTGCTTGGATGCACCGAGAAATCGGAGAGAGCGAGGCGAGCGACGGGGTGGAGCATACTGAAAGCTAGTCGATCGGGAGATGGCAACCCAGAACCCACAAACTCAAACCCCGAACTCACCAACTGATCAGTTGATGGGTTCGGGGTTTGAGTTTGTGGGTTCTGGGTGAACTACGAGATCACACCCAGACGAAGTACGAGCTTCGAGAACAGGAACATCAGCCCAATCATCGTCAGCCCCGCGACAAGCAGCGGTCCGGTGAACAACGCCCGGAACAGCTTGTTGTCGTACTTGAGGTGCATGTAGTACATGACGACGATGTAGAACTTCACCGCCGACATGATCAGCAGGCTCGGCACGAACGCCGAGCTGGCGACGAATGACGGGATGTAGTACGCAGCGACTTCGACGATCGTGATGACCGTAAGGATGACCGCAATCTTCCAGTACGTCGAGAAGTCCGGGTGATGATCTTGATGCGCCCCGTGGGCGCCATGTGCTTGGTCAGCCATCAACGCCTCACTGAATCAGGTAGACGAGCGTGAAGATCGCGATCCACACGACGTCGACGAAGTGCCAGTACAACGCCGCGATATCAACGAGAAGTTCATCCGACGGCTTGAGGCCGCGCTTGTAGTCGATCGCAAGAAGCGTGAGCAACCAGATCACACCGGCGGTGACGTGCGCGCCGTGGAACCCGGTGAGCGTGAAGAAGCTCGAGCCGAACAGGTTCGTGCGGATCGAGAGTCCTTCATGGATGAACGAAGTGAACTCGTACGCCTGGCATCCAAGGAACGTGATGCCGAGGAGCGCCGTGGCCCACAACCACAGCTTCGACGATTCGCGGATCTTGTCCCACGTCGTGTGCTTCGGCTCGTTGGCCTTCTGCACCGCGGCGAGCGCCATAACCATGGCGAACGACGACATGAGCAGCACGAACGTCGACGCCGACGTGACGGGGATGTTCAGGATGGGCTTGAACACCTGACCCGTCGCCGGGTTGGTCCACACCTCGTGGGGATACGGTCCCTCGGGGCTGCGACCCTTGTAGATCAGGTACGTCGAGATGAGCGACGCGAAGAGCATGCACTCGGACCCGATGAAGGTCCAAATGGCGATCTTGCGGTTGTCGAGCCCCAGCGAGGTATAGTGGCCGCCGCCGTGCGCGTGGCCGTCGCCGTGGGCGGCGGGAGCATTATTGGCGGACATCTCAGTGATGATCCTCGAGAGGCGTGAGCAGCCAGTTGTAGAGCGAGCCGACCCAGATCACGGTGCCCGAGATCATGATCGCGATCGCGGTCTTGACGCTGTGATCCATGAACAGCAGGCCGCAGAACATGAACACGATGCCGAAGGCCACGATGAGCGGCTGCAGCGACGGATTCGGCATCACGATGCCCAGTTCCTGCGACGTCGGGATGTGCCGTCCCGCCTCTTCCTCGGCGGTCGTTTCATGCACGAGCTCCGCGCCTTCCTTCATGTTCCAGAGCGGATAGCGCGACTTCACCTGCGGCAGCTCGGCGAAGTTGTAGTCGGGCGGCGGCGACGGAATTGTCCACTCGAGCGTCGCAGCACCCCACGGATTGCTCGACGCCGGAGCGCCACCCTTCCAGCTCTTGATCACGTTGATCATGCCGAAAAGCGTGCCGATCATCAGGATGCCCGTACCGACCGTGGACATCATGTTGAACAGCTCGAAGCCCTGACCAGCGTCGTACTGGTAGTAACGACGCGGCATGCCCAACAGACCGCTGAAGTGCATCGGGAAGAACGTGAGGTTCATGCCGATGAGCGAGATCCAGAAGTGCCAGTTACCAAGCTTCTCGCTGAGGAAGCGGCCGGTGACCTTCGGGAAGTAGTAGTACATACCGGCGAACAGACCCATCACCGAGCCACCGAAGAGCACGTAGTGGAAGTGCGCCACGATGAAATACGTGTCGGTCTGCTGCAAGTCAGCCGGCGGCGAGGAGTGCATGACGCCGGAGATACCACCGATCGTGAACAGGCCGACGAGCGCGATCGCGAACTTCATCGCCACCACGAAGCGGATCTGACCGCCCCACATCGTCGCCAGCCAATTGAAGATCTTCACGCCGGTCGGAATCGCGATGAGCATCGTCGCGAGGGAGAACACCGAGTCCGCGATCGGGCCCATGCCCACCGAGAACATGTGGTGCGCCCACACGCCGAAGCCGAGGAAGCCGATGAGGATACCCGAGTACACCATGACCGGGTAACCGAAGAGCGGCTTGCGCGAGAACGTCGGCAACACCTCCGACACGAGGCCGAAGGCGGGGAGAATCAGGATGTACACCTCGGGGTGACCGAACACCCAGAAGAGGTGCTGCCAGAGCAGCGGGTCAGCGCCCTTCGCGATCGTGTAGAAGTTCGTGCCGAAGAAGCGGTCAAACTGCAGGAACACGAGCGCGATCGTGATGACCGGGAAGGCCAGCACCACCAGGAACTGCACGACAAACGACATCCACGTGAAGATCGGCATGCGCATGAGCGACATACCGGGCGCACGCATGTTGATGATCGTCGTGATGAAGTTGAAGCCGGCGGCAAGCGACGAGATACCCAGGATCTGGAGGCCAAGCACCCAGAAATCCATGTTGATCTGCGGCGAGTACGCCTTCGTGCTCAGCGGCGCGTAACCGAACCAACCACCGTCGGGCGCGACCGAGAAGAAGATCGGCACCGTGATGAAGATGCCGCCGAGCAGGTACACCCAGTACGAGAACGCATTGAGTCGCGGGAAGGCGACGTCACGCGCACCGATCTGCAGTGGGATGAGGAAGTTGAAGAACGCCGCCGACAGGGGCATGACGGCGAGGAAGATCATCGTCGTGCCGTGCATCGTGAACAGCTGGTTGTACATCTCGGCCGAAACGATCTTGCCGTTCGGCGTCGCCAGCTGGGCGCGGATGACGGCGGCCTCGAGGCCACCGACGATGAAGAAAAACAGCCCTGAAATCAGGTAAAGCGCCCCGATGCGCTTGTGATCCACCGTGGTGAGCCACGACATGATCCCCGTGTTCGACGGGGCAGCGTGACTCTTGGTGTATGGGGGCGCGGCAGCGATGGTTGCCATCGTGTCGTTGTCTGTCGGTGACGGTTACTTGAGAGCCTGCAGATAGGCGACGATATCGGCGATGTCCGCGTCGGTCAGCCCGCCGAGATTCACCGTGACCTTCGTTCTCGGGTCGGTGATTCCCTTGCCTTGCGACGGCATGATGCTGCCGGGCTTCATGTGCGGGGCACTCTTGATCCAGTACGCGAGATGCTTCGCGTCATTGGGATAGAGACCACCGGCGATCGTGTAGCGCGTGCCGACGTGCGTGAGGTTCGGGCCGACCACACCAGCGCTCATCGGGTTGCCCTTGATCACATGGCAACCGATGCACGAGCTGCGGCTGTAGATGTCCTTGCCGCGCATCGCGTCGCCCTTGGCGAGCAGCGATTCGTCGTAGCTGATCGCCACCGGCAACGGCGTCGTCGGAATCGTGTGCTTGAATTCCGCGTTCAGCTTGTCGGCCGGAAAGACCCATACGGGCGCCTTGGTCGTCGTGTCTGCAGCCGCTGCGGCCGGAGCCGGCGTCTGGTTGGCCGCCGTCTGCACCGGCGTAGCGCCAGCGGTGTTCACCGCGGGCACGACCGTCGCAGCTGGCACAGCCTCGGGGAACGCGGCCGCTGACTTCTGATGCGCCATCCACTGCTCGAACTCCGCCGGCGACACCGTGAACACGCGGAAGCGCATGTTCGCGTGCGACGATCCGCAGAACTCGGCGCAGAAGCCGTTCCATGCCGATGTCGGCAGGTCGGCGTTCGGCGTGAACCACATGTAGTTCGTGCGGTTCGAAATCAGGTCGCGCTTACCACCCAACTGGGGAATCCAGAACGAGTGCAGCACGTCGAAGGTCTTGAGCGAGAAGCTCGCCGTCTTGCCCGTGGGCAGATAGAGCTCGTTCGCCGTGGTGATGCCGTACTGCGGGTACTTGAACTCCCACCACCACTGATGACCGATCACCTCGACCTGCAGCGCGTCCGGCGCAGCCTTCGCCTGCGTCTTGAAGATCGTGCGGACCGTGGGGATCGCGATGAAGATCAGGATGACAGCGGGAATCGCCGTCCACGTGATCTCGAGGACCGTATTGCCATGCACCTGCTTGGGCGTGGCACCGCCGGGGCGACGGCGGAAACGGAAAATCGTGTACACCAAGCCAGCTTCGACGCCAATAAAGACAAGCGTGCCCCAGAAGAGGAGCTTGTCCCACAGCGCGTCAATCGCCGTGTTGTACTCGGTGTTCGGATTGAACGTCGAATTCGGATACGGGCCGCTGCAGGCCGCGAGTCCGAGAACGAGTGCGCCCAGCAGCGCGGCGCTAGCCCATCGCCGCGGGCGGAACGTGCCAACCATGCCGGTTCCTGAGATGAGTGGGACCGTTCACGATCGGCCCGGCACCGACGGCCGGGACACGCATGAACGGGCATGAGGGGAATAGCAGTGCGAAGCTAATCCGTCGTTTCAGGCGCCCGCAAGCAAACCCCGACGGTTTCTGAGGGTTCTCCCGACATTTGTTCCACCGATAACCGGCAAAATGCGTTTTTGACGGATCTTCATTCGAGACTTTGCGGTACGGAATGCGCTCAAGCTGGGCCGAAATCGCATCGTCACCTGACGTTTCTTGAGCCCCCGGCGAGTCGTCTCCATGACGTGATCGACTTCCTGCGCCGCCTCCGTTCGCGCCGACTGCCACGGCACGGTTTGCTGCTCCCGATAGCCCTCCTTGCCGGCTGCCAGAATACGGCGACGCAAACCGGGACGCCGACCAGCATTGGCGTGGGTGCCATTCCCGGCTCACCGGGCTACGAAAGCGTCACACAGGGCGTCGAGCTCGCGATTGCGCAGCTCAAGAGCGATGGGAACACCTTCCGGATCCGGAAGCCGGCCGCCGATTCGCGCACCGCCGTTCAGGTCGCGCAGCAGCTCCACGACGACCCGACCGTGCTCGCGGTCGTCGGACATCCGGAAAGCGGCAATACGCTCGAAGCGGTGCCGATCTACGCCGATGCCGAACACAACGGCGCGAACGGCGTGGTCGTGATTTCGCCGACCGCGACCTCACCACGTTTGTCGGGAGTGAATCCGTGGTTCTTCCGCGTTGCACCAAGCGACGCGGATCTCGCACGCTTCGCGGCGAGCTGGGTGCTCGATTCGCTCAAGTCGCGCCGCGCCGCCGTGGTCTATCGAAACGACTCCTACGGCCGCGATTGGACAGAAACCTTTGCCCGCACCTTCACCCCATCGGGGATGATCATGGTGCGCGAGCCGTATCTCACGGGCGTCGTGGAATGGGACGCGTATGCGGCGCTGCTCGCGCGCACGCGCCCCGATGTCGTGCTCTTTCCCGGCGACGCCGATGACGCACTCGCGCTGATCCGCGCGCTCCGCGAGATCGGTGTGTCCATTCCCTTTGTGGGTGGCGACGGCACCGAAGCCATGAAGCGCGACGCCGATGCCGAAGGTGCGCACTATGTCACCTTCTTCAACGCCGCGCAGCCTGCTGGCGCCGAAGGCGAGCGCTTCCTCGCGAAATACCGCGAACGCTACCACTCCGAACCTGATTACTTCGCCGCCCAGTCATACGACGCCACGCTCGTGATCGGCCGCACCGCCGGCCGCGGCGCCCGCACTCGCGCCGCACTGCGCCTGGCGCTCGAAAAGGTCGGCAGTGCCGCGCCGTCCATTGAAGGCGCAGGCGGACCAATCGGCTTCAAGGTCAATCACGATGTGCAGTCGCGTCAGCTGTTCGTGGCGCGTGTGTCTACCGGCACTGCACCGGAAGCGTCAGCGGAAACGAAGACATCGGCGAAGCCGCGGAGCGCCCGCTGATGCGCTGGAATCGATTCGACACGATCACCGCGCGATTGGCCGCGGGCTTTGGCACCTCAACCACGCTGCTCCTCGTCGCCGGCCTTCTCGGCTGGTACGGACTCTCACGCACAAATCGTGAGACCGATGCCACCGTGCGTGGACTGACCGATCGATCAGAGTTCATTGAAGGCACCACCACCGCAGTGCTGCGTGAGCTCGTGGCCGGACTGCGCTCCGTGTCCACGCGTCGCCGGGAAGACGAAGAGCGCTATCAGGAGTTGGTCCAGGAGGCGGAAACGCTTCGCCGCGATGCACTCAAGCGCCCCGACCTGTCGCTCGAGGAGCGTCGTCGCCTCGAAGCGATCGGTCATCTGCAGGCGCAGCTCGAGGTACGACTCGCCGTGACCCGAGCCTGGCAGGTCGCGAATCGTGAGCCCGAGGCCGAGCGCGTGCTCGCGACCACGATCGACGACATGCAGACGATTGAGAACGAGTTGCGCGCACTGCGTCGCGAAGCGCGCGATCGCGCCAGCGCCTCGATGGATCGCATGAACGAACAACTTCGGGATACCGAAGGCATTCTCGCCATCGTGGTCGCCGTCGCCTTTGGCGTCGCAGCGTTCTTCGGGCTGACCACCGCACGCGCCGTCACCCAGCCGCTCGCGCGACTGCGCGATGGCATGAAGGCGATCGGCGTTGGCGACCTGCGCGATCCTGCACCGTCGATGACCCCGGATCGCACGGTCGCGCGCGAATACGCGGAGCTCATCGACGCCATGCATCAGGCGCGTGAGCGTCTCCGTGGGCTGCTGTCACGCGTCAAGGTGGAAGCCGATCAGGTCACCGTCGCCGCCAGCGAGTTGCGCGCCTCGAGCTCGAGCGCCGCGGCCTCTACACAGCACGTCACCGCGGCCGTCATGGAAATCTCGCACGGCGCGAGCGTGCAGCTCTCCGCGCTCAACTACGCGAGCGATACTGTAAAAGTGCTGGCCGAAGCCGGAGCGACCATTGGTGAAGCGGCCGACGAAACCGATCGTGTGGGACGAGAAATTCGCGGCACCACCAATCAGGCACGCGATCAGGTTCAGATTGCCGTCGACACGCTGCTTGGCGCGCGTGAAGCGGCCACCAACACGCGCGACGAAATGAGCGCGCTGCGCGATGCGACCGGCGTGATCGATGATTTCGTGAGTGTGATCTCCGAAATCGCCACGCAAACCAACCTGCTCGCCCTCAACGCGTCCATCGAAGCCGCGCGAGCCGGCGCCTCCGGCCGAGGTTTCGCCGTGGTCGCGCAGGAAGTCCGCGCACTCGCCGAGCAGAGCGCGCACGCCGCCGGTGAAGTCACCGAAAACGTGAAGCGCTTGCGCGCGCGTATCGCCAGTGCGTCGAACGCCGTTGATGCCGGCGCCGGTCGTTTGCGCGACGTCGAAACGGTGGCCGAAGCGGTCGGCACAGCGCTTTCGCGCATCGAGCACGCCGTCTCACAGGTCGAAGGCGCCGCGTCGCGTGTGAACGGCGCGGTCGACACGAATCGCCAGTCGCTCGCCGCCGTGCAGAAGTCGCTCACCTCAGCGCGCGACACCGCCGAGGGACACGCCGCCGCCGCCGAAGAAGTGGCCGCGAGCACAGAAGAAACTTCGGCGGCCGCCGAAGAAGTCAGCGCGACCGCCGAGATGCTGCAGACTGCGAGTGTGAGAGTGCGTCAGCTCGTGGGAGAGTTCCGCGTTTAAATCTCTCTGACGACGATTCCGCGCGCGGTGAGCTTGTCGAAATACAACTGCGTCGGAATGCACTCGTCCGGCGTATGCACACCGGGCGCGATCTGCCCGCTGGACTGGAGCTGGCCGGTAATCGAGAGCGTATAGCCCGTTGTACGCATCATCGCCGAAATGCCGTGGGCCGCATCGTAGCGATCGACCACTTCCCACGTGCGCGTGCCGGTCACGCCATCCTTGACGCCCGTGACAACAACGCGAAGCGCGACCAGGTCTGGCTTACCTTTGCGCAGCTTGTCGCCGGCGACTTTCACGAAGACATCGCGCGGCACCACTTGCTGCCCCTTCACGTTCGCGGCCCCGGTGTCGAGTAGCCCCAAATCGCGAATGCTGCGCATGATCGCGGCGTGACCGGGATAGCGAAGCGTCTTGTACTCCATCATCGCAATCGTGCCGGCGTAGCGATACACCATCGTGGACAAACCACCGGCGGTGTGAAACGCTTCGAGCTCACCCACCGGGGCATCGAACACCACCGGCTCGAGTTCTGACAATGCATTGACCTGCGTCGGCACTCCATCGCGCACCACGAGCGACGGCGTGGTGTAGTAGTCCACCATGCCTTCAATCGAATACGCGATCTGATAGCCGAGTGGCGGCTCCGGCACCTGAGGCAAACCGCCCACGTACAGCTGCACGCGACTCACGCGGTCGAAAGCATCGATGCCGTGCTGGGCAATGATGTTTACCATTCCCGGTGCAAGCCCGGTATCCGGAATCACGCTGACACCCTTGGCCACCGCGGCGTCGTGCAGCTGCTTTTGCTGTTGCACGATCTCGGTGTTACCGCCGAGGTCGGTAAAGTGCACACCCGCTTCAACAGCCAGTTGCGCCAGTCGACCGTTGAAGTAGTAAGGAATCGCGCTCATGACGCCGTCGCAGCGTGCAAAGGCCGCGCGAACGGCATCATCGTCACGAACATCGAGGGTGATGGGCACCAGACGTGCACCATGCGGCCCCTGTCCATGTTCGCCCTGCAGGAATGGCGGCAGCGACGCAACGTTCATGTCGGCGAGCAAGACCTGCGAGACCGACGTTTCATTCAGCAGATCGAACGCGCACGCCGTGCCTTGCAGCCCGGCGCCGAGTACGAGCAAACGCATCGGGGAACTCCAGATGGGTGGGGAAGTGACTACTGACAACGTAACGACTGGCCCCATGGAGTGGCGGTCACGGCTGCTGGAGAGCGCTGCGTCCCTGACTCGCGTACTCGAGCGCGTGCATCGCGTCGCCGTGATCGGCATCAAGCCGGAAATGGTCGGCGGTCCCGCGTACTACGTGCCGGAGATGATGCAGGCCGCTGGCTATCAGATCATTCCGGTGCCGGTGTACTACCCGGAGATCAGCGAGATCCTGGGCGAGCCGGTGCATCGCTCCTTGCGCACCATCGAGGGTCCGATCGACATGGTGCAGATGTTCCGACGCCCTAACGACGTATCGCGACATCTCGATGAGATTCTCGCCGCCAAGCCATCGGTCGTGTGGATGCAACTCGGCATTCGCAACGCCGAAGTCGCGGAAACGCTCGCGAAGAACGGTATCGATGTCGTACAGGATCGCTGCGTGAAGATCGAACTCGACCGCATGCGCCACGCGCATCGCGGTTGAGCGCTACATCCGCACGCGATTGCGTCCTTCGGCCTTCGCGCGATAAAGCGCGGCATCGGCGCGCTGGAAGAGATCTTCTACATTTTCGATGCGCGCCGCGGGAAACACGGCCACACCAACCGATGCGGTAAGGCGCAGCGGTTCCGCGAGCGACTCCTTCGCAAACGGATGCAGTTCCACCGCCGAACGGATACGCTCGGCGAAGCTCTCGGCGCCGTTGTCGTCGGTTTCGGGGAGCAGCACCAGGAACTCTTCACCGCCGTAGCGCGCCACGATGTCGCTGCCGCGAATGGTTTGCGCCAAGAGCTGCGCCACGTCACGCAACACGTCGTCGCCGACCAGGTGACCGTAGGTGTCGTTGATGCGCTTGAAGTGATCGAGGTCGATCATGAGCAACGCCAGCGTACTGTCATAGCGCAGCGCGCGCTCCATTTCAGCCGTGATGCGCTCGGTTAGCGCGCGGCGATTCAGGAGCTGCGTCAGCGGGTCGGTCTGGGCGAGCTGCTCGAGACGTGCATTGTCGGCCATGGTGCTTTCGACCAACTGGGCGCGCTGAATAACCGCCACCGCCGCCGTGAGTACGGCTTCAGCGAATTCCAGATCGTCAGGACCGAAGCGCTCCTGCTCGCGCGTACGACGCACCAGGAACACACCGTACTGCCCGCGATCGATCGAGAACGGCAGTGCGATCACCGAGCGGATCTGCATCTCGATCCCTTCGGCGTCCCACAGCGCGCGTACCCCGTCGTAGATCGGGTTGGTGTCGACGTCTTCAATCAGCATCGGCTGACCGCTTTCGAGCGCCGCCTTGAGCTCGGGATAGCGATCCAGCGTCACCGAGAGATGCTGCAACGTGGGATCTTCAAACGCGGCCACCACCGTGGCGGTCTGATCACCCGGCTGCGCGAGCACCACCGAGCAGTGCGAGACGTTGAGTGCACGCGCGGCACGACGTACGAGCAGATGAAAGAGCTCGGTGACGGACAGATCGCCGGTCACTTCGTGCAGGATGTCCACCAGCTTGCGGCGACTGTCGGCATCCTGCTGCGCACGCTGCAGTGCTTCTTCGGTGCGTACGAGCGCGAGACGCGTCGAGCGCAGCAGTGCACCCATCCGCAACTGCGCCTGGACGCGCGCCAACAGCTCCTTTGGGCGATATGGCTTGCGGATGAAATCCGCCGCACCCAGTCCGAGCGATCGCACCGACGCCTCTTCGGGTGGTTGCGCCGACAGCATCAGCACCGGCAAGTCACGCCACCGTTCTTCACCCTTGATGCGCTCGAGCAGCTGACAGCCGTCGGCATCGGGCATCAGGATATCGAGCAGCAGGAGATCAGGCGCCTTCTTTTCCAGCTGCTCGAGACAGGCATTTCCGCCACGGGCCGGTACGACATCGTACCCGTTCTCCTGCAGAAGCCAGGTCACGGATTCCAGTACCGCTTCGTCGTCGTCTGCTACCAGAATCCGTGACGTGGCCATGTGCGCTACTCGCCGTCGCCGGCGTCGGCGCCGTCGGTCGTGCCGTCGGCCGAGCCATCACCCTCGCCTTCCGGGATCACGCGCGCCACCGCCGATACCACGTCCTGATCGTCCAGCGCGACGAGCTTGACGCCCTGCGCAATACGACCGGTCACGCGGATCTCGCTCACCTTGGACCGAATGGCGATACCGCCCTTCGTCATCAGCATGAGCTCGTCCTCGGGAACGACTTCCATCAGTGCAACGACATGTCCGGTCTTGGCCGTGAGGTCGAGCGTCTTGATGCCCTTGCCGCCGCGCTTCTGCACGCGGTAGTCGCTCACCTCCGAGCACTTGCCCATACCACGCTCGGTGACGACCAGCAGCGTCGCTTCGCGCTTGATGACGACCATACCGACCACGGCATCGTTGAGCTTGAGCTCGATGCCCTTCACGCCGGTGGTGTCGCGGCCCATCTCGCGCACATCGCTTTCATGGAAGCGCACGGAGAGGCCGTCACTCGTCGCCAGCACCACGTCGTTATTGCCGCTCGTGACCTGCACGTCGATCAGCTCATCGTCTTCCTCGATCTTGATGGCCTTGATGCCATTCGACCGGGGGTTCGAGTACTGCGACAGCGCCGTCTTCTTGACGGTGCCGTTCTTGGTGCAGAAGAGCAGGAACTCGGAATCGGCGAATTCCTTCGTCACGACGATGGCGCGGATGCGCGTATCGGGCGTGACGTTGATGAGATTCACGATGGGCTTGCCGCGCGTGTTGCGCCCGGCCTGCGGCAGCTCGTGCACCTTGAGCCAGAAGCAGCGACCATCGTTGGTGAAGATGAGCATGTACGTGTGCGTACTCGCCACGTAGAACCGCTCGATGAAGTCGTTCTCCTTCAAATCGGCACTGGCCTTGCCGCGTCCGCCCCGGCCCTGCCGGTTGTAGAGCGACAGCGGCGTGCGCTTCACGTAGCCGCCATGGGTGATCGTGACGACCATCTCTTCTTCGGCGATCAGGTCCTCGATCGAGAACTCGCCGTCGTCGCTGACGATTTCCGTGCGACGCTCATCGCCGTACGTCTCGGCCACCTTGATCAGCTCGCCCTTGAGGATGCTCATGCGGCGTTCCTTGGAATCCAGAATGCCGCGCAAGTCCACGATCGTGGCGCGCACTTCGGCGAGCTCCTCTTCCAGCTTGTCGCGCTCGAGGCCCGTGAGCTTGGCGAGGCGCATGTTGAGGATCGCTTCGGCCTGCCGCTCGGACAGACCAAACCGCGACTGCAATTGCAGGCTGGCCGTGGGCGTGTCTTCTGCCGCGCGAATGAGCTTGATCACTTCGTCGATGTTGTCGACGGCGATCTTCAGGCCTTCGAGGATGTGCTCGCGCTCGAGCGCCTTGTCCAACTGGAACTGCGTGCGACGCACGATCACTTCGTGGCGATGCACGATGTAGTGCTCGAGGCACTGCTTGAGCGTCAACACCTTCGGTACGAGCTGACGCGTGTTCGGATCGGGCACCAGCGCCAGCATGATCACGCCGAACGTGCTCTGCATCGACGTGTGCTTGTACAGCTGATTGAGCACCACGCGCGGAATCGCATCGCGCTTGAGCTCGACCACGACGCGGATACCGTCGCGGTCCGACTCATCGCGCAGCGCGCTGATGCCGGTGAGCTTCTGCTCGCGCACCAGGTCGGCGATATCGGCCACCAACTTGGCCTTGTTCACCTGGTACGGCACTTCGGTCACCACGATCTGCGACTTGCCGCTCGACTCCTTCTCTTCAATCACGGCGCGCGCGCGCATCACGATGCGACCGCGACCGGTGTCCTGATAATCGGCGATGCCGGCACGGCCGTAGATGTATCCACCGGTCGGGAAGTCGGGCCCCTTCACCAGCTTGCGCAGCGACGGACCGTCAAGCTCCGGATTGTCGATCAGCGCGATCACCGCGCTCACGACTTCCCTGAGATTGTGCGGCGGAATGTTCGTCGCCATGCCGACCGCGATACCCGACGAACCGTTCACCAGCAGGTTCGGAAAGCCGCTCGGCATCACGCGCGGCTCTTCCAGACGATCGTCGAAGTTCGGCGCGAAATCGACCGTGTTCTGATCGATGTCGTTGAGCAACTCCACTGCCATTCGCGTCAGACGCGCTTCGGTGTAGCGATACGCGGCCGCGCCGTCGCCATCCATCGAGCCGAAGTTGCCCTGGCCGTCGACGAGCGGATAGCGCAGCGAAAAGGTCTGGACCATGCGAACGAGTGCGTCATAGACGCTGCTGTCGCCGTGCGGGTGATACTTGCCCAGCACGTCACCCACGACCGTCGCCGACTTCTTGTACGGTCGCCCGGGAATGAGTCCCAACTCGTTCATGGCGTACAGCACGCGACGATGCACGGGCTTGAGACCGTCACGCACGTCCGGGAGGGCGCGCGAGACGATGACGCTCATGGAGTAGTTGATGAACGATTCCTTGATTTCCTCGTCGATGAGGCGAGGCAGGATACGTTCGCGGGCGTTCGGAGCGGTCATGTACGGCTCTGGCAGGGGGTCCGACGTAGTGCACTACAGCCGGTGAAATTTAACCCGCTGCTTGCCCGGTTTCACATGGGCAAACAGCGGGTTTTCGCTCTGTGTTGGGCCTTGCGCCGCGCGACTTTTTCAGATCGGAGTTCAGACGTCCGAGCCCGATCAGATTTCAGATCGTTTCCTAGCCGGCGCGGGCGGCCAGGCGGGCTTCCGTGGCCGCGACCTTGGCCTTTGCCTCGGCCGCGCGCTGCGCGGCCTCCTCGGCCTCGTCAGCGGCATCCGCCGCCTCTTCCGAGTCCTCTTCCGCGAGCTCCTCGGCTTCCTCAGCGGCCGCCTCGGCGTCGATCGCTCGCCGCTCGGCCTGATAGCGCTCGTACCAGTCGCGCGTGATCTCGGCGGCCAATTCGCGATTGCCCAAGCCGAACGACAGCGCCAGCGCCAGCGCCACGGCGCCAAACAGTATCGCGAATGCCGTCGTGACGATGTCGGTCGCGATGCCCAGCTCCTGCAGCGCCATGAACACGGCCAGCACGATCACGCCAGCGCGACCAGTGCGAGCGAGCCACGGTCCGCCATGCAAGCCGCCCGCAGACGCCATGATCAAGCCGCCCACGAAGCCGCCAAGCACAATGCCGAGGATGATGATCACAATCGCCGCGATCACGCTCGGGATGTAGCTCATGAGCTCCGTGAACACATTCGCCAGCGAGTCGAGACCAATCGCACTGGCTGCCACCAGCAGCACGGCGAACATCACGACCCAGAACAGCAGATTGGCGAGCACCTTCGCCGGATTCAGATGCGACCCAGAGCGCTCGACCGCCTGCAGCACGCCACCGCGCTCGAGGAGCTGATTGAATCGCAAGCGACGCAGCAGGCGCGCGGTGCCCTTCTCCACGACCTTGGCGACGAGATAGCCGGCGAACAGAATGACCAGCGCGCCGAAGAGCGCCGGTACGAATTCACCGAGGAGCGAGAAGCTCTGTTCGAGACGCTCGCTGAAGGTGCTCGACGCGGTTTGCGAGCCAGTCGCCGCCTGCGTGGCCGCAGTGGCGAGATGCAACGAATCAGCGAAAGGAGCGGCTATCTGCTGGAACAAGGCGCGGAGTATTGGGGACATCAGAGGACCTGCACGAAATTAGTGCCGTCACCGACGCAATACGGAGGGGCCTGCACAGAGTTGCATGCGCGAACGGCTGCACGCGCCGCGCTACAGTCGCGTTCCCCGCTTCACGTCGAAGATGGCGCTGCGCTTACAGGAAGGACAGAGCAACCACTCGCGCTGACGATGATAGCCCAACCCGAAGGATCCACCGCCAATCGGGCGTCGGGTCATCGATACCTCGCAGCGAGGGCACGGCGGCAGTTCGCCACGCATGACGGCCTCGCGAAGGGCGCGCTCCTCGTCGGCGGTGTAGCGCGCCGCGTCGCTCACGACTCCGCCACGCGGATGACGACTTTCCCGAACTGCGCCCCCGATTCGAGCCGCGCATACCCTTTGGGCGCGTCATCGAGCGGCCACACCGAATCCACTGGCGGCATCAGCTCGCCAGCACGGAAGTGCGCCGTCATGGCATCGAACTCGGCGTCGTTCCCCATCGTCGATCCCATCAGCGTCCACTGATTCCAGAACATCCGCCGCACGTCGACCTGCACGAACGGACCACTCGTGCCACCACAGGTCACAAGCCGACCACGACGGCCCAGGGCAACCAGCGACTGTGGCCAGGTCGCTTCGCCCACCGAATCGATCACCACATCCACGCCGCGCTTATTCGTTGCTGCGCGAACGCGCTTGCCGAGGTCGGGTTCGCGGTGATTCAGCAGATGCTGCGCCCCGAGAGCGGCCGCGCGCTCGAGCTTTTCGGTGGACCCGCTCGTGACCCACGTGGAAGCGCCTGTGAGTCGAGCGATCTGGAGCGATGCGAGTGCCACGCCTCCCCCGATGCCCCAGATCAAGACCTGGTCTTCGGCGCGCAGATGCGCTCGGGTGTGCAGCATCCGCCACGCGGTCAGCGTCGCGAGCGGAAAGGCGGCAGCGGCTTCCCAGCCGATCGACTCGGGAAAGGTGCGAACGTTCGCCTCAGGAACGCAGACGAACTCCGCGATGGTGCCCGGCAGATGCTCGCCAAGAATGCCGTAGGTGAGGCAGAGCGGCTGATCGCCGTCGCGGCAGTACTCGCAGGTGCACTTCCGATCGACCACGCCCGGGTTGAGCAGCACGCGATCGCCCACCTTCACACTGGTCACACCCGGGCCCACCGCGTCCACGATGCCGGCGCCGTCGGAACCCAGTGCCATTCCGGGCACGATGCGTGACCCCGGAATGCCGCCGAGCACCCACAGGTCGAGCCGATTGAGCGCCGCCGCGATGATCCGAACGCGCACGGCATCAGGTGAGTCGAGCGAGGGGACCGGTACGTCGTTGAGGACGCGAAGCTGGTCGGGCCCGCCATGAGCTTGAAAGGACAGAACGCGCATATGGCCTGACGTTAGCGGGGCGGCGCTGGCCGGACTACGCCATCGGCAAAGCCGTGATAGTTGGCGCGGGCGTCGCCAGCAGCGGGGTGCCAATGGGTATATTGCGGTCCCGTTTCCCGGCTCAACTCCACGCAGGCAGCGCCATGTCGTCCATCAAGGTTCCCCCGCTCGGCGAATCGATCGTCGAGGCTACGGTCTCCCGCTGGCTCAAGAAGGAAGGCGATGTCGTCGCGACTGGCGACACACTCGTCGAGCTCGAGACCGACAAGATCACGGTCGAGGTTCCGGCGCTTGAAGGCGGCGTGCTGACGAAGCGCCTCAAGGCGGAAGGCGACGTCGTGGCTGTTGGCGATGCGTTGGGTGAACTCGGCGCCGCTGGAGCCGCCGTTGCGGCATCGGCAGCCGCGCCGGCTCCGGCCGCACCCGCCGCTGCGCCAGCTGCGGCGCCCGCTCCTGCTGCTGCACCGACTGCCGACGCCAAGGTGTCGCCGGCAGCCGCGCGTCTCGCTACCGAAACGGGAATCAATCCCGCCGATGTCGCCGGAACCGGTCGCGGTGGCGTGGTGAGCAAAGCCGACGTGATGGCCGCCTCCGCGGGCAACGCGTCAGCGAGCCCCTCCGCGCCCTCCGCGAAGGAGACGGTTGCGGCGCCAGCCGCACCCGCAGCCTCGGCGCCCTCGTCGAGCGCGCAGCGCGAGACCCGAGAAAAAATGAGCACTCGGCGCAAAAGGATTGCCGAGAATCTGCTCCAGTCACAGCACTCCACGGCGCATCTGACGACGTTCAACGAGATCGACATGACCGCGATCTCCGCGCTGCGTGAACGTCTCAAGGAGCGCGTCGAGAAGGAGCAGGGCGTCAAGCTCTCCTTCATGCCGTTCTTTGCGAAGGCGGCGACGCTTGCCCTCAAGGCGTTCCCCGCGGTGAACGCGCAGATCGATGGCGATACGATCGTGTACAAGCACTACGTGAACATGGGCATCGCGGTCGCGAGCGACGCGGGCCTTGTTGTTCCGAATATCAAGGATGCCGACGCGAAGAGCGTCGTACAGATCGGCAAGGACATTGGCGCCGTTGCCAAGCGCGCGCGCGATTCAAAGCTGTCGATGGATGATCTCACCGGTGGCACGTTCACGATCACCAACGGTGGTGTATTCGGCTCACTCGTATCGACGCCGATCATCAACTACCCGCAGGTCGCCATCCTCGGCCTGCACAAGATTCAGGATCGCCCCGTCGCGATCGACGGCAAGGTCGAGATCCGTCCGATGATGTACATCGCGCTGAGCTACGATCATCGCATGATCGACGGACAGCAGGCCGTGCTGTTCCTGGTGCGCGTGAAGGAGCTCATGGAAGATCCTGCAGCGATGCTGGTGTTCTAGGAAACCCAGAACCCAGAACCCGAACCTCCAACTCAGAAACTGATCGGTTTCTGGGTTGGGGGTTCGGGTTTTGAGTCGCGGGTTTTCACCCCCCAATGCACCACGACGCCCCTACGCTTGCGCGCGGGACGTCGGGCTTCGCAGGACCACGTTTTCAACGCGAGGGTTGGGGCCGTGGCCTACGATGTTGTGGTTCAATGTACGGGCACAGCGAGAATCGTGCCGTCTGCCTGTAGGACGCGGGAATTGTGAGGCTGGTAACGGTTTCCCAGACCGACACTCCCCGATCCGCTGCTGCCAATATGTAAGCGAACACGACTGTGGCAAGAGATTTCGCGTGCGGCTTCCATGACTGTTTCACTCGGCGGCCCCGCTGTGACGGAGCCGTTTCAATGCGGGTAGGGCCAGATGACCGGACCAGACAAACCTTTCGGTGCTGGTTCGTGTCCCAGGAACAGGAAGGCCCTGGACCCTGAACGCATAGAGCAGCAGCCGTAATAGGCAGGAGAAGACGACGATGTCCCCACTCACCGCCCCGATCACGTACGCGCCCGATTCGCCACTCACCACGACGGGGAGCTGGGAAGGCGCGTTGTATTCCGAGCCGACCGGCGAGTCGCTGCGCTTTGCGCTGCAGCCGGCATCGCGCCGAGAGGGTGGATCGCCGTCCATTCAGGTCGCCGGTTCGGCGCCGGAACCGCTCCGGGTCCTCGACGGCGCTGCCAAGTCCATCGTGGCGCTCGTGGAAAGCGCACAGCTGCTTATCGATGCTCGCCTCAACAGCGGCCGGCTGGTCGGCCAGTGGCTCCGCCGCGACGACCGCGGCGTGGTCGTAGCCTCAGGCCCACTCGTGGCCAGCCGGGCCTGTTAACTCGAAACTGCGCTAACTGAACGGCGCTAACTGGAACGACGCTAACTCAACTGCGCGAACTCGACCGCGCGACTGCGGGCCGCTTTCGCGCGGTCGAGTTAGCGTCGTTGAGTTAGCATAACCATCGTTAGCGCATTTGAAGGTTAGCGTAGTTGCAAGATAAAACGCCGGACCATGCGAGCATGGTCCGGCGTTTTATCTTGCACTCATGACCTCCCCGTCAACTCCTCTTCAGACCGCCGATGTCGTTGTCATCGGCGGTGGCCCCGGCGGCTATGTCGCCGCCATTCGCGCCGCACAGCTCGGCCTCACCGTCACCTGCGTCGAGGTCGACAAGACCCTGGGTGGCACCTGCGTCACGGTGGGCTGCATTCCGTCCAAGGCGCTGCTTCAGTCGTCGGAGCATGTCGAGTGGCTGCGTCTGCACGCCGCGGAACATGGCGTGAAGGTGAGCGACGTGAGCGTCGACTTGCCGGCCATGATGGCGCGCAAGACCGATGTCGTCGCGCAGAACACCAAGGGGATCGAGTTCCTCTTCCGCAAGAACAAGATCACGTGGGCCAAGGGCTTCGGTACGCTCAAGGCGAACAACGTGGTGGAAGTGCGCGCGCACGACGGCACGATCACCACGTGGCAGGGCAAGTCGATCATCATTGCGACGGGCTCAGTGCCGGTGCAGCTGCCCTTCCTGCCGTTCGACGAAAAGCGCGTGCTGTCGAATGTCGGTGCGCTGCAGATTCCCGACGTGCCGAAGCATCTCATCGTCGTTGGCGGCGGTGTGATCGGCCTCGAGCTCGGCTCCGTGTGGCGTCGTCTGGGCGCACAGGTGACCGTCGTCGAATACGCCCCCTCGATTCTGCCCGGCAATGACGATGACATCGTCAAAGAAGCCGATCGGATTTTCCGGAAGCAGGGGCTCGAGATTCACGTCAGCACCAAAGTCACCGGCGCCGATGTCACGGCCGATGGCGTCACGCTGCACGTCGAAAAGGACGGCACATCATCGAGTATCAGCGGCGACTACGTGCTCGTGAGTGTTGGCCGCAAACCAAGCTTGAGTGGCATTGATGCCGCTCAACTCGGTCTCACGCTTGGCACGCGTGGTGAAATCGTCGTGAACGATCAGATGCGCACGAATCTTCCGAATGTCTACGCGATCGGCGATGCCGTTGGCGGCAAGCTGCTCGCACACAAAGCCGAAGACGAAGGCGTGATCGCCGCCGAGGTCATCTCAGGCAAGCCGGTGCACATGCACTATCGCACGATGCCCGGCGTCGTCTACACGTGGCCCGAAATTGCGACGGTGGGTCTGACCGAGCAGGAAGTGAAGGCGAGCGGTCGCGCGTATCGCATCGGCAAGTTTCCCTTCAGCGCGAATGGACGCGCGCGCACGATGGGAGAAACACAGGGCTTCGTGAAGTTCGTCGTCGACAAGGACACCGACGAAATTCTCGGCTGTCACATGATCGGCCCGCATGTGGCTGACAATCTCGCGCAGGTGGTGCTCGCGATGGAGTACCGCGGCAGCGCGGAGGATATCGGGATTACGGTGCACTCCCATCCGACGCTCAGCGAAACCGTGAAGGAGGCGGCGCTTTCAGCGCTGGGGAGAGCGCTGCACATGTGAGCGCGGGTGAGCACCCACGGTGCGCGCCCGAACGGTTGGGCACCGATTGGAGCTCAGTCTGTAGGACGCCAGGATGAAGGGGGTAGGACTGCGGCGCGGCATGCAGTCCTACCCCCTTTGTTCTGACGTCCTACACACTGAGCTCTCGCAGGTAAACAAAAGCGGGCGTCGGCAAAGCCGACGCCCGCCATCAAACAAGCACCAAAACGCTTAGCGTTCGCGCACCGGAATCGCCGCCATGATATTCGCCGCAATATGCGACGGCGTCTTCATGCGCTTCATGCGATCAGTATCGGTGCCGAGCTTGTTCCAGAAGTCCACCGAGTGGCCGTCAGCGCGTCGCGCTTCGGTTTCGGTTGCTTCGCCGTCCAGCCACTGATTGATGACGCTGGCGCTCGCGTCAGCAGCGGCCGTGCCCGGAAGCGGGACTTCGCGGTCAGCCATCGGACGTTCCTGAACCGGCGCGGCCTCGCGGACGGAGTCGCGGTTGTTCTGGTTCAGTTCGTCGTGCGCTTCGTGTCGATTGAGCATCACGCGTATTTCTCCTCGAGCAGAGCCTGAAGCGCTTCGCGTGCCCTGTGCACACGCATCTTCAGTGCCCCGACAGTGGTCCCCAGTAAGTCCGCCATCTCTTCGTATGAGCGACCTTCAACATGTTTCATGATGAAGGCTTCTCGAAGCGATGGGGCCAGCTGTGCGAGCGCTCCGTCGAGGTCCTGCCGCAATTCGGTGCGGTCGAGATCTTCATCGGGCGACGCATAGCCAGAAGGCTGATCGTCTTCGTCGTAACTCAGGTGCGTGCGCCGAATGTTCTTCAGCCAGTCCTTGCACCCGTTCGCTACGATCCGGAACAACCAGGCGTCGAATCGTCCACGGACCTCACCGAGGTGGTGGTAGGCCTTGATGAACGACGTCTGGAGAATGTCTTCGGCGACGTCAGGCGAGCCTGTCATCCCGAGAGCATGCCGATACAGCGGATCACTGTACCGACCGATCAGCATCGCAAAGGCATCGCGGTCGCCCGCAAGGACCCTGCTGATGACGTCCTGGTCGGAGTCGATCTCGTTCGGAGGAGTTTCGGATTCCGTCATGTGCACGGCGCTAGGATAACGCCGCATTCACGGGATTGACACCCCTGCCGAGCGATCTGTCCGCCTGAACGGCTGCTCGTCTCAAGGGAATGACGATGCGGACGCGGTATGGTCACACGTCTTCGCCAGTGGGTATCGGCAGGTCATCGCCAAAACTCCAGTATTTTTCCCGCACTGAAACGCCGTGCTCGTTCAACCGCGGCGGCTCCAAGCGAACACGACCATTCCACAAGGGTGGAACGCCGGTGCGTGCCGATGCCGAAACGTCGGCAAGCGATTCCTGAACCGAGCGGACCACACCGCACGGGACCTGCGCTGCTTCCAGTCGATCGAGCCAGTGTGCCGCGGGGTGCATTCGTGCCTGCGATCGAATCGCGTCGACGACCCGCGATCGATGCGCCAGGCGGCCGGCGTTGGTCTTGAGGTCGGGGTCGGCTGCCAGGTCGTCGAGCCCCATGGCCCGCGCAGCCGCCGGCCACTGCCCGTCGGCACCGACGGCAATCACGAACGGTCGATCGGCCGCTTCAAAGAGCTGGTAGGGGACCAGGTTGGCATGCGCATTCCCCCAGCGCGACGCGTCGCGACCGCTCACCAAGGCGTTCTGCGCGACGTTCACCAGCGCGGCCCGGGCGCTCGAGGCCAGCGTCACCTCGATCAATCGCTCGGCCGGGGTCAGCGGCTCCACGGAGCGCTCACGGGCGACCAGCTTGGCCAACAGCCCGATGGTCGCGTCCTTTCCGGTGATGACGTCCACGAGCGCCACGCCGTGCTTCATGGGCGCGCCCGTGGGCTCCCCGGTGATGGCCATCCACCCGCTTTCGGCCTGCGTGACAAAGTCGTAGCCCGGCCGTCGACTGTTTGCGCCAAAGCCAGAGATCCTGCACCAAAGCAACTGATCGTTTTGCGCCAGCATTGACTCAGCATCGAGCCCAAATCGATTCAGTGTACCGGGTAAATAGTTTTCGACAACCAGATCAGCGTCTTTCATGAGCATCTTGATGAACGCCTGATCTGACGTTGAGCTGAAGTCGGCCGAAACCGACGCCTTATTGCGATTGGCGCTCAGGAAGTACGCCGATTCGCCCCGATCGTCGAACGGCGGCCCCCAACCGCGGGTGTCGTCCCCAGATTCCGGGCGCTCGATCTTGATGACGGTGGCGCCAAGATCGCCGAGCATCATGGTGCAGAGCGGACCAGCGAGCACTCGCGAGAGATCGAGCACGCGGATGTTTTTGAGCGGTAGTGACGTCATTATGGTCTATAAGTGGCGCTATAAAGCCGTTATGAAATCGACCAAACTGCCCGACCTTCCCAGATCGTCGACCAGCGAACGACAACCCGGGTGGCCCCATTATATGTGCGCAGACCTCTGAAATCACGTCGTTGCGCCTTGCGTAGATGACTGAAAATCATATAGTTACCCGCGTTCCGGTGTACGTGGACCAGCCAGTGGCGCGTTGTTGCGGCGCCGTCCTGGATCACTCACCTTGTTCCCTCGTGTCTGGCGGAAGGAGTGCGCTCCACTCATGGCTGATATGCCGCAGGTCGACGACGAAGCGATTGCCGAAGGTGCTGACGGCGATGCGCCACCAGCCAGTCCGGCGCCGCGTCGCGGCCCAGGTCACCGAGCTGCCGATGCGCGGGACACCGCCGCTGAAATGGCGCAGCGCGCCCACGAAATCAGCCTCGAGGCCGGCAGTCGGATGGCTGGCGCCATGCGCGATGTCGTCGGAGCCGCCGCAGGTCTGAGCGCGTTCGTCATCGAAAGTGCCCGCGACCTGATCAATTACATGGTTCGCCGCGGACAGATGAACCAGGATGAGGCCGACGCCCTCATTCAGCAGGCGGAAGCGGCGTATATCGCCAAGCACGGTGCACTGCCGAAGCCGGAGCCAAAGGCTCCGCCGCCAAAGCCGATTCCTCTGGGCCAGCTGCCGAAGGCGGTCACAGCTCCGGCTGCGGCCGCGGAAGCTGCGCTTGAGGCACGCGCGGCAATGCGCATCGAGCCGCAGAAGCCGTCCGACAAGGTCACCTTCGCTCCCCTGCCGCCGAAGCCAGCGCCCAAGCCACCGGCTCCGAGGCCTGAAGCCAAGCCCGCTGAGAAGCCGGCGCCGGCCAAGGTGGAAAAGGCTGCCCCGGCGAAAGTCGCGGCCGCTCCCGCTCCGGCGAAGGCGCCCGCTGCTGCCAAGGCAGCGGCTCCGGCCAAGGCCGAAAAGCCGGCCGCGGCTCCGGTGAAGGCTCCAGCCAAGCCCGCGGCGAAGGCGGCGCCGGCACCGGCCCCCGCCAAGGCTCCGGCCAAGGCCGCTCCGGTGAAGGCTGCTCCCGCCAAGCCAGTCGCCAAGGCACCGGCGAAGCCGGCTCCCAAGGCACCGGCGAAGCCTGTCGCCAAAGCTCCGGCCAAGGCCCCCGCGAAAGCGCCGGCCAAGGCCGCTCCCGCCAAGGCTCCGGCAAAGAAGGCACCGGCCAAGAAGAAGTAGTCAGCACGTGGAGCACCACGTGCTGGACGTTTCAGCACCAACCCGCCTCGACTTCGGCGGAGGGTGGACCGATGTCCCTCCCTACCCCGAAGAGCGAGGCGGTTTTGTGTGCAATATCGCCATCGACCGACGCGCGCATGTGCGCATGGCATTGGGCGACAGCGACGCCTCGACCGATGCGATGGCACGCGCGGCGCTTTCCCGCGCGAATCGCCGAGATCTCATCGCCAGCATCCGCAATGACTTTCCGATCGGCGCCGGTCTGGGCGGCTCGTCCGCCGCTGGCGTCGCGCTCGCGGCCGCACTCTCGCATCTGAGCGACGGTGCGCGCACGGCCGCCGATTTCACTGCGCAGTTCGCTGCGGAATTCGCCGAAGCAAGTCGCGCGATTGAAGTCGAGCAGATGGGAATCGCCGGCGGACGACAGGATCATTACGCGGCTGCGTTCGGCGGTGCACTCGGACTCTCGTTCGAAGATCGTGTGCGTGTGGAACGCATTCCGCTCTCCGAGCGCGCCACGAGGCAATTGGAGTCGCGGATCACCGTGATCTACACCGGCGAGTCGCGGATCTCCGGCGAAACGATCACGGCCGTACTGGACGCCTACGCCGCGCGTGATCGACGGGTGGTGGCGGCGCTCGATCGCATGGCCGTCCTCGCGCGAGGGATGCGCGCCGCACTCCACGCCGCCGATGTCAGTACGCTCGCGCAATTGGTCGACGAGCATTGGGTGCATCAGAAGTCGCTCCATCCGCGCATCACCACCGCCCGCATCGACGCCATCGAAGCATCCGTCCGCGCCGCGGGCGCCACCGGCTTCAAGGCACTCGGCGCGAGCGGTGGTGGCTGTGTGCTGGCGATCTCGAGCGCCGAGGACGCGCCGGCGGTGCGCGCGGCTGTTGGCACCAACGGCGACGTGCTCGACTGGCGCATTGCGCATACGGGAGTGCGGGTGGAGTCTCGCGGAATCGAGCGATAGACTGAGGCGTGCCCGCGCCTTACCCGCTTGACCCCGTCGCGCTCACCGAAGCGCTCTGCGCGATCGATTCACGCAATCCATCGCTCGTGCCCGATGCCCCCGGCGAAGCGACGTGCGCACGGTTTCTGGCCGATGTCCTGGCTAACTGGGGCTTCGCGGTGTCGCTCTGCGAGGTCGCGCCGGGTCGATTCAATGTGATCGCGCGCATCGGCCCCACCGGCGTCTCGCCGCTGGTGCTGAACGGACATCTCGATGTCGTGGGCGTGGAGGGCATGACGCACGCCCCATTCGCCCCCGAGCGTCGTGGCGACGATCTGTACGCGCGCGGCTCGAGCGACATGAAGAGCGGCATCGCCGCGATGTGTGTCGCGGCCGCCCGCGCTGCGTCGCGCAACGCGCTGCGCAGCGAGATGATCATCGCCGCCGTCTGCGACGAGGAGTACGAAAGCCTCGGCACCCGAGCGCTGCTCGCGAGCGGACTCACGGCGACGGGTGCGATCATTACCGAACCCACGCGCCTCGCGGTGGTACCGGCGCACAAGGGATTCGCGTGGATCGAGGTCGTGGTGGAAGGTCGCGCTGCGCACGGCAGTCGCTACGACGTCGGCCACGATGCGAATCGCGACTCGGCGTTGATTGTCGCGCAGCTCGATGCGTACGAACGCACGACGCTTACGACGCGCACGCATCCGCTGCTGGGTCGTGCGAGTCTTCACGCCGCGATGCTGCAGGGCGGCTCCGGCTGGAGCACCTACGCCGATCGCAGCGCGTTGCGCATCGAACGTCGTACCATTCCCGGCGAGCGTGGTGAAGACGCTTTGACCGAAGTACAGCGCGCCATCGCGACGGTGCGGGCCGACCGCCCGGACATGCGCGCCAGTGCGACGCTGGTGTGTGCACAGCCGCCGCTCGACACCGCACACGATGCGCCGCTTGTCCGCCACGTGGTGAGCGCCGCGCAACACGAGTCGCTATCGGGCGAACTCGATGGACTCTGGTGCTGGACCGATGCAGCGCTGTTCGCAGCCGCAGGTATTCCGGCGATCTGCTTCGGACCCGGCGACATCGCGCGCGCGCACTCGGCAACCGAATGGGTGGAAGTGGGGCAGATCGAGGCGGCAACTCGCGTGTTGGAGAGGATCTGTTCGGAGTGGGGGCGGTCGGTTTAACTGCCAGTCTGGAGTGAAGAGTGTGCAGTGTGTGGTGTGGAGGCGTGACGCGTACTCTGCACGCCACACCGCATACTCCACACTCTATACGGGCGGTTCACTCCGGCGATTCTCGCGGGTCAGTCCGTCTCTCGTACCAGTTTCGAAGTGCCCACGTCATTTTTCGGATCTGTAACCCATCGTCGACGAGCTCGCTGACCGAGCCCACCTTGGGCGAGAGTCGCTTCGCGAGCTCGAGCCACGTCAGCGCTTCGGACACGCTTCCGACTGCGACGTCCAGGTGCTGCATGCACTTCCGATCAGAGCGCTGAGACACGCCCTCAGAAATGTTTGCCGGCACCGAGGTCGCTGCGCGAACCAGTTGTGCGGCCAGCCCAGCTGCGTCTCGAGCGCTGACTCGTCTCGACACAAGCGCGCACCCGACCGCGAAGTCGAGACTCCGCCGATACACCTCGAGATTCTCAGGATCTTGCATGGAGCGAGGTTAGGCGGACGCATCACCGATCCGTCATCGTGATGCGACGTTTCGCTCCACACTCTCTACCCCTCACTCCACACTCTACTCTGGCTGTTAACCCAGCTCTGAACTCCTCACTCTACTCTCCTCACTCTACACTGGCTGTTAACCCCGCCCGCCCAAGCACTATACTTCAATCATGCAGCCCAGCACCAAGCAATACGACCAACTCGAACGAGCCATCGTCGATGGCACGCGCATCACCATCATGCGTCGCGGCACTGAGTATGTGGTGATCCCCGAGCGTTTGCGCGTGGAGGCTGGACGCGAGGTGATCGTCGCGCGGCATCCGAGCACCGGGCATCGGCTGGAATTGGTGATCGGCGAAATCGACTCGATCGAGGCGGTGCGATGAGTGCGCGATATCCGCTTGTCGCCGTGTATGCCGACGAGTCCTGCCTGGGCAACGGCAAGTCCGGCGATACACCGGGCGGATTTGGTGCGCTGGTGGAATTCCGGAAGTCCGACGGCAGCGTAGCGCGTTTCGACCTGTGGGCCGGTGAAAGCGACACGACGAACAACCGCATGGCGCTGCGCAGTGTGATCGACAGCTATCAGGCGATGTCGCGGAAAGGCAATGCACTGTCGGTGCGGTTCACCACCGACTCGCGCTACATCGTGGACGGCATGACGAGTTGGGTGCGCGGGTGGATGTCGCGTGGTTGGCGCCGGAAGGACGGCGCGGTGGAGAACGTCGAGTTGTGGCAGGCGGCGGTCGACGCGATTGCGATGCACGAAACCCAGTGGTGCTGGGTGAAGGGGCATGCGGGCCATCCGCAGAATGAATACGCGAATCATCTGGCCACGCGTGCAGCCTCGGTGCAGGACTCATCCGACGGGCTCATTTCGTCACAATTCGAGCCCTGGTGGGCCGAACACGGGGCAAAATTCCGCGGCGGCAGTCAGGCGCTTTCACCGTTTCCCGTGGCGGAACGGTTCGTGCCAGCTCCGGCGTTACGGCCCCCTGTAACTGCGCGTCGAGAGACGTAGACCGGCGAAGGCGCCGGACCTCTCTCTTTGACGCCCATGTTCAAGCTCTTACTCGTGCTGACCCTCGGCGTGGTGATTGGATATCACTACGGCTGGAGCGATGCCCAGGTCAATGACAAGCCCATTGCCGAGCGCCTGCTCGATCAAGTGGGCGGCAAGACGCGTGAAGCCATGGGCAACGACGTCGACAAGAAGCTGGGCTCGCTCGACAAGTGACCGTCGTTTCACGTTCGCTCGACGATCTCGATCGCCTGGCGTTCCGACTCTCGCGCACCGTGCGGACGCAGTACCCGCACCTGTTGTCGCAGGGATTCACGCTGACCGATCTCGAGGAGCGGCTGTTGCCGTTCCGCGATGTTCGTCGTGAAATGGCGAATGCCGGCGCTGAGGCATTCGAGTCGTCGATGCTGCGTCTGATCTCGGGCGAGCGTGGTTATGTAGCCACGGAGTCGGCGCTGCAGGAAGCCGCACGCAAGGCGCTGCTGCTGTCGTCGCCGTCGCTGTCGTTGGTGCGGGCGTGGGCCACCTCGCAGCTGCAGCTGGTCTCCGCCACCATCACCCCCAGCCGTTCGGCGACGCCGGTATCGGTTGAGGTGTTCCCGCTGCCGAGTGGCATGTCCGTCGCCGGTGGAACCGTGGCGGCTCCGGCGCCTGCCTGCTGTCGCTACTGCGACAGCCGTCTCCCGCAGGGGCGGAAGATGACGTACTGCCCGCATTGCGGGATGGATCTGAGCAAGAAACAGTGCCCGGCCTGCAGCACCGAGCTCGAAGTGAGTTGGCGGCACTGTGTGACCTGCGGCCGAAAAGACGACTAGCCGGGCGACTCGACCGAGTTGCTCGGCACCCGGTTGAATCCGTTCCGGGGCCAAGTGTGTATTGAGAGCATGCGCCTCGCGTATGCTCTTTTGACGTTTCAGCTCGCCGCCGCTGTTACCGTGTCCGCGGCGGCAGTCGCACAGCCACCCGCAGCTCCGGTCACTCAGGCCGCGAACCGGTGGCCCGTGCGCACGATGCCGCATGTCGACCTGTGGTTGCACGCGTTTGCGATGCTGAGCAACGACAGCGCCCAGGCGCCTACCGTACCGCTCTATCGCCGCGGCTATCGCGATTCACTGCTCGCCGTGCGCAAGAAGGACAACGCGATCACGGCACTCGATGCCAATCAGTCAGCATTGGTGGAAGGACTCGGTCGTGGCGCCGGCTACACCGCGGCGCAGTTCGTTCCCTTCGAGTTCACCTCGTGGGAAGACATGCGACGCAGCGCGGAGCTCTACGTGCAGATCAAGGGCGAGCTGTCGCGCGCTCCGTCGCGCGAACAGCAGCAGCGACTGGTGCCGTTTGCCAACATCTTCGGCACCGGCACCGATCGCGAGTGGTTGCGACTGTTCCTCTCCGCCGTCACCGATGAACGGGCACGCTGGTTCGACTCGATGTCCACCCGAGTTGCAACTGAGCGTCGCGATGTCGTAGCCGCTGTCGATCGGTTGTGGGAGCAGCAGCGCCCCAAGTTCGATCGCTTTCTGACGAACTCAGGTCAGCGCGCCGGCGACATTGTCTTGTCGCTGCCGATTGGCGCAGAAGGACGCACCACAACCACGCAGGCCACGGCTGGACGCCCCGCGCGCACGATTGTCGCCGTTCCCTTCCCCGCACGTCCGGATGATGCCGCGCAGGCGTTGTACGTCTTTGCGCATGAACTCACCGGCAACCTGGTTGGACCGGTGGTATCGGACAACGTGACGCCGGCCGAGACGAGAAATGGCTCGGCGGCGCGCTACACCAGCCTTGCGCAGGTGGTGACCGGCTCGATGCTGCTCGGTCGCGTATCGCCTGACTTACGCGCTGGCTATCAGGGCTACTACCTCGCACAGGTGGGCGTACGGGTAGCGCCGGGCACCGATGTGGCCGCACTCTTCGACAAGACGTTTACGTTGCCGAAGGCGCTTCACGACGCGTTGGCCAAACAACTCGATCTGGTGCTGGGTGGCATTTGATGATGGTTGCTGAGAGCATTTGAGCATGGCAGACGATTCGATTTCTCGCTCGGCGCTCGAGCGCGTGCTGGCGCGCGCGAGCGAGCTGCAGGCCACCGGGCCCGGCGATGCCAGTGAGTCGATCAGCGAAGCACGGTTGCTCGAAATCGCTCAGGAGGTCGGTCTCGATGCGCAGCATGTGCGTCAGGCCGTGGCCGAGGAGCGCGCGAGACTGCCGATGTCCGACATCGAACGCGGACCGGTGCTCGATGCGCTCGGCGATGCGTTCGTTGGTGCGCAGCGCGTGGTACCCGGTGCGCCCGGTGAGCTGTTGCAGCGACTCGAGGCGATGCTGCCACGCGGCGAGTTACTGCTGCCGGTCCGTCGCACGGGCGACCGACTTATCCTCGAACCACGTCGCGATCCACTCGGCAACATATTTCGCGCCATGGGTGTCGGCGGACGTCGTTTTGATCTCGTGCGCGTGGACTCGCTGGTGGTGAGCGCCAACAAGGTGAGCGACACGCATTCGGTGCTGCGTTTCGATGCGTCGCTCAATGGTGCACGATCGATGGAGCGCACGTCGGTCATTGCGATTGGCAGCGTGCTCTGGCTGCTGCTCGCGGCCGCTACCGTGCCACTCTTTGTCTTTTCGCTCGCCCTTCCGGCGTTTGCGGCGGCCACGATCGGCGTGCTGGCGCTGGTAGCTGCCGCTGGAACCTGGCTCTCGTGGCGGGGCATCAAGCGACGCTATCAGGCACTGATGGGTCGCGTGCAGATGCGACTGGATTCGCTCTTGGACGAAGCACAGGCGGGTCGACTTGCGGCCCCACCGTCGCTGCTCGACAAGCTGCTGACGTCTGCGACGCAGTCGATGACGCGCTAGGCGATCGCGAGTTCGAAGGTTCGGCGGCGCACCCGCGCGACCAGCCAGCGCACACCAGCGTTGCTCATGACGAGCATCGAGCCGGTCATGAGCAGCGATTTCACTTCCTTGCGCGAAATTTTCACGCTGCCGCCGGGTTTGAGCATGGCGGTGCTTTGTACGAGATCGCGCAGCGTGGCGTAGGCCAGCAGCAGCGGCAGAATGCAGAAGAGTCGGATCTGCACCGCGCGTCGGGGAATGTCGAGCAGGTAGATCAGCGCTTCTTCGAGATCGTGCCAGGCGAGCTTGATCAGCTGCGTAAGTGCTTCGCGGTTTGACGCGAGCAGCTCCGGGGCGAGAATGCTGCTCTGACTGCTTCCGTGCGCCTTGAGGAGTTCCTCGGGTACATACACCGAGTTTTCCTTCTCCGCATCGACCGCCACATCCTTGAGGATGTTGACGGTTTGCAACGCCTCGGCGAAAGCGCGACACCGCTCCCGCAGAATCGCATAGCGTCGCTCGCCGATGCTTGGCGAATGCTCGTGCCAGAGATCGGTGAGCATGTACCCCACCGTGCCGGCGACGTAGTAGCAGTACTCCTTGTACTCGTCGAGCGTCTGGATGCGAATGCCATTTGGATAGAGCAGCACGAACTTGCGCATGCCAATCGCCATCTCGGCGACCCATTTGCGAACGACCGCCTGAGTCTTGAGTGGCAACGCCGAGAAATGCTCGAACACCAGCGGCGCGTTCTGCGTCAGCGTGAGATGGGCGAGATCTCCGGTGAGCGATTGCACGCCGGCGGTGAACGTCGCCAATGCGACCTTGTCATCGAACGATTCGAGGAAGCGATCGAAGAGCGCGGCTTTGACATCGGGATCGATTCCCGGCGCATCTTCTACCGTGTCGGCGATACGGCAGAGCAGGTAGGCATCAAGCACCGCCTGCCCAAGCGCACCGGGCAGCACCTTGATGCCCAGGGCAAAGGTCCGCGACACCGCCGGCAAAATGGCGTGACAGAACCGGGCGGCATCTTGGCGAGCCAAGGCCTCTCGGACGGCGACGGGGAGTGCGGACATGCGAATGAAGATAGCTCGCTGTCTCGCTAGCTTCGTGGGTATGGCTGATTCATCCGCCTCCGATCCGTTCATCGCGCCTCACGTTGAACGCCCCGAGGGTTTTCGTGGGGTGTTTCGCTCGGATGTGCTGGCCCGAGCGGCCTACTCGGAGGGTGCGGGAATCGCGCGCTGCATCCCGCGAGCGGTGGCGGTGCCGACCGACACGGAAGACGTGGCGCAGCTGGTTGCCTGGGCGAAGCGCACCGGCACTGCGTTGATGCCCCGCGGTTCTGGCAGCGGGATGGCCGGCGGCGCGATTGGACCGGGGGTCGTGGTGGACCTCAGTCGCTTTCGCTCGATCGGTCCGGTGGATGTGGCGGCGCGCCGGATCCGGGCCGGCGCCGGAGCGCTGCGGGGGGCGATCGACCAGGCGGCGCGCGCGAATGGACTCCGCTTTCCAGTTGATCCGTCGAGTGGCGCCTTCTGCACCATTGGCGGCATGACGGCCGCGAATGCCGCCGGGGCGCGCACACTGCGCTTCGGCGCCACGCGCCCTTGGGTGATGGGGATACAGTGCGTCTTCGACGACGGCTCGGTCGCGTGGATCCATCGTGATCGCCCGGTGCCAACGGAGATCCCCGCGGTGTCGCGCTTGATGCGCGCTCTCAGTGAGCTCGCGCCGGTGACCACGAGCGCGCTGGCGCACGCCGGCGTTCGCAAGGAGTCGAGCGGCTACGGCATTACCGCGACTCGCGCCCCCGGCGGACATCTCGTCGATCTTCTCGCGGGGAGCGAAGGGACGCTCGCCTTCTTCACCGAGATCGAGCTCTCGCTCATTCCGGTGCCGGCAGGGACGGCCACGGTGCTCGCGTCCTTTGCTTCGCTGGAGGCCGCCACCGCCTGCGCGCTGGGCGCCGCCGCGGCGGGCGCGACCGCCTGTGAGCTACTGGACCGCACCTTTCTCGATGTGGCCGAACGGGGCGGTCCGACGGGCGTTCGGCCAGATGCCGAGGCCGTTTTGCTAAGTGAAGTCGAAGGCGCGAGCGAGGACGAAATAGCAGGAAATCTATCATCACTGCTTCAGATATGCGCTGATAATGGCGCGATTGAGATTTTACAGGCGACCGATCCATCGAAAGCCAGGGAGCTTTGGACGTTGCGCCATGCAGCCAGTCCGATCCTCTCTTCGCTGGCGCCCCGACTCCGGTCCATGCAGTTCATCGAAGACGGCTGCGTACCTCCCGACGCCTTCCCGGCCTATGTGCGAGGCGTTCGCGACGCACTCAGGCGGTTCGAGATGCCCGGGGTGATTTTTGGCCACGCCGGCGACGCGCACGCGCATGTGAACCCACTGGTCGACACCTATGCCACCGGATGGCGCGACCGCGTAAACGGCGTGCTCAATGAGGTGGCCGACCTCACCGCCAGCCTGGGTGGGACGCTCTCCGGTGAGCACGGCGACGGGCGGCTGCGCTCGCCGCTCCTGGATCGGGTGTGGTCGCTGGAAGCGCGAGCCGCCTTCGCGCACGTCAAGGATGCGGCCGACCCATCGGGTGTGCTCAACCCGGGGTGCAAAGTGGCGCAGCCAGGCGCTGCGCCGTTCGATGTGCTCCGACACGATCCAGAGGCGCCGCCGCTTCCGGCGGCGGCGCAAGCACTGCTTTCGGAGATCGAACGGACCCGCGACTGGAGTCGCTTTCGACTCGAGGGGCTTCCCGACTAGCGCGCCAAAACTCGTGCTGCCCGACTCGCGCTGCTCGACTCGGACGGCTCGACTCGCGCGGCTCGACTCGCGCGGCTCGACTCGCGCTATCCGTTGCGGATAGCGCCGAGGAGATCGATCAGCGTGCGCAGCGCATCGCGATCGAGTACGGACATCGCGGCCTTATCGGCTTCATCGACCTCTGGGTCCAACTTCGCCAGCAATGCTTCACCGGCGGGTGTGATCTGACAGAGCACCTGCCGACGGTCGGGCCGGCTTCGATCACGTGTCACGAGCCCCGCCTGTTCCAGCTTATCGAGCAGGCGTGTCACCGTGGACCCTTCGTCGATCATGCGATCGCGAATGGCGAGCGTCGGCAAACCCTCAGGTCCGGCGCCCCGCAGAATGCGCAGCACGTTGTACTGCGCGAGGCTGAGGGAGTAGGGTTCGACGACGCGAGCGAACCGACGCGAGACAACGGACGCCGTGCGCAACAGCGCGATGGTCGCCTCCTGGGCATCGGACCTGAAGGGGCGAGTTTGCTTGATCTCTTCCGCGAGCGAAGGAAGGGTCGCCGGGGCGCTCGAAAACGGCTCGTTCATCGAAGGGGGAGCCAAGAGGTATGTTTGGGAACGGCGTCGCCCCCGCCACTAAAGTGCAGCACATCCGCAATTCCTCAACCCGACCGGTCATTTCCGCCATGCCGCTTTCCGACGCTGCGATCCTTCGTGAACCCACGGTTACCGTTCTGGCCCGGCCTCAGTTCGCCGAGCCAGCACATTTGCCGGTGAAATGGATTGGCGAAAGCAGCGATGGCGAGCGCTTGTCGGAGTTCGCGGGCCGGCTGTGCTATATGAGCCAGAAGAACCCCGCGCAGCGCACCACGCGCGACTACATCGAGAACATCAAGAAGCAGGGGCACGGCAGTGTGCTCGAGCATGCGAACTATTCGCTGCTGCTCGAAGGCGTGAGCCGCTCGCTGACACATGAACTGGTGCGTCATCGCGCTGGGTTTGCCTACTCACAGCTCTCGCAGCGCTACGTCGACGAAAGCGACGCGCATTTCGTGATGCCGCCGGCGATGATCGGCGACGAGCCGCTCGAAACAGCGTGGCGCGCGCAGGTCGATGCCGCGCAGACGGCGTATGTCTCGCTCGTCGATTCCCTGATGACGCGCTACGCCTGGGTGGACGACAAGGTGCATCGCCGCAAGATGGCCCGCGAAGCGGCGCGCGGTGTGCTGCCGAACAGCACCGAGACCAAGATTGTGGTGACGGGCAATGCGCGCGCGTGGCGCACGATGCTCGAACTGCGCTCGAGCGAAGGCGCCGAGCTCGAAATTCGCCGAATGGCCGTGATGGTACTGCGCGTGCTGCAGGCAGAGGCGCCGGCGTTCTTCAGTGATTTCGAGATTTATACGGCGACGGATCGGCGGGAGGCGGCGCGACTGGTGTACCACAAGGTCTGAGACTTGCCGGGCGCGTTCACAACCAGTGCAGAGAGTAGAGTGAGCAGCAAGGAGTGAGGAGGACTGCAGTCGGATTCGCAGTCCTCCTCACTCATTACTGCACACCGTTCACTCTTCACTGCTGGTCTGTGCAGAAATCACCAGCGCACCGTCATCGCCGAGCAAACCAGTCTGCCACGTTGAACCCCTGCGGATCAATCTCGAAGAACTGACTCAGTGTCCACCGACCGGTTGTGGGGAAGTACGGCGGCGGATAGGTCATCGCGCAGCGATTGTACGAGATGTCGCTGACATAGCCGTGGAAGTCGCTGCCGCTGGCCACGTTCATGGTGCCGGCACGCGCCTGGATACGACCGCCAATCTGCCGCACGGTGCCGCGCAGGATGTAGTCGGCCGACGCGCTGGTGCCGGGGCTGTAGTGCTCGGTCGCCACCGACTTGAGCGCGAGCGCCACGGCGTGCAGGCGAATATCGGGTACGGCGGGGCTTGCGCCGAGATCGCGATACGGCGTAAGCCACGCGGAGTTGCTGTTGTTGCGCCGACGTTGCGGTGTCTGCACCTGGTTGTCGGCGAACAACACGCCCTCGCCGGCAAAGAGTCCCACGATGTCGTCGTCGGGGCGACAGGTGCCTGAGGTCGTCGCTGGACTCGTGGCCTGCACCAGATCGTCGAGGATCAACAGGTTGTTGCGACTCGCGAGGGTCACGCGACCACGCACGGTGCCGCTCACACCCACGCGCCCTTCCACGAAGATCGCACCGCGGAAGTTGGGATTGTACGCCGCGCTGAGCGGCCAGAGATATGCGCCATCCAGTCGTGCGGCGACGACGGCGGGCACCGTGCCGCTCGTGCGTGGCAACCAGTCACCGGCGGAGTCGGTGGCAGCGAAGACGCCGGTGAGATTCAAGCGCGGATCGCCGCCCAGGAAACACTTCATGTTCGCGTTGTCGAAGGCATCCTCCTTGGCGGACATCTTCGTGCGATAGCTCGTGTTGACCAGCGTTTCCGCCGTTCGACGCAGCGTCGTGGTCATCGCGCTGAGCCCGGCGACCGTGGTCGTCACCCCGCAATTGGGGGAGTACAGCGCACTATCGGATCCGGCATACGCGCCCGAGGGCGGCGCCTGCACGCGGGCCATCGTATAACCGTGCCCGTAGGGATTCGTCGCGCGCGTCCGGTACACCCGAAAATAGCCGTCATCGGGCCCCGTGGTGTTGCCATCGCCGTCGACATCGATCGCGACGAATTCGATCCGCATCGTAACCTGCGCGCTATCACCAGTGGTCACCGTGGGCGTGAACACGTAGCCAGCACGGGCCGCGATGGTCTTCACAACGTCGAGGTCAGCGGTACCCGGCATGGGGATGGGCGCGACCTTCTTGGCCTGACCTTTGTCCCACTGCGCCATGTTGGCGCCGGACACACCCTTGGCGGTCGTCACGACGTCTTTGAAGATCGCTTCTGGGTAGGTGCCATTCTCGATGTACAACGAGTCGTTCGAGTGCAGCGGGCCGCTCGAGGTCCACCCATTGCGGAACCAGAGCGTCGCGCCCGACGGCGTTTTGCCCTGATCGGTGAAGTAGGCGTAACGGGCGAACGACGTTTGGTAGATGAGCGAGCGACGAATGGCGCTGTTGCCTGCGCCATCCGTTGCCTGCGAAAGAATCTCGGCCTGTACGCCATACTCACCGGCGTTCGCGAGCGAGTCGGCATTGCCGATGCGTCCGACCCACGTGGAGCGACGCACGTTGAAACCGCCGGTGATCGTGGCGTTGCTTTCCATGGTGCGGTACCCGGTGAGCGGCACCGTATCGAGACGCGCGTTGAGGCGATTGCGCGTTTCCTCGAGACCATTGAGCGCGGCATCGTCGAGCATCGCCGAACGCTCACTGGCGTTCTGCACGAGCACGTTGCCCATCACCAGCATCGACGACGCGAGTGCGATGGTGACGGCAATGACCGAAACCACCAGCACGGTGAGCAGCGCCATGCCGCGACGTGCCCGTTTGGAAGCGCGATGAGTGCGATTCATACGTGGGGAAGCCTCAGGGAACGGAGACAGCGCCGGAGATGGCGATGCCGGAGAGATTCGGAGTGCAATCCTGCACGGCGAGGGAATAGCGATAGCTGCCGGGACGGACGGGGACACCCTTGTCCTGCACCACGTAGCTCGCGGTCTGCGTGGCAGCGACCGTGCTGATGGGTTCACCCCATCCACTCGCGCCCACCTGTTGACGCCAGAGCACGTAACGCACGGCGTCCTTCTCACCGGCGCCATCGTCGGTGGCCTTGGTAATGGTGATCTGCACGAACTGCGAATCGGTGCGCCAGGTGACCGACGGCGCGCCGGGAGTCAGTGGCGCACGGCCACAGGCGCGCGCCTGTCGTGCGTTGGCGACGTTGGCGAGCGGCACCATGTAGCGTACGACTTCGCGTGTCCCGCCACGTGCGGGCGTCACTTCGTAGTTCACTTCGACCGCGCGCAGCGCGTCGATGCGTGTGCTCACCGCCGTTCCGGTGTCGCTGCCGATCCCGCGTTGCGGAACCGATTTGGTGAGCGGCAACCACGAGCGCGGGACCGTATCGAGATTCGGCTCGATGGCGCCGAATTCGGCCGGGTCATAGTGATAGCGGAAGAACGGCACACCCGGCGATTTCTTGATGCCGGTGGCAATCAGTTCGGGCGGCGCATCGTTCACTCGTCGCCACAAGGCGTAGCCGTTCACGCCCGCGACGGCGCCGCCGCTCGTGTCCGGTGCGAACCAGTACGACAGGAGCTCGGCGTCGCTGTTGATGAACGTGGCCGGCACCTGCGAGTAGTCCTGCAATGGGTAGGTCAGGCCCGGCCGAGCACCGGGTACGGCAATCGCGCGCGCGGTCGTCAACGCGGTCGTGCTGCCCGATGGTGCGAACCGATCGACATACACCGCACCAGTGAGCGCCACCGAGTCCTTGTTGGTGGTGGTCAAGTCGGCATTGAAGGCGAAGGCACTATCGTTGGCCAGCACAACGATCGGCTGCACATCGGTCACGTTGGTGCCCGCCGTTCGCAGCTCGGTCCGCAGGAGGTCTCGTCCGAACCGACCGCTCTGCACCGCATTGCTGCGATCAGAAAGGACGCGGTAGCTCTTCGACTGCGAGACGATAAAGCTGATCGCGCCGCCGAAAACGACGCTGAAAATCGTGAGCGCGATCAGGACTTCGACGAGCGTGAGACCAGCTCGTGCACGAGGTGCCTCGACGGAGCGTGTCATGGTGCGGAGATGGCGATAGTGCGAACGACCGGCGAGGGAAGACCGCCAGTTGGGACGCTGTTCACGGTGACCGTCACGCGTTTGATGCGGCGGTTGCTGGTCGTATCGGTGCTGACGGAGGTGCTGGTGATCAGTCCGTCGCGCGTGCCGTTGTAGACGGCCTTCGAGAGGCTATCGATCGTGGTCCAGGTCGGCCAAGCGCGCGCCATGCCGATCTGCACGTCCGCACGCGCGAATGCGCGCGTTCGGATGTTGGAAGCGCCGACACTTCGCTGCAGCTTGGTCGTTCCCAAACCGATGGTGAGAACGACCACGGTGAGGATAGCCAAGGCGATGATGATTTCGGTCAGCGTGAAGCCGCGCCGGCGCCGTGAGCGCTGGGGCGATCGATTGGCGGTGCACGTCATTGCAGCCTCCAGCCGTTGGTGCTGTAGATGAACACGGTGACGTGACCGGTCGCACGATCAATGCGAAGCGCGCGCGCATCGACCACACCAATTCCCGCGCGGCCACGTCGTGACGTGAGGTAGATGGTGCCGGCGCGATCCAGGGCACCGTTGCGCTGAACAACGAGTGCCGGTTTGCCGCTGATCACCGTGAATGACGGAAACGGATCGGTCACGTTGTTGTAGGCCGGTACCCCTGCCCCCCTGGTAAAGGCGACGCGCTCGCCCAGGGGCACCGGCCGTGAGTGCTCACCTGCGTCGATCTGCAGGTTGTTATTCGTATCCCATACCGTGCGAACGACGCGTGCGGCGGTATCGAAGACCACAATCACGTTGTGTCCGCGCGACGCGGCGTCGGCACGCGCCGCCAGCATGCTCGCGGCGATGGCGCGCGCGGCACCATCCACCTGCGATTGCTCGACGCGAAAGCGCGGCAGCGCGATCGCGGTCAGGATGGCCATGATGGCCACCACAATGAGCATTTCGATGAGCGTGAAGCCGCGTCGCATACGTGAAGTTGGAGATCGTGTGGATGAGTCCGTCTTCGACACGAACGATTAATTCGACTTCACGCAACTATGCGCAAGGGATTCCAATTTGGGACAAGACGCATGAATCTTTTGGTTTAACGCGTTGATTTACATTGACTTAACAAGTGTTTTCCATTTCATGATGTTCCATCCACGAAATGACATTTGCCGACAACGGAGCGTTACACAGCGCCGGCACCAACCGTCATTCTGAGACGAGTCGTCCCAAATAATCCCTTCCATGTATCGATCCACGCGACGTCGCGGGTTCACACTGATTCAACTGCTGGTTGTGATCGCGCTCATGGGCGCGATCATGTTGCGTGTGGCACCGCGCATCTCCGAGCTCAAGCGGCGCGCCTCGTTGCGTGCGGCGCGACAGGAGTTGATTGCCGCGCTCGCCGCCGCGCAGGAATCGGCGATGCAGAAGGGAAAGACCGCGACCTTCGCCATCACGAGCAACACGATCTCGGTCACGGCATTGAGTGGTCTCACCGGCAACACCGTGACCGTGCTCGGCCCGATCCGTTTCGCGGACTTCGGCGCCACGATCGCACCGCTGACACCCGCTCCCAGCTCGCTCACCTTTGATGCGCGCGGCCTGGTGAGCCCGGCGACGACCCAGACGAACAGCTACGTCCTCACGGTATCTGGCGGCGCGGACACGGTATGCGTCACCGGTGGCGGCCTCGTGCTCCCCAAGGGGTGCGTGCTGTGAGTCGTGAGCGGAAAGGTGTGTCGTTGATTGAAGTGCTCATTGCCTGCGTGCTCCTCACGGTGGCCGTACTCGGTCTGGTGGGCGCCGCGACGGGTATCAGCAAACAGACCGGCAACAGCCGTCGGCAAATTCTGGCCGCCGGCATGGCCCAAGCTCGCCTCGACTCGTTGCGCAGCCTGCCATGCAGCAGCCTCGCCAGCGGCACCAGCAGCAAACAGGGCATTGCTCAGACGTGGACCGTGAGTGGCAGCGGTAATACCCGATCAATCGTGCTGCAGCTGACCGTACCACGATTGACGAATGCGATCACCTATCGCGCGCTGGTCCCATGCGTGTAGTCACATCGCGCGCTCAGCGCCCGCGCACGGGCCGGCGGGTCGACCGACGCGGATTCACGCTCGCCGAACTCATGATCACGATGGTGATCCTGGGGTTGCTGGGTACGGCCGTCGCGAGCCTGATGCTCAAGCAGCAGCGCTTCTATCAGCGCACGACCGAGGAAATGACCGTGCGGCGCAATCTCCGCAAAGCGATCGTGATGCTGCCGGCGGAGCTTCAGGCGATATCCTCGCCGGGCGGCGACATCAGCGCCATCTCCGCCTCCGCGATCACGTTTCACGCCGGAATCGGCAGTTCGCTGGTGTGCGCCAAGGGCAGCAGCACGCAGATCGATGTTCCGGCCGTGAATACCGCACGCACCACTACCTCCAGTTGGTACACCACACCGTCAGTGGGCGATACGCTCTACGCGTGGCGTGGCGATTCGTCGGGGGTGGTCGGCGACTATTGGAGCACGCATCGTATCACGGGGGTCGCTTCGAGCACATCGTACTGCTCGTCGTCCGTCTATACCGACGCGTCCCTCGACGCAGGAAAGCTGGGCTATCGATTCACGGTCACACCGGTGCTTCCTGACTCGGTGGTTGCCGGGTCGTCGCTGCGCTTCGTGCGAAGCGCGCGGTACACATTGACGCAGGCGACGTCAGGGAACTGGTACATCAATCGCGCCGAGCAGGTGGGCGGTGCGTGGCAGGCCAACGTGCCCGTGGCGGGTCCGTTTGTGGCGCCGGGACTGAGCGGCACGGGTGGTATGGTGTTCGCCTACTACGATTCGACGGGCGCTGTAACGGCGACGGCGTCGAATATTTCTCGCATCAACGTGGTGCTGCGCGCGCAAGGCAACAACACGTCGGGTACAACGGGGATGGGTGTGTCGTCGACGTCGGTGCGCGACTCGGTAACCATCGGCATCGCAGTGAGGAATCGGCGATGAATGCGCTCGGCACCGTGGCGGGCTCTCGCTGCGCACGTCATCCCATGCACGAAACCCGTAAGGTTGTTCGCGCGCGCCGGGGATCGGCGCTGATCCTGGTGCTGGTGGCAATGGTGGTGCTCCTGGTGCTGTCCTCTGGCGCGCTGTTCGGCTCGATGGCGGAGCTTCGCATGAGCCGAACGATTTCGGTCCAGCAGCGCGCACAGTCCGTCGCCGAATACGGCATGAACGCACAGCTCGCGAACTGGCCCACGTCGCGCAATGCACTGGCGAACGGTGCGATCGATTCGGTCGCCGTCGTGGTGCAGACCGGAGATACGGCGCGCGTGCGCGTCCAGCGCCTTACCAGTCGCACGTTCAACATCGTTTCCATTGGGCGAGCCGCGGTCGGCAGCGGCTTCCTCGAGGCACAGCGGCAAACGAGCATGCTGATCCGCATCGCTGGGGCGTCGATGACGTCGCGCGGACTGCTGACCGTCTACAACAAGCTCGATGTGCAGGGCTCACCGTTGCTCGACGGCACCAACGTCGCGCCGAGCGGCTGGAGCTGCAGCGGATACAGCACGGCGGACACCGTGGCGGTCGCGTACAACCCAGCGTACGTGCCGAGCATTCAGAAAGCCAATCAGACGGTGGGCGGCACGCGGGCGTCCACGCCGGCCTCCGATACCAGCACCTACTCGGTCTTTGGTACGGAAACGTGGAGTTCGCTCGTTGCGAAGGCGACCATCACCACATCGGGAAGTCCGAATCCATCCCCGTCGGGGACGTCCACGACCTGCACCACGTCGAGCACGAACTGGGGTGAGCCCAATCGCAATGGCGGTGCGGTGGTGGGATGCCAGAACTACTTCCCAATCATCTACAGCACTGGTGACCTCACGCTCAACAACGGCCGAGGGCAAGGGATCCTGCTGGTGAACGGTCGTTTGCGCGTGACGGGCAACTTTGTGTTCGCCGGTATCGTTGTTGTGCGCGACGAGCTCGATTTCGCCGGCACACCGACCTTTTACGGTTCGGTCATGGTGCGTGCATCGAACGGCGCGCAATCGGACATCAAGGGTAACGCCACCTTTCAGTACAGTTCGTGCGCGATCGGACAGGCGATGCTTGGCTCGGCGACGCCGCGCCGCGCGGCGCAGCGGAGCTGGACGCAGCTGTACTGAGCGTTCTTGTTCGCGTTCGCTAAGAGAACGGAAAACTGCTTGGGCGCGCCTTTGGCGCGCGAAAAGAGCAGGACTACTGGGAAAACTGCAGGAAATAACCTGCTGTTTTCCCGTTTAGTCCTGCTCTTTTCGCGCAGCGAAGCTGCGCCAAAATGCTGTTTGCAGTTTTCCGGCGCAGTCTTGCGACGACGGTCAGGCCTCCGCTTCCTCCATCTCGCGCGCGTGTTCGGCGATGATCTTGGTTGCCGCGTCGTGCGGCACGGTTTCGTACCCGCTGAAGCGACGACCGAAGGTGCCGAAACCGTGCGTGAGTGAGAAAAGCTGCGTGGCGTAGAGATGCAGTTCCGACTGCGGCACCACCGCACGGATCACGGTGCGATCGCCATCGGTGTCGGTGCCCAGAATGCTCCCGCGACGACCGGAGAGATCACCCATCACATCGCCGAGGAACGCGTCGGGGACGGTGATCTCGAGATGATCGAGCGGCTCGAGCAACACCGGGCGACACTTGCTCGCCACACCCTTGAAGGCGAGGATACCGGCCATCTTGAACGACATTTCGTTCGAGTCCACCGAGTGCGTGGACCCGTCGTACACCTCGACGCGGAAGTCGACGAGCGGGAATCCGGCGAGTACACCGCGCGCTGAGGCCTCCTGCACGCCGCGATCGACGGCGGGGATGTACTTCGATGGAATCACACCGCCCACGATCTTGTCTTCAAAGAGATAGCCCTCGCCGCGCGGCATGGGGCTCATGCGAATCCAGCAGTCGCCAAACTGACCGCGACCACCCGACTGCTTTTTGTGGCGTCCCTGCCCTTCGGCTTTCGCGGTGATCGTCTCGCGGAAGGCGATGCGTGGCTTCACGAGCTCGGCCTGTACGCCGAACTTGCGGCGCAGAATAGCCATGCACACATCGAGATGCCGCTCGCCCATACCGCCCACGAGCGTTTCGTGCGTCTCGGTGTTGTACTGCACCGTGAACGTGGGGTCTTCGTCGTGCAGACGATGGAGCCCTTGCTGCAGCTTGTCTTCTTCGCCGCGAACCACGGCGCGAATGGCAAAGTGTACGACACTGTCGGGGAAGGCGATTGCCGGCAAACGCACCGGATGCTCCTTCGTGGACAGCGTATCGTTGGTGTGCGTGTTCCGTAGCTTCGCCACGCATCCGATATCGCCGGCGTGCAGTGTGTTCACCTCGACACGCTCACGTCCGAGCGGCACGGACAAGTGTCCCAGCTTCTCGACACCGTCGCGCGTCGCATTGAAGACATCCTGCCCATTCCCAACTTTCCCCGACAGGACGCGGAAGTAGCTCACATCACCGACATGCGGCTCGGCCAGCGTCTTGAAGACGAGTGCCGCAAACGGGCCGTCGTCTTTCGCGTGCAGCTGCACGGTGTTGTGCCCCTCGGCGCCCGTGAGCGCATGGATCTCTTCCATCTCGTACGCGTTCGGCATCAGCTGCACGAGCTCGGTGAGCAGCGCGCGCACCCCAATCATGCTGTCGGCTGAGACGCAGAAAAGCGGGAACAGATCGAGACGCGCCATGGCTTCCTTCATGCCATGAATGGCGTCGTCGCGTTCAATCTCCTGCCCTTCGAGGTACCGCTCGAGCAACGCGTCATCGGTCGCGCTGATGGCCTCGATCAGTTCCTGGCGGTAGCGGGTGAACGCTTCCTGGCACTGCTCCGGGATGTCGGCCTCGACGTACTCGCCCTTGGTGCCGCTCGTGTACATGTACGCGCGCTGCGTGAAGAGATTGATCACGCCCTTGAAGTCAGCGCCTTCACCACACGGGATCTCGACCGGGATGACTTTGGAAGAGAGGCGATCCTTGATCTGCTGATAGATGCGATCGAAGTTCGCGTGCTCCTTCTCCATCATCGACACGACGAAGAGCACCGGGTCCTGCTTGGCGACAGCGGCGCGAAACATCCGCTCCGTACCGACCTCCACACCGCTCGCCGCACCGATCACGCACAACGCGCCATCCGCGGCGGCCAGTCCCGCGATCGCATCGCCCTGAAAGTCGAGCGAGCCGGGGGTGTCAATGAAATTGATCTTGCTCTCCATCCACTCGGCGAAAGCGCAGCCGAGACTGATGGAGTATCCGCGTTCCACTTCCTCCGGAAGATGATCCGTGAGCGTGGTGCCTTCGCGAATAGTGCCGTGGCGTTTGCCGGAGCCGGCGGCGAAGCAGAGTGCATCAACCAGACTGGTTTTGCCGCTTCCGCCGTGTCCGACCACGGCGACGTTTCTGATGCCAGCGGAGTCGTAGTCCCGCATCGTCCCTCCCTTCAAGAGTGAGTTGGCATCAAGAACGTGGGGCGCGGCGGCGGTCGAAGGCAAGCTCTGCTTGCCTTCGCGATGTGTAGGGCTTTGCCCTACACATCGAAACTGCGCTAACGGTTGCTACGCTAACGACAACGGCGCTAACTCGACAACGCTAACTCGACGGCGCTCACAAGCGGTTTGCCTGATGCGTTCGATTGGTATGGCGTGCGTAGTTCTGGTGAGACACTGAGACCCGGCCGGCGCTACGCTGGGCCTATGTCAGACACTTCAAAACTGCGTGTCCTCGACGCGGCGGAACGCTTCGCGGGGGACGTCATTCGCCTCAGCCAACGAATTGACCGTTATCGCGCACCGGGGCTGGTAGAGCAGCTTATCCGTTCCTCCGAGTCCGTCGCGGCCAACATCTCCGAGGCGGCGCGACTCGGCACGGGACCGAACTTTCGGCGCCAGCTGCTGATCGCACTGGGGTCCGCGGAGGAATGCGGGACGCACATCCGAGTGCTCCGCCACGCCGATCTGCTCCCGCTGGAGATCGTGCTGCAGTGCGACGGTCGGCGCAGGGTCATTTGCAGCATGATCCAGGCGCTCGTGCGAAGACTTGATGAGCAGCAAGCCTACGAGGAGAACGCGAAGCGAAAGTCCAAACCGACCCAAGATCCCCCAGCCGCTGCGTAAATCAACCCGCTAGTGAGCGCCCGAGAGTTAGCGTCGTACCAGTTAGCGCAGTTCAGTTAGCGACGTTCGAGGTCGGTCAGCTATGAACAAGAAAGGGCCATCGCAAAGCGATGACCCTTTCGTTCTTCAATGACAAGACAGGATCGGCTGATCAGTCTCCCTCTGTTTCGTAGGTGAACGCGTCGGCTTCCCGAATCGAATCCAGCCAGTTCTCCACCCCTGCGTCGTCCTCGAGGCTCCGTCCTGCTCCGCCGCTGGCCGCCGAGGCGGATACGAGGGAGAAGGTGAGCGCGCGTTCCGTGCCTTCGGGCCAGTCGGGCATCGCCAGACCGGCTGCTACTCGACGTAGCGTCGAGCCGCAGGCTCCGAGCAGCTCGACGGCGCGTGCCTCGAGCGTCAGCAGAGGAATGTCGAGATCTTGCGTGACCAAACGACCCGTCGTGTCATCACGCCACGCCGAATCACCGACCGCACCGCGGTCCGGCCACACACCAAGGTGTCGCACGACACCCGACTGCGTTGCTTCCAAACGCTCACTCTCGACCGTGGCCGCAATGGCCAGGGCAAGGGCCTGCGCGTCGGCCTCTCCGTACAGCGTTACCACTTCACGCCGCGAGCGAGTGCCGAAGGGGAGCACGGGAATCGAGTTCACGTGCGCAAGCACCGGCGAATCGCTCGGACGTGCCTCGAGTCGTACGAGGACGTCCATTGCTACCTCCAGGGTCAGGGTTCGAAGGTGTACCGGGCGTGCGCCAGATCACGTGCGCCGTCCACCTGTATGACGTACTACCCGGTAGTGGGCAACCTACATGGAGCATCAGTCGTGCCACGAGTGACGATCATCACCAGTCATGCAACGATTCGTGCAACGATCTGATCGCCCGTCGAGCGATCCCGCCAACCTCGCGGGTGAGCTCAGTCGTCGCCGCTTTCGGCTTCGGCTGACACCCACGCGCCGCCACAAAGCGAGAGCGCGACGGCTACACCGACAGGAACCGCACCAGCCAGTGTTCCGGTCACACCGTAGCCCACACGCAACAGGGCGGGCAAAATCGTGAGCGAAACGACGAAGTAGATGGCCGCGGCAACGAACGCTCCAGCTACCCGCCATACGCCGCGCTGCGGCAATACGATGAGCGCGAGCAGGACGCCCCAACCGGTCGCAATGATCAGGTGATGCAGATATCCAAGGGCGACCGAGGTGAGCGGCGCCGCCTGCGACGGGACACCCACCGTTTCGAGCAATCCGCGACCCGCGAGACGAAAGGCGCGTCCGGCCTCGCCATCCCGAAGGCCAAGTCCCAGCAGTGCGCCGCCAGTGGCAATGGTCGTCAGCGTCCCCACGGCGAAGGCTGCGTCGAGCAATTCCTGAAATTTCTGGGACGAGCGCTGGACGGACATGTGCACAACATACAACAGCGCTAACTGAACTACGCTAACTGCGACTACGCTAACTGCGACTGCGCTAACTCATTGGCGCTACGGGCCCGGACCTCGGACCCCGGACCCCGGATCGCCGGATCTGAGATCGAAGCGCGAAGCGCCTTCGCATCTCAAGTCCTAGATCCGGGCCCGTAGCGCGGCTCCGTTAGCGTAGTCGCAGTTAGCGTAGTCGCCGTTAGCGTCGTGACAGTTAGCGCAGTTAACGTCCGCCCCGCCTCCACGTCCAAGAATGCGTGACCAAGCCAGGAGCGCGCGTGCACCAAATCCGTCGATTTCTCGTGTTGGCAGTGCCAATGGTATTGGCAGCCTGTTCGTCGTCCGCCAGTCACGCGGCGCGAGGATCCGACATGGGCGCGATGGCCGTCGCAGGCGCCGGAACCGGCCAGCGCGAACAAACGGCCGATCAGCAGGTCCATCACGTCCTCAGTCGCCTGACCTTTGGCGCTCGACCGGGTGATGTCGAAGCGGTTCGCGCCATGGGTGTGGACTCCTGGATCGAACGGCAGCTCCGCCCCGAGCGCGTGGACGACGGTAACACCACCCGTTTCCTCGCGCAGTTCGAGACGTTGGGGAAAAGCGGTACTGAGCTGCTGGAGCAGTATCCACCGCCGGCGCAGGCGTTTGCGCAGCTGGCGCGACGTGGTGGGCAGACCACGGCCGAAGACTCGGCCCGCATCCGTGCGATGGCGCGTCAGTCGAATCAGTTCGTGGGCGAGCTCGCGTCGAGTCGGGTCGCCCGGGCGGTCCTGTCGGAGCGGCAGCTCGATGAAGTGCTGGTCGATTTCTGGGAGAACCACTTCAGTGTGTTCTCCGGCAAGGACCGCACGCGCTATTTCCTCACGTCGTACGACGTGAACACAATCCGCCCGTACGCGATGGGGCGATTCCGCGACTTGTTGGGTGCGGTCGCCAAGAGTCCGGCGATGCTGTACTACCTCGACAACTGGCAGAGTGTGGCCGACAGCGGCAGGCCGGTGCTGCAGCCGGTGAACGCGCGCATGGCCCAGCGTCGCGCGAATGTGCGGCGGCAGGTCGTGCAGCAGCGTCCGCAGCTCGCGCCGCTCGTGAATGCGGCAGCGCAGCGCAAGCGCGGTCTCAACGAGAACTACGCGCGTGAATTGATGGAGCTGCACACGCTGGGCGTGGACGGTGGCTACACACAGCAGGATGTCATCGAAGTCGCGCGCGCGCTGACCGGATGGACGCTCGATCGCGGCGCGCAGGGTGGCGATTTCGTCTTCCGTCCGCAGGTGCACGATGCCGGCGCCAAAGTCATCCTGGGCGAGAAGTTTCCCGCCGGTCATGGCGAAGACGAAGGCGAGCGCGTGCTCGACATGCTCGCGAAGCATCCCAAGACGGCGGAGTTCATCGCGACCAAGCTGGCGCGTCGATTCGTCAGCGACACGCCGCCAGCGGCGCTGGTGCAACGCGCGGCGGCCACGTTCCGCAAGAGCGATGGCAACATCCGCGAGGTCGTGCGCACGATCATCACGAGCCCCGAGTTCTTCGCGACCAGCGCGTATCGAAGCAAGGTGAAGAGTCCGTTCGAGCTGGTGACGAGTGCCTTGCGGGCGATGAACGCGGCGCCCGATTCGACGCCGCGCACGTCGCAGCTGGTGACTCGGCTCGGACAGCCGCTCTTCGGTCATCAGGCCCCGAACGGATATCCCGAGACGGGCGACGCGTGGATGAATACTGGTGCGATACTCAATCGCATCAACTTTGGGTTGGCGGTGGCCAGTGGTCGCGTCCCTGGTGTTCGAATGGCCGATTGGGCGCCGGCGAAGCCACTCACCGCGTTGCCGCGCGATCAGCAGGTGGACGGCGTGATTCGCGTGCTGCTCGGCGGCGATGCGTCGAGCGATACGCGTCAGGTACTGCTCACGGGCACGAATCCGTTTCTCGAGAAGCGCGCGACGGGTGATTCACTCGCTCCAGTGCTCGGACCGGCGAAGCCGGCCGCTGGGCTCGCGCAAATCGTTGGGCTCGCGCTGGGCGCGCCCGAATTTCAGCGGCGCTGAGCGCCGGAGTCATTCGCATGGATCGTCGAGTCTTTCTCAAGAGTGGCGCGCTGTCGCTGGTGACCCTGGGTTTGTCACCGAGCTTTCTGCGCCGCACGGCATTTGCGATGGACCTGCCGCGCGCGGCGCGTGGCAAAACGCTGATCGTGCTCTTTCAGCGCGGCGCCGCGGATGCGTTGAACGTGGTCGTGCCATTCGGTGATCGCGGCTACTACGCCGCGCGGCCGCAGTTGGCGATTCAGACACCGGCGCGCGTCAGCGGCGCGGCCGGCGCGATCGATCTCGATGGTTACTTCGGACTGCATCCATCGCTGGCGAGCTTCAAGCCGCTCTGGGATCGCGGCCTGCTCGTGCCCATTCATGCCGTTGGCAGTCCGAGTGCGACGCGCTCGCATTTCGATGCGCAGGACTACATGGAAACCGGCACACCCGACCGCAAAGGTACGACCGACGGATGGCTGAATCGCTATCTCGCCGTGCAGGGCACGTGCGAAGCGTGCGCTCCAGACCAGGCGACGGCGCCGTTCCGTGCGGTCGCGATGACCGCGCAAACACCGCGCATCCTTGGCGGCAGCTCGCCAGTCGTCGCGATGAACTCGATCGATGAGTTCTCGATTCGCTCAGCCGGTGGTGACGCTGAACGTCGACTCGAAGCGCTCTATCGTACTGGCAACGCCGACCTGGTGCACGGCAGCGGCAGTGAGATGTTCGAGGCGCTCAAGGTGCTCAAGGCCGCGAACCCGCAGAAGTATCAGCCGCAGAATGGTGCGGTGTATCCGCGTGGCGAGTTCGGCAATCGACTGCTGCAAATCGCGCAGCTGATCAAAGCCGGTGTTGGGCTCGAAGTCGCGTTCGCCGATGTTGGCGGTTGGGACACGCACGTGAATCAGGGTGGCGCGAACGGACAGCTGGCGAATCGTCTCGCCGACTTTTCCAACGCGATCGCCGCGCTGGTGACCGACCTGGGCGATCGCATGGAAGATGTGGTGATTCTCACCTGCAGCGAATTCGGTCGCACCGTGCGGCAGAACGGCACCGGTGGCACCGATCACGGTCACGCCGGCGCGATGTTCGTGATCGGTGGATCGCTTGGCAGCCCCAGGAAAGTCATGGGGCGCTGGCCGGGCCTGGCGCCCGAGCAGCTATACGAGGGACGCGATCTCGCGTTGACGACCGACTTCCGCGCGGTATTCAGCGAGGTGGTGTCGCGACATCTGGGCGGCGCGAAGCTTGACGCTGTGTTTCCTGGCTACGCTGGCGCACCTCGCGATTGGCTTGGCGTACTGCACGCATGACTTCGCGTGACACTTCGCGAGTGATTGCCTTGGCGCGATCACTCGCGTTGGCTGCGATGAGGGCGCGATTGACCAGGGCCGCGATCGCTTTGGGTGCTTCGGCCACTTCAGGTGGTTCCGGTGGCTTTGGCGGATCCCAGTCGGGGGGATCGGCATCGCGCATCGCGAGCCACTGATCGTCTTCGCACTGACCGCGCGGCGCGGTGCCAATGCGGAAGTACTCGCGACGCGATTCACCGCACCAATCGCTCGCGAGTTTACCCGTGGCGATGTCGATCTGCTTCGTTTCGATCCCTGGCGGTGGCGTCCACGGCAAATCCTCTTCCGGGCTGTGCCAGCCATCGCGCAGGAAGCGCGCCCACTGCGGTGCGGCGAGACGTCCGCCACTCGCGTTGTACCCGAGTGGTGTGGGCACATCCGCGCCGAACCAGATACTCGCCACGAGCGTTGGCGTGTATCCCACGAACCACACGTCGGTACCATCGTTTGTGGTGCCGGTCTTCCCCGCAACCGGTCCGCGAATGCCAGCCGAGCGCACCGCGTATCCGGTGCCGCGATCAACCACGCCTTGCAGCAGCGAGGTCACGAGAAACGCGTCCGGCGCGTCGAGTACCATTCGCGTGGCACCCGGCGGACGCTGCCAAAGCACCCGACCGAACGGGTCCTCGATCTTTTCGATCAAATACGGCTCGATGCGCGTACCACCGTTCGCGAACGGCGCGTAGGCGCTCGTGAGCTCGAGTGGCGTGACGGCACCGGCACCGAGCGCCAACGCGGGCACCAGAGGCAGGTCCGACGAGATGCCCTGCGCGTGCGCGAGCGTCGCGATGCGATCGACACCGACATCGCGACTGATGCGCACCGTGGCCGCATTCGCTGAACGCGCAAGCGCATCCCGCACGGAGATGCGACCGGCGTAGTCATCGCCGTAGTTCGCCGGTCGCCAGATGTTGCGGCCATTGCCGATTTCAATGGGTTCATCGTCGACCATGCTGGCGGCGGTGAATCCGTTCTGCAGTGCTGCCGCGTACACGAACGGCTTGAATGTCGAGCCGGGCTGACGCTTCGCGCGCAGCGCGCGATTGAATCCCTTCCGTTCAAGCCGGCGACCGCCAACGATGGCGCGTACGGCGCCATTCGATGGATCGAGGGCCACGAGTGCGCCCTGTGTGCGTGTCGACGCACTGAGGTCTCCGCCGCCGTAGCGACGTTCCTCGTCGATCGCCGACGCGCCGGAGGCGACCGCACGTTCGGCGGCGACCTGTGCCCGACGATCGATGGTGCTCCAGACGCGCAGCTGTCCGTCGTTGAGCGCACGCGGGATCACGCCGGCCTCACGCAGCGAATCGAGCGTCACCCGTACCGCTTCAACGGCCCAGGAGTCGGCGTTGCGTGATGAGGTCCATTCCTGCCGTGCAATCTTGAGTGGTGCCTTGCGCGCATTGGCGATCGCCGGTGCGAGCGCGACGTGCTCGCGCTCGAGCACATCGAGCACAATGGAGCGGCGCGCGAGCGCGCGCCTGCGGTCGTTGCGTGGCGAATAGCTCGACGGCGCTTTCGGCAAACCGGCGAGCATGGCGGCTTCGGCAAGTGAGAGATCGCCAACCCGTTTCCCAAAGAGGTCGTGACTGGCGGCTTCGACGCCGTACACGCCATTGCCGAGATAGATGGCGTTGAGATAGCGCTCGAGGATTTCGTCTTTGCTCAGCGCGTTCTCGAGCAGCATGGCATAGCGCCACTCGAGCAGTTTGCGACCATAGCTGCGTTCAGTCGCCCGATTGCCAAGGAAGACGTTGCGTGCGAGCTGCATGGTGATGGTACTCGCACCTTCGCGTACACCACCCGCGCGGAGATTACTGAAGAACGCGCGCCCGACGCCGCGCCAATCGACCCCGCTGTGGGCGCGGAAGCGACGATCTTCCACCGCAATGAACGACGCGCGAACCGTTTCGGGGACGCGCGCGAGCGGCACATTCACGCGCCGTACGGGCGCCAGCGCGCTGACGAGCGCGCTATCGCGACCAAGCAGGGCACCGCCTTCGGTGGGACGCCAGGCGCGCAGCTCAGTCGTGGTTGGGCATCCCTGCCACCCGCAGGACCACCACCAGCTGGATGTGGTGAATACGCCCGCCACGACAAGAGCCAGGGCGTACAGTGACGCACGCCGCCAGCGACCACGTCGGGGCGAAGCGGAGTCGTTAGCTTGCTCGGACGTCACCTTAACGTCCGACTCTTTGCTGTCCGATCCTGTGTCCAAGGCCGTTCGTCTGTACGCTGTTCGAACCACTCGCCGAATTGGCGCGGTGGTCGCCGCCTTTTTGATGGTCGCTGCGGCCCAAATGGTTGCAACACCCGTCAGCGCCACCCCGAGTCCCTTCCTACGTATAGATCGGAAGGAAAGTGCCAGCACCGCGCGAACCGGGAGTGCGCAGCCCAAGACTGGCCTGAGGGTGCCGAACGAGCTGGGCCGTATTCCGATCGTGGAATGGCATCAGGTCGTCGATGCCGACGGCTCGTACAAGGTTTCGCGCGAGCGGTTCAAGGCCGAGCTCGAGGAGCTGCATCGCCGCGACTATGTGCCGGTCAATCTCTCCGAGATCCTCGACAAGACGATCGACATTCCGGCCGGAAAGTCGCCGGTGTTGTTCACCTTCGATGACGCATCTCCGAGTCAGTTCCGTTACCTCGAGCGCAACGGCCAGCTCGTGGTCGATCCGACCAGCGCAGTTGGCATGCTGCTCGATTTCATCAAGGCGCATCCGGATTGGAAGGCCAAGGGGCTCTTCTGCATGCTCCCCGCGGCAGAGGCTGGCCACGCCTTCTTTGGCGACAAGGGCATCGACGGTCAGAAGACGGCGTGGCGTTTCCCGAAGGTGCAGTTTCTCGCCAAGCAGGGCTTCGAACTGTGCAACCACACGCTGTGGCACGCGAAGCTCAACAAGTACTCCGACGCGGTGGTGCAGGAGCAGCTCGCGCGTGGCGCGATGGCGATCGACAGCGCGATGCCGGGCTACAAGGTGCGTGGCTTCGCGCTGCCGTACGGGCTCTGGCCGAAGAACCGCTCGCTGGCGTGGGCGGGGTCGTGGTACGACAAGAAGAGCAAGCGCGACATCCGGTACGCACACGAAGCGGTCTTTGAAGTGGCGGGTGGCCCGGCGCGCAGTCCGTACGATCCGCAATTCAATCCGCATTCGCTGCCGCGTGTGCCGCTGCAGGGCGGCACCAAGCTGACGCCAACGCTCGACGCCATGGACAAGCCCGGCGCGTGGGCGCGCTACGTGTCCGACGGCAATCCCAAGACGATCGCTCGACCGTAACGCCGCTGCTGCTGGTGTTGTCGTTTGGTCCGATCTTGCTTCGGCGAGATCGCTCTTGGTTCGGTGCGCGGACGCGCGCGGCGGCAAGCTCTGATCACGCTTCAGCGCATAGCAGCGACGCGGTGGTCGAAACACCCACATTGACCTTGTCGTGAAGGACACGCATCGCACTTCACGCGCGCACTTTCTGCGCGCGACCGACTCAGCAGCGACGACGACGCGCAAGCGAGTCGGCGTGGGCGAGGTGGCGTTCGCTCAGACCCGCGTGCGGAGCCGGTCGGCGCTCACATGAAGCATAGCTGTCCCGGCTTCGGAAGACGCGCAGCGGCTTTCCGAACCCGGGACAGTGTGCTTCAGGGGAGCGACGAGCGGCGCCGCCCGCACCGAACGTAAGCGCAACGCGATCTCACGTCTCAAGTAGTGCGCATCCGTTCGCAGTCGTCAAAGCGATCGACGGCGCGACGGAGGTGCGGAATGACGATGCTGCCGCCCACGATCAGGCCGATGCTGAGCGTCTCGAACATCTCGTCACGCGTCACACCCTCTTCGGCGCAACGCACCACGTGATACGTGATGCAGTCATCGCAGCGCAGCACGAGCGAGGCGACGAGCCCCAACAGTTCTTTTGTCTTGACGTTGAGCGCACCGCCCTCGTACGCGCGTCCATCGAGATTGAAGAACCGATTGATGACCAGATTGTTCTCGCCGAGGATGCGCGTGTTCATGCGCTCACGGAACTGACGGAACTCGGCGAGGGCCGCGCTTTCGTTGCCGGCGGCGTGATCGTGCGGCGGACCCTGCGTGGTGTCGCTCATACGTATCAAAGAGATCGGGCGTGAATCAGAACGTGTAGTTGCGGAGCGTGTTCAGCGCGGTTTCGAGTGCCGCGCGCTGCTCGGCGGTTGGTGAGTTCGCCCACAGTTCTTCGTAGGCGCCAATCGCCATGTCGAGCGCTTCCTTGTCGTGCTCGGCGGCGGCAAGCGATGCCGCGTTGTCGGCCAACGCGGCCTTGGCGAGCAGGTCGTCGGGAAAGCGCTGGGTGACCTGTAGCCAGCGGACCGTGCGATCCCGCTGATTGCCTTCCGTGAGCGCCCAGAGATGCCAGGCGCCGCGGTTTACCGGGTCGACCGCGAGCGCGCGATTGGCGAGGTCGCCGACCAGCTCAGGGCCACGGCCCGAAAGCCAGTAGGCGTTGGCGAGAATGACGAGGGCGCGGGCGTTGGTGGGCTGTTCGTCAACGACCCGTTCATACAGAGGGCCGGCGACTTCGGGCATATGCAACCACGGTTCAGCGGCCGCGACGAGGGCGTCGGGCATGGCGCCATTCCGGAGATGATGCAGGCGTTCCATCAGGGCACCGACATTGCCAGACGCTTCGTAGGCGTTCACGGCGTCGGCGAGGGCAGCGGGCAGGTCGATCGGCGGAGCTATCATGCGCGTAAAGCTAGACGGCGCGGGGTTGCGCGGCAGCGCTGGACTGGCAATACTCCGAGTGGATCACCACGGGATTCTGCGGCGACACTGTTCGCCGGGGTTCCATGACGAGGCCGCGACCCCTTGCCGGTCGTAAGCCCGCCGGAATGCGACATCGTTGTCGCGTCTGAAGTGACCAGAGGCGCTTCAATACGCCTCCCCCGCGGTACCGGAATGGTGTCACCGGAATGGTGGCATCACCATTCCATCTGAGCGACGGTCCTCCCTACCCCGTCCTTGAGCTGTCCGCACTTCCGCGCGATCGCGAAAGCCGATCTCGCTACGCATTTGCGAGATGCATTCGCGTGATGCATTCGCGTAACGCTTTCGCGTGACGCACCGCAGTCAGCTGTCGTGCCATCGCTCCGTCCGACTGGACGAGCGTTTCCAGTACCACTCGCAGTAGTCGAATGACCGAACCGAAGCGTCCAGCCAGCCGCGCCCGCAAAACGGCGCGGCCCGCCCCGGAATCCACCGGGGATGACAATCCGTACCTCGACGCGCCTCCCGCGCGTACGACGCGCTCCCGAAGCGCCAAGGCGGCCGCCGAAGCGGCCCCGGCCGCGCCTCCCCCAGCGCCTGCCGCCGATAACGGCGACACCCCAAAAACGCGTAAGCCACGGGCTACGACGCGTAAGACCAAGGCAGCGGCCGACGAGCCAGCCGCCGCTCCTCCGCCAGAAGCACCGCGCGCCGAGCCGCGCCGCGAAGCGCGGGAGCCCCGAGAAGAATCCCGTCCCGAGCGTACCGAATCGCGCCTGGATACGCGCGCTGTTCCACCGTCACCATTCGACGGTCCGGTGGATCGCCCGAGCAACAACGGCGAGCGACGCGAGCCCGAAAACCGATATGATCGCGCGTTCGATCGCACGGATGGACCGGAACGCCAGGAGCGTCAGGACCGCCCGGAGCGTACCGATCGTCCGGAGCGCACCTTCAATAATGATCGGCGTGAGCGCGGCGGCCGTCGTCGCGGTCGCAATCGCCATCGTGGTCGCGACGACCGGAACGATCGTCCGCGCGATGATCGCCACGACCGTCCGCGTGATGATCGGCCGCGGGATGATCGCCCGCGCGAAGACCGCGGCGAGCGTCCGGCGGCACCAGCGGCCGAAGGGATCAACTTTGCCGGTGGCGAGCGTCCCAATCGGCACGAACAGGGGGATGACGGTTTCCGCCGCGGACGACGCGGCCGCAATCGCTTCCGTCGCGGCCAAGGTGGAGGTGGCGCCCCGAACAACCAGGGCGAAGCGCCGTTTGATCGTGGCCCGCAGCAGGCAGTTGCCGTTGAAGGCACGATGTCCGGTTGGTTTGATGCCTCGCGCGATGGCGGTTTTCTGCGCCGCGCCGAGAACAGCTATCTCCCCGATCCGGCCGACCCATTCGTTCCGCCCGCGCTGGTGCGTCTGCATCAGCTCCGTCGCGGCGACAAGCTCGATACCACGTATGGCCGCGATCACCGCGGACGCTATGTGGTGGTCGAAGTGCAGCAGCTCAACGACGGCTCACCCGTCGTGCTCGAGAAGCGCCCCGACTTCAACACGCTCGTCGCAAGCTATCCGGATCGGAAACTCACGCTCGAGACGGGGCGCCCGGCCAAGACCGGCCCTGAGCTCACGCGTCGTGCGATCGATCTGATTGCACCGATCGGCTATGGTCAGCGCGCACTCATCGTCGCTCCGGCACGCGCTGGCAAGACGACGCTGCTCCAGGCAATCGTCGAAGGCGTGGCGATCAATCATCCGCAGGCCGCGCTCCTGGTGCTCCTCGTGGACGAGCGCCCGGAAGAGGTGAGCGAAATGATCACCTGGGGGTACGGCGAGGTGGTTGCCTCGAGCTTCGACATGCCCCCCAAGCGTCACGTGGAAGTCGCCGAAATGACGCTCGAGCGTGCGCGTCGCATGGTGGAACAGGGACGCGATGTGGTGATCGTGCTCGACTCGATCACGCGTCTGGCTCGTGCGCACAATACGGTCGATCGCGGCACCGGCCGCACCATGTCTGGTGGCCTCGATGCCACCGCCATGCAGAAGCCCAAGGCGTTCTTTGGCTCGGCCCGCATGATCGCCGAGCAGCACGGCGGCGGCTCGCTCACGATCATTGCCACTGCGCTCGTCGAAACGGGCTCGCGCATGGACGACGTGATCTTCGAGGAGTTCAAGGGCACCGGTAATTGCGAGATCAAGCTTGATCGCTCGCTTGCCGATCGCCGCATCTTCCCGGCGTTCGATATCGCCACCAGCGGTACACGTCGCGAGGAAAAGCTTTATCGCCCCGATCAGCTCGAGAAGGTGCATCTGCTGCGCCGCGGCTTGCATCAGTTGCCGCCGCAGGCCGGGATGGAGTGGCTCATTAAGCGCATTGCGGCGACGTCGAACAACGATTCGTTGCTTGACGGATTGTAAGCACCGCAAGTACTGAAACAGCAACGGCGCAGGCCGGGCGCCCCGGAGGATTTCGCGACGCGAAATCCTCCGGGGCGCGTGCATTTCGGGACGAGCCGCGAAAGCGGTCGCGGGGGGTGACGAGTGTGCCCGTGGCGTGACGGCGACGCGGCGGCGTATGGGAAAACGCTCAAGTGTGAAATCCTTACGGCCGATACGAAACCCCGTGCCCCAGCCAGGCGACGACGTCTGGCGTTTCGGTTTCGTCTCCGTTAGCCAGCCATGTTCCGTTCTCTTTCTTTGCGGGCGAAAATCATCGCCCTGCCCCTGGTGTCGGCCATTGGTTTTGTGGTCACCCTGTCGGCCTCCTTTGTTCTGGGATCGCGCGCGCAGACTCAGCTCGCGGCCATCGAACATGGCTATCAACCCGCGCTCGAGCTGAGCCGTCGTCAGCAGGCGCTCCTCGAGAACTATCAGCGAGCGTTGCGCGACGCCGTGGGCGCGAGCGATACGGCCGCGATCACGCTCGCCGATACGCTCGTCAAGCATTTCGTGCAGGCGAATGACTCGCTCGCACACAACGCGGTGGTCGATTCAGCGGTCACCGGTAAACTGGCCGCCGCGTTCACGGCGTACGCGTCGAGCGCCAAGGGTTCGAGCAAGGGCATGATCACCGGCGCCATGGAAGATCTCATGGGTGGCGCCACCGAAGTGAAGTCCAAGTACGCGGCGCTCTCGAAGGAGCTGCAGAAGCTCACCGCGGATCAGGAAGCGGCGATTGCCGAGGCGTTCACCAAGGCCGATGCCGCGCAGCGCACCTCGCGCTGGGTGACGACGGTGGCGTTGGTGGTCTCGCTGGTGGCGCTCGCGATTCTGGCCTGGGGCACGGTGACCAGCATCATCGGCGCGATGCGCTCGCTCTCCTCGACGGCACGCGACATTGCGCGCGGCAAGCTCGACGCCGAAGTGACGGTGACGGGTACCGACGAAATTGGTGAGCTGGGTGAGGCGTTCCGCGGTATGCTGTCGTATATCAGCGGTGTGTCGGATGCGGCCTCGCGTTTGGCGACGGGCGATCTGTCAGCCCATGTCGAAGTGCGCTCCGAGCACGATGCGCTTTCGCGCAACATCAATGGCGCCACCGACACGCTGCGCGATGTCGTTGGTGAAGTGAACACGGTCATCGTGGCCGCGACGAATGGCGACCTGTCCAAGCGTGGCAACCCGGACCGCTTCCATGGGGCGTACGCCGAGCTCGTGACCGGCACGAACGCCGCGCTCGACGCGGTGGTGCAGCCGATCGCCGAAGCCAAGGACGTGCTGTCGAAGGTTGCCGCGCGTGATCTCTCGGCGCGTGTGCAGGGCAACTATGTGGGCGAGCATGCCGACATCAAGGCGTCGCTCAACACGGCGCTCGACAACATCAGTGAAGTGTTTGCATCGCTCTCGATGGCCATCGGCCAGGTGAATGCGGCGGCTCGTGAAATCGGCGACGGCAGCCAGGAACTGGCGAGCGGTGCGGCCGACCAGGCGGGCGCGATCGATCAGGTATCGAATCGCATCAACGTGGTGAGCGAGCGTACGAAGGCGAACGCGGCGGATGCAGCGGAAGCCCGTGCGGCGATGGAGAAGACCTCGGAAACCACCGAGCAGGGTGTGGAGCGCATGACGGCGCTGGCCGATGCGGTGACCGAGATCAAGAAGTCGGCCGATGCGACGGCGAAGATCGTGAAGACGATCGACGAGATCGCGTTCCAGACGAACCTGCTGGCGCTCAACGCGGCTGTTGAAGCGGCTCGCGCTGGTGATGCGGGTAAGGGATTCGCGGTGGTGGCTGATGAAGTGCGCAGCCTCGCCATCCGTGCCTCCGAAGCGTCACGCAACACGTCGACGCTGATCGAAGAGTCGGTGCAGAAGGCGGAGACGGGTGTGAAGCTCAACGAAAGCGTCATGCGTCGCCTCGAAGAGATCCGCACCGGCGTGCAGCGCGCGGCGACGATCATGCACAACATCGCCGAAGGCGCGGTTGAGCAGGACAAGGAACTCGCCGAAGTCACTGGCGCGATGTCGCAGATCAGCGGCCTCACGCAGCGCACGGCGGCCAACTCGGAAGAGTCGGCGAGTGCGGCGGCCGAACTCTCGGCGCAGGCGGGTGAGATGCTCGAACTCGCGTCGCAGTTCACGCTCGACAACTCGAACACACAAGCGGTGGCGCAGTCTCACGCCGGCAAGACGTCGGCGCAGACGCGTCGGGCCAGCACGCCGCCGGCAGTGGCGCGTGGTGGACGCGTGGCGGCCCGTCCGGCGGCTCCGGCTCGTCCGGCCGCCAAGCCGGCCAAGCCAGCGGTTCGCACGGTCGCGGCACGTGCCGAAAAGTCTGACGACGTGTTTCCAGTGTCGGCTTCGACGCTGATCCCGTTCGACGAAGATGATTCGACGGACGACGTGCTCGGCAGCTTCTGATCGACCAGCTGTTCTCAGTGATCTCTCAGTAAGAATCTCAAAAATCGATCTTCTCAGTTCATTTTCATTCTGAATGCAAAACCGGGCGCGTTGCCAAATTGGCAACGCGCCCGGAATGTTTTCGCAGCGACGTGATCAGCGCGTCGCGCGCTGTCCGTACTCTTCGTAGAGTACCGCCGCCGCGCGAATGCCGAGTTGATAGTTCTCAACGCTGATCCACTCGTCGGGCGCATGCGCGTTTTCGCCGGGCAGTCCAAAACCCATGAGCAGCACCGGCGCACCGAGGATGCGTTCGAAATCGCCAACGACCGGAATGCTGCCACCTTCACCGGTGATGACGGGCTCACGACCAAAGGCCGCGGCGAGTGCAGCCTTTCCGGCGTCGATGATCGGCCCCTGCAGATCCGCACGCCACGGGCGACCGCCGTGCAGGTTGGTCACCGTGACCGTCACTCCAGCCGGTGCGACACGCGCGACATGCGCCTGAACGAGCCGCGCGATCTCCTGTGGATCCTGATCGGGAACGAGGCGGAAACTCACCTTCGCCATTGAGACCGCTGGCAGCACGGTTTTAGCGCCTTCGCCGGTATAGCCGCTGAGCAAACCGTTCACTTCGCAGGTTGGGCGAGTCCACAACCGTTCAAGCGTGGTGAAACCCGGCTCACCGCCAAGTGCGGTAACGCCCACTTCGTGCATGAGATTCGCATCGCTGAACGGCAACTCACGCATCTGCGCGCGCACATTGTCGGGGAACGGCTTCACGGAGTCGTAGAAACCGGGAATAGCGATGCGCCCGGTGTCGTCGTGCATCGTGGCGAGAATGCGCGCGAGCGCCATTGCCGGATTCACGACCGCGCCGCCATACATTCCGGAGTGGAGGTCGCCGTTCGCGCCGCGCACATCGATCTGCAGATAGGCCATGCCGCGCAAGCTTGAAAGAATGCTCGGAATGCCCGGCGCGAACATCGTGGAGTCGGAAATCACGACCGCATCGCAGGCAAGTCGCTTCTGCTCGCGCTCGAGAAATTCTTCGAGATGCTCGCTCCCCACTTCCTCTTCGCCTTCGGCAAGCACGATCACGTTCACCGGAAGCGTTTTGCGCGTGGCGAGATGCGCCTCGAGCGCCTTGATGTGGAGATAGAGTTGCCCCTTGTCATCAACCGAACCGCGCGCGTAAACGCGACCGTCGCGTACCGTGGGCTCGAAAGCGGGCGATGTCCACAGCTCGAGCGGCTCCGCTGGCTGCACGTCGTAATGCCCGTAGATCAGAAGCGTTGGCGCGCCGGCGGGCGCCTTGCGCCATTCACCCACGACAATGGGATGACCCGCGGTGGGTTCGATGCTCGTCGTGAATCCAATGCGCGTGAGCGAATCCGCGACGAACTGCGCGGCCGCCTGACAGTCTGTCGCATGTTCCGAACGCGCCGACACCGACGGAATGCGGAGGAACGCGAAGAGTTCATCGAGTGCACGCGCATCGTGCGCGGAGCAGTGAGCGGCAATGTCAGCGGGTATGGATGTCATGATTCGCGATGGTGCGCAGAAGTGCTACGCCGATGCTCGAGTGCCTACGGCGAGACCGGCGAAGGTCGCGGTGAGGCCGAGCAGGAGTGAAAGGGCGATGTAGAGGGCGGCACGTCCGGCCTTGCCCTGCTGCAGAAGCGTGACCGTTTCGGCGCTGAGTGTCGAGAACGTGGTGAATCCGCCGCAGAAACCCGTGGTGAGTGCGAGTCGCATCACGTGATCGGCGTCCGGCGCTGAAAAGACGCGCGCAAACCAGCCGATCAGAAACGCACCGACGACGTTCACCAGCAGTGTTGCCCACGGAAATGCGCCGGTTGCTGGCGCCATCAGCACACCGACAGCGTAGCGCGCGACTGAACCCACGGCGCCACCGCCGGCGACCACCAGCAAAACGAGAAAACTCAACGGCGGTGCTGCGGTGGGCATACGCGAAATCACCGGTGAATTCAGGGTGACGTAGACGGTCGCTCGCGCGGAACGTCGCGCGCGATGCGATAGAGCCAGATCTGTCGTGCCGTAATTTCGCCGCCATTGCGCTGCAGCGATACGCGCGCGCCGCGCTTCGTTTGTGCGAACCAGCCGCCAACCACTGCGGCGAGCGAGTCGCCCTTCTGATCGGCGTCGAATACGGCGATGAGTCCGTCCCCTGGATGCATGCTCTGGTAGGCGTTCTTCCAGACATCGTACTGATTCGTTCGGCCGCCGAGGTTGAGCGCATACACGAACGGCTGCCCGGAAAGGTGGAAGGACAGTTCGGACGCGTCCTGATAGCGATCGGCAGAAACGAACTGATCCACCGTGCCGTCGAGAAAGGCGTCGCGACGCGCGACATCGACCGAATCAGCCAGCGTCTGCCAGCCGTGCGCACGCGCAATCGGATCTTTGCGCGGCTGAAGCGGCAGCACCGGCTTCCACGCCTGCACCGTTACAACCGCGAGCAGCAAGGCCGCGAGCACGGTGCCGTTGCGCCAGGGTCGCTTCGTGACCTGGTCGTGTGTGGAGGTGGCCAGCAGCATCATCGCGCCGGGATAGATCATCGCCGGCCAGTTCGCCTCAACTGATTTGCGCCACGCGCTGATGGCAAAGAACGCGAGCGGCGTGACGGCGACCATGGCCAACGCGAAGCGTCGCGGCGTGACGTCGGTCGGCAGCTGCGCCTGTCGCGTGCGCCACCCATCGCGTAGCGCCAGCCACACCACGAGTGCCATCAAACCAAAAAGGATGGGCGAGGCGAGACCGGCCTGGCCGCCGACGAGCTCGAGTTCGCGCGACAGCGGGTTGCCGCGTGCACTTGGCGTGAAGCCATGTCCGAGTTGAAAGCGGAAGGACACCCAGTTGTTGAGCGCATTCCAGGCCACCACGGGCGCAAACATGCCGAGGGCGAGAATTCCGGAAATCCAGGGTCCGGGTTCGCGAAAGCGCTGACGCAGTGCGGGGTGCACCAGACAGGCGAGCACCAGCCCCATCGGGAGCAGCACCGCCGTGTACTTCGCGACGAATGCTGCGCCGAGCGCGATGCCGGCGGCGGTCCACCAGGCGAAACTCGGTACACTGCGGACTGGCGCGGCCAGCGCGCGCTCGACGGCCAGCATGGCCACCATGGTCGCGGCGAAGAGCGCAGCGTCGGGTGTGGCGAGCACCAACCCGAGCGTCGCGATGGGGAGCAGCGTGACCAACTGCGCTGCACGCAGCGCCGCGACGGCGCCGGAGCGCTCGCGGCCACCCAACTGCCAGGCACAGAATACCGCTGCGAGGTGCGTGAGCAGTGCGGCCAGCGCCGGTCCCAGTCGAACGCCAAACGCGGTCGGGCCGCCCAGCGCGGTCCCGACGGCGATCAGGACGGCGATTCCCGGCGGATGATCGAAGTAGCCGGCTTCGAGATGGCGCGACCACTCCCAGTAGTAGGTCTCGTCTGGGAGCAGCGGGACCATCGCCGACAGCAGGGCGCGCAGGACGACCGCGCCAGCGACCCAGCCAACGGTGCGGCGCCAGAGGGCGCGGGCCGTGTCAGTGGTCGTACTGGAGTACCTCTCAGTCGAGTCCGGCGGAAACATTGCGAGTGGAAAGTTGTACCGAGGGAGTCTCCGCGGCCAAGCTCTTGCAATGGTGTGCCGGCACTGTAACAGTTACGGCTGCCAGCGGCGGTGCGTCCTAGTATGGCATCAATCTCCGGTGTTGCCTGGCGAATTGCGCCCGGCGATGCCGCTAACCTTTTGTTCTCAGGACGGACCTGCATGCGGGTCGTTGCCCACAATGTCTCGTCGGCCGCGCGCCTTTCTGGCGCCGCGCTGCTCCTTCTTGGCGGCCTCGCCGGCTGTCTCGATCTCAAGACCACGGCCGACGCCTGTACGGTCACGGTCGCCCCGCAAACGCTGACGCTTCCGGTGAACGGCACGTCGCCGATCGTGGGCACGGCGTTCGACTGCAAGGGCAATTCGATTCGCAACAAGAAGATCTCGTACTCCTCGAGCAACACGTCGGTCGCTACGGTGACCACCGAAGGCGTCGTCATCGCGGTCGCGGTGGGTACGACCACGGTGTCGGCCAACGCCGACGGAAAGAGCGGAAACACGCAAGTCACGGTGACGCCTGAGCAGGCGGCGTCGGTGACGATCACGCCGGCCACCATCACGCTCCGCCGAGGCAATCTCCGTCAGCTGACGGCGGTCGCCAAGAACGCGCAGCAGGTCGTCATCACCGGCCGCACCTTCCGCTGGGCTTCGAGCAATTCGTCGATTGTCTCGGTCGACCAAAGCGGTAACGTGACGGCGCTGTCGACCGGCAATGCCGTCGTGACCGCCGAATTGGACCAGCAGACGGGCAGCGCGTCGATCACGGTCACCGAAGTACCGATTGGTTCGTGCACGCTGTCGCCGGCCAATCAGAAGCTGACGGTTACTGCCAGCACCCAGCCGGTTTTCGTGCTCAAGGACACCGCGGGCAACGTGATTCCGTCGATCAATCGCCCGATGAGCTGGACGAGCAGCAATCAGGTCTCGGCGACGGTTTCGCAGTCTGGTCTCGTGACGGCGATCAAGTCCGGCACGGCCCGCATCACCGCCGCTTCGGTTGAGTATCCGGCGGTAAGCTGCTCTGCCGATGTTGAAGTGGTCGATGCGCGCATTGTCACGGCGGCCATTTCGCCGCGTCCGTCCACGCTGCGCATCGGCATCCCGCGTCAGTTCGCGGTGTCGCTTGCCGACTCCGTGGGTGGTACGATTCCGCCGGGCCGCGTGGTGAGCTGGACGAGCGCCACGCCGGCGATCGCGACGGTGTCGGCGAACGGTTTGGTGACGGGCCTGCAGCTCGGCAACGCACGAATCGCCGTGAATGCCGAAGGCGCGGTGGATACGGTGAGCTTCACCATCACCAAGGTGCCGGTGGCGACGGTGGTGCTCTCGCCGAGCACGTCGAGTGTCACGCAGGGGCAGACGCGTCAGCTCACAGCCACGCTCACGGACTCCACGGGCGCGACGGTCACCGATCGCACGATCGAGTGGACGAGCAGCGATCCGACCAAGGCGACGGTGAATGGCACGGGGCTCGTGTCCACGCTGGCCCCGGGTACCATCACGATCACCGCGATCAGCGAAGGCCGTTCGGGCAGCGCCAGCGTGATCGTGCAGCAGATCCCAGTCGACTCGATCGTGGTCTCCGGCAACTACTCGGCGACGCTCAACTCCGCCAACAAGTCGTTCGCGATCACGCTTCGCGATGCGGCCGGGAATCAGCTGTTCAATCGCTCGGTGAGTGTGCAGAGCAGCTCGCCGTCGGTGGCGACGGGTACGGCGAACAGTCAGGCGACGATTGTCACGGTCTCGGCGTCGAATGCGGGTACGGCGATCTTCACGCTACGCGCGCTCAACAGCAACAATCAGCCGGAAGGCAAGGCAACGACCGTTGAAGTGACGATCTTGCCAGCCACCACTCCTTTGCGTCAATCGGTGCAGAGCACCGCGCCGGTGACGAAGAAGAATTGAGCGAGCCCTCCAGGACGACGCCTCCCTCATTCCTGCGAGAGCTTTTCGCCGGTGAGCTAAACGAATCGCTGCTCTTTCCGTATCCCGCGCCGCTCGATGCGCGGGATGCGGAGGAAGCGGCCACCGTGCGCCGTTTGGTCGACGCCGTCAACTCGATGGTGGCGTCGGGGCTGATCGACTCGCGCAAGTTCGACGAGCAGGAGTCGCTCGACGAAGCGGTGATTCGCGCATTCGCCGACGCGGGCTTGTTGGGACTCACGATCCCCAGGCAGTACGGCGGTCAGGGGTTGTCCGCGACGGCGTACGCGCGTGTCTTCGGCGCCGTCGCGTCGATCGATGCGTCGCTCGGTGTGCTGATTGGCGTGCACTGCGGCTTGGGAAGCAAAGCCGTGGTGATTGCCGGCAACGACGAACAGAAGGCGCGCTACCTCCCCGCCCTCGCGCGTGGCGAGATGCTGGCAGCGTATGCGCTCACCGAACCCGAGACTGGCTCGGATGCACAGCATGTGGTCACGACCGCGACGCGTAGCGCGGATGACACGGGCTGGGTGCTCAACGGTCGCAAGCATTGGATTGGCAACGGCCAGCGCGCTGGCGTGATCGCGACCTTTGCGCAAACGCCGGTGTTGCGCGACGGCAAGACGGTGATGCGCCCGACGGCGTTCATTTTACGTCCTGACATGCCGGGCTTTCGTGTCGACGGCACGGTGCACAAGCTGGGCATCCGCGGCTCGACGCAGGCCGAGCTGGTCTACGAGAATCTCTTCGTGCCCGACGACCATGTGCTGGGCGAAGTGGGCAAGGGATTCCGCGTGGCGGTGAATGCGCTCAACGCCGGCCGGTTGTCACTGGCGAGCGGATGCACCTCGGCGTGCAAGAAGTTGCTCGGGGAGTTCACGCGTTATGCCGAAGCGCGCACGCAGTTCGGCGCGCCACTCGCGCATTTCGAAATCACGCAGCGGAAGATGGCCACGATGGCGAGCGAGACCTACGCCGCCGACGCCATGGTGGGTGCCCTTGCGGCCGCCCTGGAGCGCCAGGACGTGGACGCCGCGCTCGAAGCCGCGTGCGCCAAGGTCTTTGCGAGCGAGCTCGTATGGCGCAGCACCGACGAGTTGGTGCAGCTCGCCGGCGGGCGCGGCTTCGTGAAGCCCTGGCCCTATGAGCGCTATCTGCGCGACGCGCGCATCAATCGGATTTTCGAGGGGGCGAATGAAGTGTTGCGCCTCTTCATTGGCCTCAACGGCATTCAGGGCCCGGCGGAAGAGCTCAAGGAGCTGGCGGATGCGCTACGCAATCCGCTGCAGAATCTTGGGCTGGTGTCGAGTTTTGCCGCGCAGCGCGTCGCGAGTGCGCTGGGCAAGCGTGATCGTTTTTCGGTGACGCTGCACAGCAGCCTGCGCGGTCATGCCGCGTACGTTGAAAAGCACGTCGCCGAATTGGCGCAGGCCACGCAGAAGGCCATCACCACGCACAAGCGTGAGGTGCTGCATCGCCAGCTCGTTGTGGAGCGACTGGCCGACATGGCGATCGAGCTCTATGCGCGCGCCACCACCATTGCGCGCACGCAGATGCTGATCGAGCAGCGCGGGGCCGAGGCGTGCGCCCGGGAGATCGCCCTGTGTGAGCTGTTCTGCATGCAGAGCGGGCGTCGCTTCCGCAACGTACGCATGGAGCTCGAAGGCGACGCTGGTGAGTCGATCGATGCGTTGCGTCGCACGATTGCGACTCGTGTCCGCGACGAGCGGACGTACGCGTCGAGTGATGCGATGCTGGACGTCGCGATTCCACCGCTCCCGGCGTGGAGTCTCAATCGCGATGAGCAGACGCGTGCCGTTCACCGGCACGGCGACAGCTAGAGGTCCGCGCAACTCCGGTTGATCTGACCGCAACTGGTGCAGATCTGCTTGCACTTGCGCCAGGTCAGCGTGGCGGCGTCGCAGTACTCGCACAGGTCAGCGGCGACGGTGGTGCCGACGTAGGGTTCGACCCTCGGTGCGGCGGACGCCGCAGGCATTGCGTCGCGCGTATACAACGCCACGCGCTCGAGATGGCAGACGGCGCTCACTCAGGCGTCGTTTTTGAGCAAACCGAGCTTGAGCGCGAACTTCACGTAATCGGTGCGATGCGTGAGTCCGAGCTTTTCTCCGATGCGCTGCTTATACGTATCCACGGTCTTGGGCGAGATCGTGAGGTGCTCGCCGATTTCCGGTGCTGTGTACCCTTCCGCCACCATCTTGAGCACGACCTGCTCACGATCGGTGAGCTTCTCGAAGCGCGTGCGTTCCTCTGCGTTTCCATCGCGCTTGGCGAGACCGCGCGCCAATGCGCGCGCCGCGGTGGGTTGCACGTATACATCACCGGCAGCCACGGTGCGCACGGCGTCCACCAGTTCGCGATCAGCAACCGACTTGAGCAGATAGCCACCGGCGCCCGCTTCGAGCAGGGCGACCAGATGTTCATCTTCGGTGTGCATCGTGAGCACGAGCACCCGGCGCGTCGCCGGTTCTTCCGGATTGGTCGTGCGCGTGGCGTTGGCTTTGTGCAGCTCGCGCGTGGCGGTGAGCCCGTCCATGTCCGGCATGGAGAGGTCCATCACGATCACATGAGGGTCGAGACGCTCCGCGAGCACGAGCGCATCCTTTCCGCTCGACCCTTCGCCAACGACCGTGATATCCTTGGCGGTGGAGAGCACGGCTTTGAGTCCGGCGCGGACGATCTGATGATCGTCGACCAGGACCACGCGAATGAGGTCAGGACGCATAGTCGCAAACTACGGTACGGCCAGCCCTTCGCAATCGGTCGACTGGCGGGACGCGAACGGCCTAGTGACCGGCCGCGCGCCCGCCCTTGAAGATCCGAAAGAGGTACACGAAGCCAGGCAGCAGAATGAGCGTGCCGAGACCCAGCGCACTCATGACCAGCTCCAGCGTCACGCGCGGCGCGGCGAGCTCGGTGATCGTGGCTGACGGCGGCAGCATGTACGGGAACTGCGTCCATGCCCAACTCCAGAGGATGCCGGAGGCTTGGACCGCCGCCGCTCCCCGCACCAGCATGTAGCGTCGGGATCCAAGCGCCCACAGCAGCGCACCGGTCGCACCCAGCGTCACGGTATGCATGGCAAGCGCGCCCACTCCACGTGTGAGACCGATGAAGAGGTCTGGGAACTCCACCCGCGCGAGTATCAGCGCCAGAAGTGCGGCGCCTCCAAGAGCAACTTGAGTCTGCAAGGCCCGACGTCGAAAGACCTCCTGCAACTCACGGTCATCTGTTTCGCAGGTGAGGTAGCACGCCGCCAACGACGCAAAGAGCACCAGCGTGAACAGTCCGATCGCCCACGGAAACGGAGCAGCAAGCCATGGATCGAGGAACCGCTCGACAAAGCGCAACGTGCTCTGCTCCGCGCGGGTTCGAAGGGGAAGCCGACCGCCCACAACAGTACCCAGACAGACGCCCAGCACGATTGGCGTAAGCAGACTGGCCACCGAGAAGATGCGTCCCCACTGCCGCTGCACTTCATCGCGGGAGCGATCGTAGGTGCGAAACGTGAACGCCGACCCGCGCAGCACAATGCCGATCAGCATGATCGTGAGTGGGACGTGCAGTTCGGTGGCGAGATGCGCATACACCTTGGGAAAACAGGTGAAGAGCAGCACGACCACGAGAATGAGCCAGACATGATTGGCTTCCCAGATCGGCCCGATGGCATCGGCAATGAGGTGGCGCTGCGCGTCCCGACTACGTCCTCTGGCGAACAGGTCCCACACCCCTCCGCCAAAATCGGCGCCGCCTAGTAGCAGGTAGGCGTTGAGCGACAGCACCATGGCGCCCGCTACCAGATGCGGCAACGTCCACGTCATGCTCATCGCATCAACGACCGTCGCGGTCACGCTCGTGACTTCAACCATCACTCGCTCACGGCGTGTGGTACGTGCCGGTGCGACTTGGCGAGAGCGGAATTGGCATCTCGCCGGTCAGCCCGAGTGGTTCGTGCGTGATGCCAGTCTTGAGCAATTGCCGCCACAACAGAAAGAGCACGACCGCGGCCAGTCCGAGGTACAGCAGGGTGAAGAGGACGAACGGCACGGCGAGTCCGGGCATCGGCGTGAGCGCATCTGCCGTTCGCATGACGTTGTGCATGATCCACGGCTGTCGTCCAACCTCGGTGACTGTCCATCCCGCCTCGAGCGCGATGAAGCCAAGCGGCGCCGCGAGCATCACGATCGTGAGAAAGCGACGGTCGTCGGGGAGCGCCGTGCCTTTTCCACGACGCCGGCGCCACCAACGCAGCGCACCCCACAGTGCGAGTGCTGCCATGGTGGTGCCGCAGGCCACCATCATCTGAAAGGCCGTGTGGACAATGGCGAGTGGGGGCCGATCCTGCGGTTCGACGGTATCCACACCGGCCACCACGGCGTTTCGATCGCCGTGCAGCAGCAGTGACAAGCCGCCGGGGATTTCCACCGCACCGCGATGCGTCAGCGTCGTCGCGTCCGGCCAACCGCCAATGACGAACCCCGCCGGACCGGTACGGAGATGCCCTTCCATTGCCGCCAACTTGATCGGCTGTCGCACGGCAACATCGCGCGCGCTCAAATCCCCGCTCAACGGCTGCAGTATGGCCGCCGGAAGTCCCATCCACATGGCGATTTGCAGCGCCGCTCGATGGAAGGCGCGGTGGGGGGAGCCTCGACGCAAAGCAAACGCATGCACGCCCGCCACGGCAAAGCCGGTGGCCGCGAACGCCGCGAGCATCATGTGCAGTACCTGCGTGCCCGCCGCCGCGTTGAACATCGCGGCAATCGGGTCGACGTCGGTGACTGCCCCGTTGACGATCGCAAATCCCGATGGCGCATTCATCCATGCGTTCGCGCAGACCACGAACATGCCACTCAACGCACCGCTCACGGCGACGACCACACCGGCAACGAAATGCGCGCGCGGCGAAATGCGATTCCAGCCGTACAGATAAATGCCGAGGAAGATGGCCTCGGTGAAGAACGCAAACCCTTCAAGCGAAAAGGGCATGCCGATGATGGCGCCGGCATGCTCCATGAACGTGGGCCACAACAGTCCCAGCTCGAAACTGAGCACGGTGCCGGATACGGCGCCGACTGCGAACATGATCGCCGTGCCCTTGGCCCATCGCTTGGTGAGTTCAAGCAGCACGGGATCGCCACTCTTGAGCCAGCGACCCTCCGCAATCACCATCAACACCGGCATGCCGATGCCCACCACCGCGAATACAATGTGGAAGGCCAGCGACATGGCCATCTGCATTCGCGCGAAGAGCAGGTCGCTCATCTACCGTGCTGGAAGGACTCGCCCGACGCAGCTACCCAGACCGATGCGGACTGCTCCGGCTCGCTCAGCGTAGGCGCTCATGATCACCTCGTCGCCGTCCTCGAGAAATCCGCGTGTCTCGCCGTTGGGGAGCGCCACCGGCTGCGCGCCGCGCCATGTGCGCTCGAGCAGGCACCCGCGACTCTCAACATCGGCACCCGAGATGGTGCCACTACCGAGCAGGTCACCCGATCGAAGATTGCAGCCGCTGCTCGCGTGGTGCGTGAGCATCTGCGCGAAGCTCCAATAGAGATCGAGGCTCGACCCCCGTGAGATACGCACTGGCGCGTCGCCCGCCTCACGCATGCGCGCCGTGCGCAGCGAGACCTCGAGTGTGAGATCGAGACCACCGCGCGCCGCGTCGTTCGCGTTCGCGAGATACGGGAGCGGGGCCGGATCGCCCTCGGCCCGTAGCGCGAGTGGGGCGCGGAACGGCTCGAGCGCTTCCATCGTGACCACCCACGGGCTCACGGTGCTCGCGAAGTTCTTGGCGAGAAACGGCCCGAGTGGCTGATACTCCCAGCTCTGGATATCTCGCGCCGACCAGTCGTTGAGCAGACACACTCCCCACATGTGCTCTTCGGCGCGATCCATCGGAATCGTGTCGCCCAGGGCGTTGCCCGTGCCGACGAAGACCCCCAATTCGAGTTCGTAGTCGAGAGAGCGCGACGGTCCCATCAACGGCTCGGTGTCGTTCGGCCCTTTGCGCTGTCCATTCGGTCGAACAATCGGCGTGCCGCTCGCTACGATACTCGACGCACGACCGTGATAGCCGATCGGCACCCACTTGTAGTTGGGCAGCAGTGGATTGTCGGGGCGAAACATCGAGCCGACGTTCGTTGCGTGATGCACTGACGCATAGAAGTCGGTGTAGTCGCCGACCTGCACAGGCAGGAACAGTTCGGCGTCCGCCTGCGCGATGAGCGCATGCTGCGCGATCTGTGTGTCGTGCACCGACGCTTCGCTGTCGAGCAATCGCGTGAGCGCGATGCGCAGCGCCTTTCGCACCGGCGCGCCCAGCGCCATGAGCGCATTCAGCGACGGCGATGCGCAGGCGCGACCGCCACGTTCCACCAGGTCGTCGACATGATCGAACAGATCAGCGGCGAGGCAGGCGGCGACATCGAGAATCTGATCGCCGATGGCGACGCCAACGCGCGGCGCCTCGTTGCTGCCGGCGCGACGGAAGACGCCGAACGGCAAGTTCTGGATGGGGAAATCCGGGTGACCATTGGCGGACGGTACCCACGAGAGTTGCTTCGAGTTCATAGACGAGTAGGGGCGCTAACCGGACTACACTAGCTGGACTACGCTAACTGAAACACGCTTACGAGCGGTTTGGTTAGAGCCAGCCTAAAGATCTGCTCTCATCAACTGGTTCGGTGAACGAACACGACCCGATGCTGACGAGGGCCTGCTGACGAACGGCCAGGAGCGCTTCGCGCGCGAACGTGATCGGACCGTCAGGTCCATGCCAGGCCATGTGAATGTCGTTGATTTCAAAGTGCGTCGCATCCGACTCTTCGAGCAGCGCGATGGCTTCCTGATCGGTGCCGCCGTTGCCGATATGGGCGGTGGCCAGCAATACGGTGAGAAAGCCAAACATGCGACCGAATGGCGGGTCGCTTTCGTACGTCAGCCGATAGGGGCCGGTGAGCGGATGATGGAGCCCCGCGGTGGCCTTGAATGGCAGGTCTCGCGCAATGCAACCGCGAAGGAAGCGCACGACATCGGCGGACGCTGGAAAGGCCTCCACGGTGGTGCCGCCCGTGCGAATCTTGGCGCGACGACCAGCGCTCTTGATCTCGTCGAGCTGTGCGTCGAGACCCTCGCCAAGCGCGATCTCAATGTAGGTGGTCAGTTCGGCGGGCGTCTCGGCGGCGATGCGTCGTACGTCGGCGCCTGTCGCGGCCTTCACTTCAAATGCATCGGCGATGGCACCGAAATCTTCGAAGCAGACCCGATGGCGCTCATTGAACGCCGCGATCTGCGCCAGATCACTCGTGAGGTCACCACCGCCGGTGGCGCTGATGCGCCACGGAATGGCGCCGTGGTCGCGTGGCAGCAGCGGATCGGCTTTCTCCGAAAACAGTTCGAGAGCAGCGGCCGAGCAGACGAATCGCCCGAGCATCCACCCCGCCGAACCGGCGCGATAGTGCGCGTAGTTACGCACGACGTGCGGCATGCTGAGTGCCGCCGGGGGAAAGAGTCCCGCGTAGTCGATCAAACCCTCGAACAGAATGCGCGAGGCGTGTTCGGTGAGGATCGGAGTGCGGACGGGCATAGTGGACTACAGACCGTCGAAGTCGAGCGCGAGGTCGAGCGCTGGTGCAGAGTGCGTCAGCGCGCCAATCGAGATGCGATCAACACCAGTTTCGGCGATCGGCCGCACCGTATCGAGGTTCACGCCACCGGACGCCTCGGTGATCGCCCGACCGCGACAGAGCGCGACGGCGGCGGTGAGTCGTTCGGTGTCCATGTTGTCGAGCAAGATCCAATCGGCTCCAGCAGCAAGGGCTGCCTCGACCTGTTCGAGCGTGTCACACTCGACCTGCACCGGCGTTCCGCTCGCCGCCAGCTGTCGAGAACGCGTGACCGCCATGGCGATGTCACCGTTCACGGCAGCGAGATGGTTGTCCTTGATCAACACACCGCTGCGCAGATCCATGCGATGGTTCGTTCCGCCACCGCAGCGCACGGCGTACTTCTCGAGCAGACGCCAGCCCGGCGTGGTCTTCCGGGTGTCGAGAATCTGCGCGCTGGTGCCCTTCACCAGCTCCACGTAACGGCAGGTCAGCGTCGCAATGCCGGAAAGATGCTGCAGGTAGTTGAGCGCCGTACGCTCGGCGCTCAGCATGCCGCGCGCATGTCCGGTCAACGCGAGGACGACCGCGCCTTTCTTCACGCGTACGCCGTCTTTTGCTTCCACGCGAATGGCGATCGATGGATCGAGCATCCTGAAGGCCTCGATCGCCATCGGAATTCCCGCAATCACACCGTCTCGTCTGGCAACGACAGCACTTCGCACATGACGCGTGCTGACGATTGTGGCGAGCGTGGAGACGTCGTGAAACGCCTCGTCTTCCTGCAGTGCGACGCGCACATGGGCGGTCACCTGCTCCGGCGTGAGCGGAAAAGCGGTCATTCGCCAGGGTCCTCCGGACCGAACGGGCTAACGCCCGAGTTCCCACCAATCGACACCATGCGCTCGATCGCCAGGCGTGCCCGATCGGCCGTGGCCTGCTCGACCGTGATGCGATGCTGCAGATGCAGGAGGGCGTCGCGCACCTTTTCCAACGTCGTGACCTTCATGTAGCTGCACTGCGCGCGATCGTTGGCCGCGACGAATCGCTTCGACGGATTTTCGCGACGCAAACGATGCAGAATACCGATCTCGGTTGCGACGATGAACGTGTCATGATCGCTCTGCGCCGGACGCTTGATCATCCCTTCGGTCGAGAGGATATGCACGCCCGACGGATCGATCGCGCCAGCACTCATCGCCTCCACCACCGGCGTGGCGCATCCGCACTCGGGGTGAATCAGAAACTCCGCGCCCGGATGCTGCGCGCGCGTACGGCTGATGTGCTCAGGGTCAATCCCCGCGTGCACGTGACACTCGCCCATCCAGACATGGATGTTCTCGCGCTTCGTTTCACGGCGTACATGCGCGCCGAGGAACATGTCGGGGAGGAACAGAATTTCCTTGTCGGCGGGGATCGCGTTCACGACATCGACGGCGTTGCCTGAGGTACAGCAGTAGTCACTCTCGGCTTTCACTTCGGCGGTCGTGTTCACATACGCTACGACCGCTGCTCCCGGATGCTCGGATTTCCACTGACGGAGCTGCGCCGCGTTGATCGTGCTGGCGAGTGAGCAACCCGCGGCGAGATCGGGAAGCAACACCGTCTTGTGCGGCGACAGAATGGCCGCGGTTTCGGCCATGAAATGCACGCCGCAGAACACGATGACATCGGCTTCGGTCTTCGCCGCTTCGCGCGAGAGGCCGAGTGAGTCGCCGACATAGTCGGCCACATCCTGCACTTCCGGACGCTCGTAATTGTGCGCCAGAATGACGGCGTTTTTGGCTTTCGCGAGTTCCTTGATTTCGGCGGCGAGCGCCTGATCGTAATGCGCGTCGAGAATCGTCATGCCCAGCGGGAAACGGGAAGCGCGGCAGCCACGGCGGCGCCGTCACCAGGTAATGTGTCGCCCCTGCCACTTGCGGCGGGTCTTTGGAAAATCGCTTCGGAAGTGCCCTCCCCGCGACTCCTTGCGCAGCAGCGCGGCTTCGGTCACGAGCAACGCAGTCGTGAGCAGATTGCGTTCCTCAGTCGCGCCAGCGGCGAGCCGCTCGCCAAGTTGCTCGAGCGCCGCTTTGCAGCGCCTCAGCCCGGGCGCGGTGCGTGCGATCGAGGCATGATCCCACATGAGCTGTCGAATCGCATCGGCAGCGACCTGAGCCGCGCCGCGGTCGGCGAGCGGCGGCACATCCCATCGCTCTTGTCCGGGCGTTGGCAGGTTGTCGGGTGTGATTGCAAGATCGCGCGCCACGCGCTCCGCGAACACCAACCCCTCGAGCAGCGAGTTCGACGCCAACCGATTGGCCCCGTGCACGCCGGTTCGCGCCACTTCGCCGACCGCGTACAATCGCGGCAGACTCGACCGACCGGCGAGATCGGTGACCACGCCACCCATCATGTAGTGGGCTGCTGGCGTGACCGGAATCAGCTCGCGCCCCGGGTCGATGCCGCGCGCTCGACAGATCGCGTAGATCCCGGGGAAGCGCGCTTCGAAGCCGGCGCCGAGCTTGGTCGCATCAAGGAAGACGCGACCATGCGCCTGTTGCTCACGAAAAATTTCACGTGCGACCACATCACGGGGCGCCAACTCCGCCAACCGGTGACGTGTGGTCATGAACCGCTGGCCACGCGCATTGAGCAGGACAGCCCCTTCGCCGCGCACCGCCTCGGAAATCAGCGCAAGTGGATTTTCGGGGGTGTCGAGCGCGGTCGGATGGAATTGCACGAACTCCATGTCCTCGAGCCGTGCACCGGCGCGGTGCGCCATCGCGAAGCCGTCGCCGGTCGCGACCTGCGGATTGGTCGTGTACCGGAAGATCTGGCCGCAGCCTCCGGTGGCCAGCACGGTCGCATCGGCCACAATCTCCACCGGCTTCCCGGCGATTGACGCGCGCACGCCGGCCACCTGAGGCCCGTCGCCCTCGTCGATCAGGAGCAGATCGAGGACGCGCGCCGTCTCCATCACCTCGATGCCGGCAGTTTCGCGCACCTTCTCGACAAGCGTCCGCGCCACCTCGGCGCCGGTCTGGTCGCCGTGCGCGTGGACGATGCGATTCCGCGAGTGAGCGGCCTCCTTGCCCAGCTTGAAGTCGCCGTCGGGGTCCAGATCGAAGCGCGCACCGGCCGCATGCAGTTCGCGAACTCGGGTGGGCCCCTCCTGCACGAGCACCTGCACTGCCTCGGCGTCGCACAGGGCGGCACCGGCGGCGAGGGTGTCCCGATGATGCAATTCGGGGGAATCGCCGGCCCCTAGGGCAGCGGCAATGCCACCTTGCGCGTAGGCGGTGGCGGAGTCGAAAAGCGATCGCTTGGTGAGCACCGTCACCGGGCCATGCCCGGAAGCGCGCCAAGCGGTGTGCAAACCGGCAACTCCGCTACCGATCACAAGGAACCGGGTGCGGATCCGATCGGTCATAGTAGTTTCAAGTAAAGGACATCGGGTCCCTAACGACACCCCTGGCTCGCCGGACACTTTTTTGCCGGCAGGTCCGGATCTTACTGCTCCAATTCGACCTCTGAGGACACGTCATGCGTTTGACGTTCATCGCCGGCGCGGCCGCGGCGCTTTCGTTTGCCGGCCTTCCCCTGGTCGCCCAGCCGGGCGGTGTTTCGGGCGGGTGCTCCATCGATCAGAACAACCCGAAGGAACTTGGGCTGCTGATGCTCAGGGCCCAGCAGGCGCGCGCGGCGACGTCGTCGGAAGCACGCGTGAAGCTGCTCAAGGAGATCGACAAGGAGCTCGACACCAAGCCAGAGCGTTTCGCCAAGAACCCGGGTGGCTACAACTCGCTCCTCGCGCAGTCGCTGATGCTGTGGGGCAACGAGCCTGGCATCACGACCGCGCCGACGACGCGTGGCGCCCTCGGATTCTCAACGAACCCGACGGAAGCGTACGATGTGGTGACCGAGCTCGACAAGGCGTTCAAGGCGCAGCTCGCCGCCGCCCCGGCGTGTGAAGCCGACCTGACGGCCAGCCGTCAGAACGAAGTGTGGCTCGCGAACACCCGCGCCGCGCTCGACGCGATGAGCGCCAACAAGGGCGACTCGGCTGAGTTCTACGCGAAGCGCGCGATGACGCTCGTGGGCACGAGCCCGTATGCGCACTACGTGCTGGCGAACGTGGCCAACACGAAGAACGACAAGAAGGCCGCCGTGATGCACTGGGGCCATGTCGTCAAGTTCGCGGGCACCGACTCGACGTACAAGGAACTCAAGAACAACAGCCAGTACTACCTCGCGATGACGCAGCTCGAACTCGCGAGCAGTGCGTCGGGCGCCGAGGCGCAGACGCTTGGCAAGGAAGCGGCAGACGCGTTCAAGGTGCTGGTGGCTGAACAGCCGGATAATCCGGACATCGCGAACATGCTGAGCAACTGGGCCGACGCTTTGACGCTGGCGAAGGACACGGCGGCCATCCCGTCGGTGTACGCCGGCATGCTTGCCAATCCGGACAAGGCCACGGACCTCACGTTGACCATGGGTGGCGTGATCGCGACGCGCGCCAATCGCAGCGACGACGCGCTCAAGCTGTTCGAAGGCGCGGTGAAGAAGAATGTCGCGGCGCGCGATGCGCTGCGTAACGTTGCCGCGACGTACTACGGCAAGGACCAGTTCGAGAAGATGATCGACCCGACCACGAAGCTCGTGGCGATCGATCCGAACAATTACGACGCGTGGATGTTCTTCGCCTACGCGGCGCAGGGCATGGCGCGCAACGCCAAGACGCCGGTCGTGAAGAAGGCCTGGACCGATTCGCTGGTGAAGTATCAGACGTACGCCGAGAACCTTCCGGCCAAGGTGGACGTCGTCAACTTCACGCGCGGCGCCGAGAACGTGTCGGTGCAGCTGTCGGTCGAGCAGGTTGCCGCCGCCGGCGGCACGCATACGGTGACCGTCGAGTTCGTGGACGCCACCGGCAATGTCGTTGCGACGGGCAGCGACTCGACGGGCGCGCTCAAGAAGGGTGACAAGAAGAACGTCACGATCAAGGCGACCGGAAAGAACATCGCCGGTTTCCGCTACAAGGCGCTCAAGTAACTCGCGCTGGATGACGAAAGGGCCGGAAGCGCAGCGCGCTTCCGGCCCTTTTTTGTGTCTTGGTGCGACCTACTTGAGGCGTGACTGCATTTCGGAGATGAGATCCTTGTACGTGTTGAGGATCCGATCCCATTCGTAGAAATTTTCGTCTTCCTTCGACGAAATGCGCGAATCCTTGTTGTGTTCGGAGGCGATCTTCACAGTGTAGCGGAGCGGCGAATCACTCTGTCGCTTGACGATCACCCGCGAACGAATGACCACGCCGCTCGCTTCCCACGACTTGATCTGCCAAGCGGTGCGGAGATAGCCGGTCTGGCTGTCGGAGTTCTCGAGCACATCGAAGCGGCTCAGCACGATGCTCGAGAGCAGCTTCCACGCCTGCTCTTCAGTCATCTTCGAGCCGACTTCGATCGTGATATTCACGTTCGCCTGATCGCTCGACACCGAGGCGGCCCAGCTGTCATCGGCGGAGAGCTGCACCGTTTGCTCGAGCGGCGGCTCGGGCGCATTCGCCTGCACGCAGTACTCGTGATCCCAGTTGACGAAGCCGGGCTGCTCCACGCGGACCTTGGCGCACGTGCCATCAGGCACCTTCACCGCAAAGCTGCCGGTTCCGGCCTGCTTCTGGTTCACGAAGATACGCGCCGACGATGGCGCGTTGACGTTCACGACGCGCCCCGAGAGCACAATACGATCGCTCATTGGCGGATCGGGGATGCCTTCCTTGTTGCAGAACTGACGCTCAGCGGGTGACCAGCCGGTGCGGCGCACGGTGACTGTCGTGCATCCACCGCGCGGTACGACGACATCGGCATCGGTGTCACCCAACTTCGTGTCACCCAGAAAAATCTCCGAACCACTTGGCGATGCCACCACCGCAACGCGACGATCCACGAGCTCGAGGCGATCGCGCGGCACGGGATACTCGGTGCTCCCCTTTTCCCAGCGATAGACGCGCTTGAGCGTTGCGAAGCCCGGCTTCCGTAGTTCGACGGTCGCCGTGCCGCCTTCGTCGACATCGAGTTCGAGCTGACGCGAGCCACGCGCTTCGCCGTTGACGTACAACATGGCGTCGTACGGCTGCGCGGTGATTTCCACGACGCGACGGCTCAGGAAGAGCGTGAACTTCTTGTCCTTGTATTCAGCGTCGCGACTGAATGCACGGCGTTCGTCGCGAAAACCTTCCTGCCGAACCACGATGGTGTTCGGATCATTCTTTTCGAGCTTGAAGCGCACGGTGCCGGTTCCAAGCGGAACGAGACTGTTGTCCTGCGCTTTCACGCGAAAGATCATCGCCGTGGCCGGCTGCGCCACGATGTCGAGCGTCTGTGCTGTCGCAACAACCGGTACCAACGTTGGCGCGACGAGGAGGGGCGTCAGCAACCAATTCTTTCCCATGCGGGCCTCGAGCAGATAAGGGAGGGGCGAACCGGGCTGAACATAGTCCGGGCCGAACTCGACCGACAGACGTTTTGCCGAGTGTTTACGGCGTGTTCAGCGCATGATCGTCCATTCACCTACCGACGCGAGCCATGCGTCGGGGCGAATCTTGACCGGTGTGAGATCGCGACGCACGGCGGCAAGATTGCGCGGCTCGTAGAGCCACACCGCCGGCGCATCATTCACGATGATGCGATAGGCACGACGGAAGAGTGCCACGCGTTCGGCCGGAACGAGGGTGCGAGCGGCACTGTCCACGGTCGCATCAAAGGCGGTGCTGGCGTAGCGGCCGAAGTTCGCGCCCACGTCATCACCACGTGGCGTTCCCCACGACTGCCGGATACCAGCGGGCGACGGATCATCGCGCCAGACGTTGATCGCGGCATCGAAATCGCCGGTGCGCAAGCGCTTGGCGAAGAGCGCCGGATCGGCGGCGTCGACGTCGACCTTCACGCCCTGCCGAGCAAACTGCTCCTGCAACAGCACGGCAATTCGGCGACGCGTGCCGCTCGAAGCTGGAATGAGAATCGCAAACGTCAGCGGCCTCCCGGCGCGCTCACGCGCGGTGTGTGCGGCATTCCACTTCCAACCCAATGAGTCGAGTGTGGTCGCCACGCGCATGGTGTCGAACGCCGGCGGCGCGATCGTACTGTCGGCGGTTGGCAGGGCGCGCGTGAGCGGTCCGAGGGCCGGCGCGCCGAGCGAATCGAGGGCGTTAGCGACAATCGCGCCGCGATCAACCTGTTCAGAGAGCGCGATGCGCAGTGCGCGATCGCTGAATCGCGACGCGCCCTTCGCTGGCTTGAGATTGAAGATGAGATAGCCGTAGTCATAGCCGCCGTACTCCACCGTTTTCACGGCGGGAGACGACGCGGCCTTTTGCACCGCCTCGCCACGAAGCACCTCGATCACATCCGCCTGACCCTGCAGCACAGCGGTTGCCGCCGCGTTGGCGTCCGGGAAAACCGACCAGATCACGCGACCGAAGCGCGGCACGCCGCGATAGTTCGCGGAATCGGCACGCAACACGAGTTGCTGCTTGCGATCCCACTTCTCGAAGCGATAGCGCCCACTTCCCACCGGCGCGGCCGACGCAACGGATGTCGCGAGGCTCTCCGGTGCGATCGCACCAAAGACGTGCTGCGGAAAGACGGAGAGATTGTAGACGACCTGAAAGAACTGTTCAGGCGAGCGCGCGTGCCACCACACGACGGCCGTGCGCGGGTCACGTGCCGACACCGAATCGATACCAGCAAAGCTCGACGCATGTATGCTACCGACCTTCTGATCCACGTAGGTGGCCCAGGAGTAGCGCACGTCTTCGGCGGTCACCGGCTTGCCATCATGCCACTTCGCTGCTGAATCGATCGTGAACGCGATCGACAACGAATCGGGCGCCCACTGCCAACTCGAGGCAAGACGCGGCGCGAAGCCGGCATCGCCTTCGGTACGCACGACAGCGTCCTTTGGATCGGCGAGATGATCGAAGAGCAGATCCATGACCTGCTTCCCTGCCGTGCTGGCCACGAGCGGTGGGAGCAGCGCGTCGGGATCGACCGCGGTCGCGATCACCAGCGCGGCGACTTTCCTGGGATCATCGCCGTTCGAGGTCTTGTCGCCGCCGCAGGCCGCGAGCGCTGTCAGCGTGACCACGACGGCAGCGGACGGATTTCGGAAAACGCGTCGGAGCAAAGAAGCAGTTGGCATCGCAGGTAGTGCACGGGAGGAGAAACTGACATCGCCGTGGCGGGACCATCCGGCGTTCCAATCGTCTTCCATGACTGACCAACTGTCACAAAGGTTACGTCTGTTCCCTCGTCGCGATGCCCGCCTTTTTCGTTACCCGACTCCTGCGCACGATCCTGGTCGTCAGCCTCGCGACGCTGACGGGATTTGTGCTGGTCGTGGCGCTGCCAGGTGATCGCCTCACCGCGTCATCAACGACAGAAGGAAGGTCGGTGCAGGCGGTTCGCGTCGATGCGCCGATCAGCGCGCAGCTGCTCGATTATGCGAAGGCGCTGTCACGAGGCGACCTTGGCGTCTCGACGTCCGAGAATCGGCCGGTTCGCGATGTAGTCGGCGAAGCGATCCCTGCTACACTGCTACTGGCCATTCCCGCATTGGTAATGGCGCTGCTGGTCGGTGTGCTGCTCGGCAGTTGGTCGGGTTGGCACAGCGAGCATCGCGCATCGCGTGCACTACAGAGCGCACTGCTGGCGCTCTACACCGTGCCCGACGTGATTCTCGGAACGATCGCGCTGGCGGTACTTGCTGCAGCATGGGGTCTCGTTCCGGCGGGTGGCCTCGCGGATCCGCGCATCGCGCTCACTGGAACGACGCTCGAGCAGTGGACCGATCGCGCGCATCATCTTTTGCTGCCCACCATTGTGTTGGCGGTCAGCTGGAGCCCAGCACTGTTTCGGCAGCAGCGTCAGGCGATTGCAGCACTCGCGCAGGCACCATCCATGCAGGTGGCACGCGCGAAGGGCGTACCGACACGCCGACTGTTGTGGACGCACGCGCTCCCGCAGGCGAGTCTTGGCAGCGTCGCCCTGCTGGGCGCACTGCTACCCACACTCGTCGGTGGCGCAGTTGTTGTGGAAACGTTGTTCGCCTGGCCAGGCATGGGTCGCCTGATGGTGCACGCCGTTGCGGTGCGCGATGCGCCGCTCATGGCGGGCGGTTTGGTGCTGATCTCGGCGGCCGTTGCGATTGGCTCGCTCGTCACCACGCTGATTGCGCATCGGCTCGATCCACGGATGCGACTGCAGCCACTCGATCGAGCGGCGTGATGCGTACACGCGGGCAAACTATCGCTTTGTGGATGCTCATTGCCATTGTTGCTGCGGCCATCGCAGCGCCATGGCTTGCTCTTTCAGATCCGGCACATCAGTTCGATGTGCGCCTGCTTCGTAATGCGACACCCACGCTGTCACATCCGCTCGGCACGGACGTCTACTCACGCGATGTCCTGAGTCGCGCGCTCTATGGAGCGCGTACCTCGCTGCTGGTAGGCGGAATTGCGACGTTGCTGGCGGTGCTTTTTGCCGGATGCTGGTCACTCGCCACCACGCTGCTGCCGCGAGGCGCGTCGAACACGCTTGCGCTTGTGAGCGATACGCTTCGCGCGCTGCCACGCAAGTTAGTGCTGCTCGCGATGCTGTTGCTGCTGTCCAATCCCGAGCCGTTGATGCTCGGACTGCTTCTCGGCGCGACGAGCTGGATGAGTCTCACGCCGTTGCTCGAGACGGAGCTCAGCCGTGCGCTGAGCGAACCGTATGTCGAAGCCGCGCGCGCGACGGGTGTGTCGTCGTGGCGCGTGGGCTGGCGACATGTACTACCGTCGTTGCGCGGACCGATTGCGGCAATCGCGGCGCTGTTGCTCGCCGATCTTATCGCCCTGGAAGCCGTGCTTGCATTTCTCGGCATCGGCGTGCGCCCGCCGACGGCCAGTTGGGGCGGGATGTTGCAGGATGCGCTGCCCTACCTTTCGTCGGCGTGGTGGGTGGCGTTGGTGCCGATTGTACTTGTCGCCGGGACGGTTTGGAGCGTTTCGGCGCTAACTGAACGACGCTAACTGGGCACTACGCTAACTCGACTGCGCTCGGAAGCGGTGACGGCGGTCGCGGCGGACCTCAGGCCGCTAGCGTCAGCGGCGCACCGAGTCTCGAGATCAACGGACGATACCCCAACGCTCTCGCTTGTGCGGCTTGGCGGCGCGTTACTTCAATCAGGCCGGCTTCCACTGCGGGCTGGCGTCGTGCACCAGCGAGACATTCGGCGGCGAGCCAGATAGCGGCGTACGGATCGTGAGACTCGAGCCTGGCGAGTGCGCCGTCGAGTACCGAGACGACCTGGCGCGGTGACTCCTGCAGGAAGATTCGCAGGGCGAGCGCTTCGTACAGCTCGCGGCCCTGGAACCACGCGTCGCCGAAGCTTGTGAGCTGCTGCTGGCAATCGGCGAGCAGCAGGCGCGCAGCGGCAACATTCCCCAAGCGAAGTTCGGCGATGCCGGCGCCGGCGGTGGCGCCAAGGAGTACGTCACTCTGCTGGAGCTGTCGCGCGAACTGTCGCGCCGTGGCGTACAGCTCGAGCGCGCCGCCTTCATCAGTCAACTCGAGCGCGAGATGCGCGAGATTGTAAATGGCGGTGAGGCGCAGCGGTTCATTCCGGCGCGCGGCGGCGCTGGTGTGCGCATCGGTCAGACGGCGACGGGATTCATCGAAGTCGCCGGTTTTCATGAGCAGTACGCCCAGGTTCATCGACGCGAGCGCGGTGAGATCGGCGGCGTGAATTGCCTCGCCGATATCGAGCGCAGCGCGATAGGCGCGTTCGGCCGATGGGGCGTTGCCGGCGCGATCGCTCGCGACACCGATGTTGATCTGACAGCGTAGCTCCCCGCGCCGGTCACCGAGTGCGGTGAACCGATCGTGCGCGAGGCGATACTGCTGCACGGCGTCGCCCGGTGATGTCACGAGCATCGCTGAGCCCAATCGCAGCATCGCTTCGGCCACCAGAACAGGATCGGCGAGCGTGGACGCACCCTGCACTGCCGCCTCGGCGTGCTTGCGCGCATCATCAGCGCTGCCGGCCAGCGCATGCACATGCGAGAGCTTCATCTCGAGTGCGATTGCTTCCTTCTCGTCATGCGCTGCGATCGCCGCCGCATGCAGCTGCTCGAAGATCGGCAGTACATCTCGCGCCGGCGTCCCCTTGAGCACCCGCAATCGCTGCACCTGACGCTGCGCAGGACGGAGAATCCCGGCCTCGCGTGCGCCGTCGGCGAGCGTCGTGGTCAGCAAGCGACTCGCCGCCTCGGCTGCGTCGAGGCGGCCAGTCGTTTCGTACATCGACGCAAGTCGCCACTGCACAGCGGCCCTGTCCACCTCACGTTGTGCCAAACGCTCGGCGAGGGTGAGGCAGTGTTCGAGCGCGTCATACGCGTAGAGCTGCGCCGCGTGATCGGCAGCGCGCAGCGCGTGCTGGACACCTTCGTCCTGACATCCGGCACACTCGAAATGTCGCGCGACCTCGGCCGCACTCCCATCGCCGCGTGCTGCAAGCGCACGCGCAATGCGTTCATGCACGCGGCGCGTCCGCAGCCGATTGCCATTCGCGCGCAGCACCTCGGCCAATAGCGCATGCGTAAAGCGATAGCGCATCGAGGTCGAGGGCCCGTCTGGCGTCACGAGACGCGCTTCCGCGCCATCGTCGAGCGCTTCGGTCACCACCGACTCGCTCACACCGGCGACCTCGAGCAGCAAGTCGGCGTCGAACGTGGTACCAATCAGCGCCGCCGTACGGAGCACATCGCGCGTGGGTTGGGCCAAACGATCAAGACGTCGCTCGAGCAGGTCGCGTACGGGCGTTGGCACCGTGGGTGTCTCGGCGCCACGGAAGACCCAGCGCTGGCCGTCATGCTGCAATCGTCCATCCTCGGCCAGCGCGCGCACGGTTTGCACGGTGTAGAGCGGATTGCCCTCAGACGCACTCATGACATGCTGGAGCAGTGCCTCTTCCGGCGACTGACCGCCCAACATACCGCGCATCCACAGCGAGACTTCCGGCTCACCCAGTCGCGCCAGCACGAGATCGGCGAATCCTTCAGCGCGCGACAGACGTGACAGGCGCGCCGCGGCGGCGCTTCCGGTGTCTTCCGGTCGCACGGTCAACGCGAGCAGCAACCGCTGGTCGCGCCACCGCGACACGAGCAGCTCGAGCACGTCCCACGTGCCGTCGTCAGCCCACTGCATGTCGTCGAGTACGATGACCAGCGGACGTTCGCGTGAGGCGAGTGTGATGAACTCGTGAATCTCCTGCAGCAGTGCGTAGCGTGCATCGCGCGCGTCGGCACCGTCTTCCGTGCGCGTTGCCGTCGTCCCGAGCGAGGGCAGCAGACGCGAGAGCTCGCGCCACGGACGATCGGTGATGGCGGGGCCGACGGGCAATTGCGCCAGCAGATCAGCCCACGGTCCGTACGGGGGCCGCACATCGGCTTCGAGACAGCGACCGGTCACCATCGCGCCCGATCGAATGCCGACTTCGGGCGCCAGCTGCTGCAGCAGCGTGGATTTGCCGATACCGGCTTCACCAGTCACGCAGAGCACGCGCGGATGACCCGACGCGGCGTCTTCCAACAGCCGACGCGTGCGTTCGCGCTCGGCGCGGCGTCCAACAAAGCCATCCAACAGCAGCGTTGGCGTCGCGACATCCTGGCCCGGCGCAGCGACCGCGTTGCGACCTCGACGCTTGGCCGAGTAGAGCGCGCCATCGGCCGTCGCGAAAAGCGGATCGAGCGTTTCGCCATGCTCGGGTGCCGATGCAACGCCGATCGACAACGTCACGCGGATCTCGGCGCCAGAAACTGGATCGACGATGGCGCCATCCTGCACCGCACTGCGAATGCGATCAGCGATAGCCATCGCGCCGGCCAGTCGCGTGCCCGGCAGCACCACGGCGAACTCGTCGCCCGCATAGCGCGCGGCGTAGTCATCCACGCGCATCGCGCCGCGCAGCGCGTTCGCCACGAGCCGAAGGACGTCGTCGCCGCGCAAATGCCCGTACGCGTCGTTGACGATTTTGAAGTGATCGATGTCGATCACCAACAACGATACCGGGCGCTGCGACGTCTGTCGCGCCGTCAGCATGCGCTCCGCGGTCTCGCGGAAAGCACGACGCTGCGGAAGACCGGTGAGGTCATCGAGCGCCAGACGCGCGTCTTCGTCACCCAAGCCAGTCGCGGAAGTCGCCGTGACTTCCGGAGCGGCCGGTGCCGCGTAGCGATCGGCGATTCGTTCGAAGGCTGCAAACGAGTATGGGTCGAACATCGCGCCAACATCCTTCCGCATGAGTTCCATTGCCTGCTCATGCGAGAGTGCGCGCTTGTAGCTGCGCACCGATGTCAGTGCATCATACACGTCGGCGACGCAGAGAATGCGCGCCACCAACGGGATATCATCACCTGCCAACTGATCAGGATAGCCCTTGCCGTCCCATCGCTCGTGATGCGAGCGAATGATCGGCAGCACATCCCACGGAAACTCCACGTCGGCGACCATTTCCACGCCGGCGGTCGTGTGGCTCTTCATGAGCACCCACTCTTCGTCGTCGAGTCGGCCGGGCTTGTTCAGCACCGCTTCGGGGATGACGATCTTGCCCACGTCGTGCAGCAGTGCGCCGATACGGAACCAGAAGAGATCCTGCGCCTCCATGCCCAGCTCGGCGGCGATCGCGCAGGCGACGTCGGCCACGCGCACACAATGACCTTGTGTGTAGCGATCCTTGGCTTCGATCGATTCACCCCAGCGCCGCGCGACTTGTTCGAACTCGTCTTCGAGTCGACCGGTGCGCTGGTCGATATCGGCAAGGTCGCGTCGCGCACGCAGCTGTGTGAACAGTCGATGCGCGCGATTGAGATACGTGAGGACTTCGCTGTTGCGACCCTGACGACGCGCGAGCTCACCCGCTTCACGCGCCACTTCCGCCTGCAGCAACACGTCCTTGCGTAGCTCAGCAATCTCCGTCGCGCGCGCGAAGTGCTGCGCGGCGTCGCTCAAGTCACCCGTCTCGCGGGCAATGATTCCCAGCAGCTTGCTGGCCTGACCAAGCGCGGTGGCATCGCCCGTGGACGCGGCGAGCGTCGTCGCATGACGCACACTCTGTTGCGCCTGCGCGTACTGATGCCGCATCACCCACATTTCGGCGAGGTTCACGTCGAGCATGGTGCGCGCCGCCACATCGCCGATCTGATCGACGATATCCACCGCTTCGCGGAAGCAGCTCTCGGCGACCGGCCAGCGCTGCGCCTGCGAGTGCAACAGCCCAAGGTTGTTGAGCGCGACGGACCCGCCCTGGGCGAGGCCGCGCGCGCGGTATCCCGCGCGCGCGGCCTCATAGTGACGCTGTGCCGGGGTGTGAGCGCCACGCACGGGGGCGATCACACCAAGATTCTGCGCGGTCATGGCCGCGAGCTTGGCGTCGCCCGCACGCACCGCGCGAGCACGCGCGCGCAGGTACAGGCGCTCGGCTTCGTCGAGGTTGCCGAGCTGCCAGCGCACGATCGCCTGCATGTTGATCGCGCTGCCGGCCGCTGATTCATCTTGCCACGCCTCGGCCGCGCGCACGGCGGCATCGAGCCAATCCAGCGCGTCCTCCATGAGCGCATCGCCAATGAGCGTACGGGCGACCCACCGGAGAATCGTGGGCGTCTGCCGCGCGTCGGAGGGCGTGGTCGCCGCGAGCAAGGCGCGCTCGTAGCAGCGTCGCGCATCGCCACGTTGCCCGAGCTTTTCAGCCGCCTGCCCTCGCTCGAGCCACGTTTCCGTCGTGCCCGGCTCCTCAGGGAGGCCGGGAGCCGGATGTTCGGCGGGCGACGTGGCGAGCGCGGGGGGAGTCATGATGGACAAAGACTGGCCAGTTGCCGTCCACGTAACGACTTACAGCGTGCCATCCACCTGACTTTGGAATGCGAACGCCCCCCGGCGATCCAGTCACCGGGGGGCGTTCGTGGGGCGTGATGACCCGACTTAGTCCATCGACACCATATAGCCAGAGAAGTGCTCGACGGTGAAGGTGACGCTGCTGCGGTCCTTGGCGAGCGTCGCGTCGCGGAACTCGGACACCTTGGCGAGGCCGAGCACTTGATTGAGCAGCGAGGCGAGCGGGAAGTAGGCGCCGCGCACTTTGGGGTTCGCGTAGCTGCCCAGCGTTGTCTGGTCCGTGTTGATCTTGAGGGTCAGCGGCTTCGGGAAGCTGCTGCCAGCTGGCTCAAAGTCGTAGGCCACGATGTTGCCGGCGAGGCGAACGATCTGAAAGGTCGTGTTCTGCTTGACCGCGCCGGCCGGCACGGTGAGCGTGGCGTCGCCGAGCGTGACCGAGCCGCCGTTCTTTCCAATGACCGCCGTTGCCGTGGCACCCGAAACCGGCGCCTTCCAAGTCAGGCCCTGGACGGTCACCAACGAGCCGACCGTGTTGAGCACGCCGCCAACGGTCGAGCTGATCAAACCATGCTGCGCCGTGGGCTCAGCGGCCGGGGCGAGGACGTTTTCGGAGGAGCAGGCCGAGACCGTGTAACCGGCGAGTACCACCGCTGCGATGGAGAGCTTGCGGGTCGAGCGAGCGAAGAGGCTGCGAAGGGGTGAGAGCATTGTTTTGAGACGTCAACGTGAGAATTCAGTGTGCACGCCAAAGCCGCGCGCTTTCGATGGCGTAACACTAGTGCTCCCCGTGGAATGGTACTGTCACGCCACTGGCAACACTGTCAATTCTATGGTAGAGCTTGCCACACATGAAACGAAAATCCTAAATAGCGTTATGCCAACGGCTTAGATTGTTTCAAGTTTCATTTTCAGACGAATTATTTCGAGTGCATATCATTACACCACTGGCACTTTTGTCGACTGCTCCCGGACTGATTCGGCTCGCCGTTGAAGCAATTTCCGCTCCTGGAGGCCCTTCCGGTTGTTCTGTCGGGCGGCGAACCTTCCCGGCCATGCGTCGGACCCTCTTCCTTATAGGCGCGCTCCTTCTCGCCCACGTCGCGCTCCTCACCGTTCGGCCTTCCGGCTCGTCGTCGGCGAGCACGACAGAAGGGCTCGATGTCGGCATCGTGTTCGACGTCGGCGGACGCGGCGACAAGTCATTCAATGATGGTGCGTACCTTGGTGGTCTTCGCGCCGCGAAGGAGCTCGGCGCACGCGTCACCTACATCGAGCCGGGCGAAGGCTCCGATCGCGAAGCGGGCCTGCGTTTGCTCGCCGCGGAAGGCATGGACATCGTCATCGGCGTTGGCTTCATCTTCACCGATGATGTGAACGTGCTCGCGAAGGAGTATCCGAACGTGCGCTTTGCAGACGTGGACTACTCCGTTGCCACTGACAGCGTGGGCAATCCGCTGCCGATGCCGGCCAACCTCAAGGCGCTCAAGTTTCGCGAAGAAGAAGGCTCGTTTCTGGTGGGCGCGCTCGCCGCACTCGTTGGCAAGAGCAAGAAGGTCGGCTTCGTGGGCGGTATGGACATCGCGCTCATTCACAAGTTCGAGGCCGGCTACAAAGCCGGCGTGAAGTACGTCTGCCCCGACTGCGAGGTGCTGGTTGCGTACGCCGGCGTCACACCGGAAGCGTTTCGCAATCCCGGTCGCGGCAAAGAGATGGCGCTCGCGATGTACAACCAGGGCGCGAACGTGATCTTTCACGCGTCCGGCTCCACGGGGCTCGGGGTGTTCGAGGCGGCGCGCACCACCAATCGCCTCGCGATTGGTGTCGACGCCGACCAGTACAACGAAGCGCCAGGCTATGTCCTCACCAGCATGGTGAAGGGCATCGACGAATCGGTCTTTCAGGCCGTGAAAGAGGTCAAAGAAGGCACCTTCACCGGTGGCATTCAGCAGTTCGGCCTCAGGGAAAAGGGTGTCGGCTACATCTATGATGCGCATAACAAGGCGCTCATCCCTGACAGCGTGCGCGCGCGCCTCGATGCGCTGACCGCTGATATCGTGGCCGGAAAGATTCGCGTGCCCAGCACGCGCGAGGCAGAGCGCAAATGAGCAACGCGGCGGCGGTCCGTATTGATGGTGTGGTGAAGACCTTTGGCGGCGTGGTCGCGAATCGCGACGCATCGCTCGAAGTGGCAACCGGCGAGATTCATGCGCTCGTGGGCGAGAACGGGGCCGGCAAGAGCACACTGATGCGTGTGCTGAGTGGCATGTATGCGCCCGATGCCGGCAGCATCACCGTGAATGGACGCGACGTCACTGGATGGAAGACGCCGGACGCGATCGCGGCCGGAGTTGGCATGGTGCATCAGCACTTCATGCTCGTTCCGCCGCTCACGGTGGCCGAAAACGTCGTCCTTGGCAGCGAGCCCCTTGATGGGCTTACGGTGGACATCGCGCGCGCCACGCGCGAAGTGGAAGCGCTCTGTCAGCGATGCGGATTGCATGTCGATCCGCGCGCCGTGGTGGCCGACCTCACGGTAGGCGAAGCGCAGCGCGTGGAGATTCTGAAGGCGCTCTATCGGGGCGCCAAGATCCTGATTCTCGACGAGCCCACGGCCGTACTCTCCCCACCGGAAGTACAGGAGCTGTGGAGCGTCCTGCGCGCGCTGCGTGACGATGGTGGGACGGTGGTGCTGATCACGCACAAGCTCGACGAAGTCATCGCGATTTCCGACTCGATCACGGTGATGCGCGCCGGTGCGACGGTATCGCGCTTTCCCACGAAAGGTGTCACGCCGCGCGATATCGCCAAGGCGATGGTTGGACGTGAAGTCAACCTGCACCTCGACGCCCTTGGTGCTGTTCGCGAGGGCTCGGTGCAGGGCGAGGCTGCGTCGGCGGCGCCGGTGTTGCGGGTGGATTCCCTCGAAGTGAAGAGCGATCGCGGCACGGTGGCCGTGAAGGGTTTGTCGTTCGATCTGCGTCCGGGTGAGATCCTTGGGATCGCGGGCGTTGAAGGGAACGGGCAGACCGAATTGCTCGAAGCGATCGCGGGACTACGCGTGCCAGACGGCGGCCGCATCACGCTGGGATCGCACGACTTCACCGGTCTGTCGGTCCGCGATCGTGCCGATCGCGGACTGTCGCACATTCCGGAAGACCGCCATCGTCGCGGGCTGGTGCTCGAATACTCGATCGCCGACAACCTGATTCTTGGACGTCAGCATCACTTCGCGACGCGCGGTGGGCTCGACTCCACGCGCATCGCGTCCAACGCGGTCGAGCAGATTCGTCGGTTCGATATTCGTCCACCGATCGCCGAGTTGCCGGCGCGTGCGCTTTCAGGCGGCAATCAACAGAAGATCGTGATCGCGCGTGAAATGGGTCGCGAGTTCAGCGTACTTCTCGCGGCGCAGCCTACGCGCGGCGTGGATGTGGGTGCGATCGAGTTCATTCACGAGCAACTCCGTGCGGCGCGACAGGCCGGCAAGGGCATTCTGCTGGTGAGCGCGGATCTTCCTGAGGTCCTCGCGCTGTCCGATCGCATCGCCGTGATGTACGGCGGACGCTTTGTCACCGTGCTGCCTGCGACCGAGTGCACGGCGGAGTTGCTTGGTCCGTTCATGACCGGAGCCGCGGCATGAACGCGGGCCAGACAACCAGCGAAATGCGCGCGACAAGCGAAGCGCCTGCCCTCCGGCAGCCGTCGCGTGTCTGGGAAGCGGTGCTTCCGCCGCTCGTGGCGCTTGCCATCGCCGCGGTGGTGGGTGACCTGCTCATCCTCACTTTCGGCGAAGCGCCGGCCACGGTCTACGCGCTGCTGGTGAAAGGCACCTGGGGCAATGCGTACGGCATTGGACAGGTGTTGTACAAGACCACGACGCTCACGTGCACTGGTCTCGCCTTCGCCTTGGCCGGTCGCGCGGGGCTCTTCAATGTTGGCGCGGAAGGTCAGCTGGCGGCGGGCGGTTTTGGTGCCGCGATCATGGGGATGCTGCTGCCGTCGTCAGTACCGGCGTTGCTTGCCGTGCCGCTCTGTGTGTTGGCAGCGATGATGACCGGTGGACTGATTGGCCTGCTCCCCGGTTTGTTGCGCGCGCGATTCGGTGCGAGCGAAGTGATTGTGACGATCATGCTCAACTTCATCGTGCTCGCGCTGCTCAACTGGCTGGTGAGCGCGAAGATTCACGTGCCGGAAACGCTCCACACGCCGGCGATCACGGCGGGTGTTGTACCGCGTCTCTCCGAGGCGTTCCCAGTCTTCGCCGGCAGTGCCGCCAACTTCACACTGCTCTTCACGATTGTCGCGGCCATTGCCACGTGGTGGTACCTGTTCCGTACCCGAAGTGGCTACGAACTGCGCGCGGTGGGGTTGCAGCCAGATGCCGCCGAGTACGGCGGCGTGAAGGTGCCGCGGGTGTTGCTGGTAACGATGGGCCTTTCCGGTGCGCTCGCCGGATTGGGCGGCATCAACTTCGTGTTGGGCTACAAGGGCTACTACGAAGAAGGCTTTGCCGGCGGTGCTGGCTTCCTGGGTATCGCGGTGGCATTGGTGGGTCGCAACCATCCGCTCGGCATTCTCGGCGCCGCCCTGCTCTTCGCGACGTTGTCGCAGGGCGGTCTGGCGGTGAACGCGATTGTGCCGAAGCAGCTCACGGACATTCTCACCGCGGTCGTGATTCTGGCCGTGGCCACCGCGGTGCCGGAAGTGCAGCAACAGCTGCGCAAGGCGGCCGCCGGTGTGTCGGCAGCGTTCGTGAAGAAAACGAGGGCCGGCGCATGATGATCCTCGCATTCGTGCTGCAGGCGCTGCGTATCGCGGTGCCGTATTTGCTGGCAGCGGCGGGCGGTGTGATGTCGGAGCGCGTGGGCGTGATCGCGCTCGGACTCGAAGGCTTGATGTTGTCGGGCGCGTTCGGGGCTGCGTTGGGCAGCTACTACGGACAATCCGCGTGGGCCGGACTGGTGGGTGCGCTGGTGGCCGGTGCGATCGTGACGAGCGTACTCGCCTTGGCCACGTTGCGCTTCAAGGCCAATCAGGTGGTGGTGGGTGTGGCGATCAACCTGATCGTCGTTGCGGCCACACGTTTCTTCCTGCGCCTCGTGTTCGACAGCGCGAGCAATTCGCCGCGTGTGCCGGGCTTCGGCGGTGAAGGCTCAGGGAACGCGATGCTGGCGAGCTTCATGAATCCGGTCGTGTGGATCGGGCTCGTCGCGCTGCCGGCGCTCGGCTGGGTGCTCTATCGCACGCCGTTCGGATTGCGCGCGCGTGCCGTTGGCGAAAAGCCGGAAGCGGCCGCGTCGCTTGGTGTGAGTGTGATGGGGCTTCGTCTCAAGGGGCTCTACATCGCCGGTGCGCTCGCGAGTCTCGGCGGCGCGTATCTGTCCCTGGATCAACATCAGTTCACCGATAGTATGACGGCGGGTCGCGGATTCATCGCGTTGGCGGCGGTGATCTTCGGTCGGTGGCAGCCGGTGCGCGTGGCGATTGCCTGCTTGCTCTTCGCCGGCGCCGAAACACTGCAGATTCAGTTGCAGGGCGCGCAGCTCGTGCCCAGTCAGTTCATCGAGATGATCCCGTACGTCCTCACCATCGTTGCGCTGGCCGGTGTCGTTGGCCGCAGCGTGGCGCCCGCCGCCCTGGGGAAGACCGAGTAACAGGTGACCGCTACACCCACCCCCGCTTCACCTCCCGCCCCGACTCCCGCATCCAACGACGCCGCGCCAGACAATCGGACGGCATTCGGCAAGCTGCTCGTGTTGATGATCACCGCGTTCATCGACATGCTCGGCCTGCTCATGATTCTGCCACTGCTGCCGTTCTACGCGAAAACGCTTGGAGCGGGCGGACTGGTGGTGGGCTTTCTGGTCAGTTCCTTCAGCATCGCGCAGCTTCTCAGCGCACCGATCTGGGGGCGCTTCAGCGACAAGTACGGCCGGCGCCCCGCCCTCATGGTGGGGCTCGCGTCGAGTGCGATCGCCTACGTCGTCTTCGCGTACTCGAACAGCCTCTGGTTGCTCTTTCTGTCGCGCATCGTGCAGGGCGCCGGTGGCGGCACGGTGAGCGTGATTCAGGCGTACGTCGCCGATGCGACGCGCCCTGAGGATCGCGCCAAGAGTCTCGGTTGGCTCTCGGCCGCCACCAACGCCGGCGTTGCGCTTGGTCCGGTGATTGGCGGTTGGGTGCGACATCTCGGACCGCACACGCCAGGACTGGTTGCGGCTGGACTCTGCCTGATGAACATGGCGTTCGCGTGGAAGTATCTCACCGAGGTACGGAAGCCGAATACTGAAGGCGATCCGACCAAGACCCGTCGCAAGGGTTCACGCGAAGCGGTGATGCGCGTGGTCAGTCATCCGAGCGAGCCGGCGTCGCGACTCATTCTGATCTACGCCATTTCCATTGGTGCCTTTCAGGGCACGACGGCGATCCTCGCGCTCTTCCTCGCGTGGCGCTTTGGTGTGACCGAAACAACGATCGGCTACTTCTTCATGTACATCGGCACGCTCAGTGTCGTCGTGCGTGCGCTGTTCCTTGGCAAGTTGGTCGACAAGGTCGGTGAGCCTCGTCTGAGTCGTGTGGGGCTGGTGCTGCTTGCCACGGGGCTCGTTGGTCTGTCGTTTTCGCGCGACTATGTCACACTGGCGCTGGCGGTTGGCCTGTTGCCGTTGGGCACTGCCTTCACCTTCCCGTGCGTGACAGCCATGCTCTCACGTGTGGTGAGCAGCAGCGAGCGCGGATTGTACATGGGCGTGCAGCAGACATTTGGCGGAATCACGCGCGTCGCATTTCCGGTGATTCTTGGTGCGGCATTCCAGTATCTCGGTGAACAGACACCGTTCTGGATCTCGGCGACGCTGGTGTTGTCCACGATTCTGATGGGGCGCAATCTCGAGCAGTACGCGCCGCGAGTGAAAGCCACGACCTAGGAGGCGGGATGCAGTTGCGTTGGAGGGTAGCGATGGCGCTCGTCTGTGCGGCGCCTCTCGAGGCACAATCACCTTCAACGCCGGCCACGCTGGTGTTCACCAACGGCCGCATCATCACGGTGGACGGTCGCGACCGCGTGGTGCAGGGCGTCGCCATCACCGGCAACACGATCGTTGCGGTGGGCACGAACGCCGACGTGATGAAGCTTGCCGGCCCGCAAACCACGCGCGTGGATTTGAAAGGGCGCGCAATGACGCCCGGCTTGCTCGACGCGCACGCGCATTTTTCAGGAAGCGGCGCCGATCGACTCTTTGTCCTCGATCTGAGCTATCCGGCGGTCAAGTCGATCGCCGATGTCGCCGCGGCGGTGAGGGCGAAAGCCGCGACGCTGCCCAAGGGCACGTGGATCGCCGGTCGCGGCTGGGACGAGGGCAAGTTCAGCGAAGGGCGATTACCCACCGCGCGTGATCTCGACGCGGCGTCGCCCGATCACCCAGTGTATCTCACGCAGACGACCGGCCACTACGGCATCGCCAACAGCGCGGCGCTCCGCCTCGCCGGCATCACGCGCGATACGAAAGATCCACCAGCCGGCACGATCGATCATGATGCGCGCGGTGAACCCACTGGCATTCTGAAAGAAGGCGCGCAGGGGATGGTGCGTCGTCTGATTCCGGCGCGGACTGCCGCGCAGTCAGAAGAAGCGATTCGCGAGATGGCGAAGGCGTTTGTTGCCGAAGGGATGACCGGTGCAAAGGATCCGGGCATTAGCCCGGCGACGTTCGATTTATATCGCAAAGTCGCCGCCGACGGCGCACTGCCGGTGCGCATCTTTTCGCTCTGGAGCAGCGGTCGGTCAGTCGAAGCGGCGAAGCAGCTGATTGCCGAACGAGCGACCACGACGCGTCCGTACGAAAGCACGGGTGACGATCATGTGATTGCCGGCGGCGTGAAGTTGTACGTCGACGGCTCCGGTGGCGCACGCACCGCGTGGCTCTACCAGCCGTGGAGCAAAAACTTCAGGGAAGTTGACGGCGACAATCACGGCTACCCGGCGTCGAACCCGGATACGCTGCGCATGATGATTCGCCTGTACCACGACGCTGGTATGCATGTCTCGGTGCATTCCATAGGCGATCAGGGCATCGACTGGGTGGTGGACACGTACGATCAGGCGATGCGCGAGAACCCCAAGCGCGGCCTTCGCCACGGCATCATTCACGTCAACATTCCCACCGATCACGCCATCGACGTGATGGCGCGCCTGCAGAAGCAATTCGACGCCGGCTATCCGGAACCGTCGGCGTCGTTCAACTGGTGGTTGGGTGACACCTATGCGGGAAACTTTGGTGACGCTCGCGCGCTTCGGCTCAACCCGTTCAACACGTATGTGAAGAAGGGGATGATCTGGGCGAATGGATCAGACTACGGCGTCACACCGTTTCCGGCGCGTTACGGCATCTGGTCGGCGGTCGCGCGCGAAACGCTGCTTGGCACCTACGGCAAGACGCCCTTTGGCACCGCGGAGCGCGTGGATGTTCACACGGCGCTCAAAGCGGTCACCATCTGGGCGGCGCATCAGATGTTTCTCGAGCAGAAGATCGGTTCGATCGAAGTGGGCAAACTCGCGGACCTGGCGGTGTGGGATCGTGATTTCTATACGGTGCCGACGGCGCAGCTCGAGGACGCGTCGTGTTTGCTTACGGTGTTTGATGGACGGGTTGTGTATCGCAAGCCTGGTAGTGTGTTCTAGTTCCGTTAACTGATCACACAGAGCCACGGAGCCACAGAGGGCAAGTATTTCATTTGTATTGTCTCTGTGCCTCTGTGCCTCTGTGTGATCAGTTCAACCCAGCCCCTCCGCTCATGACCAAGATCAGCGCGACGTCACTCGCTTTCGCTTTGTTGAGCGCAGTTTCCGCGATGGACGCGCAGACCAAGCGCCCGCTCCGCCCAGGCGACATCTATCGCTTTCGCGACGTCGGCGCGGCGCGCATCAGCCCCGACGGCGCGTGGATTGCCTACACCATCACCACCGTCGACTCGGCGAAAGACAAGAGCGACAGCGATGTGTGGATGACCAGCTGGGACGGCACTCGCACGCTCAAGATGGCCGGCTCGCCTGAGAGTGAATCCAATCCGCGCTGGAGCCCTGACAATCGCTATCTGAGCTTTGTCTCCGGGCGATACGAATCGAAAGGTGGTCAGATCTGGCTGCTCGATCGGGCCGGTGGTGAAGCCGTACGACTGACCGATGTGAAGGGCGGCATCAACGAGTATGAATGGTCGCCCGATGGGTCGCGGATTGCATTGGTGTCGCATGATCCCGATCCCGAAGACGCCAAGCCCGATTCACTCAAGACCAAGAACCCCAAGCCGGTCGTCATCGATCGCTATGCGTTCAAGCGTGATGTCGATGGGTATCTCGATCATCGTCGCGACCACATCTACATCGTTGATGTGGCAACCAAGAAGGTCGAGTCGATCACCAGCGGCGACTACGACGATTCGCAGATTCGCTGGTCGCCCGACGGAACGCGCATTGCCTTTGTGAGCGAGCGTGGCGAGACGGATCCCGATCGTGCGAACAACAGCGACATCTTTGTGGTCGACGCAAAAGCCGGTGCGACGCCGCGCAAGCTGACCACGTGGAATGGTCCCGACGCCGGCCCAGTGTGGAGCCCCGATGGACAGTCCATCGCGTACCTGCAGGGAAGCGCGCCGAACTTGTCAGCGTACACCCAGAACACGATTGCGATTGTGCCAAGCAGTGGCGGCACGTCGAGGCTCGTGGCATCGGAGATTGATCGCGATATCTCGCAGTTGACCTGGAGCAGCGACGGCGCATCGTTGCGCTTTCTGGTGGGCGACGATCGCGCGCAGCATCTCGCGAGCGTGGCCCTGTCCGGAGGGGCCGTCACGCGCATGGTTGGCGGTCGCCGCGTGGTGACGAGCTACGACGTGAGCAAGTCCGGTCGCACGGCACTCAACACCGGCACCGCGCAACGCTCGGCGGAGATTCACGCACTCGACGGCGGCACGCCGCGTGTGATCACACATGTGAACGACAGTGTCTTTGCGTCGCTCGATGTCGCGACCACGGAAGACATCGAGTTTAAGGACAAGGACGGCCTCACGGTGGGCGCGCTTCTCGTCAAGCCCGCGAACTTTCAGGCTGGCACCAAATATCCGCTGCTACTGCGCATTCACGGCGGCCCGAACGGACAGGATTCGCATCTGTACAGCTTCGAGCGCGAACTCTTCGCCGCGAACGGCTATCTCGTGCTGGCGGTGAACTATCGCGGGAGCAGCGGCAAAGGTCAGGCGTGGAAGAAGGCCATCTACGCCGACTGGGGCAACAAGGAAGTGCAGGACCTGCTTGCCGGTGTCGATCATGTGATCGGCATGGGTATCGCCGACCCGAATCGGCTGGGGATTGGCGGTTGGAGCTACGGCGGCATTCTTACCGACTACACCATCGCCACCACCACGCGCTTCAAGGCCGCCACCAGCGGCGCCGGTAGCGCGCTGCAAGCCACGATGTTCGGCACCGACCAATACATCTACCAGTACGAAAACGAGCTCGGCGCGCCGTGGAAGAATCCCAAGCTCTGGGAGAAGCTGAGTTATCCGTTCTATCAGGCGCCAAAGATCACCACGCCAACACTCTTCCTCGGCGGCCAACAGGATTTCAACGTCCCCATCGGCGGCGGCGAGCAGATGTATCAGGCCCTGAAGTCACTCGGCGTCCCGACACAGCTCATTGTGTATCCGGGACAATTTCACGGCATCACCAGGCCAAGCTTCGTGAAGGACCGATACGAGCGCTACTTGGGTTGGTACAAGCAATACCTGATGACCGCGACCCCGTAGGTAAGCGCAGTCGAGTTAGCGTAGTGGCAGTTAGCGTAGTGCCAGTTAGCGTAACTTCGCGCGTCAGCGCGCTCTGACCCAGTAGCGAGCACCAATTCTGCCGCCAACAGCGCTCCACGTGGTCGCTTCCGCGATAATCGCCTGACTGTTCCGCTTCCAATTGTCGAAGCGGCCCTGCTTCCATGTAGCGGCCGCTTCGAATGACCAATGACCCGACCCAAGTCGCATCGCGCCGATTGACGCCCACGGTCCGACATTCGACGACGAATACGTCTCGGTAAATTCGTAGCGCAACGATCGAATACCCAGGCCACCCTCGGCGAACGGACGTAGCTGCATTCCGGCCTTGCCGAGATAGCGCAGGCCGAATTCGACGCTGTTGACCGTGTAGTTCTGCGTTCCCGCGGCGGCCAGCACCGGCCGGAACGCGCCCAGCAGCGCGATGCGCGGCGTCGCACCGTACGCGACCTCAACTTCGCCACTCGGCTTTGAGCTCGTGCCGTCGAGTCCACTCCCGGTCGCGTTGCTGTGATGCACCGAGAGCGCGCCGGCGATGCTGAAGCCGGTGCCGGAGGGGAGGAGGCCTTGAGCGTGCGCGCGAAGTGATGCCGCACAGATCATCAGCGCGAGCGCTGGAAGTCGAGTCATGACGAGGTGCGCGAGAGAGTGAGCGAATCACGTCGCTCAGGCGACGTTCGGTTCTATCTGTGAGGCAATTCTACGCGCCGCCTCGGCATCCGCTACGCTCGTGCGCACCATCGACTCAGCCATCCAGCGCGACGTTTGTTCCGCTTCGATCGCTGAGAGGCCGCGCAGATCCATCAACACGAAGGTCGAATCGAAGCCAACGCAGGTGGTGAGCGCCGAGACGAGTCGCGCGAACAGCTCCGACCCGAGTCGATCGCGCAGTGGTTCGACGGCCAGCGTGATCCAGTCTACCCGTCGCGATCCACGTGGACGGACGCCGGGCGCTGTGATACCGTCGGCGGTGAGTCGCCAGATCGTGCGCAGTACGCGCTCATGTTCGAGCGTCAGGCGGTGAATCACCCGCACGGTGGCGTCCAGTCGAGCAAGAGCCAGCGCGACGTCGGCGTCGTCCGAGTTGGAAGATCTCTCGAATCCGGCCGCGTCGACGGCATTCACCGTTGAAATCGCCGCTTCCACTTCCGGTCGCAATCGCTCCAGCGACGCCTCAATCAGGAGCTGGTCCTGCGTGGGGAAGTAGCGGTAGGCGGTGCGTCGCGAGACACCGGCCTCATCCGCGGCCTCGCTGGTGGTGGGCGTCGCGCCACCCGCCAAAAGACGCGCCGTCGCGCTCAGCAGTGCCGAGCGCGTCCGGTTCCGCTGGTTGGGGCGACCGCTTGACGGATCCATTTGAGCAAAATAACGTGATATCTAATGACACTGTAGTGCCATTAAGGCACTCAAGTGCCGTTACGGCGATCTGTCAGGTCGCTTCCTCCTGAGTGGACGTCATCACATGAACAGCCCAATGCCTTTCCGCGGCCGCACAGTTATCGCGCTACTGGCGACGATTCTGATGTCGACTGCCTGCTGGCACGATGTGTTGCCACCGACTGAGACGATCGCGCCAGCTGGGGCGCCATCGACGCAGGCAGTTCGGATCCACGTAGTGGGCGACGGATACTGGTCGGGAGTAGGACGACTTATCGGTCCCGAGTTCGGGATGCGCGCATTGGATCGTGGCAATGGGTTTACTCCCAATCGGCCCGTGCGGTTTTCTGTGCTGTCCGGAGGCGGCGATCTGAGAGACAGCGTTGGCATCACCGATCGATTCGGCGAAGTCACGATTCCGGGTTGGAGATTCGGCAATGCGACTGCGAAGCAAGAGCTACGCGTCAGCGTGGACAGCGCTGAGGTCGTACTCACTGGTTACGCGTATCGCGAAACGCGGCCGCCTGAAGGCGGCAGATTGATCGTCCAGCGCGGCGGTACAGTGCTGCATGCTGACATCGGCGACGGAACGACGTGGCTGCTCGCGGAGTTTGGCACCCGGTTTCACATCGAGAGCGTCAGTCCGATTGATCAGATGCTGGCACTGACCGACGCTAGGACGGGTGCGTTGTGCGTGGCGCGCATCGGAAGCGATGTGCCGAGATGCCTTGAGTCGTCGGGGCTGACCTACTTCGGATCATTCGCGTGGTCGCCGAGTGGTCAGCAGTTGCTGTTCACGGCGGCGAAGGCCGAGATCTGCGCGGTCTCCAAATGTTCGTTATCGATGTTTCAACTCGATCTGGCGTCGCAGGCGATCGTCCGGCTGCTACCCAACGTGGACGGGTTCTCCTACGTGCGCTGGTCGCCGGACGGTCAATCGATCGCGTTCATGCGCGCTCGCACGCTATGGATGATGAACGCCGACGGCACTTCGCCTCGCGTGCTACTGGCGCAAGACAGCCTCAGGATCACGGATGTGCGCTGGTCACCGACGGGTGAGCAGCTCGCGCTCACCGTGAACTTTGAGTTTCGCTGCGACTGGGCCTGCGATACCGGACTCGCGGTGCTCAATAGAGACGGAAGCGGTCTCCGCCTGCTGCTTCAGGCCAATCAAGCCAACAACCAGCAGATCAGTTCCGCTGTGCGGTCATCGGACGGCACGCGCATCGCCTTCGGTATGGGGTTGGTGTGGGCCGACGACCCGCGTCAGACGGACACGTACGGCGTTTCGATCGCCGACGGGACCGTTGTACGGCTGTTCAATCAGGGGACGCCGCTGCTCTGGCGCTGACGCCGGCCGCCGCCGTCTCGTGCCATTGCGATATCCAGGTGACAGACTCGCCTCCTTCGGATGCACCGCCTTCAAGTGGAGCTCTCCTGTGAACCGCTCGTTGCATTTCTCTGTCCGAGCATTCGTCGCGCTACTCGCTCCCATCCTCTCATCGACCGGATGCTGGCACGACGTGTTGCCGCCGACCGGCGTGACTCCCCCGCCATCCCCGCCGAACGCGCCGCCTGCTGCCGGGCCAGCCGCGATGTTCGAGCTCGTGGCCGGTGATCGATTCTGGAGCGCCGAGGGAGAGTGGGTCCGGCGGGTCTATCGTGTGCGCGTTCTCGATGCCAGTTACCGACCCATCGTTGGAGGTCGAGCGACGTTCTCGGTACTCACCGGGGGCGGGGAGCTCGAGGACAGTACGAGCATCTCCAACATCGAGGGCATTGTCGAGCTACCGGCTTGGAGATTTGGCACCGCCGGCACCTCCCAAGAAGTGCGCGTCCGCGTCGACAGCATAGAGACTGTTCTCGTAGGCTATTCCATCGCCGATGAGTCGCTGGCGTCCGGCTCGCAGCTCCTTGTCGCGCGCGACGAGCAGCTCTTAGACGCCAGCGATCGCTCGGGCAGCGCGACGCCGCTCGCGAAATTCAGCAGCGACCAGAGAATCATTGCCGTAAGCCCGCACGACCACTCCGTGGTTCTCCTGAACTCTACGAATGACGCGGTGTGCACGGCGCAGACATGGGGGAGCACTCCACGATGTTCGGAGTTGATCGACTTCGGCAGCTTCAACTCGTTCGCTTGGTCATCCAACGGGCGCAGCTTGACCTTTGTGGGCTGGCAGAGGATCAGGTGTGATCAAGGCTACTGTTACTCGAGCAACTCGTCGATGCTGCAGATGGATGTGCTTACGAATATCATCACTCCGTTCGGCACCGACTGGGGACCGGTCAGGACTGTGCGTTGGTCGCCTGACGGGCGATCCATCGCCTACACACTCGGCGGTGCGCTCTGGACGATGAACGCCGATCGCACAGCGCCACGTTTAATCGCCACGTCACCAAAGGTTGCAATCACCGACATACGATGGTCTCCAGACAGTCGCAGGTTGGCGCTGCAGATGTACTACGTCGAACGTTGTCCGTGGTACTGTGACACAGGTCTCGGTGTAGTTAACGCCGATGGCAGCGACTTCAAGTCACTCGCTCAAGTGAGTGAGAGAAACTCACAATTCATCGGTTCGCCTGTGTGGGAACCGGACGGAAGACGGATCGCCTTTAGCGTGGCGACATGGTTCGCGAGTGAGAACACCGACACCTACCTCGTACCGAGCAGTGGAGGTCGGATCGTTCGCGTGTTCGTGCAGGGCACGCCGCTGCTCTGGCACTGAGGGTCCCGTGACATTCAACTCGTACTCCCAGCTTCGGAGCACTAACGCCGTGCGCCTTCACGCTCCGACGCGGCGATCGCTCGCGTGCGCGCTGACGTTCGTGTGTTTGATGGGCTGCGCTGCCGACGGAGTAACGACGATCGAGCCTCCGAAAACACCCGGCACTCCTTCGTCGCCCAGTACACCGACGACTCCAACGGTACCGACGACGCCCTCTCAGCCGGTGGTCTGGCCTGCCACCAAGCTTCAGGTCACGGCAGGCGACGACTATTGGGCGCCTCGGGGACAGTGGGTTACTCAGGTTTACACATTGCGCGCAACTGATTGGCATCATCGTCCGGCAGCTAATCGGCCGGTACGCGTCTCAGTCTTGGGTGGCGGAGGGCAAATTCCGGACAGCGTGATGGTCACTGATTCCAACGGCGAGGTTCCGGTGCCATCATGGCGATTCGGAGACACGAGTGGGAAACAGCAACTGCTCGTTCGCATCGATACGATCGAGACGGTGCTGACTGGTTTCGCGTACGACGAAGGCTGGCCTACGGTTGGCGCGGGATTGCGCATTCGCCGTGAGTCCTCAGTGTACGATCTCGCGGTGGATGCGCGGCAAGCCTCGCTCGTGGCGGCGTACGACACGACCTTTCATATCGAGAGCGCGAGTCCGATTGACGGGACGCTCATGCTGACGAAAGCGTATGGCGACACGCTGTGCATTGCGCGAGCCGCGCTCGACGCTCCGTTTTGCATGCAGTCGTCGGAGTTTCGTCATTTTCAGTCGTTCGCGTGGTCACCGGACGGGCGGCATGTCCTGTTCAACGCGGTACGACGGTTGGCCCTGCCGAGCGGCGGATATCCGTATGTCACGCTTCGCATGGACCTCGCAACACGCGCGATCACACCATTCGGGACCGACATTGGAAGCGTCGACGGTGTCGACTGGTCGCCTGGCGGTTCAACGATCGCGTTCACTCGCGACGGCGCCATCTGGATCGTCAATACCGACGGCTCATCGCCAACCACACTCTTCACATCACGCGAGATCGATGTCGCCGACGTGCGATGGTCGCCGGACGGAGAGCAGCTCGCGCTCGTGACGTATCATCTTAACGCCTGCCCGTGGAACTGCGATTCCGGGCTAGCGCTCATCAACCGGGACGGCAGCGGCTTTCGCAGCCTACTGCAGACCAACCAGGAGAAGCTTCAGGCGCTGAGCGCGCCCATTTGGTCGCCCGACGGCACACGCATCGCCGTGGCCATGGGAAACCCGTTCGAGAGACTGCAACGCGAAACGAATGTCTACAGCGTACGGGTGGGCGACGGAACGCTATCGCGCCTGTTTGACCGAGGCGTTCCGATACGCTGGCACTGACTCCAGACGCGAGCTACTCCGCCCCCGCTGCCACCGCCGCAAACGCCTCATCAACCGTGCCCGTGCCGTGCTGGCGGCGCACCATACCCGCGTACAATCCGTCCGCTGCCATGAGTTCATCGTGCGACCCCTGCTCGACGATGCGCCCGTTGTCGAGCAGCAGTATGAGGTGCGCCTTGCGAATAGTCGAAAGTCGATGCGCAATGATGAACGTCGTGCGCCCTTCAACCAGATCGGCAAGCGAGGCCTGAATGAGCTGCTCGCTCTCGGTGTCGAGATTGCTCGTCGCTTCATCGAGAATGAGTAGCTGCGGGTCGGCCAGAATGGCGCGCGCAATGGCCAATCGCTGCTTCTGACCACCGGACAGCTTTACGCCGCGCTCTCCCACAATGGTCTCGTACCCGTTCACCAACCGCTCGATGAACTCGTGCGCGTTCGCACGTCGCGCCGCCGATTCGACCTCGGCGAAGCTCGCGTCGTTCCGACCGTACGCGATGTTGTCGCGCACGGTGCCGTCGAACAGGAACACATCCTGCTGCACGAGCGCCAGCCGCCCGCGCCAGCTCGAGAGGCGCATCTCGCGCAGGTCCACGCCATTCGCGAGTATGCGCCCACTCGTGGGATCGTGAAACCGCGCGACAAGATCGGTCACCGTGGTTTTGCCGGCACCGCTTCGGCCCACCAGTGCCACCACGGTACCACCGGAAATCCGCAAATCGAGATCATGCAGCACCGGCTTCCCTTCGTTGTACGCGAAGGTCACATGATCGAACCGCAGTTCGTCGATGTGCGTCGGTGCGACCTGTGCATTGGGAACGTCAGGCTTGTCCGGCGACATCGCCAGCACTTCGAACACGCGCTCCATGGCCGCCAGCGATCGCTGCATTTCGCTGAATGAGTTCACGATGTTCCACACCGGACCCATGAGCAGGAACGTGTACCACTGGAAGGCAAAGATGTCGCCCACCGACGCGCGCCCCTGCAAGGTGAGATGCCCGCCGTACCACACGATCACCACGTTCACGACGGCGGTGAGCAAGCCCCAGCTCGTCCACAACCACAGCTCGCGGCGCCCGGCGAACAGTTCCTTGCGCAGCACGGTGTGGCGTCCCTGCATGTACGCCAGCAGCTCGCGGGTTTCCTGACGGAACGCGCGCACCACCCGAATGCCACTGAACGCCTCGCCCACACGCCCGTCGATCTGCTCGACATCCTTGCGCACCACGCGATACACGGGGCGAATGCGCTTCGAGAAGGTGAAGCTCATGATCATCGCGCCAGGAATCACCGCCAGCGCCATGATTGTCAATCGCCAGTTGAGCGTGAACAGCACGCCCATAGCGATGAGCAGCTTCACCACCGAAATCGACGGTGAAATGATCGCCATCTGCAGCAAGCCACTCGTCGTTTCCACATCGCCGGACAGGCGCGACAACAGCCCGCCCGTCTTCATGTCCCACAACTTCGACAGCGGCAGATGCAGGAAGCGATCGAAAATTGCGCGACGCAGTGACAGGATCACGCGCACATTGAGGATGCGCTGCGTGTAATCCTTCGCGACGGAAATGAGCGCGGACAGGATCACGAGTGCCAGGAACGATGCGCCCGCCACATTCAGGCGCCACAACCGCTCGGACAGCTCGAGCTTCGCGAGCAGCACCTTGTCCACAATCCAACGCATGAAGAGCGGCTCGATGGACTGTGCTGCCGCCGAGATCAGCGCCAGCACGCACACCGCCATCAACCGTCCGCGATGCGGACGAAGCCAGCGCAGGTAGTCGCGGAGATAGTCCTTGCGCGAACCGCCAAGCAGCGACGCGCGCAGCTTGGCAATTCGACCCTTCGGCAGATCGGCTGAAGCCGCTGGCGCGACGAGCTCAGCGCCCGATGACTCCCTGGACTTCTTGTCTTCGCCGTCGCCGAGTGTGCCGCGCTTGTACTGTTCGACAAACTCGCGATAGCGCACGCGAGAGGATTGGTTCGGCTGGGTGGCCATCCTCGAACGCTATCGCGTGCGGCAAGGGGCCGTCAGGCGCGGCCGAGGGTTCTTAATGCGAACCGGCCTGCTTCGCGTTTACTCGGCGATGTAACGCCAGGCGCCGTTGGACTTCCGCCAGATGGTAAAGAACGACGCACCACCGGTGGTCGGCGTGGCTTTGGCGCGAATGACGCCGAAGGTGATGCCCAGATCATTGCTCGACGCGACGAGGGCGTTGTCGGCGCCCCACACAATGCTGCTGGGTGCGTCAAGCGGCTGACCACCGGCAACCGATTGCGCGATAGCATCGGCGCCACGGACGAACTGACCCAGCGTTGGTGGGCCCACGTTGAGCGATGCCGGCGTGCCACGTTGCGCGAAGGCCGCGCCAACACCGATGCGATTGGCCAGCGCTGAGAACTCGCCCTCGGCTTCGCGCAATCCGGTGCGAAAGCCGTTCACCGCCGCGGCGTTCACCATCGACGCCACCAATCGATCCGGCAACAATGCCGGAAGCATCGTGGAATCGATCGCGACGGATTCCATCGGCCGACGTCGCCACGCGGCGGCGCGCCATCCGTCAGCGCCGCGAGTCCAATAGGTCAGGTACTTGAACTGCGCGCGCGAACCATCGCGGCGCGTCGTGATGAGAAAGCCTACGGTGAACGCGTGTGTACCGTCTTCAGAGAGGCCGACCTGAATGGGCGTCCAGCGAGCGTTGGCGGTACTGTCGGGCGTGGCCGCCAACGCGGCTACGATGTTCGAGCGTCCGGCGAGAATCTCGCCACGCGGCGCCGGCATGAGCGCGCCTTCTGTGAGCATGGCGTTCATGACCGCGACGTACGGCTGCGTGGCCGCGGCGGCTGAGAAGCGGCGCTCGGTTGCGAGGAGGTCGTTCGCGACCGCCTGTGGCGTCGACAACGCTGCGGAGCTCACCGGTTGTGGGGCACTCGCACAGCCGGCACTCAAGAGCAAACAGGCAGAGATCGATAAACGAGACATGCGCAACGTACGGTGGTGAAGAGCACCGGGATTCAGAGTCGAGCGCCGGTATGCAAGACAACAGCACTCAGTGCGGGAACCGTCACCGCCGCCGTTCCTCCGCTCACCACCACCGTTCGTCCCGCGCAGGTGCCTCCGGTGATTCCGCCTGTCAACACGTCGCAGTAGGTGCCCGCGGATAGCGCGGTGGGTATGGACGCCGTGAGCGTGACCGATTCACGATTGATGACGATGAAGCCGGCCACCCCACGGGTGAACGCCACGGCGTTGCCACCGTTGCTCCAGAGCGCATTCGCGTCCGTACCCGCCAGTCGTTTGCGAAAGGACAGCATCGCTACAATCATCGGATCGCGATGCTCGCAGATCCAATGCGTCCCCACTACGGCGGCCTCCCAGCTCGGCGCGCAATTCATCGCGTTCGTTTCGCCGGTCCCACTCGATGGCGGCCCCTGATCACGCCCCACCTGCGACGTGCGATCGAACGCGTAGCTCGACATCACCGTGGGATAACCGTACGGATAGCCGAGCAGCCAGACGTAGCCCAGTCTGAGCAACGCTCCGTCGCGATAGGAGATCGGTGTGCCGTCGCGCTGCGTGTCGTGGTTCTCAATGAACGACACGGCTTTGTCGCTTGGCATGAGCGACCACGCGCTCGGCGAGAACTGCGCGAGGTCGCCCACGCGCTGCGAGCCCACGTTCATGAATTTGTCGCCGATACCGCGATACTTGAACTCACTGATATCGCTCGCACTACCCGACGAGTAGCCCACGCCGTAATAGTCGCGCGCGGCCACCGCGTCGGTACCGTAGTCGATCACTTCGCCATAGACGTACGGCAGCGGCAACCCTTCTGCCGCCGCAGTGCGGTTCACCACCAGCAGGATCGAATCGAGTTCGACGGGCTGAATGTGCTTCGCGGCGTCGATACGGAACCCGGCGACGCCGAGTCGCACGAGGTCCATCAGATAGGCGGCGAGCTTCTGGCGCACCGACGGAGCTCCCGTCTTGAGATCCGAGAGACCCAGCAACTCGCAGTCCTGCACCTGCGCGACATCGCTCCAGTTGGTGATGCTGCACGACGCGTGGAAGTCGCTGCTCGTATAGAGGCCGGGATACTCGTACTTGGTGAAGGTGCTGCCGGCGCTTCCGGTACCCGCGCTCACACCTGCCATGTGGTTCACGATCGCATCCACGTAGATGCCAACACCGGCACTCTTGCACGTTTGCACCATCGCAACGAACTCAGCGCGGGTGCCGGAGCGACTGCGATCGAGCTTGTAGCTCACTGCCTGATAGCGCTGCCACCAGGGATAACCGGTGGCAACGACATGCTCCTGTGGCGGCGATACCTGCACGGCCTTGTAACCAGCTGGCCCCAATCGCTGCGTGCATTCGGTGGCGATGTCGTTCCATCGCCATTCAAACAGTTGCACGAACACATCGCCGGCCGCGGCGCGACCGGTCGGACGGTATGTCTGTGGAAGCGCTGGACGTTCCGTGGGCGTGATCGTGGGCGGTGGTGTGAGATCCGCGCCTCCACTGGTGCACCCCACAGCGAAAAGCGCGGCCGCGAAGATCGCGACCGCGCTCGTCAGCTGCCGGAACATCCGACCCGGAGTGGCGCTCCGGGTCGAATGGGCTCGAGTCATCAATACCCCGTGTTCTGCTTGAGATTCGGGTTCGCGATGAGTTCCGACGCCGGCAGTGGGTAGAGTGCACGAAACGCTTCCGTGACCTTACCGGCCTGCACACCGCCCTTCCACGCCCACACGCCGGACGTGGTGAACTTGCCGTAGCGAATAAGGTCCGTGCGACGCGTTCCTTCCCACAACAACTCGCGGCCACGCTCGTCAAGAATGAAGTCGGTGGTCAGTTGCGCGTCGGTGATGTTGCCCGACGCGTTGCCGTATGCGCGCTGACGAAGGGCGTTCACGTAGGTCAGGGCCTGCGCACGAGTACCACCGCCGCCGCGCGTCACCGCTTCCGCGTACATCAGATACGCATCGGCCAAGCGGAACATCGGGTAGTCGGTGTCGGCAAAACCAGCATCCGAACCCGCCGCACCAGTGGACGTTTTGTTGGTGTACTTTGGCGCCGCATACCCCTGCGCGAAGTCAGTCATGTTGCCGATCGCCAGCGACTGACCGTTCGTGTAGAAGTAGTTGTTGCGCTTGTCCGCGCCGTTGGCTGGAAAGAGCGCCACCGCTTCCGGCTTGATGCGCAGTCCCCACCAACCGCCGTCGATGCCGTAGTCGGACGCGTTCATGTTGTTGCCAACCGACGCGTGAATGAGGAAGGTCGTGCCGCCGTAGCTCTGCGACTTCTTGCCGTCCTGCGGCACCGGGAAGACCATTTCTGGCGACGTGTGATTGTCGGCCGAGAAGATGCGACGGAAGTTGTTGTCGAGCGTGTAGGTGCCGGCAATCACCCGCTCGGCCTCCGCACGCGCCTCCGTGTAGCGTGCCGTTCCCGTGTACACCTGCGAGTTGAGGTACAACTTCGCCAGGAGCATCGCCGCGCCGCCCTGGTCGACGCGACCGTATTCCGCCGTACCAGCGGCCGGCAGGTCGGCCCTCGCCGCGACGAGTTCATCAACCGCGTACTGCCATACGTCGGCCCTCTTGGCCTGCGCCGGCGCGACCTTGCCGATGGCGTCGGTCTCCTTCACCAGCGGCACATCGCCAAACAGGTCGATCGCGTGGAAGTAGCTCAGCGCGCGGAGGAAGCGCGCTTCGGCGCGATACTGCTTGACCGCACCAGCGAGCGACGCCTGGCCACGCGACGCGAGCTTCGCATCGGTGGTTTCACGCAGGAATTCGTTCGCCATCGCGACCTGGAAGTAGATGCGATAGTACATCTGCCCCAGGAAGGAATTCGACGAACCCCAGAGCTGTGTATTGAGCTCCTGTAGCGGACCGTCGTTCCAGGCAATCACCGCTTCGTCCGTCGGCAGTTCTTCCATCTGCCACAACAAACGGACGTAGTGCGAGAAGCCTTCGTCGTTGGACGTGATGTCCGACGAACCGGCCGGGCCCGACTGGCCGGTGAGCGCCAGACCACCGTAGATCTTGGCCAGGAACTGCTTGTACGCCGCCGGTTCGTTGAACACGTTGGCACTGCTGATGCTGCTCTTCGGCTCGGTCGTCACGTCGGTGCACGCCCCCAGGGCAAACAGCACCGCGGTCGCCATCAGCAGCTTGCGCGTAGTGGAAGTCATGATCGTGAGACCCGATTAGAAGCCGATGTTGATGCCGGCGGTGATGATGCGCGAAAGCGGATAGATGTTGTTGTCGATGCCGTTGATGCCCGCCAGCGGGTCGATGCCCGTGTACTTCGTGCTGGTGAACGCATTCTGCACCGTGCCGAACACCCGGAGGTTGTTCAGGCCACCGACCTGCTTGAAGCTGTAACCGAGTGTGACGTTGTCGAGGCGCAGGAACGACGCATCCTCGATGTACAGGTCCGACCAGTACTGCGGCTTCGTGAAGTTGTACTTCGTGGCGCTGGCGTGGACATTCGCCGGCGCATTGCCGCTCAACACCTGATAGTTGCCGAGATTCGACGAGATGTTGTTGTACACGTAGTTGCCGAGGTACGCGCGTGCCGTGAGCGACAGGTCAAAGCGCTTCCACGTCATGTTCGACGTGTGACCGATGATCATCTTGGGCGCCGGATTCTTATAGACGACGCGATCATCGAAATTGATATTCCCGTCGCCGTTCTGGTCGACGTACATGTCCTTGTCGGCGGCGTTACCCGTCACCGGCTTCCCGTCGGCGCCGCGCTTCGTGCGGAAGACGAAGAACGAGTTCACCGGGTAGCCTGGTTTGAGCACCTGCACCGTGTTGCCGACGCCGCCGGCGATTCCACCGGTGGCGATGGCGTCTGATCCGGCGCCGCTGATCGAGACCACCTTGTTGGTGTTGCCCGAGAAGTTGAGGTTGGCATCCCAGCTGAAGGCGCCGTTGCTCTTCCCTTCGAACACACGCGCATTGAGGCCGACTTCCCAACCCTTGTTCTGCAAGCTGCCGATGTTCGTGGTCACGAAGTTCGACAGGTTCGTACCGGCCGGAACCGGCACGTTGAAGATCAGGTCCTTGGTGTCCTTGACGTAGTACTCGATTGAGCCGGTGAGGCGATTGTCGAGGAGACCAAAGTCCACACCAAGATTGTTCGAGGTCGTCTGCTCCCACTTGATGTTGGGATCGACACCGCTCGGGCGGATCATATTGAGGAACGTGTTGCCGAACTGCACGAGCGCCTGGCCATTCGACGTGCCGTAGGTGGACACGAAGAGGTAGTTACCAAACGCCTGGTTGCCGTTCACGCCCCAGCTGTAGCGGAGCTTGAGGTCAGAGAGCGGTGTCTTGTCCTTGAGGAACGGCTCGTCGATCACGCGCCACGCGAGCGCGGCCGACGGGAACACGCCCCACTGGTTACCGGGACCAAAGCGCGACGAACCATCGCGACGTACCGCGGCGGTCAGCAGGTACTTGTCGTTCAGGGTGTAGTTGAGACGCGCAAAGCCCGAGATGAGCTTGCTCTCCTGCACATCGAGGAAGTTCCCCTGCGTTTCCGCACCCGGAACACCGTTGATGCCGAGCAGGCTCGTAGAAAGCTTCTGCGCGAAGAACGACGGATAGTCGCCATTCGACTGCTCGTAGGTATAGCCGGCCGTGAAGTCGACATCGCTCTTGTACGCGTCGTAGCGGCGCGCGTAGTTGGCGAATGTTTCGAAGACGGTGTTGATCTGGCGCGGATTGTTGCGATCGAAGCGGCCACCGCGGCTCGACTCGATATCCTGCTGTGCGTTCGCCGGCGAGAAGTATGTGCGCGACGATTGCGTGAAGTCATAGCCACCGCGCGCCGTGACCGAGAGCCCTTCGACCCGCGGCACCCGATAGCGACCTTCGAAATTGCCGATCGTGCGGAACACATTGCCACGCTCGCGCACCAGCGCGAGATCAGAGAGCGGATTGTTCGACCCGAGCGGATCGGCCCACTGGAAGAAGGTGCCGTCGGAGTTGCGAAGCGGCTGCGTGGGGTTCATGGCCGTCGCGCTGCCGAGCACCGAACCCGGTGTATAGAAGTCGTCGTTCTTCGACGCCTTGAGGCTCGTCTTCACTTCCAGCTGATCGTTGAAGAGACGATCGCTGTAGTTGAAGTTCGTCGCGACGCGCCGCGCCGTGGTGCCCTGCAGCACGCCATCCTGATTGAGATAGTTGAGCGACAGACGATAGCGCATGGCGTCCTTGCCACCGGCCACCGCGAGATTCTGCTCCTGGCCTCCGGCCGTGCGTTCAACGGCGTCGAGCCAGTTCGTATTGGCCGTACCCAACTTGCTCGCGTTCGCCGGCGCATACTGATTCATCGCCGCGCGATACTGCGCCGCACTCATCATATCGAGCGACTTGGCCACGCTCGAGTTCGAGTACGACGAGCCGTACGTGACCTGCGTGCCGAGCGTGCCGCGCTTCGTCGTGACGATCACCACACCGTTCGCGCCGCGCGACCCGTAAATGGCAGTCGCCGAGGCATCCTTGAGCACGGAGATGCTCTCGATGTCGCCCGGGTTCAGGAAGTTGAGTGGATTGCGACCCGATGAAACACCTCCGCCGATCTGCAACGGTACGCCGTCGACCACCCAGAGCGGCTCATTCGACGCGTTGATCGACGTGCCACCACGAATACGAATGGCCATACCGCCACCCGGTTCGTTGTTGTCCACGATCTGCACACCGGGGACCTTTGCCTGAATGAGCTGCTCGGGCGAGATCACGCGTCCGGTATTGAAGGTCTTTTCGGTCACGGTCTCGACCACACCGGTACGGTCGCGGGCCTCGCGCGTACCATAGCCAGTGGTGACGACCGCGGAGAGCTGCGCCGCCAACGCGTCGAGCGACACGTCCACAGTCGCAACCTGATCAGGTTGCACGCTGACCGAGATCTCCTTCGCGGTATAGCCGATGCGGGCGACGCGAAGCTTCTGCGTTCCCACCGGCACATTCGTCAGGTTGTATCCGCCGTCCGGGCGCGTGTAGCCGCCAACGGTGGTACCGATCACCGTGATGGAGACATTGGCCAGGGGACCTTGGGACGACGTTTCGACGACGCGACCGGTAATGCGGCCAGTACTGCCCTGCGCTGTGAGCTGCTGAGCGCTGAGCAGTCCGACGGCACTTACCGCGGCGAGAAGCCAACGGGCGCCAACGAACATGAAACGAACCTCCAGAAGGTGCGGGCGGGGTGCGCGTGCGCGTCGCGGGACGCGGCGCATGGCAGGCCGACTCGGTGGGATGTGAGTCGATGGGGAGGGAGAACTGCCGCCACGAAACGGAATTCGATTGTTCTTGTCAACAGTGATTTCGCTGAAGATTCGCAAGTAAACCTTTTCATGAGAAAACTCTTGCAACTCTTTTTTGCGTAACCGGTTTCATGACACGCGACCGGCGTTTTGGTGCTGGCGATTTCCAGCAGCATGCACAAGGTTGCGATGTCGCTCCCACCTGGTCGATCGCCCGCACGATCGCTCTTTCCTGCCCGCCTTTCGCTTGCCTCGAGTCGGCGTCGCGCGTGTTCGCGCACCCACCCCAGGTCAGCACACATCGCTGCCATGAAGTTTCCACGCGCTGCCGGCATTCTCCTGCATCCCACCTCACTCCCCACGTCGGGGGGTATTGGTGACTTTGGTCCCGACGCGTTCCGGTTCATCGACTGGCTCGCCGCTACTGGCATGAAGATCTGGCAAGTACTGCCACTCGGACCAACCGGTTACGGCGACTCTCCGTATCAATGTTTCTCGGCGTTCGCCGGCAATCCGCTCCTCATTCACGTGCCGGAGTTCTCCGGCACCTTTCCCGCACAGCACGTCGACTTCGGGCAAGTGATCGCGAGCAAGCAGGAGGCACTCGCGTGCTGGCTCGACACCGTGCCGTACGACGATGCCGTTCGCGCGTTCGTGCAACGCGAAGCACAGTGGCTGCCCGACTACGCGCGCTTCATGGCACTCAAGCACGCCCACGGTGGCGTCGCATGGACGCAGTGGGAAGCGGGTGCCCGACAGCGCGATCCAGCAGCAATGGCCAAGTGGGATGCGTCACTCAAAACCGAGATCGAACGCATTCACAAACAGCAGTATGTGTTCTTCGGGCAGTACGGCGCGATTCATCGCGCCTGCAAACAGCGCGGTATTCAGATCATGGGCGATGTGCCCATCTATGTCGCACACGACTCGGCTGATGTCTGGGCCAATCCCGAGGAATTTCAGCTCTTTGAAGATGGTACGTTGCGTGTGCAGGCCGGTGTGCCACCCGACTACTTCAGTGAGACGGGTCAGTTGTGGGGCAACCCGCTCTACGATTGGCAGCGCATGCACGAAGAAGGCTACTCGTGGTGGATCGCGCGCATGCGCGCCGCGCTGCAGATGTTCGACGTGGTGCGCCTCGATCACTTCCGCGGCTTCGAAGCCTATTGGGAGATCCCTGGAGACGCGCCCACCGCGATCGAAGGCAAGTGGGTCACCGGCCCTGGCGCTGAACTGTTCGATGCGCTGACCAAGGCACTCGGGCCCATGCCGATTATCGCAGAAAACCTCGGACTGATTACGCCGGAAGTGGAGCAGCTGCGCGAGCGCTTCGGCTATCCGGGGATGGCGATTCTGCAATTTGCCTTCGATGGCCAGGACAGCGATTTCATTCCGCATCGCTACATCCGCGAAAGCGTGGTCTATACGGGCACCCACGACAACGACACCACCATGGGGTGGTGGTTGTCGACGGGCGAAGGTGATTCGACGCGATCGGCCGAGGCGGTTGCGAGCGAGAAGTCGTTCGCGAAACGGTATCTCGCGACCGATGGGCAGGAGATGAATTGGGTACTGCTTCGAACGGCGCTCGCATCGGTCGCGAACACCGTGCTTGTTCCAATGCAGGACGTGCTGGGTCTCGGGAGCGAGGCGCGCATGAACCTGCCTGGCCGCCAATCCGGTAACTGGGGGTTCCGATTCACATGGGAGCAACTCACGCCCCACCTGACCGAGCGGCTCAAGCAGCTCGCGGCGACGTACGAACGATGAACAACAGTCGCGAGCCGGATGCGCCCAGTAACTTCTGGGCGATCTGGAACATGAGCTTCGGATTCCTCGGCATTCAGTTCGGCTGGGGACTGCAGATGGCGAACATGAGCGCCATCTATGAGTACCTTGGCGCAAAGCCGGATCAGATTCCGATGTTGTGGCTCGCGGCGCCACTCACTGGATTGCTTGTGCAACCGGTGATTGGACACTTGAGCGATCGCACCTGGTCGCCGCGCTTCGGCCGCCGCCGCCCGTTCTTCCTGGTCGGCGCGATTTTGAGTTCACTCGCGCTGCTGATCATGCCACAGGTGAGTGCCCTGTGGATGGCGGCGGGCTTGCTCTGGATTCTCGACGCCTCGATCAACGTGTCGATGGAGCCATTCCGCGCCTTTGTCGCGGACCTGCTGCCCCCCGAAGGGCGCACGCGTGGCTTCGCAATGCAGTCGCTGTTCATCGGCCTTGGCGCCTCGATCGCGTCGGCGCTCCCCTGGATGCTGACCAACTGGTTCGGCGTCGCGCCGAGTGCGTCGGGAACGATTCCGCAAGCGGTTCGCCTCTCGTTCATGGTGGGGGCGGCCGCGTTCATCGGCGCGGTGCTGTACACCGTGCTGACCACCAGGGAAAAGCCGCCGGCTGATATGGCGGCGTTCGAGCGTGAGAAGGCGCAGAGTGCCGGTGTGGCGGCCGGTGCGCGTGAGATTATGGCGGCGATCAGGGAGATGCCCGAAACGATGCGTCAGTTGGCGCTCGTGCAGGTGTGTACCTGGCTCGGCCTCTTCTGCATGTGGCTCTACTTCCCGCCTGCGGTGGCGGTGAATGTGTTCGGCGCACCGGATGCGACGTCGCCGCTGTATCAGGAAGGCGTCGCGTATGCGGGCCTGTGCTTCACGGCGTACTCGGTGGTCTGCTTCTTCTTTTCGTTCTTCCTGCCACCCATTGCGAAGCTGCGTGGTCCCAAGATCACGCATGCGCTGTGCTTGAGCGCGGGTGCGATCGGCCTCCTCAGCGTGGCCGTGATTCACACGCCATGGATGCTGATGCTCTCCATGCTTGGCGTGGGTATCGCCTGGGCGAGCACGCTGTCGATGCCGTACTCCATGCTCTCGACCGCGCTTCCGGCGGGAAAGACGGGCGTGTACATGGGCATCTTCAACTTCTTCATTGTGCTCCCGGAGATCGTGGCGTCGCTGGGCTTCGGGTGGGTGATGAACAACCTGCTCGACAACAACCGACTGGCCGCGGTGGTGGCTGGTGGTGCGTTCATGGGACTCGCGGCGTTGCTGGTGCTGCGTGTCAAGCAGCCCGCCACGAACACGAGGTAAGCCGCATGCATCGACCGTCCCGCCGGGTCGTGCTCGGCCTCTCGTTGATCGCTGGTGTTCTCGAGGCGCAGGCGCCGACTGTCAGCAAAGTGGAGCCGCCCAATTGGTGGACCAACCACTCGATCAACCCAGTGCGGGTGATGATTCGTGGTACCGGTCTCACCGGCGCGCGCGCGAGCTGTGCGCCGCTCGCATGCGGCGCGGTGACGGTGAACGCGGCGGGCAGCTATGCCTTTCTCGATGTGCGTATCGCGCCAGCGACCAAGGCGGGCGACTACTCCATCACGCTCACCACGCGTGGTGGCAGCGCGAAAGCTCCGTTCCGCGTTGATGCGCAGCTCCCTACGATGGGTCGCTTCCAGGGTTTTTCGAACGACGACGTGATCTACCTGATCATGCCCGATCGATTCGCGAACGGTGATACCACCAACGATCGCACGGCCAAGAGCCCGGGGATCACCGATCGCAACAAGCGGCGCTGGTATCACGGCGGCGACCTGGCCGGCGTGCGGCAGCAACTGCCGTATCTCAAGTCACTCGGCATCACCGCGATCTGGCTCAACCCCGTCTACGACCAAAACGACAAGGAAGACACCAAGGAAGTCTACGATGGGCAGACCACGACCGGATATCACGGCTACGGTGCCGTGGACTTCTACAACGTCGACGAACACCTCGGCACGGTTGGTGAGTTCCGCGCGCTCGTAGACGATGCGCACAAGCAGGGCATCAAAATTGTGCTCGACATGGTGGCGAATCACTCAGGGCCATATCACCCGTGGGTCAAGGATTCACCAACACCCACGTGGTTTCACGGCACTGAAGCGTCGCATCCAAACAACGATTGGCAGACGTGGACACTGGCGGATGCGTCAGCCAATCCAGCGATGCGCAAGAACACGCTCGACGGCTGGTTCGTGAACATCCTGCCGGACTTCAATCAGGACGATCCGGAGGTCGCGCGCTACATCATTCAGAACACGCTCTGGTGGGCCGGTGTGAGTGGTCTTGATGGTATCCGTCAGGACACCTGGCCCTACGTGCCCACGCGCTTCTGGCGCGACTGGATGAACGCCATCAAGAAGCAGTATCCGAAGATGGACGTGGTGGGTGAAGTGCTCGACGGCGACCCGGCGCAGATCGCGTTCTTCGAGGGCACGCGCACCACGCACGACGGCATTCGCACGGGCGTGGACTACATGTTCGACTTTCCGATGCACTTCGTGATGCGCGACGCCTTCGCGCGCGGCGGGTCGCTCCGGAATGTGGCGCAGATGCTCACCCGCGACCACTTGTATCAGAACGCGAATGCGCTGGTCACGCTCTTCGGCCTGCACGACGTTCCGCGTTTCATGGGCGAGACCGGCGCGACGACGGCGGGATTGAAGTTGGCGTTCACGCTGCTCCTCACGAATCGCGGCACACCACTCATTTACTACGGCGACGAAATCGCGATGACCGGCGGCGGCGATCCGGATAATCGCAAAGATTTCCCGGGCGGCTGGCGCGAGGATGCGGCGAATGCGTTCACTGCTGGAGGACGCACGGCTGAACAGCAGGCGGTGTGGTCGCATGTGCAAACGCTGCTCGCTTTGCGTGCGCGTACTCCGGCGTTGCGCACGGGCAAGATCGAGCATCTCGTGGCGACCGAACAGCAGTTCGTCTATCGCCGCGGCAATGTTGTTGTCGCGTTGAACAACGCCACGTCGGCGGCGACTGTTGCGGTGCCAGTCGCGGTTCGTGGGACCGACATCCTGAAGACCTGCTCCGTTTCGGGCGCTGCGGTGGTGATTCCGGCGCGCAGTAGCTGCGTTTTTGTGCCGTAGCTGCGGAGTCGTCGCGCACTGGTCGCGCACTCGTAATTGAAAAACTGCAGGCACCGGGCATCCTGGGCATCCCGGGGAGCGAATGCTGTTCCAGGATGCCCGGGATGACTGGGATGCCCGGTGCCTGCAGTTTTTCAGTTACTGATCTGTGGCCCTCTCCTCATCAGCAGGCGCCGAGTAGGCAAACGTCATCACCAGCGCCGCGATCCAGCCGATGATGGTCCATCCCAGCAGGATGTTGACCAACAGCACCCGCTTGAAGCGCGGGCTCTCGCCTTTCCATGCGAGCAGCGACGGCAGTACGTAGAGCGCCGAGCCGATGACGATCATGATCCAGCCCTTGGGCAGTCCGCCACCGGTGTACTGCTGGGCGGGCTCCTCGAGCTGACGCAAAGCTGGGACAAGCAGGGCTGCAAGCATGCTGACAATATACGGGCATGATTGAACCATTCATCACCAGTCGCGCGTTGGTGCAACGCCTCGAGCGAGTTGAGGCGCATGCCAATCGCGCGTTCGTGCAGGCCCGGGCGCGGATCTCGCCAGCGGTAGGCGCTGCGTGGCTCGATGTTGACGGAACGTGGGCGATGTTTGATGGCGTGGGGTCGCCCATCACGCAGACGTTTGGACTCGGCACGTTCGGCCAAGTCACGGAGGCCCAACTCGATTCCATCGAGGCCTTCTTCGCCGAGCGGGGCGCAGAGGTCGCGCATGAGATCGCGACGACATCGGATATGTCCTTATTGCCGTTGCTCAGCGGGCGCGGCTACCGACCCATTGAGTGGTCGTCGGTGATGATTCGGCCGATGAGTCTGCCCTTTGGCACCGACAGCTCGCTGACCGTTCGGCGCATCGAATCGGGCGAGGTCGGGCGCTGGGCCGATGTCTCCGCACGCGGTTGGGGCGAGACACCCGAGCTCGAAGCGTTCATTCGGGGATTCGGTGAAGTGAGTGCCGCGGCAGCGGACTCCCACGCGTTTCTGGTTGAACAGAATGGCCAGGCGATCGCCACCGGGAACCTGCACCTGCATGAGGGCGTCGCGTTACTCGCTGGCGCGAGCACCGTGCCGTCGTATCGACGACGCGGTGCGCAAAATGCATTGCTTGACGCGCGAATTACCTACGCCATGCAACAGGGCTGCGACCTCGCCATGGTGGTAACAGCGCCGGGCAGTGGCTCTCAGCACAACGCCCAACGCAACGGCTTTCAGATTGCATACTCGCGCGTCAAATTCGCCAAGAGCTAGCCGCTCGGCGATCTCAGTAGCGCGCGAGCACCTCGAGTCCGAGTAGCACGCCAATGATGCAACTGAAGCACGCTGCACCGAGTCGCACGTAGAGGACGGCATCGGCGCTCCGGCGCGTCAGAGCGCCGGTGGCTGAGCCAGTCAGAAAGCTCACGAGCGACATGCCGGCAATCGTGCCCACACCAAAGGTGAGCAGGTAGGCGAACTGCTCGCGAACATCGCGCGATGCTGCCACCAGCAGCACCACCACCGCGCCGCTCCCGGCGAGACCGTGGGCCAATCCAAAACCCAATGCGCGCGTGGCAGTGCGCACCTCCGCCTGATGCGCGTGTGAATGGTGATGCGTATGCGCATGCTGATGGGGCGCGCCCAATGCGCGGCGATGCCGACGCGCCTCCACGACCAGCGAGCCCGCTCCCAGTGTGATGAGCAGTGCCGCAACCGCTAACTCCGCGGTGCTGTAGAAGCGTTCCGGCACGCGAATACCGAGTATGATCAGCGCCACCGCCACGATCGCAACGCTCAGCGTATGACCAACGCCCCACGCGACCCCCAGGCGTGCCGCGTGCGACATGCCGCCCTCGCGCGTGGCCAGCGTGGTGACCGCAGCGAGGTGATCGGGTTCGAACGCGTGGCGAAAACCCACCACGAAGCCAATCCCCAGGGCTGGAAGCAGCACCCCGGTCACGACAGCTCCGTACACGCGGCAATCATCGCCTGACCTAACGCGAGGCCGCCATCGTTGCAAGGAACGCGATGATGTTCAAGCACGAGGAATCCTTTCGCCGTGAGCGTCGTTCGGGCAAGGTCGGCAAGCAACCGATTTTGAAAGACGCCGCCCGTCAGCCCCACGGTCGCCGCGGCAGTTCGGTCTCGGACCAATGTCGCAACCTGCGTCATTCCGGCAACGATCCCGGCATGAACGGCCCACGCGATCGCCGCGCGGGCGGGCGTATCGGCGGGGTCGAGGTTGCGTGAGTCGTCGAGAAGCGCTGCAACCATCGGCCTGGTATTCATGACGAACGACGGACCGTGTGGCACCCGATTGCGGCTCGACTCCACCGCGACGCGATAGCGCGAGAGCATCTCGGGCGACACGGCACCTGCGGCGGTGCGCGCCAACGCTTCAAACTCAATCGCGCCCTGCCCCTCGTAACTCACCGCCAGCGCTCCTCCGGCCAGCACGGCGCAGGCATCGAGGAGCCGCCCCATACTCGTGGTGGTGGCACACCCGAGTGATCGCTGCATCAGGGTCGTGACAATTCTGAGCGCGTGCGCCTCCACCCGAGCCACCAGCATCGGCGCGTCAACCGGCTCCAGCGCCAGCGCATGCAGCAAGCCCACCGCCGCGCGCCATGGTTGCTTCACAGCGGTGTCGCCACCGGCCAGCGTGAACGGAACGATGCTGGCCACACGTTCGTAGTCGCGGTAGTCGCCCACCAGCGCCTCGCCGCCCCATATCGTTCCGTCGGGGCCGTACCCGGTGCCATCGAAGGTGAAGGCAAGGAGCGACGCCGAGTCGCGCATCCCATGCTCGGCCATCAGGCTGGCCAGATGCGCATGATGATGTTGCACGCGAATCAAAGGCACCGAACGCGCCGCGGCCTCGCGTTGCGCCCAAGCGGCCGACAGGTATCCAGGGTGCGCGTCGCAGGCGATGCGCTCCGCCCGCGCATCATGCAGTCGCTCCATGTGCGCGACGGCGTGTGAGAGTGCGGCGAGCGTGTCCGGACTGGCGACGTCCCCAATGTGACTGGAGAGGAAACACCGCTCGCCCTGAAGCACGCCAATCGTCGCTTTGAGTTCTGCGCCAACGGCCAGCACGCGGCAAGATGAATACACACCGGCTGGTCTAGCGATGGGAAACGGCGCGTAGCCTCGGGATCGACGCACCGGTCGTTCGCGATTATCGCTACCGATTTGCACGACGGAGTCATCGCAGGGCACTTCGATTGGACGGTCGTGTGCCAACACCCCGTCTACGAGCGGCGCCAGACGGGCGCGCGCATCATCGTCGCACCACGCGATGGGTTCATCCGACAGATTCCCGCTCGTACATACCAGTGGCCCGCGCTCGGCGAGCATCGCGTGCAACGGCAACGCGGGCAACATCACACCAATTGTATCCACGCCAGGCGCAACGTTCGACGCAATAGGCGTGCGTGTCGCATGTGGCACCAGCACGATCGGATGTGCCGGTGACAACAGCGAGGTCGTGGCTCCCGTGGAGACCGCTGCGAACTGGCGAAGGGTATCGATTGAATCCACCAGGATGGCGAGCGGCTTGTCCGGACGACATTTGCGCGCACGCAGGAGCGCCACGGCGGCGGTGCTGGTGGCGTCGCACACGAGGTGATAGCCACCAATGCCCTTCACCGCGATCAGGCCACCCGACTTTATCACCTCGCACGCGAGCGAGAGCGCGCCGCTGTGCGTTGCAATCGGGACAGATGCCCCCGGTGCATACCATGCCAACGACGGACCACACACAGGGCAGGCGTTCGGCTCGGCGTGGAATCGTCGACCTGTTGGATCCTCGTATTCGCGTTGACACGCCGGACACATCCGAAAGCTTCGCATCGTGGTGCGCTCACGATCGTACGGCACATCGAGCACGATCGTGAAGCGCGGCCCGCATTGGGTGCAGTTGAGAAACGGATAGCGATACCGTCGATCGTACGGATCGTTGAACTCCCGCCAGCAGTCGTCGCAGGTAGCCAGGTCCCGCGAAATGGGTACCGTTCCACCCGCGCGCGTGGGACTGTTGCGAATCTCGAAGTGATGGCTGCGGTCGCACGCGACCTCGACGTAACTGATTTCGTCGATGGTGGAAGCTGCGGGTGCCTCAGCATGAAGCGATTGCAAAAATCGCTCGAGTGCGGAGTCAGTCCCTTCTACCTCGATGAGCACGCCCTGATCGTCGTTGTAAACCCACCCCGCAAGCGATTGCGCCGTCGCAATGCGATGGACGAAGGGCCGAAAACCCACGCCCTGCACGGTGCCGCGCACACGAACGCGTCGCCGTACTCGGCCACACACGGTGGTCGACGACGGGCTGGAATCGACGGCGGAGATTGGCGGGGTCGACATGGGCACCTGCAGCATCGCACCGCCAAGGAGTTCGCGGTTGAGGGAATTGCCGGATAGGACTGTGGGAATTTCCCGGATAGCGACCGCTTCCCGCGGTGGCCATGCTGCACCACACCCAGAGGTGGAGACGGACGATGTGCCTCGCAGTGCCCGGTAAGATCGTCGAGATCAACGACGACGGGATGGTCCGCATGGCGAAGCTCGACTTCGGCGGCATCCAGAAACAGGTGTGCCTCGCGTACCTCCCCGACGCCGTCGTGGGCGACTATGCCATCGTGCATGTCGGCTTCGCGATCAGTCGGATCGATGAGGCATCAGCGCAGGAAACGCTGCGGCATTTCCGCGAGCTCGGATTGCTCGAAGAGGAGCTGGGTGAAGTGGCCGACGACGCGTACTCGGCGCCGCCGCCCTGCCCGGTGAGCTATCAGTGAAGTACCTCACGGAGTTCCGCGACGGCGCCATCGCGCAGAAGCTCGCCGCGGAGATACGGCAGCTCACCTCGCGCCCGTGGGCGATCATGGAAGTGTGCGGTGGCCAAACGCACTCCATCATGCGCAACGGCATCGATCAGCTGCTGCCGCCGGAGATCGAACTCATTCACGGGCCGGGGTGCCCGGTGTGTGTCACCCCGCTCGAGATGATCGACAAGGCGCTCGCCATCGCCGCGTTGCCCAACGTGATCTTCTGCAGCTTCGGCGACATGCTGCGGGTACCGGGCTCTGATCGCGACCTCTTTCGCGTGAAGAGCGAGGGTGGTGATGTGCGCGTGGTGTACTCTCCGCTCGACGCGGTGCAGCTGGCCGTGCAACACCCGCACAAGCAGGTGGTGTTCTTCGGCATCGGCTTCGAGACCACCGCGCCGGCCAATGCGATGGCGGTGCATCTCGCCAAGCGTCAGGGGCTTCGCAATTTCTCGATGTTGGTGTCGCACGTGCTCGTGCCACCCGCCATCGATGCGATCATGCAATCGCCCACCAATCGCGTGCAGGCGTTCCTCGCGGCGGGCCACGTGAACAGCGTGATGGGTTACTGGCAGTATCCGCCCCTCGCGGCACGACATCGGGTCCCCATCGTAATCACCGGCTTTGAGCCACTCGATGTGCTCGAAGGCATCCGGCGCTGTGTTCGCCAGCTCGAAGCGGGCCAGCATGAAGTCGAGAACGCATACGAGCGCATCGTGACCCGCGAGGGAAACCAGGCCGCGCAGGCGTTGCTTCGCGACGTGTTCGTGGAAAGTGATCGCGCGTGGCGCGGCATTGGGGTGATTCCGAAGAGCGGCTGGCGCCTGAGTGCGGCGTATGCCGACTTCGACGCCGAGCATCGCTTTGACGTCGCCGATATTCGAACGCACGAATCGCCGCTCTGTCGGAGCGGCGAGGTGCTGCAAGGTGCGATCAAGCCCACCGACTGTGCCGGCTTCGGAACACAGTGCACGCCGCGCACCCCGCTCGGTGCAACGATGGTCTCGAGCGAAGGGGCCTGCGCGGCGCACTTCAACTACGGACGCGTGGTGCAACTCGAGCGCGTGCGAGAGACCGCGTCGGTATGATCAACATGGAGGAGTGGAGCTGCCCGCTGCCGCTGCGTGACTATCCCGCCGTCGTGCTTGGTCATGGCGGCGGTGGACAATTGTCGGCCGAGCTGGTGGAGCATCTCTTTCGCCCGGCGCTCGGCGGCGATGACCCGCCTCCGTTGACCGACTCGGCCGTCGTCAGTTTGCCGAGCGCACGCATCGCGTGCAGCACTGACTCGTTCGTCGTGAAGCCGCTGATCTTTCCTGGCGGCAGTATCGGCACGCTGGCCGTGCACGGGACGGTGAATGATTTGGCGATGAGCGGCGCGACTCCGCTCTATCTCACTGCCGGATTCATTCTTGAAGAAGGGCTCCCCATGGCCACGCTTGCGCGCATCGTCAGCGACATGGGACGCGCGGCGCGAGAGGCGGGTGTCCGCATCATCACCGGCGATACCAAGGTCGTGGAGCGTGGCCGTGGCGACGGCGTGTACATCAACACGGCAGGTATCGGCGTGGTCGACACGCACGTCGATGTGGCACCACGACGCGCGACGGTGGGCGATCGGGTGATTCTCAGCGGAACGATCGGCGATCACGGCATGGCCATCATGAGTCTGCGCGAAGGCCTCGAGTTCGACACCACCATCACGAGCGACTCGGCGGCGCTTCACACGCTGGTGGCCACATTGCTGGCGGCCGCGCCCAATACGCACGTCATGCGCGATCCAACGCGCGGCGGCGTGGCCAGCTCCCTCAATGAAATCGCCCAGGATGCCAAGGTTGGCATTCAGATTCACGAGGACGCCGTGCCCGTTCGCCAGGAAGTGCGCTCGGCGTGCGAGTTACTGGGCCTCGATCCGCTCTTCGTGGCCAACGAGGGCAAGATGCTGGCGATCGTGCCGTGCCACGAGACCGATGCAGCGCTGGCCGCCATGCGTTCGCACCCGCTGGGAGCCAGTGCCGCCGTGATCGGCGAGGTGGTGGCGGACCATCCCGGCATGCTCGTCGAACGTACGGCCATTGGCGCCAGACGCGTGGTCACTATGCAGATCGGGGAACAGCTCCCGCGGATCTGCTGAGCCGACCGATCGGCCTGCGCACAAGTCGGCGTCACGCGGGAGATCTGAATGCGGCCAACCGACGTATGCCAAATATGAAGTGCATTGCGATCCTCGGGCTGGCCTTATTGGCCAACGCGCTGCCGGCACAGTCACGTCCCGACTCGGTTCCAGGCGATTCGTCGCGCACGCTCGCTGCGGTGAAGGTGTCGGGTCGCCGCGACGATCTCGGCGGCGTCGCGATCAGCGCATCACAGGGACGCATTGGGCATGCCGACCTCAGGCAGCGCCCGCTGGTCCGCGAGGGAGAGATCCTCGAAGCCGTCCCTGGTATGATCCTCACGCAGCACTCGGGCGACGGCAAAGCCAATCAGATGTTTCTGCGCGGCTTCAATCTCGATCACGGCACGGACTTCCAGACCCGGATTGAATCCATGCCGCTCAATCTGGTGACCCACGCGCACGGTCAGGGCTACAGCGATCTCAACTTGCTGATCCCGGAGTTGGTTGATCACGTCTCCTACTCGCTGGGGCCTTACTACGCCGAGCTTGGAGATTTCGGCAGTGCCGGTGGCGCCACGCTGCAGTTGGTGCGTTCGCTGCCGAAGGCGTTTGCCTCCGCGGAGGGAGGGGCGTGGGGCTATCGGCGACTGGTCGCCGCTGGCAGCGCGACACGCGGCCGCAACAGCTGGCTCGTTGGCGGCGAAGCGAAAGACTACGACGGCCCTTGGCAAGTTGCGCAGGGGCTCGCCAAACGCAGTGGTATGGCACGGTTCACTCGTCAGGGCCGCGATCAGTCGATCTCCGTGCTGGGACTGACGTACGCAAACCACTGGAACGCGAGTGATCAGATACCCGAGCGCGCGGTGCTGGATGGATCAGTCGATCGGTTCGGACAGCTCGATGGCACGCTCGGTGGCTCCACCGCTCGCCATAGCATCTCTGTCAAATTCGAACGTCAGCGCGGGCGTGTGCACACCAGCGCGGATATGTACGCCGTGCGCTACGACTTCACACTCTTCTCCAACTTCACCTACTTCCTCGAACACCCAGCGGCTGGAGATCAGATCCGGCAACGTGATGCGCGAGCGATCTATGGCATGGAGTTGCAGCAGCAGCGCATCTTCACCGCCTTGAGTCGCGCCCAGCAATGGCGCTACGGTGTACAGGCGCGGTTCGATGACGCGGACGTGTCGCTCGATCGTACCGCGGTGCGTGCACCGCTTTCAGCCGTGCGCGCTGACGCGGTGCGACAAGGCAGCGGTAGCGTCTGGACGTCGCTCGAGTCACACTGGACCGATCGAGTACGCACCGTGCTCGGTGTTCGCGCCGATGGCTTCGCCTTCGATGTGCGCAGTGATCGACCCGAAAATTCGGGCAATCGCCGCGCGTCCCTCGCGAGCCCCAAGGCGTCGCTGGTGGTACGCCTTCACGACGGACTCGAAGCATATGCCGGAGGCGGACTCGGATTTCACAGCAACGATGCGCGCGGCACCACCATTCGTGTCGACCCCGTCAGCGGCGAAGCCGTGGACCGTGTCGACCCTGTCGTGCGCTCCACCGGACGTGAGATCGGCGTTCGACTCAGCGGTCCACGGTCGCTGCGCACGACGCTCGCGATATGGAGCCTCGAGCTGAACAGCGAACTGCTCTTTGTTGGCGACGCGGGCACTACCGAACCGCAGGGTCGAAGCGCCCGGAGTGGCCTGACCATTGCGAACTACTGGCGCCCGCATCGCACGCTCACGATTGACGGCGACCTGTCGTTCACGAGAGCACGCTTCGTCGACGCCAGCGCGGATGCGAATCGGGTGCCCGGCGCACTGGAAAATGTCATTGCTGGTGGCGTGCAATGGACGCCTCGCGCGGGCGGTCCGAGTGCCGTGCTACGTGTTCGCCATCTTGGCGCGTATCCGCTGATCGAATCCAACGTCATCCGCGCATCGCCTACCACGCTCGTCAACGCGAGCCTCGGCACTCCGCTCGGTCGTGCCCGCCTCACGGCGAGCGTGCTGAACGTGTTTGGAAGCCGCGGTCGCGACGTGCAATACTACTACGCGTCGCGACTGGCGGGTGAGCCGGAGGCTGGCGTTGGCGATGTGCACTTTCATCCCGTCGAGCCTCGCCAGCTTCGGCTCGGCATCAGCGTTGGTGAACGCTGATGCCGGTGTCGTGATCAGAAGTCGTTCGCGCGACCAAACCGTGGATTCACGATCGTGTTGTAAATCGAGCCGAACGTATACGACAGCCCGAAGTTCACGTAAAACCGATAGTTCGTCGCGAGCGCCTGCTGTCGGGCGATGATCTCATTGTCGCTCAACTCACCGCGGGGCAGGTACAACTGATCGTTCACGCGGGAATAGCTGCCGCCCATGTTGAAGGCCAGCCCCTTGGCGATGCGAATGTCGGAATACGCGCTGGTGCCGTAGCTATAGAACGTGGTGTTGTGCAGGTACTGCGACCCGTAGAGTGACCAGTTCACCGAGCCCCACGGCTGCTTCACGTTCCAACCGAGTGTAAGTGCGTGAAACGGGCGCGTCTCTTCAGTCTTCTCGTAAATCGTTTGCGTCTTGTAGCGCATCGACGCGAGACCGGCGTTGTAGTACAACGTGAGCTGACGACGGGTGAATTCCTTGTACGGATAAAAATTCCACTCGAGCGCCGGCGCGATGCGAATGTTGTGCTGGTAGTTGTTGTAGTCCGAGTACTCGCCGCTCGCCGTGAGACCGGCCGACCAGTGATCATTCACGCTCTTCGCGACCAACAGATTGCCGCCATAGTTGCGCAGCAGATTCGTGAATTCCGTGCCATCGCTCAAGCTGAACTTGCTTTCGTTGTATCCCAGCCGCGCGGCGGCGTTGATCTTCCAGGCCGCCGTCACGCGATTCGCACTCGTGCTGAGAAAGCCGTCACGAAAGCTCTGACGCTTTTCACCACTGCCGTAGCCGTTCGCTGAAATTCGATAGACCCAGAAGTTCCACGGGTCCTTCACCGCCTTCGGATTCGTCTGCGCCCCCGTTGGTGCGCGATACGTCATGTCGAGACGCGAAGCAAGCGAAGTTTTGGCGGCGTATGGCGCGAGCATCAACGAAAAGGTGCGCGCCAGGCTCCGTCTCGCGATGTCGTTCGCGTCGTTCGGATTGAGAAACACCACCGCGGTATCCGCGCGGCCCTTGAAGCGTTCACCACCGATCGCCGAGATCGTGACCTCGCGCCCGCCCGATCCCGTTTCCAGCGACGTGATGAGCAACAGCACGTCGGCGTAGAGCCGATCGCGCACGAAGTTCACCCAGCGCATCTGGTCTCGGAAAAAATCGAAGTCGCATCCACGCGACTCACAGTCCACAAAGACACGCAGCGCACCGGCCTGCGTCGTATCGGTCGCCGGCGCCGGACTTTGCGCCCGGATACCGACCATTGGAAAGCAGAGCAATGACAGGGCAAGGACAGCGCGGCGAAGCAAGGACATTTGAGCGGAGGGATAGAGAGGGGTGGGAGGAACCGCGAGACGATGGAGGGCATCGTCGGAGGGACCAACAGAGGGAAAGCGCTCCTCGGACACCAAAGCGGTCCCAAGGGTTCATCTTACAGGGGACAAGGCGGCCAAAACCTTTCACGGTCAGCAGATTGTGACCATCCGCCTCGAACTCGAGTTTGCAATTCCCTCCATCGCAATCATGACGACTCCCCGTCGCGAATTTCTGCGTCACGCGGGCATCGGCGCCGCTGCCTTTGCTGCCCTCCCCTCCATCGCTCATGCCGAACCGACCCACCGCGAATGGTCGCGCGAACGCGCGGACTTGCTGCGTGAGTTCGACTCGTGGGACGACACACAACCGCCCGCCGCGCCGCAACAGCAATGGGATATCAGCTGGGTCGCCAAGATCACCGGCAAGCATCGCGCGATGTTCGACGTCCCCGAAGTCCAGGGCGGCGTCGGGGTTTTTCGCGCGGCCATCTGGGGCCGTCAGTACACCGATGTACTCAAGCTGCAGCCAGCGGATCTCTCCACGGTGGTTGTGCTTCGCCATGGCGGCATTCCGCTCATCATGACGAACGAATTCTGGACCACCTACGAGGTGGGGAAACACATGAAAATCAAGGACGACAACGGCAAGACGCAAAAGCTCTCGCCCGTCCTTCCTGATCCGAACGCCACCGGACCGGGCTCGCCGTACACGCTCGACAAACTCATCGCGGCTGGCGCCATCGCGCTCGGCTGCAACATGGCATTCCGTTCGATCGTGTCAGCCGTTGAAAAGCAGGACAAGCTCAAGCCGGCGGAAGCACGAACGAAGGCGCTGAGCATGGTGATTCCCGGAGTCATTTTGCAGCCCTCCGGCATCTTCGCGAATGTCATGGCGGAAGAAGCGGGCTGTCATTTCGTGCAGGCTGTCTGATCACTCTCTGAGCACTCTTCCGGGTCCCGCGATGCGTTCTCGCTCCACACTCACCTTCGCCGCTGCGACGCTGGCATTCGCACTCGCCAATCGCGCCAACGCGCAACCGCGCATGTCTGCACCTGGCGCGCCCACCACACTTACGCCCGAGCAGCAAGCGGCGCGCGCGGTGTACAAGGAGATGGTGGAGATCAACACCGTCGACTCGGTGGGATCCGTCACGAAAGCCGCCGAAGCCGTTGCCAGGCGATTCCGCGACGCGGGGTTCCCGGAAAGCGATATCGCCATCGTCGGGCCTCCGGACAAGCCGGCGAAGCAGAATCTTGTCGTACGCTATCACGGCAAGAGCAAGGCACTCAAACCCATTCTGCTCCTCGCGCACCTCGACGTCGTAGCGGCGCTCCGCAGTGATTGGCCGCGCGATCCGTTCGTGATGGTCGAGCAGGATGGATATTTCCTCGGGCGCGGCGTGGCCGACGACAAGAGCATGGCCGCGATTCTCACGTCGAACCTGCTGCGCTACAAGAAGGAGGGGTGGGTCCCCGAACGCGATCTCATTCTCGCACTCACCGCCGATGAAGAAGGCGGCGGTTCGAACGGCGTCGGGTGGATCATTGCCAATCGCAAGGAGCTGATCGACGCCGAGTATGCGATCAACGAAGGTGGCGGCGGCACCCTGCAGGATGACAAGCCGCTCTTCCACTCCATTCAGGCTGCTGAAAAGGTACCGGTGAACTACACGCTCACGGTGCTCAACACGGGCGGTCACTCGAGCGTTCCGCGCAAGGACAACGCGATCTATTCGCTGGCGGCGGCCCTTGGTCGCATAGAGCATTACACCTTCCCGGTGGAGCTCAACGATGTGTCGCGCCCGTTCTTCGAGCAGACGGCAAAGGTGGAAATGCCGTCGCTCGCGGCGGCCATGCGGGCGATTGCGAAGGACCAGAAGGACACGGCGGCCGCGCGCATCATCTCCACCGATCCGCGCTACGCGTCCATGTTGCGCACGAGCTGTGTCGCCACCCGTCTCGCCGGTGGCCACGCTGATAACGCACTGCCACAAACCGCCACGGCGAATGTGAACTGCCGCGTGGCGCCCACCAGCACCGGCGCGCAGGTGCTCGAACAGTTGCAGAAGCTCGCCGGCGACAGCGTAAAGATCACCATGCGCGGCGGTGACCGGAACAATGCCGGTGGTCCACCGGCGCCGATCAATGCATCGTTGCTCGCCGCGACCACGCAGCTCACGAACAAGATGTTCAACAACGTGCCCGTCATTCCCACGATGAGCACCGGCGCCACCGATGGCCGCTTCCTGCGCGCGGCTGGAATTCCCACGTACGGTGTGAGCGGCATTTTCTCGTCGCCCGGGGAAACGAACGCGCACGGCCGCGACGAGAAGCTTCGCATCAAGAGTTTCTACGACGGACTGGATTTCCTGTATCAGCTCGTCAAGCAGGTCGCCGGTACCACAAAGCCCATCAGTTGAGCACCACATGCGTCGATCGATCTTCGCCATCAGCACTGCGCTTGCAGCGCTCACCGCGACGGCTTCGGCGCAGCCGCGCTTCTCCGCGCCCGGTGCGCCCACTACGCTCACACCAGCGCAGCAGGCGGCGCGCGCGGTCTACAAAGAGATGGTGGAGGTCAACACTGTTGATTCAGTTGGATCGGTCACCAAACTCGCGGAATTGATCGCAACGCGATTCCGCGACGCCGGATTTCCGGCGAGCGACATCGCGCTTGTTGGCCCAGCCAACGCGCCAGCGAAGCAGAACCTTGTCGTGCGCTATCACGGCAAGAACAAGACGCTCAAGCCCATCCTGCTGCTCGCGCATCTCGATGTCGTTGCGGCGCTGCGCGCGGATTGGCCGCGCGATCCGTTTGGCATGGTGGAGCAGGACGGATACTTCCTCGGCCGCGGTGTCGCCGACGACAAAAGCATGGCGGCGATTCTCACGGCGAATCTGCTCCGCTACAAGCAGGAAGGCTTTGTCCCCGATCGCGATCTCATTCTGGCGCTCACCGCCGACGAAGAAGGCGGCGGTTCAAATGGGGTGAGCTGGCTCGTCGAAAACCGTCGCGATCTGGTCGACGCGGAGTACGCGATCAACGAAGGTGGCGGTGGCACCCTGCAGGACGACAAGCCGCTCTTCCATTCGGTCCAGGCCGCTGAGAAGGTGTACACCGACTACACACTCACTGTGCTCAACACCGGCGGCCACTCGAGTGTGCCGCGTAAGGACAACGCGATCTATTCACTCGCGCAGGCGCTGGTGAAGGTGCAGGGCTACACCTTCCCGGTCGAGCTCAACGACGTTACGCGTCCGTTCTTTGAGCAGACCGCGAAAGTCGAGATGCCATCGCTTGCGGCAGCGATGCGCGCGCTCGTGAAGAACCCCAGGGACACTGCCGCCGCACGCGTCATTTCGAGTGATCCGCGTTATGCGTCGATGCTCCGCACCACGTGCGTCGCTACGCGATTGGGCGGTGGACATGCCAACAACGCGCTGCCGCAAACGGCCACGGCGAACGTCAACTGTCGCATCGCGCCCACGAGTTCGAGTTCGGCGGTCAAGGCCGTGCTCGAGAAGCTGGTGAATGACACCGCAGTGCGAATCACGAGCTCACGTGCCGATCGCAAGGATCCGCCGCCAGGACCAGTAAACGCGACACTGATGGCCGCGACCACGCAGCTGACGAACAAGCTGTTCAACGGCGTGCCAGTGATTCCCACCATGAGCACCGGTGCCACCGACGGCTATCGTCTCCGCGCCGCGGGAATCCCCACCTACGGCGTCAGTGGCATCTTCTCGGCGCCCGGCGAGACCAACGCGCACGGACGCGACGAGAAGTTACGGATCAAGAGTTTCTACGACGGACTCGACTTCCTCTATCAGCTGGTCAAACTGGTTTCGGTAGAGAAACCGATCAGCTGACCGATCAGGACTTCATCCCCGGCTCCGAATCGATCACCGCTCGTGCGATGTCCACCATGCGCACCGAGCGGTCCTGACTCGACCGCTGCATGATGCGATAGGCTTCCTGTTCGCTCGAACCCGTGCGACGCATGAGAATGCCCTTTGCGCGTTCGATGAGCTTGCGCGCTTCGAGTTGTTCCTTCGCCGTTGCCGCTTCGCGCTTCGCCTCAATGAGTTCGCGCGCGCGGGTCACCGCCATCCGCAACGTCGCATCGAGCGTCGTTGGCGGCGTCGGCTTGGGAAGCAGGGCAACGGCCGTGCTGCGCAACACGTCTGCAGTCGACAGCGTGAGTGACAAGTCGCCGGTGATCAGGACAACCGCCGTGCCGGGCAACGCCTGCGCAATCTCTTCCGCGGCCTGAACGCCAGAGGCGCCCGGCATGTGCATGTCGAGCAGGACCGCGTCTGGCGTGAACTGTTGCGCTTTCTCGATGGCATCAGTGCCGCTCTCGACTTCGGCTACGACCATGTGGCCAAGCGCGCCAAGCAAGTCCACCAGAGTGGAACGCTCCAACGCGTTGTCTTCGGCCACCAGCACGCGAATGGTCGTGGGCTGTTCAGACATGGATTACTCGAGGGTGGAAGTCGGGGAGGGCCTCCCCGCAATGTGAGCCTTCAGTTCTGCTGCCCGCAACGGTTTGCGCAACACGAATTCGACCGCCTGCGCTGCCTCCGTTTCCGCTGCCGGCTCCCAGCCGGTAATCACGCCCACCCGCACGGTTGGCGCCACCGTGCGGGCGAACTTCACCAGATCCCAACCACTACCGTCGGGAAGGCCCACGTCGGTCAGCAGTAGATCATACGGTGCCGGGCGCTCCGCCTCGAGACGCTGTCGCGCCTCGGCGCAGCTCCCGACGGCGACAACGTCGTGGCCGTCGCCTCGCAGAATGCGGCGGAGAAACTCGCGGCCGTCGTCGTGATCCTCCACTACCAATATTCGTTGTGGTGAGGAGACCTCGGGGACGGCCGGCGCGGCAAGGACTGCCGGGTCGCGCTCCAGCGGCAGGCGCATCATGACTTCGGTGCCGCGCTCTGGCTCGGACTTGATGTGTACCGTGCCGCGGTTGCGGCGGACGATGCCGTACACCTCCGCCAAGCCGAGCCCCGAGCCCTTCCGTCCCTTGGTCGTGAAAAATGGCTCGAACGCGCGCTCTCTAACTTCGGCCGACATCCCCACGCCGGTATCTCGAACGGCGATGCACGCATCGCGCCCGTCGATCAGCGTGCTGACCGTCAGCGTGCCACCGTTCGGCATGGCGTCCATTGCGTTCTGAACAAGATTGAGCAGCGCCTCCCGGATCTCGCCGGGCAGACCGCGCGATGGCACAGGCGTATCGAGCTGGCGCACCAACCGCACTTCACCGGGGCTGCCTCGCCGTTGTTGACGCGTGGGCTCGGTCAGGTCGAGCACCTCGTCGGCGAGTGCCGACAGGTCCATCGGTTCATCGCCGCCTTCGTGAATCGGATCCTGGCGAATGAATCGCCCCACCCGCGACGCGGTCGCAGCACCAGTCTCAGCCGCTGTTTTGATACGCTCCGCATAGTCGCGCACGGCGTCAGGCGACTCGGCATGATGCCGCAGCAGATACGCGGCCGCCATGATCGGATTGAGTGCGTTGTTCAAATCGTGCATGACGCCAGCGGCCATTTGCCCGATCGCCGCGAGCCGCCGCTCCCGTACGCCATCCTCCTGCGCTTCCAACAACGCGCGCGATCGCTCCTCGACGAGGCGTTCGATCTGTGCCTTCTCGATCTCCGCGGCTGGCGTCGCCGCAGGCTGCCGCCCTGCGCCGGCCGCGGCATCCGGCAACAGCCGCCTGAGCTGCTCGCGCTCTGATACATCGTGATCCAGTAGCACCACGCCGGTGATCTGCCCGTCGGCGTCACGCATCGGGGATGCGTACGCTTCGATCGTGCGAATGCCTCCGCGGCGCCTCACTTCGAGCACCTGACCGTCCACCAGAATTCCGGCGAAGGCTTTCATTGCCGGGGTGTCGAGAAAGCTCAGCGGCTTGTTGTTCGCCACGTCGTGCGGGGCGTCGAGCTCCCAGAGCGCTCGCATCGAATCCGGCCGCTGCTCCCCGTGCTCTCGCTGCGCGTTGTCGTTCTGCCGGCAGATGCCACCCGCGCTGTTCAGGATGCGCACGGACGAGGGCGTCATCTCGAAGAGCGCCGAGAGCTCGCGCTCGGCGCGCTCGAGCGCACGACGACGCTGTTCCCGTTCAGTGGCTTCGATTGCTGAGACCAGCAATAGCTGCGCATCGAACATGACTACGCGCAGATCGACGATCGTACCACTCTCACCCCACGGCACGGTACGCGTCTCCAACGGTGCCTGACGCTTTGCCGCGGCAATGCTCTCGGCGCCAGCATCGCCGAGTGGCTGTAGCATGACCTTCCAGTGTTGCGAGGCCAGCGGTGCGAGCGCGTCGAACACGAAGAGCGATCGACCGCGTTCGTTGATCGCAATGGCGTTTCCATCCCCATCGAACAGCACGGCAGCCGACGGCAAGGCGTCGAGCAAGGCGTTGAGCCGTGCCCGCTCCTGCTCGTTCATGCCTGCTGCTGACGCGACGACCGGATCAGTGGAAATGGGCATGCCGTAGAGAGGGAACTCGTGCAAACCAACTTGACAAGATAGTCCAGTTCAGACGGAGCGGTCAAATCGACCGGCTTCTGATAAGCTTGTCGGCGGGAGCTCGTGCGCGTCGGTAGGTTGGTGTCATGACGACCTTTCGCACGACGCTCGTCCGGGTACTCGCGATTCAGCTCGTGACCCTGGCGCTGCTCTGGTTGCTCCAGTCCCGCTACACCCACTAGCCGCATGCATTGGCTGAATTGGGTCATCGTTGCGGTGTACCTCGTCGTGGTCGTGGGCGACAGCCTGCGGCGCACGCGCGGTGCCAAGAATCTCGAAGGCTTCTTCCTCGCCAGCCGCCGGCTACCGTGGTGGGCCGTCGGTTTGTCGGTGATGGCGACGCAGCTTTCCGCCATCACGCTCATCGGTACGACGGGCCAGGGCTCGGTGAGTGGGCTGCGCTTTGTGCAGTTCTACTTTGGCTTGCCGGTCGCGATGGTGATTCTGGGCGTCACCCTCGTTCCGTTCCTGCACGGCGCAAAGGTGTACACGGCGTACGAATTTCTCGAACGCCGTTTCGATGCAAAGACTCGCTCACTCACCGCGTTCTTGTTCCTCTGTTCACGCGGTATGTCGTGCGGCACGATCATCGCCGCGCCCAGCGTCGTCCTGAGCGCGATTTTCGGCTGGGACATTACGTGGTGTGTCGTCCTGATCGGTATTCCAACGATTCTCTACACGGCGATCGGCGGTGTCGAAGCCGTCGCGTGGGCCGATGTGAAGCAGATGTTCATCGTGATGGGGTCGCTGGTCGCGATCGTCGCCGTTCTGATGATCAAGCTGCCCATTCCAGTTGACGACGCATTGCGCATCGCGGGCAGTACGGGTCGCATGCAGGTATTCGACTTCTCGTTCTCGCTCACCGAGACGTACACGTTCTGGTCTGGCATCATCGGCGGTACGTTCCTGATGCTGTCGTACTTTGGCACCGACCAGAGTCAGGTGCAGCGCTACCTCGCCGCGCGCAATGTCGACGAGGCGCGTACGAGCCTGCTCATCAGCGCGTACTGGAAGATCCCGTTGCAGGCGTTGATCCTGCTCATTGGCGTGCTCGTGTACCTGTTCTACACGTTCAATCCCGCGCCGATGCTGTACAACCCGCGACATGACGCCGTGCTGCGCGAGAAGCAGCCGGCCGTGTATGCGGAGCTGTCGTCCAAGTATGCCGCCGCATTGGCGGCGCGTGGTCAAGCCGCGCGGGAAGCGTCGGCGTCAGGTGACACGCCGGCGTCGCTGACCACCTTCCACGATCAGAACGCGCGCGTCGACTCGGTGCGCTCGGTGGCCCTGGAAGCTGCGGCCAAGGCTACGGGTGAAAACTCGCGCGATGTGAACTTCATCGTGCCGCGCCTCGTGCTCGATTATCTCCCGTTGGGCTTCGCGGGACTCTTCCTCGCGGCTGTTATTGGCGCCGCGATGAGCGCGATTGCCGCCGAGCTCAATTCGCTTGCCACGTCGAGCACGGTGGACTTCTACCAGCGCTGGGTCAAGCGCGACGGCACCGATGCGCAGTACCTCAAGGCCGGCCGCGTGGCGACACTGATTTGGGGCGTCTTCGCGATGGCTGTCGCCACCAAGGCGGCGACCCTCGGGTCATTGATCGAAGTGGTAAATCGATTCGGATCGTTCTTCTACGGATCGATCCTGGGCGTGTTTCTGCTCGCGATGATCAAGCGCGCGACCGCACTCGGTGCGTTCGTGGGATTGTTTGCCGGCATGCTGGCCGTGGGCGCCGTGAGCTTCGGCGCGCCCAAGGTGAGCTTCCTGTGGCACAACGTGATCGGTGCGGTGGTGGTGCTGGTCGTGGGGTTGGTGTTGAGTGCGGGCTCTTCTGGCTCCGGTGAGAACGTCGCCGTGGCTACCTAAACAACCTCACGCGGAGTACGCGGAGGAACGGCAACGGAAGAGGGGGGCGGAGAAAACCATGTGGTTATATCCGCCCCCCGCCGCGGTTGCGGTTGCTCCGGATCAGCCCCTTCGCCTCGTAGAAATGCAGGGTCGAGACGGCGACGCCGCTGCGGGCGGCGACCTCGCCGACGCTGAGTTCGAACGGGACATTGCTGGCTTCGGTTTTCC
>CBHWDN010000010.1:0-149815 GCA_966112585.1 uncultured Gemmatimonadaceae bacterium
CGTTGGTTGGGGCGGGTTGGCAAGAAAACAGTTTGACACAATCCGATTTTGGTGGGGTGGGCGGTTGCGCGTGCAAGGCCCCACCCGGCGCAACGATCAGTATCCCGGGTTCTGCGGATACTTGGGGCCCTTCAGCACGCCGTCGATCTGCGACTGCGGAATCGGGCGAAGCGCGTGCTTCGTGGCGACGTTCGCCGAAGCGTGTGGATTGTACTTCTTCACACGATTCACGAAGAAGTCCGCACCAGGACGAACCAGATCGTACCAGCGTGTGAACTCACCGGCCAATTCGCGTTCACGCTCGTCCATGATGAAGTCGAGCGTGATCTGTCCCGGGGTCACCAGCATGCGGGGATCGTTCTTGAACGCGGGTGCTGCAGCGCGGTTGCGGATCACGTTGATCATATCCGCCGCTTCGGCCGTGTTGCCGATGCCGAGATCTGCCTCGGCCGCGATCAGGTACATCTCACCCAGCCGCATCAGAATCTGCGGGCGACCGCCTTCCTGCGCGGTCAGGTTGGCGCGCAGGTTGTCCTGGAACTTCTTGAGTGCTGGGAATCGATCCCAGCTGATGTAGCCGTCGCTGGCGGCCGTACGATCACCACAGTACACGGTGGGATCGGCATCACCGGCGGGGCACAGCGTGCGAATGGTGTACGACTTGCTCTGGCGATAGGCCGGCGTCACCTGATAGGTGAGGTAGATACCCGTCGTATCGCCGACGTTCACCACGTTGCCGTTTGTGCACAGCGCGCACGTACCCGCGGGATTGCGCTGACCGCCGGCAGTTGCATACCAGACGGTCTGGTACGATCCGTCGAAGCGCGTATCCATCACCGCGCTTGCCCCAGGCGTTCCGGCCCACCGATTGTCGAACACCTTGAGGCCGTACTGCGTGGGCATCAAGCGACGGAACGGGCGACCGTTGTTGAGGTCACGCGCGATACCGACCGCGAACGCGGCGTTGTCGTACTGTCCGAGATAGACGAGATGCAGATAGTTGTACTGATCGGCACCGTCGTACTGCGTCAGGTCGTACGAGAAGTTCACCTGGAAGATGAACTCCGACTGGTTGGCGTTCCACCCGGTCTGCTCGCAGTAGCCTGAGCGGCCGGGATCGCTCGCACGATTGGCACACCACAGGTCGGCGAACACCGGTGTCAGCGTGTACGTGCCGGAATTGATGACCGCCTTGGCATCGGCAAGCGCCGCATTGAAGTCGGCCGTCTTGCCTGGCGTGTACGTCTTGTACGCTCGCGTGAGGTATACCTTGGAGCGCAGCGCTTGCGCCGCACCCTTGGTCGCACGACCACGTTCGGTTTGCGTGGCCGGCAGATACGCGATCGCCGAGTCGAGATCGGTGAGGATCGCGCGATACACCGCGGCCGCCGAGTCGCGCACGGCTTCCTCCACGACACCCTTGTTCTCGTGCAGCGACAACGTCACGTCGCCGAACGTCTGCACCAGCATGAAGTACTCGAACGCTCTGAGAAACCGAGCTTCACCCAGCAACCGGTTCTTGGTCGCGGCGGGAACACCGCTGATCGACGGTCCGCGATCGAGAGCCGCGTTCAGCGTATTGATCATCTGATACGCCGGATTCCACGTATTCGCGAGCGGCGCCACGGTGCTGTTGAGGCCAGCACTGTAGTTGCCGAATTCGCGATTGTTGGATGCGGCCTGATCGGCATCCGACCAGGTATCTGTACCGGCCTGAGCGAGTGAAATGAGCTGCTCGCGGCCATAGTAGCCGCGGAGTTGGGCGTAGCTGGCCACGACCGCGGAGTTGAGACCATCGGCGGTCGCGTAATACTCGCTGCTGACACCCGTGATGAGCTTTTCGTCGAGATCGACACAGCTCGCCACACCGGCGAGCAGGCCCAACGACGCAAAGCCAAGGAGTTGGCGCTTCATGAGAGTTCTCTCGCGTGTTGGATGAATTACCAGGTCACGTTCGTGCCGAGGAGCAGCGTGCGCATCGTTGGTGCGGCGCCAGCCACTTCGGGGTCCGTGCCCATGTAGTTGGAGTGGATGTACGGATCCTGCGCGGTACCGTAGAAACGCATGCTCGACAGTCCGAGACGACGCAGCTGCTGCGGATTGAGCGTGTAGCCCAGCGTGACGTTGCGAATGCGCCAGTGCGATCCGTCGGCGTATAGGCGCGAGGTGGCATAGAGCCGCTCAACCTGCCCGAGGTTCGGTGCCGGGTTTTTGTTCGTCGGGTTGTTGGGCATCCAGTAATCCATGTCGTTGATCACACCCTGGCGGCCGGTGTAGCTGCGCGGAGTGCCGTCGGCGATCATGTAGTTCCACTTCGCCATCACCAGCGCCGACAGATCAAAACCCTTCCACGTGACGCGGTTCGTCATGCCCGCCGTCCACTTGGGATAGCTGGTGCCAATGATCGTGCGGTCGTCGGCGTTGATCTTGCCATCGCCATTGATGTCGGCCACGCGCGGATCGCCCGCCTTGAACGTGCTGCCATTCGCGTTGAGCGCCTTCATGGCGACCGAGTCGGCGTACTGCCACACGCCGATGTACTTCCAGTCGTAGAAGACGCGACGCTGCGCATCGCCGGAGAGATTGATGGGCTGTCCGACGAACCAGACGTTGCCCTGGTCCGACGTGGCGCCACTCGCCAGCGCGGTGATCTCGTTCTTGTTGCGCGACCAGTTGAAGTCGGTGGTCCAGCTCGCACCATGCCAGTTGCGCACGTTGGTGGTGGAGATTGCGAGATCGATACCTGAGTTCTTCGTGGAACCGATGTTCTGCAACGTCGACGTGAAGCCTGACGTCACCGGCAGCAATCGCGTCAGCAGCAGGTCGCGCGTGTTCTGCACATACCAGTCGAGTGAGCCGCTGATGCGGCCGTTATAGAACCCATACTCGATGCCGACGTCCGTCTGATCGGTCTTTTCCCAGCTCAGGTCAGGATTGGGAATCGATCCCGGGCGATAGCCGCGGACACGGGTCGTGCCGAAGGTGTAGAACTTGGGGCTCAGTGTACCCTGCGTCTGATACGGTGAGATCGACGTGTTGCCGGTCGTGCCATAGCTGCCACGCAGCTTGAGCTGGTCGATCGAACCGAAGCGCCGCATGAACGGCTCGTCGCTGATGTTCCACGCCGCCGAGAACGACGGGAAGTACGCCCACTTGTTGCCCTCGGCGAGACGGCTCGAGCCGTCAGCGCGCGATGTCATGGACAGCGTGTAGCGATTGAACAGCGAATAGTTCACGCGAGCCATGTAGGACTCGAGCGCCCACTCCGAGATGAGGCTCAGCTGGTTGCCCGCCGTGCCGGACCCCAGGTCGTACCAGCGCTGCGTGTTGTAGGGCAGGTTCGTGGCGTAGAGCGAGTCCTTCGTGAAGCGGTCCTTCTGAATGGAGTACAACCCCGTGACTTCAACCCGCTGATGCTGGCCGATGTCGCGTTCCCAGGTCAGCAGGTTGTCGAGCGTGTACGCAAAGTCCGTCTGATTGCGCAGCATCGCCTGCGGTGGTTGCCCCTGATTGGAGCTGAAGTTGCCGGGTGACGAGCAAGCACCGTGCGTCCAGATGTCGTTGTAGCAACCCAGGCTCTGATTGCTGTAGTCCGGTCCGAAGTTGAGCCGATAGCGGAGCCCCTTGCCGACGTTTACTTCGGCGAATGCGGAGGCAAAGGCGCGCGTCGCGCTCTGCTCACGGATCATCGACGCGGCTTCGAGCACGGGGTTGATGTTCAGCTGATCGTCGTCAGGGCGTGGATCGTACAGCCCCGCCGAATCGGGTGTGGTGTAGTTCGTGGCCCGGCCGAACGGTGTCATGGCCGCTGCGTAGCCGTACGCCGCCTGACCCTCGCCCAGCTTGACGAGCGAACGTGTGAGCGAGGTGGTGATGCCGACCTTGAAGCGGTTGCTCGTGTGATCGAGCGACACGAAGGCATTGCCGCGCGTATTCGCTTGCCCCGGAATCGCGCCCTGCTGGTCGAAGTAGTTGCCCGACAGCGAGTATCGCGTATTCCCGGAGCTGCCCGCGACGGTGCTCTGGAAGTTGCGCTGCAGGCCGTCCTTGAGCACGGCCTTCATCCAGTCGGTTTCGATGCCGTTCTGATAGGCGTAGAGTCGCTTGGACACCGTGCTGCCCGGCACGAACGACTGGCCTTGCAGCACCTTCGCCAGCGAGCTGTCCTGACCGTTGAACTGGGCAGCATCCTGCAGGTACTTGACGAAGTTCCGCATGTTCATCATCTCGAGCACCTTCACCGGCTGCTGTGCGCCGTAGTAGGAGTCGAGGCTGTATGACGTGCGCACTCCTTCGCCCGATCCGCGCTTGGTCGTCACCAGAATGACGCCGTTGGCGCCACGGCTGCCGTAGATCGCGGTCGCGGCCGCATCCTTGAGCACCGTGATGTTGTCGATGATGGCCGGGTTGAAGTCTTCGATGCCGCCGTTGATCGGAATGCCGTCCACGACGTACAGCGGTTCATTGCGACCGCTCGCCATGGAACGGACGCCGCGCACGCGCACCTGCATGCTGGCGCCCGGCTCATTGCTGTTGGTGACGATTTCCACGCCGGCCACGCGTCCCTGGAGCGCCTTCATGGGATCGCTGGTCGGAATGTCCTTCATCTTGGTGGCGTCGACGGTCGTCACCGACCCGGTGACTTCACGCCGTTCCTGCGTGCCGTATCCGACCACCGCAACCGCCGCGAGCTGATTGACCGCCTTACCCATGGCGATGCTCAGCACCGCCGTCTGGCCGGCGGTGATGGAGACCACCTGGGTTTGCGATTCGTAGCCGATGGCGCTGATGCGAACGGTTTGTCGGCCGACCGTCACGCCAGGCACGAGATAGCTGCCATCGGCCTTGGTCACGGTGCCGAAGGAGGAGCCTGGAATGACGACGCGCGCGCCCGGAATGGGTTGCCTGGACGCTGAATCGGTGATGACGCCGCGGAAGGCGCCGGTCGCCTGAGCCGCCAGCGGCTGCACGGCACCGACGGCGAGGGCAAGAACGACAAGGAACGATCGCATGAGGCCTCGCAAGGTCGAAGCGCGGTGGCGGGAAGTGAGCGTGTGGGTTCCGCCGGTTGGGATCCATGGCAGGATCACGGCGGGACCGTCAGCAGCGCGCCGTGGTGGCGGCCGATGGGCCCAGGGCAGGGGGGACATGAGGGCGGGGTGGGGAGAGCGGTAGACCGGAGCGGCGACCGCGGGAGGGAGGTACGGCGGGGTTTTGGAACGTTCCAGCGCGGGCTAACATGTTGGGACTTGCCGAGGCTGTCAACCGGTTCCGCATCGCGTTTGCGATTTCGGCGCTTCCTTTTCCGCCTGCCGACATTCCTTCCGATCACCGCGCCACCACGCGCGCCTTCGCTCTTCGCATGCGTCAGCTGCACGTACTACAGAACGCGCGCACGATGTCACCGCGTGTCATGACCCGGCTGGTGGCCGCCACGATGGTCGGAACGTGCGTGGTTGTCGCGACATCGTGTGCGCACCCGACGGTATCGACTACCGCGATGTCATCCACCCCGCTGCCGGCCGCCGCCATCGCCACGCCGCGCACCGATGCGAACTCGATGGAAGCGCATCGCCAGTTGCTGGCGAAGCGCACGCAAGGACGCATCGATGTGTACCTCTTCGGCAACTCCATCACGCGCCGATGGGGTGCGACCGACTACCCCGAGTTTCTCACGCACTTTCGCCAGACGTTCTTTGGGTGGAACGCGGCGGATTTCGGATGGGGTGCCGATCGCACGGAGCACATGCTCTGGCGCCTCGAGCACGGCGAGCTTGATGGGGTGAATCCCAAAGTGATCATTCTGCTCGCCGGCACGAACAATGTGGGCAACACACCGGGTGGTCCGTCGAAAGTTGACGACATCACGCGCGGACTGATCACGATCATCGAAACATTTCGACAGAAGGCGCCGAAGGCGACGATTCTCGTGACGGGCATCTTCCCGCGCAACGACAATCCTCGCGATCCGCGCGCGGTGATCGGCGAGATCACACGCATCAACGCCAACCTGGCGCGCTATGCCGATGGCAAGCGTGTGCGATTTCTTTCCGTCAACAATCGATTGGCCGACAGCACCGGACTGCTCTACCCCGGCATGATGGGAGACAATCTGCACCCCACTCTCAAGGGCTATCAGGTGTGGGCTGATGCCCTGGTACCGCTGCTCCAGCAACTTCTCGGTCCGCGCGCGACGGTAGATCGCGCGCCGCCGCCCACGGGAGATCCGGGCATCAAGGGCTGACCGCTCGAGTCACCATCGATCGGTGCGAAACGGCGCCGCCGGCAGATCGAGACTGTTGCGCAACGTAAGACCTACTGGTCCATTGCTCCACGCGTAGCGCACAGCCACCGGCGACTTCACACCGGGATGCCACACGACCACGCTGTTGCCGCGACGTCGTGCCTCCGCCCACACCCATCGTTGATCGGCGCCGGCGATGGCGAAGCCCGAAATCGAGTCGTCGCTTCGCAAGCCAGCGGCCACGTGCGTGAAGCGCACGACGAGCGAATCACCTACGCGCGACTGTGACGCAAAACGTGGCCCTTCGCTCTCGAGCGATGCGCCATAGGCAACGCGACCAGCGACCAGCGCCAGACGCTCGCCGACGTCGCGCTTGTTGCGCGGGTGAATATCGTGCGCTTCGCCAAGCTCGATGATGACCGCTTGCCCGGTCGCAGGCAACGCGAGTGCCGACGCCATCGATTCGCGCAGCAGCGCCCACCCCGCTGAACGTGGTGGCACACTGTCGGCGGCACCGTAGTTGGGCAGCTGCACCCAGAGAAACGGCAGCGCCGGTGCACCACGATCACGACGCCAACTGGTGATCAATTGCGTGAACTGTCGCCGGTACGCGCGCGCTTGCGCGTCGTTGTTTGCGTTGGATTCACCCTGATACCAGAGCACGCCGCGCACCGCGAACGGTGTGAGTGGCCGCATCATGCGATTGTACAGCACGGTGGGCACTTTGTTGATGACCTGCCCATCGGGCTGAAAGGACACGCGACCCACTCGAAACGCCCACGTGCCAGCCAGCGATCGTTCACGACCGTCGGCAAAGCGCAGGGTTGCATCGCCGTTGATGCCGCCACCGCCGGCGCCGTCGCCCACACGCACCGCCAACGTGTTGCTGCCCGCGCGCAGCATCGCCGCCGACAGCACATACCGGCGCCGCACGTTGTATCCATTGGTGCGGCCGACCTCGTGGCCGTTCACCCAGGTGATGTCGTCGTCGTCGATGGCGGCGAGTTGCAACGTGACGCCAGCCTCTGCTTCGGCCGAGGTCAGCGTGAACGTGGTGCGATACCACGCGATGCCATCGAGAGCCGGATAACCGGCGTCTTCCCAGTACCCCGGCACCGGTATGCGTGCCCATGCGCGGTCGTCGTACTGCGGATCGGCCCACGGAGCGGCGCGCGTGGCATCGACATAGCCCGAGTCCAGCTGCGGCAACACGCCCACGCGCTCGCGCAAGACGCGCTGCAGACTGTCCTGCACACGTGACTGCGCATCTCGTACACGCTGCCATTCCGGCTCCGTGAGTCCCTGCGCATCCCGGCTGAGCCACGCTTCGATCGCGCTGCCGCCCCAGGTGCTGTTCACGATGCCGATCGGCACGCGGGGACCCGGCGTAGTGGCCGTACGCAGCGCTCGCGCAAAGAAATACGCGACCGCTGAAAAGTCGCGCAGATGTGCGGTATCGGCGTGCGCCCACGCGCCGCCCGTGAGCGTATCCTCCGGCGTGTAGCTGAAGCCCGTCGGAACTTTGAACTCGCGGATGAACGTCGCGTTGTCGTTCTCGCCTGCCCGCGCAATTGCCTCAGCCGCACCAGTGCTACTGCCGAGCATCCACTCCATGTTCGACTGTCCCGACGCGAGCCACACATCGCCAATCAACACGTCCTTCACGCGCAGCGTGTCGGAACCACTCGCAATGCGCATGATGTACGGGCCACCGGCACGATGTCGTGGCAGGAAAACCCGCCATGCTCCCGACGCGGTGGCGCGGGTTCGGACCGGCGCGCCATCGAGCGAGACGGCGACGGTCGCGCCGCTTGCAGCCGTGCCCCACACCATGATCGGTTGCTCGCGCTGCAACACCGCGCCATCACTGAAGAGACGATTGACCGTGAGCGTTTGTGCGAGTGCACCCAGGACCAACCAGGACGAGATCATGACAGCGCTCAGGACATGGACATGATGGGACGCAGGGCGGCGTATGCCGCCCGGTAGCGCGCGTAGGCGTGGTCGTATCGGGCAGCAGCCGAGGCGTCCGCGTGCGCCGCGACGCGTCGCGTGAGCGTCGCGCGAACGGCGTCGCTCAGCGTTGCGAAGGCGCCCACACCAACGGCCGCCAGCAGTGCCGCGCCGTACGCCGGCCCTTCTTCACGATTCACCGTCATGACCGGCACGCCGTAAATCTCGGCTTGCAGGTGCCGAAGCAGCGCACTCTTTGCACCGCCACCAGTCAGCAGCAGCTGGGCGGGAGCCACATTGAGCTCCTGCAGAATGCTGAATGCGTCGCGCATCGCGAAGCAAATCCCCTCCACCACGGCGCGGGTCATATGCGCGCGTGTATGTGCGAGACTCAATCCCAGAAACGCGCCACGCGCGCTCGCATCGCGATGCGGCGTGCGCTCGCCTTGCAGGTATGGGAGAAACGTCACGCCGTCAGCGCCCGGGGCGATTGTCCCGGCTTCTTCGTCGAGGCGCCGATCAGCCGAGTCGAGCAGGTCACGGGCGAGTTGATCGCGATACCACGCAAAGGCGCCGCCGGCCGACAGAATCACGCCCATCACGTACCATGTGTTCGGCGCCACATGCGCAAAGGTGTGCGCGCGCAGTTTGGGATCGACCACCGGGGTGCTGGTTGGCGAAAGCACCGTGCCCGACGTTCCCCAACTGGCCACCGCGTCACCGGGCGACACGCATCCCACACCGGCTGCGCCACAGGCGTTATCGGCGCCTCCGCCAACAACCGGAGTGCCCTCGGTTAATCCTGTCAGCGCCGCCGCCTGTGCAGTGACGTGTCCCAACACTTCGTGCGAGCCACCGATGGGTGGAAGCAGTGCGCTGTCGATTTCCATGGCACGCAGCAACTCCGATTGCCACACGCCACGAACGGGATCGAACATCAAGGTGCCCGACGCATCACTCGGTTCGCTCGCGGCGCTTCCAGTCAGTCGCAAGCGAATGAAATCCTTTGCCAGCATCACCTGCGACGTGCGCGCCCACGCCTCCGGTTCGTGCGCCCGTAACCAGAGCAGCTTGGGCAACGTGAAGCCTTCGAGCGCGGGATTGCTCACCCAATCCCGAAGCTGCGACTCGCCGCCAGCGCGTTGCACGATCTCACGGCACTCGGCCGTCGTGCGACCATCGCACCAGAGCAGCGCCGGTCTTACGACGGCTCCATCGCGATCGAGAAACACCGACGAGTGCATCTGTCCCGAGATACCAATGCTTTCGATGTGCACGTCGGGATCGCGCTCGCGAAGTGAGCGCACCGCCTCCTGCGTGGCGAGCCACCAGGCATCGGGATTTTGCTCTGCCCAACCCGGACGCGGTGTGGCGAGCGATAGCGGCACGGTGGTCGAGGCGGTGACCTCACCATCGCGGGTCACCAGAATTGCCTTGACACCACTCGTACCGATGTCGAGACCGAGGAAGGCAGAAGACGACATGCTCAGGCTCTGGAGCAGGTGGGATCGGCAGCGAAGCAATGCCTCAGAACTGGAACGTTCCAAGGACTGAGCGACATTACGCTTGTCTTCACGACATTGCAAACCGCTCGGGAAATTGATCGGCTCGGGCGACGCTGGGCGTCGCTACCGACGCCGCGTGGTCGTGCCGCGTACAACCAGGCGCGGTGGGATGACGACATGACGCGCGGTGTCGCGCCGCCCGGCGAAGCGCTCGAGCAACAGCGTCACGGCCGTGCGGCCCATATCAGGACGCGGCTGGTCGACGGTGGTGAGGTTGATTTGCGAGACAGCCGCCAGCGCCGTGTTGTCATAGCCGACCACCGACACGTCATCGGGAACGCGAAGGCCGCGCAACGCGAGTGCGCTCATCACGCCAAGGGCGGCGATATCGTTCGCCACGAAGATGGCGGTGGGCGGGTCACCGCTGCCGAACAACGCTGCGACGCCCTGTCGACCACCATCGTCGCTGTAGGCTCCGGGCACGACGCGGGAGAAACGCGCGAGACCGAGGCGCTCCATGGCTTTGAGGTATCCCTTGCTGCGTTCGGCAGCACCCGCGCCGCCTCCGCCATCGATGTGCGCGATGCGCTCGTGACCGAGTTCGGCGAGGTGCTCGACGATGAGACGTGCGCCGCTCAAGTCGTCGTTGGCCACGCTATCGATGCTGGTCATGCGAGAACGACGTGCCACCAGCACTACCGGTACTTCGGCGGCGGCGGCATTGATGGTGTGCACATCCAGCATCGGCGAGGCGAGGATCAGTCCATCGACCCGCAGCTCGAGCAGGGTATCGAGCGCCTTGCGCTCGGAGGCGCGGTGATCCACCAGACTCATGATGGCGGAGTAGCCCTGAATCCCGGCCTGTGCCTGCACGCCGTCGATGACTTCGGCGAAGAACGGATTGTGGAGGTCCGAGAGCACAATGCCGAGCACCTGCGACCGCTGCTGGACAAGGCTGCGGGCGGCGGCATTCGGCCGATATCCCAGCTCGGCGGCAACCTGCAACACCAGCTGCCGCTTTTCGGCGCTCACGCTGGCGGCCCCGCGCATCACGAGCGACACGAGCGACTTGGAGACGCCCGCCGCGGCCGCGACATCGATGATGGTGGGTCGGGTGGTGGCTCGGGACACGGGGGAGAATCGGGGGAGGCGCCACCGGCGTCACCGGCGGTTCCGAAGGCGGTGCCTGAAGCAATGCCAGCGGCGATGCCAAAGGCCGTGCCGGAATCTTAAGGCCGGGAGGGGCAATGTGCGTGGTGTTGACAGCGGCGGGCCAGCAGCCCAATGTAGCCCACGCTGTCGCAGTGCTGGAACGTTCCAACTCCTCGTTCAATCCACGCGGTTCATGCCGCGTCCCGCCCAATTGGCGCTCCCTGGCGCCTCCCACCATCCGGTCCGCCGCGCTCAGCGCGTCGGCGGCCGTTCGCCACTTATTCCATGTCGTCGCTGCCGTACCAGGACGTCGCGCTTTCCCCTGACGCGCGCACCCGGGACCTGCTCTCGCGGATGTCGCTCGCCGAAAAAATCGCGCAGATGCAATGCGTGTGGCAGGACAAGACTCGCACGCTGCTCGACGCGGCGGGCAATTTCGACGAAGCGGTGGCCCGCGCGGCTTTCGGACATGGCCACGGATTGGGGCAGGTTGGGCGACCGAGCGACGCTGGCGCTACACCCACCACCCCGGAGCGGGGGAAAACTGCCCGGGGGCAGGCCGAACTGACCAACGCCATCCAGCGCTTCTTCGTCACCGAAAGTCGGCTTGGAATTCCGGTGGTCTTCCATGAGGAATGTCTGCACGGACAAGCAGCGGTCGGGGGCACGAGCTTTCCGCAACCGATCGGACTGGCGGGGACATTCAACCCGGCGTTGGTCGAGCAGTTGTACGCCATGACCGCCAGGGAAGCACGACTTCGCGGCACGCATCAGGCACTCACGCCTGTTGTCGATGTGGCCCGCGATCCGCGATGGGGGCGCGTCGAAGAAACGTTCGGCGAAGATCCCCATCTCGTGTCGCGCATGGGCGTGGCGGCTGTGCGCGGCTTTCAGGGCGACGCCACGTTTCGCGACAAGGCGCATGTGATGGCCACACTCAAGCACTTCGTGGCGCACGGACAGCCCGAGGGTGGCCAGAACTGCGCTCCGGTGAATGTGTCACTCCGCGAGTTGCGCGAAGTGTTCTTGCCGCCGTTCAAGGCGGCCATTCAGGAAGCGGGTGCGGTGAGCGTGATGGCGTCGTACAACGAAGTCGATGCCGTGCCGTCGCATGCCAATCGGTGGCTGTTGCGTGACGTTCTGCGAGACGAGTGGGGCTTTCAAGGTTTCGTGGTCTCGGACTACTACGCGATCTGGGAATTGCATGACCGCCCCGATACGCACGGGCATTTCGTCGCAGCGGACAAGCGCGCGGCGTGCGCGTTGGCGGTGCGCGCCGGTGTGAACATCGAGTTCCCCGATCCCGATTGCTATCGCGAGTTGGAGTCGCTCGTGCAGGAGGGCGCGCTGAGTGAAGCGGAGCTGGACGCACTGGTAGCCCCGATGCTGCAGTGGAAGTTTGCGATGGGACTCTTCGACGATCCCTACGTCGATCCCGTAGTCGCCGAATCGGTGGTGGGGAGTGACGCACACGTCGCACTGGCTCGCCAGGCGGCGCGTGAAACCATCACGCTGCTCAAGAACGACCGACAGCTGCTTCCACTTTCGCTCGATCGACTGCAGCGCATCGCCGTGGTTGGCCCCAATGCCGACGTTCCACTGCTTGGCGGTTACAGCGGGGTGCCTTCGCACTCGGTGAGCATTCTGGAAGGCATACGTGCGCGCGCCGGTGCGCAGGCCACTGTGCATTACGCGCAAGGCTGCTACATCACCCGCAGTCACGGCTGGTCGGCCGACGAGGTCGTGCTGCCGACGGCCGCCGAAGATGCCGCGCTGATCGCCGAAGCCGTGGCGACCGTCAGCGACGCCGATGTGATTGTGCTGGCACTCGGCGAGAATGAGCAGACCTCGCGTGAGGCGTGGTCGCGCGTGCATCTCGGTGACCGCACGTCGCTCGAATTGTTTGGACGGCAAAACGATCTGGTGCGCGCGATGCTCGCCACCGGAAAGCCGGTGATTGCGATCCTGGTGAATGGACGACCGCTGGCGGCATCGGCCGTGATCGAGGAGCTGCCGGCGGTTCTTGAATGCTGGTGGCTCGGTCAGGAAGGTGGTCACGCGGTCGCCGAGGTGCTGTTTGGCGACGTGTCGCCGGGTGGCAAGTTGCCGATTTCGATTCCGCGGTCCGCTGGTCACCTGCCGGTGTTCTACAACCACAAGCCGTCGGCGCGTCGAGGCTATCTGGCCGCTGACACGACTGCTCGCTTTCCGTTCGGCTTTGGGATGAGCTACACCTCGTTCGCGTTGGGGCGTGCGACGATTGCCGACGAGCAGATCCGCCGTGATGGTCACACGTCGGTGGAGGTGCGGGTCACGAACACGGGTGCGTGCACGGGGAGCGAAGTGGTGCAGCTCTACATCCGCGATGACGTGAGCTCGGTGACTCGCCCGGTCAAAGAGCTCAAAGGGTTTGCCAAGGTGTCCCTGACTCCTGGCGAATCGGCCGTCGTGTCGCTCGCGATCACGCCGGAGTCGCTCGCCTTTCACGACGATCGCATGGCGTTTGTCGTGGAGCCGGGAACGTTCACGATCTGGATCGGCACGTCGTCTCGCGACGAAGACTGCCAGCGTCTCACGCTCCGCGTGATCGCCTGAGCCACCACGCCTTACATCACTCCCTCCATGGCGCACACTCCTGAGCGGTTGTCGGTTCGCGAAAAGCTTGGATACGGCATCGGCGATGCTGCGGCGAACTTCATCTTCCAGACGATGGTGATGTTCCAGTTGGCGTTCTACACGGACACCTTCGGCATCACGGCGGCGGCCGCGGGCACGCTCTTTCTTGTGGTTCGCGTTTTCGACGCGTTCTTCGACCCGCTCATGGGAGTCGTTGCCGACCGCACCGATACGAAGTGGGGGAAGTTCCGGCCGTGGGTGCTCTGGACGGCGGTGCCGTTCGGCATCATGGGCTTTCTGACCTTCACCACTCCATCGCTTTCAGCATCGGGCAAGCTCGCCTACGCGTACGTCACGTACATCCTGCTGATGATGGTCTACTCGGCGAACAATCTGCCGTACAGCGCGCTGAGCGGTGTGATGACGGGAGATCAGGCCGACCGCACCAGCCTGTCGAGCTATCGTTTCGTGTGCGCCATGCTGGCGCAGCTGGCGATTCAAGGGGCGGCACTCCCGCTGGTGAACTATTTCGGTCAGGGCGACAACGCACGCGGCTATCAGTTCACCATTGGGCTTTTTTCAGCGCTGGCGGTGGTGTTCTTCGTGATCACGTTCGCGACGACGCGCGAACGTATTCAACCGCCGGCCGGACAGCAGACCTCAGTGCGACAGGATCTGCTGGACCTGACGAAGAATGGTCCGTGGGTCAGCCTGATGGTGCTCACGCTGATCCTGTTCATCACGCTCGCGCTGCGCGGCGGCGTGATGGTGTACTACTTCAAATACTTCCTGCAGCGGGAAGATCTGTTCAGCCTGTTCAACGTGCTCGGCACGGGGACCACGCTCGTAGGTGTTGTACTTTCGAAGCCGCTGGCGCTGCGCTACGGGAAGCGCGCGCTGTTCATTGCGGGTCTTGCGGGAACGGTGTTGTTCACGGCGGTGTTTGCGTGGCTGCCGCCAACGGCTATCCCACTTATCGTGGGCACCGAAATGCTGCGTCAATTCGCGTACGGATTCACGATTCCGCTGCTCTGGGCCATGATGGCCGATGTCGCAGACTTTTCGGAGTGGCAAACCGGTCGCCGCGCCACCGGTGTGGTGTTTTCGGCAATCGTATTCGGTCTCAAGGCGGGGCTTGGATTTGGCGGCGCGATTGGCGGCTATGTGCTCTCGATATACGGGTATGTGCCCAATGCGGTGCAGAGTGCGGACGCACTCACCGGCATTCGCCTGAGTGCGAGTCTGTTTCCGGCGCTCGGATTCCTGCTCTGTATTGGCTGCCTGATGTTCTACCGCATCTCGAAGCCCATGGAACGGCAACTGAGCGATGACCTGTCGGCACGTCGGCAGAAGTCGCCGTTGGCGGTGGCGTCATGATGCGGCGAGTGTCGACTCCAGCAGTGATGCGTGCGTGGCTGCGCGGCAGTGTCGTGATCGGCGGTGCAGCACTGCTCGGTTGCAGCGGATCGGCTCCAGCGGCTAAAGCCCGCGCATCGACTGCTCCGGAGCGTCGGGGATCAACGTCCGCGCTCCCGGCGCTTTCGGCCGTGTTTCGTGATCAGTTCACCGTGGGCGTGGCGCTCAACGAAGCGCAGATACTGCAGCGTGATTCGGTGGGTGACGCCGTGGTGACGACGCACTTCAATACCATCTCGCCGGAGAATGTGCTCAAGTGGGAGCGCGTGTATCCCGAGCCGGCGCGTTACGACTTTGCGCTACCCGACGCGTATGTCGCGTTCGGCGAGCGCCACAAGATGTTCATTGTTGGCCACACGCTGGTGTGGCACAGTCAGACACCGGCCTGGGTGTTTCAGGACGCCGCGGGTGCACCGCTCACTCGCGATGCGCTGCTCGCGCGCATGCGTGAGCATATCCAGACGGTGGTCGGTCGCTACAAGGGGCGCATTCACGGCTGGGATGTGGTGAACGAAGCGCTCAACGAAGACGGAACGCTGCGCGACTCGCCGTGGCGACGGATCATTGGTGATGACTTCCTCGAACTGGCGTTTCAGTATGCGCAGGCGGCCGATCCGGCGGCGGAGCTGTACTACAACGACTACTCACTCGAGAATCCTGCCAAGCGAGCAGGCGCCGTCGCGCTGATCAAGCGGCTGCAGGCGGCGGGCGTGAGAGTCGCCGCGATTGGCATGCAGGCGCATCTCAAGATGGACTGGCCATCGGTCGGTCTCGAAGATTCCACGATCACCATGTTCGCGGCGCTTGGGATCAAGGTGAACATGACCGAAGTGGACATCGATATTCTACCGCCAGTGGTTCGCTCCACCGGCGCCGATGTTGCCACGCGAGGCACGGCGAATGCCGCGAGCAATCCGTACCGAGACAGCCTGCCTGCGGCGCAGCAACAGGCGCTCGCGAAACGATACGCCGAGATTTTCGCGGTGTACCGGAAGCACGCGAGTGTGATCGACCGCGTGACGTTCTGGGGTGTGGCCGACGGAGATTCATGGCTCAACGACTGGCCCGCGCGTGGTCGGACGTCGTATCCACTGCTCTTTGATCGCCAGCACAAGCCCAAGCCGGCGTTCGACGCCGTTGTGGCTACCGCACCGGGGAGAGTACCCTGATGCGCCGAAGCGCTCGATGGCTGGCCGGTTTGTGCGTTGTGACCGCGTGTGGTGGCGGCTCGGACGGCCCCACCACGCCGGTGACAACGCCCGTCACGCCTTCGCCCGTGACGTACACGGCGCTACGCACACTGGCCGCGTCGCGGTCACCGCGTATCGGTGTTGGCGCTGCGGCGGGGGCGCTGTTCAATAGCAGTGACGCCGCCAGCCCCCTCTACATGAGCACGTTGTCGCGTGAGTTCGATGTCCTGACACCGGAGAACGAGATGAAATTCTCGTCGCTTCGACCGGCACGGGGCTCGTTCAACTACACGCGACCAGACTCCATGGTCGCCTGGGCCAAGGCCAACACCATGCGTGTTCGCGGGCACGTGCTGGCGTGGCACAGCCAATTGCCAGCGTGGCTCACGAATGGCGGCTACTCGAGTGCTGACGCGTCGACTTTGCTCAACGAGCACATCACCAACGTCGTGGGGCACTATAAGGGGCAACTCGCGGCGTGGGATGTGGTCAACGAAGCGTTCACTGATTCACCGGTGACGCTGCGCGGCGGTTTCTGGGCCGATCGCCTTGGGCGGGCGTACATCGAGCAGGCGTTTCGTACGGCGTATGCGGCCGACTCGTCCACGCCGCTCTATTACAACGACTACAACATCGAGCCGGTCAACGCGAAGTCGGATAGCGTATACGCGCTGTTGTCGGAGCTCAAGCGACGAGGGGTACCCGTGCACGGTGTCGGGATGCAAATGCATCTCATTGCCGGCTCCCTGCCCAGCCTCAGCTCGATGGCGGAGAACTTCGCGCGATTTGCCGCACTGGGGCTGAGCATTCAGATCACGGAGCTGGATATCCGGCTGGCGCTCCCCAGCACATCGAATTCGCTCGCGACGCAAGCGCAGAATTATCGCGATGTGTATGCCCTCTGTCTCCAACAGCCCGCCTGCAACATGGTGGTGACCTGGGGTGTCACGGATCGCGCGTCGTGGGTGCCAGGCACCTTCTCCGGGTTTGGCGAAGCGCTGCTGTTCGACGCGAGCTTTGATCGAAAGCTGGCGTATATCGCGGTCAACAACCTGCTGGCCGGAAAGTAGACATCGCGCCGACGCACATTGTCGGCCCACCGAGTGGTGCCATGCTTGCAGCGTTTCGCCGCGACTCCGGTGTGAGTCGCCTTCTGCTTCCGGTGCTGTTGGGCATTGCCGACTGGCACTGCGCGCGCTCGGTTCCAACGACATCTCGTGGCGTTTCGACGCGTGCTGCGGCGGAGCGCGTCGACAGCGCGTCCGCGGCTGGCGCTGATGGGAAAGTGGACCGCAATCGACTGACGCACGCCGAGCTCATGGCGACGCGGACGAGCACCCTCTTCGACGCCATTCAATCAGTACGGGGCACATGGTTGCGTGTTCGGGGACCGGACAGCTTTTCGAGTCCGAGCGAGGTGGTTGTCTATATCGGATCGGTGCGACTGGGTGGTGTGGAGATGTTGCGCACGATTTCGCTTCAGCAAGTGCTCGAGGTGCGTTGGATTGATGCGATTGCGGCGACGGCTCGCTACGGTGTGGGACATGGCGCCGGGGTGATCCTGATTACGCCGTCAGTGGGTGGCGCGCGAGATGTTCCAGTCGTATCCCCCAGCGCGGGCGGCCCATCTTATGTGGTAGATGGCTTCGATGAATCCGCGGTGCTCGGCGAGCGCGCCGAGCCCGCAAGGGTAGGCGTCCCGACGCCGGCGGCGACGATGCCAATGCGGACATCGTACGTATCAACCGCAGTCGTGGCACGGGACGCGGGAAGCAGCTTTCCACTGGCGACCGCCGGTCGTGTGGCTTCCATCATGGTGGGTGATGACGATTTCGCTGGCGTGCAGCGTGTCGCACGTGATCTGAGCGCTGACCTGGCACGCGTGACCGGTGTTGCGGCCACCGTGACCGTTGGTGCTGCGGCGCGCGGCGGCATGCCGGTGCTGATCGGTACCCTCGGGCACAGTCGCTTGATTGATCAACTGGTGGCCGATGGCAAGGTCGATGTCACCGATGTGGCCAACCGGTGGGAAGCCTCGGTCACGACCATCGTCGAGGCGCCGGCTCCGGGGGTGTCGCGAGCGCTGGTGATTGCAGGCAGCGACAAGCGCGGAACGATCTACGGCGCGTATGATCTCTCGGCGCAGATCGGTGTGTCGCCCTGGTATTGGTGGGCAGACGTGCCGGTGCGGCGACAGCTCGAGCTGCATGTGTTGAGCGGTCGTCATGTCCGTCACGAGCCAGCAGTGCGCTATCGCGGCATCTTCATCAACGACGAGGCGCCTGCGTTCAGTGGATGGACGCGTGAAAAGTTCGGCGGTGTGAATCACCTCGTCTACGAGCGCATGTTCGAGTTGATCCTGCGACTGCGCGGGAACTACCTCTGGCCCGCCATGTGGGGCAATGCGTTTGCCGACGATGATTCGCTGAATGCGATCAGGGCCGACGAATACGGCATCGTGATGGGCACATCGCATCATGAGCCATTGGCACGCGCACAGCAGGAATGGAAGCGTTACGGCAGCGGACCGTGGAACTACGAGTCCAACCGCAGTGTGCTGCAGAACTTCTGGCGCATCGGTCTCGAGCACATGGGGCAGAAGGAAAACCTGCTGACCATTGGCATGCGCGGCGACGGCGATGAGCCCATGACCGAAGGCAGCAACATCGAGCTTCTCGAACGCATTGTCGCGGATCAGCGCACGCTGATTGAGCAAGTCACGAAGAAACCAGCGGCCGAAACTCCGCAGCTATGGGCGCTCTACAAGGAAGTGCAGGAGTACTACGATCGCGGCATGCGTGTGCCCGAGGACGTCACGCTGCTCTTTGCCGATGACAACTGGGGAAACATCCGCCGCTTGCCTACGGCCACTGACCGCGGACGTCCGGGTGGCTTCGGCGTCTACTATCACTTCGACTACGTCGGCGGGCCGCGCAATTACAAGTGGTTGAACACCAATCCCATCGCACGCGTGTGGGAGCAGATGCAGCTCGCGCACGCCACCGGTGCCAACCGCATCTGGATCGTAAACGTCGGCGACCTCAAGCCGATGGAATATCCCATCCAGTTCTTCCTTGACTACGCGTGGGAACCTGACGCGCTTGCTGCCGCTGACCTGCCCGCCTACGCCACTGCGTGGGCCGCGCAGCAGTTCGGCGCGGCGAACGCAGCCGAGATTGCCGATCTCGTGGCGCGCTATCTTCGCTACGCCAGTCGCCGCAAACCCGAGCTGCTCACGCCCGAGACGTACAGTCTCGGCAACTTCGGCGAGGCCGATCGCGTCGAACGCGAGTGGAGCGCGCTTCGCGAACAGGCGGCGGCACTGGCCACGCGCATGTCGCCGTCCTCGCGCGACGCTTACTACCAGTTGGTGCAGCATCCGATCGACGCGCTCTCGAATCTGACAGCGCTGTATCTGACCGTGGCGCGCAACCGTCAGTACGCTGCGCAAGGGAGAGCGGCAACGAATCGACTCGCCGATTCGGCGCGACGTCTGTTTGAACGCGATGCCGCGATCACCCGTCGGTACAATACCGAGCTCGCGGGCGGAAAGTGGAATCACATGATGGATCAGACGCACATCGGCTACACGTACTGGCAAGAGCCGCCACGTAATGTGATGCCACGCGTCGATGTGATTCAGCTGCCGACGACGGCCGACATGGCCGTTGCCGTGGTGGACGTGAATCGCGTGGTACGAGCCGGCCCACCGAATATGCCGCCGCTGCCGACACCGCCAGTGCTTCCGCCGTTCGATTCGTTCAACCGGCAGACCTACCACGTCGATGTCTACAACCGTGGGACGATACCGTTCACGGCCACCGTGTCGGCGCCGCAACCGTGGGTGCAGCTGTCGGCGAAGACGCTCACGGTGCGTGACGAGCAGCGCGTCGCCGTGTCGATCGATTGGCGCCGCGCGCCGCAGGGAACGACACGCGTGCCAATCACGATCACCGGACCAAACGGTCGCCGCGCTGACGTGACGGCAGAGGTGGTGAACGTTTCGTTGGCGAGTACCGATACGCTCCGTGGATTTGTCGAAGACAATGGAGTGATCGCGATCGAGGCCGAGCACTTCATCGAGGCAAAGTCGGCCGGTGGTGTTTCGTGGGAACGCATACCCGGTCTTGGACGCACGCTCTCGGGCATGCGCGCGGTGCCCATGTCGTCACCGTCGATGCCCATCTCGGCGCGCTCGCCATATCTCGCATACGAGCTGACTCTGCTCGACACGGGCACCGTCAAAGTGCATGCGCAACTCTCGCCCACACTCAACTTTTCCGGCACCGAAACCGGCATTCGGATTGGTGTGTCCCTCGATGATGACGCTCCGCAGCTGATCAACGTGACCGCGGGCGACAGCGTGAACGCGAATTGGGAGCGCATCGTCAGCGACAACATCCGCGATGTCGTCTCCACGCACCGTGTGAAGCGTGCTGGACGTCATGTCCTCAAAGTCTGGTACATCGATCCGGGTGCCGTACTGCAGCGGGTGGTGGTGGAGCGGCTTCCGCTGCCGCCGTCGTATCTCGGTCCACCGGAGAGTGTACGGCTTACCGGTGCAACGACCGCGCCGCGCTCGGCCACCGCGCACTTCGAGTGGTTTGAGTACGAGGGGCAGGATCCCTCGCACGCCGCGCTCAAGCCCACGGCCAACCAATTCCTCAATCCCATTCGACCGGGGTGGAATCCGGATCCCGCGATCACGCGCGTGGGTGCCGACTACTATCTCGTCACCTCGAGCTTCGCGTACTTCCCTGGTATTCCTGTGCAGCACTCGCGCGATCTGGTGCACTGGACCACGATTGGCCACGTCATCTCGCGTCCGTCGCAATTGAACTTCGATTCGCTCGGCGTCTCACGCGGTGTCTTCGCGCCAACGATCGAGCACCATGATGGTGTGTTCTACGTACTCAATACCTGCGTGGATTGCGGCGGCAATTTCGTTGTCACGGCGCGCAATCCAGCCGGGCCGTGGTCTGATCCCGTATGGCTACCGGAAGTGGACGGCATCGACCCGTCGATCTTCTTTGACGATGATGGCCGCGCGTACGTGCTCAACAACGGCGCGCCCATTGGCCCACCGCAGTACGACGGGCACCGCGCCATCTGGATTCAATCGATCGATGTGCGCACGCTCAAAACCTTCGGGGAGCGCACGCTGTTGGTGAACGGTGGCGTGGACTTCTCCAGGAAACCCATCTGGATTGAAGGGCCACACTTACTGCGGAAGGATGGATGGTACTACCTCACCGCGGCGGAAGGCGGCACCGCTGAAGGGCACTCGCAAGTGGTGCTGCGCAGCCGCACCGTGCGAGGCCCGTACGAGCCATATGCCGGCAACCCAATCCTGACGCAGCGACACTTGCCGCGCGACCGCCCCTTTCCCATCACCTCGGCAGGGCATGCGAATCTTGTGCAGACGAAGAACGGCGATTGGTGGGCCACGTTCCTCGCCACTCGGCCGTACGACGGTGATTTCTACAACACCGGGCGCGAGACGTTTCTCATGCCCGTTCGCTGGGTGGACGGCTGGCCAGTGATCACGAGTGGTGGCGAGCAGGTGCCGTACGTGCTGGACCGACCGAAGCTGGCGTCTGCCACGCCCGGCGTGGTTCCATCGACCGGTACCGTGCGCGAGCGCGATGAGTTCAACGGCCCCACGCTTGGCATGGACTGGATGCTGCTGCGTACGCCGCGAGAGCGCTGGTATGACTTCACGACCGTCCCGGGTTCGATTACGCTGCGAGCGCGTACCGCCGACGTCGCACAGCGCGCACAGCCGAGCTGGGTCGGGCGCCGGCAGGAGCATATGAACGCCATCGGCTCAACCGCGGTCCGATTTGTGCCGCGCGACACAGCCGACAAGGCGGGACTGATGCTCTTTCAGAACGACGACTTCTACTATCTGCTTGCTCGCACCATTTCTGATGGCAAACCAATCGTTCAGCTCGAACAGCGTAACAAAGGTGTGCGCACCGTGATGGGCACATGGCCGGATCCCGGCAGCGATGGGGCGACTGAATTGCGCATTCAGGTTCGTGCTGATCGCGTCGATTTCGCCATGCGTGCATCCGGGGCCAGCGCATGGACCACGCTCCGTGAAGGCGCAGACGGTCGCATGCTGAGCACACGCACGGCCGGCGGTTTTGTCGGTTCGATGTTCGGCCTCTACGCGCACGGACGCGAGCCATGACGATCGCGACCTCGGCACTTTCGCATGCGCATCCGGAAGCACGTGGCATCGAGCGCCAGCCGTTTGGTGTCGATGCCCATGGTCACGCGGTGGAGCAGTTCACGCTGCGCAACAGCAGTGGCGCTGAGGTGGATGTGCTCTCGCTGGGCGGAATCATTCGTGCGATTCGCGTCCCTGATCGCGCCGGAGTGTTCGGCGATGTCGTGCTTGGCTTCGACGACGCGGCGGCGTACCAGCAAGGGCGGATGTATCTCGGGGCACTGATCGGCCGCTATGCCAATCGCATCGCGAAGGGACGGTTCACGCTCGATGGGCACGAGTACGCGCTTTCGCAGAACGACGGAGCACACACGCTGCACGGTGGTGCCGTGGGCTTCAATACACGCCTGTGGCGAGTTGATTCATCGCTCCGAGACGACGCCGTGGAGTTGTCACTGTACGTCGTCAGCGCCGACGGCGATCAGGGCTTTCCGGGCGAGGTGTGCGCAGAGGTGACGTATACCTGGCGTGACGACAATGCGCTGGTGGTGAACTATCGCGCCTCGACCTCAGCACCAACTCCGGTCAACCTGACGCAGCACAGTTATTTCAACTTGAGCGGGGTGAGGTCGTCGGTGATACTCGACCACGAGCTCACGGTGCACGCATCGCGCTTCACGCCCGTGGACGACGAGTTGATTCCCACCGGCGAGTTGGAGCCGGTCGATGGCACGCCGTTCGACTTTCGCTTCCCGCGTACCATCGGCGAGCGAATTGCCGATCGTGAGCATCAGCTGAGCATCGCCGCGGGCTACGATCACAACTGGGTGCTGGATCATGCGAGCGGCGCTCGCGTGGAGGCCGCGCGATTGTATCACCCGGTGAGCGGGCGTGAGCTGGTGATTTCGACCACCGAGCCCGGGCTGCAGATCTACAGCGGCAATCACCTGGAGGGCGATCGTACCGGAAAAGGAGGCGCCCCGTTTACGAAGTATGGTGGTGTAGCGCTCGAGACCCAGCACTTTCCGGATTCACCAAACCAGTCGTCGTTTCCGTCGACCATTCTGCGACCGGGTGTGGAGTACCGGTCCAGCACCGTCTTCGCCTTCAGCGCTCGATAGCTGCGCGCACGGTAGTTTTGTGCGCATGCCCGTCTTTCAACCGCTGGTGCACGAGCGTATCACCGCCGAAGAGTCGGCGCGCCGTGCCAAAAATTTCGCCGAGCACATGGACCGCCGGCGCACCACACGCCACTTCTCTCGCGAAGCGGTTCCGCGCGAGTGGATCGAAGACGCGATTCGCGCCGCTGGGACGTCACCGAGTGGCGCCCATCAGCAGCCGTGGACGCTGGTGGCGGTGAGCGACCCCGCGCTCAAGCAGCGCATGCGCGATGCGGCCGAAGCGGAAGAGCGCGAATTCTATGCGCGGCGCATCACTCCCGAATGGCGCGCGGCGCTCGAGCCCCTTGGCACGGACGACGTCAAGACGCATCTCACCGACGCGCCGTGGGTCGTGGTGCTCTTCCGGCACAGTCACGGCGTGGACGCCGACGGCAGCAAGCGCACCTTCTACTACACGCAGGAGAGCTGCGGAATTGCGGCAGGCTTCTTCATCGCCGCGGTGCACACGATGGGGTTGGTGACGCTGACGCACACGCCATCGCCGATGGGGTTCCTGGGCGAACTGCTCGAACGGCCCGCGAACGAGAAAGCTTTTCTGGTGATGCCGGTTGGTTATCCGGCGCCGGAGGCACAGGTGCCAGCGCTCACGCGCAAGCCACTCGAAGCGATTGCCGTCTTTCGGTGATGAGCCTGTTCAGCGATGGCGGGTTTGCGCAGCGCGCTTTTCGCTCGCGCGATTCGGTGCAAGCCCGCCGAGGTACGCGGACACCGCCACCATGTCATCGATCTCGAGAGCGTTCACAACGGGTCGCATGAGCACTGCGGCCGAGTCGGCGCGAAGACCGGTGCGGAGCCCGATGAGTTGGCGAAGGATCGAGGCCGGGCTTCGGCCGGCAATGGGTGGCGTACCGTTCAAGCCGAGCAGGTCAGGTCCGTGGCAGCTGCTGCAGGCCGTGGCGACGCCGACCGGCCCCTGAGTCGCAATCCGACGACCACGGGCAACGGTGCCCGGCGCGACGTACGTGGTGTACGACACGGTCGGATCGCGCAGTTCATGGCGATACCACTCGTCGGGTACTTCTATCAGCCGACCAGCGATCGGTTCGTCGCCCTCTCCGGTCTTGGCGTAGAGCAGCGCCTCGATGCGCGTTCGGGGCACGATCGTTGTTTCCACGATGCGATTGCGACGCGTGAGCGGAATGCCTTCGAAATACTTCGCCGCCTCGAGCGCTTCGGCATCGGACACGCCCAGTGCCACCACGTGCATCGGACCAATGGTGTAGTCCTTCGCCGCGCCCCTGCGCGAGCTGTCGCGAAACGCTCGCATCTGCGACATCGTATACGCCGCGGGAAGTCCCGCAAGCGTGCTGTTCTCCGGTCGACCGGCGCCATTGGGCAGATGACAATATCCGCAGGCGCGTCCGTTCGGGCGCGTGCCGTTGGTGACGCTGTTCGGTGCTGGCGGATGCGCGTCCGGAAACCAGTCGGGCGCGTCAAACCCGTTACTGATCTGCTTCATGGTGTACGCGCGTGATGATCCCACCACATGATGCCAGATCGTGCTGTCGGGTCGTGGTGCACCACTCACCGGGGGCGCACTGGGCACCGCCCACGCCGGCGGCGTAAATGGCTTGAGGGGTGGAATGGACGCCGCCTTGGGCGACGCCGACTGTGCCGCTGCGAGCGACGGCACCAGAAGCACAAGCCAGCGAATCACGGACGAATGCCCGTCACGACAGGCAGCACGATCTTCGACGCGAGCGTCTTGCTGCGGTACACCCGCTGGGTCGCCGACCGGAAGTCGCTCGGCTTCGCCTCGAAGATATTGGGCACGAACGTTTGCGGATTGCGATCGATGAGCGGGAACCAGCTGCTTTGCACCTGCACCATCACCCGATGTCCCTTCTTGAAGGTGTACGCCTGCGTATGGAGATCGATCGTGAGTGACTCGGGCACATTCGGCGTGAACGGCACGGGCTTCTCGAGGCTCTTTCTGAAGCGTGCGCGATAGACATCGTTCGCGACCATGAACTGATAGCCGTTCATCTTGAGATCTGTCATGCCGGCGTCGGGATAGACATCGATCAGCTTCACGACGTAGTCGGCGTCGCTGCCGCTGGTGGCGACATGCAACGTGACGGTGAGATCGCCGGCAATCGTGAGGTCCTCCTGCAGTGTGGGGAGCTCCCAGCTCATCACATCAGGGCGATTGTGTACGAAACGCTGATCTTCGGTGAGCCACGTGCTCCATGTCGAGCCGGGTCCGTAGGTCATCTGCACCGGGCGCTGACGATACGGCACCGGCTTCGCCGGGTCGGAGACGTACGCGTCGTACGCCGGAGCGGTCGCGGTGGGCGGTTCCCATGCGAGCGCGCCTCCCTCACGCATGTAGAGCGCGCGCGGCGATACGGCCTGCTTCGGCGGCCACGCGTCGTAGCGCTTCCACACATTGCTGCCGGCTTCAAAGACCAGGGCTTCCGGAAGATCGATCTTGCCGTCGTCCTTGAGATGCATGGCAAAGAACGGTGCCATCACTGAGTCGCGAAACCATCGCGCCGTTGGCGAGCCGAACTGAATGGGGCCGAGCGAACTGCCGTCGCCGCGCATCCAGCCGCCGTGATTCCACGGTCCAACGACGAGGAAGTTCTGCCCGTTGCGGTCGTGCTTTTCGAGTTCACGATAGATCGTGACCGGACCGTAGAAGTCTTCCTGATCCCACCACCCCGCGACGTGCAGCGACGGCACGCTCACTTTGTCGAGATAGCCGGCCATGGCCTGACGCTGCCAGAAGCCGTCGAAGTTGGGATGCTGTGCGAAGTCGTTCCACGTGGGAATCGACCCCTTGAGAAGCTTGTCGTTCACCGTTTTGAGTGAACCGAGTCGCAGGTACCACTCATAGGTGTCGTATGCATCCATATCGAACTGCTTCACATCCTTGCCCGACTCCATCATGGTCGCGTACTCGAAGCCGTAGCTCAGGCGAAACGCGCCGTTGTGATGGAAGTCGTCGCCCTTCCACATGTCCGCCGGCGATGCCTGTGGCGACGCGGCCTTGAGCGCGGGATGCGGATCGAGCATCGCCATGGCGGTCAGCCAACCAGGATACGACACCCCGGTCATGCCCACACGGCCGTTGTTGTTGGCGACGTTCTTGAGCAGCCACTCGATGCTGTCGTACGCATCGGTGCTTTCGTCGATCTGCTTCGGGTCGGCGCGATTGAGACGCGGTGGACGCTGCATCACGAACTGTCCTTCGCTCTTGAACTTCCCGCGGATGTCCTGGAAGACGTAGATGTAGCCGTTCTCCGCCGGCCCGCGATTCATGAAGCCCCATCCGTTCACGACATTCTGCGGCGTATTGCCGTTGATGCCATACGGCGTGCGCACGAACAGGAAAGGCAGCGCGCGAGTCTGACGAATGGGCGCGAGAATGCGCGTGTAGAGCTTCACGCCATCGCGCATGGGGATCATCGCCTCAGTCAGCGCATACGAGGGCTCGCTGCTGGTCGCCTGCGCGGTTGAGACGCGCGCAATGGCGAGGAGGGAGAAGGCTAGGAGGAATTGGCGCATCTCATAACATGCGCGCTCCCCACACACTCGGACAGATTTCTATGCCAGCTTAGGCGCCGCGAATGTCGGCGCCGCCACCAGCGCCGCCGCTCCTCGCAAGCGCGGGTGATCCGTTGCCGGCTCCGGCGTGATCGGCGTTGCCGCTCCCGCCGCGGTGAGGACACGGGTACCGATCGCTTCACGAATGAGCGGTTCGATATCGCTCCACGCGGCCGCGATTTCGCCGCCCACAAAAATCTGCGCCGGATTGAGCGCGTTGATGATGCTCGCGATACCAACGCCCAGATAGCGCGCGGTCTCCTGCAACGCGTGTCTGGCGCGCTCTTCGCCCGCGCGGGCGCGCACGATGACATCCATGATCGTGATGCCAGATTCCTGCAGCAGCTTGCGCGTACCGGTCGCGCTCAGTTCGTGGCCGAGGTAGCGCGAAAGAGTGGCGAGGTTCGAGGTGTACGCTTCGAGGCAGCCAGTCGCGCCACAGAGGCAGCGTGGACCGTCGATGGCCATGGGCACGTGCCCGAATTCGCCGGCCGTTTGCGCGGCGCCGCGTACGACTTCGCCATTCACGACGATACCGGCACCGACACCATCGGAAACGGTGACGTACACAAAGTCGGTCGGCGCTTCCGATCCGCGTTGGGTGAGCCACATATGCGCGAGTGCGCAGGCGATCGGTGCGTTTTCGATCTGCACCGTCATGTTCATCGCCTTGGCCAGCGCATCGCGAATGGGAACATCGCGCCATCCCAGCTGCGGTGCGAACAGCACTTTGCCTGTGCGCTGATCGGTCATACCGGGAACCACGAGGCCAATGCCTTCGCAGGTGCCGGCGCTGGCGTGGGTTTGAATCAGTGCCTGCGCGCGCTTGGCGATGATCTCGACCAGTGCGGTCGGGTCGGGATCGGTTTCAAAGCGTTCCATCGCGACCGGCGTGCCGGCGAAATCGGCGAGCATCAGGTAGGTCACCGAGAAGCGGACATCGATGCCCAAGACCAAGCGATCGCGCGTACGCACGTACAGCATCTTGGGCTTCCGTCCGCGCGGCGCGTCCACCGTGGCCCCTTCATAGATGGCCTCCTCGGCGAGGAGTTCATCGACCAGCGACGTGATCATCCCGCGCCCGATGTTCATGCGACGGGCCAGGTCGGCGCGGGACACCGGCTGGTGCTCGCGGACCAAATTCAGGATGATCTGTCGGTTGATCTCGCGGGGGGTCGACCGGGTGGCCCGGACGAACCGCCGCGTGTCGATCTTGCGCATCGGGGCAGGGAAGAGCGGAGGCAGGCGCAGTCATTCCCATATTGGGAATATGTTCGGAAGAAGTTTCTTGCGTTTCCGAACCGCTGGGCATAGTATGGGGAACCAATTTGTTTGTCGCAATAACAAATTGGCGTCGATTTTGTTCGTAAGTCGTTCAAAATCGGTTTTCGCGGTTCCCTCCTCTCAGCGGACGACGCCACCTCCCTCCGGCGCCTCGCTCCGCGGCCTGCTTCTGACGATCCGTCGTGACGCTCCCCGCCACACTTCCGGCTCCGGTGCCGGCCATTCACACCGACAACGGTGCTTCGCCTCTCGTACTCCACCCGGAGCGCTTCCTTGATAGCGATCCGGTGGTCCGTCGTGCGGCGCTTTCGCTCTACGAGGAAACGCGCGACCTCCCGTTGATCTCGCCGCACGGCCATGTCGATCCGTGGCTGCTCGCGCGCAACGACGCGTTCCCGGAGCCCACCGCACTGCTCCTCACACCCGACCACTACATCTTCCGCCTGCTGTACTCGCAGGGTGTGACGATGGAGTCGATGGGAATCCCAACGCGCGACGGTACCGCATTCGAAGCCGACCCGCGCGTCGTCTGGCGGCGATTTGCGGAACACTATCACCTGTTCCGCGGCACACCGACTGGTGTGTGGTTCGATCATGAGTTGCATGAGCTCTTCGGCGTGCGCGTAAAGCTTGGTGCCGAGTCGGCGCAGCGCATCTATGATCAGATCGCCGAGCGTCTCGCCTCGCCGGAATACCGGCCGCGCGCACTGTTCGATCGCTTCAAACTCGAGGTGCTCGCCACCACCGACGCCGCGAGTGATTCCCTCGAAGCGCATCAGCAGATCCGTGCCTCGGGGTGGCGCGGTCGCGTCGTTCCCACGTTCCGTCCCGATGCGATGTTTCGCATTGCGAACCCCGGATGGCGCAACGAAATCGCGGCACTCGAGCAGGCCACCGGTGCACGTGCAACGAACTACGCGGCTTTCGTCGAGATCCTCGCCGCGCGTCGTCGATTCTTCGCGTCGATGGGCGCGACCGCGACCGACCATGCCGTGCTTGAACCATTCACGCATCGACTTACCGACGCCGAGGCGGATGCGCTGTTCACACGTGCGCTCGCCGGCGACGTGTCGATGGCCGATCAGCAGCGTTTCGAAGCGCACATGCTGATGGAGATGGCGCGGCTCAGCACCGTGGACGGACTCGTGATGCAGCTCCATCCCGGCGCGTTCCGCGATCATCACGGGCACGTGTTCGAGCGCTTTGGGCTCGACAAGGGCGCCGACATTCCCGTGGCGACCGAATACACGCGGAATCTGCACGCCTTGCTCAACGCGTACGGCGCCGATCCCCGCTTCACGCTCGTGCTCTTCACGCTCGACGAGACGAGCTATGCACGTGAACTCGCTCCGATTGCCGGTCACTACCCGGCAGTACGACTTGGACCGCCCTGGTGGTTCCACGATTCCATCGAGGGGATGAAGCGTTTCCGTGAGCAGGTCACCGAAACCGCGGGCATCTGGAATACGACGGGATTCATCGACGACACGCGCGCCTTCTGCTCGATCCCCGCGCGTCACGATGTCGCGCGTCGCATGGATGCCAATTTTCTTGGCGGACTGGTCGCGCGGCATATCATCGACGAATCCGACGCCCGTCGCATGGCACGGGCGCTGGCGTACGATCTTGCGAAGCGCACGTATCGCTTCGATTCGCCCGTGAGCGCATGACCGACGGCACGCCGGTATCGCTCACGCGTCGCGAGTCGGAAAGCGCCCCAAACGGTGCGGGCTCGCTTGCGCCCGGCGCGCGAACAGTCGTTCAGGTGCATCCGGACGATTCGGTGGCGGTGCTCGTCGCGGCCCAGCCGGCTGGCACGACACTCGCCGTCGGCAGCGGTTCGGTAACGCTTCTTGGCGACGTGCCGGCGGGCCACAAGGTCGCGTTGATAACGCACGCCGTCGGTGACGCTGTCATCAAGTACGGTATGCCGATCGGTCGGGCCACCGCGCCGATCGCGGTCGGTGAGTGGGTACACTCGCACAACCTCGCAACGGCGCTGAGCGGTACGCAGGACTATGTCTATCGCGAGGCCACGCCACGCGAGCGCGCGCCCGCGCGTACAGTGCCAACCTTCGACGGATACGTGCGTGCCGACGGCCGCGTCGCCACGCGCAACGAAGTGTGGATCATCAACACTGTTGGCTGCGTCAACACGGCCGCCGAGCGCATCGCCCAGGCGGCGCGAACCGAGTTCGGCGAGCAGGTCGATGGCGTCTACGCCTTCTCACACCCGTACGGGTGCAGTCAGCTCGGCGACGACCTTTCGCACACGCGCGCGGTGCTCGCTGGCTTGATGCGTCACCCGAATGCCGGCGGCATTCTGGTGCTGGGCCTGGGGTGCGAGAACAACCAGATGGCCGGCCTGCTTGGCGTGGCCGGCGACTCGATCGATCCAACACGATTGCGCTGGTTCAACACGCAGGACGTGGTTGACGAAATCGACGAAGGGGTGGCGGCTGTGGGTGAGCTGGTCGCGCGGATGGCGAACGACACGCGCGAGCCGGTGCCGGCGAGTGCACTCCTGCTTGGCCACAAGTGCGGCGGGTCCGATGGCTTCAGCGGCATTACCGCCAACGCTCTGCTCGGACGATTGGCCGATCGTGTGACCGCCATGAACGGCGGCGTGGTGCTGACCGAAGTGCCTGAGATGTTCGGCGCGGAGCAGGTGTTGCTCGATCGCGCGGCAAGCAAGGATGTGTGGGACGCGCTCGTGCGTATGGTGAACGACTTCAAGCATTACTTCCTGAAGCACGGGCAACCGGTCTACGAGAATCCGTCGCCGGGGAACAAAGCGGGCGGACTCACCACGCTCGAAGAGAAATCGCTTGGCGCCATTCAGAAGGGTGGGCAGGCAACCGTGACGAGCGTTGTGCGCTACGGCGAACGGGCAGCGGCGCAGGGATTGACGCTGCTCGAAGCCCCCGGAAACGACGGTGTGTCGTCAACGGCGATGACGGCCAGCGGTGCAACATTGCTGCTGTTCACGACCGGTCGTGGAACACCGCTCGGTTTCCCGGTGCCAACCATCAAGGTGAGTTCCAACACGGCTATTGCCGCCAAAAAGCCGCACTGGATCGACTTCGACGCTGGTCGGTTGCTCGACGGCACGACGGAGTTCGATGCGCTCACCGACGAACTGCTGGCGTACGTGCTCGACGTCGCATCGGGCCGGGTACGCACGAACAACGAAAAGCATGGCTATCGTGAGATCGCCATTTGGAAGGACGGAGTGACGTTGTGAGTGACACGCGAGTGCTTTCTCCGTCGCAGCTGCCCACCGAAATGCCGGGGAGCGCGGTTCCGACAGCCGACCTGCTGGCGCTACCGGAACGTGCGGTGCAGTTCGGGACCGGGGCGTTCTTGCGCGGCTTCGTCGATGCGTTTCTTGATGCGGCCAACCGGCAGCGGTTGTTCAACGGACGCATCGTTGCGATCGGCTCGACCGGCAGCGGACGCGATCGCGCGTTCGCGGACCAGGATGGTCTCTACACACTGGTGTCCCGGGGCATCGTGGCCGGTCGGGAAAGTGAAGAGATCCGCGTGGTCAGTTCGGTGAGCCGTGCGCTGTCGGCGGTCGACGAGTGGGATGCGGTACTGGCATGCGCGCGGAATCCGCAGCTGTCGGTGATCTTCTCGAACACCACGGAAGTCGGCATTCGACTGGACGACAGTGACAGCGCCGATGCCTCACCTCCGCGCAGCTTTCCGGCGAAGCTCACCCGCTTTCTCTACGAACGGGCTCGCACCTTTGCGTTCGCCGCGTCAAAGGGCGTTGTGGTGGTGCCGTGCGAGCTTATCGAAGACAACGGCGACGCCTTGCGGGCGCTGGTCCTCGAATTGGCCGATCGGTGGGGATACGAGCCTGGTTTCGCGCGCTGGATCGATAGTGCGGTGCCATTCGTGAACACGCTCGTCGATCGGATCGTACCCGGTGCTCCAGATGCTGCTGAACACGCCATGCTCGAGGCCCGACTGGGCTATCACGACGCATTGCTCACCACCGCGGAGCAGTTTCGGTTGTTCGTGATTCAAGGTGATGATGCGATGCGAGAACGGCTCGCGTTCACCGCGGCGGACCCCGCAATCGTGGTGACGGCCGACGTGGGCCCCTTCCGCGAGCAGAAGGTTCGATTGCTCAACGGCGCGCACACCATCTCGGCGAGCATTGCCCTGCTGGCTGGCTGTTCAACCGTGCGGGAGGCGATGCTCCATCCGCAGGTCGGCAGCTTTGTGCGACGCGTCCTGCTCGAAGAGATTGTGCCAACCGTGAACACCGCTGGCGCTGACACGTTTGCGCAGGCGGTCCTCGATCGATTCGAGAATCCGCATATTCGCCACGCATTGGCCGATATCACACTGCACGGCACTACGAAGATGCGCGTCCGGATTCTGCCAACGCTGCGGCGTGCGGCCGACAAATGCGGGCGTGTTCCTGACGCACTGCAGCTCGGATTCGCGGCGCATCTCGCGTACCGCCACCCAGAGCGAGTTGCCGCACGCGCGGCCCGCGCCGTTGACCGTGTTGACGAGGCCGGCGCGCAGGTGACGGCGCATTGGCATCACGTCGGTGCAACACTATCGGAGCTGAACCAGTTCGTCACCGACGTCGCAAAGGATCAGCGTCTCTGGCAAGCCGATCTGAGCGCGCTTCCCGGATTTGTGGACGGCGTGGCGCATCAGCTCTACACGATTGAAAACCAGGGCGTGTCGGCCGCGCTCGAGTCGCTGGCACCGGTAAACGCACGATGAGTTTCATGACCCTGCAGCTGACGCCGAGGCTCGCGTGATTGATGCGCTGAACATCATGCGTGGTGTGCATCCGGCACGTGCGGCCGCGCGCCGCACCATCGTTGACGCGTTGATCGCGCGCGGTGCGGTTGCTGTGCTGCGCCTGCCGGGCGCCGAGTGGGGCCGGGAAGCCGTTGCGGCCGTGGCCTCCGGCGGCGTGACGGCAATCGAGGTGACGCTCACGACGCCGGGCGCTCTTCGGCTCATCGAACAGTTGGCCGCGAACGACGCGCTGCTGGTGGGCGCGGGCTCCGTGCTCAGTGCGGAGGCGGCTCGCGAAGCGATCGACGCTGGCGCTCGATACCTCGTGAGCCCGGTCTTTGATGCCGACGTCCTGGCGACCGCGCATACGTACGATGTGCCGGCAATGCCCGGTGCCTTCACACCAACCGAGATGCTGCAGGCCTACAAGGCCGGTGCCGATCTCGTGAAGGTCTTCCCGGCCGATACGTTCGGCCCCGCGTACTTCAAGGCCGTGCTCGCGCCGATGCCGTTTCTGGAGTTGATGCCTACTGGTGGCGTCACGCCGGAGAATGTGGGCGCATGGCTCGCCGCCGGCGCGGTGGCAGTGGGTCTTGGCAGTTCACTGATCGATCCCAAACTGGTCGCGGCGAAGGACTGGGCGGCACTGACCGCACGCGCACGGCAGATCATGGAGCAAGTGGCACTGCATCGAGCCCAGAAACTTGTGAGCGAACGCAAATGAGTGCGCAACTTGTCACGTTCGGTGAAGTGCTGCTGCGGCTCTCTCCGCCGGCGGCCACGGAGCGATTGTTTCAGACGCCCCTGCTGCGCACTTGGTGGGGCGGGGCCGAGGCGAATGTCGCCGCCGATGCCGCGTCGCTGGGAGCGCGCGCCGCACACGTCACGGTCTTTCCGGACAATGCCATCGGTGCGCAGGCCCGGCGTGCGCTGCAGGCAGAAGGTGTCGACTGTGCACGCGCGCTCGTGGCGCCCGGACGCATGGGACTCTACTTCCTCGAAAGCGGCGCAGACGTTCGACCGCTATCGGTGACGTACGATCGAGCGGGGTCGGCGTTTGCTTTGCAGTCGCCGAACAGCTTTGACTGGACTGAAATCTTCGCGGGAGCGTCGTGGTTTCACGTCTCCGGTGTTTCGGTGGCGTTGGGCGACGCCGTGGCGGCCACGGTGGCTCAGGCGATGGATGCCGCGCGCGCTGCTGGCGTGAAGGTGAGCCTTGATCTCAACTATCGCCCGGCGCTGTGGACGGGACGCGATCCGAAGCCGCTGATGCAACCGCTCGCATCGCGCGCCGATCTGTTGATTGCCAACCCTGGTGCGATCGAGATCATGCTCGGCCATCGCACCGCCGGGACGATGCCGGAGTCACCGGCGGCGATTCATGACACGGTTCGCGCCCTGCATGCGCAGTACGGCAATGCGCGCATTGCGGTGACGCAACGTGATATCGTATCCGCGAGTGTGCACGGATGGCAGGCGCACCTGTGGGAGTCCACAACGGATCAACTGACCAGTTCACCGCGCTACAGTGTGACGCTGGTTGACCGCGTGGGCGGCGGCGACGCGTTTGCCGCCGCGCTGCTGACGGAGCTCATGCGCGGCGCCGATGCCGAACACGCTGTGCGATTCGCGACCGCTGCCAGTGCCCTCAAGCTCACGATCCCGGGTGATGTGAATCGGGTCTCGCGGGCTGAAATCGAACGGATGCAGTCCACCCCGACCTGATCCCGCCATGGCCACGCTGAATGTGCCCACGACTGCGAGCGCCTCGAGCAGCGCCGCCGCAGCCGTCGGCAAGTATCGCTGGACGATCTGCTCGTTGCTGCTCTTTGCCACGACGATCAACTATCTCGATCGACAGGTGACGGGCATTCTGGGTCCGACGCTTCAGGCAGAGTTCGGCTGGTCTGAAACGCAGTACGCGGACATCACCTCGTATTGGACGATGGCGTACGCGATCGGCTTCCTGTTCATGGGTCGCTTCATCGACAAGGTTGGCGTCAGGCTTGGATTTGCCGTGGCAGTGGTCGCGTGGAGCATTGCCGGCGCGGCGCACGGCGCGGTGTACAGCGTCTTCGGATTTGCGCTCGCGCGATTCATGCTCGGTCTTGGCGAGTCGGGCAATTTTCCGGCGGCCATCAAGGCCACCGCGCAGTGGTTCCCCAAGCACGAACGCGCCTTCGCCACGGGCATCTTCAACGCCGGTTCGAACATTGGTGCCATCGTCGCGGCTATCCTGGTGCCATGGATTACGCTCACGTGGGGGTGGCGCGAAGCGTTCGTGGTGACCGGTGCGATCGGATTGGTCTGGCTCGCGTTCTGGTGGCCCGTCTATCGCAATCCTGACGAGCATCCGCGTCTCTCCGCTGAAGAACGCGCGTACATCCAGGATGGTCAGGAGGCCGAGGTGGCCACGAAGGTCAGCTGGCTTTCGCTGCTGTCGTACCGCCAGACGTGGACCTTCATCGTTGGGAAGTTCATGACTGACGGTGTGTGGTGGTTCTATCTGTTCTGGCTGCCGAAGTTTCTCGACGCGCGGTATGGCATCAAGCTGGGCAAGTTGGGGCTCCCGATCATCGTGATCTATCTCGTCGCCGACTTCGGTTCGATCGGTGGCGGTTGGTTGTCGGGTGCACTCATGAAACGCGGATGGCCGGTGGCGACGGCACGCAAGGTCACGCTGCTCATCGCTGCCCTGCTGATTATTCCCACGGCCAGTGCGCCGCTCGCCACCAGCCTGTGGGTCGCCGTCGCGATCGTGAGCGTGGCGGCCGCTGCACATCAGTGGTGGTCGGCCAACCTGTTCACACTCACCAGCGACATGTTTCCGCGTCACGCCCTTGGCTCGGTCGTTGGCCTGGGTGGATTCGCCGGTGCGGCCGGTGGCGTGCTCTTTCAGCGTATGACCGGTCGGATTCTTGAAGCAAACGGCGGCAGCAACTACTTGCCGGTGTTTCTGATTTGCGGTGGGGCCTACATCTCCGCGCTGTTGATCATGCACTTGCTGGCGCCGAAGCTCGAGCCCGTGTCGCTCGACGCTCGGTAACGCTTCATGCGCACAAGTGGCACGTTGCGACGGTCCGTCATGCCAGCGCTCGTGAGCGCGTGGGTGTGTGCCGCGCACATCCTGCCCGCACAGGCTGCGTCGTCCGAAGGCGACGGCGCGCCGCTGGTGAGCGCGGCGCGGATGGCAACGCTGCCCGCTGCGCAACGGGCCGCGTGGACCTCATACCTCGCCCAGAGTCGCACCGACCGCCTGCGCGATTCGATGGTGGTTGTCGCGGAACTCAACGACGTGGGACGGTCCGCATGGGTACAGCCGAAGGTGGTTCCCGACTTTCGCATCGCACCCACTTGGAACGCCAGTTGGTTCGCGAGTGATTCAGCGCGGTCGATTGCGGCCACGATGCTCAGTTTTCAGACGCCGAGCGGCGGTTGGACCAAGCATGCCGATATGTTTGGCGCCCCGCGACCGAAAGGCACCAGCTTCTTTTCCGAGACGGCGGGCTGGGACTACATCGCGACCATCGACAACTCCGCCACTACCACGCAGCTCGAATTTCTCACGCGTTTGATCGCGGCGCAGCCAGCGTCAGTTGCCGCTGCATCGTGGCGCGCGAGCCTTGATCGCGGCATCGACTATCTGTTGCGCGCCCAGTATCCGAGTGGTGGTTGGCCACAGGTGTACCCGCTACAAGGTGGCTACCACGATGCGACCACTTACAACGACGATGCGACGGTCAATGTGCTTCGTGTGCTACGCGATGTGCGTGACGCACGTACTCCCGTAACGAATCGGTCGCTGCGTGCACGTGCCGCGGAAGCGTTCACCCGTGGGGTCGATGCACTGCTTGCCGATCAGGTGATGCTCGACGGACATCGCACGGTATGGGGGCAACAGCATGACCCAATCACGCGACTGCCGGTCAAGGCGCGCAGTTACGAGCTCGCCGGGCTGACCGGTGGCGAGTCGGCGGGCATTCTGTCGCTGCTGATGTCGATCGACAAGCCGACGCCCAACATGGTTGGCGCGATTCACGACGGTGCGCGTTGGCTCGACGCACATCGATTGAGCGCCATACGCTACGACTCGATTGCCGGAACATACATCGCCGACGCGAAGGCACCGCCACTGTGGGCGCGCATCTATGAAGTGCCATCGCTCAAGCCAGTTATGGCCAATCGCGACGGTGTGCCGCGCTACGACTTTTCCGAACTCACTGATCGTCGTACCGGTTACGCCTGGTATGTGAATCGACCGGTCCCGATGCTGGTCGAGTACGCCGAGTGGTCCCGCCACCATCCGTCGCCGAGCCGCTGATGTCAGATGTATCCCGCCGCGAGTTTTTGCGAACGACCGCCCTGTCAGTTGGAGTCCTGAGTTTGAGCGAGGTCGCCGGAGCGTGCACGACCATCGGCGCGTCACACGCGCCGACGCCCATGGCATCGGGTGCCGCCGATCCGTGGACTGCACTGCCTGGTATCATGGCGCGTATCAAGCCGCCCGTGTTCGCCGCGCGCGAGTTCAACATCACCGCATACGGCGCCAGGAGTGATGGCGCAACCGACTGCACCGACGCGATCAGGCAGGCGATCGCGGCCTGCGCGAAAGCCGGCGGTGGTCGTGTACTTGTGCCCGCCGGCAGGTATCTCACCGGCGCCGTGCATCTCGAGTCCAAGGTGAACCTGCATCTGTCGGAAGGCGCCACGCTCGCCTTCTCGACCGATCCGGCGAAGTACCTCCCCGCCGTGCACACGCGCTTCGAAGGGATGGAGTACATGGGCTATTCGCCGCTGATCTACGCGAATGGGCTCACCGATGTCGCAATCACCGGCAAGGGGACGCTCGACGGACAGGCGAGTGATGCCAACTGGTGGAAGTGGAAAGGCGGCAAGGATAGGCCGCTGCCGAATCAGATCCCGGCACGCGACAAGCTCATGGCGATGATGGAGGCGGGTACGCCTGTCGCGCAGCGCATCTTCACCGACGGCGCGTATCTGCGTCCGCAGTTCCTGCAGTTCTATCGCTGCCGCAATGTGCTCGTGGAAGGGGTGACGATTCGGAATTCGCCGATGTGGGAGGTGCATCCGATCGAAAGCACCAACGTCATTGTGCGCGGATTGCATATCGATACACATGGGCCAAACAACGATGGGTGCGATCCGGAATCGTGCACCGATGTCCTGATCGAAGACTGCGTCTTTGATACGGGCGACGACTGTATCGCGATCAAGTCCGGACGCAACGCCGATGGGCGACGCATCAACCGTCCAAGCGAGAACATCGTGGTACGGAATTGCACGATGAAGGACGGTCACGGCGGCGTGACGATCGGCAGCGAGATTTCGGGTGGTGTGCGGAACGTGTTTGTGGAAGGATGCACGATGGACAGCCCGGAGCTGGAACGCGCGCTGCGCTTCAAGAACAACGCGATGCGCGGCGGGGTGCTCGAGCATGTGTACATGCGCAACTGCACGGTGGGCGAGGTCAAGGAAGGTGTCCTGTCCATCGACCTCTACTACGAAGAGGGAGAGAAGGGGCCATTCCGCCCGGTCGTGCGCGATGTGGAGCTGCGCAACGTGACGAGCAAGAAGAGCATGTATGGGCTCTACATGCGCGCCTATCCCAACTCCGAGATATCGGACATTCGCGTCATCGACTGCCGCTTCAGTGGCGTGGCGAAGGGCAATGTGGCCGACGGCGTGCAGAAGTTGGTGGCGACCAACAGCATGGTAAACGGTCAGCCGTTTACGGGAGCGCCGGCGAAGTGATCCGATGGACGGCGGCTCTTCTCTGTGCAGCGCCATCGCTCGCCGCAGCGCAGGATCTCGCGCAGTTAGGTGAGGGCGTCACGCAGCCGGGCAACAACGCGCTGCCGATTGCCTATCTCGCGTCGCGGCCGGTGCCCAGCGCGACGCCGTGGAGCGTGCGCTTTGCGCGGGCGGTCATGACACGCAACCCGGACACGCACCGGCGCTGGGACTACACCGCTGGCGTTGTCCTTGGTGCGATCGAGAAAGTCGGGCAGACGCGCAAGGACAGCGCGATGCTGACCTACGTGCGTCGCAACATGGAGCGGTTTGTGTCCGCCGATGGCCACGTGCAGGGCGGCTATAGTCGCGACGAGTACAACATCGATGCGATTTCTCAGGGGCGTGTGCTGTTCGCGTTGTCCGCGCGCACTCGTGACCCGCGCTATCTCAAGGCGGCCACGGAACTGCGCACGCAGCTTCGCACCCATCCGCGCACGAGCGAAGGCGGATTCTGGCACAAGAAGATCTATCCACAACAGATGTGGCTCGACGGCCTCTACATGGGGCAGCCGTTCTACGCGCAGTACGCGTCGGTCGTGGCCAGTCCCGCGGAACGCGACTCGATCTACAATGACGTCGCGCTGCAATTCCTCCTTGTCGCGCGGCATACGCGCGACCCGCGTACGCAGTTGATGTATCACGGCTGGGATGCCGCGCGATCGCAGCCGTGGGCGGACAGCGCGACAGGACTGTCGAAGAACTTCTGGGCGCGTGCGGTGGGCTGGTACATGATGGGCGCGGTGGAAACGCTCGACTATCTCCCCCCGACGCACCCGGACCGCGACGAGATCATTCGTACCCTGCAGGATGTCGCCGACGGAGTGGCGCGTGTACAGGAACCGGTCACAGGGCTGTGGTGGGATATCCTCGATGCGCCGAATCGGGACGGCAACTACCTCGAAGCGAGCGCCTCGTCGATGTTCGTGTACGCAATGGCCAAAGGTGCACGGCTTGGCTATCTCGCGCCCCGCTTTCGGGCAATCGCGACGCGTGCTTTCGACGGCATGACGCGGAATCTGGTACGCGAAGCCCCGTACGGTGCGTCGCTGATCAACGTGTGCCAGGTGTCGGGGCTTGGCGGCGCATTGCGCAAGGACGGAACGCCTCGCGATGGCACCTTTGGTTACTACGTGTCCGAACCGGTGGTGAGCGACGACTACAAGGGCGTTGGTCCGTTCATTCTGGCGGCGCTGGAGCTCGGCAAGTGAGCAGCGCACTCTTTTCGCTCGACCGACGCACCGCATTGGTGACTGGGGCGAGTCGAGGCATCGGTCGTGCGATTGCCGTTGCACTGGCCGAAGCGGGCGCCAGCGTGGTCTGTCATTCAAGTCGACCCGGTGGTGCCGACGAGACCGTGGTCGCGATTCGCGCACTCGGTCGTGAGGCGTGGGCGGTAGCCGCCGATCTCTCCGTTCCGGCGAACGCCAGCGACGTCGCCGAGGCGGCGAAGGCGCATGCTGGCGCGATTGACGTTCTCGTGAACAACGCCGGAACGATTCGACGTGCTCCGGCCGTCGACGCGACCATCGCTGACTGGGACGTCGTGGTGCGCACCAATCTCGACGCGGTATTCGTGCTCGCGCAGGCGGTCGGTCGCGACATGGTTGCGCGCGGGCACGGGAAGATCATCATCATTGCGTCGCTGTTGTCCTTCCAGGGCGGCATCACGGTGCCAGCATACACCGCGAGCAAGCATGCCGTGGCGGGACTGACCAAGGCGCTCGCCAACGAGTGGGGCGCGGCCGGTGTGCAGGTGAACGCGATCGCACCCGGCTACATCCGCACTGACAACACGCGCGCGTTGCAGGACAACGCCGAGCGGGCGCCGCAGATCCTCGCGCGCATTCCCGCCGGTCGTTGGGGAGAAGCCAGCGATCTGGCAGGCGCCGCCGTGTTTCTGGCGTCGCGCGCCTCTGACTATGTGAACGGTCACCTGCTCGTCGTGGACGGCGGGTGGATGGCCCGATGACGCCCATGAGATATCTCCCAACTCCTGACGCAACGCGCCGGTTCACCACCGACGAGCTTCGCGCACATTTCCTCGTCTCAGATTTGTTCGTTCCCGGAGCAATCGCGCTGAGCCACGTTGATCTCGATCGCGTGGTGCTTGGTGGCGCTGTTCCGACGAGCGCACCGCTGCGTCTCGAGGCATTTCCCGCACTCCGTGCCGAGTACTTCTGCGAACGCCGCGAGTTGGGTGTGCTCAACACCGGCGACGCTGGTACGGTCTCGGTCGACGGCGTGGACTACGCCCTCGATGCGCACGACGTGCTCTATGTCGGTCGCGGCGCACGTGACGTGCACTTCTCGAGCGCGAGCAGCGCCGCACCGGCGCGCTTCTATCTCGTGAGCTATCCCGCACACGCGGGGCATCCCACGACGCTCATCAGGCCGCACGAGACCGACAATCTCGAGCTCGGAACTGTCGAGCAGGCCAACAAGCGCACCGTGCGTCGCTACATCCACGCGAAGGGCGCGAAGAGCTGCCAACTGGTGATGGGCGTGACCACGCTCGCCACCGGCAGTGTGTGGAACACGATGCCTTCACATACGCATGATCGGCGCACCGAAGTCTATCTGTACTTCGGTCTTCCGCGCGACGCGATGGTGGTACACCTGCTTGGCGAGCCCACCGAAACGCGCTCGCTGATTGTGCGCGATGGCGAGGTGGCGCTTTCGCCGGGCTGGTCGGTGCACTCGGGGTGCGGTACGCAGGCCTATTCGTTCTGCTGGGCGATGGGTGGGGAAAACCAGGACTACGCTGATATGGACGCCGTGAACATGGAGACGCTGCGATGAGAAGCAAAAAGGAGTTGTCAGCCATCGCCGCCGCATCGGTGATCGCACTGATCCCGCCAACGCAGCGCGCAGAGTTCGTCGTGCAAGCCGAGAACACGCTGAGTATCGCGCGCGCCGATGAAGTCCTGAGCCTGCCGTGGACCACGGTGAGCGCCAAGGTCGCAGGTGCCGCCGCCGGCAACGTGCGCGTTCGCGACCTCGGCAGCGGCAAAGAGTTGATGTCGCAAGTGCTCGACGCCGATGGTAACGGTTCGCCGGACTCGCTCTTGGTGCTCGCCGACTTTCGCGCGAAGGAATCGCGTCGCTTTGTGATCGAGGCCGCCGCGCCCGCCAGGTTCGCGCCCCGCACATCGGTGCGTCACGACACTGAACGCGACGACATGGCCTGGGAAAGCGACAGGCTCGCGTGGCGCATCTACGGCGAGGGGCTCAAGAAGACATCGAGCGCCATGAGTTCGAGCGGCGTCGACATCTGGGTCAAGAAGACGCGCGAAATGATCGTCGAGAAGTGGTACACGAAGGGGCACGACGCCTATCACGTTGACGATGGCGAAGGTGCGGACTTCTACGATGTCGGCGAAACTCTCGGTGCCGGCGGTACGGCGGTCTGGATGAACGATTCAATCGTTCGCGCTGACAACTTCATTTCGTGGAAGGTCATCACCTCGGGGCCAATCCGCACCACCTTCTCGGTGGAGTATCCGGAGTGGACGGCGGGCGCGCTCAAGGTGTCGCAGACCAAGCGCATCAGCATCGATGCGGGCTCGAATCTGTACAAGGAAGAGAGCGTGTTCCGCACGAGTGGTGCCGCGAAGGAGATCCCGTACGTGATCGGTGAGCTCAAGCGCACCGGCATGGTCGGCACAATGAGCAAGGCGCGCAGCTGGGCGTGGCTCACCGGTTGGGGGCCAACGACGCCCAAGAAGGGCGGCGACGGCGAAATCGGTACGGCCGTGCTGCTGCCCGGCAATCGCGTGCGCGAGTGGAAGGAAAACAAGGATCACTATTTCGCTGTGACCTATGCGCAGCCCAACACGCCAGTGGTGCACTATGTCGGCGCGGGTTGGACGCTGAGTGGTGACTTCCGCGATGTGCGCGACTGGTGGCGCTACCTCGACGAGTACGCACAGCGTCTTGCGGCTCCCATTGCACTCACGCCGGTCACGCCCTGATGCTCGCCCTGCTCGCGACTGCGCTGGTCGTTGCGTCGCCACTCCGGTTCCAGGAAGTTGTGCCGCTCTGGGCTGGTGGCGCGCCCGGCGCACGAGGCACCGCTGAATCGGACGTGCCGGCGCTTACCGTGTACCGCGCCTCAGGCGCCCGTGCGAATGGCACCGCGGTGCTGGTCTTTCCCGGAGGCGGCTACGACCACCTGAGCAGCGACAAGGAAGGCACGAAGGTCGCGCGTTTCTGGAACGGACAGGGCGTTACGGCGTTTGTGGTTCGCTACCGGGTAGGTCCAACGTACGCGCACCCTCTCGTGGAGCAGGATGGGATGCGCGCGGTGCGTGTGGTCCGCGCGAATGCGACGCGCTTTGGCGTGAATCCGCAGCGCGTCGCGGTGATGGGGTTCTCGGCCGGCGGCCATCTCGCGGGAAGTGTGGCGACGCACGGCGCTGCGGGAGACGCGAGCAATCGCGATAGCGTGGAGCGGCAGAGCGCGCGCCCAGACGCCGCGATGCTGATCTATCCGGTGGTCACGATGCGCGAAGCCTTCGCGCACCAGGGCTCGCGCACGCAACTACTCGGCGCGCAGCCGTCGCCCGCACTGTTGCAGCGGATGAGCCTCGAAGCGCAGGTCACCGCCAAAACGCCACCGACATTTCTCATCGCGAGCAGTGATGACAAGTCGGTGCCCGTCGAAAACACAGTCGCGATGTACACCGCGCTCCGTACGGCGCGCGTACCCGCGGAAATGCATGTGTATGAACGCGGACGCCATGGCTTCGGTCTCGCGCCCGATGATCCTGTGCTCGCAACATGGGCCGGTCATGCCGCCGACTGGTTGGCGCGCACGTTCAACGAGCCGCGTGTCGCCGTCTCGATCGGAGTGGATACAACCACGCGTGCGATCGTTGATGCGAGGTTCACCGGAACCGCGGGTGCAAAGATTGCCGGTATTCCGACCTATCGCACGGTGAACGCGGCGGTCGAGGCGGCGCCAAACTTTCCGGAAACACCGTGGCTCATTCGCATCCGCGCCGGCCGCTATCGCGAAAAGGTGAGCGTCGAGAAGCCGAACATCTGGCTGTTCGGTGCGAATCGCGACAGCACGATCATCAGCTGGGATGACTACGCCGGTCGTATCGCGCCGGGCGGCGCATCGATCGGCACTCGCGGCACCTGGACGCTGCGCGCAACGCAGGCGGATTTCCGACTCGCGCATGTCACGGTCGAGAACAGCTTCGACTACGACAGGAATGCGAAGAAGGACGCGGCCGACAGCACCAAAGTGCGTGATACGCAGGGGTTGGCGATCGCACTCACGGACAAGAGCGATCGTGCGGTGTTGCAAGACGTGGTGTTGCTCGGCCATCAGGACACGTTCTTCGCCGACGCCGGGCGAAGCTACGTGACCGGCAGTCGTATCGAGGGGAATGTTGACTTCATCTTCGGCAGCGGACGACTGGTGATCGAAGATTCCGACATCATTTCGCTCGACCGCGGGAGCGCGACGAACAACGGCTACATCGCCGCACCGAGCACCGACATCACCACCTACGGCATTCTGTTTCTGCGCTCGAGACTCAAGAAGGCCGCGGGTGTAGCGCCCAACTCGGTGTCGCTCGGGCGCCCGTGGCATCCCGGTGGGAATCCACGCGCCGTGGGCATGGCGGTGTACTTCGAGTGCTGGATGGACGATCACATCCAGGCGAAGGGCTGGGATCGCATGTCGGCGGGCCCCATGACCAACGGCGAACGCCTCTGGTTCGAACCGGAACATGCGCGATTCGCCGAGTACAAGAGCTCAGGGCCAGGTGCGGTGGAGAGTACGACGCGCCGTCGATTGTCCGACGGTGACGCGACGAGCTACGCGAAGGACCTCTTTCTGGACGGATGGAAGCCGCTGCCATGAACGCCATCGTTCGCACTTGTGTACCCCTCGCGCTCGCTCTGAGTGCGCCAGTCGTCATCGCGGCGCAGGATACTCGCAGCGTGAAGGAGCCCGTTCGTCCGTTCACCTGCACGGTGATCGCGTCGCAGATCGCATCGGTTGGCGACACCACGATCGCGGCTGGCGATGAAGGCAAGCTCGATACACCGCGCATTCAGCAGGCCATCGACGGCTGCGCCCTGGGCAAAGCGGTGGTGCTGCAGCGCGTTGCCGGGAAGAACGCCTTCGTGAGCGGCCCGCTCAAGCTCAAGGCCGGCGTCACGCTTGTGGTGGACACCGGCGCGGTGCTGTTCGCCTCGCGCGACGCGCGTCAGTTCGATGTCACTCCCGGCGCGTGTGGCGTGTTGCGCACCGAAGGGCGCGGATGCCGCGCGCTCATTACGGCCGATCGTGCAAATGCGAGCGGCGTGATGGGCCCCGGTGTGATAGACGGTCGTGGATGGGCACGGTTGGCCAACGACACCGTAACGTGGTGGGAGATGGCCGAGCAGGCGCGCGATACCAAGTACTCGCAAAATAACTTTCGGCTGATTCAGACGTCGCGCAGCAATGACTTCACGCTGTACAACGTCACGCTCCGGAACAGCCCGAACTTTCACGTGGTACTCGAGCGCGGCGATGGCATCACCGCCTGGGGCGTGACGATCCGCACGCCCAAGGGCGCGCGCAACACTGATGGTATTGATCCATCGGGGTCGCAGAACGTGACGATTACCCGAAGCTGGATCTTCACCGGTGACGACAACGTCGCGATCAAGGCCGGTACGAATGGCGGCGCGCGCAACATGACCGTCTCCGAGAGCCACTTCTACAACGGCCACGGCGTATCGATCGGCAGCGAGACCGATGGTGGTGCGAGCGGCATTCTGGTGCGCGATGTGACCTTCGAAGGCACCGACAACGCGCTGCGTATCAAGAGCAACGGAAGTCGCGGTGGATTGGTGGACGGTGTGCGCTACGAGAACGTCTGCATCAAGGATGTGAAGTACCCGATTTACATGGACTCGCACTACTCGGCGTCGCCGCAAACGGATGGTGCGAACGTTCCGCAGTACAAGAACGTGGTTGTGCGCGACGTGCGCATTCTGGGGAAGGGCACCGTCATGCTCGATGGGTACGATGCGGCGCGTGCGCTCGAAATTCAGTTCGATCGTGTGATCGCCGACACGCCGGCGGGCATCGTGGTGAAGGGGGGCAACGCGCGGGTCACGCGCGGACCGAACGGAATGAATCTCGATGTGCCAGCGTCGGTCGCGTCGGTGACGGGGCCGAGTGGACTCGGCGCACTGACTCCATCGCTGAGTGCGTGCGAATCGCGACTCGTTCCGTTCCCGGGGGGCGCGCCGAAGCCGCACCAGGTGCGCATGCTGGCCAAGCCAGCGGCGGCGGCCGTTAAGGAGAGCGACAATGCGGCGACGTACGAGAATCCGGTGCTCTTCGCCGACTTCTCCGATCCGGACGTGATTCGCGACGGCCAGAACTTCTGGATGACCGCATCGAGCTTCGGTCATGTTCCCGGCCTTCCGATTCTGCACTCGACCGATCTGGTACACTGGTCGGTGGTGAATCACGCGATCAAGCGATTTCCTGCGGCCGTGTTTGGTGCGGCGTTCGATACACCACAACATGGCAACGGTGTGTGGGCGCCATCGATACGCAAACACGATGGATGGTTCTGGATCTACTACGGCGATCCTGACCGCGGCATCTACATGACCAAAGCACGAGACCCGCGGGGGACCTGGAGTCCCCCGTTGCTCGTTCAGGGCGGCAAAGGTCTGATCGATCCCACGCCGTTGTGGGACACCGACGGCCAGGCATATCTGGTGCACGCGTACGCCCGCTCTCGCGCTGGCATCAAGCATCGATTGGTGGTGCGCGGCATGCGCCCAGATGGCACGGCGCTTCTTGATAGCGGCACCGTGGTGTTGCTCGATTCGCTCCACCACCCCACCGCAGAAGGCCCCAAGGTCTACAAGCAAGGCGAGTGGTACTGGATTTTCGCGCCCGCCGGTGGTGTAGCGACCGGTTGGCAGCTCGCGATGCGCAGCAAGTCGCCGCGCGGTCCGTACGAGGTGCGTACGGTGATGTCGCAGGGGAAGGGCAGTGTGAACGGTCCGCATCAAGGCGGCTGGGTCTCGCTCGAAAGCGGCGAGCAGTGGTTTCTTCACTTTCAGGATCGCGGCGCGTACGGACGCATCGTGCACTTGCAGCCCGTGACCTGGCACGCCGACGGATGGCCGGTCATTGGGGGCGCGTCGCCGAGCGATACCACCGGAACTCCAGTGCTGCGCGCGTCACTCCCGCGTGCTGGTGCGAGATCGCCATCGCTGCAAACCAGCGAAAGCTTTGAGACCGGCGCGCCAGGGCCGCAATGGCAGTGGCAGGCGAATCCGCAGCGCGGCTGGACAATCGGAACACGCGGTTCCATCACGCTCGTCGCGCAGCCGCTTTCGGCGAACGGCACCAATCTCTGGTCCGCGCCCAACCTGCTCTTGCAAAAGCTCTCGGCCGAATCGATGGCGTTCGAGGCCACGGTGTCGGCAACGGGCGGATCCAGCGGGCAGATCGGCGGACTCACCGTGTTTGGGCTCGACTACGCGTGGATCGGTGTTCGGCGCACGCGCTCGGCGTACGAACTGGTGAGCGCGCGAAACACAAACGCCGATCGCGGTGGCGCCGACAGCGTACAGGTGCTCGAGACGCTCACGCCAACCGACGCCCATGCGCTCGAGCTACGCGCAGTGGTCGACACCGGCGCCGTGGTCCGCTTCGCGTGGCGCACTGGTCGCTCTGGAGCATGGCGTGCGGTTGATCGCGCGTTCACGGCGCGCGAAGGCAAGTGGGTCGGGGCCAAGATCGGCCTGTTCGCGTCGACCAACTCCACCACGCACTCTGCGACCCCGCTTAGACTCACCGTTGAGAACGTGCGGGTCACACCGCGCACGACTCCCTGACTCACACCCTCATGCGCTTCGCTACGCTGACATTGGCCGCCGCACTGCTGGCGGCGTCCACCCGACCAGAGGCTTCGCCAACGCTGCACCTGATTGGTGACTCCACCATGGCCAACAAGCCCGATCCAGAGCACAATCCCGAACGCGGGTGGGGGCAAGCGCTCCCGGCTTTTCTGAAAGGCGGCGCGGTCGTGCGCAACTACGCGGTGAACGGGCGCAGCACGAAGAGCTTTATCGATCAGCAACGATGGGACAGCGTGCTCGTGGCCATCAAGCCGGGCGACTACGTGTTCATCCAATTCGGCCACAACGACGAGAAGAAGGAAGACAGCACCCGCTACACCACACCGCGTGGCAGCTACAAGGCGAATCTCGAGCGCTTTGTCCGCGACGCGCGTGCGAAAGGTGCGACACCCGTGCTGTTCACCTCGATCGTGCGTCGATCATTCAACGCTGACGGAACGCTCAAGGACACCCACGGCGAGTATCCGGCAGTCGCGCGAGAAGTCGCGGCGGCGCTGTCCGTGCCGCTCGTCGATCATGAGGCGCTCACGAAGCGACTCGTGACGGCGGCTGGGCCGGAGAAGAGCAAGGAACTGTACGTGTACACGCGCGAGGGGGAGTACCCGGCGTTTCCGCTGGCGCGGGCGGACGACACGCATCTGTCGCCGAGGGGGGCGGAGGAGGTGGCGCGCGTTGCGGTGCGTGAGCTGGCGAGAGTGGTTCCGCAGCTCGCCGCGTATCTGGACAACGGCACCGCGAAGTAGCACGGCACCAGCGGAGGCTGCAACGCGGAGGCTCGCACTGCGGTAGCAAAAAAGCGGGGAACTGCCACAACCGCTGGTCCCCGCTTTTTTGCTACCGCTTCATTGCCTCCGCCTTTCAGCCTCCGCAGTGTCGCGTCCGAAACCGCCGTTGCGCGGTTACCAGCCGGTGTTCTGCGTCAGCAACGGATTCAGATCCCGCGCTCGCTGCGGAATCGGCATCAACTTGAACTTGTCGGTGAGCGTCACGCGCGCCTTCGGGTACCGGCTCGTGCGGAACGTGATCCCCGCGGCGAATGCCATGTTCGCTTCGATGCGCGTCTTCGACCACGTCCAGTTGCGCTGCGAATCGAAGTAGCCGTTTGGGCCTTCCATCGCGAGCTCGAGACGGCGCTGTGCGAACACCGAGTCACGGAAGGCCGCCTGCGACAGGCCCGTGGTCAGGTTGCCGATGCCAGCGCGGGTGCGGACGGCGTTGATGGCGGTGTACGCTTCGGTGGTGGGGCCGTTGATTTCGTTCAGCAGCTCCGACTCCATCAGCAGGTTGTCGCCGTAGCGCAGAATGATGTAGTTCGGCTCGTCGTTACCGGCCGTGACCGACAGCTTGTCGAGGAACTTGCCCATGTTCGGGCACACCGTGGAGTCGGTGCGCGTCGTGCCCACGTAGAACGCGCCACGCGGTGCCGCGGTGTTGATCGTCCAGACGGCGGTGGTGTTCGTCTTGGTCGGGTAGTTGAGCTGCCAGGTCGCCGCGCGACGGACATCGTTCGCCACAAACTCATCAAGGAACGGCTGCTCGGCGGTGAACGAACCGTTCTGCGACGCGCCGTAGTTCGAAAGGCGCGGGGCAACCTGGTTCGACAGGCGGCAGCCGATACCGTTCGAGCGCGAGCACTGAATGTCGAAAATGACCTCGGTGTTGTTCTCGTTCGTGCCGTCGAAGAGCGTGGCGTAGTTCGATACCAGTGCGAACCCGTCGTTCGCCTTCACGTCCTGCAACAGCTGCATCGCCTTCGCGAAGTCAGCTGAACGTGTCGCGCTGTTGATGCTGCCGCGGTGCAGGTACACCTTCGCGGCCAGCGTCTTCGCGGCGCCACGCGTTGCGCGGCCGATGTCGCTACCGGAATAGCTCTTGGGGAGCACCGCGGCGGCCTCCGCCAGATCCTTGAAGATCTGGTTGTACACCGAGTCGGCCGGGGTGCGGGCACGCTGCAGGTTGTCGATCGATGTGGTTTCGTCGAGCAACAGTGGCACATCGCCGAAGAGGCGCACGAGATTGCTGTAGTGCAGGGCACGAAGGAACTTGCCCTCCGCCACGATGCGGCTGCGCAACGCCGTATCCATCGCAATCGCCGGTACACGGCCAATGACCGAGTTCGCGCGATTGACGCCCTGGTACGCGCTCTGCCACGTGCTGTAGATGTAGGCGTGCGATGCGGTGAAGGTGTAGTTGTCCACCAGTGAACGCTCGTTGGTGGCACTCAGGTACACCGTCTGCATCTCCGTCATGAACTCGGAGAGCATGACAAAATTGCGGCCGTAGTAGTTGTCGCCCGTGGTGTGCGTCGACGTCGCGTACGCGCCCGCCACTGCCGCCAGGGCGTCGGTGGCATTGCTGTAGAAGTTCTCAGGGCCGACGAAGTCGTACGGCACTTCGGTCAGGAACTTGTCATCGTTGCAGCCGGACACGCCGGCCACCAGAAGCGCCGCGGAGGCGCCGAGCAGGATGCGCTTGAGCATGGCAGTCTCCTCCGGTCAGTAGTTGATGTTCATGCCGATCGTCCAGGTGCGCGCCAACGGATATGCACCGACATCGACACCACGATTGAGATTACCGACGCTGATCGAGCTCACGTCGGGGTTGAAGCCCGAGTACTTGGTCCACGTCGCGATGTTCTGCCCCGTGACGTAGGCGCGCGCCGACACGTTCTGCTGGCGCAGCCATTTCTGCGGCAGTTGACGCGACAGGCTGATCGTGCGCAGGCGGATGAACGATCCGTCTTCAAGCAGTTCCTGCGTGATGTCGGCGTTCAGGAAGCCCGCGCCGGCACCGATCTTCTGATACTTGCCGTTCGGGTTGTCCACGCTCCACGCATCGAGGAATCGATCGCGTGTCACGTTGAGTGCCGGCGATGCACCATACAGGCGCAGGTTGTTCAGGTTGAGAATCTGGTTGCCGCGCACACCGTCAAAGAGCGCGCTGAACTCGAAGCCTTTCCATGACACGTTGTTCGACCAGCCGACCACGTAGTCAGGATTCGGATCGCCAATGATCGTGCGGTCGTTGCCATCGATGATCGAGTCGTTGTTGACATCGATATAGATGCGGTTGCCAAGCCCCGGCACCGTGCCGCTCGCAAAGCGCGTGCGCGCCTTCCAGGCGTTGAGCGTCGTGCTGTCGCGGAACAGATCGCCGGTCTTGAAGCCGAAGAACGCGCCGATCGGCTGACCGACCTGCACCACGCTCGAGGTGGCGTTGATGTCCGACGCCGTCTGCTGCGTGGGGAAGATGCGATCGACACCGCCAAGGCTCAGTACCTTGTTGCGATTGCGCGTGTAGTTGAACGTCGTCGACCACTTGATGCCACCGGCGCGCGCTTCGCCGTCGAGCACCTTGAAGGTGATGCCTGCTTCGAGACCCTTGTTCTCGATCGAGCCGGCATTCACGAACGCGCTGGTGTAACCCACTTCACTCGGCAGGTCGATCTGCAGGAGCAGGTCATCGGTGCGCTTCTTGTACTGGTCCACCGTGAGGTCGACCCGACCCTTGAACATCGTGAGGTCGAGACCCACGTCACTCTGCGTGGTGGACTCCCACGTGAGGTTGGGGTTGCCGATCGCCGCGGGATAGTAGCCCGGGGCCAGCTGACCATTGAACGTGTACTGCTGCGCCGTCAGTCGCGTGAGCGACTGGTACGGCGAGATCGACGGATTGCCGACCACGCCGTAGGTGTAGCGCAGCTTGAGGTTGTTGATGGCCGTGATGCTGCGCATGAACGGCTCTTCCGACAGACGCCACGACACACCGCCAGCCGGGAACACACCCCAGCGGTTGTTTGCACCGAAGCGCGACGATCCGTCGCGACGGGCACTCACCGTAAAGAGGTAGCGATCAAGCAGCGTGTAGTTGAAGCGACCGAGATAGGATGCCAGCGTCCACTGCGACCGACCGCTCGATACTGTCGGACCGCCCGCCTGCGCACCGGCACCGATGTTCTCATAGCCAGTGATGTCGCTGACGAAGTTGCTGTTGCGCATATCGCTGCGCGTTGTGTTGAGCTTCTGCCGCGAGTAGCCAGCCACCGCCGAGAACACGTGCGCGGAACCGATGTTACCGTTCCAGTTGAGCGTGTTTTCGTTGAGGAAGCTGGTGTTGTTCGTCGTGCCGCGAATCGCGCGGCCGTTCGAGCCGAAGCCCTGCAGCGTCGTGCGCGGATAGTAGGTATCGCGACCGCGGAAGGAGAGATCGCTGCCAACCGTTGAACGGAACGTGAGCCCCTTCGCGATCTTGTACTCGCCCGCCACGTTCGCCAGGATGCGCGTGTCGAAGAGCTTGTCGTTGACGGCCAGCGCCGACGCGAGCGGATTCGGTACGTTGCCCGCGGCGATGCCAAGATTCAGGAGCGACTGCGGGAAGTCCGTGCTCAGCAGCGTGTAGCTGCCGTCGGCACGATACGGCGACATAATCGACGGATACTGAATCGCCGCACCCACCGCGCCAGCGCCTGCATTGAGTGAGCCGTCGGTCGGAATCTGCGAGCTGGTCACGCGCGAGAGCAGCACGTTCGAACCAATCTTGAGCTTCTCGCCGATCATCTGATCCACGTTGCCGCGGAGCGAGAGGCGCTTGAAGTTCGAGTTGTCCACCACACCCTGCTGGTCGAAGACACCGCCGGAGATCGCGTAGCGCGTCGCGTTCTTTGCGGTTGTACCGCCGGTCACGCTCAGCTGCGCGTTGCGAATGGCCGCCTGCCGGAAAATCAGATCCTGCCAGTCTGTTCCCACACCAAGCGTTGTCGGATCGGCATACGGCTGCGCGAGGTTCGACGACAGCGCCCAGGCGTTCGCGAACTGTCCGAACTCGGTCGCGTTCAGCAGATCGTAGCGCTTCGCGACGACCTGCTGCCCCTGAAAGAGATCGATTGCCACCTTGGGCTTCGCGCCCTCACCACGCTTGGTCGTAATGAGGACGACACCGTTGGCGCCTCGCGATCCGTAGATCGCCGTCGCCGATGCGTCCTTCAGGATTTCGATCGACGCGATGTCGTTCGGGTTGAGCGCCGCGAGCGGATTCGATGGCGTCGTGCCGGCGCGACCGCCGTCGAGTGAGCTCGACGTGCTGAAGTCGTTTTCCACCGGGAAGCCGTCGATGACGTAGAGCGGCTCGTTGTTGCCGTTCACCGACGAGCCACCGCGAATGCGAATAGACATGCCGCCACCCGGTGCCGACGATGCTTGCGTCACCTGCACACCAGGCGCGGTGCCTTGCAGCGTCTGCTCGAGCGACGTGATCGGCGTGCGTTCGACATTCGGTTGCACCGACGTCACGGCACCCGTCACATCGGAGCGACGTTGCGAGCCGTAGCCGATGACGACCATCTGATCGAGCGTCACGCTCACGATCTTGAGCGAGAAGTTGCCGGTGACGGTCTGTCCGTTCGCTACCGTGAAGGTGTCGATCTTCGGCGCGTATCCAATGAGTGTTGCGCGGACGACGTAGCGCCCCGGAGCGAGGTTGCCGATGACGTACGAGCCATCGGTGCCAGTACGGGTACCCATTTGGGTACCGACGATACCGACGCCTGCGTTGGCGAGGGGCGCCGCGGCTTCGCTCTGGACTCGGCCGACGATGCGGCCGGTTCCGGATTGAGCCGCCACGGTCTCAGCCGAGAGAACGAACGCGGCGATAAACGCCGAGCCGAGCCTCAGAGTCGAACGCATGTGGGGGGATCCTGGTGGGGAGGACGGGAAGCACCGGGGCCGACGGTGGGAGATGGCCACGGAGCGGATCGACAGCGGGAGGGCGTGCTGTCAGAGGGCGGGGCGAGATTTGTTCATCTGGCGAACAATGTGCGTGCGAATCGCGTCACCGCTGCGCCGCCGCCGACGAGTCATCGGGAGTTCCGAATGAAGCGTCTTTTGTTCGTTTGAGGAACTAAAGCTGCTAAACAAATGGCCCGGGGAAGGCCACGCACCAAGCTGTGGCGATCTGGCGATTTTGTAAAGAGTCGGAACAAATTATTTCAACTTATTCCTTTAATCGGAATTACGCTCGGGTGAACGCCTCGAGTACCGTCTCGAAACGACTCGCAAACCGATAGCTCCGATGAGGAAAATGATCCGATCCATCAAAATGAATGACCTTGGACCTCGGGCTCGCGGACGCAACGCGAGCGGCCTGATCGGCGAGGATCGCGGCGCCAAAGCGCTCGTCCGCATGGATGAGTGTGACCGGGCGAGCGAACGGCGCGAGCGGGTCGAACCCGCCGAACGAGTCGACCACCGGCGTCGCAAAACAGGCCGGATCCTGTCGCTCGAGCGCCGACGCATGTGCGGCGATCAAGCGCGCTGGCGTGTGATCGGCAAAGACGCCGCCCCACGGATGAGGTGACTGACCGATTGCCTGCACCCACGCGGCATGGCTGGCCCGTTCGGCGGTGAGTCGCGCCACCGTGCCCTGCAGCAGCTCGAAGCGACGCGGGTATACGGTGCGCGCGAACTCCGCGGGCACACCAAACATCCACGCGGGGTCGACAAGAAGCGCGGCACGCATCAACGGGTGATCGCGCTGTGCCAGACGACCGGCGACGGTACCGCCGAGTGAGTGTCCAACCACAAGCGTTGGCTCACCGATGAACGCGAGCACCGCTTCGGCATCACTCACGTAGTCAGTGAGATGATATCGCGAGGCGCGCGCCGAATGGCCGTGTCCGCGAAAGTCGAGCGTGATGACGCGATGACGATCGGCGAACTGCGATGCCCATCCGTACCAGGTATCGCGTGCGTTGCCGATGCCATGCAGAAACAACACCGGCGGTGCCGTGGCGGCGCCATACTCCGACGCGGCCAATGCAACGCCGTGGTTGTCGATCGTGATATCGATCATCTGACCGGCGAGAACGTTCGCGAACGTCAGAAGAGCAGGCGAGCGGCAAGCTGCTGAGCGAGTCCCTTCGCGTCGGCGTTGCTGTCGCCGGTCAGGATGAGAATGACCGTGCGCTGCTCAGGATAACGTACCCAGGCGGCCTGCTTGCCATCGGCGGTACCGTAGACGGCGTAGCGAGTCGCGCCATGATCCGTGTCGCGTATAAACACTGACGGAACCGTGTTCGTGTCGCGCGCACCCGGGGAAACAACAAAGCGTCCCTGCTCGAAACGATAGAGATCGTCAACGCTTCCCTTCCACGTCTTCGTGGTGCTGTCGTACGCCAGGCGCTGTGCACCACCAATGGTGAGGACGCGACGTACGCTCGCAGCCGTCGGCGCGCCATTGAGCGACGCGGCCAGCACGCCACCCAAGCCGCCAAGTGCGAAGTTGGGCACCGCAGTCTCGGGCATGAAGCGACGCTGCGCCGGCACACCGTACGACGTGTTCACGAGGACCTTGCCCGCGCGCGCAACGACAACCGTCGCGCCACCCTTCGAGGCATCCTTGTACGCCGCGAAAACGCCGTCGACAAAAGTCGGCGTGAGCTTCGTGCCGTCGGCAGCACGCGACATCAGCCTGCGCGCGCCCAGGTCGTAGCGATCACCGGGGTGCAACGTAAGAAACGGACGTCCGGGATCGGTGTTGTCCTTACCGTTGTACACGAACGCCTTGTTGCGACCGATGATCTCGGCGGTGTCGCCCTTGATCACCCACACCGAGCCTTCGTCTTCAGAGATAGCCAGCAGATCTTTGCGCGTGACCGTGAGCGAATCATAAAGATCGGGGAGGCGCTCACGCGCAACAACATGCTGATCGATCGCCGTGTTCTTGAGATACGCAAAGCCCTTCAGGTACTGCGGGTGGTTCATGATGTTGTTGTTGTTCGACGGCGCCCCGCGCACCATGTAGTCGCCCTGAATGGACGCTCCGGCACTCGTTCCGGCGATCACGCCGCCACGCGCGAGCACCGCTTCGAACGCGGCCTGGCTGCGCGTGCCCATGTAGCTGTCGACCAACCGGTAGTGGCGTCCGCCGTCGAACCAGATCCCCTTCGCGTTCGCGATCTTCGCGACGAACGCGGGATCATTGGCTTGGCTTTTGTTCGTCGTGTGATAGACCACCACGTTCCGCGCGCCATTGTCGCGCAGCAGCTTGCCAGCGGTGGTCATGTCGATGGAATCGCCACCAGCGGTGGGCACATCGACGATCAGCGCATCCGGGCCGCCGGCGAGCTCGATGAACTTGGCCCACGTCTCAGGTCCTTGAGCACCGCCGCCCACGACCATGATGGATCCCTTGGCCGGCCCCACCCGCGGTCCGCCGCCGGCGGGAGACGGGGTGTTCGAAGTGCCGCTCTTCGAGCAGGCGGCGACGAGCAAAGCCGAAAACACCAGAGTGCGGTAGCGCATCAGTCGAGGGTTGGGGACGCCCTACGTTACGGCGCGCTGAGGGATCTCGCTGCGTGACGTGCAATTCACTGGAATCCTCCCACTGAATCCGGGATGCCCGGAATGTCTGGGATGCCCGGTGACTGTCGTTTGCGGCGTTGCCGGTCCTCCAGCGGTTGATCATCGGCACGATCGTAAACCGCAGTCACCAGTCATCCGAGACATCCCGGGCATCCCGGGAACTGCGACTAAATGCGATTCAACTTGAATTGGAATGGCTGCACGACCCATTGCGGCACTTTCCGCTGGCCAACTTCCGCGGGGAGGAATCGCATCTTTTCGAGTGATCGCTTCACGGCGCTCGTGAAGAAGGCGTGATCGCTGCCGAGTACTTCGAGCGTGGACATTTGCACGCGTCCGAGTGTGTCGACGACGAACTGCACGAGCACTTGTCCTTCGACGCCGGCTTGGCGCAGTGCGTCCGGATAATCGGGGCCGCGTGTGCCGGGTAGTACCGCGACCGGTCGTTCGACCTGGTTCTCCAAATAGACGTCGCCCGTTTTCGCGTTGCCGGTGCCGCCGGGGACGCCACCCTGTGAACGGCGTCGTCCGCTCGCGAAGTCGTCCGGATTCGTTGGCGCGCGCGAAAAGTCGATATCCGGAATGGCGTTCGGAATGTTGATCGGAGGGATCAGTTCCGGAGCCAGTAAGTCCGCACGAGGCCGGCCGCTTGCCGCATTCAGCGCGTCGTTCACCATACGCTCGACCGGCGGCGGTGGCGGCGGCGTCTTGATGTCGTCGATGAACGTGATCGTTGGATCCTTCGGCCGCTCTGTCTCCACGATGGCCGCGTGCGCGGTCGCCTGAACCAACGCGCCGATCACGAGCGCGTGCGCCGTGATCGATACAAAGGTGCCGCCCGGTCGACGCTGGCGACGGGCACGCGATTCGAGCAACTGATTGAGCATTGCCTGACCTCCACGATTGAGTGTGGAGCCAGCATGCGACTCACATCTTAGGCCACGGTTAGCTGCAGATGACGGCTTCTTTGCGCCTGCGTGATGTCTTCGTGATCGGCAGATGAACGTTCGATGACGTCACCGGGCTCTCGCCGATCGAGCGCGGACCGTCAGGCCGCGTCCTGCAACGCCTGCATGTCCTTCCGTGCCTCGGCTTCCCGGATGGCCTGCTTGGCGATGCGCGTGACGGTGACCGTGAGCAACACCGTGGCCGCGATACCAATGCCAATGAGCCACGTTGGCTTTTCGGCGCCCGTCTGCACACCGGCCTGACCAAAGGCCGCGAAGGCAAAGATCGTGGGAATCATCCCGAACATCGCGAGCACAAAATCACGAAGTCGCACCGTCGTGACACCGAGCGCATAGTTCGTGAGTACGAACGGCGCCATTCCGGAAAGACGGATCAGGAACATCAGCTTGAGACCGTCTTCGCCAATCACGCGATCGATGACCGAGAGTGTCGCGTTGCGCTGCACCTGTTGCGCCACCCGGTTGCGCAGAATCGTGCGGCCAAGCGTGAAGGCGATCACTGCACCAATGGTGGAGCCGGCGAACACCAGCACCGATCCTTCAACGACGCCGAATACCGCACCACCAGCCATTGTGAGCAAAAACGCCGGCATCATGCAGATCGTGATGAGCACATACGCCACCACAAACGCGACCGGAGCGAGCGATCCCAACCCGTGCACCCACGTGGAAAATCCGGGCAGATAGGGCGACGCCAATCGTCCCACGCCCACACCCACCAGAATAGGGAGGGCGAGGCTGGCCAGCTTGGCCACCGTGGTGATCTGTTCGCGCAGAGTTCGAGCCATATTCGGAATATAGACCGCCCTCGAAGGCGATCTGTCACGTTTGGGCGTAGACTATCGCACATGACCCTTCGTGCCGCTCTCCGAAATCCCGCCGTGCGCCGCCGCGCCGCCGCAATCGCCGTGCTCGCCGCCGTCGTCACGGCCGCGTGCGCTGAGCGTCCGTCCAAAAACGTCACGCTCGCGATCGTGAACGGTCACGTGTGGACCGGCGACAGTGTTCGCCCTTGGGCCGAAGCGGTGGCGATCGCCGATCACGAGATCATCGCCGTTGGTACGAGCGACGAGATCCGCCGACTGATTGGTGAGGGGAAGGTGATCGATGCCGCCGGGGCGATGGTGACGCCAGGGTTCATCGATAGCCATGTACACTTCCTCGGCGGCGGCTTCGGACTCGCGGCAGTGCAACTGCGCGACGCGAAGACCAAGGAAGAGTTCATCAGGCGCATCGCCGACTTTGCGAAGACGCAACCGGCGGGGACATGGATCACGCGCGGCGATTGGGATCACACCCTGTGGGGCGGGGAACTGCCCTCACGCGATTGGATCGATTCGGTGACGCCCGATCATCCGGTGATGGTCAATCGTCTCGACGGGCACATGGTGCTCGTGAACACCGCCGCCATGAAAGCGGCTGCCGTGCCGGAAACGTGCAGGATGTTGCTGGTGGTGCGATCGTACGTGACGCGAAGAAACGGCCGACGGGTGTGTTCAAGGACAACGCATCCGGTCTCTTCGACAAGGCCGTTCCGATGCCGACCGATGCGCAGTGGGCACGCGCGCTCGACACCGCGATGACGTACGTCGCCATGCAAGGCGTGACCAGCGTCCATCATGTCGGCCCAGCTGGCGTTGCCGGTGCGTGGGATGAACTCGCCGCCCTCAAGCGCGCCGAAACGGCGCGTCAGCTGCGCACGCGCTTCCGCGTTGCGGTGCCACTCTCTGATTGGGCGATGCTGCGCGACACGGTGAAAAAGTACGGCACCGGTGACAGCTGGGTCTCGATCGGCATGCTCAAGGGTTTCGTGGATGGATCACTCGGCTCGCACACCGCTGCCATGTTGCATCCGTTCGACGACGTGCCGACCGATACCGGCTTGTACGTCACGCCACCCGAGAGTCTCTATGCGTGGACCAATGCGGCTGACGCCGCGGGTTTACAGGTGGCCGTGCATGCGATTGGCGACAAGGCAATTCGCACGCAGCTCGACATCTTCGAACGGGTGGCGCAGGAGAATGGGCCACGCGATCGACGGTTTCGCATCGAGCACGCGCAGCACATTGCACCGGAAGATTTCGCGCGCTTCGCGAAGATTGGCGTTATCGCGAGTATGCAACCGTATCACGCTGCCGATGATGGACGCTGGGCCGACAAGGTGATTGGCGCCGAGCGTGCGAAGGGCTCGTACGCGTGGAAGTCACTGCTTGATGCGAAGGCCACGTTGGCATTTGGCAGCGATTGGTTTGTCGCACCGCCGACACCGCTCGAAGGCATCAAAGCCGCGATTACGCGTCGTACGCTCGATGGTGCGAATCCGGGTGGCTGGGTCCCCGAACAGCGCATCACCCTCGAGCAGGCGCTTACCGCGTACACGAAGGGATCAGCGTACGCCGGTTTCCAGGAGAAGCAGCTCGGTACGATCACCGCGGGCAAGCTGGCCGACCTGGTCGTGCTCGATCGCGACCTGACGAAGATCACGCCGGACGCGATCGATCAGGCACATGTGCGCTACACGATCGTGGGTGGAAAGATCGTGTACGAGCGAAAGTAGGTGCGCGAATCACTGCGTGCTGCCGCGGCGCACGACCAGTCCGGAGATGGCATTGGGTTCCCACGCGGATTGACCGAAAATCTCGATCTGAAAGGATAGACGGCTGTCCGTGCGCAGCGAGGGTGGGCTCGACAAGCGCTGGTCTCCCACCAGGAGCTCGCAACGGCCGTCGGCCAGCAGACGCAGCCGAACCCGCGTAGTCTCTCCCCGCTGCATTGCGGACGTCGCCTCGCCGAATGCCATCATTGAAGGATTGCGCATACTGAGCGCGAAATAGCGAGCGTACTCGTAGCCTTCCGATCCGGCGGGGTACGTGAAGCCGCAGCCTCCATCAGACATCGATGAAGGCGAGGCATCACCTGCCGTCTTCAGCGCATCGGCGAGCGTTTTCGGTGCTCGAAATCCCACGAGCGCAATCCCCAGCTGCTGCCATTGCGGATGTCGAACTGGAATCTGCACGGTAGCGTCGATTTCCAGTCCATCCCGCACGGAGAATGTTTCGAAGGACGTCGCTCCGCTGACGAATCGCCCGTCCCCGTTCGGAAAGAACCATCGCTCGCCTCGGATTTCATCAACGCGCGACCGTGGGCTGCCGAACCTGTGCCATCGTGAAGTCCAGCTGGTATCCCAGCGTTCGATGAACGCGGTCGACGTTTCGAGCGCGGCAACAACCTCATACTCACGACTCGCCGAGCGCCATCCTCCGGCGGTCACATCAACACGAACGTGACCGGGCTTCCGCGTGCGCAGTACACCGAGTGAGTCGATGCCAGCCACTGAACTGTCGTTTGTGCTCCACGTGAGTGGAATCCCTTCCAGCGCGTGCCCTCGCACGTCGAGCGCCTTGTAGGTCACGGCGTACGATGTGCGCGCGGGGATGGGCTGCGCGGGCGCGAGGAGTTGGAGAGTCGACAAGTACCTTGGCGATGTCACGCCCGGCATCCAATTGAGCTCGACCGTGGATGGATCCACGCCCGCGACGCGCACGACTCGCTTCTTCGACAGATCGTCGATCGGGGCCACCCACCATTCGGACTCGTGATAGCCGCCAACCTGGCACCGACACAGCAGCCACTCTCCGTCGGGAGACAGATGCGCCGCGGTGGCTTCCAGATCAGAGTCCCGCTGCTGCCAGCTATTGACGTCGACATAGCGGAGGCGGCCCGTGGCGCTCGCCTGAATGAGCAGTCTCGAAGCCGACAGCCATCCAATCATGTGATACCCAACATCGAAGGGATAACATCGCTCAGACGTACCGTCGATGTTGATCACGCAGAGCGACACGCCAGCTCGAGAAAAGTCGTTGGACATAAACGCGATTCGAGACCCGTCCGGACTCCAACGGGCGTCGTTGTCGATTGCGCCACGATGCGTGAGTCGCCGAATGGTGCGCGAGGACATCTCGAGCACAGAGATCTCGTCGTGATCGGTCTCGCGATCAAAACGCCCCGTCGAAAAGACCATCGAACGTCCGTCAGGAGACACCGCTGGTCGGTTGTCGTCGGCGGGATCGTCCGTCAAGCGACGCTCCAGCCCCTTCACGCGGTGTTCGTAGATGTCGATGCGCCCCTGATCGCTCGAAATTCGCGAGATCAGCCAGCCCTCGCGTGTCGCACTCGCGCCCTGAAATGCGCGGAACTCGGCATGCGAGATTTGCGCAACGTGTGTCCCCGACAACATGGTTGCCTGTCCGAGCTTCGGCAGCTCTGCCGAATACACCGGCACACTGTCGACGCTGTTGCGTGGACGCGCAATAGCAAGCGCCGGGAGTTCGTCGATCGCAACCGGCTCGGGACGCGCACGGAGCTCGCGCGACGCGACGACGACCAGAATCGCCACGAGCCCAACGATCGACGCGGCGCGCGCGCGGGTCACGACACCGGTGCGAACCAGCAACGGAACGCGACTGGAGATCGAGTTCACCAGCGCTTCGGGCGCGTCGTTGCCAAGCATGTCACGCGCAATGGCCTTCGTGGAACGCACATCGCGAAGGCGGCGCGCGTGGTCCACGCGCCTCGTCAGCACCGTGCCGAGCAGGCCGATCTCGTCGGCCACGACGAGATGCGCAATCGCGCGCGCTTCCGCGTGCTCGTCGGCCGCGACACGCAGCTCAACGCGGCCAATCGCGGCGTGCATCGCGCGCACTTCGCCGGCGGACGCATTGCGCTGCAGCAGGGCGCCGTATTCGTCGTGCACGATGCGCCACCGGGCGTCTTCCCGAACGACAAGCCCGCGATCCTCGAGGACGCGCAGCCGTGACTCGGCCGCATCCAGATCGGAGAGCGCGGCGGCAATGGTTTCAGTCGCCAACGGTACCGCTGCCACGGCGAGCAGCAACAACAAGGGGCGATCACTCTCCTCCACCGACGCAATGCGACGAACGATTGCACTGTCGCCGTGCAGCAGACTCTGGAGACCTTCGACGTCGCGTCGATGCCAGCTACCCTCCGTGACCGTGAGGGCTCCGCGCTCGAGTGCCAGCTGAATCGTTTCGAGGAGCAGCAGCGGGACACCTTCCGATGAACGATGCAGATCCGCCACCAACGCATCGCCCCACGGCTCGTTCGGCAGGCGAGCGATACTCGCCAGCATCGTCACTACATCATCCGCTTCGAGCGGCTCGATGCGTACGATGGCGGCTTCGAGACCGCTGAACTCACGCACCGCCACTCGTGACGTTACGACCGTGAGCACGCGCGCACTCGAAAGCCCCGCGAGCGCCGCCGCCAGGAGTCGCCGCGTGCTCGCATCGCTCCAATGGAGGTCGTCGAGCAACAGCGCCACCGGCGCTTCTTCACTCACCGCCACCAGCAGCTCACGCAGCGCGACCACGCGGCGACGCATCGCATCATCGCCAGTGGCGTTATCGGCGGATGCGCGCGGAAACATCGAAGCGACCGCGGGATTGATAGCGAGCAGTGTGCCCGCTACCGCCTCCGGTACGGCAATCGCACCCGGCAGCTGTGACAGCGCACCCACGACATCACCGGCAAAGCTGTAGCCGATGTCGGTCGCGGCGGCGGAGGCGCGAACCTGCACGACACGCGCGCGTGCCGCACGCAAGCGCGACGCCAGGTCGAGCAACAGGCGACTCTTTCCGATGCCAGCACCGCCAACGAGTGCGGTGATACGCGTCGCGCCGACGCGGGTGGCCTCCCAGTGTGACAGCAGTTCAGCGAACTCGCGCTCTCGTCCAATCAGATCGGTGGCAACGGTGCCGATGCCGACATCGGCCGTCGGTGCGGCCTGCGACGCTGACTGCGTAATGCTGCGCAGCGTGCGACGAGTATTCGGATCCGCGTCCTGCTCTTCACGCGCGAGAAACGAGGTGAGTGCATCTGCTTCAAGCGTCGCGCCCAGCTGGTCGCGCCCGGCGAGCAAGGTTTCGATCAGCAATCGCCAGGAGGCCTGCCGAAGGGGGTCAGCATCGCGCAGTCGACGCGCCGTGGCCTGTGCATCGCGGAAACGTCCCGCTGAGACATGCGAAGACACGAGTCCTTCGAGGCAGCGCATCCACGCCGAGCGAAGTCGTTGACGTTCGCCGTCGGCCCAGTGTTCGAACTCCGCACCGCCCGGTGTCGCGAAGCCGGCGAAGAAGTCGCCGCGGTACAGCTTGTCGGCGGTGCTGAGTTCGGCGCGCTGTACCGCGCTCAGCAGCTCGTCGCGGTCGAACGAAATGGCGGGCAGCAGCGCGACCCGGTCCGCGTCAGATGAAAGAATTGGCGCGCCCAATCGGCGCTTGAGGTACCAGACTGACTGACGCAGCGAATGACGCGCGGCCTCGGCGTCGACGTCACTCCAGAGCAAGTCCACCAGATGGTCGCGACTTTCCGCCCGGCGCGGACTGCAAGCGAGATAAGCGACGAGCGCGACCGGCTTGCCCACGCCCAGTGAGCCCTGCACGGCACCGTCGGCTACGTACTCGAGGCTGACATCACCAAAGGTACGAATTCGAAGCAAGCCACCCGCGCCGGCATCGACGGGGTCATTCACTGCGCCCATGACATAGTCCCGGAGGGGGGAATCAACGCGCCGTCAAAAGTAGGCTCATCCGGCGCGCCCCACGAGATGTCATTGGCCCGTCAGAGCCCCGTCAAACAAGGAAGGGGCGGCAAGATCATGTCTCGCCGCCCCTTCTCAATGCTCAGAGTCTCAAAACTGAGCGCTCAAGGCCCAGTTCTCAGCTCTCAATCAGCCCGTTACATCGCCTTCTTCGGTTTTTCAAACCCGCCGTCCAAGGCGTTCAAGAAGAGCTTGTACGTACCATGCGGCTGCGAACGGAACAGGATCTCCGGACCGAACATCCAGAGCGTGCCCTTACCGATCGTCGCTTCGGCCATCGCCGTGCCGCCTTCGAGCAATTCCTGGCCCCACGCCCAACCCGAGCGCAGCGAGGTCTTGCTGTCGAATGTGGCGAGCGAGCGAACACCCTTCGCCGCCGCATCCGGTCCGAGCTTCATGACCGGGCTCGCGTCGAACATCACGATCGGACGCGGATTCATGCCGGTCGCAATCGTCGCGCTCGTGTCGAGCTTCACCTCGAGCAGCGAGCCCGGGATGTAGTACTTCTCACCCGGATACGCGCGGCCGTTCGCGTCGGCCATGTAGTTCTCGATGGGGAGACCCATCGCCTTGCCGAGGCCGATCGACGAGCCAATCGCCACCACGCGACCACCCGCTTCGACGAAGGCCTTGATCGCCGGCACCGACTTGTCAGGCGAAACGCGGCCGATCTGACGGCGGAATTCCGGCGCGATCAGCGTCGTGTCGGGCGAACCACCAAAGCCAGCGCCCGGACCCGCACGATCGGTGAACATGCCGTCGGTGAAGACGAGCACGTCGTACTTCGCCTTGAGGTTGCCGGCGTCGATTTCCTGCGGATAGATCGTCGTGAACGGATACTCGAACTTCTCGAGAATCAGACGCGTCCAGCCGCTCGGCATGTTGCCGCCGTAGCGGTCAACGAGCGCGATGCGCAACGGCTGCACCGGCTGCGCCGAACCCGGCTTCACATTCGCTGCGGCGAAGCTCACACCGAGCTCCTTCGCGGCCTTCGCCACGACGGCGTCAGCCTGACCGCCGGCCGGGATGAACCACGTGCCAGCGCCCCATGACGTCGTGCCATCCTTGAAGCCGGTCGGCACACGCGTCGCCTTGACGTTCACCTTGGCGAGACGATTCGCGACCGTGGCCGCGTCGTTCACTTCGGCGTTGATGTAGTACCCCGCCTTGCCCTTCGCGACGGTGCCGGCGATGAACGGCGTGATGCCCTTCACCGTTTCGAACGGACCCGTAAGGCCGTCGAGCACGCGTTCGAACTTCACATCCATCTGATAGGCGAGCGTCCATCCGGCGTTGTCGTACGGCGCGATTGGCGGGCCACCCGGATAGCGGAAGTCATTCGGGTGATCCTGCGGCTCGAACATGTCGAGCACATGGCCGCGGAACGCCTGGCCCGTCTGCACGACCCACGAACCGGCGGGGAACTGCTTGCCGTTCGCGCTGAACGGCGCCGTGGCGCGCTGCACTTCAACACCCGAGTACTGGAGCGCACGAATGAACTTCGTGGCCGTCGCAAAGTCGTTCTGCGCGCTGCTCAGGATGTACGCACGCGGATCGCGATTCTCCGGCTTCTTGAGCTCCGCCATGTACTTGATGTCCACCGGCGTGCTCGCAACGTTCACCGCGCCACCACCACCACGACGGCCACCCGCGCCGCCATCGGCGTTCGCCGAACCGCGATCGGCGGTGATCTTCGCGACCATCGCGTCAACGCGCTTGGGCGAGATGGTCCAGTTGTCCTTCGCGCCGGCGACAATGGCGTCATTGCCCATCACCCAGCGGTTGAACAGGAACTCTTCGCGGTAGCGCGACGCCATATCGAGGAACGCGTAGTTCGCCGAGATCGAGTAGTCGATCGACTGACGGAAGTGCCACTCCTGCGGCGCCACCGGCAACGGCAAGCCGGCCGAACGCAGCTGGCGTTCCGGCACGAGCGCGACGCGCATCGGCGTCGGATTGCCGATCGTTTCCGTGAGGATACCGATCATGTTGTGGAAGTAGCCCACCGTGCGGAGACCACCGTTCCACCAGGTGCTGTAGTTCGAGCCCGCGCGGAAGGTGAGACCCGGCTTGTGCTCGAGCACGAAGCGATGATTGAGCGCAGCACCAACCAGGTCGAGGCCGGTGATCATCGCGGGGTGGAACCAGTAGTTCGCGGGATCACGATACGGCGGCGCGGCCATGATCGTGCCCGTCGGACCGGTCTGGTGATGGTTGTACATGATCTGCGGATGCCACTCGATGAACAGCTGCTGCGACATGTTGCGCGTTTCAGCGAGCGCATTCATGTACGCGTCACGGTTGTTGTCGTGACCCGCATACTTCTCGTACAAGCGCGGAATGTTCATGTTGCGCTTGAGCTTGTCCGATTCCTTCATGTACCAATCGGAAACGAGCTCCATGCCGTCGGGATTCGCGTGCACCATGAGGATGATGCAGTCGTCCAGGATGCGCTTCGTTTCGTCGTCGTTGCGGCTGTTGAGCTGCCAGAACGTTTCGATGAGCTGCTGCGCGCCGAGCACTTCGGTCGCATGCAAGCCACCGTCGATCCAGAAGATCACCTTGCCTTCCTTCGACAGACGCGCAGCTTCGGCGGAGTCGATGCCCTTCGCGCTCGCGAGCTTGCGCGAGATCTCCTTGTACTTGTCGAGATTCTTGAGATTGGCCGGGCTCGAAATGATCGCCATGATCTGCGGGCGACCTTCTTCGGTGAGACCAATCGTGTCGAGCAGCATCCGGTCGCTCTGCTTGGCGACCGTGGCGAAGTACTGATGCAGCTTCGTGTAGTTGGGGAGCTCGTAGTCGGCGCCGATATCATGACCGAAGAATTCCTTCGGCGACGTCAGACGCTGCTGCGCGGGAAGCGCGAGCGGCATGGCGGCTGCAAACAGCATTGCAGCGGACAGCCGGGTGGCACGACCGAGGCGTGGCATGCGGGGGGACTGGTGGAGAGGACGGGGGACGGGCCGTGGGCAGGCGCGTCCAAACTGCCCCGAGGGGCCGGGACACAGGGGATACGATGGGGGGGAGGGGGGCGTTGGGCTAGGGAGGGGACCTCGGCCGGTTTTGGGAGCTTGGCGAGATCGTTGCTGAGGCGTCGAGTGGGAAGGACTTGGAGGCTGAAGATGTCGAGGACAACGCGCGCTGTCCTCGACATCTCCCCCCTCTACGTCCTATTCACTCGACGCCTTCCAAGCATTGTCGAGGTCACTCGGGGGTACCAGCTTTCGACCACTCGGTGATGTACCCGATTCCCGCCCTAACCCCGGAGTAACCTCAATGCAGCGTGTATTTGCTGGCGCCCTGATCGGCGCCTTCCTGTTCGCCGCGCCGCTCGCGGCCCAGAAGCCCGCCCCCAAGGACACCACGAAGCCCGCCGCCTCGGGCATGGCCGGCATGGATCACAGCAAGACGGCCGGCATGGATCACGGCGCCATGCACGACATGAAGAAGGGCGAAAGCTGGAAGGAGCTCGACGCCTACCACGAGCTCATGATGGCCACGTGGCATCCCGCGAAGGACAAGGGCGATATGGCGCCGTTCCGCGCGAAGGCCGCGGACATGGTTGCCGCCGCAAAGACGGTGGGCGCGTCGAAGGCGCCGGCCAGCTGCAGCTCGAAGGCGGACGTTCAGAAGGCGCAGAAGGCGCTCGCCGGTGAAACGGAAAAGGCGGCGAAGCTCGCGTCAGGAAAGACGAGTGATGCGGACCTCAAGGCGGCGCTCAAGGCGTTGCATGATCAGTTCGAAGTGCTGGAGATGGGATGCGGCGGGGGGATGGAGCACAAGTAGTTGATCAGAGCGCTGACCTCCGATCACGTTCGGAGGTCAGAGGCCTGATCGATCGCTATCGTGCGGGGCCGCCCACTCTCCCGCTATCGGGCCACGCGAGACCTCCAATGAGATAGCGCTTGGCGCGCAACGCGCCATCACGGCCTCGCTGCTCCACAAGAAGCACCTCACCCGTCGTTTGCCTGACGTGCCATACCTCAGGCGTTGGGCCGTTCTCGAGCAACACGCGCCATGTCAGATAGCGATCGCGATAGACGGAAACCGTGTCAACGCCGTCGACGCGTAGGTTGAGCGCGAATGTCTGGTCGTAGATCGCGCCGAGTCCACTCGGTACTTGAATACTACCGCGCCAGCCGTCGTGCAGCGGCAACGCTTGCAGCAACAACAGGAGTGACTGCTCGTCGGGCACATACAGTCGCGTGCTGTCGATCGGGCCGGTCTCGCGAGGCGTGCTGATGCCACCGTCTCGATACTGCCTCTGCATGTATGGCAAGACGGGTCGGATGTATCGAAACTCTGACCCAAAGCGACCTTGATGAAATCGTGTCGTGCCCGTGGATTGAAACGCCTTGCGCGAGTCACCGGTTGTGAAGCGGTGCACCTTCGGCTGCAGAGAGAACGCGTCCACGAATAGCGTATCCTGAGAACTGCCAACATCCACACCCAGTCGTCGCGCATTGTCTTCCGTCATCGACGATTGTGTCACGATGCACAGCGCATTCTCAACCGTATCCCGGCGCACAGAGACGGAGTTGTAGGCGATCGGAATCATTTCCGTTCCGTCCGACTGCGCGACGGTCTGGACAAACGATCGATCGCCTTCGAGCACTCGTTCGGGGCGTGCAACTACAACCGGTGCATAGGTCCGCTGCATGTCCAGCTCACCCTGTGCAAACGCCAATCGTGGCCACGGCGCCAACACATCGGCGAGAGATTCACGCGGCGTAGCGCGCGTGTCACTGGCGCGACTGGCCGCAGCGGTGCGAGCAAGCGGCTCCGGCGCTCGTTGCACGAACACCGCGGCGAGCAGACATGCCGCGATTCCGATCGCAGCGCGCAACACGCGCCGCATCCACCGACGACCGTTGGTCTCCGGCAGCGGCACTCTCGCCCGATCGACCGTGGGCAACAGCACTCGCACCCCACTCGCCCGCGATGTCTGAATCCGCGCCCGTAGAAAGTCATCATCGCCATCCCAGACTAGCGATTTCACCGCCGTCGCGAGCGCTTCGTCGCCTTCAAACGACTCGCTGGTGCTCGAACCGATATCGAATCGACGATGGTTCGTCATAGCACATCTCCAAGCAGACGACGCAGTTCGCGCGTCGCACGATGAAAGCGAACTTCGGAGGTTCCGACAGAGATCTCGAGCAGCTCAGCGACTTCCGCGTGCGAATAGCCATGCGCTGCACGTAACACAAAGACATGGCGCAAGGCGGGAGAGAGTTCCCGCAGCGCGTCAATCAGCTTCTGTCGCAACCACGCGTCGCTTCCCGGCAGCTCTGGAGCTGCGAGCAAGTCGAGCGGTGCTTCGCCAAGATTTCGTTTCGCTGCGCGCTGTCTGAGCAGTACCAACCGCACCACGATGCGCGCGAGCCACGCTCCAAACTTCCCGCGCTCTTCGTAGCGCGACATCGCCTCGGGCAAACCAACGAACACGTCGTGCACGATGTCCTCGGCATCGGTGCGCGACGCCGTCAGTCGATATGCGAGCGATAACAGTTCTTGCGCGTGCAGCCGATAGCAGGCGTCCAACGCCTCCGGCTCACCCGCACGCAGCGCCGCGAGATCGAGCGGACGCAGTGGCGGTTGCCGGAAGTCATCGGGCATCAACAGCGCGGTCATTGTCGGTCGGGGCGCATGGCAAAGGTCCGTCTCGCGGGTTCTTTCTTCCAATACCGATCGCCCGCCAATCCTTACATCACGGCCAATCTAGGGCCGAAACGCAAAACAGGCGCTCATCCGGAGACGAGCGCCTGTTTCACAAACCAACCGACTGCCTACATCGCGATCTTTTTGAGCTGCAGCTTCTTCGCCATTTCGCGGAGATGTTCATCCATCTTGATGCGCGGAATGCCGTTCTTGAGCCACTCGGGCGCCGGCTGCTCCTTGAGGTACGTGTCCCAGTACTCCATCAGGCGCTGGTCGTAGTCCTTGCGGTTCTTTAGCTGCGCCAGACCGTGATTTTCGCCCACATACTCGAGCAGGATCACGTCCTTGTTCAGCTGACGCAGCGTGTTGAAGTACGTGATGCCCTGATTGAAGTCGACGGCACCGTCCTTGTCGTCGTGCAGGATGATCAGCGGCGTCTTCACCTTATCGGCGAAACGGTTCGGCGAATTGCGCTCGTAGGCGTCCTTGTTCTCGAGGAAGTTTCCCTTGAAGCGACCCTGCGAGCTTTGGAAGATTCCCTGGTTCGCACCACCTGTGTTCCAGTACACCGAGCTGTACATGCTCACCATGTCGGTAAGCGGTGCACCGGCGACCGCGCTCTTGAAGATGTTCGTCTGCGTCACGAGGAACGACGTCTGATAGCCGCCCCACGAGTGGCCATGCAAGCCGACATTCGCCGAATCGACAATGCCGGTCTTGATCGCTGCCTTCACGGCCGGCACTACGCTCCACACCGCGCTCATGCCCGGATCGTTGACCTTGTACACGATGTCCGGGAGGAACACCGCGTAGCCGCGCGAGTTGTGCACACCGATCAGCGCATTCGGTGAGCTCGAGAACGAGGGCGAGTAGAACTGGTTGAGGGCATCCGACTGCAATTCGTAAATGAAAGTCAGCGTCGGATACTTCTTCCCTTCCTGATAGCCCGCGGGGAGATAGAGCGCCCCCTGCAGTGAGTCACCCTTCTCAGTCACGTAGTTCACAAGACGCGAGCCTGGGCTCCACGCCACGCCGTTCATGTTCGGGTTCGCATCGGACAAACGCACCGAGTCGGCGAGCGTGTTGTTCGCGAACGACACGCGCCAGTAGTCCGGGAAACGCGCCGACGTCTGGATCGACGCGACCCACACTTCGGCGTCCTTCGCTTTGACCGGTGCCACGCGCGTGTCGCGCCAGCCGCTCATTGCCACAGCACCACCCTTGAGGCCATCGACCCGCACCATCGCTTCTTTCTTGGTGCGCGCCTGCAGCGCCATCACGTACATCGGCTTGGTGAGATCGATACCGCGCTCTCGCGCATCAACACCAACGCGACGCTGGTAGCGAATGCGCTTCGCCTTGCCATCGCCGGTCAGGTTCAAGTACTGACCGCCCGCGAGTCCGACACGCCAGATGTCATAGTTGTCCTGCAGCAACGCAAACTTGCCGTCCTTGCTGAAGCCAACGACCTGTGTGGGCGGACGATCCACATTGTGATCGTCTTCGGTATCGACGAAGCTCACCGGGGCCGCCTTGGTGATGTTCGTCGTGACCTTGGTCGTCACATCGTACGCCTGCCAGTTGCCGTCGTCCCAGAAGAGCACGGTGCGTGCATCGGGCGACAGCTGCGCCTGTGAACGCGCGTCCTTCTTGACCAGCGTCTTCTCGCCCGTGCGCGCATCGATCAGGTATACATCGCGACGCTGAATGCCGTCCACGCTCGACTGCCTCTCGTACGGCGTCACATCGTTGCCGAGCAGCTTGCTGTCGCGACCACCAAAGTTCGCGGTGCGGACCTTGTCGTCGGTGAGCTGCACGACCTGCTGCGTGGCCGGCAGGTACGTCGCGAGGAATGAGAAGCCCTTGTCGGCCTGTTCCTGCACCAACTGCATGCTCTGCAAGCGCGGATCCTTATGGTGCCAGAGAATCAGCGTCGGCTTTTCATCGTCTTCGAGCAATTCGCTGCGCGGCACCGGCGGCGTGGCCACACGAAGACCGATGATCAGGCCGTCCTGTGACTCCATCCAGCGCGGTGCGCGATCGGGGCTCACTTCCATGCCGTTCGGCAGCGCGGCCTTGGCACCAAGGCCAACACTTACCGTCTGCATGGCCGGAGAGCCGATCTGCTTCGCACCCATCGCGGCCCATGTCGTGTCGGTGCCCGCGCTGTCGGCGGTGCCCTTGAGGAAGGCGATTGCATCGAGCGTGTCGGTCCACGCGAGCCGGCGATAAAGCGCCTTGCCAGCGTCGATCACCTTCACGCTGCCGTTCGCAAGATCGCGCAACTGCACACCGTTGCCGGCCTGTTCGCGCGCGTCGATCGCGTACGCAAGCCAGCGACCCTTATCGTCGAAGGCAAAGTCGGCGACGTTGCCGACATTGAAGACGTTGCTTGTGCCCAACTCGACGAGCAGCATGTCGGTGCCATCAACACGACCGCCGCCGCCACCGAGTGGGTTGCCGCCCATGCCGGGCGCGCCGGCCTGCGGACCACCCGCGCCACCACCACCGCCGCCAGCAGGCGCGTCGGCACCATACAGTTGCATCGCAAGGAAACGCGGCGTGTCACCACCAAAGGCGATACGACGGACGCGATCGAACTCGCGCTGTTCGCCCGTCGCGAGATTCACGACGAGCGCCTTGCTCTGCACTGGACGACGCTGCTGACGCATGCGACGCTGATCGGCGCTCTTGGGATACACGAGCATTGCAGCCCACTTGCCGTCGCCAGAGAGCATGAGACCCGCGCCACCGCTTCCACCCGGTCCGCCGGCAGCAGCTGGCGGTTCACCGATCGGGAAGCGACGCACCGTACCGTTCGCCGTGGTCTGACGCACGATGACTTCGGCATCGCCTTCGTTTGGCGCCTGGATGTAGGCGAACCAGGCGCCGTCGTTCGACAGCGATTGGCTGCGGATGTTCTTCCACGCCGAAATGTCGGCGGCGGTGATTGGACGCGGGGCGTTGCCCTGCGCGGCGAGCGGCGCGGCAGTCAGGGCGAGAGCACCAAGCGCGCTGGTCGCCAAAGCGGCGGTCGCGCGGTGCGTGAAGCGGAGAGACATGGGGGCTCCGGTGAGGAAAAGAGGCACGCCGGAGTCTACGATGCCGCTGGGGTCGGCGCTGCCGAATTGGGACAAAATCTACTCTTGCGAGTTGCTGTACTAGGACAGATAGTACAGCTGTGCTCCCGTTCCCGGTCACCCTCCTCCCCGGCGAATCCCCGTATCGGCAGGTCGTCTATGCCGCCACGAAGGCTGTGGTGAGCGGGGTGATGCCGGCCGGGGCGCCATTTCCGTCGGTGCGTGAGTTGAGCCAGGCGCTCAAGATCAATCCGAACACGGCGCATAAGGTCGTGCAGGAGTTGGTGCGAAACGGCGTGTTGCAGGTGCTCCCGGGGGTCGGCACGGTGGTGGCCGAGGCCACGCGCGCGTCGCGAACGGAGCGGCGGGCATTGTTGTCGACGCAAGTGGAGCAATTGGTGGTGGAAGCCCGGCGGTTGGGTGTGAGTGAACAGGATGTGCTGGATGCCGTGTCGGCGCGCTGGTCGGAATTGAGCGCCGCACCGAACAAGTCTTCACGCGCCGCGCCCGATGACGCGGACGAACTGGAGTAGCGCATGGCGAATGATCCTTCCCGCGCGGCGATCGCGCTGCGTGGTGTCACGCACCGGTATGGCAAAAAGGTCGTGCTCGACGCGCTCGATCTCACCGTCCCCGAGGGCGCGATGTATGTGTTGCTAGGCGCCAACGGCGCGGGCAAGACTACGTTGCTCCGCCTGCTGATTGGTGTGGAGCGCGAACGCGCCGGCACGGTGCAAATATTCAATACGCCGGTCAACAAACTCACGCTCGCGCAGAAGCAGCAGATCGCATACGTCGCCGAAGGGCAGCAGTTGCCCGACTGGATGCGTGAAGAGCAGCTCGAAGCGTACTGCGCGCCACTCTATCCGAGTTGGGATCACGCGCTCGCCGCATCGCTCCGCGAGCGATTCGATCTCGATCCCAAGCAGAAGCTCGGCAAGATGTCACGCGGCCAGCGGATGAAGGCCGCGTTGCTCTGCGCACTCGCGCCGCGGCCCAAAGTATTGCTGATGGACGAGCCGTTCACCGGTATGGATGTCGCGGTGAAGGACGAACTCGTGCGCGGTCTGCTCGATGTGGCCGGCGACGAAGGATGGAGCGTACTACTGAGTACGCACGACATCGCCGAGGTAGATACGGTTGTGGACTACGCCGGCTTCCTCAAGGGCGGGAAGCTGCAACTTGAAGGGCCTGTCGACGCGCTGCGCGAATTGTATCGGCGCGTGGAGCTCACGCTGTCGGAGTCCTCGGCGAGTGTTGCAGTACCCGAATCGTGGCGCCAGGTAGAGCGCGCCGGACAGCGGTTGATGGCCGTCGTGCCGGCGGCGGATGTGTCGTTGCCGATTGCGATTGAATCGCTGGTGCTGGAGAAGAGTGAGAGGGCGCTGACGCTCAAGGAGTTGTATTTAGCGCTGCAAGGGGGAGGGAAGTTCGCAGCGCCGTCGACGGCGGTGGCGCGATGAGCGCGGTACTTTCGCTGATGGTAGCAAACGGACGAGACGTTCTGCCTTCCATGAGCGCGCGATGAAAGCGGCCGATCGGCGTACCTCTCCTCCACCGTCCGGATGGGGCGTTGTCTGGCATCAGATACGCTGGGATCTGCAGCGAATGCGCGGGTGGATCGTCGCAATTACAGGTCTGATGATCACGCAACTCGCGCTCACTTATCGCGACGATGTGAACGTTTTGGCCGCCTCATTGGGAGCGGTCTCGATGCTGCTCATCTTGTTGTTCGCAATCATTGCTGTGCAAGGGGATTCTCCCTTGCATCCCGCGGCATTCTATCGTGGTCGGCCAATGTCGTGGTGGGTGATGCCGAGCGCGAAGATCTTGTTCTTGCTGACTGCACTTGCCGGTCCCGCCCTTGTGGTCGGCGCCATTGTGATCGCGCAATACGATGACGAGTGGCGGCATCGCGCGACACTCGTTTTCGAGATTATCTCCGGCGCCGGGATCTTCGCGGTGGTTGGCTTCTCGTTCGGCGCGGTCACGCTCAATGTTGCGGAGATGGGTGTATTCCTCGTTGCTGCCTATCTCGTAAACTTGACCGCGAGTGCGCTGCTTCGATACATCGAATGGCCCGGTGCGCCTTGGCTTGGCTGGCTAGCAATCGCGGCCGGGTTCGCACTGGCGCTAGACGTATATCGTCGCATGTGGAAACCCCGCTCGGCCTTCTTTGCGATGGTGCTCATTTCGCTGATCGGACCACTGACCTCGAACACGGTCAAGCCTCGAACTGTTAGGGCAGCACAAAGACCAATTACGGACAGTGTACACATTGTAATTGACAGCGTCACCAACGAACGACCACACATAGTTCGGGTGGCCTTCACTGTTGAAACGACTGCACAAATCGACGGCATTCGATTCCCCTATAGTGCGGGGAACGTTGGTCGCCACTCGACTTGGTTTAGTTTGGGGCGCCTGAACCGGCCGTCGGCACTTCGCGTCGAAGGCTCGATGGCAAAGGGCGGCGTAATCACTATCAGCGATTCGCTCCGTAGTCACAACACTACGGTTTCGGAGCAGAACAGTGGCGGCGGCGAAGGGTTCGGAGTAAGCGATTTGCACTTCGAGACCGCCGATCCGCGAGGTGTTCGTCGAGCGCGAGCGGTCGGGCTGGTTGCAACCTGGGACACGCTCATTGCTGACAGTACGATTGCCACGGTGTCTGGATTCGCGACGGGCTTTCAAAGCTCTCCCGAAGGAACGCTACCGGTCACGCCGTCCGCGCAGTCCCGAACAGGCGGCGTTCACTGGCTCGTTCGTACAACGCTCGACGACGGGAAGCAATCGTGGATACTCGAACGAAGCTCGCTCGGCGCAGTGTCAGAAGATAGTGCGCAGAGCCGAATGCTTAGCAGTCTCGGTCGATACTCGACTCGGTTCATCGAACAGGGACGCCTGCTGAGCACTGGTCTCGACATATCAGGCGCGAGTACGTCATACGGCGTGTTGGTGGTCCCTGGATTGATTCGTCGAGTCGAGACATTCGGCACTTCGGTGGAGACGTTGGGCCCCCCTTCTCGCGATACAGTGGCATTGCAGCGGATTCACGCTGTTGGCCCCTTTCGATACCACGCGCAGCGTTCCGTAGGTGCTGCGGAGGTCAGACCATGAATCGCTTCGCACGCACCGTCCATCTGCTTCGCTGGGAGCTGCTACGCGCGCGGCTTTGGCTGATGGCGCTCGCTGCTGTCTGCATCGCAGCCGCTCTCGCGACCGCGACGCGTCAGTGGGACAGTGGCACGTCGCTATTACCCATTTTGGTGTTCATTGTAGTGCTCTTCGTGGCTGCAACCGTGATGACTGGCGATCCACCCCTCGATCCGACGGCATTTGGAGTTGGCAAACCTGTAGATCGAGTTGCGCTGATCGGCGCCAAGCTGTTGGTGACGATCGGGATATGCGTTGGTGGAGTGCTGATGTTGCAGGCGCTCCTGCAGGCTTCGTTGGGGATGAACTGGGCGTCGGTGCGCAACGATGCCATCGCCTCTGGAGCGCTACTTCGATCAACACTGTTCATGATGATGGCCGTCAGCGTGGTGTCTCGATCATTCAGACAGGTGGTCGTCGGCACGATTTCGATCGCGGCAGTCATTACCCTTGGCGGTCAGCTAGTCTTCTGGGGCTTTAGAGCCGCCGTGGGCGTGCAGCTGACTGTCGACCCGGATGCCGTTCGGATATTTGGGTTAACGAGCGCGCTGCTTCCGCTCGCTTTCGTCGGACGAATGCTCTACAGGCCGTTCACGGCCGCCGTCGCGCGTTCTTTGGTCGTGCTGCTTGTCGTTTGGCAGCTGGCTTCAATTGCGACTGTAGCGCTCGCGACGCAGTCAATTGTGAGTCAGTCAGCAGATCGCCTGCACATCGCGATCGATAGCGTGACTGCGAGCGTGAACGGGGAAGAGTATCGAGCAGCCTTTCACATGACTGGCACGAACGACTCGCTGGCGACCGTTCTCGACTATTCGCAGGTCTATGCAGTGATCGCCGGTTCCAATCGCACTGATACGCTCGACTTTGCGGGTCGAGAGGATACCGACGGAGACTCTCGAAAGCACGTGTCCGCTCAAGCTGTACGGAGCGGCGCACTCCGATTCAAGAGGCGCGGCGTAATCGCGCCGGGTGGCACATTGCGATTTCGCGTGAGAGGCACGCAATACCATCGTCAGTACGCGGCCACGGTTCCGCTTGCGCCCGGAACGCTCCTCGACCGAAATGGAGTTCGTCTTACGCTACGCGTCGACTCGCTCGAACGAAACGCTTTGCACGTCACGGATGTCGGCGGCGGGTTCTTCAGCGGCGCAATGTTAGGGGCGTTTAGTCGTTTTGACTTTCAGCCGGAAATGGCCTCTGGAGAGATCGGAGAGACGCTCGACGTGATGCCTCTGGGCAATCCTGACGTCGCGTTTGTTCTGCTGCCTGGTGCGGCGCGGGTTCGAGCCGAGGCATTGCTTGATGGAGACATGGCATCGCTGATGGCCAAGGGGCCTCGACTACGAATCTCAGAGTGGAAGCTGGATTCGATGATTGTTTTCGAGGCCGTAGCGCGCGTGCCGGCAAGCGCGAGGTTTCCTCGTCAGGAATAGGTTGACCAGATTGGTCAAGTGCCGTAAATTCGATCCATGAAGCGCAAAGTCATTCGTGAATCCCTCGGCCTCTACGAAGCCAAAACCAACCTTTCGTCGCTCGTAGATCGCGCGGCGGACGGCGAGGAGTTCGTGATCATGAAATCCGGGCGTCCGATGGCGCGATTGGTGCCCATGGAAGACTCGAAGGCGCTGCGGGTGCCCGGGCGCGGCAAGGGTCAATGGCGCATCGCAAAAGATTTCGACGCGCCGCTTCCGCCTGGCGTGCTCGCCGATTTCGAGGGCGGCGAGTGAGGCTGCTGCTCGACACGCACGTGGTGCTTTGGTGGGACAGCGGTGCGCGACTTTCCCGAGAAGCGCTCACCGCCATTCGCGAAGCCGATGAGGTCTATGTGAGCGCTGCGTCGGTCTGGGAACTCGAGATCAAGCGTGCGCTCGGCAAGGTTCACAGTGCGCGATCGCTCTCGCGCGCTGCAGCCGAAAGCGGATTTCTGGAATTGCCGGTGTCTTTCCGGCACGCCGAGGCTCTTCGAGAGATGCCGCTGCATCATCGAGACCCTTTTGATCGACTCCTGGTCGCGCAGGCGAAGAGTGAGCAGATGCACTTGGTAACGCGCGATCCTCAGCTCTCGACCTACGCGGTGACGATCATCAAGGCGTGAGCACCACGGCCCGCCTCCGCACCTTCCACAACGCCCCGCTCATAATCGCTGCGCTGATCACCACCGTGTACACTGCGGTGAACAGCGGCGCGACCTCGGGCTGAATGAGCAACCAGCCGACGTGCACCGCGCACCACATCGCCGCGAGCGTTAATCCCGTCGCGATGGGGCGCACGCGATCGAGCCACGCGGCCACATAGCCCATGAGGAAGCACTCGAACGCGACCACGGGCACCCAGTTCATCCACCACAAGCGATTGAGCTGCGGCACCGGTGGTTGGGGAAGCGGCAGGTTGAAAAGCTGCGTGAGGCCAAGCAGTAGGCCGCCGACGAAGAGCATGGCGACCGACAGCACGACCCACGCGCTGATGGCGTTCGTGAGCAGCTGACCGAACCCGCGCCATGTGAACGCGCGCGTCGCGCAGATGAATGCGTGCGGCAGCGCACGAAACGTCTGCGCCCAGTACCAACGACGCGCCGGGGCGTCACCGCGCGATGCATGCAGCTCGTGAAAAGACTCGTGCAAATCGCCAATCACCTGCTGCGTAAACGCACTTGGCGCGCCGATTCCCTCGAGAATCGCGTCGGCAAAGCGGGGCGGTACGGCGGCGACATCGGAATGCATCAACGTGTTCACAGCGCACGCCCCATGGTGAAGAGATGATCGAGATCGGCCCACTGCGCGCTTTCGCGTTCACGCGCGGCGCGGAGGGCGGCGACACCTGCTGAGGTGACGTGGAACTGTCGGCGGGACCGTCCGCCGCGAACGGGAAGCGGATCGGTCTGATGGGCGCCCAGGAGCCCCTTCGACTCCAAACGCGTGAGTGTGGTGTAGATCGCACCCACGGAGTAGTCGTGACTCATCCGCTCGCAGACGGCCCGCCGGATGGCGAGGCCGTACGCGTCGTCGCCCAGTCGGGCCACGGTGGCGAGCACGACCAGAGATAGGGAACCGCCAAGCGCATCGCTCATAGTTCTACGTTGTAGAACAAATAGCAATTCGTCAAGAGATCGAGTCAAAACCGAGCCGACTTCGACTCATGCTCGAGGTTGCCTCGAGTTCCCGGATCTCTCAGCTTGCCCGCACCACATCGACCGGGAGTCCCGCACGCATGCTGTCTGTCACCCGCACGATTACCCTGGCCACAGCCGGTGTCGCGCTCCTCAGCGCCGCCGTCGCCACACCGCCCGCCCCGGCGCCGGCCAGTGCCAATGGCGTGTCCTTCAAATACCGCGTCACCTCCACGGCCACCGACAAACGCCAGCGCGAAGCGCGCGCGATGTACGCGAGTGTCCGCATTGCCGACGGCAACATCCGCATGGACTACCTGGAAGGCACCACGCCCATGGGAAAGCGCGGTGGCTACGTGATCGTGAAGGGCGAACCGGCGCAGTTCATCGTCGTCAATCCGAATGACAAGGAAGCGATGATCATGAGCGCGGACCTCTTCGGCAGCGGCCTCGGCGCGATGCTGAACAATCCAATGATCAAGATTTCGTTCTCCGGCCAGACATTCAACTATCAGGATATGGGCGCCGGTGAACCGATCCTCGGCTTCCAGACGCGCAAAGTGCGCACGTTCATGACGAACACCGTCGAAACGAAGGTGCTCATGATGAACAACAAGGTCACGACCACCGACACCAGCGATCAGTGGATCGCGACGGGTATCGCGCTCGATCAATCGAGCTTTGAGAAGTGGGCCCGGTCATTCGCGACGGGCATCAAGAGCACCAATCCGGATCTCGCTTCGCAGATGGAAAAATTTCAGAGCGAGTACGGCAAAACCGGGATGGCGCTCAAATCCGTCACGTACAGCACCGCGGTCGACAAGAAGGGCAAAGCCACGGTCGACACGGTCACGATGGAAGTGACGGAGCTGACGACGGGGGCGATCGATGCGGGGGTGTTCGAGGTGCCGGCGGAGTACAAGGTGAACAAGCCGCCGGTCTGAGTCGGCGCGCCCACGACTCAAAACTCGAACCCCGAACCCAGAAACTGATCAGTTTCTGAGTTCGGGGTTCGAGTTTTGTGTTTCGGGTGGCGCTCAGTATTTCACGATGTCCACGTACGCATCCCTGAACGTCGACACCTGCGGCAGTGTCGCGTCTTCCAGGCTCGGCGCGTATCCAACCCACGTATCCGCGCTCGCGATACGACGCACCGGCGCGTCGAGCCACGCGAAGCATTCGTCGGCGATGGCTGCAGCGATTTCAGCGCCGTAGCCCCACTGCAGTGAGTCTTCGGTACCGACGATGACGCGGCCAGTCTTCTTCACGCTGTTGAAAACCGTTTCCTTGTCCCACGGCGACAGCGTGCGGAGATCGATCACTTCGACGTTCGGGCCGCCTTCTTCAGCGAGTTGCTTCGCGGCGACCAACGCGCGCTGCACGGTGGCGCCGTAGGTCACGAGGGTGACGTCGGTGCCTTCGCGCAGAATGTTCGCCTTGCCGAACGGGATCATGAAGTTCGGGCCGGGATACTGCGACTTGTTGTACGTCTGACGATAGAGGTGCTTGTGCTCGAGCACGAGCACGGGGTCGTCGCAACGAATCGCCGTACGAAGCAGGCCGTTCGCGTCGAGCGCGTTGCTCGGGCAGATCACGCGCAGACCGGGGTTGTGCGTGAAGAGCGACGCACCGGTCTGTGAGTGATAGATCGCGCCGCGGATGTAGCCGCCGTACGTGGTGCGCACGACTACCGGCGAGGTCCACGCATTGTTCGAGCGCCAGCGCATCGTCGCGAGCTCGTCGCGGATCTGCATGAAGGCGGGCCAGATGTAGTCGAAGAACTGAATTTCGACGACCGGCTTGTAGCCGCGGTGCGCGAGACCAATCGCACGGCCAAGAATGTTCGCTTCGGCGAGCGGCGAGTTGAAGACGCGTGTGCTGCCGAACTTGGTCTGCAGGCCGTGCGTGACCTTGAAGACGCCGCCCTTGCCCTTGACCTTGCCGAGATACTGATCGCGCGACACGTCGGCCACGTCTTCACCGAAGACGAGGATGCGCTCGTCGCGCGTCATTTCGTCGCGCATGCAGGCATTGAGCAGGTCGACCATCGTGGTCGGCTCACCACTGTACTGCGGATCGTCTTCGGTGTCGAAGCGCTCGGACGTCGGATCGACATCGGGCGAGTAGAGACCGTACATGATCGAGTCAGCGCCCGGCATCGCCTGCGTGAGAGCGTCGTCGGTCGCCGCGAGAATCTCGGCGTCGGCGGCGTCACGAATGGCCTGCAACTCTTCTTCGGTCGCGAAGCCTTCGGCGATGAGGTACTCGGGGAAGGTCTTGATCGGATCACGCGCCGCATCGGCATCGCGCTCCTCGGGCGGACGATAGAACACTTCATCGTCTGACAGCGAGTGCGAATACGGGCGAATCACCTTCGCGTGCACGAACGCCGGGCCCTTCCGCTCGCGCGCATGCTGCACGGCGCGATGCATGACTTCGTACGATGCGAGGAAATCGCAGCCGTCGACTTCCTGGATGTAGAGGCCCGGGAAGCCCGACACGACCTTGGAGATAGACCCACCGGCCGTGTTCACTTCGACCGGCACCGAGATGGCGTAGCCGTTGTCTTCGACGAGGTAGACGATCGGCAGCTGCAGGTTGGTCGCCGTGTTGAGCGACTCCCAGAACTCGCCTTCGGAGGTGGTGCCGTCGCCGGTGGTGACCAGCACGACATCATCACCAGGGAAGCCGTCGGTCAGTCCGAGCTGACTGGCGCGCATCGCACCTTCTGCGGCACCGACCGCCTGGAGGAACTGCGTTCCAGTCGGCGACGACACCGACACGACGTTGAATTCCTTCTTGCCCCAGTGGCTCGGCATCTGGCGACCACCCGAGTTCGGGTCGATCGCGGCGCCGACAGCGCTATAAAGCATCTCGGCCGGCGTCATGCCCAACTGCAGCATGAGGGCACGGTCGCGGTAGTACAGATAGAACCAGTCGTGAGCCGGCTTGAGCGCGAAGCCCGCCGCCGTAGCCAGTGCTTCATGGCCGGCGCCCGAGATCTGGAAAAAGATGCGGTTCTGCCGCTTGAGCTGGATTTCCTTGTCGTCTAGGCGCCGCGACGTGTACATGGTGCGGTACGCCTGAAGCAGCTGCTCGCGGGAAAGTGCGGGCGCGCTGCCGGCGGACTCGCTACCGGTGGACTCGGCGCCGGTGCCCTTTCGGACGCGGCTCGGACGGGTGGACGTAGCCATCGAAAACCCTGGGAAAAAGCAACGGAAAAGCGGTCAGTCGGAAGTTAGCCACTGAGATACGCCTGTGTGAGGCGTGATGCTGGCCCAGCAGCGCAGGCCAGGATGTCAGCCGCCCGGCACGGGTGGTGCTTGCTGAGCAGTGGTCCCTGTCGCAGGTTGGCAAACCGTTCGATTCTCAGCCCGCCATACAGCGCCTATCGCACCGATGAAGCCGACCACTGGTCATTGCATCTTCTGTGACTTGATCCACGGCGCCGCCGAAGTCTCGATCTGCTACGAAGACTCCACGGCGATCGCCTTTCTCGACATTCAGCCGGTCAACCCTGGCCACGTGCTGGTGGTCCCGCGCGAGCACTACGAGACCCTCGCAGACATTCCGGGCTCGGTTGGCGTGCATCTGTATCACACGGCCGTGAAGCTGATTCCGTTGGTGCAGGCGGCGTCGGGCGCGACCGACATGAACATCGTGGTGAACTCGGGTCATCACGCGGGGCAGAACGTGATGCACTATCACATTCACCTGATTCCGCGACGCGATGGCGACGGCTTTGACGTGCCTTTGCCGTTCCCGGGCTCCGAAATGCCGAACCGTCAGCAGCTCGACGCGATGGCGGCCCGCATCGGCTCGATGCTGCGCGACCCGATGAAGCGCACCGGCAAGTAGGCTGAGCCGAGCGAATACAGAATCGCATCACAAAACTACTTGACGGGAGCACATCCGTGACCAATACTCGCGAAAGCGGGCAAGCGCGTGCAGCGAAGGCCTGCTCAACGAGTAGCGGTTAACGGTTTTGGTCTGCGTGGTCCACCCGGTGTTCCAGGAGGATGATGCGCTCCACTCGCGGTAGCTCCCCCGCGCCACTTCGCGCCGGTGACCATCGAGTCGCTGGCCGGGCGCACCACCGGTCGCTGCTCCAGTCGCGACCGGTTGCCGCCTCCGCCTCCGTAGCTGTTTGCCTCCTTCGCCCTGACGCGAGTTGCTTCAACTCCGTCGGGGCGTCGTCTTTGCGGGGGGCGTAGGTATGGCAAAGAGACCGTCGCTCAAACTCAGTCGTGGTGGAGGGGGCCGTGGAGGCCGCCCGTCGCGCCGCGCCGCCGTGAAAACTCGCGGCAGCCGCAGCGGCAGTGCACCGCGAACACGGCGCACCGCGCGCCAGGCTGAGGTCGCTCACGCGATCCTCGTCCATGTCGCAATGAAGCGGGCCCTCAGAAAAGGGGCGCTCCGCGATTGCAGTCAGCGCTGTGTGTACTGCGCGACGCCGCTGGATCAGCACAGCGCGACGCTCGATCATGTCGTACCATTGGCACGCGGCGGAGCGCACGATCCGGGGAACGTGGTGGCGGCCTGTGGCCCCTGTAATCGGCTGAAGGGCGACCTGCTTCCCTTTGAGTTCTTCGCCCGGCATCCGTGGGCGGGGCTCAACTTCGTACGTTACGCACGCAATGTGCATCGCGCGCTCAAGCGCGGCGCCCGTCGAGCGGTGAGCTTGGCGTGCGCACGGGAAACGGACCTCGCGGCGTAGCAGGAGGGGAGGATGATCAATCGAACGGCCAAACCCATCGCGCTCGTACCGCTTCTGCTGTTGGTGTTGCTGAGTACGTTGATCCTGCTCGAGATGTAGCAGCGCGGTCGAGTCGGAGCGAAAGATGAAGGCGGCGGTGTGCCGGGGTATCTTCCCGGCATGCGCCGCCTTTGTGCTTTGCTCCTGATTGTCTGGCCCTCCGTCTCGCTCGCCCAGCCGGCGTTGTCGTCGCTGGCGTCGGACAGCGTGGTGCGCTTGGCGATTGATCCTGCGCGCAATCAAGGGCGACCAGTGGCGGCGTTGCTCGACGAATCCGTTGTGCGCGTTGAAGCCGACGGACGGTGGACGCAGCGCGCGAGGCAGGTCATCCAGGTGCTCGATGCCGCAGCGGCGCCGCAAGTCGCAGAGCGCGCGCTCAGCTATTCTCGCGATCACCAGACGTTGCGCGTGGAATGGGTGCGCGTGCTGCGGCCTGATGGCACGGTGGTGAGTGACAAACCGGCGCAGGATCAGGAAGGCGATCTGTCAGCGGCTCTCAACAACCCCATCTACAGCGATCAGCGCGTTCGTCGCATTTCGCTCGCGGGTGTCACGGCGGGCACGATCGTGGACATGGCGTACACGCTCGAGGAGCGCGCGCCGCGACGCGCCGGTGACTTCTTTGCGCAGTGGGCCCTCAATGGTCCGGTGCCGATTCGTCGGTCGCGCTTCACGCTCGATGTGCCGGTCACGCTCGAGCCGCGCCTCGTTGAGCGGAATGTGGTTGCGCGACGCGAAGAAACGGTGGTTGGCGCGCGACGGAGCATGGTGTGGCACGCCGAGGATCAGCCGCCGGTGCCGAACGAACCGTTCGCGGCCGACTCGAATGATGTGCAGCAGTTGGTGATGCTAAGTGGTCCGGCATCGTGGAATGACCTCGCCCGATGGTACGACAGCCTGGCGCGTCCCCGCTACGCGCTGTCACCCGCCGTGCAACGCGCCGCCGATTCGGTGCTCAAAGCGCGCGGCGCTCGAACCAGGTTGGATACGCTCCGCGCATGGCATCGGTGGGTCGCGCAGGATGTGCGCTATTTGAGCGTGGCACTCGGAATTGGCAGCTATCAACCGCGCAGCGCCGACGAGGTGTTGAGCGCGGGAGCCGGTGACTGCAAGGACAAGGCGACGCTGTTCATCGCACTGCTCCGGCGCGCCGGATTCGATGCGCGTCCGGTGTTGCTCAACCAGAGTGGGCGGGTCGTAGCTGGCGTGCCGTCGATCTCGCAGTTCAATCACGCGATTGTCGCAGTGCGCGAAGGCGCGTCATGGACGTACACCGATCTCACGGCGGAGTATGTGCGCTATGGCGACCTGCCGGCGCTGTATCAGGGTGGTCGCGGTTTGCGCGTGGCCAGCAGTGGTGAAGGTGAGCTGGTGACGTTTCCGGCAACATCCGCCGCGACGAGCAAGTCGACGTTGGCGTTGACCTACCGGTTGGATGTCGACGGCACCGCGATCGGCTCAGGGCAGGAGCGCGCCGCTGGCCCGGCCGAACCGGGGATTCGACAGCTCCTGGCCTCGGCGCTGGATGACACCAAACGGGCGACACTGGCGCGCCAGATTGCGCAGACGGCCATCGGCACCGATGGCGGCACCGAGGCGCGCGTCGACTCGCTGGTGACCTTTGACGGTCGGGATCTCACGGTGGCCCCTGATGTGCGCTATGCGCTCCGGGTGACGAACGCCTCGCATCTGGTGGGGAGCACGCGCGTGCTGTCGATTCCGGCAGCGATGCGCGGGCCGGCACGACAGTTCCGCAATGCGGTTCGCGAACTCGAAGCGGCAGGTCCGCGAAAGCTCCCGATCGACGCGGCGCGCATCATCCCCTCGATGATGACCGAGCTCGAATGGCGCGTAACGCTGCCCGACGGTTGGACGGTGGAGCTTCCGGCTCCGGTGGATACGCGCAGCTTCTTTGGTCGTTACGAAAGCGCCTGGTCATTGCGCGGAAAAGAGTTGGTGCTGACGCGCCGCTTGTCGGGCGAGCGTGGCGTGGTTGGACCCGAACGCATGATTGAAGTGCTCGTCTGGTTGCGCACGGTGGGCGCCGACGATCAGGAATTTCTCACGATGAAACCGACGGCCGGAAAGGCCCCGGAAGGAGTGCGCTGATGCGGTGGAGTCCAGGTGGTCGGAGTAACGATCTCGAAGATCGTCGTGGCGCATCAGGTGGTGGAATGGGATTTGGTGGGGGCGGTGGCGGTGGGATGCGCGTTGGAATTGGCGGACTGGCCGTGCTGCTCGTGCTCAGCCTCGTGTTCAAGCGCGACCTGATCACGCCGTTCATCGGCGGCGGTGGAGGTGCGGCGCCGTCAGCAGCGGTCGAGGCGCCGGTCAACGACGCGCGCGAAGAGCCGATGGTCCGCTTCATGTCCGCAGTACTCGACAGCACGCAGAACAGCTGGGCCAAAACCATCTCGCAGTATCAGCGCGCCAAACTGGTGCTCTATCGCGACGCCACGCAAACAGCATGTGGAACCGGGGAAGCGGCAACCGGCCCGTTCTACTGCCCGGGTGATCAGAAGGTGTATCTCGATCTCGCCTTCTTCGATCAGCTGGACTCGCAGTTCGGCGCTCCGGGGGACTTTGCTCAGGCGTACGTACTCGCGCACGAGATCGGTCATCATGTGCAGAACCTGCTCGGCACTGAACGACAGCTGCGTCAGTTGCAGAGTGGCAATCCGTCGCAGAAGAACGCGCTGAGCGTCGCGATGGAGCTGCAGGCGGATTGCTACGCTGGTGTGTGGGGACATGAAGCCGCGCGCGAAGGCATCCTCGAAGCGGGCGATATCGATGAGGGCCTTGGTGCGGCGGCGGCGGTGGGTGACGATCGACTGCAAAAGATGTCCGGTCGCGCCGTCAGCCCCGAGTCGTTCACGCACGGTTCGTCGGCTGATCGCAAGAAATGGTTCCGCATTGGCTTTGACAGCGGTGACCCGCGCCAGTGCGACACGTTCGCATCGATGGGCCGATGAGCGATTCAGAGCGTGTGTACGCGCCACGCCCCGGCGTGCTGCAGGAGCAGACGTGGCCAGCGATGCGCGATGGTGAGTGGCCAGTCGCGCTGTTGCCCTTCGGTGCAACGGAACCGCACAACACGCATTTGCCGTACGGCACCGACACGATTCTCGGAAGCGAAGTCGCAGCGCGTGTGGCCGCGCAGTGCATCACGCGTGGCACGAATGTCGTGGCCTTGCCCGCCATTCCCTTTGGCGTCAACACCACCCAGCTCGATTTGCGTTTCACGATCAACGTCATGCCGAGCACGCAGCTGACGGTGTTGCGCGATGTGATTCGAAGCCTCGAGCCACACGGGGTGAAGGCGCTCGTGCTGCTCAATGCGCACGGTGGCAACGAACTGCGCGCACTGGTGCGCGAGCTCCAACCGGAAACGCCGTTGCTGCTGGCGATCGTGAACTGGTGGCAAGCCGGCGACCACAAGACGTTCGTCGAAGCGGGTGATCACGCCGGCGAGCTCGAAACCGCCGCCGTGCAGCATGTGGCGCCGCATCTGGTGGTGCCGGACAAAAGCACGTGGGGAAGCGGTCATGCGCGCGTCAGCAAATTCGACGGCGTCCGCAAAGGATGGGCGTGGATTCCGCGCCGCTGGACTCAAGTTACAGACGATACCGGAGTGGGTCGCCCGCACGAGGCGAATTCGGACAACGGTGCCGCATTTGTCGCGCAAGCCGTTGAACGGATTTCCTCTTTTTGCCTCGAACTGGCAAGTGTTGATCCGAACGCGTTGTACGAGCCCTGATTTGAGCGGTTTCTCGACTGAAACAGCTGTATGCGATGCGTGCTAATGCTGTGATAAAGTGCCCCTGAGCCGGTAACCGTGGTGGGGCTGTGGAGCTAGTAACCGAGAGAGACGTGCGTCGACGCGCGTTGTCCCGCCTCCTTCGTTTCACTCCGTGCAAGCCTGGCTCAATTCGCCCCTGCTGATGTGGGGCCCGCTCATTTTCGTGTTGGTGCTGTTCCTTGGCGCGCTCGCCGTGTTTGCTGTGCAAACCGCGCGCCGCGGCCTCGTGACGTCCGCGCGCGCCGCGCAGTTGGGCGACAGCGTCGTCTTGAGCCGCTTCTTTGTCGAATACGGCCTGTGGATGTTCCGCCCCGCCATTCGCTTTCTTGTGCGACTGGGCGTGCATCCCGATCACGTCTCCTGGGCGTCGCTGTGGCTGCATGTCATCGCCGCGATCGCACTGGCCTTCGGCGGCTTTGGTGTCGCCGGTTGGGTGCTGCTCTTTGGCGCGATCTGCGATTCGCTCGATGGCGGTGTGGCGCGCGAACGCGGCATGTCCTCCGATGCCGGAGAAGTGCTCGACGCCGTCATTGATCGATGGGCCGAAATGATCGTGTTCTTCGGCTACGCGTGGTACTACCGGAACGATCCCTTCGGATTCGCGATGAGTGTGGCCGCCTGCGCGGGCGCGGTGATGGTGAGCTACACGCGCGCGAAGGGTGAGACGGTGAATGTGGATGCAAAGATGGGACTGATGCAGCGCCACGAGCGCGCCACGTATCTCATCGTGTCGACGATCTTTTCGACGTTGATCGAAGCGGCCTGGCCGTCAGGTGACCCGCCACGTCATTGGCTGGTGCTCGCTGCACTGACGGCGATTGCCGTACTGGCGAACGTCACTGGCATCGTGCGCACGCGGTACATCCGCGAACAGCTCCGACAGCGCTGATGCGCTCATTCGACCACGCAACCGTGGAGATCGTGCGTTTTGCGAAAGCCCAGTTCGCCACGGCGGTCGCAACGCTCCTCGAGTGGATCGTCGTCCTCATTCTCGCGCAACTCGGCATGTGGCATGTCGCCGCCGCGTTTACGGGCGCGGTGCTGGGTGGCATCACCGACTTCGTCATCAAGAAGTCGTGGGTGTTCGCCTCCGGTAGCGCGATGCGCTACGCGGTGGTGAGCGGTTTGTCGGCGCTCTGGTTCAGCGCCACGGTCTATCTGCTGGTCGATCTGCTGCACTGGCACCTCTCAGTCGCCGTCGTTGGCGCCTCGGTGCTCGTCGGCATTCTCTGGAACTATCCCTTGCATCGTTTCTTTGTCTTTACCGCCGCGTCGGGGCATCCGGCATGACGCGCGTGCGCCTGCACACGGAAATCCCCGGGCCGCGTTCACGTGAAGTGGTGGCATCCGAGAACGCGCATCTTGCGCCCGGTCTGCAAAGCTTCGCGCTGTGGGCCGGCGTGGCGATGGATGAGGGATGCGGCAGTCACATCACCGACGTCGATGGCAACACCTTTGTCGACCTGATTGGCGGCATCGGCGTGAATGCACTCGGGCACTCGCATCCGGCGTTCGTGAAGGCGATGCAGACGCAAGTCGCGAAGCTCTCGGTCGGCAGCTTCACGTCAGAACCGCGCGCCGCGCTGGTGAACGAGCTCACCGCGGTCGCGCCGGCGGGGCTTGATCGCTTGCAGCTCTACTCCGGCGGTGCCGAAGCGGTGGAGTCGGCAATTCGCCTGTCGCGGTGCGCGACCAAGCGACAGGACATCGTGGGCTTCTGGGGGGGCTTTCACGGCAAAACGGCCGGCGCGATGGCGCTGATGGGTTCCGACTCGCGTCATGGGCTCGGACCGTTTCCGGTGGGAACGACACAGATCCCGTATGCCGATTGCTATCGCTGCCCGTTCAATCTGCAGTACGGTTCCTGCGGTATCGCCTGCGGCGAATTCGCCCGCAAGGCGATCAAGCAGCAGCCGCAGGGACCCGTCGCCGCGGTCATCATTGAGCCGATGCAGGGCACAGCCGGAAACGTGGTGCCGCCGCGCGAATTCCTTCCGATCGTCGCCGAGGCCGCACGTGAAGCGGGTGCGCTCCTCATTGCCGATGAAATGATCACCGGCATGGGACGTACGGGCACGTTGTGGGGTGTCGATCACACCGGTGTGCAGCCCGATGTCGTAACGCTGGGCAAGGCGTTCGGTGGTGGCTATCCGGTGAGCGGCGTGCTCACCACCACGACGATCGCGTCGAGCGAACCGTGGGCGAAGCCAAGCGGCGCCAGTTCGAGCTACGGAGGCAACGCGCTCGGGGCGGCGGCGTCGCTCGCCGCCGTGCGCACGATCCTCGGCGAGAAGCTGCACGAGAACGCGAAGACCATCGGCGCTCACATGAAGCAGCGCCTCGTCGAGATGCGGGAGCGCTATCCGTTCATCGGCAACGTGCGTGGCGAAGGACTGTTCATTGGCATCGATGTGGTGCGCGATCGCACGACGCGCGAACCGATCCCGGCGAACGTGATGCGCGGTGTGTTCGAGGGCGCCGTGCAGAAGGGTTTGCTGGCCATGCTGTACACGTCGCGCATTCGGTTGCAGCCGGCGCTCAACATCACGCGCGATGCGGCCGACGAAGGACTGGATTTGCTCGACGCGTGTTTCGCAGATCTCCTCAAGAGTGGGCGGTGGCAATGAGCGCGCGACAGATCCTTCCCGTGCCTCCGGTTCCGATGCCCCTTCGCGGTGCGTTGATTGGCTACGGTTTTATCGGAGGCCTCGGGCACTTGCCCGCGTATCAGGCGCGTACGGCGAGTCGCGGCGATGTGCTCATCGTGGCGATCGCCGACAGCTGCCCCGCGCGCCTTGCCGACGCCGCCGCGCGCTACCCGGGGATTCGCTGCTACACTGACTACCGTTCGCTGCTTGATGCTGAGTCGGGGTCGCTCGATTTTGTCGACATCTGCACGCCGCCGTGTGATCACGCGGGTATTGCGCGCGAAGCACTCGACGCGGGCCTGCATGTGCTCTGTGAGAAGCCGCTCACGACCACGTTTGCCGACGCCGACGACCTGCTTGCTCACGCGGCGCGCCGGCGGAAAGTGCTGTACCCGTGTCACAATTACCTGCACGCGCCGGTCGTGCGCGCCATACGCAGCATTCTCGACGATCAGCAGATCGGCCGGTTGCGTACGGTGGCGATGAATACGATGCGAAACACCCATGCGAAGGGCGTGACCGAGTGGCATACGCACTGGCGCCGGCATCACGCGTACAGCGGCGGTGGCATTGTGATGGATCACGGCAGCCACAGCTTCTATCTGCTGTTCGACTGGTTCGGCGCGTATCCCGAGTCGGTCACCGCCAAGGTGAACACGCTCGACGGACACTACGACACCGAGGACAACGCGAGCATCGTGCTCACGTTCCCGAATGGCATGGCGAACGTGCAGCTGTCGTGGACCTGTGGCGTGCGGAAGGTGCAGTACGCGCTGCACGGTGAGCGTGGTGCCATCACGGTCGACGACGACGATCTGCAGCTGTCGCAGATGCGCCGCACAGCCGGTCCGGATATCGCGCAGGGTGCTGTTCGATGGGATGTGGACCGCAGGTCGATCGCTTCCCATTGGGGCGATGCGAGCCACACGACCTGGTTCGACGCACTCTTCTCACGCTTCCGCGAAGCCATCGTGGATGGGGCGTGGGTGAGCGAAACGGCGCGTGACGCGCATCAGTGCATTGCGGTCATCGAAGCCGCCTATGCGTCATCGCGACTGGGGTGCCGCGAAATTGCGGTGGCCGATGTGCTCGCGCGGCGCGTCGAGCGCCGGGATGAAGCCGTCCGCAGATCGGTTGTGGTGGTCTGAGCAGTCAAACGCTGCTTACTCGACGTCGTCAATCGATTCGTTCCACTCTGCTGCCGGCAACGACAACACAAAGCGAGTCGTGCCGGCGGGGCTGTCATGCAAGTCGAGTGTTCCCTGTTGCACTTCGGCCAGCGCGCGAGCGATGGCGAGGCCGAGTCCAACACCAACTGCGCGCGACTGCGCGAGTGCCGTTCCGGCGCGCGTGAACGGCTCAAAGATGCGCTCGCGCTCCGACTCGGCGATGTCAGGACCCACGTTCTCGACCGTGAACGTGAGCGTGTGATCGATGCGCCGCACCGAGAGGTTGATGCCGGTATCCTCGGTGCCGTACTTGGCGGCGTTCTCCACGAGGTTGACCAAAATGCGCGTCGACAATGCGAGGTCCACCCGACCGGCCAGCACTTCGTCGCCCATCGGCAAGTCGATGTGCAGTGAATGTCGCTCGAGCCGACCGGCGCACTCGCGAGACACTGCGCCAATCAGGTCTTCCGCGGGATATGTCTCGATCGCCACCGGAAGTGCGCCCCCGCGAATCCGCGAGTAATCGAGGAGCTCGCGCACCAGATGACTCAATCGATCGGTCTCTTCCTGGACGAGATTCCAATCGTCATCGGCCGAAACGGAGCGGCGTTCCGCCAGCGTGCGAATCGTCGTGAGAGGCGTTCGCAGGTCATGCGACACCGTCGCCAGCAGCGCGTCCTTCATCCGATTGGCTTCGGCGAGGCTGCGCGCCTGCGCCGCTTCAAGCGCGAGCGCGGTGCGCTCGCGGGCGAGTCGCTCGATCTCGCGGCTCCGCGCTTCGGCCAAGTTCGCGCGATCACGCGCCACGGTGAGCAGGCGCGCCGCAACAAACGCCACGATGAGAAACGCCACCAGCTCAATGAAGTCGAGTCCGGACGGCTTGGTGAGTTTGTCGAACGGCGTCTTGAAGAAGTACGTCAACAGCGCGAAGCCGATGATCGCCATCGTCATGCCGGCCGCGAAGCCGGTGGTCGCGCTCGCGCCGAGCACGATGAGCAGAATCCCCAGCGCCGCATGTGTTTGCCCCACGGCTTCGCGCGTGGGAATCAGCACCACCAACAGCAGCGCGAGGGCGCCAATCCACACCGCCCACAGCGCGGGGGTGCGCCAGCGGGGGATGGTGGGGGTCACGGCGCGAGATCGGGCGTTTCGAACCGGTAACCGACGCCAGGATCCGTCACCAGAAAGCGCGGTGCGGCCGGATTGGCTTCGATCTTTCGACGCAGATGCGTGAGGTGCACGCGGAGATGCAGGCTCGCGTCACCGTATTCACGATTCCACACCGCCATGAACAGCTGGCGATGCGTCATGGTGCGTCCGCGTTGTGCGATGAGCACACGCAGCAGCGTCCATTCGGTGGGTGTCAACCGCAGCGGCTCACCGGCGCGCGTCGCGATGCGATGCTGCAAATCGAGGGTAACCTCGCCCAGTTGCAACTGCGTTGGTGAGGTGCCACTCACACGCTCGCGGACGCGACGCACATGCGCACGAATACGCGCCACGAGTTCGGTGCTGCTGAACGGCTTGGTGACATAGTCGTCAGCGCCGGCATCGAGCAGTGCGACTTTGTCCTGTTCATCGTGCGCGGCGCTGAGCACGATGATCGGCACCGACGAAAACGCCCGAACGGCGCGACAGAGTTCGAGCCCGGGCTGATCTGGCAGGCCAAGATCGAGCACGATCGCATCGAGCGATGTGCGGGACGCAATCGAAAGCCCTTCTTCAGCCGTCGAGGCCTCGATCACCTCCGCCGCATGTTCCTGCAACGCTTCGCGCAGCGCGTGTCGCACATGCGCGTCGTCTTCGACGACGAGCAGGTTCAGTCGTACGTCGGCCATGTGGCTCGCCATGCGGCTTAGTAGTCCACCGGGCGAAGGTACGACTCGCCAATGCCGGACTGACTCACCAGCGCCGTGGCTGGCGGCCGGCGCTTCCAGTGCGTGCCGTTCAACCGCTTCGACACGATGTCGATCTCTTCGCTGCTGAAGCCACGCGCGCGCAGTGCTTCGTGCGAGAAGCCATGCAGCGTGTGGTTGAGCAAGTCATCAGCGCGCGGGTACGAAATACCCAGGTCCCCTTCATCCGTCTGACCAACGATCAGGTCAGCGGTCGGCGCCTTGGTGACGATCACTTCGGGGACACCGAGATGACGTGCGAGCTGCCACACCTGTGTTTTGTACAAATCGCCAATGGGGTTGACCGGCGGCGAATCGTCGGCGTGCCAGGTGAAGTAACCGAACAGTCGTTCCGTCTTGTTGCCCGTACCCAGGGGCAGGGCACGGTAGCGCGCCGACAGGTCGAACAGTGCAATCATGCGCGTACGCGCCATGACGTTGCCGCGGCGACCGCCATCGGCGTCCGGCTCGTTGCTCAGATACCCGTCGACGGCGGGCGAGATATCGATCGTGCGAGACTCGATGCCAAGCGCATCGATCACCAACTGTGCGTGATCGAGCGACTCCGCGCTCGATGTGCGATACGGCAGTCGCACGCCGATCACGTTCTCCTTGCCGAGCGCGCGCACTGCGAGGGTCGCGGTGACGGCGGAGTCGACGCCGCCCGAGATGCCAACCACAGCACGTCCGAATCCGCGACGCGTCATCTCGTCGTGCAGGAAGCCGGTCAGCCAGTCTTCCGTGAGTGCTGCGTCGAGTTCGAGAGGCGGTGGACCGCCGTGATCCTTGATGCCCTGCCGGATGACCGGGAGCTGCTCTGGCAAACCGCGAATCGCGGTTGGCGGAAGCACGTCAGCGGGAATCGCAAACTCGCCGGTGTGGAACTCTCGCGTATGACGAAGCAGGTCAGCGGCTGCCGGCTCTGGTCCGTCGTACGACAGCGTCAGCGGCACACCGTCGCTCACGCGACGCACGTTGTCGAGCACATGCGGCAGCGCGACCCGCAGATCGCTGAGCAGCGGGCTGTCGGAGCGCGCGCGTACGAGATCGTCGAGATCGAGCGTGATCGACACAAAAGACTCATCCCACACTGGCGCACGGCTGCGTACATCGCCGGCCGGTCCAACAAGATGCGAGGTCCCGAAGAAACGCTTGCCGCCCTCGGTGCCGACCAGATTGACAAAGCTCGCAAAGACGCCGTGTTCTTCGGCGATATCGCGAATCAGTCGTTCCCACCGCGCGGCGCTACCGGGGCCCGGTACGCCATCGGTGCGCGGCCACGGACCACGCGCCGGCGCGGCCGATGAGATGAACACCATCTGCGCACCGTCGAGCGCGGCCAACGTACCGCTGATCGAATGCCAGGCATCCTCGCACACCAGCAACGCCGCGCGTCCCCACGGGGTTTCGAAGGCGCGGATGTCGGTACCGCGCTCCACAAAACGCTCTTCGTCGAACAGACCGTACGTGGGAAGGAAGTTCTTGCGGTGCACATGACGCAACACCGGCGGTCCGTCATCGAGTCCGATGGTGATGTATGCCGCACTGTTGTGCAGCGTGTCTCTCCACCGCTCGTAGAAACCGATCACGACATCGAGTGGCACCGCATCCATTCCCGCCGCCGCGCAGGCCGTGCGATACGAGTCATCGAGTTCGTACGCGAGCGCGCCGGCGGTGAATGCGACTTCGCGCACGCCACCTTCAACGAAGTAGCCGGAGAGCGCGGTCTCGGGAAACTGCACCACCTGTGGTCGTGGCTCGAGTGCAGCGGCTTGCGCGCACAGTCGGCCAACACGGGCGAGATTCGCCGCCGTGTCGCCCTTGCGGGGCGCGAACTGACACAAGGCAACGGTAAGAGGTCGGATCGGTTCGACGGACATGCGGTGAATGTACGTGCCGAACCCCCCGAACCGTACCGGCTGGAGCGTGTAAGATTGTGCTATGCCTGTTCTCCGCTCCGCTGTACGACTGATCTCCTCGCTGGGCCTCGTGATCGTGTCCGTGCCGACGGTGCTGGTGGCGCAAGGCGCGCCCGCCACGGCCGCCGCTGCAGCGACCGGTACCGGCGAGCCATGGCGCATCATCACACCGCCGCAGGCCTCCATGGTGCTGGCCCGTGACGGGAGCGTGATCGGTCAGTTCGGTCGTGAACGGCGATTGAGCATCTCCATTCGGACGATCCCCAAGTACGTCGGGCAGGCGTTCATCGCGGTTGAAGACAAGCGCTTCTACCAGCACGATGGCGTGGACCTGGTCGGCATGGCGGGTGCGCTCAAGGACGCGGTCACCAAGGGCGACCTGCGTGGCGCGAGCACGATTACCCAGCTGCTGGTTGGCAACATGCATCCCGATGTGATCGATCGACGGGACAAGTCGCCCGCGCGCAAGCTGCGCGAGCAGCAAGCCGCCCGCGAAATGGAGCGGCACTACAACAAGGAGCAGATCCTTGAAGCGTTCCTGAACCAGATTTCGTTCGGACGCGGGTCGTACGGCATCGAAATGGCCGCGCGACAGTATTTCGGCAAAGGGGCGAGCGATCTCACGCTGAGCGAGGCGGCGTCGCTGGCGTCAATGCCCAAGAGCCCGGTGCTGTACGACCCGGTGAAATATCCCGATCGCAATCGCGAGCGACGCAACACCGTGCTCGCTCTGATGGCCGCGCAGGGATACGTCACGCAGGCGCAGGCCACGGCCGCGCAGCGCGAGCCCGTTCGGACCGTCACCGCCACCGCGTCGGTCGCTCCCTGGGTGACGGACGTCGTGCGCGTGCAAGCGGAGCGCGCTGGCGTTCCCGTCTCGCAGGGCGGCTACCGAATTCACACCACGATCGACGCCGCACTGCAGAAGGCGGCGCAAGCCGCGCTTGCGAGCGGTATCGACGAGATCGAAGCGCGTCCCGGCTTTCGGGGACAGAAGTGCGCGGCCGCCGCGCGCGCCGATAGTTCAAAGGCGGTGAAGAAGCCGCGCGTGGACGCCTGTCTCGAGGGTGCGGCGGTCGTGCTCGATCCGGCCACCGGCGATGTACGCGCGCTGGTGGGCGGCCGTGACTATGCTCGGTCAAGCTTCAATCGCGCCGTCGATGGCAATCGGCAGCCGGGGTCGAGCTTCAAGGCATTTGTCTACGCGCAGGCCATCGCGCAGGGGCTCACCGCGAACGCGATGGTCGCCGACACCGCGCTGCATGTGCGGATGGACAACGGGCAGATCTACAGCCCCGATAACGCCGACAATGAGTTTCTCGGCCCGCTCACCCTGCGCGAGGCACTCACCAAGTCGCGCAATCCGGTTGCGGTGCAGTTGATCATGTCGGTGGGCGTCGACTCGGTCGTCGCGCTGGCTCGTCGCGCGGGACTGCGGGCCCCCATCGCGCCGTACCCGTCGAGCGCCCTCGGTGCGAGCGTGGTGCAGCCGCTCGACTTTGTCGCAGCCTACGCCAGCTTCGACAACGGTGGCGTGGGTGTCGACCCGCGCTTCATTGCGCGGATTGACGATCGCAACGGTCGCGCGGTGCACACGGCGCCCGGCGCGCCGGTCCGGCCAGCGATGGATCCGCGTGTCGCGTTCATCATGCGCGACATCATGACCGATGTGGTCAATCGCGGGACCGCGACCACGCTTCGGCGCATTGTGCCGTCGCAGATCCGCGTCGCCGGCAAGACGGGCACGACCAACGACAACACCGACGTGTGGTTTGTGGGCATGACCCCGGAACTGGTGCTGGGGGTGTGGCTTGGCTTCGACAAGCCGGCCATGATCGCCCCCGGCGCGGCCGGTGGGACGCTCGCGGCGCCCATCGCCGGCCACATCATCGCCTCAGCCTACGCCGGCAAGTCGAGCGGAAGCTGGACCCCGCCGCCGGGGCTCGTACCGGTTGAGCTGGATCGCGCCAGCGGCAAGCCAGCGGACGCCAAAACCGCAGCTGAAAGCCGATATACGGAGTGGTTTCTGTTGGGCACCGAACCAGGAGCCCTCACGTGGCCCTGGAGTCTGTTCCGGCTTGGTCCCATCACTCCCTGATGGTGTCGCGTAAGTAGTTGCAATAAATGCATTTATAAAACCTTACGATCCTGTCGGGGAGAATCGTGCGACGGGCACGAATTGCCCTACGGAGCATTACGGACCGCAACTGGTAAAGCACCGGAATAGCGTGCTTGTGTGCGAATGCCGATCTATGTCTCCATGATGTCCTCACAAGTGCTCCCGTTTCGCCGTGCAGACGCGTCGACGCTCTCCGCGGCCGAGTCCACGACCCATTCCCGTCGTGGGGGCACCGGCATCGTGATGATGAATCTCGGTGGTCCGGCCACTTTGGACGACGTCGAGCCGTTTCTGCTCCGTCTCTTTGCGGACCGCGAAATCATCCAGCTGCCTTTCCAGGATTTCCTCGGGAAGTTCATCGCGACGCGTCGTGCACCCAAGGTGCGCAAGCTCTACGAGCGCATCGGCGGCGGTTCGCCGATTCTCAAGTGGACGTCGGTGCAGGGCGAGGCCATGTGCAAACGCCTCGACGAGATGTCGCCGGAAACGGCGCCGCACAAGTTCTACGTCGCGTTCCGCTACACGCACCCCTTTGCTGACGACGCACTGCAGCAGATGAAGGCCGATGGGATCACGCGCGCGGTGGCGTTCACGCAGTACCCGCAGTGGTCGTGCGCGACGACCGGCTCGAGCCTCAACGACTTATGGCGTGCCGCCGAGCGCACCGGGCTCAAGGACGCTTTCGAGTGGAGCATCATTGATCGCTGGGGCGAACACCCTGGCTTTGTGCGCGCGATGGCGAGCGCGGTGGAAGATGGACTCGAGCAGTTTCCCGAGTCGGAGCGCGACGATGTGCTGGTGCTCTTCAGCGCGCATTCTTTGCCGCTCAACGTCATCGACCGCGGCGATGCCTATCCCGCCGAGATTGGTGGTACGGTGAGTCGCGTGGTGGAAGCGATCGGGCTCAGGAATCCGCACATGGTGAGTTACCAGTCGGAGGTGGGTCCGCTGCGTTGGCTTGGCCCCAGTACCGAAACGGTGATCACGCAGCTCGCTCAGCGCGGCGACAAGAATCTGCTGGTCGTGCCGATCGCATTCACCAGTGATCACATCGAAACGCTCTCCGAGCTCGATCTCGAATATGGTGAGCTCGCGCATTCGCTTGGGATGACTGGATACAAGCGCGCTCCGGCACTCAACGGTCGCATCGATTTTCTCGACGCGTTGGCGGACATCGTGCATTCGCATCTCGCCGATGGTCGTCCGTTCGGTCCCAACTATCGACGTACCTGCCCGGGGTGCACGAACGCCGCGTGCCGCGGTGTGCCGTCGCGCATTGCCGGAGCGGCGGTGCAGCCGATGTGTGCGTCGTCGACCGCCGACGAGCTGCTCGAAGAGTCAGTGGCCGGGCTCTGAGGGGATCGCGCCATGTTTCTCCTCCCCTTTCACGTCGTCAGCTGCTCGCACGAGCACAATCCGCACGATCTGGTCGGCCGTTTGCGACTCACCCCCGAAGGCCTCGATCATGCACTGGCCGAACTCAAGTCGCAGGGCACGAACGCGGTGCTGCTCAGCACCTGTCATCGCACCGAGCTGTATTGGTGGGGCGATGACGAACTCTCCGACTGGTTCCTCGACACGCTCGTGAGCCGGGTGCGCGGCGGCGAAGCGTTGCACATACAGCGCGCGGATGCCGATCTCGCGGTGCGTCACCTCTTCGCTGTGACGTCGGGGATGCGTTCGGCGCGTTTTGGCGAACCGGAGATTGCGGGTCAGCTTCGCCGCGCCTGGCAAGCCGCGCACGATGTCGGCATGGCACATGGACCACTCGATCGCCTCTTTCGACAGGCGATTGATGCGTCGCGCCACATTCGCGCCGCGATGGGCACCGACGCCGATCCGTCACTCGGCAAGCGTGTTCGTGATTGCATCGCGCGCAAAGTGGGGAACGCGCAGGATTCACATGCGCGCGACGTCCTCGTCGTGGGGTCAGGCGACGCTGCGCGAACGGTGCTCGAGGCGCTTCGCCTCGAACCGGTAGCAGGTGTGAACGTCAGTGTCACGTCACGCACCGATGCGCGCGCCGAATCGTTGGCGAATGCGTTCAGTGTGCCGGTCGCGCCCTGGGCCACGCGTGATGACGCGGTCGCGAAAGCCGATATCGTCGTTTTCGCGGTCCACGTCACATCGCCCATGATCGGCGGTGTTACACAGTCACTTGCGCTCCCGCGCAAAGCCAACCGTGCCCTGTGGATCGACCTCGGCGTTCCCGGCGCCGTTGCATCGGGCTTCGCCGCGCCGGGCATCGAAGTGGTGGCACTCGACCAGTTGGAAGACGTCGCCGCGCCAGCCATTCGCGAAGCCCGCTCACGCCGTGCGGGATACGCGCTGCAGCAGGAACTCGCGCGCTGCGCCCGCGAGACGCACCGCGTGCAACTCGGACAGCGGCTCGGGGCGCTTGAAGAGCAGGCGGTGGCGTTCGCGACGGCGCATGGGACGGAACCGGCGGATGAGGTGGCGAGACGCGTGGCGCGGTTGGTGTTGCGGGAGTTGACTCGCGCTTGAACTGCGGCACGGCCGGCCTGAACCTCGGGCTTACTACGGCACTGCGGAGGCTTGACGGCGGAGGCACGCACTGCGGTAGCTGAACGGCGGGGAACAGCGGTTGGCCGCAGTTCCCCGCTTTCTTGTTACCGCTATGCGTGCCTCCGCTTTCAAGCCTCCGCTGTTTCGTCTTGTATCCGATGTTCAGGCCTCCGCAGTTCCCGAACCAAAGCCCGCATCACGCCTCTCACCTCGACCGCGCGCACTTCTCCCATCAGGCAGAGTTGAATCCAATTCCGCGCGCGCAGGTATTCGCTTTCAAACGCGATCTGATATCCCAGCGCGCGCAGTGCGAGCCCCACGTTTTCCGCGCGCGTTGCAGGCGGTAGGACAAGTGTGTGCACCACCGGCGAGGCAACGTCTTTCGCCGCAAGCACCGGCACTCCCGCGGCTGCGAGCTGCGTCCGCACCCAGTCGCCCCATTGCGCGCGCTGCTCGAATCGCCCGGTCCAATCGCTTGCACACAGCGCCGCATCGAGCGCCGCGATCAGGTTGGATGACTGCGTGAACGGGACACCACCGCACGCGATCGCATGTCCCAGGTCCAGGTATCGCGGAATAGCCGTGCAGGGTGTTGGCAGCTCCTGATGCAGAACAATCGCGACGCCGGGATAGGACGCAAGCGCTTTGCCGCTCACGGCGCTCGCCATCCATACGTCGCGCAGGTCGACGGGAACAGCGCCGAGGCTGCTGATCGCATCGAGCGCGAGCTTTGCGTCATGCGCGCGCGTCACCGCGCGCAGCTGATCGAGATCGTTGACGACTCCCGTGGACGTCTCCGAGTGCACCGCCCATAGCCACTGCGCTTTCGTCGACATCATGGCGGCTGATACCGCCGACCAGTCCATCGCCGCTCCCCATGGCGCGCGCACGACGGTGTGCGTCACACCGAGTCGCAGCGCATGATCGACGAGTCGATCGCCGAACTCGCCATTCGTGAGCACGAGTCCGGGCGCATGGAGCTGCGCCAGCTGCATCCCAACGATGTCGTTCGCCAAGGTGCCGCTACCAAGGAGCAGTGTGGCGTGTCGTGCTCCCGTTCGTGCGCAGAGCGTGTCGCGCACGCGCGCGTGCTGCGCAAGAAACGCGTCGGCCCGATGCGATGCTGCCGGTGTCGCGAGCGCCTCGGCGACCGTGGCGTGCATCGCTACCGGTCCGGGGAGGAAGGTGCCGCCGCGCTCGCATGTACTCGATCCACCCGTCCACGAAAACGCCGAACGCGACGCCACCGTCTCGAGATCGAGATACATCGGCTGGTACTCGGCTCCCGCACCGCCGATGAGATGCGCAAAGGGCACACATCCCATGTTCGCGTAGAGCGCGAGCTGACGGGTCGTCCCCGACAGCACGGCGAGGTCGTATCCCTGCGAGGCGAAATGGGCGATCAGCGTCTGCAGCAGGCGCACGAACACTCGAGTTGCACGATACGCCGGGTCGACGGCGAGCAATCGCACTTCAACGGCGCGCTCGTGCGGCGGAAGCCACTGATCGATCGGCCCGAGCTTCTGATCGAGTGAGAACGGACGCTGAGCGCGACCGCACACCATTCCCACCACATCACCGTCGGCCTCGTAGACGACGTAGACATTCTCGTCGTGGAAGCGATCGACGAGTCGGCGATCGTCGCACGGCGCGTGTTGCGGGATCTCGTCGACGAACGTGCGATGGTTGAGGCGATGGATTGCCTCCATATCGGCCGGTGTCGCGAGCCGCGCCCGGCCGGGCGCCACGGTGAGAGCGGTTGCCATGGAATCAAGCTGCCGTGCCGGGCGCCAGCCCGGAATACGTCAAACGACGCAGCAATGCAAAAGCGGCGGTCATCCGAGATGACCGCCGCTTCGCTTTACACACCCACCAGCTCTTCGACCGCTGCCTGAGCGCCGGAATCAACCAGCGCAATCTTGAGTACATCCCTCAGCGTTTCGACCGCGTGGAAGGTGAGCTGCTGCCTCACTTCATCTGGCACGTCTTCCAGGTCCGCTTCGTTGGCCTTCGGGATGATGACTTCCTTGATGCCCGCGCGGTGAGCGCCGAGCACCTTTTCCTTCACGCCACCAATCGGAAGCACGCGACCGCGCAGGGTGATCTCGCCGGTCATCGACACATCGCGCCGCACCTTCCGGTTCGACATCTCGCTCACGAGCGCTGTGGCGATCGCGATACCGGCACTCGGTCCGTCCTTCGGAATTGCACCCGCCGGCACGTGAATGTGCGCCTCGCTCGCATCGGCCACGCGATCCGCCGGAATACCAAGCAGCTGCGCGTTGTTCGTGGCGTAGGTCAGCGCCGCACGCGCGCTCTCCTTCATCACGTCGCCAAGCTGGCCGGTGAGGATGAGTGAGATCGGTCCAACCCGCACGGTTTCCGCATCATCAACCGGCTTGGAGCGCGCGCCGCCGCGACGAATGCTCGCTTCGACGAACATGATGTCACCACCCATCGGCGTGTAGTACATGCCGGTGGAGATACCCACCTCGTCGTGCTCGGCGGCACGCTCGGGGTGCACCTTGGGGCGGCCGAGCAATTCGCGCACTTCGTCGCCGTCGATCTGCGAATCATCGATCGTGCCCGTGTCGCCCATCGCCACCTGACGGGCCACCTTTCGCGCGACGGCGCCAAGCTGACGTTCGAGCTGACGTACTCCGCTTTCGCGGGTGTACTCGCTGATGACCTTCATGACGGCGGTGTCGGTGAACGACAGGTCGCGATTCGCCAGGCCATTCTCTTCGAGCTGACGCGGAATCAGGTACGACTTCGCGATCGCCAACTTTTCCCGCTCGGTGTAACCGCTGAACTCCACGACTTCCATGCGGTCCAGCAGCGGACCGGGGATGTTCTGGATGAAGTTCGACGTCGCGATGAAGAGCACTTCGCTCAGATCGAACGGCACGCCGAGGTAGTGATCGGTGAACGAATCGTTCTGCGCCGGATCGAGCACCTCGAGCAACGCGCTTGACGGATCGCCCTGATACGACTGGCCCAGCTTGTCCACTTCGTCGAGCAGGAACACCGGGTTCTTGGTGCCCGCCTGCTTCATGCCCTGAATGATACGGCCAGGCATCGCGCCCACATATGTACGGCGATGTCCGCGAATGTCCGCTTCGTCGCGCGCACCGCCCAGGGCGACGCGCACATACTCGCGGCCAAGCGCCCGCGCGATCGACTTCGCGATGCTCGTCTTACCAACGCCCGGCGGACCATTGAACAGCAGGATCGGTCCACGCGCCATCGCGCGCGCCTTCGCTTCCTTGGTGTCGGTGATCTGACGGTCGCTATCCGATGAACTCAAGATGGGCGTCGCATCCGTTGCTTCGCCCTTCAGCTTGGACACCGGGAACTCACCCGTCGTCGCCACCTCGGCCGCAACCTGCTGCGCGCGCAACTGACGCACCGCGAGGAACTCGAGTACGCGATCCTTCACATCCTTCAGGCCGTAGTGATCTTCGTCGAGAATCTCACCAGCGCGCGCCAATTCGAGATGGTCGTCGCTGCGCGCATTCCACGGCAGTTCGGCGATCCACTCGAGATAGGTGCGAATGACCTGCGCTTCCATGCTTTCGCGGCCGGCGCGCTCGAGGCGGCCGAGCTCGCGCTCAACCTCAGCGCGACCTTCCTTCGACAGCACCAGCTTGTTGAGCTTTTCGCGAAGCTCGGCGATTTCCTTTGAGGAATCGTCATCGCCGAGCTCCTTCTGAATTGCCTTGAGCTGCTCGCGGAGGAACATCTCACGCTGACGCTCGCCCAGCTCTTCCTGGACCTGGCTCTTGATGTCTTCCTGAGCCTCGAGCAGGCCAATCTGACGCTGCACATGCACAAGGACGCGGCGGAGGCGCTCTTCCACGCTGAGCGTTTCGAGCAGCCCCTGCTTTTCGGGCACGGTCAGTTCGATGTAGCCGGCCACGAGATCGGAGAAACGACCGGCGTCTTCGACCGAATCGAGCACCTGATGGACGACTTCTTCCGGCAGACCGCGCTTTTCGCCCAACTCCGCCGCCCGTTCGCGCGCTTCCTTGTGGAGCGCTTCGAAGGCCGGGTCCTTGAGGTTGAGCGGGAGCATTTCCTCGGCTTGGACCGTGACGGCCGTCAGGTAGCCGTCGGTCTCGCCGTATTGCAGGGCCGTGGCGCGCTGCTCGCCCTGAAGGAGCAGCTGGACGCCGCCCAGGCCGCGTTGGATCTGGCCAATGCGGGCAATGACACCCGTGGTGAAGAGGATGTCCGAGGTGGGTTCCTCCGTGTTATCGCGCTGCGCGACGGCAAAGACCAACCGGTCGCCCTTGAGAGCCGTTTCGATGGCTCGGAGGGTACCGGGGCGGCCGGCCGCAATCGGCGCGGTAATTCCGGGGAACATGACGGTCCCGCGAAGCGGCAGAACCGGGAGAGTGAGGCGCGTACCCATAATCGACAAATCCTGTGCAGAGAGATGACGGGACATCCTTCGGCATCATTCGCGCCGCGCGATGCCCGCCATCCCGGCAGGTTCACCCAATCTGCCTCCGCGGGCCGACGCCGGCTTGGCCGGGCCGTGCCGGAATGGCCGGTCCGTGTCGGACTGCAACTCCGGACCAGTAGTCCCCGTAGGGGGCTCCGGCCAGCGGTTTCTGGGTCGTCCGTCCCTGCCGTTGGTTCGCTGCTGTTGTCGGTATCTCCTCGGTGCTACAATGGGGAGTACCGGCTCCGACTCCCCGATCCGAAACGAGTGTCCGACCCCTTCGCTTCAACCGAAGACGCCGAACTCCGCGCGCATGTGGAGCAGGCGCTCAGCGCCGCCTACGAGCTCGACTGTGAGATTGGCCGCGGGGGAATGGGCATCGTCTATCGTGCCCGCGACCGGCGGCTCAAGCGCCATGTCGCCATCAAGCTGCTGCCGCCGGAACTCTCGTTCCGTCGTGATGTGCGCTCACGCTTTCTGCGCGAAGCGGAGACGGCGGCGCAGCTGAGTCACCCGAACATCGTGCCGATCTACTCGGTCGATGAAGTCGGCAATCTTGTGTTCTTCGTGATGGCCTGCATCGACGGCGACAATCTCGCCAAGAAGTTGCAGACCCGTGGACCGCTGCCGATCGAAGACGCGCGACGGTGGTTGCAGGAAGTTGGCGACGCACTCGCGTACGCGCATGCGCGCGGCGTGGTGCACCGCGATATCAAGCCCGATAACATTCTGCTCGACGGCATCGACGGACGCGCGCTCGTCACCGACTTCGGAATCGCGCGCGCCGCGACCGACTCGGCCGATGGCGGACGTCTCACGGCCACTGGCATGGCCATCGGTACGCCGGCGTACATGTCACCCGAGCAGGCGTCGGGTGATCGCGACCTCGACGCGCGCAGCGATCTTTATTCGTTGGGTGTGGTTGCCTATCAGATGTTGTGCGGCGAGCCGCCGTTCACCGGGAACACCACGCCTGCGCTGTTGGTGAAGCATCTGGCGGAAGCGCCGGTGCCTATTTCGCAGCGTCGCTCCGATGTGCCGCCCGATCTGGCGGCGATCGTGATGCGATTGCTCGAAAAGAATCCGGATCATCGCTTTCAGTCGGCGACCGAGATGGTGCAGGCGCTCAAGACCGGTGTCGTGACTGGCATGAACCAGTCGATGCTGAATCCGAATTCGCCGGTCACCTTCAACGGCGCGCCCATTGGTGGCATGCAAATGGGCGGCATGCCGGGAAATCAGACGGCGGCGCCTGGCTACTCAGCGCCGGCGTACTCGCCGCGCACGCTCACGAGCGCGCCCGCTGCGCAGATGCCGACGCCGCTCAATGCGCCGCCGCGCAGCGGAATCGATTACTCATCGAGCAGTGGCGACTATCGCGGTGGCTACACGCCCGATGGGATGTACACGCCCACGACTGAGGAACGACAGCGGTGGGGCGATCCCAAAGTCATTGCATTCCGTCGTAAGCTCGGTCCGTTCATCTTCTTTGGCCTGCCGCTCGCGGGTATATCGCTCGTCACGAGTGCCGAGATCGGATCGATCCCGACGCTGTGGGGCGTGTATCTCGGTTGGAAGTACGCGAAGTTGTGGTCCGACGGCTTCGACTGGCGCGATGTGTTGCGTCAGCCGAAGGATCGCATGTTCGGCGAAGTCGTGTCCGATCTCGTGGATTCGGTCACCTCAGTGTTCAGCAAGAAAAAACGCGCCGAGCTGCGCGCCGCTGGACGACAGAATCGCAATACGCTGAGTGCGGTGCTGCGCCCGGGCACGCCACTGCCTGGTGCGATCGGCGCGGTGAGTGCGAGCGCGACCGCGCCGCAGGCGCCAGTGCGCGACGATCAGCTTGGACCGTATCTCAACCTCGTGCGCGGTGCGCGTGCCGATCGCGAGGAGATTGGTCGCCTGTTGGCCACCATTCCGGCGAACGAGCGTTCGCGCATTCCTGACGTGTCGAACACCGCGATCGATCTGGTGAACAAGGTCGAAGTCATCGCGCGCGACCTGGCGCGCATTGAACTCGAGCAGGGGCCGGAGCCGCTCAAGCGCGTCGAGCACGAGATCGCCACGCTCGAAGCGGAAGCGAATCCGCTTGATACGTCGCGCAGCGAAGCGCGCGTCCGTCGACTGGCGCAGCTGCGTCGCGAACGGCGCGGTCATATCGACGCGCAGCAGAAGCTCACGACGCGCAAGGCACAGCTCGAGAGCTGCCGCCTCGCGCTCGAGAACGTGCGGCTCGATCTGGTGCGTCTGCGCACGGGCAACAGCTCGGTGCAAAGCGTTACACTCGTCGCCGAACAGGCGATGGCCATGGCGCGTGAGGTCGACATCGCCGTGCAGGCGGCGAGTGAAGTGCGCGACCTGACCGCCGCGCGTTTGGCCTGAGGGCCGACCGCGACATGGCCAGCACTCCCGCTCCGGCGCGCGCTGATGGCGCGGCACCAAAGGAAGGCGCGCATGGTGCTGACGCCGCAATGCTGCGCGACCGCGTCACGGCGGCGATCGGTGACATCTACCTGATTGGCGAGGAGGTGGGTCGCGGCGGAATGGCCGTCGTCTACGCCGCGGAAGATGTGCGGTTGCAGCGCCATGTCGCACTCAAAGTCTTGCCGCCAGAGCTCGCATTCCGGCCAGATGTGCGTGAGCGCTTCGTGCGCGAAGCGCAGACGGCGGCGCGGCTGAATCATCCGCACATTGTCCCCATCTATGCGGTGCACGAGGTTGGCGGCATCGTCTGCTTCGCGATGTCGCTGGTGACCGGTGATAGTCTGGCGGCGCGCGTGCTCAAGGATGGGCGTCCGCCGTTCGAGTTCATCGCGCGCACGATGGAGCAGGTGGCCGATGCGCTGGCGTATGCCCACGCCTGTGGTGTGGTGCACCGCGATATCAAACCGGACAACGTGCTGATCGATCGCGAGTCCGGTCGTGCGATGGTGACAGACTTTGGTATCGCGCGCGCGGCGGAGGGCGGTTCACGCCTCACGCAGACGGGCATTGCCGTGGGTACGCCGGCATTCATGAGCCCCGAGCAGGCGATGGGCGACCGGGAAGTCGACGGTCGGAGCGATGTGTACTCGCTGGGCGTCGTGGGCTATCTCATGCTGGCCGGCAAGCTGCCGTTCGAAGCCACGAGCACGCCGGCCATGCTCATGAAGCATGTGAGCGACACACCGCCGTCGTTGCGCGCGCTGCGCCCTGATGCGCCGCGTGTGCTGGTGGATATTCTCGACCGCTGTCTCGCGAAGCGGCCGCAGGATCGCTTTGAAAGCGCGCTGCAGCTGCGCGATGCATTGCGACGCGCTCAACGGGATGGTTCGCTCGCACCCGGACACCCTGGCCATGGTGGGCCGGCGCGCGTCGATGCGCAGTCGCCATCGTATTCACAGTCGTACTCGCAGTCGCCGTCGCTTTCCGCACCGCCGTCTTTAGGTCGTGACGACGCGCGCTACGGACATCGCAGCGAAGACTGGGCGCCACGTCGTGTCGGTGAGCCCGCGCCGGCGCCGCGTTCATTGCCATCGCCGGGTCTGCTCCCTCCCATGCCGCAGATGCCACCGGTACCGGTGCACGCCGACCGTCATGCGATGCGCGAGTGGAAGTCGGACTATCGCGACGCGATGCGCGAATGGCGCTCGCAGGTACGTGAGCAGCGCCGCGACATGGTGAGCGATTGGCGTGACGGTGCGAACTCGTGGATGCCAGCACGTTCGGACGAGGAGCTCATCGCGCGCTTCAAGGGGCAGATGATATCGAGCTTCGCGACGATTGGCTTTCTCGGCGTCGTGAACGCGGTGACGAGTCCGAATTTCCCGTGGGCCATCTTCCCGGCGGGTGGCATCATGCTGGGGCTCGTTGGCCGCTACGCCAAGATGCGCGGACGTGGAATCACGTGGGGACAGATCTTCGGTGGTGAGCCGGCGAAGCGGGAGCCTTCGTCGCCGGAGGGCATTGCGAAGTTGGTGAAGGGGTTCCGCAAGCATCTCACCTGGCTGGCCGGTTCGGCAGTCGGTGCGATGGTGAGCTTCGCGATTGGCGGCACTTTCAATATCGAACCGATGGTCGTGCCGTTCGGCATCGGCGTGATCGGTACGATTGTCGGCGCTCAGCTGTCGATGATTGACTGGATGCGTCTCCGCCGCGCCGGCATCTCGGTGGGCGCGGCCCTCGGCGAGGGCTGGAAGCCCATCGCCGCGCGCAGCGATACGCGTACGCTCGATCAGAAGGCGCGCGAGCGACTCGCGCTCATTGCTGGCGACAACGTACTGAGCTCGCGCTACGGCGATATGGTGCGCAGCGCGGTCGACGATCGCGTCACCATCACCGATGTATTGAGCAAGTTGGGTGACGCCGACAAGTCGCTGATTCCGGACGTCGAGCCGACGGCCGAAGCGCTACTCGATCGCGTGGGCGCGCTGGCGCAGGGACTCGAGCGACTCGATCGCGATTTACCGGGCGATGCGCTACCGCAGCTTGAAGCCCGCGTTGCGGCCGCCGAGGCCGAGCCGGAAACGGCACCCGATCGCGAGCGACGCCTGTCGCTGCTCACGCGTCAGCGCGATTCGCTGCGCGAACTCGCCGAGCGACGCGACACGATGGCGCGGCAGCTCGAGAGCGCCTCACTTGCACTCCGTTCACTCCGCTTCGATATCGTGAAGCTGCGCGCAATGGGTGTGGGCGCCGCGGTGAACGACGTCACCAGCGCGACCCAGGAAGCGCGCGCCATTTCGCGCGACCTGGGCTATGTGATCGACGCGGCGAAGGAAGCGCGCGAGCTGTAGGGCGTGTCAGCGCCTACTGGCGCGGGACCAGCGCAATGGCGCGAAGTGGTCCACCCGATCCATTCTCGATCTTCATGGGCAGTGCGATGACAATCGCGCCCGTCGCGGGTAACGAGTCGAGATTGGTGAGGTTCTCGAGCCCGGGCACGTTCTTCGCCATCGCGATGCGATGCACCTGGAAGTCCGCACTCTTGCCATAGTCGATCGACGCGACGTCGGCGCCAAGCACCGCCACCTTGCGTTCGTTCACCAGCATGGTGGCTGCCTCAGGGCTGAAGCTCGGGAAGTGCAGTTGGTCGGTGCGCCCCGGCGTGTCGTCGCCCAGATACAACTTCTTGTCGGGCCACCGCGAACTCCATCCAGTGCGCAGCAACACCATACTGCCCGCGGGAATCGGTCCGTGCGTCTTTTCGAAGGCAAGCACATCGTCGCGTGTGAGCAGATAATCGGCGTTCGCTGCGGCCGCCGCACTGACGTCGATCACGACCGCGGGCGCAACTAACTGCGTGAGCGGGATCTGATCGTTGTGATTCCCCTTCTCGGCGAAGTGCGATGGCGCGTCGAGATGTGTACCGCCATGCTCGGGCGCGGAGAAACTGTTCGCCGAATAGAACCATCCACCTGGCGTCATGCCATTCGCCTGCGAGGAGAGGGCGAATCCGCTTGGTGAGTTCGGCCAGTAGATCGTTTTCGCGTTGAAGGCGTGAGAAAGGTCGACGATGCGAAGCGCGGATAAATCCAGATTGGCCGAGACCGTATAGGTACTGGTCTGCGGAACAGTCTCGCCTTTGCAGCCGGTGAGCGCACCCACCAGCGTCACACACGCCATCGCCGACATCCCACGCTTCATCGCGTCGATCATCTCAGTAGCCTCGCTCCTCGAATTCCTGCATGAGAGTGCCGTGCCCGTAGCGTTGCGCCGCGTTCTGTCCCTTCACGGCGGCGGCGCGGGCTTCATCGTGCCGACCGAGCGCCACGAGTGTATCGCAGTAGCGAAGCCACCCGTTGCCTTCGTCGTCGTAGCTGCCAAGGTACGTCCCCAGTTCCGCGGCCGCCTCCTCCAACAGGTTCGCCTTGAGCAGTTCGTTGGCGAGACCAAATCGCACCAGCGGATTGTTCGGCTGCTTGGCAGCCATCGCGCGCATGGCGTCGAGGCGAGTCTGGTCAGTCATGTGTAACTCGGCGAAAAAGTGTCAGCGCGTCAGCAGGTCGCCAACGGCGGTTCCAAGTCGATCGGGGGCTTCCTCCGGCGCAATATGCGCCGCGCCGGAAAGCGTGAGCGTCGTGAGCTGTTCGCTGGTTGCGCGTACGAGCGCGGCCTTCAGTCGCTCCGCGCGTGAGTCCGACAATAGCGGATCGCTCGCGCCGAGCACGAGGGCCGTGGGGCAGCGCAGCGCACCAGCCGCCAATGCATCGACGGTGTCAGTGCTCGAGTGCCGCAGTGCATCGAGCTGTGCACAGGCAGCGTCGCGGCCATCGCGAAAGCGATACGGCTTGAGATACACATCGAGCGCGCGCGCACCAAGATCGCGATTGGCAAAACACGGAAGCAGCGCGTAGTGAAGCGCGGAGGCGAGCCACGATGGCGACAACCGCTTCCAGAGCGGCAGCAACCAGGTCAGACGTCGCAATCGACCGGTGAGCGTGGCATCGCGAGGCTCGGCGGCGAGAAGCACTGGATTGACGAGCATGAGCTGCGCCACGCGATCGGGCTGGGCATGGGCAACGCGCGCAGCGATTGCCGCACCCATGCCGTGGCCAACCAGCACCGCCTGTTGAACGCCCATGACATCAAGCAGCGCTTCCAATCGCTTGGCATGCGCCGCGACCGTCATGGAGTGCTTGCCTGGTGGATCGCTACGGCCATGGCCCAAGAGATCGAGCACCAGTACGCGATGCCCCTTCGGCAAGCGCGGCAGCACATCCTGCCAGACATGCGACGACGTGAATGCGCCGTGCACGAGCACCAGCGGATGACCGGCGCCGCGCTGACCGAAGGCGTAGCAGTAGAGGCGGACCCCATCGAGGTCCACAAATTCGCCGCGCATCAGCGAATGACAGAGGAGGCGCGTGCGCGCGCGGGAGCCAGCATGGCGCCCACAATATAAAAACGGGGACGCCGAGTGGCGTCCCCGCTTCTATCAGCGCGAGTCGGGAAGACTCGAAGCGACTTAGTTGCCGCCGCGGCCGCGACCCTGCGGCATGTTCTTGACGTTCTCGTCGAACTTGGCCTTGTCGGCGTCGCTCGTGAGAAGCGCCTTGAGCTTGGCGTTGCGCTCTTCGTTCATCTTGCCCATCTGCTCGCGCATCGCGGCCATGTCGCCGCCGCCGCTACGCGCAGCCTGCATCATCTCGGTCTGCTTCTTCATGCCGTCCATCAGCACGGTGTCGGCCTTCGCGCCCTGGGCGGCCGAAAGCGTGATACCGGCGAACAGCTGTTCCTTCGTGCGAGCCATGCGCTGCTCAGGCGACATCTGCATACCGCCACCGCCGCCGCCACCGCCACCCTGGGCGTACGCGGGGGCAGCAACAGCAAGGACCGCAGCAGCGGCGATCAGGCGAAGCGTGTTCTTCATCGGTGTGTAATCCGGTGGGGAGTTTCTCGTCGCGGCGCGTTCGCGCCAGCGAGGGCAGGACACCGCGATATAGTACCCGCGTCTGGTCACCTCTGTTGGGGACCGTTCTAAGTCTTGCCGATACCGGGAAATCCATCGGTGGTCCCGGTCACCTGACGGGTCGGCGCGGGTGATGAATGCACCAAACCTCTGGCGAAGTCGTCCGCTGGGCATACAATAGCGTGATTGTGACCATCCCTTCGCTGTCGCTCCCCACGCAGCTCTCCGATGCGGACATGCTCCCGGTTCCCGGCGAGCTGCTCGTGCCGCGCGTGGTTCCCACCCCGCCGCCGCCGGCGCCGCCGCCGGTGCTGGTCCCCGTTTCTTGGCTGGTGGAGCATGGGGCGCCGGTGATCACCCACCGGGCCGTGCGGGAGCTTATTCGGCAGGAGCCGCTTTCGAGTTCCTGGCCGCTCATGCCCTACGCCAGCAAGCAGGGGTGGCACATCCTCGGCATGGAGGACGGCGACGGCACCTGGGGCGGGCATACCAAGACGCTGATGCTGTCGGTGCCGAACGGCAAAGGCATGACCGGGCTCGGTACCATTCCCGCCTATCGCCGCCTGCTTGAACTCGGGTGGGATTCGGAATCGCCGGGGCTCGCGCGCACCAAACGACTCCTGTTCCGACTGCTCGCACAGGACGACGACCCAACCGTCCTCGGCGAGCTTCGCCCCAAAGGCGACGACGAAGAGCTGGTGCAGCGCGGCCGGCTCCTGCTGCGCGAGGCATCGGCGGCGGCGCTCGCGCACGCAGGATACGAAGCCGATCCACGGCTGCGTGGAGCCGCGCGTCGACTGATTGACCGCGTCCATGCCTTCTTTCGATCGCCGCTGGCGACAAAGCCGTGGGTGCGTCATGGCAATCAGCATGTGCTGCACGTGGACGCCGCGCCGCCGTCATTTCACCTGCTGCAGATGCTCGCGTACATGCCGCAGTTTCGGAGCGAGCACAGCGAATTCATGGAGCGGCTGTTCAGCTATCTCGAAGGCGAGTGGCCGCGACAGGCCATCGTGCAGGAAGTGGGTGGTCAGATTCTGGAGCAGCCGCATTTGGCCCCCGGCGACTTCCTGGCAACACGCGGCGACCTCGATGGCGACATGCCGAGTGCGCTCGCGTGGCTCGATATAGTTGCGCGACTGGGCTTTCTGAGCCGCCACGAGGGGTGGCAGCGCCTCTTCGACCGCACGCTCGATGATCGCGATCGACGCGGAGTGTGGACGCCTCCCCGTTCGGTGACGATCCCGCCCTCAGTTCCGGTATGGAGTTGGCCGCTGTTGCCGCTCATGGATGGCTCAGCGAGCGGTGATGCCACGGCGCTATCGGTGGATGTCACCTTCCGATTGGCGCTGATCGCGCAGCTGGCCGGCAGGACCCTCGAGTTCGCCTGACCGCGAGCTGGACATTATAGAGGGGCGCGCTGAGCCCGGACCTCGTTAGGTTTCGGGACTCACATGACTGTCATCGATCCAGATACGCTTGTCGGCGATGTAACCTTCGCCGATCTGGGGCTTGCCCCGCCCCTTCTGACTGCCCTGCACGACGCAGGCTACGAACGTCCGACCCCGATTCAGCGCGAGGCGATCCCGCTTGCGCTCAAGGGGCGTGACCTCATTGGTCTCGCACAGACCGGCACGGGCAAGACCGCGAGCTTCACATTGCCGATGGTGCACCGGTTGCTGGGCGGCCCGCGTCGCACCCGCGTGTTGGTGCTGACTCCCACGCGCGAACTCTGTCTGCAGGTCGAAGAGAGCGTGCAGAAGTATTCGAAATACGCTCCTGTCGATTGTATTCCGGTCTATGGCGGCGTCGGATACGAACCGCAGGAAAAGGCGCTGCGTCGCGGCGTCGATGTGGTGGTCGCCACCCCGGGCCGGTTGCTCGACCATCTCGAGAAGCGCAACGTCGACTTCACCTATCTCGAAACGCTGGTGCTCGACGAGGCGGACCGCATGCTCGATATGGGCTTTGCGCCACAGCTCAATCGCATCGTCGAACAGATCCCGCGCTATCGGCAGACGCTGTTGTTCAGTGCGACGATGCCGCCGGAAGTCGAAGCGCTTGGCCGCAAGTATCTGCGCAAGCCGGTAGTGGTGCAGGTCGGGCGCCGCTCGAGCGCCGCAACGACGGTGACGCACGCGGTGTATCCGGTGCCGCGTCATCGCAAGAACGATCTGCTCGTGCACTTGCTCACCGCCGACGAGCATGACTCGGTGCTGGTGTTCACGCGTACGAAGAGTGGCGCCGACCGTGTCGTGCGAGATCTGGCGCAGGCCGGGATCAAGGCGGGGGCGATGCACGCCGACAAGTCGCAGAAGGAGCGCGTGGCGGCGCTCGAAGACTTCAAGTCGGGGAAGCTGCGCGTCTTGGTCGCCACGGATATCGCGCAGCGCGGTCTCGACATTTCCGGCATCACGCACGTGATCAACTTCGACGTGCCGCAGCAGCCGGAAGACTATGTGCATCGCATCGGTCGTACGGGTCGCGCGGCGAGCACGGGCGACGCGTACACCTTCATGAGCGCCGAAGAGATTGGCATGGTGCGCACGATTGAGCGCACGATCGGTCAGGAGATTCCGCGGGTTAGTGTGCCCGGCTTCGATTTTGGTACCTGAGGGGCCCTGCGGGCGAGGACGCGGAGCCCGCCTTGCGGCGGGGCGCGGAGGACGCGGGGCGCGGAGGGGCTGGAGGTTAGTTGTGGGCTACGCGGCCTAGTCGCGAGACAGTGATGGTGTCAGCCGCGCGGCCTTTCGATACGATCAGTCTTAGGTTGGCGGCGCCGTAGCCGAGTCCGGATGGTGCGTATGCCAGTGAGTCGCGCGTAGCCTGCAGAGAGACTCCGGTGCTCAATACCGTGTGCGCGAGTGTGTCGCCGCCTTGTTGCACCAACACGCGGCGTCCGCTCACGTCGAAGTAGACGGCGGTGAGGCTCTGACGCGCCACTGCGATTTCGCGCGCGGTGCCCAGAAGGTCGACAATTTCCTGGGCGGCGCTCGCCACGGCGATGCGATCAAGGAGCGGCCAACCAGGCGCAATTGCGAGCGCCAGAAGCAGGCCAGTCACCGCGAGCACCATGAGCTGCTCAGCGAGTGTGCGTCCGGCCCGATTCCGACGCCCCCCTCCGCGTCCTCCGCGAAAGCCGTTGCAGTTCTCCGCGTTCTCGGCGGCCGCCGGCCGCCCTATAGTTAGAGGCATGGCCACAACCTTGCCCCGCTTCGCTCGAGCTATGTCATCGAAAGCTCACACGTTGGATCATTTCGTCGAGCCGCATGGAGTCGCTTCTGTTTCACGTGGAATTTCACGACTCCCGCGGATGCTAGCGCTGGCGATCAGCATTGCCGGGCCGCTCGGCGCCTGCGGAGGGGCCATTCCGACACCCACTTCGGACCTGACGTCGGGGCAGGCACTCGTTGATCTCAATGCGCAGCTGGCGCAGTTTCGCGAGGATAACGCGTTGCTGCAGGGGCAGATAGACTCGCTGCATGGTGCGATCGCCTATCAGGATACGATCCTGAGGCAACTGGCGGCCGGCGCGGGAATCACGATGCGGTCACCGACGGTCCCTATCCCGTAGAGACTGATCCCGCAGCTAGATTACTTCGGCCCTCCCGATCCACGCGCACCATTTTCAGAAACAACAACTTCTATGCGGATTGCCATCTCCACCGGCGGCGGTGACGCGCCTGGACTCAACGCGGTGATCAGAGCTGCGGTCCTTTCGGCACGTACACGCGGCTGGGACGTTCTCGGCATCAAGCGCGGCTTTTCCGGCCTGCTTGGCGAAGACGAGATCGTGCCGCTCACCGTCGACAGTGTGCGTGGAATCGCGAGCCAGGGTGGCACGATCATCAAGACCACCAATCGCGGCAGTCCGTTCGCCTATCCGGTGCAAAAGCCCGATGGCACGTGGACGAATATCGATCGCTCGGAAGAGCTGATTGAAAACGCGCGCAATCTTGGCATTGAAGCGATCATCTCGATCGGTGGCGACGGCTCGCTGGCGATCGCCAAGCAGCTCGTTGAAAAGGGCGTGCGTGTGGTGAGCGTTCCGAAGACGATCGACAATGATGTCGCGTGCACCATTACGACGTTCGGCTTCGACACGGCGGTGAATACCGCAATGGAAGCGATCGACAAGCTTCACACGACCGCTGAATCGCATGATCGCGTGATGGTCCTCGAAGTGATGGGTCGCGAAGCCGGATTCATTGCGCTGCACGCCGGTGTCGCTGGCACCGCCGATGTGATTCTGATTCCCGAAATCGAGTGGGAAATCGACAAGGTGTGCGAGAAGATCATGGCGCGTGATGCGAGCGGAAAGCGCTTCAGCATCGTGGTCGTCGCCGAAGGTGCGAAGCCCAAGGGCGGCCAGGAGTCGATCATCGGCGCCTCGCTGCCGGGTCAGGAGCGTCGCCTGGGTGGCGTGGCTGAACGTATCGCCTACGACATTCAGCGACTCACCGGCAAGGAAACGCGCTCCATGGTGCTCGGCCATTTGCAGCGCGGTGGCTCACCAACCGGCTACGACCGCCTGCTCGCCACGCGTTTTGGTGCCGCCGCCGTCCAAGCCGTCGCCGACAAGAAGTGGGGACACATGGTCGCACTGCAGTCGCCGCATCTGGTCACCGTGCCGATCGCCGAGGTGTTGTCGGAGACGAAGCGGGTGGATCCGAAGCATGACATCGTGCAGACGGCCCGAATGATTGGGATTTCGTTCGGGGACTGACCCGTGGTTCGCTAACGGCCAGTGGAGAGTGAAGGGTGTAGAGTGCAGAGAGCATAGGAATGCGGAGTTCCCCACCGCTTTTGCGGCGCTCTACACTCTTCACTGCCCACTCTGCACTCTGCACTGGCCGTTGAACGCACTGTCCGCCACGCGGGACCCATCTGTCCCCCCATCAGGACACTCAATGTGCCGGCCGCGTGACCAAGAGGACCCTCCCCCTGTCCCTAGTGTACGGAAACGCCGATACTTACGGGGCTTGCCCTGGCGTCGGCGCGGTGTCGCGCAGACTGGCATGACGGATGCCTTTCTGGACGTCGGCGGTGGGTCGCATGGTCTGCGACGCCGCATCCGGGTCTTTGTGGAGGTATAAGCATGAGTCGTACATCCTGGCGGTTTTTCGCGACGATCGCGGCGCTGTTCTCTACAGCGACGGCTACTCGTGTTGCAGCTCAGGCGCCGAAGAACGAGAAGGACGCGAAGAGCGAAATCCCGAAGGAGTATCTCCCGCCCGCCGGGATGTGCCGGGTGTGGGTTGAGGGCGTTCCGCCGAATCAGCAGCCGGCTCCGACCGATTGCGCGGCGGCCGTGAAGAACAAGCCGTCGAATGGCCGCGTGATTTACGGCGAGGATCGTTCGAAGGGCAAAAAGGTCGACGAGCTGCCGATCAAGTCGCTCAAGCCGGTGGAGAAGAAAGGACCACCGCTCATTCCGCCCTTGGCGATGGGTGACCCGCGCGCCCGAGACGCCGCGGAATCGAAGAAGATCACCGATGAACAGCTGTTCGGAGACCAGCCGGCGAGACCCTCGCCGGCTTCGTCGTATCCGGGCGGCACCGCGTCACCGCAGGGGCCCTTAGGGTCATACGGCGGGAACGGATACGTCACGCCGGGGGGCGTGGTGGTGCCTGGCGCGGTGAACGATCCGCGCTACTTCAATCAGGGGCAGCGGCCACCTGGCACCGGATCGTCGGTGTGCCTTGATCGCGATGGCGACGGTTGGTGCGATGATCTTCGATATGGCCCGCCGGTGTGTCTCGACCAGGACAAGGACGGTCGGTGCGACGACCTGCCCGAGTACGCGTCGCGCGCCTATCCGCAGGTCCTCCCACCCATGCGCGCGGCCCTCGACGTGATTCAGGGGCGCCCGAGCACGGACGTGATGCAGTGGCTTGGCACCAACGAGTTCATCGTGCGGATCCCCGATCAGGGGCGCGGTGGTGTGCCGTGGCGCGCGCTCTTCCTCGATGCCAACAATCAGTTGCTGCAGGTGTGGACCGATCAGAACCGCGATGGGAGAGCAGATCGCGTGGAGATATTCAAGAACGGGCAGAGAGTGAAGCTAATCCAACGGTGATGGAGAGCGCTCGACACGCACGGTAGCGGCTGAAGGAGTGTGCGGGTCACGACCTCTCAAAAGCAGGGGTCAGGATGTGGCAGTCAGGGGGGAGTGGACTTCTCCCTGACTGCTTCGCCCTGACCCCTGCTTTGCGATGTGAGTTACCGGTACCGACTTGCAGTTGCGCCGGAGCCAGTCAGCGCGCTCTCGCCCTGAAGCAGTCCTCCGCATGATCATCCACCATGCCCACGGCTTGCATGTACGCATAGCAGATCGTGGTGCCGACAAACTTGAAGCCACGCTTGATCAGCGCCTTGGATAGCGCATCAGATTCGGGCGTGCTCGCTGGCACGTGGCGCTGAGACCGAGGGCGCACGATCGGCGTGTTGTTAACGAAGCGCCACAGCCACGCATCAAAGCTGCCAAACTCCGCCTGCACCGCGAGAAACGCGCGCGCATTGCTTACGGTGCTTACCAGTTTGCCGCGATGGCGCACGAGCCCCGCGTTCTTCATGAGCTTCTCGATGCGCGCCGGTGTGAATCGCGCGATGGCCGCGACATCCCACTCGAGAAAGGCTTCACGATAGTTCTCGCGCTTGGCGAGCACCGTGCTCCAGCTGAGGCCCGCCTGCGCGCCTTCGAGTGTGATGAACTCGAAGAGCACCCGGTCATCATGCACCGGGACACCCCATTCGGTGTCGTGGTATTCGATGTCGAGCGGTTTGACGGCCCACGCGCAGCGCACGATGGACGGCGCAGCGGGAGCTTCAGGTGACTTTGAGTTCGGCATAGTGTTCTTCGGCGCAGTTATCGCAGAGTCCGTGAGAAATCTGCGTCTTGCGACTCGCCGCGACGAATCGCTCCAACGGTTGCCACTGGTGTTGTTCGTCCTGCACGGCGCGGCAGTGCATGCACACGGATACAAACTCGCCCAGCGCCCGCGTCAACGTGGAGGACATGGCGTCACGCGCCCGCAACTCGGCTTCGTATGCCTGACGGAAGCACATGGCGAGAAATCCGAACGCCACGAGCAACAGGCAGGACCACGCCACCATGCTGGCGGTGAGCAAGGCGTTCGAGCCACTGCTCATGCGGACGGCGACCGTGGATGCGATCACGTAGCCTATCAACGCGACGCCGGTACTCGATCGCTCGACACGCGGGAGCGATGCGCTGCCAAAGAGCAGCAGCGCGGCGCCAGACAGGAACACGGCCTGAACGGTGAGTCGCGCGGTCGAACTGATGCCGGCTACGCCACTCACCGATTCGGCCGCGACCGCCAGCGCGGGAACCAGCAACGCGATCGCCACGATCCACCGATAGCGCAGCGGTGGGCGCTCGAGCGACCACACCCCGGCGAACACCGTGCCGGCAAACGCGCTGCGCAGCGCACCGTCGACGTAGTCAGCGAAGGGTAGGCTCTGATCGACCGTGGCGTTCCAGAGGTAACGCGACAGCAATAGCGCCCACGCTGCCGCCCAGTAGCGTGCGAGTCGATCACGGCGCACCGCCGACAGGTAGGCGAAAATGACGAGGCCGATGATGGCGATGATCGCCGGCACGCCACTGCGGAAGATGTCCATACGCTGCACCGCGCAAAGCTACAGGGACAGGGCGCGAATTGGGAGGACAGTCAAACACCAGAGCACGGGCCTGCAGCGGGAACGTTCCACGTGGAGCAAATTGCAATTGAATCAACACCCGCAGGCCAGATTTCTGCGGAACGTGACGTCGACGTGATGCCCTCGATGCTCCGCTCGAACACTTAATTTCATTCGTGCGCTCTACTACCGACCGATACCTCCCGCCCGATCGCGAAGCCTACGCGGCGGCGAAGCCGTCCACCGGACGCGTGATCGTGATTGCTCCGACTCGGGCGGCGTGCGAAACCATCGAGCTCGCGGTGGGGCTCCATCTGGAGACGTACCTCGAGCGGACGCGCGGAGCCGACCTCAGGCGACTCGCCGCGAGCGGGGCGGGCTTTGGTATCGTGGCCGGCACCGGCAGCGGCAAAACGCTCGCGATCCGGCCAATCGCCGAAACGATTCTCGGCACCACCGAGCTTAAAGTCGGCGTGGTGAATCGTGAACGCGAGGCGACGCCGGAAACGCCGACGTGGAACGTCGTGATCATCACGACCGGCATCGCGCGCCGCTGGTTCCAGGACGGCGACATTCTGCCGCAGGACACGCTGATCGTTGACGAGATTCACCAGACAAGCGCCGAGCTCGAGCTCTGTCTGGCGCTCGGCAAGCGTGTCGGCTGCCGTTTCATCTGGCTGTCGGCGACGGTGGATCCGTCATTCTACTCGCGCTACCTGAACAGCGCGGAAGTGCTCGAGGTGTACGCATTCGATCAGAGCAAGGCCGCGAAGGTTGAAGTCGAACGCAAGCAGCCGCTGTCGTTTCTCGATGATCGGTTTCTGCAGAAGCTCGCACGTTCGGAACGGGGGGTCGCGATCTTCCTGCCGACCCGTGCGGGTGTGGAAGAAGCCGCCGAGTGGGTACGGGTGCGCTTTCCGCGAATTTCGGCCGCGCACTATCACGGGGGCGAACCCATTCGCGTAATTCGCCCGTTTCTCGAGGGTGAAGTTCCCAAGCCGTATTTCCTCGCGATGACGGCGGCCGGGCAGAGTGCGCTGAACGTGCCGGGGCTGGACACGGTGATCATCGACGACACGCGCTTCAGTAACGTGATCGATCGTGGGCGCAATGTGCTCACGCGCGTGCACCTGGGCGCCAACGAGATTTTGCAGATGGCCGGTCGCGTGCACGGACGCGTCGCCGGTGGCCGGGTGTATATCCTCAGCGATCGCGACATTCGATTTGAGGCGTTGCGTCCCACTGAGCCCGAATTCCAGCTGGCCGGCGACTCGGAGCGCGTCGCGCTGACCTGCGCCGATCTGGGCGTGCGCGCCGACATGCTCGAGCTGCCGGTTCCGCTTGATCGCGTCGCGTATCGCAAAGCGATGTCCTTGCTGGAAGAGCGAGGGCTCGTGGACAACGGCAAGCTCACCAGGTACGGACGCGCCGTTGAGGCGCTGCCGGTGGAGCGGGCGTGGGGTGAGCTGATCGTCAATGGCGATGACGAACTGTTGCCGATGCTCGCGGTGATGAGCGGGGTGGAATCACTGCATCGCATGACGCGCGAAGGGCGCGACCTTGAAGGGCTCGTGGTGCGCGGGAGCGATCATCTCACGGCGTACAACGTGTATGCGGAAGGCTTTCGCGTAGCGGGATACATCGGAAACGTCTACGGATTGCCTCGTCATCTGTTCGACGCCGAGCGCATTGCGCACTGGGCTGAGCAGCGTGGCGTGCTGGTGAAGTCGCTCGAGGATGCCGCCTTGGCCATGGCGAGTGTCTATCGCTCAGTGGGGCTACCGTTGCCGCAAACATTGCCGCATGCCGGTCCGTCGGCGCTGCGCAAGTTTGGTGATCTCCTGGCGCGCTACATGCCATTCGATCTGGTGATCGAGGAGCAAACGGCGGATGGTCAGGAAGCGCGTGTCTCGAAGACGAGTGTCTGCGGCTCGTGGGGCGCGGTCGCCGGTACGCTGCGGTATTTCGCCGATCGATTTGGCGTGCCTCGCGCAAGCATCGAAGGCACCCAGATGTCGATGGACCTGATCAAGCAATACGCGCATCGACATGAACCGGAGCTGACACTCGATCCTGAGCGCAAGCACTCACCTGTGCAGTTGCGACGTCGAGTGACGTACTACGGCTTCGAACTGTCGCGCGAAAGCGAACCGTTGCCGGTGTTCCCGCCGGAACTGGCCGCAGGTGCGCGTCAGCTGCTCGCCGAAGCGGCGGCGCGTGGGGAATTGCGTCACCAATCCGTGCGGCGCAATCAGCCGACCGTCGACGAGATTCGCGAAGTGTATCGCCGACTGGGTGGTATGACTCCGCGACTCGGACAGGCGGAACTCGCTGCATGGTACGTCGAGCGCATGGGCGATGCGACTGATTGGGAGACCATTCGCTCGCTTCATATGCTGCTCGATCGTCGGGATTTCCTGACGGAAGAGCAGCGCGCCGCGGCGGCAGCGCTGCCCGACGCGGTGGAGATTCGTGACCGCACCGTGGGGCTCGAGTACGATATCGAAGAGCACGACGGTCGCCTGCTGCCAGTGGTGCGACTGCGTCTGCCGGAAAAGCTGGCGCGCACCGTGGTCGTGGAAGAGCTACCGATACTGGATCGACCGCTGCGTTACGTCGTGCCGCGTGGTCAGCGGGGATCGGTTCGCGCCGACGACCTGCGTACGCTGCAGGATCGGTTGGACGATCCGTTCACTGACCTCGAGCGGCGGAGCGAGCGCGACAAATATCGCGAACGGTCTGGTCGCGATGATGGCCGCGGCGGACGCGGTGGTCATGGCGGACGCGGCGGTAAGGGCGGCGGACGTGGTGGTCGTCCACATCCGGGAAAACGTCGTCGGCGGTAGTTCTCGGCAAAAGCAATCTGAAGTGACGTGGCAGACGTAACGCTTGGTTCACCGAGCAGGTCATCTCGACGTCGGGGGCGCCATGGAGCACGAAGAGGAACAGGACAGGGCAGCGAGGAGAGTGCAGTTCGAGTGCGAGGCGCTGCAGCACTTGGACGCCATGTTTTCGTTCGCCCTCAAGCTCGCGCGCTCGCGCGACGACGCCGAAGATCTGGTATCCGACACGCTCCTGCGCGCGTTTGAACGCTGGGAGCAGTACCATCTCGGTTCGAATATCCGCGCTTGGCTGTTCACGATTCTGTATCACGTCTTCGTGAGCCGGAAACGGCGCATCGACGCGCGTGAAGTGCAGCAGCCTGACGATATCGAAGGCTGGGCGCAGTTCGAGGCCGTTGGCGAGGCCGATCCGGAGGGGCGCTACTACGACTCCTTCCTCGACGAATCGATCACCGCGGCCATTCGTGCACTGCCAGAGGAGTATCGCGCAGCGGTCGTGTTGAGTGACCTGCACGGATTGCGATACGCGGAGATTGCACAGCAGCTCGGTGTGCCCGAAGGGACCGTCAAATCACGGCTTTTTCGCGGACGCAAACAGCTGCAACGCAAGCTGGCCGGGTACGCGGTGGACATGGGCTATGTCCGCGCATCGGCGATGGCGCAGCTTCAGAGCGCCTTGAGCTCCTCGAGGGCGCGTTCGACGGTGACACTCCACGACGCCAGCTGACGTCGCATCGAGGCCAGTTCGTCGCGCGCACCCACGGCCTGTTGCGCGACGTCTTCGTGGAGCGAGACCTGTTCGGCGAGTCGATCTCGCATCACCGCCAACTCGGCGGCGAGGTGATTGCGATCGCGCTCAGTTTCGTCGAGTAGCTCGTGGACGCGCGCGCGCGTCTGCGTCAGCAAGGTGCACATGGCACGCCAGGCATCGCGCTCGAGCACCAGCTGCTGACGTGCCGCGGTGTCCTCGGCGAGCTTCTCGCGCAGCTTGACGAGGCGCTGCACCAATGAGCCGTTGCCATTGATCGCCGTGGCCGGGCCCAGAATGGCAAGCGCCGCTTGCAGTTCCCGATCGAGTTCGCTCGCGCGACGCGCGTACTCGTCACGTGTGCGACGCGTTTCGTCGAGTGTGGCGAGGGCTTCGCGCAGCGCGCGAATCTCAACGGCAATACGACGGACCCCGCGAACATCACCTTCGGCAACCAGCCAACGCAGCGACGCGACAAAGCCGCGTTCGAGCGTGAGATCCGGGTCGGCGATGGCTTCGACCGCGCTGGAGGGGGTGCGCGGTGTGGTCATGCGGCTGAACGCCGATGGGGCTGCTGAGCGCGAAACCGACCGCTCATGCGCCGCCGCCGATGGCGCGGGCGCGATGTCGCGCCGCCTTGGCGCGATTGCCACACGTTCCCATATCGCACCAGCGCCGCAGGCCGTTCTTCGTGCCGTCGAAGAAGACCCGATGGCATCGAGGATCGGCGCAGCGACGGACCCGCGGCAACTCGTCGAATACCAGTGAGTCGGCCGCCGACTCCACGATCGGAATCATCAAACCGGCAAAGGCATCGCCGGTGGGCACGAAGCTTCGCGCGTAGCTCCCATCGGGAGCGATCTCGAGTTTGCGCGTACCGGCACTGCGCCCCAGCACGCGATTGATCTCGACGAGCGCGTCTTCCTTCACGCGATCGATACTGACGCCGCGCTCGGAGAGCGCGCGCAGGGCGGCCCGAACGCGGCGCGCATCCACGAGCGTTGCGGCGGCCGCTGCCGGCTGGAGTACAGCGCGCCGGCGAATGCCGGCCGCCCGTTCCTCATCGATTGCCGCGTGTTGCTGAAGCCAGCTCAGCAGTGCCTCGAAGTCGCGCAACAAATCGCCGCCGGGCATCTGCGCCGCGGCGTCGGTGTTTACGAAATCGAGCCAGAGCCTGGTTCGCGGGCGTTCGGCATCAGGGAGCCGGTCCCGTGAATCGGCCCGTCGCACAGCGGCGGAAGCGGGCATTAGTGTGATGAGGTCTTCGTCAGCTTCTAGTCTTACTCGCCCACGTGGCTGCGAGCAAGCGTTTCGTCCTTTTCCCGGTTACTTCACGCCGTGTCTATCCTGCCATCTGGTCTGGTTTCGCGGGTCGTTGTGGGTTCTACGAACCCGGTCAAGATCGCGGCGGTGCGCGCGGTGCTGGCGCGCGTCTCTGAATCGGCGAGCGTCGAGGGGATCGCCGTGGAAAGTGGCGTGCCAGCGCAGCCGTTCGGGGACACTGAAACTCAGACCGGTGCGCGTCAGCGAGCGAACGCGGCGCTCAGGGCAGTCGGTGGCACGATGGGTGTCGGACTCGAAGGCGGCGTGGTGGAGCTGCCGAACGGCAAACTGCAAAGCTGCGCGTGGGCTGTGATCGTGGACGCCGCGGGTACCGAAGGCGTCGGCGGATCGCTGTCGATGCCGCTCCCGGATATCGTCGCCGCGCGTCTTCGCGCTGGCGAGGAGCTTGGCTACGCGATGGACGCGGTGGCGCAGACCGTCGGCACAAAGCACGGCCGCGGCGCTGTTGGCATTCTCACCGCGGGACTCATTGATCGACAAGCGGCCTACGAGACGCTGGTCTGCTATGCGCTCGCGCCCTGGATCGCCCGCGAGTACTTCGAACGTTGATTCAGTGTCCCGCCGTGTGCGGGCGATACGCGAGCACGGGAATGTGCGCGTGTCGCATCACTTCATCGGTGGTGCTACCCAGCATGAATCGCGCGAAGCCGCTCCGACCGTGGGTGGCGATGGCCACGGCGCCGGCGTTCATGCGTTTTCCTTCGTCGAGGAGCGCGTGCGAGACGCTCATGTCTTCGAGTGCGGCGAAGGTGGTGCCAGACGGACACTCGCCGGCGATGCGCGCCAGATAGTCGCGTCGCCCGCCCATTTCGGCGCGCACGGCCGTGTCGTCCACGAGCAACGTCTCGGCGCCGAATGGCGCCATGGGCACCGCGTGCGGCACACTCACTCCCACCAGATGCAGCGGGAGCCCGGACGCCTCGGCGAATGCCTTCGCGTACGGGAGCATCGCTTCGGCGAACTGCGTTCCATCGAGTGCGCAGAGTACCGGGCCATCTGGAAAGGCGGGAACCTCACCGTCGGTTTCCGCCCGTAACAGCAACACCGGATGCGTAATGCGCGTGAGAAACGCTGTGGCCACACTGCCCAACCGCGCGCGCTGAAATCCTCCACGACCGTGTGTCGTCATGATCGTAAGGTCGGCGTCGACTTGCTCCACATACTTCTCGAGCGCGTCGGCCACTGTGCCTTCGAGCAGTACACCCTTCGACGGAATGCCCGCGGCGCGAAGCATCGCGATCGCGTCGTCGAGCTTCCTGACGTCGGCGGCGCGATGCTCCTTTTCGAGTTCGCCGTCGTAAATCGGCACGGCCACTTCACCGGCTACGAACGGGATGTATGACGATGGGTCATGCACCATCGCCAAGTGCACGGTGGCCGCCGTGCGGCGAGCCAAATCGATCGCGAGCGGCACAGCAGAGGCGCTCAGCGTGGAGCCGTCGAACGGCACGAGGATGGTCCGATACATAGCTTGAGCATCGCACCAAATCTCCGCGGCAGCCAGCGGGGAATACCCGACCATTCTGCGAATTTCGCGTAACGTATGCAGCCCGCACCCTTCAGTTTCTCCGAACGCATCCGCTGGGCCGATGTCGACCTGGTCGGCATCATGCGCTTCAGCGCGGTGACGCGATTCATCGAGATGGCCGAGCAGGAGTTGCTGCGCGACGCCGGCATGCCCTTCAGTACGCTGTTCGACCCGGCCCCGGTGTGGATGCCGCGAAGGCAGCTCACAATCGAGTATCTCGCCCCGGCACGTATCGATGATTTGCTGACGGTCGATGTGTGGGTGTCACGACTTGGCGAAACGTCCCTGACGCTGTCCTGCGAATTGCGCCTTCCCGACGAGCGGGTAGTGGCACGAACCGCGCTGGTGATCGTATGCGTGACGGTCGAAGCGTTTGCCAAACGCCCGCTCCCCACGGTGGTGCGGGAGAAGCTGGCGCCGTACCACATTCCGGCGGCCGCCGGGGGAGCGGGTGGCTAGATTTGAGGGATGTCCGACATCTCCACCACCTCCCCGACGGGTGACACGTACGTCCGGAAGGGCTTTGGTCTCAAGGCCGAGGTCCAGGATACGCTGGCCGCTGACTACACGGGCCATCTGGTCGACCTGCTTCGCGCGCGTGACTACACGCTGACGGCTGGCGACACCACGATTCGGCTCGCGCGCGAGTTTGGCTTTTGCTACGGCGTGGAGCGCGCGGTCGACTACGCCTATCAGACGCGACTCAAGTTTCCCGAGCGACGCATCTTTCTGGCCGGCGAGATCATTCACAATCCGCACGTGAATGAGAAGCTCCGCGAAATGGGTGTGGTGTTTCTGTCGGCAAGCGGCAAGGGGTTCGATTATTCGCCGGTGGCCAGGGAAGATGTCGTGATCCTCCCCGCGTTCGGCGTGACGATCCAGGACTTTCAAACGCTGCGCGAGATGGGCTGTGTCGTGGTGGACACCACGTGCGGTTCGGTGCTCAACGTGTGGAAGCGCGTGGAGGCGTACGCGCGCGACGGGTTCACGTCGTTGATCCACGGCAAGTACTACCACGAGGAGACACGCGCGACCGCGTCGCAGGTGGAGAAGTACTCGGGCGGTCAGTATCTCGTGGTGCGCGACATGGGTGAAGCGGACCTGGTGATGGACTACATCGAGGCGATGGGTGGCGGCACTCCGGCCCGACCGGCGATGACGCGCGAGGCGTTCCTCGAAAAGTTCGCGGTGGCCGCATCCGACGGATTCGATCCCGATGTGCATCTCGCGCGCATCGGCGTCGCCAATCAGACGACGATGCTGGCGCGTGAATCGCTGGCGATTGGTGCCGCGGTTGGTGAAGCGATGGGGCGCACGTACGGCGAGGAACATCGCTCGGCGCACTTCCGCACCTTCGACACGATCTGCAGTGCGACGCAGGACCGCCAGGACGCGGTGCAGGAGCTGTTGCGCGAGCCGCTCGACCTGATGGTGGTGGTGGGTGGCTACAACTCGAGCAACACGATTTCGCTGGCCGCGTTGTGCGCCGAGCATGTGCCGACGTTCCATATTGCCGATCCCGACGAGATCGATGTCTCCGGCAATGCGGTGCGTTTCCGTCGCATTCTCAAGCATCACGAAGAAGAGACGAAGCAGCCGTGGTTGCCCACCGCGGGTGTGCTGCGCGTCGGTATCACGGCGGGAGCGAGTACGCCGAACAACAAGATCGGACAGGCGGTGGCTCGGGTGTTCGCCATTCGCGGTGTAGATCCCGCGTCGGTGGTGTGATGACCACCCCGCTGAGGTCGTGGCGCTCGGTGCGAGTCGGCGTCGCCGCGTTGGCGGCAGCGCTTGCATTCGCAGCCTGTCAGGGCAGTATGCGCATCGCATCGGGTCCGCAGGCCGGCAGTGCGTCAACGGTGCGGATGCTGCTCGTGAACGATGTCTATGTGATTGACACGCTGCGCGACGGCACCGGTGGCCTGGCGCGCGTGGCCGGATTGCGTGATTCGATCGAACGCGTGACCGGGCAGCCGGTGCTGTTCGTGCTGGCGGGCGACGTGTTGTCGCCCAGTGTGCTCGGCAAGTGGTATCTGGGCGCGCAGATGGTCGACGGCTTCAACGCCGCGCGACTCGATTTTGCGACGTTGGGCAATCACGAGTTCGATATTTCGCGCGCGGCGCTGGGTTCGCGATTGGCGGAATCCAGGTTCCGTTGGATGTCGGGCAACTGCCGCGAGGCGAATGGCTCGGCGTTTCCCGGTGTGCGCGGCTGGGACACGGTTCGTGTGAACGGCGTCAAAGTCGGCCTCTTTGGTACGACCGTCGTTCGCGACTATCCCGCGTACGTTCGCTGCACCAATGCCGACAGCGCGACCAGGTACCTGGTCGACACGCTGGCCGCGCAGGGGAGCGAGCTCGTGGTGGGCGTGACGCATCGCTACATCTTCGAGGATACGCACACCCTCGATGTTGAACCGCGCGTGCAGGCCATCCTTGGTGGACACGAACACGACGGCAAGCGTGTCGCGCGCTCCGATGGGCGGTTGGTTGTGAAGGGGATGTCGAATTCGCGCACCGCGGTGCTGGTGACGTTCACCAGGCGCGGCGGCAAGTGGACGTCGACCGACGAATCGATCTTGATCGACAAGCGCATGCCGGTGCACGCGGCAACGCGTGCGGTGGTGGCCGGATGGCGCGACACACTCGAGCGCCGAATCGGCCCCGATCGCGTCTTGGGCACCGCGCCAGAAGCGATCAATGCGCTCGACTCGATTTCCCGAAAGGGTGAATCGCGCTTCGGCGATTTGATCGTGGACGGCATGCGTACGGGCACGAACGCCGACGTTGCGATGATCAACTCGGGCGCGCTGCGCTTTGACGATGTGATCGCGGCGGGGCCGGTGACGCGCCACATGATCGAAGGGATTTTCCTCTTCGCTGACGAAACACGGGCCGTGACCTTCCCGCTGACGGGTGCCCGGCTGCGCGCGGTGCTGGAAACCGGTGTGCGTCAGGGCGGGCTGGGCGACGGGCCGTATCCGCAGGTAAGTGGCGTGCGCTTTTCGATTGACGGCACGCGACCAAGTGGATCACGGATTGTTGGCGAGCTGACGCGCGATGATGGACGCGTGATTCGGCCGGACGAGACGCTGCGGGTGACGTTCGTGACGTATCCGGCGTGCCGGTCGGGGGACGGGTACTCGATTCCGGAGGCGGCGCCGGTGTGTGCGGCGCTGAATGCGGATCCCACCAGTGCGCCGCGGACGGTCGACCTTGTGCTCAAGCATTTGGAGGGGATGGGAGGGCGGATTGTGGCGCCGCAGGTGGGGCGCGTTACGCGGCTGGATCGGCGCTGAGCGAGACAGGACTGCGGAAGCCTGTACTACGGAAGCCTGCACCACGGAAGCTGGACATCGGAAACTGCTTGAGAGCGGAAGCTTGAAAGCGGAGGCACGCACGGCGGTAGCTGGACTGCGGGGAACTGCGGTTTCTACTCGGAGAGGTGATGCTGTCTCGATTTCGGTTGGATGGACGGGTTGCGATTGTTACCGGCGCTACGCGCGGTATCGGGCACGCAATTGCCACGTCACTGGCTGAGGCTGGAGCGCGTGTGGTTGTGTCGAGCCGGAAGGCGGAGCATGTAGACGCTGTGGTTGCTGAGTTGCGCGCGGCAGGTCACACGGCGGTTGGTGTGGTGTCGAACATGGGGCGCATCGCGGACGCGCATGAGCTGGCGGCGCGGGCGGTGGAGCATTTTGATGGGATCGACATCATCGTGAACAATGCGGCGACCAATCCGGTGTTTGGGCCGTTGCAGCAGGCGAGCGATGAAGCATTCGACAAGATCATGGCGGTGAATGTGAAGGGGCCGCTGGAGCTGTGTCGGACGGCGCACTCGGTGATGCAGCAGCGAGGTGGCGGTGCGATTGTGAACATCTCGAGCATTGGTGGCGTGTCGCCCGAGCCGGGGCTCGGGCTCTACAGCGTGAGCAAGGCGGCGCTTATTTCGCTCACGAAAGTCATGGCGCAGGAGTGGGGCGCCGATGGCATTCGGGCGAACGTGATTTGCCCGGGACTCATTCGCACGAAGTTTTCGCAGGCGCTCTGGCAGGATGAGGCGATCACGTCGCACATCGTGGGGCAGCAGCCAATCCAGCGCATCGGCGAGCCGAATGACATTGCGGGGCTCGCGCTGTTTCTCGCATCCGATGCGAGTGCGTACTGCACCGGTGGCGTGTACATGGCGGAAGGGGGCTATCTCTCGTGATCCGTTCCGCGCACGCCAGTGCGATGACACCGGATGAAATTGCGCAGCTGCTGTCGACGGCGCGTCGGTTTGTGCGCGAAGAACTGGTGCCGCACGAAGCGGCGCTGCTGCACGGACCGTGGCGCACGATCGAGCCGTTGCTCGCGCAATTGCGCGGGCGCGCGAAGTCGCACGGACTGTGGGCACCCTTTCTGCCAGCATCGCAGGGTGGCGCTGGGCTGCCACTCGATGCGTACGCGCGCCTGAGCGAAGTGCTTGGCTGGACGCCGTTCGGACACTACGTGTGCAATTGCCAGGCGCCGGACGTGGGGAACATGGAATTGCTGCTGCAGTTCGGCACCAGTGAGCAGCAGGCGCAGTTTCTTGCGCCGCTCTCGCGTGGTGAGATCCGCAGCTGCTTTGCGATGACGGAGCCGGAGCACGCGGGTTCGAATCCGGTGTGGATGTCCACCCGCGCCGTGCGCGATGGCAACGAGTGGGTGATCAACGGCCACAAGTGGTTCACCAGCAGCGCCGATGGTGCGTCGTTCGCGATCGTCATGGTGGTGACCGATCCAGATGCCGCGCAGTCACATGCACGCGCGAGTCAGATTCTCGTGCCGCTTTCAACGCCGGGCTTCACGCTCGTGCGCAACATCTCCGTCATGGGCGAAGCCGGCGGTGGATGGGCGAGTCACGCGGAGGTGCGCTTCGAGGACGTGCGCGTGCCAGTCACCAACCTGCTTGGAGCGCAGGGACAGGGCTTCGCACTCGCGCAGGAGCGACTCGGTCCGGGGCGCATTCATCATTGCATGCGTTGGATTGGTGTGTGCGAGCGCGCCTTCGACCTCATGTGTCGCTATGCGGCGACGCGCGAACTTGCGCCGGGCGAACTGCTGGCAAGCAAGCAGCAGGTGCAGATGTGGATCGCCGATTCACGCATTGCGATTCATGCCGCCCGGCTGATGGTTCTCGACGCGGCCACGCGCATGGCACACGACGGTCAGGCGGCAGCGCGCGAGGAAATTGGCTACATCAAGGTGTTCGTGGCGAACACGCTGCAGCAGGTGCTCGATCGCGCGATCCAGGTGCACGGCGCGCTTGGCATGACCGATGACACGCCGCTCGCTTGGTGGTACCGCCACGAACGCGCGGCGCGCATTTACGATGGCGCCGATGAAGTGCACAAAACGGTCATCGCGCGTCGGGCGCTCAAACCGTACATGGGCGGCCGCGCGTGAGTGGCGAAGCGCGCCATGGCGAAGCGCGCGATGGCGAAGCGCGCGATGGCGAAGCGCGCGATCGCGGCGAGCATCACGGCACCGTATCCACGCGCGTCGGTGAAGAGCTCGATGTCGCCGGGCTCCGCGCGTGGATGCACGAGGTGGTGCCGGACGCGCTCCCGTCGCACGCCGAGATCGACGTTCGTCAGTTCCCGGCCGGCTATTCGAACCTGACATACCTGATCACCACGCGCGCCGGCGAGCGCGAACGCCGTTTCGTGCTGCGTCGCCCGCCGCACGGCGCGCCGGGTGGCGTCGCGCACGATATGCCGCGCGAACATGCGATGCTCTCGGCGTTGCAGGCGAATGGCGTTCCGGCGCCGCATCCCGTGGCCGTCTGCACCGATGCGACGATACTCGGCGCGCCGTTCTATCTCATGGAGCACGTCGACGGACTGATTCTCCGCGGTGCGCTAGCGCCCGCGCTTGCGACTTCGCCCGATCCATCCACGCAGCTTCGCGCACTGTCGCAAACGTGCGCCGAAACACTCGCGCAGTTGCACGCGGTGCCAGTGCGCGGCACGGCCCTCGAATCGCTCGGCCGTCCCGACGGCTACGTGCAGCGCCAGGTCGACGGTTGGACCCGCCGTTGGCACGCATCGCGCACGCAAGATGTGCCAACCATGGACGCCGTCGCGTCGTGGCTCAGCGAGCATCGTCCGACCGAAAGCGGCGTGTCGCTCGTGCACAACGACTTCAAGCTCGACAACCTGATTCTCGATCCCGACACGTTGCGTGTTCGCGCCATTCTCGACTGGGAAATGGCGACGATCGGTGATCCACTCATGGATCTGGGAACGACACTCGCGTATTGGGTCGAAGCGGGCGACTCGCCGATTTTTCGATCACTAGGACTCGGCGTAACGGCCATGCCTGGATCTTTTACTCGTGCGGAGTTCGTGCGGGCCTATGCGTTGGCGCGCGGTATTGCGTTGAGAGATGTGCGATTCTACCTGGCATTTGGACGGTTCAAGGTCGCGGTGATCGCGCAGCAGATTTATGCGCGGTTCGTTGGCGGGAAGACGCGAGACGAGAGGTTCGGACGGCTCGGACTGGTTGTGGATGCGTTGGGGACCACGGCTTGGGACGCTTGCACGTCGGAAGCCTGAACTTCGGAAGCCCGAACCACGGGAGCCTGCACATCGGGAACAGCGGTCAAAAAGAAAAGGCGACGTCCAAGACGTCGCCTTTTCCGCTTTTACCCGTAGTGCAGGCTCCCGATGTACAGGCTTCCGAAGTTCAGGCTTCCGATGTTGGGGCGTCCGCAGTTGCGAGACTCAACCCATCAGGCATACACCTCAAAAATCCCAGCCGCCCCCATACCTCCTCCTATGCACATCGTCACCATCCCGTATCCTCCCCCACGGCGGCGGAGTTCGTGCACGAGTTGCGTCGTGAGCTTCGCGCCGGTCGCGCCGAGCGGGTGGCCGAGCGCGATCGCGCCACCGTTCACGTTCACGATGTCGGGGTTGAACTGCAGCTCCTTCATGACCGCGAGCGCCTGCGCGGCGAACGCTTCGTTGAACTCGATCAGCTTGATGTCGTTGAGCGTCAGGCCGGCGCGTGACAACGCTTTTGGCACGGCCTTGATGGGGCCGACACCCATGATGTCGGGATCCACGCCGCCAACACCGAAGCTCACAAAGCGGGCGAGTGGGGTGAGTCCGAGCTCCTTGGCCTTCGCGGCACTCATGAGCATCACCGCGGCCGCGCCGTCGGAGTAGGGGCTCGCATTACCGGCGGTTACAGTGCCGGTGGGTACGAACGCGGGGCGCAGTTTGGCGAGTCCTTCGGCCGTGGTGTCGCCGCGTGGGCATTCGTCGGTGTCGAACGCCACGTCGGTTACGGTTTTTTGCGCGCCCTTCCACGCGTACTTCTTCGTGGCAATGGGCACGATCTCCGGTTTGAACACGCCGCCAGTAACTGCCGCGACGGCGCGTTGCTGACTGCCGAGTGCAAAGGCGTCCTGCTGTTCGCGAGAAATTTCCCAGCGCTTCGCCACACGCTCGGCGGTAAAGCCCATGCCGATGTAGCTCTCCGTGATGTCGGGCGACAGACGCGTGTTGTAGCCGCTCATGGGCACCTGTGACATCATCTCGATGCCACCAGCCATCACCGCGTCGCCCTGTCCGGCGATGATGGCCTGCGCGGCATATGCGACGCTTTGCAGTCCCGACGAACAGAACCGATTGATGGTGGCGGCCGATGTCTCCACCGGAAATCCGCCGCGCAGCCACGCCAGCCGTGCGTGATTGAGACCTTGCGATGCTTCCGGCATCGCGCAGCCCCACTGCACGTCTTCGATGATCGCCGGGTCGATTCCCGCGCGCTCGATCGCGGCCTTCATCACCGTGCTGGAAAGGTCCACCGGATGCACACCCGCCAGCGATCCGTCGGCCTTTCCCCGGGCCACGGCGCTGCGGGCGGCGCTGACGATTACGACTTCAGTCATCGTGTAATCTCCTCGCGCGCTCAGTTGCGCAGCGGCTTGCCGGTCTTGAGGGTGTAGGCGATGCGTTCCTGCGTCTCCTTCGTGCCGAGGAGGCTCAAGAACTGTTCGCGCTCGAGGTCGAGTAGGTCCTGTTCGGTCACATCGCGTGCGTTGCCGTCGCCGCCGCACAACACATAGGCGACGGAGCGACCCACACGGCAGTCGTGTGCGCTCGCCTGGCCAGCTTCCTTCGCGGCCCACAGTGCGTATTCGAGATTGCCGATCCCTTCGCGGCCAAGCGCACGCACCGTCTTCTCGGCAGGGGGCAAATAGCCCGGCGCGAGGTCGAGCACGCGTTGCTTCGCATCGCTCAACTGATGATCGCGATTCATGCTGATCCGATCGCGATCGCGCAGGAAGCCATTCGCGCGCGCCTCGTACGCGGATGTGCTCGTCGTCGCAAAGGCGATGAGTTTGAACGCGCGCTTGACGGCGGCAAACAGGTCCACTTCTTCGTACTGCTGCAACTCGCCAGTGAAGCGCACAAGCAACTCCTTCGTGCCGCCGCCACCGGGGAGTAAGCCCACTCCGGCTTCGACCAGTCCGATGTAGCTCTCCGCGTGCGCCTGCACTGCATCGGCGTGCAGTGTGAATTCGCAGCCACCGCCCAGCGTCATCCCCGCTGGCGCGACGACCACGGGGAAGGGCGCGCGACGAATCGACATCACGCTGTCCTGAAATCCCTTGATGCTTTGCTCGATGTCATCCCACGCACCGGCGGCAATCGCGAAGGACACCAGTGAGAGGTCAGCGCCAACACTGAAGGCGCGCGGATCGTCGTTGCCGATGACGAGGCCGTTGAAGCCGAGCTTCTCGACCTTGGCGAGCGCCTTCGCCAATCCTTCGAGCACACCGGTGCCCAGGCTGTTCATCTTCGAGCGGAATTCGAAGCACGCCACACCGTCGCCCAAGTCGATCAATCGCGAGAGACCGTTCTCTTCGAGAACGCGACCACTCTGCGCGAGTCCCGCGAGCGAAATCCGACCCGGAATACCTGGGATGGGTTCGTACGTGCCTTCGAAGGTGAGATACTCGCCGTTCTTGTAAAAGCTGCCGTGTGCCTGGTCGAGCAGTGCCGGAATCGCTTTGCCATGTAGGCGGAACTGCTCGCGGAGCCAGTCGAGACCCAACGCGTCCATGACCTGGAAGGGGCCCGCCTCCCAGCCATAGCCCCACTCCATCGCCCGGTCGATCGCGACGATGTCATAGGCCAATTCGCTCGCCAGCGTCAGCGTGTAGTGCGCGGCATCAGCGAGGTGATCGCGGAGAAAGGCGCCCTGCGGCCCAGGCAGCGCGCGGGCTGCAGGGAGACGCTGGGGAATGGCAGTGCGAATGGCGGCACCAATGTCACCACCTTCGAGGCGCTGCTGGGGCACGTACGCCTTGGTCTTCCAATCGTAGGTCAGCGTGCCCGTTTTGGTCTTGCTGTAGAAGCCACCCCCCGTCTTGTCGCCGAGCTTTCCGCTGGCCACGAGGTCATTGAGCACCCAGTCGGGGAGCGCGAAGTCTTCACCCGTCGCTGCGCCGATCCCCTTGGTGACATGCGCGAGCACATCGAGCCCCGACAAATCGCCGGTGCGGAAGGTTGCGCTGCGCGCGCGGCCAATCAGGGAACCTGTAAGTCCATCCACCTCGTCCAGCGTGAGCCCATACTGCTCCATGCGACGCATGGTGGTGACCATTCCGAAGACACCAAGGCGATTCGCGATGAAGCCCGGAACATCCTTCGCGATCACGATGCCCTTGCCGAGCGTGCGTTCCGCGAACTCGCGTATCGCGCCGATCACCGCGGGATCGGTCTCCGGCGTGGGGATGATCTCGAGCAGATGCATGTAGCGCGGCGGATTGAAAAAGTGCGTGCCGAGAAAGCGGCGGCGGAATTTCTCGCTCCGATCCTTGAGCAACATCGCCATCGGAATACCGGACGTATTCGACGACACGATGGCCGTGGGCTTCATGATCGCTTCGATCTTCGCGAACAGCTGCTGTTTGGGTTCGGGCTGCTCGATGATCGCTTCGCAAATCCAATCGCACTCGCTGAGCAAGCCGAGATGATCCTCGGTGTTGCCGGTGCGCACGCGGGCCACGGCGGCCGCCTCCATGAAGGACGCGGGTTTGCTCTTGATGGCCTTCTGCAGGCCGTTCTTGGCGGGGGCGCTGCGATTGGGCGACTTGGGGTCGGCGTCGCCGGGAATATCGAGCAGCACGACGCGGCAGCCGGCCGAGGCTGCGAGGGCGGCGATGCCGCTGCCCATGGCGCCGGCGCCTACCACGCCGACAGTCGTGACACGCATGAAGAGCTCTCCGTGAGGGACGGGGGTAACATCCGCCCGTGGTCGGATGTCCGGAAGAGGTTGACCGGATGAAATGTGACGGATGCGTCGTGTTTTGGCGAGTCCTCACCGGAGCCCGGTCTTAACGCCGGGTTGAGGCCAGCCCAACCGTGCGGCCCGATGCTTGCGGAATGAGGGGAATCACCCAGCGTACGGGTACTTCGCCGTTCGAACCCGCCGTGAGGTTTTTCGTGCACCCCTCGAGTCTCCAAACGTCCGACGCATCCCACGCGCTGCTCGAGGCCCTCCTCGCGCAGGCGCCGATCGGATTTGCCCTGCTCGACCGTGACCTGCGCTATCGGCGGATCAACGAGACGCTGGCGCAGATCAACGGCGTGGCGGTCGAGGATACGCTCGGGCGTACCGTCGAGGAGCTTTTGCCGGGCGTCATCGATGGGGTGCGGGCGATCGCCAATGACGTCCTGCGAACCAAGGGGCCGGCACCGTCGCGTGAACTGCACGGCGAAACACCGCTGCGGCCCGGTGTGCCACGCGTCTGGCGCGAACACTGGTTTCCGGTGTTCGATGCGAACGGCGACGTCGACGCGTTTGGTGTGCTCGTGGAAGAAGTTACCGAGCAGCGTGCCGCTGAGCAGGAACGCGAGGCGCTGATCTCGGCGCTCAAGGCCAGCGACGAGCGGCTCCGCATGAGTCTCGACGCCGCGTATCTCATTGCGTTCACCTGGGATGTCGCCAAAGACGAGATCCATCGCTTGCACAGCACCAGCGACGCGATGCCGCAAACGTCGCCCAATGCGCCGGTGCGCCTCGCCGATGCGCGCGAGCGGGTGCATCCCGACGATCGCGAGCTGTTCGACCACAAGATTCGACGTGCGCTCGCCGACCCGTCGGGGGTCTACGAAAGCGAATTTCGCATCGTCGAGCCCAATGACCATGTCCGGTGGGTGCACGAGCGCGGGAGCGTCACGCGTGATGCGAGCGGCGCACCGATCCTGCTTTCCGGACTCTCACAGGACGTTTCGGCCCGCAAGTGCGCTGAAGAGGCGCTGCTGCAGGCCAATCGACGCAAGGACGAATTTCTCGCGACGCTCGCGCATGAGCTGCGCAATCCGCTCGCGCCCATTCGCAGCGCGGCCGAAGTGCTGCGACTGCTCGAGCGCGAGGATCCCCGGTTGCTCCGGGCGGCCGCCATCATCGACCGACAGGTGACACAAATGGTACGACTCGTGGATGATCTACTCGACGTGAATCGCATTACCCGCGGCGAGATCGCCCTGCACCGCGAAACGATCGACATCGCGCGCGTGGTGCACGCGGCCGTCGAAACCAGTCGCCCGCTGCTCGAGGCGTCGCGTCACGATCTGCAGTTGTCGTTGCCCTTCACGACACTGCTGGCGCATGCGGACGCGGCGCGGCTGGCGCAGGCACTGTCGAATGTGCTCAACAACGCGGCCCGCTACACGCCGCCAGGCGGTCGGATCGAGTTGACCGTCGCACGCGAAGACGGTCGCATCATGATCACTGTGCGGGACAATGGCGCCGGTATCCCGACCGATCGGCTGGAAGATGTGTTCGACATGTTCACCCGGGTGACACCGACCGACTCGATCGGCGGACTCGGTATTGGACTCGCGCTGGTGCGCCGCATCGTTCAGATGCACGAAGGTGAGGTGCGCGCCCTGAGTGCCGGCCCCGGGACCGGTACGACGGTCGAACTCTGGCTTCCGCTGCACGTGCCGGCAGTTGTCGAGCCCATCGGGCGCATCAACGCCGGAATGCGCGTGCAGACCGACGAAACCACGCTGCGCATTCTGATCGTCGACGACAACGTCGATTCAGCGACCAGTCAGGCGACGATGCTCGAACTCAAGCATCACGTGGTGTGCGTCGTGCACGATGCCGACGCGGCACTTGATGTGGTCCATGTCTTTGAGCCGGATGTCGCGCTGCTCGACATTGGTTTGCCCGGCATGAACGGCTATCAGCTTGCGGAGCGCCTGCGTCAGGACGCGGGCCTCACCGATACGGTGCTCGTGGCGCAGACCGGCTGGGGACAGCCCGCCGATCGTGCGCGTGCGCTCGAAGCGGGATTCGACGCGCACCTCACCAAGCCGGTGGATTGGATGGCGTTGCAGCGCGTGCTCACGAGCAGCACGGCGGAGAAGCGCGCCCAACGGCAGTAGCGCGATGGGCCGATTGATCGGGGCGCTCGAGGCAGCACTCCGATTTGTCGTTTACGGGTTGAGCCAGTAGCTCAACTTGAGCAACACCGTGTTCAGCGGACGCGTGCCAAACAGGTCGCGCACATCGCGGCCGGGCACAAACGTACCCCGACCACCCAATTCCTCCGCGCGACCTTGCTGCCACACGACGAACAGCGTACTCGCCGGGCGATACTCCCAGCGCAACACCGCGTTCGAGTTGAACTGCTTCACATTGAAACCACTCGGCGCGGTGGTGCGGTAGCTGCGGAAACGATCGTCGTACGCATGCGACCGCGGTGCGTTCAGCTCGCGCCAGTTGCTGTATTCGCCGGTGGTGACGAACGGCTGCCCGTAGAGCTGGAATGACAACGTGGGAGTGGCCGTCCAGTTCGCGCGCATCGTCACGCTCAGGATGTGCTGATGCAGTCTGGCGAAGGTGAAGTGGGTGGTGTCGCTCAGGAAGTAGCCGTAGTTGCCGACCCACTGCTGGTCGTTGGTGACTTCATCCCACGACACGCCCAACGAACCGGACAGGCGACTCGCCACACGCGCGTCCAGTCCGGCATCGCCACCGCGATACCACGAGTTGCCCATATCGCTGTTGCCAATTCGATACGCCGCGCGCGGCACCACGGCGGGGCGAGGATCGCCGACCAGATCGGCGCGAAACGTGTACTTGGGGCTTTGACGAAGCGCCGGACCGCCGCGCGCACAGCTCACGCAGTTGGTGCCGCCGAAATCGCTCATGGAAGTCGTGAGCGCGCCGCCCCAATTGTTGTGCAGCGTGCCACTCGTGTGTAGCGAGACCGATTGCGCAGCTCGCAGGCCGCCGGTGGTCCAGTGCGTTTCGGTGGCGATCTGCGAGAACGCGGAGCGCAGATACCTGGACGGACGCAGCGGACGGATGTCCATCGACTGCTTGATCTGCATGTCGTTCACGAGATTCACGAAGCCCAGGTCGTTCACCTCGAGCCCCGCGCCCGCGTATCGCACATAGCCCTCATAGCGATACTTGCCGCCGACTTGCCGCAGCGTCATGGACATCGACTGTCCGCCCAGCGATGTGCGCGTCGAGTCGTAGTGCTCTTCGTGATCGGGACGCTGATAGAGATGCACACTGTTGCGCTGCGTGAGCGCGATGGCCTGCGCCGATCCGCGCACGTCATTGAGCGCGGTGTAGCTCACGACTTCCCATCGATTCTGCGCGAACCGATGGAACCCCTGAATGAGCGCCGTGGTCGCCGAGCGACGAAGGAACGGATCGGTGCTGGCGTCGAGCTGACGCCGCACGTCAGTGACCTGGAAGCCGAGCTGCGAGCGACCGGTGCGGAAGTCGCGCAGGCCGCGCACCACGAGATAGTTCGTTTGCGGTTCCACCGTCGCACCATCGGCGCCGCCGACGCGTTCGGTGGACGCATTCACGACGCCAAACGCTGTACCGTTCGGGAAGCGCGCCGTCAGCTTGGCCGCGGCCGTGATATCGGTGAACAGCGGATCGGCCGACGAGCGACGAAGCTGCGGTGTGCGACCGATGCGACGGGTGTAGAAAATGCCTTCGCACGAGCCCTGGCAGCGATACATGCCGGCGCCTTCCTGAAAGAACGGGCGCCGCTCATCGAAGCGAATCTCAAAGGCCGACAGATTGAGCACGGCCGGATCGGCCTCGACTTGACCGAAGTCGGGATGCAGTGTCGCGTCGACGGTGACGTTCGCGCCAAGTCCGGCCTTGAGATCGAGTCCACCGGTGATCTCGCCATGATTGCCGATCGGCTTGGTGGGCAGGTTTGGCACGCTGCGCGTCACGGAATACGGCATCAGTTCCAGGCGACGCGGCGTGCCGATATCGGCAATGCCCGTCAACGTGCCCATTTGCGACATGAGCGTGCGCTGCGACTGCCGATAGAGCGGCCACGCGCTGCGCTCGTTGAGACGCGCCACGTCGCGCCACACACCAAAGCCGAAGGTCAATGTGTCGGCCCTGTTGAAGCGCAGCTGGCTGAAGGGCACGCGAAACTCGGCGCTCCATCCCAGGCTGTCGATGTGCGTGGCGACATCCCACACGCCATCCCACGTGCCATCTTCGACGTTGTCGCTGTAGATGACATAGTCGCGCTTCACGCCCGCTGGATTCACAGCCATCTCGACGCCGCTACGACGATCGAGGTACCCGTCGATGATGATCTTGAGCTGATCGCTGGCCGTCTTCACATCGCGGCGCGACAGCAACGTGATGATGCTGTCGGGGTGCGGATCGAAGGCGCGCACCAGCACATACAGATAGCGATTGTCGAACGCGGCGCGCGCTTCGGTGCGGAAGGACGGCGGCAGGTCCTCGCCCGGATCGAACTGCCGGAAGTTCTGCATCGGCGGAGCGAGGAGCCACACGGGGTCGTTGTCACGACCATCCAGCACCGGCGCCCGCTCCGCGCGCACGGCCTGCGCCGAGGTGTTCGCGGCGCGCGACTGAACCGACTGCGCCTGCAGGCGCGGCCCATGTACCAACACCAGCAAGCCGCACGACAGGGCCGTGCGACGCATCAACGAATGAAGCATGCGATCAGCAACCAATTGATCGAGTGAATTTCAGGTCTGTTGCGAGGGATCGTAGCCGCGGACGTCATCGTAGATGTGACGAATGCGCGCGATTCCTGCAGCCGGGTCGTCTTCGACCGGGTCGATGGTGGGACCAAGGCGCACCACCTTGCGCCCCCAATCCAGTGCCACACAGCAGATGGGAACATTCGCACCCTTGGCCACGTGCCAGAAGCCCGTGCGCCATTCCTTGACCTTCTTGCGTGTGCCTTCCGGCGCGAGGGTCAACGCAAAGCGCTCATGCGAAGCGAAGCCGGCGATCGTCGCCTCGACCACGTTGTTCTTCGCATGTCGTTCCACCGGAATGCCACCGTTCGCGCGCATGAACCAGCCGAGGGGTGGCGCGAAGAGCGTGTGCTTGCCCCACCAATGCGTGTCGAACCCCAGCGCCCACTTTGCGGCGAGACCAATGGGGAAGTCCCAGTTCGACGTGTGCGGCGCAACAATGCACACGAACTTGGGGATATCGGGCATGCGCCCTTCGAATCGCCAACCGGCGCGCTGCAACAACCACCAGCCGAGTGAACGAATCCACTGGCGATGCGACTGCGGTGCGTTGGGGCCGAGTGCCCAGGGAGGCATACAAAAGGGCGGGGCGGGAGGGGGCGCTCTCTGGCCAGCGAGCGGTGGATGCGGTTCATTTGATCCATGTCCGCACCGAATCGCAAGAGCCTTCGCGCTCACCAGCTGTTTCTTTCGCTCCTCGGCCTGAGTAGCGCGCTTTCCGCCACTGCCTTCGCCCAGCAGCGCGGCGAAGGGCCGCTTGTGCTGCGGCTGCCGGTCAGCGCCCGCACGCTCGGCATGGGTAACGCGGGTCTCGCCAGCACCGACGCCGATGTGTTGATGATGAATCCCGGCATGCTGTCACAGGCACGTGGCAGCGCCGTGTCGATGCAGCGCTATGGCAACTTCGGCACCGCCGGTTCGCTGGCCACGGTCACGACAACCGGCATCATGACCGTTGCCGTCGGCGCGCAGTTTCTGGATTACTCGACGAACACCACGCGTTATGACGAAGCGGTCAAGTACGGAGCGACGCGTCTGAGCGACAGCGGCTCGGTGGCGGCTTCGAGCAGCGCGTTTACGCTTGGCGTAGCGCGCACGGTAAAAGGCTGGCGTGTTGGCGGTGGCCTCAAGTACGCCGAAGATCGACTTGGGAGCTCGCACGATGGCACGGTGGCACTGGACCTTGGCTTCAATCGGGCGCTGGGGCCTGGCACGCTTGGCGTCGTGGTGCAGAACATCGGCGTGGGGCCGCGTCTGGGTGGTGTCACGGGTCCGCTGCCATTTCGTGTTGGTGCCGGCATGGGCATTGGTACGACGCTCAACGATGTGTTCGATCTCGGAGCGCAAATGGCGCTCAGCGTCGAGGGCGATGGCTTTGTCCGACCGGCCGGGGGCGCGGAGCTGCTGTATGTGCCGATCGAAGGCGTGTCGATTGCGCTTCGCCAGGGATTTCGCTTACCGCGCGAGAAGGACGAGTCGCTCGTGACGGCAGGACTGGGTGTCACCGTCGATCGCTTCTCGCTTGACTATGCGATGGAGCCCGTGCGTGGTGGGCGACCAGTATCACATCGCGTCGGCCTGCGTATTCGCTGAGTGAACGTGGCTTTAAAGCAAGAAGGCCCCAGTGCAGTGCACCGGGGCCTTCTTGTTATTGAAAGACTCGAGAGCGATCAGCTGCAGCTCGGGCGACCACGCGGCAACGCCACCGTGCAATTCTTGGTCGTGCCGTCTTCGGTGATCACGAGCTTGGCCGTCGCGCTGCCATCGTAGGTCAGCACTTCGCGACGCGTCTTCGATACCGGTGAGGCGCCGTCGATGCTGGTGCTCACCGACATCGAACGCACCACCGAGCCTGCGGTCGGATACGTCTCAGCGGTCGTAGACACAGGAATCTTGAGTCCTGTGGTCGTGTCACCGGCAGTGCGCGTCGACGAGAACTTCTGTCCGTCGCGGTTCGTGCCGCTCGTGACTTCCGACCCCTTTGACCAGCCGTTCACGGTGCGCAGTGCGCTGCCCGACGCGAGACCGGTGACCGTACGATCGGAGCTGTTGTTCACCGTGGCGGTAACGGACGCGTTGTCGCGGCCACGCGTGGTAGTACCACTTACCGTGGTGCGTGTGCGAACGGTGTTGGTTGTGGCCGTATCGATCTTGGTCTGCGTCGCGCCAGTACTCGACGTGAGATTGTAGATCGTGGAGATGGTGAGGCCGTTGCGCGTGTTCGCGCAGGTGATGTCGGCGCCGCTCACCGTGCACGTGGAATCGATGCGGGCGGCGGCGAACGGTCCGCCATGTGGACCGCGGCCGGGTGCGCCAGCTGCGAAGCCAGCACCCAGGCCGCCACCCATCATGTCGCCCATGCCGGGTCCACCCGGGCCGCCGCGACGCGGGCCGCCCCACGCCATTCCTTCGACGCCGTCGCCAGCGTAGCTGCTCGATACCGATTCCATGCCCGCTGGCACGGTGTTGAATGCGCTCGCAAACGACAGCGCGTTCGAGGAGACAGGATTTTCATTGGAACACGCGGCCGCGCCGCAAACGGCAGCAACAGCAGCCCAGCGAATGGAAAGTCGTGCCATGGGTGGAGGTCCCGGGTTTGTGCTCATCGCTGTGCGCGACTGTCGCGCACCGGCCGTTCGAGCGTTCTGGATCAAGAACACCAGTTCACGACAACACCCTACTTCGGCTCGTGTGGCAACGCCAGTTAAGGAACTAGGCGCCGGTTTCGCGTTTCAAATACGGCGCGAGTTTTTCCCGTAACTGGCGAAGCGCGCGGCTCATGTTCGCTTCAACCGCCTTCACCGTGATGCCGAGTTGCTCAGCAATCTCACTGTACTTGAGATTGCGCTCACGACTCATGAGAAACACTTCACGGGTACGTGGTGGCAGATCGGCAATTGCATCACGAATGGCGGATTCGAGTTCACCGGTATGCGCATCGGTGTCTGCGGATTCCGCGGGTTCACTCAACGCTTCGACATAGACCTGCGACTTCTTTTGCACCTGCAGATGTCGCAAATGATTGAGCGCGCGATTGCGCACGGCCTGCAACAGATAGCCCGGCACGCTCGACCCATCGGGGAGCGTTTCACGTCGGCGCCACAGTTCCAGAAACACGTCCTGCGCCAACTCTTCAGCAACGCCCGATTCGTGCAGGATGCGATTACCGGCGCGCACCACCGGCTCATACCACTGGCGAAATAGCGCATCGAACGCGGCGTGATCGCCGCGACGAAGGCTGGCCAGAAGGTCGGAGTCGGTCACGAGGGAAGCGGGTGCGGAGGACAACCAGAGACGTTGCTGCAACGAGGGTGGACGTTGGTATCTTACACCCGTGTCCATCGGATTCAGGGGGTCGACGACCGTCCTGAGCTCCGACTCCGGCCCCACGTAGGGTGCTGCCACGTTCTCGTGTTTCCCCGGCATGTCCGACGAATTCCGCCCATTCCTGTCCGATGATCCCGATGCCCGGTGGGAGGCCATCGCCCGCCATGTCGCGGGCGAAAGCGATCCCACGGAATCGGCCGCGGTCGAGGCATGGCTGACCGCTCATCCGGAAGACGCCGAGTTGGCCGCGCTTGTTAAGGCGCGCGTCGATCGGGCGGAGCAGCGGTCCATCGTGTCGGTCAACACGGAAGCGGCGCTGGCGTCCGTCCATGCCCGGATGGATGCTCGGCCGGCCTCGGCGCCCAGCTTGAAGGTCGAGCGCGGTGGCGCACCGCGTTTGGCGCCCTCGGCTGCGGCGGCCTCGCCGTCCAACCGCTGGCGCGGAATCGCTGTCGCCGCGGCGGCGGGGCTGGTTGCAGTTGTTGGCATCTCGCAGTGGCGTTCCCGCGGCGCGAATGACACACCGCGCGAGTACCGCACCGCGGTTGGCCAGCGCGATTCGGTACGCCTCGCGGACGGCACCACGGTGGTGCTCGCGCCGGGCAGCCGTCTCACGGTCGCCGCGAATTACAACGACGGCCCTCGTGACGTGACCCTCGAGGGTGCCGCGTTCTTTGAAGTGAAGCACGACGCCGCGCATCCGTTCACCGTGCACACCGCCAGCGCCGACATTCGCGATATCGGCACGGCCTTTTCGGTGAAGACGGCTAACGAAGGCGTGTCGGTTGCCGTCACACATGGCACGGTGCAGATGGCGGTCAAGTCGGCCAGTGCGCCGGCCGATTTGCACGCCGGTGATCGCGCCATGCTGTCGCGCGGGACCGTGCGCGTGCAGCGCGGGGTAGTGACGGCGGAAGATGTGTCGTGGACTGTCGGCAAGCTCGCGTATCGCGACGCGCCGATGAGTGAAGTGCAGGCCGACCTGATGCGTTGGTATGGCCTCGATCTGCGCATCAGCGATAGTGCACTGGCGCAGCGTACGCTTACGGCGACCTTCCGCGGCGATTCGGCCTCGCAGGTCGCTCACCTGATTGCTCTCGCGCTCGGCATCGACGCCGTGCAAAAGGGTGATACGATTTACCTCCAGCCGCAGGGATCGGGATCGCCGAACCCCTGAGCGAGGCGCAGCGCGGGATGTTTCATCGATTGCTGACGCGACGCGGACGACACGCGGGCGCGATGGCCATGCTGACGGCATGGACCATCGTGCCCGTGGCCGTTGTGCGTGCGGACGTTCCGTCGGTGACGCATGCCCCGCGTGATCCCGCCGAGCCGGTGTGCGCGACGCGTGTTGGCGCCAACGATCGCGCGTCACTGTGGGCGCCGCCGCTCGACCGCATCGTGACGGTGAAGGTCACCGACTCGCCGGTGCGCGATGCGCTCGATCAGGTGGCGGGGTTGGCCAAGCTCGAACTGAGCTATAGCTCGGAGTTGCTTCCACCTGGGCGACGGGTCTGTCTGGCCTTGCAGAAGGTGCCGGTTGGTGCGGTGCTCGAATCGTTGCTGAGTGGTTCGACGTTGCGCCCGATCGTGCTCGGAAGCACCCAGGTGGTGTTGGCGCCGTCGCGCACGTCGATAGCGAGCGCCGATCAGGCGCCGCAGGCCGCGCGTCATGCGAGTGTGCTTGATCGCGTCGTCGTCACCGGTTCGCCCGATGGTGCGTCGCAACGCAGTTCACCATTTGCGCTCGATGTGGTCGATGGCGCCACGCTCGCGCAGCATGGCGTGAGCACGTTGGGTGAAGCGCTCGATCTCGCGGTTCCGGGCGTGTGGACATGGACAGCGAGTGCGGGTACGGTGACGGCGCGCTACGGCAGCATTCGCGGCGCGAGTTCGTTCGGTGCGAGCGCGCCCAAGATCTATCTCGATGGTATCGAAGTCGCGAACCCGCTCCTGGTCACGCAGCTCGATCCGTCGCGGGTCGCTCGCGTTGAAGTCATTCGTGGTCCACAGGGCGCCGCGCTGTACGGTGCCGATGCGATCAGTGGTGTGGTGAACATCCTCACACGACACGACGGCACACCATCGGGCGGAACGCAGCTGCAGATGTCCACGTCGGCCGGGCTGTCGTCGACGGCGTATGCACCGCGCGATGCATTCGTGCAGGATCATGCCATCTCGCTTCGTCGCGGCAGCGCATCGCGAAGCCTGGGCATTGGCTTCAACATCGGCACCGTTGGCGCTTACGTGCCTGGCGCGTCGGAAAAGCGACTGCTGACAGATATCGATGGGCGGTTGGTGCGTGGCAAGGCCGTGCTGACGGGCACGGCGCGCTTCTCGATGCAGAAGGCAAACGCGTCGACGGCGCCGATGTTCGACGCGGCAACTGGATCGGCATTTTCAACGCTGCCCAACCTCATGAGCTCGCGTCGCTATTCAGGGCCGTCCGTCATGGACAGCGCGAAGCCAGCGCCGTATCCGCGAGACACCGTCAAGTTCACGGGTGATAGCGCCACGGGACAGGACCTGCAGCAGTACACGATTGGTGGCAGTGCCGCGTTCATGCCGAATCTGCATTGGACGCACACGATCATTGCCGGTGTCGATGGCTTCCGTTTGCGCGGCTTGTCGTCGATGGCAACCGCGGCGCCCTTGCAGTACACCGCGCTGTCGTCGCTCACGAACTCGGAGGGCGCCGCCGATCGCAGCTCACTGCGTTTGCGGTCGGTGGGTCGCTTCGATCTGTCGCCCAGTACACTGATGACGATCACGATGGCGGCCGAACAGTCGCTCACGCGTGAAGTGTCGACAACGACTGTGACCGGTGGAAGCTTGATCGGCGGCGCAATGTCGGGCGGCGGTACTATTTCTCGTGGCACCACCTCGCAGCAGTACACGAGTTGGTACGACAACACCGGCGTGTCGGCGCAGGGGCAGCTCGCCTGGCGTGACCGCTGGTACGGATCGTTCGGCGTACGCGGCGAGCGCACGACCGGCGCCACGCCGAACTCGCAGCAGTCATTGCTCCCAATGGTTGGTGCGGCGTATGTGCGCGACGTTCGCGGCAGTGTCCTCAAGCTCCGCGGCGCGTATGGCAAGGGTATTCGTCCCGCTCGTTCGCTGCTGCGCACGAGTTCCTGGATCGGCCGCTCGCAAGCGGAAGCGCTCGAGGCGCTCGAAGCCGAGCAGCAGCAGGGCACGGAGTTTGGCGCTGACCTGCTGATTGGCGCGCGCAGCAGCCTGCATGTGACGCGTTTCGATCAGCGTGCGTCGGGTCTCATACAGCCCGTTGGCTCTATCGGCACGACCACCACCAGCACCGGTCGTCTGCAGCGCACCATGACCTACACGCTGCAGAATGTTGGCGCCATCAACAATCGCGGCTGGGAGCTCGAAGGACTCACGCACCTGTGGGCGATGACCATCTCGGGTTCGTACTCGTACGTCGACAGCCGCGTCGCGCGCACTGCCGTTGGCTATCGTGGCGAACTGCGCCCCGGCGATCGCATGCTCGACGTGCCGCTCAACACGCTCACGCTGAGCGCGGCCTATACCCACGGTCGCACGACGCTCACCACGACGGCAACGCGCGCGTCGAATTGGATTGGCTACGATCGCACGGCGATTGGCAGTGCTCTGATTGCCGACAGCCTGCCGCACGATCTCGACGGCCCACTGATGCGTCGCTACTGGACAACCTACGACGCCGTGACGCGCTGGCGCGCCAGCGCAGCGTTCCGCATGCGCGGAGATATGTCCCTGGTACTGACGGGCGACAACCTGCTGAATGTGCAGCGCGGGGCGCCGGACAATGCGTCGGTAATCGCGGGGAGGACGCTGAGTCTGGGGATCAGAACGGTATTCTAAACCCAGTACTCGATACTCAAACTCAGAGACCCTGAACTGATCAGTTCAGGGTCTCTGAGTTTGAGTCTTGAGTTCTGGGTTTACCTGCTTATCGCGATGTCATCCAGCATCACTGCCCCTACTCGCTTCCGATCAAACACCAAGCGGATCGAATTCAGCGTGCTCGGATTGAACTCCCTGTTCGCCGCCACAAACCGCTCGAACGGCATCCGGTACGTCTGCATCACCGGTTCACTCAGCGTACCGAAGCGCGACTTGTCTCGGCCGGCACGGCGATAGAGCCAGGCTTCGATGGGCATGCGTACGGCACCAAAGGTGCTGAGCGGCAAGCGCGCGACATGGCCGCCGGCATCTACCACTTCGACGGTGAAGTCGGGGGGGACGGTGTCTTTGGGTGGCTTCTTCGGAGTCGGCGGCTTGGGCTCTTTCTTGGCCGCGGGCTTCTTGGTGCTGTCGGCCTTTGCGGTGCTGTCCTTCTTGCTGGTATCGCGGGGCGCGCCACGACGAGCGCCAGGTGTTTGCGTCGTGGTGCCCACGGTGAGCATGAGTGAACCACTCGCCGATGGCGCGATCGCGGTACGCAGTGAATCGGAGAGGCTGACGATGAAGTGCGCCGGCGCGCGATCCTTCGTGGTGTCCTTGCCGACCGGCGTGTTGTTCCATCCAACGGTCACCACGTTGCTCTTGAAGCTTTGACGACTGCGGCTCTGCACGTCGTTCTCCTTCCACGTGCTCAGCGAGTCGGTGGTGATCCTGACGCCGGGCAACGTCCCACTGCTCACATCGACGTCCTCGTCGAACGTCGCGAGCAGTGTGGTCTTCGCATCGTTGTACCGTGCGAGATACATCGTGGGCGGCAGCCAGTCACCGGCGGCGCGATAGTCCTGAAACATCGCGCGGTACTCGTTCTTGCCGTTCGTCGTGGCTTCGAGAAATCCGCTGATGATGACGCGACCGAACTGTCGCTGCTGCTCACCGCTGATCAGCGCGTCCATGTGCGTCGATCGCGGCGTGAACTCGCCATTGTCCCGGTTGTTCCAGACGGTGTTCCACTGGCCATGATTGGCGCGATACATCCAGATCGCGCTCTTGAACATGTCGCTCGGCTTCGTGTAGCGAATGCGGTTGTACTGCACGAGCCCATTGAAGCTCGACACGTCGCCGTCGTGCGAGCCGTGAATGACGAGGTAGTTGTAGTCGCTGAGCGGCGTTGGCTGTTCGGCGGGGAGGTACTGGCCGTCCACCGGCGCGATCGCAACGAGCGCCCGAATGTTGAAGTTGAAGTTGAACTTGCGGGTCGCGTCGTCGGGATACGCGGGCAGGCGGTTGAACGCGCCGGCGATCGCCACCGCTTCGCCGCCGCGAGAGTGGCCCATCAGTGCGATGCGCGACATATCGATACGGCCATGCAGGGGCTTACCCGAGCTGTCGTTGAGCGCACGGAATACTTCGAGATGCTTGAGCAGCATCCATCCGCGCGCATCGTTTTCGCCGCGAATGCCGCCGTTCAGAAAGTTCTCGTCGATCGACGCCAGAATGAATCCGCGCGACGCGAGCAACTCGCCCAGCCACTGATATCCCGGGTCCGAGTACTCCTTCATGTCGTGATTGCCGTGCACCACCAGCACGAGGGGAAACGGCCCCGGACCTTCGGGATACCAGACGCGCGCATTGAGCGGAAACGCGGTGTTGTCGAAGCCCCAGTACTTCTTGCGCGATTTGGCGGCCGGCGGCTCCATGCGCGCGTACGGCGAGGCATCCACGGTGCCGGTCTTGTAGGTGACCGAGTCGCGATAGACGGCGCGATGCTTGTCCTTCCCGCTGCCGTAGTAGAGATGCTTGACCGTCAATGGACCACGCTCGCCAGGATTCGGCGCCGTGATCGTACGATGCGCGAGCACCGTGGTGGCGTCGCTGGGCGTGAGCGTAAGCGGCTGCGTGCAGGCGGCGCTGGCCAGTAGCGCGGCCCAAAGAGCGATTTGGGAAAAACGTGGCATGCGAGGAGTTTCGCTCCGCCTCCCCGAACGCGCGAGGGGCGCCCGCGGAAGTCAGCCGGCGCCCCAGCGAGGTGC
>CBHWDN010000011.1:0-143947 GCA_966112585.1 uncultured Gemmatimonadaceae bacterium
AAAAGGCCGAATCCAACCACCCGCCACGCTAACCGAAGACAGGCCGAAGTGCAAGGATTTTTTTCGTCAGGGGCGTGGACCTTCCCCGAAGGCACCTTGGGCACCCTGACTCGCGAGTCGCACGAACGGGCGGCAGCGGTCGCCGATCGCCTTGCCGACTTCCGCGCGGCCGCGCGCGATGCGATTCCGGCTCACCCCTTCTCCAGCGCCCTTCGCGGCGATTCGATACGGGTTATCGCCGAGGTCAAGCGATCCTCTCCGTCCAAGGGCGCTATTGCACCAGGGCTCAATGCCGTCGCGCAGGCAGCGGCGTACGCTGCCGGCGGAGCCGCGGCGATCTCGGTGCTTACCGAACCCACGCGCTTCGGTGGCGCACTCATCGATCTGGCCGAGGTGTCGGCCGCGGTCGGCATTCCAGCGATACGAAAGGACTTTCTCGTCCATCCCGTCCAGCTCTGGGAAGCCCGCGCGAACGGCGCATCGGCAGCGCTGCTGATCGTTCGGGCGATTGCTCCAGATGAGTTGCCGCGGTTGATGGACGCCGCGCAGGAAGCGGGACTGGCCACACTCGTGGAAGTTCGTGACGAGGCGGAGCTTGAACGCGCGCTCGCGGTCAACGCGGCCGTGATCGGCGTGAACAACCGCAATCTCGAAACACTCGTGATCGATCCCGGCACGGCACCGCGTGTCGTGCAGCAGATCCCGCTCTCTGCCATCGCCGTGGCCGAAAGCGGCATGACCACGCCGGCCGATGTCGATCCGGCAGCGCGCGCCGGTGCCGACGCGATTCTGGTCGGCAGCGCGATCTCCGCGTCGGCGGATCCGACCGGACATGTGCGCACGCTGGCATCAATTGCGCGCGTCGACGGCGCTCGCCGAGGCCGGTCATGAGCACGAGTCACGGCAGCGCGGGTCAGCCTGCCGTCAAGATTTGCGGTCTGACACGCGAGCAGGATGCCGAGAGTGCCGAACAGGCCGGCGCGAAGTTCCTCGGTGTGATTCTCGCGAGCGGTCCTCGACTGCTGACGCCGCAACGTGCACGTGAGGTACTCGGCGCGCCGCGCGCGTCAGTGTTGCGCGTGGGCGTCTTCGGCGAACAGCGCGAGGATGAACTGCTCGACATCGCCGATCGCATCGACCTCGACGTACTGCAACTGCACGGTGCGCGTGACAAAGATGCCATTGAGCGGATCATGTCATCGGGACGCGTCGTGTGGCCCGTCGTTCGCGTAGCTGGTTCGGTACTTCCGCTGGACGCATCGAAATTCGCAGCGATGACTGGGAATCTGGTGCTTGACGCGCTGGTAGTCGGCCAATTGGGAGGCACCGGCGTCGCGCTTGATTGGTCGGCTCTCACACACGCCGTTTCCGCATTGCGAAACGAGGTTCCCGGCGTGCGACTGATACTGGCTGGTGGCCTCAGACCGCAGAACGTCGCGCAGGCCATTCAGTTGCTTTCACCCGACGTTGTAGACGTATCTTCCGGAGTCGAAGTGGCGCCCGGCATCAAGGACGCAACACGGATTCAACAGTTTGTGGCAGCGGCGCAGATCGCCGCGGAGAAGGTGTGATGACAACCGCAGTGCAGCACACAGAAGTCGCGACCGACCGTTTTGGTCCGTTTGGCGGTCGCTACGTACCTGAAACGCTGATCCCCGCGCTCGACGAACTCGAAGCGGCGTTCGAAGCGGCGCGCCGCGACGCCGCCTTTCAGCAGGAGTTGGCTTCGCTACTGCACGAGTATGTCGGGCGGCCAACCGCGTTGACCTTCGCGCCGCGATTGAGCGAACGGATCGGTGCGAACGTGTGGCTCAAGCGCGAAGACCTGAACCACACGGGTGCGCACAAGATCAACAACACCGTGGGGCAGGCGTTGCTCGCGCTGCGCATGGGCAAGCGCCGGATCATCGCCGAGACCGGTGCGGGTCAGCACGGCGTGGCGACCGCGACCATCTGCGCCCGCTTCGGACTCGAGTGCATCGTGTACATGGGCGAGGAAGACATGCGTCGACAGGCGCTCAATGTCTTCCGCATGCGCCTCATGGGCGCGACGGTTGTGCCCGTGACGTCCGGTACACGAACGCTCAAGGACGCGACGACCGAAGCCATTCGCGATTGGGTCACCACGGTGAACACGAGTCACTACATCATCGGTTCGGTGGTGGGGCCGGCTCCGTATCCGCGCATGGTGAAGGAATTTCAATCGGTCATTGGTCAGGAAGCGCGCGCCCAGCTGCTCGAAAAGACAGGCACCTTGCCAACCACCGTCGTGGCCTGCATCGGCGGTGGGTCGAACGCGATGGGCATCTTCGCCGGCTTCGTGAACGATGCGGATGTGCAGCTCGTGGGCGTTGAAGCTGCCGGCGATGGACTGGACACCGATCGCCACAGCGCCTCCATCACCAAAGGCACGCCAGGTGTGTTGCACGGGTCGCTGAGCTACCTGTTGCAGGACGCAGCGGGGCAGGTACATCCGGCGCACTCGATCTCCGCGGGGCTCGACTATCCCGGCGTGGGTCCTGAGCATTCGTGGCTGCACGATAGCGGTCGCGCGCAGTACGAGGCGATCACGGACACTGAGGCGTTGCGGGGCGTTGCGCTCTTGAGCCGTCTCGAGGGGATCATCCCGGCACTCGAAACGGCGCACGCGGTGGCGTGGATCGAAAAGTCCGCGGGTCGTTGGAGCAAACAGGATCGCGTGCTGCTCTGCGTGAGCGGTCGCGGTGACAAGGACGTCGGCACGATCAGTCAGCACGAATTGCCGGCGATATGACCGCGGCTGTGCACGACGCTCGCCTGCCAGCCAATCTGGTTGAGGACGCGTTACGCGCCCTCGCCAAGGCGTTCAGTGCCGTGCAACTGTATCTGCCGAACAATCCGCAGCGCGCGCAGCGCCTTGCCGACGCGAGTCGCCTCTTCGGCGCCGCGTTTCGCGCCGGCGCATCGATGGAGTTGGACATTCGCGAGAATGCATTCGTCTACGGTGACACAGTGGTCTACCAGGACGCCGATCGCGGCTCCGATGCGCTTCCCTGGTTGCTGTATCGTGATGGCGTTCGCGGACTGACCTTTTCCGCCGGATTTGAGCAGGCGGAGCTCGAGGCGTTTCTGTCGCTGGTGCAAGCGGCCCGTTCAGCGAACACCGATGACGATGACCTCGTCACGCTCCTGTGGGTCTCGGACTATCAGCACCTCACCTACAAGTTCCTCGACAGCTTCGGCGGGAACGAAAGTCCGACGCCTTCGGATGTCACCACCGGAAAGGTGTCGCTGCATGTGTACGAGCCCAGCGAAGCCGACGCCCCGTCACCCTTCATCCGCATGGAGGATTTCGACGGCGCGCTCTACTTCCTCGACCCCCGCGAGATCGCGGCGATTCAGTCGGAGCTGGCACATACCTATGCGGAAGATCCCCGTCGCCGTGTGCTCGACTGCTTGCTCGACCTGATCGACGTCGGCTTGCCGGTTGAGAGCCAGCGCGATGCGTTCATGGCGCTCGATACGCTGGTGGTCGAGCTGCTCACGGCCGGCGAGTACGAGATGGTGGCCTATGCGTTGCGCGAGAGTGCGCGCGCGGCCAAACACCCCGGACTTTCGGCTGACGTGGTGGTCTCGCTCGAGTCGATCTCTCACAAGTTGAGTGAATCGCGGGCGATGGCCCAGCTGCTACTGGCGATCGATGACAGCGCGCGTACGCCGGCGATGGCGTTGCTCGAGGAGCTCTTTCGCGAACTGCGACCCTCGGCGCTCGAACCACTGGTGCAATGGCTGGGTACAGCCGGTGCCTCGCCCGCCCGCGCCGCGGTCGAGCGCGCATCGCTGCGGCTGGCGTCAGCGCACTTGGCCGAACTGGCGCGTCTGCTCGAGCACACGGAAACGGGCGTGGTGAAGGGCGCGCTCAAGATCGCGACGCAGCTCGCCACACCCGCCACGGTGCCGGGCCTCACGCGCCTGTTGCGCAGCGACGACGTGCGTATGCGACTTGAAGCCGTGAACGCGCTGGCCAATGTGGGCTCGCCAGGGGCGCTGCAAGCGCTTGAGCGGGCGATCGACGATTCAGATCGCGAGGTGCGTGTGGCGATCTATCGGACGATTGGTGCGCGGAAGTACGCGAGCGCGCTGCCGCGACTGCTGGCCGTGCTTCGCGCCAGGGAAACACGCGCCACCGACCTTGGCGAAAAGATGGCACTCTTCGAAGCCTTCGGAACGCTCTGCGGCGACGCAGGCGTGTCCGAGCTCGATGCGATTCTCAACAGCAAGGGCTTGCTCGGTGCCAAGGAGCCGCCCGAGTTTCGCGCCTGCGCTGCCCGTGCACTGGGGCTGATCGGCACCCCCCACGCGTTTGCAACGTTGCAAAAGGCCAGCGACACCAAGGAAGTGGTGGTGCGGAGTGCCGTCCTTCGTGCCATGCGGGAGGGGGCGTGACGAATCCGGGCACCCCCATGTCGTCGCCGGCCATTTCCGGCAACGCCCACGGCAACGCATTGGCGGCCGGACCGCAACGCAACGGTCGCGCGCTGGTGGTGGCGATGAACGCCGCCATCCGGGCGGTGCGCCTCTACCCGATCGAGAACGCGGCGGTGCAGAAGGCGATCATCGAATTGGGCAACGCCACCGAACGCGTCATCGATGCCGACGGACAGTGCGAATTGCGTTGCATCGGCGATCAGTTCTTCGTGAACGACACACGACTGCGGTTGGCATTTGACAACTACGCCGCGGTCGCGTCGTTGCTCGCGCTCTTTCGCAATGCGGGACTCGGTGGGCTGAGCATTCCGGTGCCCCCGCCGTCGCGCGCGTGGGTGGTGCTCCTGTCGTTCCTGCAGGCGCCGCCGCTTGAGACACCAACCGAAGACCGCGCGGAACGTCTGCGCGAACGGCTGGCACAGGCGGGGATCGAGGCCTTCGAGCTGATCGATCCGACGGAGATCGTTGATCGCGACGAAGAAGAACCGACGGCGCGTGAACGCGCGCGACGAACCTATGCGCGCTCGATTGAAGTCACCCGTGAGGTACTCACCTCGGCGCGGCTCGGGAGAAGTCAGGGACTGCGTCAGGCCAAGCGCGCCGTGCAGGGCATTGTGGATCTCATCATGAGTGACAGCGCGTCGTTGCTCGGGATGACCGCGCTGCGTGACTTCGATGAGTACACGTTTGTGCACAGCGTCAACGTGTGCATTTTGTCAGTCGCGCTCGGGCGCCGGCTCGGACTCACGAAAACCCAACTGCTCGATCTCGGCCTCGCGGCGCTCCTGCACGACATCGGCAAGGCGCGCATCCCGCTCGAGATTCTGAACAAGCAGGGCGCGCTCGACGAGCCCGAGATGACGCTGATGCGCACGCACACCTGGCAAGGCGTACTCGCGTTGTTCGCGCTGCCGACCGGAGCGCTCCGTCCGTGGCGCGCGATGACGGCCGCCTACGAGCATCACATGCGCATCGATCACAGCGGCTACCCCGCGGTGGTTCGTCCGCGCGATCTCAATTTCTTCAGCAAGCTCATCGCGATCGCCGATGCCTTCGATGCCGCCACGAGCGAGCGCGTGTACAGCGGCGCCCCGTGGACTCCGCACGATGCGCTACAGGGGATGCGCGACAACCCGAAGCTCGGCCTCGACCCGTCGCTCATCAAGGCGTTCATCAACCTCGTGGGCATCTATCCCATGGGCAGCCTGGTGGTACTCGACAGCTACGAACTGGCTGTCGTCATTGCGCCGAATCCCAATCTGGTGGCGCTCTCGCGTCCGCTGGTTCGTATCATCATGGATGATCGCGGTAATTTGCTCGACCAGCCCGATCTCCTCGATTTGACTGAGCAAGACAACAGCGGGCAGTTCGTACGCAGCGTCTTGCGCACCGAAGATCCTGAAAAGTATGCCCTCCAACTTGGCGAGTACTTCGCCTGATGCGTCTGTGACCAACTCCTCCCGTCTCACGCAGCGATTCGCTGAGCTCAAAGCCAGCAACCGTCGCGCGCTTGTCGCCTATCTCACGGCCGGCCATCCCGATTTCGCGCAGAGCGTCGCACTGGTACGCGGTGTTGCAAAGGCCGGCGCCGATGTCATCGAGATCGGAGTGCCGTTCTCCGATCCGATGGCCGACGGCCCGGTCATTCAGCAAAGCTCGCAGATCGCGCTTGACCAGGGGATGACGCTGACCAGCACCCTCGAGCTGATCGCTGAAGCGAAGGTCGACGTTCCGATCGTGCTCTTCAGTTATCTCAATCCGCTCATCGCCGGCGGTACCGACGTGCTGAAGCGGGCGCGCGCCGCCGGGGTTGATGGCGTGCTTGCGACCGATCTGCCCGTTGGCGCCGATCCGCAACGCGAGGCCTGGTTTGGCGAAAGCGGTCTCGATTTCGTCCGGCTCGTTGCACCCACCACGCCGGCGCCGCGCATGGCGGAGATTGGTCGCCATGGCGGTGGTTTCGTGTATTTGATCAGCCGACTCGGTGTGACGGGCGAGCGCGCCGAGCTGCCTGACGATCTGCCGGAAACGGTCGCACGCCTGCGCGGCGCCACGACGTTGCCGATCTGCATTGGCTTCGGCATCTCCACGCCGGAGCAGGCGCAAGCAGCTGCACGACTGGGTGATGGCGTCGTGGTTGGCAGCGCACTCGTTCGCGCCGCTGGACGTTCGGTCGATGATGCCGTTGCGCTCACGACCGCACTCCGCCGCGGTATCGACGCCGCCTGAGCCGGTCGTGAGTGATATCGTAGAGCCGGTGCTCCCGGCGTGGTCGATCGTGTCCGAGAAGCGTCGCGCGCACATCGCACGCGTGACAGCGTTGCTCGACAAGTGGTCGGCACAGCTGGAACTGTCGAGCGAGGAACGTTCGGCGTGGCACGACGCGGGTCGTTGGCACGATGCGCTCCGTGATGCCGACGAACCGACGTTGCGTCGCCTGACCGGCGACGCTGAGAGACCGTTCGGCATGTTGCACGGTCCAGCGGCGGCCGATCGTCTCGAGGCCGAAGGGGAAACGCGTCGCGATGTCCTCGAGGCCATTCGCTGGCACACCGTGGGATTCGCCGAGTGGGGCCGCACCGGTCGCGCACTCTACATGGCGGATTTTCTCGAGCCCGGACGCACGTTCAGTCAGACCGATCGCGCCTTTCTTGCGGCCCGTGTACCCGACGCGTTCGACGACGTCTTTCGTCAGGTCGTGCGCGTGCGTCTCGAGTGGGCGATTCGCGAAGGGAAGGGCCTCGCACATGAAACCGTGACGCTCTGGAATTCGGTGCGATGAACGCCGGTATGCCGACCTGGCCATCCGGTGAACCGGAGTCGTCATCACGCTCGAAGCGCGGTGGCATCGTGCTGGCGATTGTGCTCGTCATCGCCATCGTTTCGGGCGTGCTCTGGTGGCGTCAGCGCACCAACGCGAACACCGACGCCGGTCGCACCGAGGCGTCGCACGCGGCCGCGGCGGCGGCACTCGCCGACAGCAGCGCACACGCCCCAGCCGGCGTGCGCATCACGATACGCGTCGTCAACGCGACGAATATCAAGGGACTCGCAAAACGCGCGACGACCTGGCTGCGCGACTTTGGGTACGACGTGGTCGATTTCGACAGCGCACCCAAGCAGGCCCGAACAGAATCACTCATCGAAGTGCATACTGGGCACGACGATTGGGGCGAGCGTGTGCGCAAAGCGCTTGGCACGGGGCGCGTCACCGCGCGCCCGGACACGCTACGCTACGTTGACCTCACGGTTCTCGTCGGCAGCGACTGGCAACCGCCGCCCGAGTCGTTCCGTCCGTAGCTGACCACAGGCGGCGGCGATATCGAGGCCGCGGCTACGACGAACGGCTGTCTCAACACCTCGCGCTCGTACCGCGGCGGCGAATGCCGTGATTTGCGCCGTTGGAGTGGGCGAGAAGCCCATGGAACCACCCGGATGCAGCGGGATCAGATTCACGAACGCTCGGCACTCACGCGCCAGCTGCGCGAGCTGCGCCGCATGCTCCGGCAGGTCGTTCACGCCGCCCAGCATCACGTACTCGAAGGTCACGCGACGATCGAACACACTCGCCGCTTCAATGACCTCCGACAGCGGATACTTCGTGTTCACCGGCATCAACGACTGCCGCAACGCGTCAGTCGGCGCATGAATGGAGATCGCGAGACGGAACTGTTCCGGACGCGCCGCGAGCGCCTGAATGCCCGGCAACACACCGACCGTGGAGATCGTGATGTGTCGCGCACCAATGCCCAGTGCGCGCGGGTCGTTGAGCAGCGTGAGCGTGGGTGACACGGCCTTCCAGTTCATGAGTGGCTCACCCATCCCCATGAACACGATGTTGCTCGGCACGATTCCCAGCATGCGCAATTCACGAACCTGACCGGCAATTTCCGACGGCGCGAGGTTGCGCTGAAAGCCCATCGCACCCGTCGCGCAGAACGCACACTGCAGTGCGCAGCCCGCCTGCGACGAGATGCAGAACGTCAGCCGATCGCCATCGGGAATGGCCACCGTTTCGATCAACTGCCCGTCGTGCATTTGGAACAGAAACTTCTCGGTGCCGTCCTTCGAGGCCTGACGCGTCGCGAGCTCAAGCGACGACAGGCGAAAGTCGACCGCAAGCGCTTCACGGAGCGCCTTGGGCAGCTCCGACATGTCATCGAACGATCGCACCGGCTTTTGCCACAAGCGACCGAACACCTGCGTTGCGCGATACGCGGGTTCACCGCGCGCAGCAAACCAGTCGCCCAGTGTGGAGAGCGCGACATCGGGTTCGAGGTCGAGGAGATCTTGGAGTGCCATGCCTTTGCTTCGACGAGCGAGTGCGAACGACTTACTTGAAGATGGAGCTCAGACTGAATTGATACACCGGACCGAGGCCGTCGGCGCCCTCCTCGCGCGCAATTCCCACCACGTAACTCCCGTAGTGGAACGCCAGTCCGCTCCGAATTCGCGAAACGGACCGGGCGCCGGCTGCTGTCTGGAGCCATCCGGCGCGCATCTCGACGCGATCGAGCCGACCAGAAAAGTACGGCCCCTGTTCTCGCGCCCCGCGATTGACGCCATTGAAGCTGTAACCGAGGCGTGCCTCACGCTGCACAGAGCGCCCCATCACTCGAGCGTCTGCTGCGACGAGCATGGCCGGCCGGTCCTCGATTTCACGCCCCGGTCGCCACAGGAAACTCGAAATCGCGATGCGCGCGTGGTTCCACGGCAGCTCGTCAATAACGACACCGAGGTCGGCCGACACGGCCGAACCTTTGTCCACGTCGGCGCGTCCATTGCGATAGCGCACCGCCGCGCCCGCGGTGACATGCGGCATGATTTCGCGTGCACCGCCAAAGCTTACGAGCAGCGTGTTGTACGGAATCTTACCGATCGACTGCGGATCCGAATCGGTGCGATCCAGTCCGGCTACGGTGGCGCGGGCCACCGACAGGCCAAGCGTGACACCGGACGCCCGGCGCAGCGTCGCGCCCACAAGTGTTCCGTCCACACCCTGATCCGTTCCTGACGCCAGCGAAGCCACACCAACTCGCAGTCGTTCACCAGCCTTGAGCGCCATCGTAGCCGGGTTCCAAAGGCCGAGCCCGGGCTCGATGGCCAGCGCGGCCGGCTCGAACACGGCCCCCAATGGAAATTCCCAGAGATCACGGGCTGGAACAGCCTGCGCACCGAGCACCCCGGCCCAGACGCTTGCCACCAGTCCGCACATGAACACGCGGCGCATGGCGTCAACTAAGCGGGCACTCCGAAAAATCGCTACCCCCAAGGGCGTAACGCGTTTACTTTTCAGCGTTTGCGCCTCCTCGACCACCTCTGGTCGCAGCCGCGCATGCGTTCTCCCCGGGAGTCGTTCGTCGATGTCGTCTGCCACCGAGCCGTCCGTTCTTTCCACGTCGCTGCGTTCCGATCCTTGCGGCCTGCTGCGCAAGAGTGATGTCGGGCGCACCGTGCAGTTGGGCGGATGGGTGCATCGCAGCCGCGACCTCGGTGGATTGGTGTTCATCGACCTTCGTGATCGCACCGGTCTCGTACAACTCGCCTTCGGACCGGCGTGGTCGGCCGCCGAGGTGCAGACGCTTGCCGCCGCGGTTGGAGTGGAGTCGGTCGTGCTGTGCGAAGGCACCGTGGTCGCCCGCGAAGCTGATCGCATCAATCCCGACATGGGCACCGGCGAAGTCGAGGTGCGCGTCACGGCGCTCCGCGTGGTTGGCCCGGCCGTCACGCCCGCGTTGCCCGTCGCCCGTGGTCGCGGCGACAAGATGCCGGCCGAAGAGCTGCGCCTTCGCCATCGGTATCTCGACCTGCGTCGTCCCGAGTTACAGGAGAACCTCGTCCTGCGGCATCGTCTGCTGCAGCTCTCGCGGCGCTATCTGAGCGACAACGGCTATCTCGAACTCGAAACGCCGATTCTCACCAAGCCCACACCGGAAGGCGCACGCGATTATCTCGTGCCCAGCCGTGTGCATCCGGGTGAGTTTTACGCGCTGCCGCAATCGCCGCAGATCTACAAGCAGCTGTTCATGTGCTGCGGCTTCGATCGCTATTTCCAGATTGCCCGCTGCTTCCGCGACGAGGATCTGCGCGCCGATCGTCAGCCCGAGTTCACGCAGATCGACATCGAAGCGTCGTTCGTGCAGCAGGAAGACATCCTGCGCCTGGCCGAGGGTCTCGTAAAGGCGATGTGGGCGGAGGCCGGTCACGAGGTGCAGATCCCCTTCGAGCGCATGACCTACGCCGACTCGATGGAGCGCTACGGCTGCGATCGCCCCGACCTGCGCTACGGACTCGAGCTGCGCGACTACAGTGCGGCTTTCGCTGGTCTCGACTTCGCCGTCACCAAAACGGCGATGGAGAACGGCGCCCGTGTCCGCGGACTCATCGTGCCTGGCGGCGCCGCCTGGAGCCGCAAGCAGGTCGATGAACTTGAAGCGTTGGCGAAGGGCGCTGGTGCTGGTGGTCTGTTGCGCCTGCGTTTTGCCGACGGTGCGTATGACGGCCCGTTGGCGAAATTTCTCACCGACGAGGCGCGCGCCGCGTTTGCACTCGCCGAAGGTGACCTCGCGCTGTTCGTTGCGGCTGCCGATCGCATCAGCAGCCCGGCGCTTGATCGCGTGCGTCAGGAATGCGCACGTCGTCTCGAGATCGTCGACGAGAAGGCGCGTCGGTTCCTGTGGGTGCTGGACTTCCCGATGTTTGAAGCCGACCCGGTCACCGGTGCGCTGGCCGCTGTGCACCATCCGTTCACGTCGCCCAACGCCGAGGACATGGCGGCGTTTCCGAACGATCCTGCCAAGTGGCGCGCCGTTGCCTACGACTGCGTGCTCAACGGCACCGAGCTTGGTGGCGGATCAATTCGCACCTCCGATCCCGCCGTGCAGTCGCGCATGTTCACGCTGCTCGGCATTGGTGACGTGGAAGAGCAGGAGCGTCGATTCGGCTTCCTGCTGGAAGGGCTGCGTGCCGGCGCACCACCGCACGGTGGACTCGCGTTCGGCTTTGATCGCATCGCCATGCTGCTCTCCAACGCACCATCGTTGCGTGATGTCATCGCGTTCCCGAAGACCACCGCTGCCCGTTCGCTCTTCGAAGGTGCGCCGGTCGCCGTGCCGACTCCGGATCTCGACGAGTTGCACATCAAGGTGATCGAAGACTCCGGAGCGACGTCGTGAGTGATCCCCGCGGCGAGGCGCGGAGCGATGCGTCAGTAACAGCGCGTGTGTCGGTGGAAGGCGCGGATCTGCAAACGTTGGCCGGAGTGAACGACGGGAACCTCGTCGAGCTCGGTCGGGTGACCGGCGCGCGCGTCAACTTGCGTGGCGATCATCTCTCGCTGAGCGGGGACATCGACGCCGTCACGAAGGCCGAAGGCGTGGCCGCGGCGATTGTGGCCATGGTGCGAGACGGCAAAGCCGTCACCGCCGATGATGTCCTGCGACTCGGATTGAGCGAACGTCCGACCGACACCCCGGGTGCGACCAACGGACAGCTCGTGCTGCCCGGCGCGCGTCGTGGCGTTCAGGCCAAGACCGCGGGGCAGGCGGAGTATCTCAAGAAGATCGCCGAGCATGACATCGTGATCGGCATTGGCCCCGCTGGTACGGGCAAGACGTATCTCGCCGTAGCCGCGGCCGTCGATGCCCTCATGCGCAAGCGTGTGCGTCGGATCGTGCTCGCGCGTCCCGCCGTTGAAGCCGGCGAAAGCCTGGGCTTCCTGCCGGGCGACATGCAGGCCAAGGTCGATCCCTACTTGCGTCCGCTTTATGACGCACTCGACGATCTCATCCCGTTCGAGCGCATTCAGAAGCTCATTGAGGCGCGCACGATCGAAGTCGCACCGCTCGCCTTCATGCGCGGCCGAACCCTCGGCGATTCGTTCGTCATTCTTGACGAAGCGCAGAACGCGACCGGCATGCAGATGAAGATGTTCCTCACGCGATTGGGCGTGAACTCGAAGATCGTCATCACGGGCGACAAGACGCAGGTCGACCTGCCACGTCGTGAAGATTCGGGACTGATGCAGGTCGAGCGCATCCTGCATGGCATCGAGGGCATCAGCTTCCACTACTTCACCGAAGCCGACGTGGTTCGTCATCGATTGGTGCGCGACATCATCCGCGCCTACAACGACGACGCGGCTGGCGCATGACACCGGCTCGAAGTACTCGAGCGCGTCCCGCGCGGGTTACGCCGCCACGTCCTGAGCCGCGCGCGGTATCGGTCGACGCCGACAACGTTCGCGTTCCCGTCGCAAAGGCCGCGCTCGCGGAACTCTCGCGGCGCGTACTGCAGGCGTGCAAAGTGTCGCGCGCCATGCTGTCGATCACGTTCGTCGCGCCACGCGCGATGGCGACACTCAACAAGAAGCATCTCGGTCATACCGGGCCGACCGATGTCATTACCTTCGCGCTCGGGCAGGATCCGGGCGGCGTGGTGATCGGTGACATCTACATCTGCCCGGACGTCGCGCGCAGGCAAGCGCGCGAACATGGCGTTGGCGTCCGCGAGGAAATCGCGCGCCTCGTCGTGCATGGCACTTTGCACGCCTGTGGGTTCGAGCATCCCGAAGATGAGGGACGCACGACGTCGCCGATGTGGCGACGCCAGGAGCAGCTGCTCAAGCGCTTCTGGTTGACTCAGTCCCCTTCGGCATGAGCGCAGTCGCCTGGGGGCTCGCGGCCGCTGGTGCGGCTGTGGCAGCGGTGTCGGCGGTGGCCGATGGCGCCTTGCTCTCGGATCCACCTGGACATGCGACGGCACTGCCGGAGCGTACGCCAGTTGCGCCTCTGCCGGCCGTCGCACGCTCCGTTCCGGCCCGCGAGCAGGCGCATCGGGCACTCGCGTTTGCCCGCGTCATCGGCCACTTGATTGCCGGCGCCGGTCTGGCGCTCGCACTCGACCTGGCGAACGAAGGCCGCTGGGATCGAGTTCTCGCCCTCGTTGGCTTGGGATTGGCGACCGTACTCGTCGCGGAAACACTCGCGCGCATGGTTGGTGATGTGCTCGGCGAAGATGCGGCCGATCGCTTGCGCGGATACACCAAGGTGGTGGAGCGCGTGCTCGCGCCCATCGTGCGGTTGGGCAACTGGGTCGACGGACTCTTCGCTGAAGTCGTGACTCCCGAAGAGGCGACACAGGAACGCCGCGAGGAGGCCGCCGCGCAGTTCCGCGAAGTCCTGGCGTCGGAGCCGGATGTCAGCGGCGACGAACGCGAGCTGCTGCTTGGCGTATTCGAGTTCGGTGAAACCACCGCCGAAGAAGTCATGGTGCCGCGAGTCGACATGGTTGGCATCGAACGCGAAACCCCGTGGTCCGAAGTGCTCGATCGCGTGCAAAGTGCACAGCACTCGCGCGTTCCGGTGTTCGACGGCACGATCGACGAGATCGTCGGCATTCTGTACGTGAAGGATCTGCTTCCGGCGGTACTCGCTGACGAGGAGCCCGAAGGTGGGTGGACGGCGCTCATGCGCGCGCCAAACTTCATTCCGACGTCGAAGCGCATCGCCGATCTGTTGCGTGAATTCCGACAGCAGCGCCGACATATCGCCATTGTGGCCGATGAGTACGGCGGCACCGCCGGCCTGGTCACCATCGAAGACGTGCTCGAAGAACTCGTCGGTGAAATTCGTGACGAGTACGATGACGAAGAGCGTCTTGTCGAATCGGAAGAAGGCACGCGCTTCTGGGTGTCCGGCCGACTCACGCTCGACGATCTCTCCGATGCGTTGCATTTCGATTTCTCGCGAGATGACGTCACCACCGTGGGCGGCCTCGTGCTCGAGCTGCTCGGCCGCGCACCGCGCAACGGTGAATCGCTGGCGATCGGCCCGTTCAAAGTGATCGTGGAGCGGGTCGTGCGCCGCAAGATTGAACGCGTGTATCTCGAGCGGCAGGCCAACAACGACGATGTGACCACCGAGGAGTCCGAATGACCGGCCTCGTCATGGTCCTCGCCGTCGCGGTCATGGCGCTGCTCACCGTGAGCGCCACGGCAGTGCGTGCGGTGAGCCGCTTGTGGCTGCGCCATTGGATCGAGCATCGCGCTGGTGGGGCGGACGTCACCGCGCGCTATCTCGAGCGTCCCATGCGACTCGTGCACGCGGCAGGCACTGCCGGCATGCTCGTGGTGTTTGCAACGGGCTCGATGATTGCGATGGCCGATGGTGTGCGCGGATGGATCTTCGCGCGCGACGTGCTGCTGTTTCTGGTCAGCTTGCTCATCGTGGGTCAGCTGCTGCCGCGTGCCATCGGTCGACGCTGGGCGCCACAGCTGGTGCCGCTGGTCGTGCCGCTGTTGCGCACGGTGGATATCGCACTCGCGCCGTTTCATGCACTGGCCGCCGCAGTGGGACGGATGGTGCGTCGTCGTCATCCCGATCACACCAACGACGACATGAAGGAAGGGCTCGAGGAGTTGCTGCGCGACGGAACGTTCAGCGACATCGGCACCACCGAAGAGATGGCGATCATCTCCGGTGTGGTGCAGTTCGGCGATAAGACGGTTGGAGACGTGATGACGCCGCGCGCCGAAATGTTCACGCTCGACGAATCGTTGTCGGCCGCGGAAATCGCGAAGCAGGTAGCCGCGAGCGGCTACAGTCGCGTGCCCGTGTATCGGGGGCAACCCGATGCGATCAGCGGCATGATTATCGTGTTCGACGTGTTCAAGGCGCGTGGTGAGTCGCGTCCGCCGGTTCGACCCGTGTCGATCACGTCACCATCCACGCCCGCAAAAGAGTTGCTCTTCGGCCTCCTGCGTTCACGACGGCAGTTGGCGATTGTTCAGGATGGCCAGACCACGGTGGGACTGGTCACCCTCGAGGATCTGCTCGAGGAACTTGTGGGAGATATTCGGGATGAGCACGATGACAGCACCGACTGACGCGACCACCGCCAACGCTTCGCCGCTCGCACGACTGCTCACGCAGTTTCGTGCCGGCAAGCCGGCGGCGCTGGCGCGCGCGGTGAGCATTGTAGAGAACCATCGCGCCGGTTTCGAGCAGGTGCTCGCCGCGCAGCATGCACTACTGGGTCGCGCGAAGCGCATCGGCATCACCGGCCCACCAGGAGCCGGCAAGAGCACACTCACCACGCGGCTGACCAAGCACTATCGCGCACTCGGTCGCACGGTGGGCATTGTCGCCGTCGATCCCACATCGCCCTTCACCGGCGGCGCGTTGCTGGGTGATCGCATTCGCATGGAGGAAGTCGCGCTCGATCCCGGCGTGTTCATACGCTCCATGGCGACGCGCGGTTCGTTGGGTGGCCTGGCCACCGCGACGCGCGAAGTGTGTGATGTGCTCGATGGTTTCGGGATGGACATCATCCTCATCGAAACGGTGGGTGTCGGTCAGAGCGAACTCGATGTCTCGCGCGCTGCCGATTCCACGTTGGTCGTGCTGGTCCCCGAGTCGGGAGATTCCATTCAGACGCTCAAGGCGGGCGTGATGGAGATCGCCGACGTCTATACCGTGAACAAGGCCGACCGGCCCGGCGCCGATCGCCTGCGCAACGACATTGAGCTGATGCTCGGTCTCCGCGCCGGCGCCACGATGCAGAACGTCCCGGCCCACCACGGCGTAGATCTCCGGAACCTTCCGGATCGTGACGCCGCACGTGACGCCATGAACCCGGCCCGTGCCGCCCGCAAGGCGGCTCAGCAGGACGCGCCGGAGCAGTGGACACCTCCGGTGTTGCGTTCCATCGCGGCACAGAACGAGGGAGTAGCCGAGATCGCGGAAGCCCTTGACCGCCATTTCCGCTATCTTGAATCCAGTGGTGAGCTCCGGACCCGCCGCCGTTCGCGGCTGCGGGAACGGGTGATGGAGATCGTCGAACAGCAGGTGCGGCAGCGCTTGTGGCACGATCAGGCGACGCTGACCTGGTTGGACGCGCAGCTCGACGCGCTGGAAGCTGGTTCGCTGGTCCCGTTTGCTGTGGCCGACACACTCCGCGCGCGGAGTGCCGACCTTCTTACCGGCGCGAACTTCGCGCCGCATCAGGATCTGAGCGCATGACGACGGTTCGCGAACTCGAAGAGGTAGTTCGTCAGCAGCAGGACGAACTCGAAGGGCTCCGGCGCGAGGTCGCTGGTTGGCGGTCGCAGTACGACGGCGGTCGCAAGCGCGACATCGCCTTCACCAACTCGGCATCCGAAATCGCGCCACTCTTCACGGCGCTCGATCTCGAAGACTCTGCCGGTACGGCGTTCGAGTTGCCCGGACAGTTCCCGTTCACACGCGGCATTCATCCCACCGGATATCGCGGCAAGCTCTGGACGATGCGCCAGTTTGCCGGCTTCGGGACGGCGCGCGAAACGAATCAGCGCTACAAGTTCCTGCTGTCGCAGGGGCAGACCGGTCTGTCGGTCGCCTTCGACTTCCCGACGCTGATGGGCTACGACAGCGATCACAGTCGTTCGGAAGGCGAGGTCGGCAAGTGCGGCGTCGCGATTTCGTCGCTCGCCGACATGGAAGAACTCTTCGAGGGCATTCCGCTCGACAAGGTCTCCACGTCGATGACGATCAACGGCCCGGCGATCATTCTGCTCTGCTTCTACATCGCCGCCGCTGAAAAGCAGGGCGTCAGCGCCGACAAACTTCAGGGGACCGTCCAGAACGACATCCTCAAGGAGTACATGGCGCAGCATGCCTGGTGCTTCCCCATCGAGCCCGCTCTCCGACTGATCGTCGACGGCTTCGAGTGGTGCGCGAAGCACGCGCCGAACTGGAATACGATTTCCATTTCAGGCTACCACATTCGCGAAGCCGGTTCGACGGCCGCGCAGGAGCTCGCGTTCACGCTCGCCGACGGCTTCACGTACGTGGAGCGTGGCATCGCGCGTGGACTTGATGTCGATGAGTTCGCGCCGCGTCTCTCGTTCTTCTGGGACATCCACAACGACTTCTTCGAGGAGATCTCGAAGTTGCGCGCCGCGCGTCGCATCTGGGCGCGCCACATGAAGGAACGTTACGGGGCGAAGAATCCGCGCTCGTGGATGATGCGTTTCCATTCGCAGACGGCCGGAGTGACTCTCACGGCGCAGCAGCCGATGAACAACGTCGTGCGCGTCGCCTATCAGGGACTCGCCGCGGTGCTCGGCGGCACGCAGTCGCTGCACACGAACTCGATGGACGAAACGCTGTCGCTGCCAACCGAAGCCGCAGTGCAGGTCGCGCTGCGTTCGCAGCAGATCCTCGCCTACGAAACGGGCGTACCGAACGTCATGGATCCACTCGGCGGCTCGTACTACGTTGAGGCGCTCACAGACCAGCTCGAGCGCGAGGCCGAGTCACTCTTCGCGCAGATCAACGAGATCGGCGGTGTGGTGCAGGGACTCGAAGAGGGATGGTTCCAGAAGCGCATCAACGAAAGCGCCGCGCGTCAGCAGTGGGAGATCGAACAGCATCGCAAACTCGTGGTCGGTGTGAACGAATTCGTCACCGAAGAAGGCGAGCTCACGATTCCCACGCTCAAGATCGGCGCGGAAGCCGAGGAAGAGCAAAAGGCGAAGATGGCCAAGATGCGTGCCGCGCGTGACAACGCACTCTGCGCCGAGCGTCTTGAGCTGCTGCGCGTTGCGGCGCGCGGATCGGAGAACGTGGTGCCGCGCATTCTTGATTGCGCGCGCGCCTACTGCACGCTGTACGAAATTCGCGCCGCGCTCGAAGATGTGTTCGGCGCGTATCGCGAGCCGGTGTTCTTCTGAGTCCGGCAAAGAAGCAGGCGGCAAAGAAGACGTCGAAGCAGTCGTCGGCCACCGGCGCCTCGAAGGCCTGGTGGCAGACCCAATTCGACGCGCAGTACCTGCACGAGTACGAACCGCTGTTCGACCTCGTGCAGGATCGCAAGGAAGTGGCGCGCTTGCTCGATGTGCTGGCGCTCCCCTCCGGCGCGCGCGTGCTGGACTGTCCATGCGGGCAGGGGCGACACGCGCATTTGCTCGCGGAAGCCGGCTTCGACGTCGATGGACTCGACTATTCCGATGACCTGCTCGCCGTCGCAAAAAAGCGCGGCACCGGCAGGACGCTGCGCTACACGCAGGGTGATATGCGGAAGCTGCCGGCCAAGTGGACCGGCCGTTTCGACGCCGTGGTGAACCTGTTCACCAGCTTTGGCTTCTTCGACGACCCAACCGACGACCTCAAGGTCCTGGGCGAGTTCGCGCGCGTACTCAAGCCGGGTGGCGTGCTGGTCTGGCATGGCGGCGCCCGCGATGGGGTCATGGCCAAGTTCCTGACCCGCGATTGGTGGAGCTCCGCCGACGGCACCATGTTCGGCCAGGAGCGGGATTTTGACCCCCTCTCGGGATTCCTCGAGATCACGAGTACCTGGCGCGGACCCAAGGGGCACGGCGAGCGTGCTCACCGCATTCGTTTGTACACCGCCTCCGAGCTGGCTGGCAGGATGCGGGACGTCGGTTTGGTGGTCGAACAGGCTTTTGATAGCTGGGCCGACCGCCCGCTGACGCGAAAATCCAGCGAGATGATGCTGGTTGCGCGTAAGGACAGCTGAGTACTTTAGGACTGAGCTGGATTTTTCACCGAACCTCTCCTCCGATGACCCGACCCATTCGTGTACTGGTGGCCAAGCCTGGCCTCGACGGGCACGACCGAGGCGCCAAGGTCGTAGCGGCTGCCCTTCGCGATGCCGGTATGGAAGTGATCTATACTGGGCTGCACCAAACTCCTGAGATGATTGCCACCGCCGCCGTGCAGGAAGACGTCGATGTGGTGGGTTTGTCGATCCTGTCCGGCGCGCACATGACGCTGTTCCCGCGCGTGCGCGATCTGCTCGTCGAAGCCGGTCGTGATGATGTGCTGCTCACTGGCGGCGGCATCATCCCGAAGGAAGACATGGACTCGCTCAACGCGCAGGGGATCGCGCGCCTCTTTGGTCCCGGAACCAGCACGCAGGAGCTGGTGGACTACATCCGCGACTGGTTCGCGGAGCGCCAGCACGTTGCTGGCGCTGGGGCGTGAGCGGCCGACTTCGCCAGCTCGCCGACGAAGTTCGCGCGCTGGAAGCCCGCCTCCGTGAAGGGGGCGGGGCCGATAAGGCTGCTCGACAGCACAAGCAAGGCAAGCTGACGGCGCGCGAGCGCGTTGAGCAGCTCGCTGATCCGGGCACGCCATTCCTCGAGATTGGCCTCCTCGTGGCGTATGATCGCTATGAGGGTCAGGCGCCCGCCGCCGGCGTCATCACCGGCATCGCGATGGTCGAAGGACGCGAGTGCGTCGTCGTTGCCAACGACGCGACGGTGAAAGCGGGATCGTGGTGGCCCGAAACGATCACCAAGATTCTGCGCGCGCAGGAAGTGGCGATGCGCTGCCGTATCCCGATCATCTATCTCGTCGACTCGGCGGGGGTGAATCTCCCCTACCAGGGCGGCGTGTTCCCGGGGCAGTACGGCGCGGCGCGCATTTTCTACTACAACTCGATCATGCGTCGCTATCTGCGTATTCCGCAGATTGCGGCGGTGATGGGCCAGTGTGTCGCCGGCGGTGCGTATCTCCCCGCGCTCAGCGATGTGATTCTGATGGTCAAGAACACGTCATTCATGGGCCTCGGCGGACCGAATCTCGTGAAGGGGGCGACGGGTCAAACCGTCGACGGTGAAACGCTTGGTGGTGCGATCACGCACACCGAGATCTCGGGCGTCGCGCACTACGCACTCGACGACGATCCCAGCTGCCTCAAGAAGATTCGCGAGCTCGTTGCACGCTTGCCGCAGCCGCATCTGCGCGCGGATACCACTGGCTGGCGCCCGCCCGCGGAACCGCCTTCAACGCTGTACGACTTGCTGCCGGCGGATCATCGCATGCAGTACGACATGCACGCGCTGCTCAAGGCCGTGCTCGATGATGGCGAACTCGATGAGTTCCAGCCGCATCTCGCCAAGGAGATGATCTGTGGCGATGCGCGCATCGAAGGTATTCAGGTCGGTGTGATCGCAAATCAGCGTGGACTGATCAAGGGTCGTCCCGGTGAGCGCCCGCGTTTTGGCGGCATCATCTACGCCGAAAGCGCCGAGAAAGTGGCGTACTTCATCGAGCGTTGCGACAAGCAAGGCATTCCGATCCTGTTTGTGCAGGACGTGTCGGGGTTCATGGTTGGTCCCGACGCCGAGCACGACGGCATCATTCGCGCTGGCGCGCACTTCGTTGAAGCGATGGCATGCGCGCGCGTGCCAAAGATCGTGCTCACGGTGAATCACGCGAGCGGCGCGGGCTACTACGCGATGGCGGGTCAGGGCTTCGATCCGGATTTCATTCTGTCGTGGCCGACTGGTCGCATGGCGGTCATGGAGGGCGAAGCCGCCGTGCAAGCCGTGCACGGCCCGGCGCTCGACGCGGCGAAGAAGGCGGGCACGTCGCCCGCGCCTGACGTACTCGAAGCCGTCGCCGCGATGCGCGCCGACTACGAAGAACAGCTGGACGCGCGCTACGCAGCCGCGCGCGGTTTTGTCGACACGATTGTCTATCCCGAAGACACGCGCTCCATGCTGGCCATGGCGTTGCGTGCCGCCAATCAGAATCACGGCCCACACCTCGGCGCGTTTGTTCTCCCGCCGATGCCGTCCGTTGGAGGAGCACTATGAGCAAGAAAGACGTGGTTCGCGTCGCAAGCGGGCAGGGATTCTGGGGCGACTGGCTCGAAGCACCGCGCCGTCAGGTCGAGGGCGGCCAGGTCGACTATCTGATGCTCGACTATCTCGCCGAAGTCACGATGTCCATTCTGCAGAAGCAGAAGGAACGCGATCCCAAGATGGGATACGCACGTGACTTCATCGGCGCGATGGAAAGCGTTTTCCCCGCGGTCGCCGAACGCGGCGTCAAAGTCATCGCGAACGCCGGTGGCGTGAATCCGGTGGCGTGCGCCGAAGCGGTGCTCGCGGCGGCCGACAAGGCCGGCCTGCGTGGCAAGATCAAAATCGGCGTCGTGACCGGTGACGATATTCTCGGTCGCCTGGACGAGCTGCTCGCTGCGGGCCATGAGCTCAAGAACATGGACACCGGTGAGCCGCTCGCGAACATTCGCGAGCATGTGCTCTCGGCGAACGCGTACATCGGTTCGAATCCGATCGTGGAAGCGCTCGAACGCGGTGCAAACGTAGTCGTGATTGGTCGCAGCACGGACACCGCGCTCACGATGGCGCCGTTGCGTCACGAGTTCGGTTGGGCGGCTGACGACTGGAACAAGATGGCGGCCGGAATTGTGGCCGGACACATCCTCGAGTGCGGCGCGCAGTGCAGCGGTGGCAATTGCTTGCACGAGTGGCGCAGCATTCCGGATCTGGCGAACGTCGGCTATCCGATCGCCGAAGCGAATGCCGATGGCTCGTTCGTGATCACCAAGCATGCAAACACCGGCGGGCGCGTGAGTGTGCCGAGTGTGAAGGAACAGTTGGTGTACGAAATGGGTGATCCGCATGCGTACATCACGCCCGACGTGGTCGCCGATTTCACCAGCATTCAGCTCGCGGCCGATGGCGAGAACCGCGTGAAAGTGCATGGCATCAGCGGCGGACCGCCGACGCCGTTCCTCAAGGTTTCGATTGCCTATCGCGCCGGCTACAAGGCGGTGGGATCGCTCGTGTACTCGTGGCCGGATGCGATGGAAAAGGCGCAGCTGGCCGACAAGGTGTTGCGCGAGCGTCTCGACAATCTCGGCCTCAAGTTCGACCAGGTGCTGAGCGAGTTCGTTGGCGCGACCTCCACCCATGGTTCACTCGCTGGCGACGGTCACGATGCGCCGGAAGTGCAGTACCGCATCGGCGTGCGCGGCGGCAATAAGGCCGACGTCGAGCGCTTCACGCGTGAAATTGCTCCGCTCGTACTCAACGGCCCACCCAGCGTGACGGGCTTCGCTGGTGGTCGCCCGAAGGTGGAAGAGATCGTGGCCTACTGGCCGGCATTGCTCGACAAGCGCGCAGTGTCCACCTCAGTCGCCATCGTGGAGTAATCCGCACATGAAAGTCAGACTCCTCGACATCGCGCATGCCCGTAGCGGCGACAAAGGCGACACGGCCAACGTCGGCCTTATAGCGCTCAAGCCAGAGTGGTACGCCGTTCTCGAACGTTACGTGACCCGCGACGCCGTGGCGGCGCATTTCACGGGCCAGCTCACCGGCGGCGTGGTACGCTTCGAGCTCCCGAATCTCGGCGCGCTCAACTTCCTCCTGCACGGCGCGCTCGACGGCGGCGGCACGCTGTCACTCAAGACTGACGCGCAGGGCAAGGTGTACTCCACCGCCCTACTTCGCATGGTCATCGACGTCCCCGACGCCGACGCGAAGGCCGCTGGACTCCCCGCCTACCATGCCTGAAGCCATAATCCTGCGCCTCCGCATTGCGCTGCTCGCGTTCGGGGTGATCGCCTTCACGATCGCCCTCCGCACCGGCGTGGAGTGGGTGCGCTGGATTGGCATCGTACTGGTTGCTGCTGCGCTCTTGCTACGGTTCTTTCGCCGATAGGGCGCGCGCAAGAACACTGCAAACGATTGAGCGCACCTGCGGTGCGCGAAAACCGCAGGACTTTGTTGGAAAACTGCAGGTAACTGCCTGGGCGCACCTGCGGTGCGCGAAAACAGCAGGACTGCATGGAAAACTGCAGGACTAGACGCACACATGACTCATAATCATGTGTGCGTTTTCTAGTTCGCCGTTTCCTGCTGTGTTCCCCTAAGTCCTGCCGTTTTCGCGCGGCAAAGCCGCGCCCAAGCAGTAACCTGCAGTTTTCCCTGTAAAGTCCTGCCGTTTTCGCGCGGCAAAGCCGCGCCCAAGCAGTAACCTGCAGTTTTCCCATCCAGGCCCTCCGTCCTCCGAGCGCATCCCCGGGGAGGGTTCCCGGACCCGTTAGCTTACAGGGATGTCCCGAAAGCACGTCCCCGAGCTCCTGGCCCCCGCTGGCACGTTAGACGCCGTTCGCGCCGCTGTCGCGAATGGCGCCAATGCCATCTACCTCGGCGCGTCGATGTACAACGCGCGCGATGAAGGGGCGCAGCTGTCGCTGGAAGAGCTGGGGCAGGCGTGCGCGATCGCTCATGCACGTGGGGTCCGGATCTATCTGACCTTCAACGTGCTCATCAAGCCGCACGAGCTCGGTGAGGCGATGGCGTATCTCGGACAGTGCATCGATCGCGGGATCGACGCCGCCATTGTGCAGGACTTGGGCGTGGTGCGCCTCATTCAGGAGGTGTATCCCGAACTCGAGGTACACGGCTCCACGCAGATGACCGTGCATGACGCCGCCGGTGCGCGCGTCATGGAGCGGCTGGGCGTTGAGCGCGTCGTACTCGCGCGAGAGAACACGCTCGAAGACATCCGCCAGATCCGCGAGGCGGTTCCCGATCTGTCGCTCGAGACGTTTGTGCACGGCGCGTTGTGCATTTCGTATTCCGGACAGTGCTTCATGTCCGGCATGATCAGTGAGCGCTCGGCCAATCGCGGCTCGTGCGCGCAGTCGTGCCGCAAGGATTACACGCTCAACGACGACATCACCGGCGCTACGCTCGATAAGGGCTTCCTGATCAGCGCGAAGGACCTCGCCGCGCACGATCATCTCGCCGAAATCGCCGAGCTGGGCATCGGTTGTCTCAAGGTTGAGGGGCGCAAAAAGAAGCCCGAATACGTCGCCACGGTCACCAAGGCCTATCGCGGCTGGCTTGATGCGTTGGCCAACGGCGATCGAGTCGCCGCGCCGAATCCCGATCAGGTCGAGCCACTGGTACAGATCTTCAGCCGCGGCAACACCGGCGGCATGTACGGTGGACGTCAGGGTCGCGAGTACATCACGCGAACGCAGCCCGACAATCGCGGCTTGCCCATCGGCACCGTGATCGAGACGGAAGGCGATGAATTGATCGTCGCGGTGTCGCGCGCGCTCGCCGTCGGTGATGGATTGGGCTTCGAGTCACCCGAGCCCGATTCTGCCGCCACGATCGGCGGCACCGTGCAAACAGTGCGTACGCTGCATGTGAACGGCGGCGTGCATCGTCAGGCCATCACCGTGCGCAGCGGACTGCGCGTCACGAATGTGCCCGATGGCTGGCGTGTCGTGCGCACCAGCGATGCCACGTTGCTCGCGAATGCCAAGGCATCGTTCGCGAAAGTGCCCGTTCCCGAGAACGTCGGTCTGACCCGCGTTGACGTCCGTTGTTTCGGTCATGCCGGCGGGCCGCTCAAGAGCGTGTGGAGTGCCGGCGAACACGAAGTCACAGTACGCGGTGAAGTCCCGCTCGCCCCCGCGGCCAAACGTGCACTCGACATGACGCAGCTGCGCGAACAGTTCGGTCGTTTGGGTGGCACCGAATTCAAGCTTGGTGCCGTCGACATCAACGGGCTCGCCGAAGGGTTGTTCGTTCCCGTGAGCGAACTCAATCGTCTGCGTCAGGAAGCGACCGAGCAGCTCACCGAGCAGCTCGGCTGGGGCAAGATGAGCGATGCGGCCGTGCGTGAATCGCGCATCGGCGAAGCGATCGCCAAACCACCCGCGTCAGCGCCTGCACCGAACCACGCGCCGTTCTCGCTGCGTGTGGTTGTCTACGACCTCGATAGTGCGCGCGAGGCCGCCGCTGGTGGTGCGACGGAAGTCGTGCTCGACCCATTCCTGCGTCATCCGATGCCGCCCGTCTCTCGCGTGACGGCACTGCGCGATGAACTCGCGGCGCAGGGCGTGGCGCTCCGCTTACGCACGCCCAGCATCGTGCGCCCCGAGGAACGCAAGCGCCTCACCAAGTGGCTCGCCCTCGGCTTGCCGTTGCTCTCCGGCCATCTCGGCCTCGTCGCCGAACTCGGCGGCGCCGGGCACGACATCATTGCCGACTATGCGACGAACGCGTTCAATCAGCACACGACCGACTTCCTCTTCGAGCTCGGTGCGAAGCAAATCGTGGCCAGCATCGAACTCACCGCCGAGGAACTTGCGCAGCTCGCCGCGCCATGGAACGGCAACGGCATCGAAGTGCTCGTATATGGTCGCACGGAAGGCATGACCATCGAGCACTGCGTCCTGAGCGCCGCGTTCGACCGCGAGCCCACCACCTGCCGCGATCTGTGCGTGCAGAAGCACACCAACGTGTCGCTCACCGATCCGGCCGGCTACACGTTCGCGGTGGCCACCGACAGCGACTGCCGCAACCGCTTGCTGCACTCGCGCCCCATCGATGGCAGCGAGTTCCTCCCGCAGCTCTGGAACTCCGGCCTCCGCGGCTTCCACATGGTCTTCAACGTGCCGAACGATCCGGTGCGCGAACTCGTGGCCGGATATCGCGCTGCGCTCGACGCCTTGGCTGCCGGTGAGTCGCCCGATCTCGCGGTGTCACGCAAACTGCTCGATCGCGCGTTTACACGCGGACATTTCGCACGCGCGGTCTGATCGCTCTGCCACGCGGCGCATCCGAGAGCGCTGCATCGAAATGATGACACACGTCGACATCGCGCGTAGTAGCGTGCGACATGTCGACTGCGCCCGTGAACACCGGCACGCTCAGCGAGGCGCGCGCCGCCTTGCTGCACCACTTCGGCTATCCCGACTTTCGCGCGCCGCAGCTGCCGGCCGTGGAAGCGGTGATCGCCGGCGGCGATGTGCTCATCCTGATGTCCACCGGTGGTGGCAAGTCGCTCTGCTATCAGGTGCCCGCGCTGGTGCGGCCGGGGCTCACCGTCGTCGTGAGTCCATTGATCTCGCTCATGAAGGATCAGGTCGAAACGCTCCATCGGAAGGGCGTTGGCGCCGCCTATCTCAACAGCACCATCTCCGCTCGCGAAACGACTGAGCGACTGGAGCAGGCCAGGGCCGGCCAGCTCAAGCTGTTGTATCTGGCGCCTGAAAAACTTGTCTCGCCGCGCATGCTCGATACTCTCGCGGGCATCGGCGTGAGCCTGCTCGCCGTCGACGAGGCGCATTGCATCAGCGAATGGGGACATGACTTTCGTCCGTCCTATCGCCGCATCGGCAGCATTCGCGCGCGGCTGGGAACACCGCAGACCGTCGCACTCACCGCGACCGCGACACCGCACGTGCGGGAGGACATCGCGCAGCAGCTGGCGCTGCGAAATCCCGCCGTGATCGTGGGCGGATTCGATCGCACGAATCTCACCTACTATGTCGATCGCGCAGCGACACTGCGCGACAAGCATCAGCAGGCCATTCGATGGCTGCGCGAAGCGCCAGGTGCGGCGGTGGTGTACGCGTCAACGCGCACCACGGTGGAGCAGGTCACTGCCGTACTGGTGAGCGCGCGCGTGAAGGCCGTCGCGTATCACGGCGGTATGTCGGCCATGAGTCGACAGCGCGCACAGGATGCGTTCATGGATAGTCGCTCGCGCGTCATCGTCGCGACGAGTGCGTTCGGCATGGGGATCGACAAGCCCGACGTTCGACTTGTCGTCCATCACGCCATGCCCGGATCACTCGAGGCGTACTATCAGGAAGCTGGTCGTGCCGGTCGCGACGGCGCCCACAGTGAGTGTGTCTTGCTGCATACGGTGGCCGATCGCGAAACACACCAGCACTTCCTGTCGCTGACGCACCCCGAACGCCGCGTGGTGGAACGTGTGTGGGGAGCGCTGCGCGTGCGTGCGTCACCCGACGGCCGCGTCGAAGGCGATCCGGTCGCGTTCATTCAGCAGATCGCGACCACCCAGAAGCTCCACGCCGCCGGTGCGGCACTGCGCGTACTGATCGCGTCGGGCGCGTGCGATGTAGAACGCGACGCTCGCGACCAGTTTTGGATTCGGCTGCTCGCAACGCCCGAGCGCATTCGCCGGGAACTCACCGCCGAACACTCGGCGGAGCTCGCCCTCTTGCGGGCGCTCTGGCGACTCCGTGGCGCCGCGCTGTACGACGGCCAGGCGCTGGACGTCACTCCGCTATACCGCGCACTGGAAGGCGTTGGTGAACTGGTCCCTGTTTTCGAGCGGCTCGCATCACGGCAGTTCGTCATGTGGACGAGAACCGGCGGTGGAATCCGAATACGCGAGGCGTGGCGCCGATCGTCCGCACCGCCGGTGGACTGGAGTGCACTCGCGCGTCGGCGTGACGCGGAAATCGCTCGGTTGGTTGCAATGCAGGCGTATGCGCATGCTCGGGATTGCAGAAGAGCATTCGTCCTGCGCTATTTCGGCGACACCAGCGTGCGCGGTTCGTGTGGCGCCTGCGACCGGTGTCTCAACGATGCGCCCGCTGATGCGTGATATGGGGGGCGTCGTTGACTGCTTCGTTCATTGTGTCGTTGGTTGCTTCGCCCCTCTCGCTGCTCCCGCCATTCGCGCGCCTGCGCGATGCCCATACTTTCCCACCCGATGGACGACAGCCTTTACTTCTCCGAGCAACACCTCGCCGTGCGCGACATGGTGCAAGCCTTCGCCCGTGACGAGGTCGCGCCTGTAGCCGGACAGTTCGACGAAACGTCCACCTTCCCGTGGGCAAACGTGAAGAAGATGGGCGAGCTCGGCTTGCTCGGCATTCCATGGTCGGAAGAACTCGGCGGCGCCGGCTTCGACACGATCAGCTTCATGATCGCCATCGAAGAACTCGCAAAGGTGTGTGCATCGCATTCGATCACCATCAGCGCGCACACCACGCTCGGCACCTCACCCATCGTGAACTTCGGCACCAAGGCGCAGAAGGAGCGCTATGTGCCGCTGCTCGCGAGTGGCAAGGTTCTCGGCGGCTTCGGTCTCACCGAAGAAGCGGCCGGCAGCGACGCTGGTGGCACGCGCACGACGGCGGTGAAGCAGGGCGACAAGTACATCCTCAACGGCAGCAAGCGCTTCATCACGCACGCTGGTGTTGGCGAGGTGTTCGTCGTGACTGCCGTGACCGATCCGTCGAAGGGCACGAAGGGTATCTCGAGCTTCATCCTGACCAAGGAGAGCGTCGATCTCGAAGCATGCCGTGTGCACGGCATCGGCCACGACGAATCGCTTCCGAACATGGAAGGCTTCACATCCGGCAAGAAGGAAGACAAGCTCGGATGGCGCGCCTCGGACACGCGCGAACTGCTGTTCGACAATGTCGAAGTCCCCGCCGAGAACCTCCTCGGCACCGAAGGACTCGGCTTCATCAACTTCATGAAGACGCTCGACGCCGGCCGCATCGGCATCGCGTCGTTGTCGGTGGGCATCGCGCAGGGCGCGCTCGATCAGTCGCTCCAGTACGCGAGCGTCCGCAAGCAGTTCGGTCAGGCCATCGCGAACTTCCAGGGCGTGCAGTTCCAGCTCTCCGACATGGCGACTGAAATCGAAGCCGGCCGCCACTTGGTGTACCACGCGGCGTGGCTCGCCCAGCAGGGCAAGCCGTTCGGAAAGGAAGCCGCCATGGCCAAGCTGTTTTGCTCCGAGCTCGCCATGCGCGCCACCATCAAGGCCATTCAGGTCCACGGCGGCTATGGCTACACCCGCGACTACCCCGTCGAGCGCTACATGCGCGACGCGAAGATCTGCGAGATCGGCGAAGGCACGAGCGAGATCCAGCGTCTGGTTATCGCGAGGCACCTGCTGAAGGGACTGGCCTAAGAAACCCGAAACCCACAAACTCGAACCCCGAACTCAGAAACCGATCAGTTCCTGAGTTCGGGGTTCGGGTCTCTGGGTTGTGAGTTTTCCACGTGCTCGGTACCATTAATGTGATGTTCTCGTAGCCGTCGCTTCTGGCGCCGGCGGCCCGTGCGACTCGCGGGCCGTTTGCGTTTGTGGAAGGGGCCGTTCGGTGCCAGCGTGCAGCCGACCGACCCCGCCACACGTCCCACCGCATGACACACCTCGTGTGCGTCGATCGCGGGTGTTCGCGTGTCATTCCCTGGTCTGCGCCTCTCTCCCACTGCGCGTGAGATGGCTGCGTCCCGGGCGCGCTGCTCCCGATTCGATCGGTCATGATGTTGGGGGAGCCCTGTGACGTTTGTCCGTGTCGCCGCCGCTGGCCGTTCGGTTCGCTGGCGCGCGCGGGCCACTCCGTAGGTTCACCGTGTCAACCGCTGCCCCCGGCCTGTGGAGTCGCCACCGGTCGGGTTGGAGCGGTCCGCCAGTGGGCGGAACAACAATGAAGCGTGAGCTCCTGGTGAACGCGACGCCGCGTGAAACGCGCGTCGCCATCATCGAGGACGGCCAACTGGTCGAATTGCTGGTGGATCGCCCGGACGCGCGCCGCATGGTCGGCGACGTCTACCTCGGCAAAGTCGAGGCGGTCCTTCCCGGTATTCAGGCGGCCTTCGTCAACATCGGTACCGAAAAGTCGGCGTTCCTGCATGCCGCCGATGTCGTGGTCGAGAACGAGCAAGTCTCGGACGACGACGACGACGATGAAGACAGCAGCGATGAAGGGCAGAGCAGTGGAGGCGGCGGGCGACGTGGTCGCAAGGAAGTGCGCCCCATTCAGGATCTGCTCAAGCGCGGCCAGGACATCCTCGTCCAGATCACCAAGGAACCCATCTCCACCAAGGGGCCGCGCGTAACCGCGCAGGTCTCGCTGGCGGGGCGGTTCCTCGTCTACATGCCGTTCGCTTCGAAAGTCGGCGTCAGCCGCAAGATCGACGAACGGTCCGAGCGTCAGCGCCTTCGCGCGATGGTCGGTGAGATGCTTCCCGATGATGCCGGCGGTGTCATCGTGCGTACCGTGTCCGAAGACGCGACGAAGGAGACCTTCGAACGCGAACTCAACACGCTGATCAATAACTGGAAGCGCATCAAGCGGAAGACGCAGTTCCTTCGTGCGCCCGCCATGGTCCATCGCGAAACGAATGTCACTCGCGGTCTCGTGCGCGACCTGTTCAGCGCGAAGGTCGAACGCGTACTCGTGGATTCGAAGCAGGTCTTCAACGAGATCACCGAGTATCTGCAGGGCATTGCCCCGGATCTCGTGGAGCGCGTGAAGCTCTACGAAGAGACGGTGCCGCTCTTCGACAAGGAAGGGATCGAAACGGAAATTCGCGATCTGTTCAAGCGGCGCTGCGACCTGCCGAGCGGCGGGTACATCATCCTCGAGCAGACCGAAGCACTGGTGTCGATCGACGTCAATTCCGGTCGCTACACCGGCAAGCGCGACCCGGAAAAGACCATCTTCAAGACCAACACCGAAGCGGCTCGGGAAATCGCGCGGCAGCTCCGATTGCGCGACGTTGGCGGCATCATCGTCTGCGACTTCATCGACATGGAGACGCAGGGCAATCGCGACAAGGTGCTGCACGAATTGCGCACGCACCTGGGGCGCGATCGCGCCCGCACAAAGGCGTTCGCGGTGTCTGAGCTCGGTCTGGTCGAAATGACGCGTCAGCGCGTCCGTCAGAGCCACTACCAGAGCATGACCGAGTCGTGCCCGACCTGCAGCGGAACAGGCCGCGTGTTCACGCCGGAAACGATCGTTCGTCGCACCGAGCGCGCGGTTCGTCGTATGGCCGCCGAGGGCCGCCGCGAGCCGGTAACCCTCCGCCTGCACCCGGAAGTGGCTCTCCATGTTCTGGAACAAGAACACGACTTCGTGAAGCGACTCGAGAAGCTGGCCGGGTTCCCGCTCGAACTTCGGGACGACCCGCTGCTGAAGCCCGACGAGATCAAACTCGTCATGCGCGGAGCTCAGCGGGACGTCACTCAGCAGTACGCAATCGCCTAGCTCGGCCCGTTGACACGTAAACCCAGCCTGGATATGCTTCTAGGCTACGTTTTGGACGCACACAAATCTGGATCACTCCAGGTACTTCTGTAGGAACTTCCATGAGCTACGCCATCATCCGCACCGGCGGCAAGCAGTTTCGTGCCGAGCCGGGCAAGACCCTTCGGATTCCGTCATTGCTGGGTGAAGCCGGCACGGCCGTTGAATTCAACGACGTCCTCCTCGGCTCCGACGGCAAGCAGATCCGCACGGGCGTGCCCACGCTTTCCGGCGCAAAGGTGACGGCGGAGATCGTCAAGCACGGTCTCGACGATAAGATCATCGTCTTCAAGTTCAAGCGCCGTAAGAACTACGCCCGCAAGCAGGGCCATCGGCAGAAGTTCACTGAAGTGCGCATCAAGGACATCACCCTCGGCTGAGAGCCGGCGGCGCGCTGAGCGCGCTGCCTTACTGGAGTATTCGTCATGGCACATAAGAAGGGCGTCGGCTCCTCCCGCAACGGCCGCGATTCCAATCCGAAGTACCGCGGCATCAAGAAGTACGGCGGCGAGTTCGTTACGGCCGGCAACATCATCCTCCGTCAGTGCGGCACCAAGTGGCATCCGGGCGCCAACGTCGGAATGGGCACCGACTACACGATCTATTCGCTCGTCGACGGCGTCGTGCAGTTCGCGCACAAGAGCAAGAAGGCCTACAAGGTCAACGTGCTCCCGGTTGAGTACGTCGAAGAGACCGTCGAAGCGTAAATCGCCTGGACGCGCTCAGAGGGGCAGTCGAACTTCGGTTCGACTGCCCCTTTTGCGTGTCCTGTCGCAACTTCCCGTGTGGTCACACCGTAGGGACCCGCGAAGGTTCACCGTTGCATCCAACGCATCGCGAGGAATCGAGCCATGGCGCTCTGGGATAAGGTCAAGCAGGGAATCGACAAGGCCGGCAAGGCGGCGCAGGACGTATTCGATGAAGGCAAGCTGCGCATCGACTCCTACCGGGCGCGCGAGCAGGCCGACAAGGCCGCAGAAGCGCTCGGCTACGCCATCTTCCGCGCGCAGGAGGCCGGCGGTTCGCTCGACGCCGACGCACAGGCACGACTCATGACGGCACTGCGCGAGCGCGACGAAAATGCTCGCAAGATGGAAAAAGAGTTGGCCGACGCGAAGGCCGCCGCCGGAGTAGACGCGAACGCGGCGCCCGCGAGCGACGCGCCCGCGTCGAGCGGTCCGGTCAGCTCGCCGCCGGGTCAATAACTTCGGAAATCGCGCGACGAATTACGTCGGGCACATCGCTACAAAGTCCGTCGACGCCCCATGCCGCCAACTGGCGCGCATGGGGCGCGTCGTTTTCCGTCCACGCAATCACGCGCGCGCCAAAGCCATGCACCGCGCGAACGAATGCCTCGTCGATGAGCGCCGCCTGCTGCCACACCGCCTCCGGCCGCGCACCCGAAAGCCATTCCGCCACATCGAGCGGATACGACGCGCTGAGCAGGCCAATCGGCGTTTGAGGACGCATGGCACGCACGGCAACAGGCAACCGATGATCGAACGCGTGCACCGCCATTCGCATGGAGGGGTGTCGATCGAGCGTCGACACCACCAGTCGGGCGACGCTCGAGGCCTTCACCTCGACGTAGAGCACGGCTCGATCACGAACCAGCGCGCAGACCTCGTCCAGCGTTGGCACGGCGAATCCGTCACGCAGTCGAATCGTCGCGATCTCGTCAGCGCGCAACGAAGCAATCGGCACCGCAGTCGCGCCGGGTTGCTGGCGAATCTCGGCGTCGTGATGCACCACCAGCACGCCATCGGCCGTGCCGTGGACATCGAGCTCAATTCCGTCGGCATTTAGCGCCAGGGCCCGCTCGAAGGCGGGCAAGGTGTTCTCCAGGCACTCCCGCGAGGCGCCGCGATGGGCGATGATCTCCGGGATGCGATTCGCGAGCGCGGTCATGGGCGGCAACCTGCGCCGGGGGGCTCCCCGGGTCAATCCGGTCTTAACGACCGGGCCCGGGCGGCGTCCAATGAGGTGGAGCGTATGACCAATGCCGAACCGCGCGACGTTGCATCCGACGATGCCGTCCTTATCGAACGGTGGTTGTCGGGGGATGAGCGAGCGGCCACGGCGATCGTGGCTCGTCACGCTGATGCCCTGGCACGTTTTGCCGTTCGGCTTGGTGTATCGCAGGACGTCGATGAAGTCGTCCAGGATACCTTCGTTCGCGCCTTCGGCGCGCTGGACACCTTTCGTGCCGATAGCTCGCTACGCACCTGGCTGTTCACGATCGAGCGACGACTGGTCATCGATCGACGACGCGCGCAGGGGCGACGCGGGACCGATGTCGAACTCGAAGATGAACAGGTCGCAACTGGGTACAACGCGCTGGACTCGCTCGTTGCCGATGAAGCCTCACAACGCGTACACGCGGCGCTCGGGCAGCTGACGCGTCTGCAACGCGAGGTGTTCCTGTTGCGAGTGCAGGAAGGCCGAAGCTACAGGGAAATCGCCGAGATTCTCGACACCACCGAGGGGTCGGCGCGGGTGCACTATCACAACGCGATGCGTGCCGTCAAGGAGTTTCTCGATGACTGAGTGCCGGACACCGGAGCTGCAGGACCTGCTCCCCGACTTCGTGGCGGAATCGCTGAGCGATACCGACCGCGTGCGGTTGACGGCGCATCTCGCCGAGTGCGACGCGTGCACCGCAGATCTCGCGTTGCTCCGGCAAGTGCGCGCCGCGACGGTGCACACCGCGCCGATCGATGTTGCGCGCATCGTTGCGGCATTGCCACGTCCGGCCGTCTCCGCGAAGCCGGTGCTGCAGGTGCATCGCGGTGGTTCTGCGCCGCCCTCCATGCGCGCGTCATCGCGGCCGTCGATTCTCCGCGGTGCTTCGCTGGTGCGTATGGCGGCCACGATTGGTGTGGTGCTCGCGGGTGGCATGTCCTTGCTGGTGGCTCGCAGCGGAACCGAAGCCTTCAACGCATCGCCCGACGCGTTGCAGGTTGGTGCGTCCACCGCGGCCGATACTGCAGCCGTTGCGACCGAATCCGTCGCGGTGGCGGCAGTGCCCCAGGAAAGTGCTCGCCGCGCCGCAACGGCGACGACCAGCCCATCGCACGCGAACGTCGCCGTGTCGTACGGCGCGATGGATGAGGTAACCGAGCAGGAGATGCAGCAGCTGCTCGATCGACTTGAAAAATGGGACGGCGCCACGAGCGCTGAACCGACGCCCACGATGCCCGTGGTGACGTCGCGTGGAGGGGAGTTGCCGTGAAGCTCGTTCGTTCGTTGATGCACCTCGTCTTGGCGAGCGCCGCCGCGACGACGGCGGTCGCGCAGGGTAATCCGCCTGCGGGAAGTCCGCCGAGTGCGCAGCAGGTCGCACCGCCACTCGGACCGCCGTCGGCTGCCGCTCAGCCGCCGGCAGCGCGCGGTGCTGTCCGTCCGGGCGCGCGCGCTCCCGGACGTATGGGCATGCCGCAGGGTCTCGCCGAAGACGATCCCCGGCGCATTGCGATGGAGCGTCGCTTTCAGGATAGACTGCTCACGGTGGTGAAGCAGCGATTGAGCCTCAATGACGATCAGGTCGCCCGACTTCGCGACGTCGCGAGCAAGACCGAGGACGATCGTCGTGCCCTGAGACGTGATGAACTCACGGCGCGTTTTGCGATGCGTCAGGAGCTGTTGGCCGCCGACAAGGCGAACGACGCGCGTGTAGCGGACCTGCTCGAGCAGCTGCCAAAGCTCGAACGTCGGCGGGTGGAGCTCATGGAACGTGAGCAACGCGAGTTGGCCAAGTTTCTCACACCCGTGCAGCGGGCCCGATACTTCGGCTTGCAAGAGGAATTGCGCCGCGGCATGCAGGAGTTGCAGCAGCAGCGACTGCTGGCACCCGATTCCCTGGCCCCCGGTGCCCGTGGCGGAGCCGGTCGCGGCGCGGCGCAATTGCGGCGAAACCGCTTACCTCCGCCGCCACTCTAGGCAATTCAAAGTCCTTTGCGAGTAGCGTCACGCGGTCACCCGTGATATCCTGAGAGACCATCGCCGACCGCGTGTCGGTGTGGGCCCGGATGGCGGAATTGGCAGACGCAGAGGACTCAAAATCCTCCGGCCGCAAGGCCTTACGAGTTCGACCCTCGTTCTGGGCATCGCGCATCACTCTGTACGACGTCGCGGGGTTGAGTTCCCGGCGTGAGTGGTCGAGATTACCGCTTCGCATGTGCGTCGTCTGATGCACGCAGCGAGTGATGGGGTGTAGCTCAATGGCAGAGCATCCGACTGTTAATCGGACGGTTGGTGGTTCGAGTCCACCCGCCCCAGTTTCACGAAGCCCGGTTTCCCGCAGGGGAAACCGGGCTTCGTGCGTTGGGTACCATGCCAAGCGGAACCTTGGAGCTCGCGGCCGCCATCTGGTGGCTCGCTTGCCGTGCTCCAGCGGCTCTGTCTAGCTTCCGCGACGGAAGCCACCGGTTGGTGGCGCGTCGTCCTCCATTCGCCATCACGACATGTCGCTTTCTCTTCAGCTGTCGTTCGCTTCGCCGTCTACGCTCGACACGCCGATGCTCGCCATCGTGCTCCCGGCCGAGCCCGTGGTGGATGCCGCCCTCGCCGCAATCGATGCGATCGTGCACGGCGCGATTGGCCGCGCGATTTCGCGCCGCGATTTCCGCGGTGGGCGTGACGAAACGCTGTTCGTGTCGGGGTTCGATACTGGAGTACAACGCGTGCTGCTCGTGGGTCGTGGCGCCGGAGCGATCACGCGCACGAGCGCACGACGCGCTGCCGCCATTGCGGCCCGGCAAGCGAACAAGATCGGCACCGGTGCGATGCACATCTGGAGCGCCGACGCCAACGAAGCGGCGATTGAAGGCTTTGCCATCGGCGCCGCCGCCGGCACGTGGCAGTACGTCGATCTGCTCACGCAGCCGCCGGAGAAGGATCGTCGCGCGCGTCTCACAAGCGTTTCCATCGTGACCACCGATGTGCCGGCCCATCACGATGCGCTCGCCGCTGGCGTTGCGATCAGTGAAGGGCAGGCGATCGCAAAGCGCCTGGGGCAGATGCCCGGCAATGTGTGTACGCCCGACATGTTTGCTCAGGTTGGTCACGAAATTGCCGAGCGGCATGGCATGACGATCACCGTGCTTGGTCGCGACGACATGGCGAAGCTCAACATGGGCTCGTTCCTGTGCGTCGCGCAGGGCACACCGGAAGATCCGAAGCTGATCGCGCTCGAGTATCGCGGTGGTCCAATCGATCAGAAGCCCGTCGTCCTGGTCGGCAAGGGACTCTGCTTCGATACCGGTGGCATTTCGATCAAGCCCGCTCCTGAAATGGAGTGGATGAAGTTCGACATGGCCGGCGCTGGCGGTGTCATGGGCGCGATGGAAGCGATTGGTCGCCTCAAGCTGCCGGTGAATGTGGTGGGATTGGTTGGCTCGACCACCAACATGCCGTCGGGCACGGCGGTCAAGCCGGGCGATGTGGTGCGCGCCTCGAACGGCAAGACCATCGAAATCATCAACACCGATGCCGAAGGCCGCCTCGTGCTCGCCGACGTGCTCGCCTACGCGAAGCGCTTCGATCCCGCCATCGCGATTGATGCCGCGACCTTGACGGGCGCGATCGTGATTGGATTGGGCCACAACGCCGTCGGTGTCTTCGGCAACGATCAAGCGGCGATCGATGAAGTGATCGCGGCTGGCAACGTCGCCGGTGAAGCCGGATGGGCGCTGCCGATGTTTGACGAGTACAAGGAACAGATCAAGTCGGACGTCGCTGATCTCAGGAACACCGGCGGTCGCGCCGCCGGGTCGATCACCGCGGCGCTGTTTCTGCAGGAATTCGTCGACGGATTTCCATGGGTGCATCTCGATGTCGCCGGCACGGCGTATTCGCAAAGCGACCTGGGTTGGATTCCGAAGGGACCAACAGGCACTCCGGTTGGCACCTTCGTCGAAATCGTACGCGCTCGCGCGCGCCGGTGATTCGGTCCGCAGTGCACGTTCGTCGCACGTTCGTCATCGTGCTCGCACTCCTCGCGCCGGCACTGCTGCCGGCGCGTCTGCACGCGCAAGTCGACACCACGCGTAAGCAGCCGCCGAAAGACACGGTGAAGATCGCGGAACCCATCCCGCAACCCGTGCTCAAGACCGCGGCCGACTCGGCAGCAGAGCTCATTCGTCAGCGCAACGCGCGCCTGGCGGACAGTCTGCGGCTCGACAGTCTCGATCGTGCGACCAAGGGCGACACCGTGAAGTCGCCGCTCGCGCGTTTCGAAATGCCAGCGGATCTCGATCAAAGCACGCGGTTGCGTTTTACGCGTGAGGAGATTCTGCAGACCGGCGCGGAGAACCTGACGGACTTGCTCGACAAGGTGCCGGGCGTCACGACCTATCGCAGCGGATGGATCGCCGGGCTGCACGCGGCGAGCTACATGGGCGACGGCGCACGCATTCGCCTCTTTCTGGATGGTGTCGAACTCGACCCCATCGGCGAACGGCGGCGCGGGCTCGAGGATCTCACCGATATTCAGCTCTGGACGCTCGACGAATTGGTGATCGAGCGCGCGCCAGGCGAAGTGCGCGTGTGGATGCGCACGTGGACGGTCACCAAGACCGTACCGTATACGCGCGTCGACATCTTCACCGGCGACCTCAATACCAATGCGTTTCGAGGGCAGTTCGCACGACGCTGGCGCAACGGCCTGTTGCTGCAACTCGGCGGTCAGCAGATCGCGACGCAGTCAGGGCGCGTCTCCGCGTTCACCACATCCGGGCTCACCAGTGGCCGCGGTGATGGCACGGTGCAGGGCTTTCTCTTTCGCACCGGATGGTCGCGCGGCAAGCTGAGCGTCGATGCCTTCGCCGAAGCGGTTACGCGTGATCGCGACGCGCACACGGCACGCGAGGGTTTTCAGAACCTGCCGTCGTACAAGGGACAGCGTCGAAACGGATATCTTCGCGCCGGTTACGGCGACACGACACGTGGCTTGTGGGCCAATGTGATGGTGCAGGCGTTGCGAGAAAAACTCGACAAGCCCGACAGCATCGAAGTGCTCAAGGATAGTCTGACGCAGCTCGTGCTCGACACGCTCAAGATTCAAACCGACACGGTACACGGGCGCACGCAACAGTTGCTTGCCGTGGGTTATCGCGCGGGCAACTGGCAGGTGTCGCTGACTGATCGTGTGCGCGTCGAGCCCGGCTACTCGCAGCACGCACCGGCCGTTCGCGCGGGCATGACGATAGGAATGCTCGATCTAGGCGTGTGGGCCGAGCAGAATGGACGCGACTCCACTGGACGTGCGGACGCATTCGTGCGCGCACGACCAAACGATTGGCTCCGCGTGACCACGTCGTACAGTCGACGTTCACCGGAGAGCGACACGCAGCGTCCCACCAACACGGCGCTGCGTGCCGAAGGCGCATTGCGCTTCCGTCGACTTTGGCTTGGCGGCGGCATCATCCGGAGCGACCTGTTCACCTACTCCAGCATGCCGCTGCTTGGCACACCGGTTGGTGAGTTCAATGCGGCAGCGACGCAAGGCATTCTCGGATCGGTGCAGGGCAATCTGTACAAATCCATTCGCCTTGATCTGCAGGCCATCCACTGGAATACCGGACAGTTCAACCGGCCCCGCACCGATCTGCATGCAGAGCTCGCGCTCATGACCGATTGGCGCAAGAAATTTCCGAAGGGCGAGTTCAGCATCAACACCCGCCTCATCTACGATCGACGCGACGGCGTGCCCTTCGCCTACGGCACACCGGCTGAAGTGACGATCGAAAGAACCGAGCCGGCCCAGGTCGTCGTCGGACTGCTTGAAATCCGCATTCAGCAGGCCACGCTCTTCTATCAATACCGCAACCTCACCGGTGGCGCGTACGAGCAGATTCGTGGTATTACCATGCCGCCGGCGGTACAGCTGTACGGCGTCCGTTGGATCTTCTTCAACTGAGTACTGATCGCATTCAGTTGACGTCGCTCCACCGACGCGTTTCATTGCCGCGAGCATGATTCGCTCCATGACCGGCTTCGGCCAGGCCGAAGGCAATGTCGGATCGCAGCGGGTGATCGTGGATGTTCGCACGGTCAACCATCGATTCTTTTCTCCCAGCATCAAGCTGCCCGGCAGCTTTTCGCGCTGGGAAACCGAGGTGCGCGAGGCCATGCGCGCAAAAGTGAGTCGTGGCCACGTGACGCTGGGCGCGCGCGCGGAGCGACTTGCCGAGTCGGCGGTCGAGATCAACGAGCCGCGATTTGCTGCGGTGGTAGCGCAACTCAAGGACCTCGTCGATCGACATGGTCTGAGCGGTGGCGTTGACCTCACGAGCGTGCTCCGCATGCCCGACGTCATGGCGGCGACACGGGAAGACGACGCAACCGGCACCGTTGAAGAATTGATCGCGATCGTGGAGCGCGCACTCGACGCGCTCGCGAAGGCCCGTGCGGATGAAGGCGCACGTCTGGCGACCGTGCTGTACCAGCGACTCGACGTCATCGAAAGCACGCTGCAGCGCATCGGCGCGCGCGCGCCGGAGCGACTGATTGCGCATCGGGACAAGTTGCGTGCGTCCGTCAAAGAGCTGACCGATGGCATCACGATCGACGAAACGCGACTGGCGCAGGAAATCGCGATTCTCGCCGACCGGATGGATGTCGCCGAGGAGCTGGATCGATTCCATTCGCATTTGGCGGCGTTTCGCGGTGCTCTGGCGGACTCAGCCGGCGAGCCGGTAGGGAAGCGCCTTGGTTTCCTGCTTCAGGAAATGCTCCGCGAAGCGAATACGACCGGCAGCAAGGCCGCCGACGCCACCATCCTGCATGAGGTCGTCGGGCTCAAGGAAGAGCTCGAACGGATCCGTGAGCAGGTCGAAAATCTCGAATGACAGCCTTTCCGGTCATCCTGTCCGCACCGTCGGGGGGCGGAAAGACCACAATCGCGCGTCGGTTGATAGACCGGCGTGCCGACCTGGGTTATTCTGTCAGTTGCACAACGCGCGCCCCTCGCGACGGTGAGGTGGACGGGCGTGACTATCGGTTCCTCTCCACCGAGGCGTTCCTGACCGCGCGTGACGCGGGCGAGTTCGCCGAATGGGCTGAGGTGCACGGCAATTTCTATGGCACGCTCCGGTCGCAGGTCCGCGAGGTTCTGGCGAGCGGACGACATGTGCTGATGGACATCGACGTGCAGGGGGCGCGGCAGTTCCATCTCGCGTTTCCCGAAACGGTACTGATCTTCGTGCTGCCTCCGTCCGGCGAGGTCCTCAAGACCCGCCTTACGGCCCGCAAGAGCGAGGATCGCGAGCGGTTGCTCGTTCGTCTGCGAAATGCACGCGCCGAGTTGGGTGAAGTTGGTCACTACCACTATGTGGTGGTGAACGACGATCTCGATCGGGCCGTGAATCAGGTGAGTGCCATCATCGATGCCGAAGGGCTGCGCCACGACCGGGTGCAGGAAGTCGAAGCGCAGGTCGAGGCGCTCATCGCGCAGCTCGAACAGGAAATTCACGTCTTCAGCAGGGGCGAGTGACGCATGCAGGTTTTTACGCCGTTGGAAGTCTCCAAGCACGCGACGAACAAGTACCTCAGCGTGCTCATCGCCGCGAAGTTTGCGCGCCGTCTCAATGAGTTTCCGCGCGACCGTTCGCTGCACGAAAAGAAGCTGACGACGCGCGCCCTCGAGGAGCTCTCGGGCGGTACGATCGAATACAAGGTCGTGCAGCGCCGCCAGCCGGGCTGAGTTCGTCGGATTCGCAGTCCACGCGCCGCGCCGAGATTTGCATCCCGGCGCGGCGCGTTTTCTCCCCCTCCACTTTCCGCCCCGCACCCCTCCTCGTGGACGCCAAAGACCGCCTGCGGCGCTATCTCGAGCAACGCCGCGAACTCGGTGAATCCGAGTTCGTGCTCGATGCGATGCCGGTCGAGGACGTCCTGCGGTTGGTCGGCATGCGCGGCGGAAGTGGCGCGGCACGTCCCGAGTCGCGCGGCGACGCGCATGCGCAGGCGCAGGCGCACGCGCGTACGGAAGCAACGACGTCACGCGCCGATACGCCGACGCGTCGATCGGGCAACGCCGAGTCGATTGAACCCGCACCGCCAGCGCCTCCGGTCGAACCACCGCCCGCACCGTCAGTGCGATTCAGCGGTGAGGCGAGCACCGATTGGCGCGCGACGTTGCAGGCGAACGCGCCGCCGCCAACGCCGATGGCGATGCCATCGGCAACGCCATCGGCAATGCGAATTCCCGCACCGATCGCGAATCCGGCGGCGAGTCCGAATTCGCCAGCGAGCGGCAGCGACTGGCCGGCATGGCTTACCGCGCTTGGCATTCCGGCCGGACTGGATGCCGGCAAGCTGCACGTCGTCGAACTGCTCCCCGACGTCGCGTCCTGTGCATCGCTCGATGATGTCGCCGCGCATGTCGCCGCGTGCACTCGCTGCGCGCTGCACAAAACCGCACGCCATCCGGTGCCCGGTGAAGGCAATCCGCAGGCGGAAGTGCTGTGCGTTGGCGAAGCGCCCGGTGCCAATGAAGATGAGCAGGGGCGTCCGTTTGTTGGCGACGCGGGACAGCTCCTGAACAAGATCCTGGGAGCGATTCAGCTCGAACGCGAGGACGTATTCATTTGCAACGTCCTCAAGCATCGCCCACCGGGCAATCGCGATCCACTCCCCGACGAAGTCGCGGCCTGTCAGCCGTACCTGCTCCGGCAAATCGAGCTTGTGCGCCCCAAAGTCATCATCGCCTGGGGCCGATTCGCCGCGCAAACGTTGCTGCAGACGACGACCGGCATCGGCCAACTGCGTGGTCACCTCCATCGGTATCACGGCGTCCCGCTCATCGTGACGTATCATCCGGCCGCACTGCTCCGCAACGAAGCCTGGAAGCGTCCAACGTGGGAAGACGTCAAGCTGGCGCGTCGCGTGCTCGACGCGTCCCGCGACGCATCGATCACCGACGCCTCGAGCACCGACAGTTCGCGCACCGACAGTTCGCGCACCGATTCACGCTGAAATGAGCTCACTCCCAGTTCCCATTACGAGTCAGGTGCCGGCGACGCGCGATCCGTTCAAAGAGCGTGGCGCGCCCTGGTCACGCGAGGCTGAACAAGCGGTGCTTGGGGCGATGCTGCTCGATCCCGACGCGATCATGCGCGCCGCCGAGCACGTCGATGACACGATGTTCTGGCTCGAAGGGCATCGCCGACTGTTTCGCGCCATGGTGGCGATCACCGAGCGCGGTACGGGCATTGATCCGATCACGCTCGCGGCGGAACTCGAGCAGAAGGGTGAACTCGAACACGCGGGCGGTCGCGAGTACATCGCGTTCCTGCTCGATGCGTCGCCGACGGCGGCGCACGTCGAGTATCACGCCCGCATCGTCAAGGAAAAGGCGCTGCTGCGCCGCTTGATCGAAGTCAGCACCGAGATCGTCACCGAAGCGTACGAATCGCGCTTGCCCGCGTCGGATCTGCTCGACGCCGCCGAGTCGCGCATCTTTTCGCTCGGGCAGCAGAAGGAGAAGACCGGCTTTACACGCATCAAGGAGCTCCTCTGGCCGGCCATGGAGAAGCTCGAAGCACTCGCGCAACGCGATCAGTCGGTCACGGGGGTGCCCACAGGCTTCACCGAACTCGATCAGATGACGTCGGGCTTCCAGCCGGCCGACCTCATCATCGTGGCCGCGCGTCCGTCCATGGGTAAGACGGCCTTCACACTCAACATCGCGCAGCACGCCGCGATCACGAGCAAAGTGCCGGTCGCCTTCTTCTCGCTTGAAATGAGCAAGGAGTCGCTCGTGCAGCGTATGCTGGCGTCGGAAGCGCTCATCGACGCGCAGGCGTTGCGTAAAGGTGGTAGGGCGCTCGACGAATCGATGCCACGTTTGGCGCAGGCCGCTGGTATTCTGAGCCATGCGCCCATCTTCATCGACGATACGCCAGGCATCACCGTGCTCGAGATGCGCGCCAAGGCGCGTCGACTCAAGAAAGATCACGACCTCGGCATGGTGATCGTGGACTACCTGCAGCTCATGACCGGCCCCGCCGGCGTCGAGAATCGTCAGCAAGAAGTCTCACAGATCTCGCGCGGCCTCAAGGCCATCGCGAAAGAGCTGGGCGTGCCCGTCGTGGCGCTCTCGCAGCTTTCGCGTGCACCGGAACAGCGTACCGGTGATGACAAAGGTCGGCCACAGCTCTCCGACCTTCGTGAGTCGGGCGCCATCGAGCAGGACGCCGACGTCATCATGTTCATTTTCCGTCAGGAAGTGTACGCGGAGCGCGATGAGAACGGCCGCCTCAAAGATCCGTCAATTGAAGGGCGTGCTGAAATCATCATCGGCAAGCAGCGTAACGGTCCGATTGGCAGCGCGCGGTTGTACTTCCACAAGCAGTACACGCGCTTCGACAACTTCTCGAATCGTCAGGCCCCACCAGATCAGGGTGGCGGCGGCGGATACGGCGGCCCGAAGCTGGTGAAGGGCCCCGATGACTTCAGCGGCACACCGTTCTGATGACGGTCGCAACCCCGCACGCGTAGTGGCGAAGGCCAAGACCGTTTATCGCTGCACTGAATGCGGTGCAGAATTCCCCAAGTGGGCGGGTCGCTGCGAGAGCTGCGGCGCCTGGAACACACTCGGCGAAGAAGTCGTGGCCGCCGTTGCCGTGAGCAAGCGTACGGCGGCGCGCACCGTGGCGGGCATGGCCGGCAGTACGGTGACGTTGGGTGCCGTCACCGCGGCCTCCACGCCGCGCTGGAAGACCGGGCTCGACGAGTTCGACTTTGTCCTGGGCGGTGGCATCGTTCCTGGCAGCATGGTGCTCGTTGGTGGTGAGCCCGGCATCGGCAAAAGCACGCTGCTCTTGCAGGTGGCCGCGCGTCTCGAAGCGGCGGGGCAAGGCGCGCTCTATGTGAGCGGTGAAGAGAGCGCGCTGCAAGTGCGTCTGCGCGCCGATCGTCTCGCGGAAGATGCAAGCGGTGTGTCGCTCTACACCGAGACCTCACTCGAAACGATTCTCGCGACCGCTGCGCAGCCGCTGGCCACCGGGAAGCGACCCAGTGTGCTCATCGTCGACTCCATTCAGACGGTGCACACGGAGTTGCTCGAAGGGGCACCCGGTAACGTGGGACAGGTGCGCGAATGCGCGGCGCGCCTGATGCGCTTTGCCAAGGACGCCGGCACGTCGGTGTTCGTGATCGGACACGTGACCAAGGGCGGCGGCATCGCGGGCCCCAAGACGCTCGAGCACATTGTCGACACGGTGCTCTACTTTGAAGGCGATGGCACGCTCGATCATCGCGTGTTGCGCGCCACCAAGAATCGTTTCGGCAGCGTCGATGAAATCGGCGTCTTCCGCATGGTCGGCACCGGTTTGGTGCCGGTGGAGAACCCGTCGGCACTGTTCCTTGGTGATCGTCGCGAAGTCGCGAGCGGAAGCGCGGTGTGCGCGCTGATGGAAGGCACACGCCCCGTGCTGGTGGAAGTGCAGGCACTTGCCGCGCGCGCCGGATTCGGAACACCGCAACGAGTCGCCAACGGCATCGACGCACGCCGTCTCGCGCTGTTGCTCGCCGTGCTCGACAAGCGTGGCGGCTTTTCCTGCGCGCAGCTCGATGTGTTCTGCAATGTCGTGGGCGGCATGCGGGTACAGGAGCCGAGCGTCGACCTCGCGGTGGTTGCGGCGCTCGCCTCGAGTGTGGTGGATCGCCCGCTCCCCGCGCAGGCGATCTTCCTGGGAGAACTCGGCCTCGGCGGTGAAGTGCGCCCGGTCAGTCAAGTGGAACGTCGTCTCGCGGAGGCCGCCAAGTTGGGAATGACGAGCGCTTATCTCTCCGATCGCGCCCTGCCGCGCCGCGCACCAGGCGATATTCGATTGGTCGGTGTGCGAACGCTGGCCGACGTGTTGCAGCGCACGGTAGGGAAGGACGCCAATCCATGAGCGACGAAGTACCACAGGCACCGCGCCGAATCATTCCGCCACCCGTCGTGGCGTCGCGGGGGGAGCAGGCTCGCTCCGGCGCGGATTCCACGCGCGACGTCGGCGTCGTGATTGTTGCCGGTGGGTCGGGTAAGCGCACCGGGAGCACGGAGCTCAAGCAGTTTCGCTGGGTGGCCGGCAAGCCAGCGCTTCTGCACAGCGTGCAGGCGTTCATGGCGCGGACGGACGTGGCCGTTGTGGTGGTCGTGCTTCCCAAGGCGTATGCCGCAGACCCGCCGCCCTGGCTGTTTCAATGCGATGTCGATCGGCTGCTCGTGAGCGTTGGCGGCAGCGAACGGCACGAAAGCGTCGTCAACGGACTCGAAGATCTGCCAGAAGAAGTGCGCATCGCCGTGGTGCATGACGCGGCGCGTCCGCTCGTCAGCGATGGCACCATCGATCGCGTGATCGCTGAGGCGCGCAAGGGACACGGTGCGATTGCGGCGTTGCCAGTGGTGGACACGCTCAAGGAAGTGAACGAGGCCGGCGAAATCGTGCGCACCGTCGATCGCACCATGCTCTGGCGTGCGCAGACGCCGCAGGCCTTCCCGCGTGAAATGCTCGAGCAGGCGCACATCGCTGCGCGCCGAGATCGCGTGGGTGCGACCGATGACGCGGCACTCTGCGAACGACTCGGTCTCAAGGTCGTGGTGGTGCGTGGCAGCGAACGCGGCATGAAAATCACCGACGAGGCTGACTTCGCGCGTGTCGATGCGCTCAGCATGCTGCCGGAGTAGTCCGCATGCGTGATGCGCTTACCGTGCCGTTCTGGTCCGAGGTCGAAGTCGCGTCGTCGCTGCGTGAAACCATTGCGCATCTCGGTGAGCGACGCGTGCTCGCGTACCCCACGGAAACGGTGTATGGCTTTGGCACGGCGGTTGATCATGAAAGCGTGGAAGCGCTCGTGCAGCTCAAAGGTCGCCCGCCGGGCAAGCCATTTCTGTTGTTGATCGGCGATCCGGCGCAGGTCGCGCGACTCGATCTGCACTTGCCAACCTACGCGGCGCATCTGGCCGCGCGTTTCTGGCCCGGTCCGCTCACGCTGGTGTTGCGCGGTGGCGACCATCGCGTGCATCCGCGCCTGCGCGGCCCCGAAGGTGGGGTCGCCGTTCGCTGGACACCACACGAGGGGTTGCGACGTTTGCTCACCGCGTACGGTGAACCCATCACGAGCACGAGTGCGAATCGCCCCGGAGTGCCGCCCGCGATGGTCGCCTCCGAGATTGTTCAGCAATGGCCCGATGCGATTCACCGCGGGCTGCTTCGGGTGCTCGATGGTGGCCGCCTGGCGCCATCGCCTCCGTCAACGGTCGTCGATTGCACGGGTCGGCGTCCACGCGTCATTCGGCCTGGTGTGCTGTCGGCAACGCTGTTGCGAGAGTGCGTTCCCGAGCTCATTGGCGATACTTGATCGACCAGTTCACAGGCACCGACTTCAGATACTGCGATGCATTTGCTCTTTGTCTGCACCGGAAACACCTGTCGGAGTCCGCTCGCCGAAGCCATCGCGCGACGGCTGATCACCGACCGTAAGCTCAGCGACATCACCGTCGGGAGCGCCGGCACGAGCGCGTGGCCCGACGCGCCCGCGTCGGATGGCGCGCTGTTGGTCGCGCTCGAGCACGGCAACAACCTCGGTGAACATCGGGCACGCACGTTGTCGCCCGAGATCATTGCGGGCGCTGACCTCATTCTCGCCATGGGCCCGCATCACCTCGATCGTGCGGAAGCGCTCGGCGCGTCAAACCGAGCGCATCTGCTCACCGCCTATGCGTCGGGGCATCCCCGTGCCGTGAGCGATCCGTTCGGCGGAGACCTCGATGTCTATCGCGCGACGTACGCTGAGCTCGAGGACGAGATTGGCCGTTTGCTCGATCGCATCGACGGCGATCGCGCCAGGCGCGCGAGCTGAACGAGCACCGCATGACCACGCCGGTTGCACGCGAGCAGCCGCGAGGCCTGGTCATTCTCGGGCATCCGTTCGCGCACTCGCGATCGCCCGTGTTTCAGGGCGCGGCACTCGATGCCGCGCAGCTGCCGGTCGGCTACAAACGGCTCGATACGCCGCCCGACCGGCTCGACGACACGCTGCGCCTGTGCGCCGCGGAGCGTTGGGGCGGCAACATCACCGTGCCGCTCAAGGAGATGGTCGCCGCACGATGCACGCGCCTTTCGGAGGTCGCGACACGCGCCGGTGCGGTGAACACCTTCTGGTTCGACGGTAACGACCTCGTCGGACACAACACCGATGTCGACGGCGTCAATGCGACGATCGATGCGTTGTGTCCCGAGGGCTTGCGCGGGCCGGTGGTACTGCTGGGCGCGGGCGGTTCGGCGGCCGCTGTGCTCGTCGCGCTGGCCGCGCGGAAGGGCGCCGACCTCACGATCATCGCGCGCACGCCGGCACGAGCGAAAACGCTCCTCGAGCGTGTCGGCGCGATCGGTGTGGTGTGTTCGGAGAACGACGCGCGCACCGACGCCTTGCTCGCCTCGGCATCGCTCGTCATCAACGCGACGCCGATCGGCATGCGCGAGGACGTGATGCCCGTTGACGTGGAGCGACTCGGCACGCAGACCGCGGTCTACGACCTGGTCTATCGGGACTTGGGCACCGCATGGACGCGCGCCGCGAAGGCGCGTGGCCTTCGCGCCGAAGACGGGCTCCGCATGCTGGTGGAGCAGGGTGCGGCCGCCTTTCGTTGTTGGTTCGGCATCGAGCCGTCGCGCGAGGTGATGTGGAAGTCGCTTGGCCTGAGCGAGCCGCCGCGACATTCGGCATGATGAACATGGCGCTGCGAGACGTGCTCGATGGCGTACTGCAGCTGCTGCTTCCGGCGGCCTGTGTGCGCTGCCATCGACACCACGAGCCCGGGGGCCATGGCGTCGTGTGCGGATTGTGCATCAACCAGCTGGTGCCGTTGGCCTCGCCGCTGTGTGATCGATGCGGACATCCGCGCCTGTCGACGGTGCTTCCGTCGCCACCGCCGCGTGATCTCGACGGTGGTCTCGCCGCGCCGCTGCCACCATGCCGGTGGTGCGCCCGTCTCCATCCCGGCATTCGAGCCGTGCGTTCCGCGACGCGAATGGATCTGGGCAGCGGTGGCGATCTCGTGCACGCGCTCAAGTATCAGGGCTGGTCGGTGGTCGCGCGTCCGATGGCCGCACGCATGGCGCGCACCAGCTGGCCACTCGATGTTCGCGAGGAACGTGTGGCGCTCGTGCCAACGCCGTTGTCACGCCAGCGGCTCCGTGAGCGTGGCTACAACCAGGCCGCCGAGCTGGCGCACGCGTTGGCGCCACACTGGAAAATCCCGGTCTGGGATGACGTTCTCGTACGCGCGCGCCACACGGTCTCGCAGGTCCGGTTGACACCATCAGAGCGCGCGGGCAACGTTTCCCAAGCGTTCGTCGTGCCAAACGGCCAGCGAGCGCGACTCCGCGGACACCATGTCGTGCTGGTCGACGACGTGATCACCACGTCTGCGACAGTCAACGCTGCCGCCGACGCTTTGCTCGCCGGCGGCGCGCGCATCATCAGTTGTGTGACCTTCGGACGGGCGCCCGATCCTGGCGACCGCGCCGCTCCCGACTACGATTTCACCCGGAACTGACTCGAATGGCTCTTCGTGTTGGCATCAACGGCTTCGGCCGCATCGGCCGCCAAGTGCTGCGCGCCGCCAAGCTGCAGGGCGTCGCGGACATCGACTTTGTCGCGATCAACGACCTCACCGACACCAAGACGCTCGCGCACCTCTTCAAGTACGACTCGGTGCACGGCAAGTATGACGGGCAGGTGAGCGCTGACGCCGACGGCATCACGATCGACGGCGACAAGGTGAAGATCCTCGCCGAGCGCGAGCCGTCGAAGTTGCCGTGGAAGGATCTCGGCGTCGACATCGTGCTCGAAAGCACCGGCCGCTTCACCGATGCCAAGGACGCCATCAAGCACATCGAAGGGGGCGCCAAGAAGGTGATCATCTCCGCGCCCGCGACGAACGAAGACATCACCGTCGTGATGGGCGTGAACAGCGACAAGTACGATCCGTCGAAGCACCACATCATCTCGAACGCGTCGTGCACCACGAACTGCCTCGCACCCATGGTGAAGGTCGTGCGTGAGGCATTCGGCTTCGTGCACGGATCGATGGTCACGATCCACAGCTACACGAACGACCAGTCGATTCTCGACTTGCCGCACAAGGACCTGCGTCGTGCGCGCGCCGCGGCGGTTTCGATGATTCCGACCACGACCGGTGCGGCCAAGGCGACCTCGCTGGTGATCCCCGAAGTGAAGGGACTCATCGACGGCGTGGCCGTGCGCGTACCGACGCCCGATGTCTCGCTCACCGACCTCACGTGCATCGTGGAGAAGTCGGTCACGAAGGACGACGTCAACGCGGCCTTCAAGGCGGCGTCGGAAAGCGGTGCGCTCGAGGGCATCCTTGGCTACAGCACGGAACCGCTCGTGTCGGTGGACTACATCGGCAACCCGAATTCCTGCACGCTCGATGCGGGCAGCACGATCGTCATCAACGGCACCATGGTGAAGATCTCCGGTTGGTACGACAACGAGTGGGGCTACTCCTCACGCTGCGTCGACCTGCTTCGCTACGTCGGCTCGCGCCTCTGAGCCACCGCTTCACGTCCTGAATCGCCCACGCCGAGCTCCTCGTGACCTCGGCGTGGGCGTTTTCATTGATCACGAACTGACGATGTCAGACGCACGCATAAGGGCGCATCTCCGATGAACACCAAGACAATTCGCGATCTCACCCCGGCCGAGCTGCAGGGGAAGCGCGCACTCGTGCGCGTGGACTTCAATGTGCCGCTCGACGATTCGGGCAAGGTGTCTGACGACACGCGCATCACGGCCGCACTGCCGACGATTACCACGCTGCTGGATGGTGGAGCGCGCGTGGTGCTCATGGCGCACTTCGGTCGTCCCAAGGGCGCGCCGGAAGCCAGGTATTCGCTGGCGCCGGTGGCGGCGCGTCTCAGAGAATTGCTCCCGCGTCCGGTGCATTTCCTCGAGGAGACCGTTGGCGATCGCGCGGTGCAGGCCACGCAACAGCTCGCGGCTGGTGAAGTGTTGTTGCTCGAGAATACACGCTTTCTTCCCGGCGAAGAAAGGAACGACGACGCACTGTCGCGACAGATGGCGGAGCTCGGCGACTTTTACGTGAACGACGCCTTTGGCGCGGCGCATCGCGCCCACGCGAGCACGGCCGGTGTGGCGCACTACTGCCGTCCGGCGGTTGCCGGTTTGCTCATGGAGAAGGAGCTCGCGTATCTCGGTGGAGCGCTGGCCAATCCGCAGCGGCCGTTCGTGGCGATTCTTGGCGGCTCCAAGATCTCGGGTAAGATCGACGTGGTGGAGGCGCTGCTTCCCAAGGTCGACAAGCTGCTCATCGGCGGCGCGATGGCGTGCACGTTCTTTCGCGCGATGGGGTTCGAAACCGGCAAGTCGCTTGTTGAACCCGATCGCCTCGACATGGCGAAGGAGCTGATCGCGCGCGCCGGCGACAAACTGGTGTTGCCGGTCGATGCCATCGTCGCGCCGGCAATGGATGCCGGCGCCCAGGCGCACACGGTGAACGTCGATCGCATTCCCGCCGATCACGCCATGTTCGACATCGGACCGGCCTCTGTCGTGCAGTATCGCGCGTTGGTCGAAAGCGCGAAGACGGTGTTGTGGAACGGTCCGATGGGTGTATTCGAAAAGCCGCCCTTTGACGCCGGTACGACTGGCGTCGCGCTTGCCATGGCAGCGGCCACCGGGAAGGGCGCCACGACGATCATCGGTGGTGGTGACTCGGCCGCGGCCGTCGCTGAGGCTGGTCTTGAAAGCCAGATGTCGCACGTCTCCACCGGTGGCGGTGCGTCACTCGAGTTCCTCGAAGGCAAGGATTTGCCGGGCGTGTCCGCGCTCGACCGCGCCTGATCGCCCCAGACTTCTTACACACTTCCCATGTATCTCAAGCCTGTTATCGCGGCGAACTGGAAGCTCAATCATTCGCCAACCGATGCACGCGTGTTTTTGCAGCGTTTCCTCGCGCAGGCGCCAAAGCAGAACGATCGCACACTCGTGTTCTTTCCGTCGGCGCTAACCCTGGCGACGGTCATCGACGGGCTCAAGGATCGCCCCGAGATCTGGACCGGCGTACAGAACGTGCACGGAGAAGCGCAGGGCGCATTCACCGGCGAAAACTCGGTGCTGATGGCGCGTGACGTTGGCGCGCGCGTGATTCTCGTTGGTCACTCCGAGCGTCGTCATGTCTTCGGCGAAACCGATGAGCAGACCACGAAGAAAATGTCGCTGATCGCGCAGGCGCGACTCATTCCCATGCTCTGCGTCGGCGAAACGCTGGTGGAGCGCGAAGGCGGTAACACGGCGGCGGTTGTCGAGCGCCAGCTCGCGGCCGGACTCGCGGCACTCGACGACGCACAGATCGCCACCATCATGCTCGCCTACGAGCCGGTGTGGGCGATCGGGACCGGGCGCACGGCCACGCCGGAAGACGCGAGCGAAATCCACGGCGTGCTTCGTCGCGCGCTGATTTCGCGCGTCGGCGACAAGGTCGGATCGAGCATCCCGATCCTGTACGGCGGGTCGGTCAACCGCGGCAACGCGGCCAGCCTGCTCGCGGCGTCCGACGTCGACGGACTGCTCGTTGGCGGCGCCTCGCTGGACGCCGACAGCTGGGCGAGCATCGTCCGCTCCTGAGCGGCGTATCGTCGCCGGGTGGGCAAGATAGGGCAAGCGACGTGGCCCGAAGGACTTGCCCCAACAGCGCAGCTCCGCGAAGTTTCGAGGCTTGAGTGAATCGCGATCGCGATTCACTCCCCAACTCCGGTCTCAGTTTCTGCCATGTACACGTTTCTGCTCGTCCTGCTCATTCTCGACGCGATCGTCCTCGCGGCGGCCGTTCTTCTTCAGTCGGGTAAGGGTGGCGGACTCGCGGCCAGCTTCGGTGGCGCCAGCTCGTCGGCAGACTCCGTGATTGGTTCCCGCCAGGCGGGCAATCTGCTCACGAAGACCAGCTGGTGGTGTGGCGGCATCTTCCTCGGTCTGGCATTCGTTCTGCAGATGATGAGCTCGCGCGGCACCGCGCCCAAGTCGGTGCTCGATAAGCTCGCCGCTCCTGCACCGAGCGCGCCGACCGCGCCAACGTCGGGCGGCAACACCGCGGCGCCCTCGGCTCCGCTGACGCAGCAGGCAGCGCCGGCGACGCCCGCGGCCACGCCGCCGGCAGCGCCCGCCAAGAAGTAAGGACGCGGTGGACTCGCACCCGACCAAAGGGTTCCTCCTCCTAGAGGACGGAACCCTTTTTCTCGGCCGTCTGGTGGGTACGCCCGGGCCGACTGTCGCCGAAGTCGTGTTCACGACCAACATGACGGGCTATCAGGAGACGTTCTCCGACCCGTCGTTCCAAGCGCAGATCGTGGTGATGACTGCGCCGCAGATCGGCAACTACGGCATCAACACGGACGACCCCGAGTCCGCGCGACCACAGGTGGCTGGTGTCATCTGCCGTGAGCTCTCGCCGACGTACTCGAACTGGCGCGCCACCGGTAGCCTCCCCGAATGGCTCGCCGCCGCAAACGTTCCGGTACTGACCGACGTCGACACGCGCCGCCTCACCAAGCATCTCCGCAGTCGGGGTGTCATGCGTGGTGTGATTGGCGTTGGCGAAACGCCTTCGAAGGAGGCGCTGGCGGCGCTCGACGCCTGCCCGAGCATGGAGGGCCTCGATCTGGCCACGGTCGTCTCCACGACCGAGCCGTACAGCTGGGGCAAGCCCGATGCGAGTTTCCATGTCGTCGCCTACGACTACGGCATCAAGCGCAACATTTTGCGCCTTTTCGAGGCGCACGATTGCCGAGTGACCGTGGTGCCTTCGCATACGACGGCCGAACAGGTATTGGCGATGAATCCGGACGGCGTCTTTCTGTCGAACGGCCCGGGCGACCCGGAAGCGGTGACCTACGCGCCAGCGGCAATCAGAACGATCGCCGGCAAAAAAGTTCCGATGTTTGGAATTTGTCTTGGCCATCAGCTGCTGGGCATCACCTTTGGCGGACGGACCGCCAAGATGCCGTTTGGACACCGCGGCGGAAATCAGCCGGTGAAGGACCTGGAGAGCGGGAAGGTACTGATCACGTCCCAGAACCACGGTTTCGCGGTGGTGGGCTCCCCAGAGGGCGTGGAAGGCGCCCCAGAGCTTGCGGTGACGCACATCAACCTGAACGACGGCACCGTGGAGGGGCTCAAGCATCGCGAACTCCCCATTTTTGCGGTGCAGTACCACCCAGAAGCGGCGCCGGGCCCGCACGACGCGGTCCCGCTGTTCGACCAGTTCCTGTCGGCCCTCAAGGTCAGACGTGGGTGAAGTGAGCCAACCGCTTGACTGATAAGCACTAAGGTCATACGTTCGCAGAGCTTCATTCGGCGTTCGCGACGGTCTGGCAGGGCCGGGCAGCGGACCTTAAGTGTGGCGAAGGGCGCCTCCACCGCCCCTCGCCGCAGCCCCTCTGGTAGATCCCATGACGAAAGCCGATCTGGTCGAGAACGTCACGGCGCGCATCGCACGGACGGCTGGACCAACGATTTCCAAGAAAGACTGTGCGCGTGTGGTTGATGCGTTTCTGGACGCGATCAAGGAAGCGCTGCAGGAGCAGAAGAACATCGAAGTTCGAGGGTTCGGCACCTTCAAGATTCGGCAGCGGAAGACGCGCATGGCGCGCAATCCGCGCACCGGATCACCTGTTGAGGTCTCGGCGCGACCGGTCCCTGTCTTCAAGCCCAGCAAGGAGTTGCGCGCGATGGTCGCCGGAATCGAAGAGCATCTGCTCGACGACGACGAGGACGATAACGATTGAAGCATCGTCGCGATCTCGCGATCGCGAACTCACGAGCCCCGTTGCATTCGATGCGACGGGGCTCGTGTGCTATCTTGCACTGGTCATGAGCGTTCCCGTCCTTCTCTTCGCGTCGTATGCCGAGGCGCTAGGCACCCGCCGGATCACCGTCCCGCTCACTGCGCCCTGTGCGGTGGCCGACGTCATCGACGCGTTGCGCGCGCTGCCGGGCGGCGATCGGCTCCCGCCCAAACCACTCGTTGCGATCAATCAGCGCTGGGTGAAAGGTGACGCGATGATCGAGCTCAACGACGAGGTCGCCATCATTCCTCCGGTGGCGGGTGGGTGAGTCATGACCTCGAACGCTGAACGCTCAGGTGTGCTGCACGCGGCCATCGTCCATGAGCCAATCGACACCGCGCGGCTGATCGCACTTGCATCGGCCCCCGGCATCGGGGCGCTATCCGTCTTCCTTGGCACCGTGCGTGACCTGAACGACGGTAAACCCGTGTCCGGCATGGACTACGAAGGCTACGAGTCAATGGCCCTGTCAGAGCTCACCGCCGTCGCCCGCGACGTCTGTGAGCAGCAGCCAGGCTTGCGCGTCGCCCTCGAACATCGCCTCGGCACGCTCACGATTGGCGAAGTGAGCGTCGCAATCGTGGCCGCGCATCCGCATCGAGCGGAAGCCTGCGATGGCGCGCGCGCGATCATCGAATCGCTCAAGGTGCGCGTGCCAATCTGGAAGCGCGAGCACTACGTGGACGGCGAGCGCGCGTGGGTCGATCCAACACGCGGGGGTGCTGGTACAGCACCAGGGGCGCACTGATGCAAGATCAATTCGGTCGTCGCATCGAATATCTCCGCATATCGGTCACCGATCGGTGCAACTTTCGGTGCCAGTACTGCATGCCGGTCGAAGGGCTGCCATGGCTGCCCAAGGCCGACATTCTGCGCTACGAAGAGATTGTCGAGGTGGTGCGTCAGCTCGCGCCGCTTGGTCTCAAGCGTCTCCGCATCACCGGAGGCGAGCCCACGATTCGGCCGCAGCTCGCATCGCTCATCGCGATGCTCAAGGCGATACCCGGCATCGAAGACATCGCGCTCTCCACGAATGGCGTGAGGCTGCCGGAAATGGCGGTCTCGCTGGCCGAGGCGGGGCTCGATCGCGTCAATATCAGCGCCGATTCACTGCGCCCCGATCGTGTCGCGGCGATTGCCCGTCGCGACCTGTCGTTCGATCTCGTGCGCGCGGCGAAAGCCACCGAGGCGGCCGGTATCGGCCCGATCAAGATCAATGTCGTTGTCATGCGTGGCATCAACGACGACGAGTTGACCGATTTCGCTGCGCTCACGCGTGAGCATCCCTGGCATGTGCGCTTCATCGAGCTCATGCCCGTCGGCGAGCTCCGTGAGTTGACGTGGGATCATGTCGTGCCCAGCGACGAAGTCATCACGCGTCTGCGCGCCGTTGGCGAGCTGCTTCCTGACAGCGGGCCCGCTCGCGGCAACGGCCCGGCGGTCTACTACCGCTATCCCGGTGCGGCCGGCTCCGTGGGCGTGATCACGCCCATGACCCACACCTACTGCGAGCGGTGCAATCGCGTGCGCCTCACCGCCGACGGGCGCCTCCGCACATGCCTTTTTGGCGATCACGAAGTGCTCCTTCGCGATGCGCTCCGTCGCGGCGAGCCGCTGGAACCGCTTTTCGTTCGCGCGCTCGCCGAAAAACCACGCGAACATGCGCTGCTGCAGATGCAGGTTGGCGGCCTCCGCGCGCTCAGTCAGGTTGGCGGCTGAACACCGCTTTATGACGGGCCGGAAGGCGCTCAACGTTATTGCTCGCCTGTGCGCACTTCTCTAAGTTCCTCAGTACCAAGCAAGATTCATTCACCAACACTTCGCGGTTCTCTCCACAGAGCCGTTCGGAGATTCGGCATAACATGGTCAACAAGATCACGGTCGTAGGCGCGGGTAATGTCGGCGCCACGACGGCGCAGCGGATCGCCGAGAAGTCGCTCGGCCGCACGGTGGTGATGGTGGACGTGGTCGAAGGCGTGCCGCAGGGCAAGGGCCTCGATCAGTGGGAGTCGGCGCCGGTTGAAGGCTTCGACACGCGCGTCATCGGCACGAACGGCTACGAAGAGACGGCCGGTTCGGACATCGTCGTGATCACCGCCGGTATTGCGCGCAAGCCGGGTATGTCGCGCGACGACCTGCTCAACACGAACGCCGGCATCGTGAAGTCGGTGTCGGAGCAGATCAAGGCGACCTCGCCGAATGCGATCGTGATCGTGGTGTCGAATCCGCTCGACGTGATGTGCTACGTGGCCAAGCAGGTCACGGGCTTCCCGCGTGAGCGCGTCATCGGCATGGCCGGTGTGCTTGATACCGCGCGCTATCGCTCGTTCATCGCCGAAGCACTCAATGTGTCGGTGCGTGATATCCAGGCCATGGTGCTCGGTGGTCATGGCGATACGATGGTGCCGCTGGTGTCGTACACCTCGATCAGCGGTATCCCCATCCGTCAGCTCATGGGCGAAGAGCAGCTCGCCGCGATCGTGCAGCGTGCGCGTGATGGCGGCGCCGAGATCGTCAAGTATCTCAAGACCGGTTCGGCGTATTACGCGCCGTCGTCAGGCGCCGTCGAGATGGTCGAAGCGATCGTGCACGATCGCAAGCGCATCCTCCCGTGCGCGGCATGGCTCGAAGGCGAGTATGGCATGAAGGGGCACTACCTCGGCGTCCCGTGTAAGCTCGGCAAGAATGGTCTCGAGCAGATCCTCGAGATCGAGCTGACCGCCGATGAGAAGGCGGCGCTTCAGAAGTCCGCAGCCGCGGTCCTGGAGCCCATGTCCGTCATCTCCCTCTGACCTGTTGAAACCGGCGCCCTCACTTCGTGTGGGGGCGCCGGTTTCCGCATCCAACCTACCTATGTACGGTCTTATACGGTTCTGGCAGAGCACGATCGGCAAGAAGGTCGTGATGGCCGTGACCGGGATCATCGGGATCCTGTTTGTCATCGGTCACATGGTCGGCAACCTCCAGATGTTCTATCCGGATGCGCCGAACGCCATGCAGCACTACGCCAAGTTGCTGCGCATCAGCATGCCGTTGCTTTGGACGGTGCGCATCGGCCTGATTGTCGCCGTCGTGTTGCACATCCTTTCAGCGTATCAGCTCACGATGATCGCGAAAAAGGCGCGTCCGCAGGATTACGCGGTGCGGAAGCCGCAGGTCACCACGTTTGCCGCAAAGACGATTCGCTGGGGCGGTGTGTTGATCCTGGTCTTCCTCGTGTATCACATCCTGCACATGACGCTCGGTACGGTGCATCCGCAGTTCGTGCACCTCGATCCGTACAACAACCTGCGTATCGGGCTTGGGAATCCGCTCGTCGCCAGCTTCTACATCCTGGCCGTCGCCTTCCTCGGCTTCCATCTGTACCACGGTGTGTGGGCGGTGGTGCGTACGCTTGGTGTTGCTCGTCCGTCGGCGCATCCGCTCCAGCGCAAGCTTGCGCTCGTGCTCGCGATTGTCGTCGCGCTTGGTTTCATGACGATCCCGGTGGCCGCGATGCTCGGGTTCTTCCCGGAAGCGCCGGTTGCGCAGGAGACCAACTGACATGCTCGATCTGAACGCAAAAGCCCCCAGCGGTCCGCTGGAGCAGAAGTGGGACCAGCACAAGTTCTCGATGAAGCTGGTGAATCCCGCCAACAAGCGGAAACACCATGTGATCGTCGTTGGCGCCGGCCTGGCCGGTGCGTCGGCCGCGGCCACCATGGCCGAACTTGGCTATCAGGTGTCGTGCTTCGTGTACCACGATTCGCCACGTCGCGCGCACTCGATCGCGGCGCAGGGTGGTATCAACGCGGCGAAGAACTATCAGAACGACGGCGACTCCGTGCGTCGTCTGTTCTACGATACGATCAAGGGCGGTGACTTCCGCGCGCGTGAAGCGAACGTCTATCGTCTCGCCCAGGTGTCGGTGAACATCATCGACCAGTGCGTCGCGCAGGGCGTACCGTTTGCCCGTGAATACGGCGGCTTGCTCGCGAATCGCTCGTTCGGTGGTGCGCAGGTGTCGCGTACCTTCTACGCGCGTGGTCAGACGGGCCAGCAGCTGCTCATTGGCGCCTATCAGGCGCTCGAGCGCCAGATCGGGCTCAAGAAGGTGCAGATGCACACCTTTGAAGAGATGCTCGACGTGGTGCTGGTCGACGGTCAGGCGCGCGGTATCGTTTCGCGCAACTTGCTGACGGGCAAGATCACGTCGCATGCGGCCGACGCGGTGGTGCTCGCGACGGGTGGATACGGCAACGTCTTCTACCTGAGCACGAACGCCAAGTACTCGAACGTCACGGCGTCGTGGCGCGCGCACAAGAAGGGCGCGGCGTTTGCCAATCCGTGCTATACGCAGATTCATCCGACGTGCATTCCGGTGCATGGTGAGCATCAGTCGAAGCTGACGCTCATGTCCGAGTCGCTGCGAAACGACGGTCGCGTGTGGGTGCCCAAGAAGCAGGGCGACAACCGTCCGCCCTCGCAGATTCCCGAGGGCGAGCGCGACTACTACCTCGAGCGCAAGTATCCGAGCTTCGGTAACCTCGCGCCGCGTGACATCTCATCGCGTGCCGCGAAGGAAGCGTGCGACGACGGTCGTGGCGTGGGCCCCGGTGGCCTCGGTGTGTATCTCGACTTCGCCGACGCGATCAAGCGCTTGGGCAAGGCGACCATCGCCGAGCGCTACGGCAACCTGTTCGACATGTATCAGCGCATCACGGACGAGAATCCGTACGAAGTGCCGATGCGCATCTACCCGGCCGTGCACTACACGATGGGCGGCCTGTGGGTGGACTACAATCTCATGAGCACCATCCCCGGTCTGCACGTGGCCGGTGAAGCCAACTTCTCCGATCACGGTGCGAATCGTCTCGGTGCGTCGGCGCTCATGCAGGGCTTGGCCGACGGCTACTTCGTGCTGCCGTACACGATCGGCGATTACCTCGCCGGCACGAAGATGGGCAAGGTTGATAACACGCACGCCGAGTTCAAGGCGGCGGAAGAGTCCATCCGCGCGCAGACGAACAAGTTCCTGTCGATCAACGGCAAACGCACGGTGGACAGCTTCCACAAGCAGCTTGGCAAGATCATGTGGGAGTACTGCGGCATGGCGCGCGACAAGGCGGGCCTCACCAAGGCGCTGGAGCTCATTCCCGCGCTCAAGGAAGAGTTCTGGAGCAACTTGAACGTGCCGGGCAGTGCGGACTCGCTCAATCAGGCGCTCGAGAATGCCGGTCGCGTGGCAGACTTCATCGAACTCGGTGAACTCATGTGCCGCGACGCGCTGCATCGCGAAGAGTCATGCGGTGGTCACTTCCGCACCGAGTATCAGGAAGAGGGTGAAGCCAAGCGAAACGACGATGAGTTTGCGTACGTCGCGGCTTGGGAATACGCCGGTGAGGGCAAGGCCCCGATCCTCAACAAGGAACCGCTGGTGTACGAGAACGTGCACCTCTCCACGCGGAGCTACAAGTAATGAAGATCACGCTCAACGTGTGGCGTCAGCCAGCCACGCAGGCGCCGGGCAAGCTCGAGACCTATACGCTCGACGGCGTCAGTGGCGACATGTCGTTCCTCGAAGCGATCGACATGCTCAACGAAAAGTTGACGCTCGAAGGGAAGGAGCCGGTCGCGTTTGCGCATGACTGCCGCGAAGGCATCTGCGGATCGTGCGCGATGATGATCAACGGTCAGGCGCACGGCCCGTGGAAGGGTGCGGCGACCTGTCAGTTGCACATGCGTGCGTTCAAGGACGGCGACATCATCACGGTCGAACCGTGGCGTGCCTCGCCGTTCCCGATCGTCAAGGATCTCGTGGTGAATCGCGGGGCGTTCGACCGCATCATCCAGGCGGGCGGCTACGTGTCGGTGAACACCGGCGGTGCGCGCGACGCGAACGAAATCCTGATCGGCAAGGACATTCTCGAAGAGTCGATGGACGCCGCGGCGTGCATCGGCTGCGGCGCCTGCGTGGCGGCGTGCCCGAATGCCTCGGCGGCTCTCTTTACCGGCGCCAAGATCACGCACCTGGGTCTCCTTCCGCAGGGCCAGCCGGAGCGCGACAAGCGTGCGATCGGCATGGTCGAGCAGATGGACCTGGAAGGCTTCGGTCACTGCACGCTCACTGGCGAGTGCCAGGAGGCGTGCCCGAAGGAAATTTCCATCGACGTGATCAAGCGCATGAACCGCGATTACCTCGTGGCCAGCGCGCGTCGTCAGGAGCCGCGGGCGACGGTGGGTTCGGGCTGATCGTCGAACGATCGATGTTGAATGCGCCGCGTCGTCCACAGGATGACGCGGCGTTTTCTATCGCGTCCAGATGAGGATGCTGCCGCACGGATTCTGTGTCGTGCGATCGTACGCCGCGGGGATGCCGCCGGTGCTGGCATAGACCTCGATCGCGACGATGGTCTCGACGCGCACCGACGCGGTCAGGTCAGTGTACGGATATCGAACGCCCAGTGCGGGTCGCGGACCGTCAACCGGCATGTGCGCGCCATTCACAAAGAAGTTCGGAATGCATTGGCCTGCGCCGCCACGAAAGTTCGGCCACAGGAGCCCGGGGCCAGCGGAGACGAGTCGCACACCCCTCGTTGGACGCAGCACATCGGACAGCTCGTTTGACGTGATCTGCGCGAGTTCGCGGGGACCGACGAACGAACCAAGACCGACCTTTCGACGAAGCTCAAATTCGGCGAGCCGCTGATTCAGTAGCTCATACCGCCCCGTCACTTTGACCGGCGTCAACGACGGTACCACTCGCGAGAGTTTGACCGGAAGTTCCGACGTCGAATCCGTGGGCACTACGAAACTGAATCGCGCTGGCGCGAATCCCAGTGCGACCACCTCGGCGCTGTGACTACCGGCGGGAAGCGTTGCGACACCGGCGCCAAGCGAATCCGTGCGCAGTTCGACCATGCCAGGCACACGAATGGTGACGTCAGAAAGCGGTTCACCGTTGGGCCCGCGCGCGACGAATCGCGTTGATCCCACACCCACACCCACACCCAGGCGAATCTCCGCGCGCCGCAAACCAGTTGAATCGGCACGCGAGTCAATCGTCGTCACCGGAAAGCCATCGCTCGACACGGCGATGCGCAGGTCCGTATCCGTTGGAACACCGCACAACAAAAACGCGCCGGAGGTCGAGGTGCGCACAACCGCGTGTCGCTCCTGTTCGCGCACTCCAGCGCGGCCGAAGGTCGTCTCGCGCCAGAGCACGTCCACGCTCGCATGCACGACCGGCGACGCGCCGTCGAGTGAACGGACGGTCCCGATCAACACGCTGGTGCCGGTAGCCGACGGCCCCGTGCAGAGCAGGCGCTGCAACCCACGCGCGTTGGGCACGCCCAGCACCACCGATTGCTTCGCCGCTCGTGAGAGATCGACCAGCACGCCCGGCAGCTGCAGCTCCAACGAGTCGAGCACGTCGTGCAGCACGTCCACCGTATAGCGACGCGGCTCGAGGCTATCGATCGAAAAGCGACCCTGGTGGTCGGTCGTCGCGTAGCGATTGAGTTCGCGAATCGCGACCGTCGCGCCCGCGAGCGGTCCTTTACCCACCAGCGAGTCGTACACGACGCCGTCAATGCGGCCCTGCGCAGCGAGCGCCGCAGGAAGCACGAGTACACTGCACAGCGCGCGCACACCGGTGATCATTGATTTCATCGAGACATACCGTGCGGCGTTCGGGACGGCGCCACACGCCGCTTGGTCCGGCACGTGGCTCAGGGCTCCGTCACTCTCGACAGCGCGTATTCACGGATCGTTGCCGTCCGCTCATATTCGAGACATGCGTCCTTCTCGCCAGTCCTTCGTGGTCGCCGCCGCCGCGTTCACCGTCGCACTCACGCTGTTCGGGTGCAGTCGCCTCGCCGACAAGGCGCCCGGCGATTCAACGAACACTGCAGCTGGCGACCTCAAGCCAATGACGCCGCCCGACGCGAGGCGCGGCTTGGCCCTGATGACCAACTTCCGCGATTCATTGCCCGAGCACAGCGGCAATGGACTGCGCTGTACGAGCTGCCACCTCGACAACGGTACGCGCAACAGCGCGATGCCCTGGAACGGAGCGGTCACCCGCTATCCGCGCTTCCGCGCACGGCCGGGCTACGAGGAAACGATCGAGCGCCGCATCAACGAGTGCATCGCGCGAAGTCTCGCCGGCAAGATGCTCAGGGAGAAAAGCCGAGAGATGCGCGACATGGTCGCCTACCTCGAGACGCTGCGAGCGGCGCCTCGCGGCGACGGCGTGGACACGGTGCGGTTGGCCGCCAACGTGACCAGCGGCCAGACGGTCTTCACCAAGAGCTGCGTGCGCTGCCACGGCGCCGACGGGCAGGGGACGCCCACCGGCCCTTCGCTCTGGGGTGACGGCAGCTTCTCCATCGGCGCCGGCATGGCGCGGCAATTCACGATTGCCACCTTCGTGCGTCATAACATGCCCTTTGACCATGCCGACACGCTGACCGATCAACAGGCAGCCGATGTCGCCGCGTATGTCCTCATGCAGGCTCGACAGGATCACCCGGGGAAGGAACGCGACTGGCCCAAGGGTGATGCGCCAGCCGACGTGGCATATGCTACGATCGGTGCGCAGAAGGCGGGCAAGCCCGCTCCGCTTTTTCGTCCGTTGCTCCCGCGCCGCGTTTCCCCCGACTCACTCGCCAAATGACGACGAACGATCGCCGCTCCTTTCTGTCGCGCCTCGCCACGTTGGGCGCTGCGCTCGGGTTGAGCTCTTCGAGCGCGGCCGCTGCGAGCCTTCACTCGCACATCCAGGCGGCCGATGAGCCCTGGATGAAGCGCCTCACCGGCAAGCAGAAGGTGCTGTTTCATTCGCACATGCCGACCGATGGCCAGGCAATTCGGTGGGGACAGACCTTTCTCGATACGCAGAAGTCGACCTACGGACTGACCGACGCGGATTCGACCGTGGTGATCGGTCTCAACGGTCGGTCGATCGGATGGTTCTTCAACGACGCACTGTGGGCCAGGTATCCCACGATCGGCGAAGTCATGGGCGCTCCCGGCGCCAGGAATCCGCAGGCCTCGGCGGTGGCCGCCCTCGCGCCACGCGGTGCGGTCCTGCTCGCGTGTAACAACTCGATTCGCGCATCCTGGCAGCGATTCTTGAGCGACGCGCAAAAGGCCGATCAGACGCTGCGCAATGGATTCGCCGACGAGATCAAGGCGAACCTGCTGCCGGGCGTCGACGTCGTCCCGGCCATGGTGGTCACCCTGCAGCAGGCGCAGGATCGTGGCTGTCGCTACATCTACGCCGGCGGGTGATTCACGCCGGCGATTGCATTCGAACGATCAGCGCAACGAATCAGATGCGCGGCAACGTGACGCCATGCTGCCCCTGATACTTCCCCTTCTTGTCGCCGTAGCTCACTTCCGGCTCTTCGTCGCCGGTGAAAAACACCACCTGCGCGATCCCTTCTTCGGCGTAGATCTTTGCCGGTAGCGGCGTGGTGTTCGAGATCTCGAGCGTCACGAACCCTTCCCACTCGGGCTCGAAAGGCGTCACGTTCGTAATGATGCCACAGCGCGCGTAGGTGCTCTTGCCCACGGTCAGCGTCAGCACATTGCGCGGGATGCGGAAGTACTCCACGGTGCGCGCCAGCGCGAATGAGTTCGGCGGCACGATGCACACATCGCCCTCGTACTCCACAAAGCTCTTGGGATCGAAGTTCTTCGGATCGACCACCGAGTTGAGCACGTTGGTGAAGATCTTGAACTCACGCGCGACACGCATGTCGTAGCCGTAGGAGCTGACACCGTACGAAATCACGCCCTGACGAACCTGACGGTCCTCGAACGGTTCGATCATGCCGTGTTCGCGAGCCATACGCGTGATCCAGCGATCTGAGCAGAGCCCCATGGAGAGGAAGTCGGCGAGAGAGTGGGAAAGGGCGGGAAAACGTTCCCGCAAACGGCGTGGCGCCCCCGGGGGAGCGGCGGGAAAGCTAGGGGTCGCTCCCGGTCCGTGGGAGAGGGGCCGTGCAGGGGAAACACCGCGCCGCGAATTGCCTGCGATTCGCCGGTCGCCGTTGAGGGTTGCTGGTCCCTCCGATAGCTTCACCAAGTACATTTGTGAATTCTTTCACGAAGTCCGCGCCCCTCTCAAAAACACCCCGTAGCCGCTGCCGTTCGCGATGCTCCGTTCCTATCTGCCGGTCCTGTTGCTGCTGGCGTTCGTCATGCTGAACGCGGTGCTCATTTTGGGCATCGCGCACCTCACGGTGAAGCCGCAGCCGACGCCCGTGAAGACGGCGCAGCCCTACGAGTCGGGCATCACGCCGCTCGGCGACGCGCGTGAACGCTTTTCGGTCAAGTTCTATCTCGTCGCGATGCTCTTCATCGTGTTCGATATCGAAACGGTGTTCATGATTCCGTGGGGCGTCGAATACCGGCAATTGTCGTGCGCGGTGCCACTCGTGAGTGGTGCATGCCCGGCAGGATTCATTTCGTTCTTCGGGTTTGGTGAGATGCTGGTCTTTGCGCTCATTCTCCTCGTAGGTTTCGTGTACGTCTGGAAGAAGGGAGCCCTGTCGTGGGACTGAGCTCGACGCGGGAAAGCCGGTTGGTGCAAGTCGATCCCGGCTCGCAGGACGGTTGGGTCACCAGCCGCCTCGATCTGCTCGTGAACTGGGCGCGCGCCGGTTCGCTCTGGCCGATGCCGTTCGGTACCGCCTGCTGCGCCATCGAATTCATGTCCACCGCCGCGAGTCGCTTCGACCTCTCGCGCTTTGGCATGGAGCGTCTGGCCTATTCGCCACGTCAGGCGGATGTGCTCATCTGCGCCGGTCGCGTGCCGCTCAAGTTGGCGCCCGTGCTGCGTCGCATCTATCAGCAAATGCCGCAACCCAAGTGGGTCATCTCCATGGGCGCCTGCGCGTCCACGGGAGGCATGTTCGACAATTACGCCGTGGTACAGGGCATCGACACCATCATCCCGGTCGATGTGTACGTGCCGGGCTGCCCGCCGCGTCCGGAAGCGTTGATGTACGGTATCCTGATGCTGCAGAAGAAGGTGATGTCGGAGCGTCTGCGCGATTCGTCGCGTCATGTCGAGATCGAGCCCGATCCGTCGAGCCAGCTCTACATCCCCGCGTCGCGCATCGACGAGCTTTCCGAGCCGTTCGGCAATTCCGTGCACCAGACCCGGTCGGCGCCGTGACCACCCCTGCGCCCATTGTCGCACACGAGACCGCCGTCGCGCCGACACCGGAAGTGCCGCTGAGCTCAGCGCGCGCCATTCCGCCGCATAAGGGCGGCACCGAGAATCCGAGCGTCGCCGCGCTGCGAGCGCAGTTTGGCAGCGCGGTGTTGCGCGCTGACGTCGTGTGGGGTGAGACCACCGTCTTTGTGCAGCGCGAGACGTTGCATGACATCGTGCGCTGGTTGCACGACGTGGAGCAGTACGACTATCTCGTGGATGTCACGGCGGTCGAGCATCGCTCCGCTGATCGCCCCATCGAAGTGGTGTGGCATCTGCGTGCGCTCGCCGGACGCAAGTTCCTGCGCCTCAAGGTCGAACTGCCGAAGCGCGCCGAGCTCTCGGTTGCCAGCGTGATCGACATCTACAGCGGCGCCGATTGGCTCGAGCGCGAATGCTTCGACATGTTCGGCATCGCGTTCGATGGTCATCCGGATTTACGTCGCATCCTGATGTGGGAAGGCTATCGCGAAGGGCATCCGCTGCGGAAAGACTTTCCGTTGCGCGGCCGCTTTTCGCGCGCCGAGCAGCTGTCGCAGTCACTCGCGGCCGAGCCCGAGGCGCGCTACTCCATGAACGAGTTGAGCATCGCCGAAGCGTACGATCAGCTTCCAGCCGACATGAAGGCGCGTCTCGCCCATCGTGGCGATGCTGGCCATCGTGCGGAGGGCGAGTAACATGACCGGTCCCCGTCGAACCATCGAGGTCGCGCTCGGCACGAGTGGTGTCGATGCCCAGGGCGCGCCGCTGCGTGCGCCGCTCGTCGCGCAGGGCGGTGCCGCGGTTGCACTCGAAGCGCCGCCGCTGCCCGCGCTCAACGCGAGTGAGCCGGAGCTCGACTCCGATCACATGTTGATCAACATCGGTCCGCAGCATCCGGCAACGCATGGCGTATTGCGCCTGGTGCTCGAACTCGATGGCGAAACCGTGGTGCGTTGCATTCCGCACATCGGGTATCTGCACTGCGGATTTGAAAAGATCGGCGAGTATCGCCAGTACAATCAGATCATCCCGTGGACGGACCGCGAAGACTACCTCAATTCACCGGGCAACAACGTTGCCTTTGTGTTGGGCGCGGAACGTCTGTTCGGCGTCGGCATGACGGAGCGTACCGTCGTGCTGCGCGTGATTCTGTGCGAACTCTCACGCATCATTTCGCATCTCGTTTGGTTGGGTACGACATCAGTGGACATTGGCGCGTTCACGCCGTTCCTCTGGCTGTATCAGGAACGTGAGAACGTGTACAACCTGCTCGAGGGATGGGTCGGTGCGCGTCTCACGACCAGCGCCACACGCGTTGGCGGTATGGCGGCGGACATTCCTGATGGCTGGATGGACGGGCTCAAGGCGTTTGTGCGCAACTTCCCGAAGACGCTCGAGGAAGCGGTACGAATGCTCGAGACCAACGCGATCTGGGCCGGTCGCACCGTTGGTCTTGGTGCGCTCGGTCCGGCCGATGCGATCAACGCCGGCCTGTCGGGTCCGATGCTGCGCGCGTCCGGCGTGCCGTTCGATGTGCGCAAGGACGCCCCGTATCTTGACTACGAGACCTACGATTTCGACGTCCCCGTTGGCACGACCGGCGATGTCTATGATCGCTTCCTGGTCCGCGTCGAAGAGATGCGCCAGAGCGTGCGGATTCTCGAGCAGGCCATGCAGCGCTTGCCCGATGGTCCGGTCAACATCGCCGATCCGCGTCTCATTCTGCCGCCCAAGCACAAGGCGACGAGTGAAATGGAATCGATGATCCATCACTTCAAGCTCGTGATGGAAGGACCGCGTCCGCCAATCGGCGAGTGCTATGTCGCGGTGGAAAGCCCGAAGGGAGAGAAGGGGTACTACTTCGTCTCCGACGGCACGTCGAAGCCGGTGCGGTGGCGCATTCGTCCGCCCTCGTTCGTGAACCTCAGTGCGATCCCGAAGATGGTGGAAGGCCACCTGTTGTCCGACGTAATCGCGATCAACGCCAGCATCGACATCGTGATGGGGGAGATCGACCGGTGAGTCATGGTCCATCAGCCAGCGGCGGCGCGATCGTCGCGGCGCCTCCGCACGGGCATCATCACGACGAGCCGCATGAACCGGTCTTTGTTGGCGCCGCTCGCGCAGAACTCGATCGCATCCTTGGACGCTATCCCAACAAGCAGGCCGCGCTGCTGCCGGCGTTGTGGATGCTACAGGACGCGCGTGGTTGGGTCAGCGAGAAGGGCATCGAAGAAGTCGCGCACTGCCTCGCGATCACGCCGGCCTATATCAGGGGCGTGGTCACGTTTTACACGATGTATCACCAGCATCCCGTTGGCCGGCAGTTCATTCAGGTGTGCACCACGACACCGTGCAACGTCTGCGGCGCGGAAGATGTGGTCAAAGCGTTTCTCGAACACACCGGCTGCGAAGACCTCGGACTTACCAGCGCCGATGGCCAGTACACGGTCATTGAAGTCGAGTGCCTGGGCGCCTGCGGCTTTGCCACGCCGGTCATGATCAACAACGATTTCATCGAATCCGTGACACCCGAGTCGGTGCCACGCGTTCTGTCGGAGCGGAAGTAATGGGGTACCCGCACCCATCGCATGCACGCGAAACGCCGGTGTTGTCGAAGTACTTCGGCGACGCTGGTGCGCGCACGCTCGACGGTTGGCGTCAGCGCGGTGGCTATGAGGCGCTGGCGAAGGCGCTCGTCACCGATCCGCAAGAGCTGCAAACGATCGTCAAGGATTCCGGGCTGCGCGGTCGCGGCGGTGCCGGCTTCCCGACGGGCATGAAGTGGTCGTTCATGAAGCCCGACGGCAAGACGCACTATCTGTGCTGCAACGCCGACGAATCGGAGCCCGGCACCTTCAAGGATCGCGAGATCATGCGCTGGACGCCGCATGGTCTCGTGGAAGGTGTCGCGCTCGCCGCGCACGCGATCTACGCGGAGACGGCGTACATCTACATTCGTGGTGAGTTTACCGAGCCGTTGGCGCGTGTGAACGCCGCGGTCGAAGAGGCGTATGCTGCCGGTATTCTCGGTGCGAATGCCATGGGCAGCGGGAAGCGCGTGGATGTGCATGTGCATCGCGGCGCGGGCGCCTACATCTGCGGCGAAGAAACCGCGTTGATGAATTCGCTCGAAGGTCGTCGTGGCAATCCGCGTATCAAGCCGCCATTCCCGGCCGTTGCGGGACTCTTCGGTCAGCCGACGACGATCAACAACGTCGAAACGCTCACCACGGTGCCGTACATCATCAAGAACGGTGCGGAGTGGTACAAGCAGTTTGGTCGTCCGGACAACCCGAAGAGCATCGGCACCAAGTTGTTCTCGGTGTGCGGAAACATCACGCGCCCGGGCAACTACGAAGTCGCGCTCGGCTTTCCGTTCAGGGAATTCCTGTACGATCTCTGTGGTGGACCGCTTCCGGGTCGCGAGATCAAGGCCGTGATTCCCGGTGGTTCGTCGGTGCCCATCCTCACACGTGAGGAAGCCGAAGGTGCGATCATGGACTACGAAGGCATGGTCGCGTCGGGCACGATGCTCGGCTCTGGCGGTGTCATCGTATTCGACGACAAGCAGGACATGGTGCGTCAGATTGCCCGCCTCACGCGCTTCTATGCGCATGAGAGCTGCGCGCAGTGCTCGCAGTGCCGCGAAGGCACGGCGTGGACCACGCGCATTCTCGATCGCATCGTGGCCGGCGAAGGCACGATGGAAGATCTCGACACGCTGCTCTCGATCGCCGACAACATGAGCGGCAAGACGATCTGCGTGCTCAGCGACTCCTGCGCGACACCGGTTGTGTCGGGCATCAAGAAGTTCCGCCACGAGTTCGAAGCGAAGATCGCAGCGAACCGCGGGATGGTTACCGTGCCCGGGGCGTTCCGCGCCCCGGCGGCCTGAGGCGGTGATGGCAGACGTGAAGATGATCAACCTCACCATCGAAGGTCGTCCGGTCACCGTACCGGACGGTACCTCGATTCTCGAGGCGGCGAAGACCGCGGGCGTACTCATTCCGCACTATTGCTACCATCCGGGTCTCCCGGTGGCGGGCGTGTGCCGCATGTGCCTCGTCGAAGTCGAAAAGTTTCCGAAACTCGCGCCCGCCTGCGCCACCGCCGTTGGTGAAGGGCAGGTGGTCCACGTGCATTCGCCCAAGGCGCAGGAAGCGCGAAAGGGCGTACTCGAGTTCCTCCTGATCAATCATCCGCTCGACTGTCCGATCTGCGATCAGGCCGGCGAGTGCGAGTTGCAGGACTACACCTTCGCGGAAGGGCGCGCCGATTCGCGCTACCGCGAACCCAAGCGATTCAATCCCGTCGAGGACTTTGGCGGCGATGTCCTGTATGTGCAGAACCGCTGCATTCTCTGCACGCGCTGCGTTCGATTCATGTCGGATGTCGCGCACGATCCGGTGCTCAACGTCTCCGAGCGCGGCGATCGCGCCTTCATTGGCAAGGCCGAAGGACACGACCTCACGAATCCGTGGGCCGGCAATGTGGTCGATCTCTGCCCGGTTGGCGCGCTGCTGTCCAAGGACTTCCTGAATCGCGCGCGTGCCTGGGAACTCGATCGGGCGCCCACGGTGTGCACCGGCTGCAGCCAGGGGTGCAACGCCGTCGCCGAAACGCGCGACAATGTGGTGGTTCGTCTCAAGCCGCGTTCGAACGACGCGGTGAACCACTACTACATGTGCGAAAACGGCCGCATGAGCTATCGCGAGTTCAATCGACGCGATCGCGTTGAGCAGCCGTTGGTGCGCGTTGGCAATGCGCTGACCATCAGCGACTGGGATGATGCCGTCGCGGCGGCGGCGCGCGTCGTCGGTGGCCATCGTGTCGTGGTCGCGGCGTCCCCCAATTTGTCGAACGAATCGCTCTTCCTGCTCGAGCGTCTCGTTGCGCAGTCGAACGGGCAGGGCACGTTCCAGGTTGAACGCGGCGACGCGTTCCCGCTTCCGGGAGTGCCTGATCTCGCGCTCCGCGCCGAACGCGCCGCCAACACCGATGGTGCGCGCGCGGTTGGCTTTGTTGAAGCCGCCGCTGCGTCGGCCATTCGTGATGGTGATGTCGTGATCGTCGCTGACGCATCGCTTTCCGATGCCGACCTCGCGGCGCTCGCCCGAGCGAGCGCGGTTATCGCGCTCAACACGATTGCGTCGCCGGCATTGATGCAGGTCGCGACCGTCGTGCTGCCCATCGCGAACACGCTCGAAGAAGAAGGCACCTTCACCAATCTGCGCGGCCGCGTCCAGCGCTTCCGTCAGGCACGGACGGCGCCAGGCCTCGCGCGTCCGAGCTGGTTCGTGCTGGCCGACCTGCTGGCCGCGACTGGCAGCGATGCACGCTTCTTCCTCCCGCAGGAAGTGTTTGCCGCCATGTCCGCGTCGCACGCGGCATTTGCCGGCCTCGACTTCGATGCGCTGGGCCTTCGTGGTTTGCCGATGGCATCGGCCGAAGCGATCGCGGCGGCGACCACCGAAGGATCGGCGGCGGGAGCGCAGGCATGACACATCTGCCTGTCCTCACGCAGCTCGATGTCGCGAAGTGGTTCCCGTACGCGAACTCGCAGCAAGCACCGGAAGCGATCGGCACCTTCCTGGTGGCCAGCGTTATCAAGATGCTGGTTATCTTCGCGGTGGTGTTGCTCACAGTGTCTCTGTTGACGCTGGCCGAGCGTAAGGTCGCTGCGTGGATTCAGGATCGTCGCGGTCCCAATCGCCTTGGACCGGGCGGCATTCTGCAGCCGGTCGCCGACGGCCTCAAGAACTTCATGAAGGAAGAGACCAACCCGGCGTTCGCCGACAAGGTGCTCTTCATTCTCGCACCGGCGCTCGCGTTCGTTCCGGCGTTGGTCACATGGGCCGTGTTGCCCATCGCGGCGCCGCTACCCACGCCATGGGGGCTGATCGACATGGCGGTTGCGCCGTTGCCGGTCGGCTTCCTCTTCACGCTCGCGATTTCCTCGCTCGGCGTGTACGGCATCGTGCTCGCCGGCTGGTCGTCGAACAACAAGTACGCGCTCTTGGGTGGTCTGCGCTCGAGCGCGCAGATGATCTCGTACGAGATCGCGATGGGCATGTCCACCATTCCGGTTTTGCTGCTCGCCGGAAACGTGTCGCTCACGGCCATCGTGCAGCAGCAGGCGAGCATGGGATGGAACATCCTGTCGCTCACCGTGGCGTGGTTCACGTTCCTCATTGCCGCCTTCGCCGAAACGAATCGCCTGCCGTTCGACTTGCCGGAAGCGGAGTCTGAGCTCGTTGCCGGTTATCACACCGAATACTCGGGGATGAAGTTCGCGATGTTCTTCATCGCCGAGTACGCGAACATGATCACCGTGAGCGGCATGACCGCCACGCTGTTTCTTGGCGGTTGGGACATTCCCTTCACCTCGTGGGACAACCTTCCGCCATTCACGGTGCTGAAGACGTTGATCACGTTGGTCGCCTTCGTGTCGAAGGTCGGGTTCTTCCTGTTCCTGTTCATGTGGATCCGGTGGACGTTGCCACGCTTCCGCTATGACCAGCTCATGTCGCTGGGGTGGAGTCTGATGCTCCCGCTCGCGCTCGGCTACATCGTGCTCATCGCCGGTGTGACGCTGGCGCTTGATGCCGCCGGCATTTCGCGCGGCCCGTTGTTCACGCTTGCGCTGCTTGCGCTCAACATCATCCTGATCGCCGTGCTGCTTCGTTGGCTTGATCGCGGAAAGCTCATTAGTCCGGCCAGTGCCCGCGTTGGCTCGCCGGAGCTCACTCGTATGCGCGCGCGTGGCCTTGAGGCGGCGCATCGCCAGCTCGGCGGTACCGTCGCCAACGTCATCGACGGGGGTCAGTCATGACAATCGGCGTCAAGGTCATGGAGCGTCCACTCGAACGCGTGAGCTACGTGCGCTCAACGCTCAAGGGCATGGCGGTGACCTTCAAACACATGGTCGACCCGCACAAGGTCACCATGGAGTATCCCGAAACGAAATGGGATCTCTCGCCGCGCTGGCGCGGCACGCATCGCATGCTCACCACCGAGGACGGCAAGGCGAAGTGCGTCGCCTGCGGGCTGTGCCCCACGGTGTGCCCGGCCAATTGCATCAAGCTGACGCCGGGTGAGGATGAGCAGGGCAACCGCTATCCCCTCGTATTCGAGATCGACGAGTTCCGTTGCATCTTTTGTGGCTACTGCCAGGAAGTGTGCCCGGAAGAAGCGATTCACGTCGGCCGCCACTACGAAAACGCCGAGTACGATCGCGCGAGCTTCATTTACGACCTGGAGCGCCTGACCAGTCAGACGCATCCGGTCAGTGAGCTGTGGGACCCCGCTGACCCGAAGGGCGAATGAGCGGATTCTATCAGTTCCAGTTCTACTTCTTTGCGCTGCTGGCGATCGTCAGCGCGCTCTTGTTCGTCACGCGCAAGAATCCCGTGCCGGCCGCGTTGTGGCTGGTGAACGTGATGTTTGCGCTGGCCGGTCTGTACGTGATGCTCGACGCGCCCTTCGTGAGCGCGGTGCAGGTACTCGTCTACGCCGGCGCGATCATGGTGGTGTTCGTGTTCGTGGTCATGCTGCTCAATCTGGGCCGCGAAGGGCTCTCTGATCTGCGCAGCATTCCGGCGCGCCTCGGTGCAGGCTTCGTGGGGCTGGCGCTGCTGGCCAACTTGCTGGTGCTCCGTCGCGAGCAGCTGCCCACACTGCCGCTCGCCCCTGCGAGTGACAACGTCGTGCAACCGGTCGCGACGTCGCTCTTCACCGACTATCTCGTCGCCTTCGAACTCACGAGCCTGGTGCTGCTCGTCGCGGTGGTGGGTGCGGTGCTTCTCGCCAAGCGGAAGGCGCACGCATGATCAACGACGCGCTGATCGTTTCGGCGATCCTGTTCACCATTGGCGTCGTGGGCGTCCTCACGCGCCGCAATGCGATCATTCTCTTCATGTGCGCTGAGCTCATGCTCAACGCCGTGAACCTGAGTTTTGTCGCGCTCGCCAAGCTCCACAACGTGACCGGACATGTCTTCGTGGTCATGGTCATGACGATCGCCGCCGCCGAAGCGGCAGTGGGCCTGGCGATCATCATTTCGATCTATCGGCACTTCGGTACGGTGGACCTGTCGAACCTCCGGTCGCTCCGCGGATGATTCCGAAGCTTCTGCCTTTCATCATTTTCCTCCCGCTCCTCGGGTTTCTGATCAACGGCGCCGTTGCGCTGTTCGGTCGGGGCGAGAAGGGAACAGCGCGCCATCCACTCGTGACGGCCGTTGGCCCTGGTGTGGTCATTGGAGCGTTCGCCCTCTCCCTCGCGCTCTTCATGCGCATGCAAGCGGGGTTCGGCGCACCGGTCATCGTGTCGCTCGGCGAATGGATGCCACTCGTCGAGTTCAGCATCCCATGGTCGTTCCAGCTCGATCAGCTGAGCATGGTGATGCTGCTCGTCATTACCGGTGTCGGCTCGCTCATTCATCTGTTCTCGATTGGGTACATGCGCGACGACGCGGGGTATGCCCGCTATTTCGCGTATCTCAATCTGTTCGTGGCGTTCATGCTCGTGCTGGTGCTTGGCGCGAACTATCCCGTGATGTTCCTGGGGTGGGAGGGCGTCGGTCTCGCATCGTACCTGCTCATCGGCTTCTGGTTTGGCGAGCGCGCCAACGCTGAAGCCGGCCGCAAAGCCTTCATCGTGAACCGCATCGGCGACTTCGGATTGCTGATGGCGATGTTCCTGATCTACTCGGCCAATCAGCATCTCGACTTCGTGACGTCGAACTACAACATCGGACAGTTGGTGAACCATCCGATGTCGTACCTGATCGCGATGCTTCTGCTGCTCGGCTGTGTGGGCAAGAGCGCACAGATTCCACTCTATATCTGGCTGCCCGACGCCATGGCCGGTCCAACCCCGGTCTCCGCGCTGATCCACGCCGCCACGATGGTCACGGCCGGCATCTACATGATCACTCGCGCGTCGCCGATTTTTGCCGCCGCGCCAGATGCCTCGTTGCTGGTGGTGGTGGTCGGTGCGGTGACCGCGCTCTACGCCGCGACGATCGCGCTGCGTCAGTGGGACATCAAGAAGGTGCTCGCCTACTCCACGGTGTCGCAGCTCGGCTACATGTTCGTGGCGGTCGGTGCTGGCGCGTACACGGCGGGCGTCTTCCACCTCGTCACGCATGCCTTCTTCAAAGCGCTCTTGTTCCTCGGCGCCGGCTCGGTCATTCATGCCATGCACCACGCGTATCACCATGCGCATCGCGATGGTGAAGACGCGCAGGACATGCGCAACATGGGTGGCCTCGCGCGCTTCATGCCGGCAACGGCTGGCGCGATGACCCTGGCCACCCTGGCGATTGCCGGTGTGCCGCCGCTCGCCGGGTTCTTCTCGAAGGATGAGATCCTGTCGTCAGTATTCGCGCGGGCCGGTGGTTCGACGCTCGCCAACGCACATCTGTTCGGCATTCCGGGCACCACCGTGTTGTATGCCGCGTACGGCATGGGCATCCTCACCGCACTGCTCACGGCGATCTACATGACCCGCCTCATCCTGCTCACCTTCTTCGGCGCCAATCGCACCGGTGAGAGTGAACAGGGTGCGTTGCACGAAGCGCCGCTCATCATGACGGTGCCCGTGTTGCTGCTCGGCGTGCTCACCGTGGCTGGCGGATGGCTCAACCTTCCGGAGCTCTTCCCGTGGGGGCGCGTTGGCCTGCTCGAGCACTGGCTCGAGCCAGTCGTGAAGACGGCCGCCACAAAGCTGGCGCCGGCACATCCGGTAGCGCACAACACGGAACTCGTACTGGTCGGCGTCGCAATCGGCGCCGCGGTCTTGGGCATTCTGACGGCGTTTGTGCTGTATAGAAAGCCGCTCGCCGACAAGGCGAACAGCCCGGTGGACAACAGCCTGCTGGCGCGTGCCTACGGAGTGGACGCCTTGGTGGATGGCGGCATCGTGCGACCCGTGAGTTGGTTTTCGGGTACACTCCTCGATCGTGGCGTCGACCGAATGGTGGATCTGTTCTGGTCAACCGTTGGACGACTGCTTACACGTGTCGCTTCGCTGTTCGGCACACAGTTGCAGGACGGCGATGTGGGCAAGTACGCCTGGCTGCTCGCGGGTGGCGCCGTTCTGTTGATCGCCACGCTCACGCTGGTGGGGATCTGATGCGAACCGCCTTGATGTCGCTCGGCGTCCATCAGTGGGTCCTGCCGGCGTTGCTCTTCTGGCCGGTCGTTGCCGCGCTGCTCGTGCGCGTGATCGGTCGTGATCTGTCGCGAGATGCGTCGGGCGCCGAAGCGCCCAGCGGCGGACCCGATGCGCGCGTGCTCACACTGGGCGCGCTGATCATCGAAGCGCTGCTTGGACTCGCCCTCTGGGGTGTGTTCGATTCGAACAGGAAGGGATGGCAGGCCGCCTTCGAAGCACCGTGGATTGGTGATCTCGGTGCGTCGCTTTCACTCGCGGTGGACGGCCTGTCGATGCCACTCACCGTCGTCACCGTGGTGCTGTTGCCGATCACGCTGCTCGGTGCGTGGAACAATGTACGCGTGCGCACGCCATCGTTCGGTGCGCTGATCCTGTTTCTCACGAGTGGTCTGGTGGGCGTCTTTATCGCCACCGACCTGCTCGTGTTCTATCTGGCGTGGGAGCTCATGCTCATTCCCACGTACCTGCTCGTTGGCGTGTGGAGCAAGGCCGGACAATCGAAGGCCGCGCTGCGCTACGTGCTCTTCACGCTCGTTGGCTCGCTGCTGATGCTCGTAGCCATCGTCGTACTCTGGAATCTGGGTGAGGCGAACAGCTTCATCTGGGATCATCTCGTGTTGGTCACGATTCCGCCGCGCACCCAGCTGTTCCTGGCCATCGCGTTCCTCACGGCGTTCCTCGTCAAGTCGGCCCTCGTGCCGTTCCATACCTGGTTTGCCGATGCGCAAGAAGCCGCGCCAACGTTCGCTGCGGTGACCATCGGCTTCAAGGTTGGCGCATACGGCGTGCTGCGCTGGGTATTGCCGCTGTTCCCAGCGGGTTTGGCCTGGTCGCCGGTGCGTAACACGCTGCTGGTGCTCGCGCTCATTGCGATCGTGTACGGCGCATTTGTCTCGCTCGCACAGCGCGATCTCAAGCGCGTGATCTCGTACAGCTCAATCAGCCACTTCGGATTCATTCTTCTTGGCGTGATGGCGTTTACGTCGCAGGGAGCTGAGGGCGCGGCGATGAGCATCGTCAACAGCAGCATCACGACCTGCGCGCTGTTCCTCCTCGCCGGCATTCTCGAGGATCGTACCGGCAGCAGCGATCTTTCACAGTTCGGCGGACTCGCCGCCCGCGCGCCGTGGTTCGGCCTCGCGCTCACAGTGGCAATGCTCGCGTCGATCGGCCTGCCGGGCACCAGCGGGTTTGTAGCCGAGTGGCTCGTGCTCTTCGGCACGTTCCTCTCCCGTCCCACGCATACGCTGGTGGCCACGACTGGCGTCGTGTTCGCAGCGGCGTACGGACTGCGTGCCATGCAGATGATCCTGTATGGTCCGGCCGGTGAACGAACCGCATCCATGACTGACCTGACCGGCCGCGAACGCGTCGCGCTGGGCCTGGTGATGGCCGCGATCGTCGCGCTGGGCATCGCGCCGGCGCCCATGTTGCGCCCGCTCATGATTGGAACGAACACCGTGATCGAGGCAGTGCAGTTTGGCCCGAATGCTCCCTTCGACAATCCTTCGATGTCGGTGACGCGATGACCGAGATGGTTTCTGCGGTCTCGATGTTCCGAGCCCTCGCCCCGGAGTTGTTGCTCGCTGCCGGCGCCATGGCAATGCTGCTGACGGCGGTCTGGCGCACACCCGTCATTGCAGCGGAGCAAGCTGAGGGCGGCGAGCGCACACCGCTCATGGTGCAGATGGGCACGGTGTTGTGCTTGCTCGCGAGCGTCGCGGTGATCGTGTCGTGGGGCGACAATGCCCCGGGCACGGCCGATCTCCGAATCGCCGGCGACGGTTTCCGTTGGGCGATGGATCTCGTGATTCTGCTCGGCACCACCGCCACCCTGGGTCTGCTCGACGCTGATCACCAGAAGAGCGGTGCGTACGCGCCGGAAACCCCCGTGCTGATTCTGCTCGCAGCAGTCGGCATGATGGTGCTCGCCGGCGCGCGCGATCTGATGTTTGTCTTTCTTGGCATCGAGTTGATGTCGCTCGCGGTGTACGTACTGGCTGGCCTCAATCGCCGGAGCGCGCGAGGTGCCGAGGCGGCGATCAAGTACTTCCTCCTCGGCGCCGTCTCGACAGGCTTCCTGCTCTACGGCATGGCGCTGCTCTACGGCGCGTCGGGTAGTACGCGACTCGTCGACATTGCCGAGTGGGTGAAGGCGCATCCGTCGTTGTCGCCGATGTTCATCATCGGTACGGCGCTGCTCATCGTGGGGCTGGCCTTCAAGGTGGCGGCCGCGCCGTTCCATCTGTGGACACCCGATGTCTATGAAGGCGCGCCGCTCCCGATCACGGCGTTCATGTCCGCCACGGTGAAGACGGCCGCCTTCGCGGTGTTTGCGCGCGTGCTCTTCGAGGCGCTTCCGGGCGCGTCGCTCCGTTGGCACCTCGCCGTCTGGTGGCTGGCGGCCGTGACAATGGTCGTGGGCAATGTGCTCGCACTCTCGCAGAAAAAGCTCGTACGCATGCTCGCCTATTCGAGCATTGCGCACGCGGGATATCTGCTGGTCGCGATTGTCGCCAGTACGGGTAGCAGCACCATGGCGATCGTGTTCTACACGGTCTCCTACACCCTTGCGACGATGGGCGCCTTTGCGGTGTTGATCACCGTGAACAACGGACGCGACCTGTCGATGACCGTCGACGATATCGCCGGCCTGTGGATCGTGCGTCCATGGATGGCCGCCGCGATGTCGGTGTTCATTCTCGCGCTGCTTGGTATGCCGCTTGTGGGCGGCATGGGCTTTTTTGCGAAGTGGTACATCCTGTTGTCGGCACTGCAGTCGCCGGCGCCGCAAACGATTCTGTCCGTGGTGCTCGTCGTCTCGAGCGCCATCTCAGCCGGCTACTACCTCGTGCTCGTGTCGGCGATGTTCATGCGCCCGCGCCCGGACGGGCTGCCGGTGCCATCGCCGGCGCCCATCGCGCGCTCCATCATCGCCATTGCGGCCGTGGTGCTGCTTGCGCTGGGTGTCTATCCGACGCCGATGGTAGAGTTGGCACGACGCGCCACCACCTCACCCACCGCGTTGCCTGCGAGTGACAGCACAGCGCGCGCCCGATTGCAAACCGCCAGCACCACGCGTTCACCCGGAGAATGATCTCCGGAACGCGATAGACTTCTGTGCTGGCGATGGCCAACGCCCCTCAAATTTCCTCCATGTCGATCAGTCAGACCATTTTTCGGCAGTATGACGTCCGCGGCATTGTTGGGCAGGATCTCACCGAGGACGTGGCGTATGGATTGGGGCGCGCCTACGCTGCGCTGTTGCAGTCGCGTCAGGTGAAGGGTGCGGTCGCCGTTGGACGTGACAATCGCCCCAGCGGAAACGCACTGCGCGATGCGCTGGTTCGCGGTTTGACCGAATGTGGTGTCGACGTGGTGGATGTCGGAGTGGTGCCAACGCCGTTGCTCTACTGGTCGTTGCATCACGAGCCAGTGGTTGGTGGCATTCAGATCACCGGCTCGCACAATCCGAAAGAGTACAACGGCTTCAAGATGTGTCTGGGTACCGGCTCGATTCACGGCGCGGAAATCCAGACGCTTTATCAGTACATCGTGGATGGCGTCTTCCCATCGGGACAGGGTAGCGTACGCCACGCGGAGGTGATCGATCGGTACGTCGTGGATATTGCGGCCAGGATCGGACCGCTCACGCATGCCGACGGCACGCCACTCAAGGTCGTGTATGACTGTGGCAATGGCGCCGGTGCGCTCGTGGCGCCGCAGCTCATGAAGGCGCTCGGGGTGAATGCCATTGGCCTCTTCACCGAAAGCGACGGCACATTTCCGAATCACCATCCCGATCCAACGGTTCCGGAGAACCTCGAGGACCTCATCGCGGCGGTGAAGGAGCACGGCGCCGAGATTGGTGTGGCGTTCGACGGAGACGCTGATCGCATCGGTGTGGTCGATGCCAAGGGTCGAATCATCTGGGGCGACCACATCCTCATCCTGTATGCACGCGACGTACTCGCGCGCACCGGAAAGGGGCAGCCGATCATTTTCGACGTGAAGTGCTCACAGGCGCTCACCGACGCGATCAATGCGGCCGACGGTCAGCCCGTCATGTGGAAGACAGGCCACTCCCTCATCAAGGACAAGATGAAGGAGATGCATGCACCGATCGCTGGCGAAATGTCCGGTCACATGTTTTTCACCGAAGGCTTCTACGGTCACGACGATGCACTCTACGCGGCGGCGCGCCTGCTGCGCATCGTGGCCGACGCGGGCAAGCGTGTCGACGAGCTGCTCGCTGACGTGCCTCCGTTTGTATCGACACCGGAAATTCGCATCGATACCGACGAAGCCACGAAGTTCGCGATCATGAGCAAGGCGGTGCCGCATTTCACCGCCCTGTACGATGTGATCGATGTGGATGGCGTCCGCGTGCTCTTTGGCGATGGCTGGGGTCTCTTCCGCGCCTCCAATACGCAGCCAGTGATTGTGGCGCGCTACGAGGCGCGCACGCCAGAACGCCTTGCCGAAATTCGCGGCATCATGGAATCGTGGCTGCGAGAGCAGGGAGTGACGCCCTGATTCGCGTCGGGCGTCGCTGACATGCGCGCGCGCGGCTGGCTGCTGATCACGCTCGCGGCGATCGCGGTGCTCCTCCTCGTGGGGCGCACGGCCACCGCGTTGATGGTCGACCATGCCTGGTTCGCCGCCATGAACGTTCCCGGGCTGTTCTGGGAACAGGTCATCGATACCATCGTGCTGCAGGGCGGGGCGTGGATGGCCGGCACCGCGTTCGCGTGGGCAAATCTCCACGCCGTTCGGCGCACGATTCAAGCGGTCGCCATTCCGTCGCGGGTGGCGAATCTGGAATTCGTGGCCATGGTTCCGGCACGCCGATTGTCGTCGGCAACGGCGATTGCGGCAGTCGTGATTGGCGCGGTACTCGCGCTGCCGCTCACGAACTGGAGCGATCTCGCGTTGGCTCGGCACGGCCTGCCGTTCGGCGAGATCGAAGGCATTCTCGACCGAGATCTCGGCTTCTACGTCTATTGGTTGCCGGTCGAGGAGACGCTGTATCTGTGGTCGCTCGTGACGATCGTGGCGATCACGGCGCTCGTGCTCGTGCTGTACGCGCTCACGCGATCGCTGCGCCTTGAGGGCCGTCGCATCACTGCATCGAATCACGTGCGGCGACATCTGAGCGCGCTCGGTGCGATCGTGCTGCTGCTGCTGGCATGGAGCTATCGCCTCGACGCCTTCGATCTGCTGCAACAGGGCAGTGGCCCGGACGGCCTCTTCCTCCATGTTGATCACCGCGTCACGTTGCGCGTCGATTTTGTGCTCTCCTACGCCTGCGCGATCGCGGCGGCGGTCATTCTGCGAACCGGCTGGGTCGGTCAGCTCCGCGCAGCCTTTGTCACCATCACCGTGATTCTTCTCGGTGCGGTGGGGCTCCGGCAGCTCGCTCCCGCAGTGCTGGCGCGCGGCGACCTGCTCGGCGATCCGGCCAAGCGCGACCAGGATTACGTCGCATCACGCACGCTGTTCAGCCGGCGCGCCTTTGATGTCGACGCGATGCGGACACCCGCCGAACAAACCGTCGCCGATATTCGCTGGCTCAGCGCGCGAGCGTCGTTGTGGGATCGGCCCACGCTCGCGCTGGGACTCGGCGACGCGTCGAGCGCAAGCAATGCGGCGAGCGATCGCGACGACGACAAGGCCGCCACGACGTCCAGGATGGTGGACGCCGCGCCGATCGGTTGGACACTGATTGACAATCGCGTGACGGCACTCGTCGTTCGTCGCCCCGTTTCGAGCAGTGAGCCCTGGCGCTTGTTTGCCGCCGACGCCACGCGACCCGCGCTGCGCGACAGCGCGCTCGAGCTGCCGGCGCCGGACGATGACGCGCATGGTTCGTGGCCACTGGTCGGCCCGGGACTGACCGGCGCACGCATACTCAGCACGCGAACAGCCGGCGACGTGCCCGCGCCGACATTGTCGTCACTGCGTCAGCGCCTGGCGCACGCGTGGGCACTGCGCGATGCCGCTCTGCTCTCGACCGATTCAAGCGATGGCGGCGACGCGATACTCGTCACGCATCGGGATGTGCGCGATCGACTCACGCGGCTGGCGCCCGTGTTCGAGCAAGGCGCCGACGTGTTGCCCGTGCGTTCAGCAGACCGACTGTACTGGGCCGTGCAACTCTACAGCGCGTCCGATCACTATCCCCTGAGCCAGCGGTGGGTGATCAACAACCGCAGCTATGGCTACTTCAAGCTCGCAGCGACGGCGCTGATTGACGCGACCACGGGCAAGGTGCAGTTGGTGCCGGTCTCACGACCCGATGCCGTGACACGCACCTGGATGACACGACTGCCAGTGCTGTTCACACCGATCACTGCGTTGCCTGCCGGGCTGGCCGAACAGTTGCCGCCGCCCAGCGAAAGCGGAGCCGCCCAGATTCGCACCTTCGCGAAATACGGCTCGCGGCTCGAAGGGGTGACGACACGTCATCTGCCCGACAGCGCGCTCGCACGCACTACACCCGCGCCGTATGTCGTTCGCCCGGATTCGGCCGGCATCGTCGCGTGGAGTGTGCCGCTGCTCGACCCCACCGAACATGTAGACGGCGTCGCGGTGGTTACCGGCGGTGCCGAGCGAGATACCTGGTGGCAGCCCAATAGCGATGCGGCACTGCGGTGGCGAACCGCCATCGACGCACTGCAAGCGGCCGACAGTGTCGCCCCCAACGCCGGACGCCGGGAACCGCAGCGGCGCCACGCGCCGGTGCAAGCCATGGTTACCTCTCATGGGCCGCTGCTCATGCAGGTGTCCTACGTCGTGCGCGCCGATGGCACACCGGCGGTTGAGCGCGTCGCGCTGACCGACGGACGTCAGACGGGCGCTGGACCAACATTAGCCGCCGCCCTCATGGCGATCGGCGAGAAACCGGTGGGTGGCGCCATGCCATCGACCGAGAACGGACTGCCCCGGGGAGAGGGTGAGGCAGCCCGGTTGTACGACGTCATGCGCCGCGCGCTCCAAAAGAGCGATTGGGCGGCGTTCGGCGCGGCCTTCGACAGTCTCGGCTCCACGTTACGACGTGGTCCGCCGTAGACCGAGTGGCGTGCCTGACGTTGATCGCCTAGCATTGAAACGCTGACATTTCCCAGTCCTTGGAGAGCGCGTGAACCTACACGAGTATCAGGCGAAAGAGCTGTTGCGGGCGGCCGGTGTGCCGATCCCGCCCGGCGAAATCGCCACGACGCCAGAACAGGCGGAAGCCATCGCCAAGCAGTATGGCGCCGCTGTGATGGTGAAAGCCCAGGTCCATGCCGGCGGTCGCGGCAAGGCCGGTGGCGTCAAGTTCTGTCCCACGCCGGAGGCCGCGAAGGAGAAGGCCACGGCCATCCTCGGTATGACGATCAAGGATCTCACCGTCGAGAAGGTGCTCGTGACGGTGGCGGCCGACATCGGCTCCGAAGCGTACGTGGGCATCATCGTCGATCGCGCAACCAAGAAGCCGGTGTTCATGGTGTCCGCTGCAGGCGGCATCGATATCGAGGAAGTCGCGGCGACCACGCCGGACAAGATCCTCTATCACCCCGTCGACACGCGTTACGGTCTCCTGCCGTTCGAAGCGATGCGCATGGGCTTCTTCCTGTACAAGGATGTCAAGCTCGCGCGTCAGGCCGGCAAGATCATGCAGCAGCTGTACACGGCGTTCATGAACGCCGGCTGCTCGCTCGCGGAAATCAATCCGCTCGTCATGACGCCGTCGGGTGAACTGATCGCCGTTGACGGCAAGATGGTCATCGACGACAACGAACTCGATCGTCGTCCGGAAATCGCGGCGCTCCGCGATGAATCGAGCGAAGCGCCGAGTGAAGTCGACGCGCGCAACTCGAACCTCACGTTCATCAAGCTCGATGGCAACGTCGGCTGCGTCGTCAACGGCGCCGGCCTCGCGATGGCCACGATGGACCTCGTGAAGTACTACGGCGGCGATCCGGCGAACTTCCTCGATATCGGCGGGTCGTCGAATCCGGAGAAGGTCGTGAATGCGCTGCGCATCATCACGTCCGATCCGAACGTGAAGTGCATTCTGTTCAACATTTTCGGCGGCATCACGCGCACCGATGACGTGGCCAATGGCATCGTCACGGCCACGAAGGCGAACCCGCTGAAGGTCCCCATCGTCATTCGCCTCACGGGCACGAATGAGGAGTTGGCTTTGAAGATCCTGCAGGAGAACGGCTTCGCCGCTTCGAGCGACATGGATTCGGCCGTGCAGCGCGCGGTGGAACTCGCGACGAAGGGAGGTGCCGCGTGAGCATCTTCATCGACAACAGCACGAAGTTGATCATCCAGGGCATCACGGGTCGCGACGGCTCGTTCCATGCCAAGCAGATGATCGAATACGGCACGAAGGTCGTGGCCGGCGTGACGCCGGGTAAGGGCGGTCAGACGTTCGAAGGCACCGCGCCGATTTTTGACACCGTGCATGATGCAGTGCAGGGCACGGGCGCGAACACGTCGGTCATTTATGTGCCGCCGATGTTTGCCGCCGATGCGATCATGGAAGCGGCCGCCGCGGGCGTGAAGTTCATCGTCTGCATCACCGAAGGCGTGCCGGTGCTCGACATGACCAAGGTGTATCCGTACGTGAAGGAGCACGGTGCGCGTCTGCTCGGACCGAACTGCCCGGGTCTCATCACGCCGGGTCAGTCCAAGGTCGGCATCATTCCGGGTCGCATCTGCACGCCGGGTAGCGTCGGCGTCGTCAGCCGCTCGGGCACGCTCACGTACGAAGTCGTGAACGCGCTCACCAAGGCCGGCATCGGTCAGAGCTCGTGCGTTGGTATCGGTGGTGACCCGATCAACGGCACGAACTTCATCGATTGCCTCGCGGCCTTCGAAGCCGATCCAAACACGAAGGCGGTCGCCATGATGGGTGAAATCGGCGGCACCGACGAGCAGGAAGCGGCGGATTTCGTGAAGAACCATATGACCAAGCCGGTCGTGGGCTTCATCGCCGGGCAGACGGCTCCGCCGGGCCGCCGTATGGGCCACGCGGGTGCGATCATCTCGGGGTCGGCCGGTACGGCCGCCGAAAAGATCGAGGCCTTCAAGGCCGCGGGCATGGGCGTGGCCCAGCGTCCGATCGACTTCGTCGAGCTGATGAAGGCGCGACTGTCCTGATGGACCGCGGGTCGGGTGGACAACCACCCGGCCCGCTCCCGGAACGTTCCGGGATGGTTAACTTGCGCGCGGCGGACGCCTCACGGTGTTCGCCGCGTTGCTTTTACCCTTCTGCCAATACTGACCATGTCCGGTCGTCGCACCCTTACTATCGTCAAGCCTGACGCCTTCGGCGCGGGCAATGCCGGCAACATCATCGCGCTCCTCGAAAGCCAGGGCTTCAAGGTCAAGGCCGCGCGTGTCATGCACCTCACGACCGCCCAGGCGGGCGCGTTCTACGAAGTGCACAAGGATCGCCCGTTCTATGGCGAACTCGTGTCGTTCATGACGAGCGGCCCGTGCATGCCGATGGTCCTCGAGAAGGACGATGCCGTCGCCGCCCTCCGCACAGCCATCGGTGCGACCGATCCGGCCGAAGCCGCCGCGGGCACCGTCCGGAAGCTCTACGCCGAGTCCAAGGGCAAGAACGCCATTCACGCCTCGGATTCGGACGACAACGCGGCGCGCGAAGCACGCTTCTTCTTCGCCGAAGCCGACGTCATTGCCTGATTTCGGTTGCTGCGGTGGAGTCCGGCGTAACTCTGCGCCCGGGCTCCACTTAAAGCATAATTCCTGAAACGGGAAGTGCGGCGCGAGCCCTTGTGTCACAGGCCCGGCTGCTCTACGTTTGATGGCTATGCTGTGCTTTGACATCCGGAGTCTGGAAGCCCGCGCCGAGAGCGTCGATGGTCTGCTCGAGACGGCTGATCCGGTGTGGGAGACGGACGACACGCTTCCGGAAGGTGCCGGAATCCACGTGAGCGGTCGGCTTTCCAGTGCCGGTGCGGGGCGCTTTTTCTTCAGCGGCCGGTATGAAGGCGCAGCGAGATCGGAGTGTACACGGTGTCTCACCGATGTCACTTCGCAGGTATCGGAAGAGGTGCAGTGGATCTTCGCCGAGTCTGGTATGGACGAAGCAGAAGAGAGCGATGTCTTCCCGATTCCCGCAAACGAACGCGAGCTTGATCTGCGTCCGGTAGTACGCGAGGAGTGGTTGCTCACGGTGCCAGCGTTCGCGCTGTGTCGTGAGGACTGCAAGGGCCTGTGCCCCACGTGTGGTGCCGATCGCAATACGGAGGAGTGCAGCTGTCCTCCATCGACTGATCCCCGTTGGGAGTCGTTGCGCGCATTGCGCGACGAACCCTGACGGTCCTTTTTGTCCCGAACGTTCAGGTCAGAGTCCCATGGCCGTACCAAAGCGCCGTACATCGAAGCGACGCAAGCGCGCCCGCAACACGCACAAGGTTGCTCCCGCGATTGTCATTCAGTCGTGCCCGCAGTGTGGCTCGGCGAAGCGCCCGCACCGCGTCTGCGCGGACTGTGGGTACTATGCGGGTGAGCAGCGGGTCACAGCGCAGGAAGCGTAAGCTTGGCGCGCATCGCCGTGGATGCCATGGGGGGCGACTTCGCTCCCCGGGCCCCCATCGCTGGCGCCCTGCAGGCGCTCGCCGCGCTACCCCCGCAGCACCACATTGACCTCGTCGGCCAGACGGCCGTGATCGAGGCGGAACTCGACGCGCTTTTGAGCGGCGAGCTCGCCTCGTTTGGTCATGTCCGTGATCGCATCGCGATCATCGAGGCCCCCGAAGTCATCGAGATGACCGACCGGCCAACGGTCGCGTTGCGCGGCAAGACCAACAGCTCGATGGTCGTGGGCATCAAGCGCGTCGCTGAGGGACACGCGCAGGGTTTCGTCTCCGCCGGCAACACCGGCGCGCAGATGGCCGCCTCACTGATGTTGCTCAAGCTGCACCCCGGCCTCACACGTCCGGCCATCGGCACGATCTTCCCCACCGCGAAGCAGCCCATCCTCGTGCTCGACTCGGGCGCGAATGTCGACTGCTCCCCGGAAGAACTCGTGCAGTTCGCGCGTATCGGCACCGTCTACGCGCATGCGCTGCTCGGTCGAGAGAATCCCGCCGTGGGGCTGCTCTCGATTGGCGAAGAACCCGAGAAGGGCAATCTCGCCGTCAAGGAGGCGCATCAGCGTCTCGCGTCAGCTGAGCTCAACTTCCTCGGTAACGTCGAAGGCCGTGACATTCCGAAGGGGCGCTGCGATCGCGGCACCATCGACGTGGTCGTGTGCGATGGCTTCGTGGGCAACGTGCTGCTCAAGTTCTACGAAAGTATCGGGCCGATGCTGATCGGCATGGTGTCGCAAGTCGCGAGTCTCGATCCGCGCGCGATCGCTGCCAAGCTCACCCAGCTCGATGTCGACGAACATGGCGGCGCGCCGCTCCTGGGTGTGCGCGGTGTCTCCATCATCTCGCATGGCAAGAGCTCGCCGCGCGCGATGCAGAACGCGATCGGTGTCGCACTGCGTGCCTACGAGTCCGGCATGACTGAACAAATCGGTCGCCGACTCGCCGAGTCGATTCCGTCGGCCTCCTCCAGCACAACCGCCGCATGAAGCGTCCCTTCGCGTACATCGCGGGCACCGGACACGCCGTGCCCAAGCGCGCCGTTACCAACACGGACATCGCCGCGATGGGCGTGGAAACCGATGATCAATGGATCATCGAGCGCACCGGTATCAGGCAGCGCTACGTGTGTGGGGAAGGCGAGTCGCTTACCACGCTGTCGGCCGAGGCCGCGCGTCAGGCCATGGCGCGCGCCGGCGTACAGCCCGGCGAAATCGATACGATCATCCTCGGCACCGCGTCGCCCGATCACTTGTTGCCGTCGACTGCCGTCGAAGTGCAGACGGCGCTCGGATGCACACGTGCTGCCGCGTTCGACTTGGGCGCGGCATGCAGCGGCTGGTTGTACAGCGCAATCGTTGGTGAGTCGCTCATCGCGAGCGGAGCGGCCGATACGGTGCTCGTGATTGGCGCGGAAAAGTTGAGCGCCATCGTCGACTGGACCGATCGCAACACCTGCATTCTGTTCGGCGACGGCGCCGGTGCGACCGTGTTGCGTCGCACGCCGCAGCGCGGCGGCACCAAGGGCATTCTGTCGACGTTTATGCGCTCCGACGGCGCGCTGGCCGAATTGCTCTGGCGTCCCGCCGGCGGTGGCGCGATGCCGTTCTCGCCGGAGACGTACGAACACAAGCAGCACTACATCCACATGGCCGGACGCGAAGTGTTCAAGCACGCCGTCCGCTCCATGGCGGAAGCGACCGATCGTGCGCTCGATGCCGCGCGCATCACGGCCAACGACATCGACCTGCTGATTCCGCATCAGGCGAACGTCCGCATCATCGAAGCCACCGCGAAGCATGCGGGAGTGTCGATGGACAAGGTGTTCGTCAATGTCGATCGCTTCGGCAATACGTCGGCGGCCTCGGTACCGATCGCGCTCAACGATGCGATGGAGCAGGGTCGCGTGAAGGAAGGCTCCACGGTGCTCTTTGCCGCGTTTGGCGCCGGCTTCACCTGGGGCTCGGCCGTCGTTCGCTTCTGAGCGAACACGTTCCGCAAAACTTTTCGCTACGTCATGGACATCGTCCTGCTGTTGCCCGGACAGGGCTCTCAGAAAGTGGGAATGGGCAAGGACTTGTACGAAGCCTTCCCCGCCGCGCGCGACGCGTTTCAGACGGTGGACGACGCCGTTGGCGCCGCACTTTCCACGCTCGCGTTCGAAGGTCCCGCCGACGAACTCACACGCACGCTCAACGCGCAACCTGCACTTCTCGCGCACAGCGCGGCAGTATGGGCAGTGCTCGCGAATACGCTTGGCGCGCGTCTGCGCGGCGCCGCGGGCCACTCGCTTGGTGAGTTTTCCGCGTACCACTGCGCCGGCACGCTCGATCTCGCCGCCGCGGCACGCATTGTCCGCAAGCGCGGCACGCTGATGTACGAGCAGGGCGTGGCACGTCCGGGTGCGATGGCCGCGATTCTCGGTGTACTCACGTCGTCGATCGACGACCTGTGCGCGCAGGCCAGTGCGGAGCGCGGTCTGGTCGTTCCGGCGAACTACAACAGCGAAGAGCAGGTCGTCATATCCGGCGAAGTCGCCGGCGTCGAACGCGCGATGGAGCTGGCCAAGGAAGCGGGCGCGAAGCGTTGCCTGCCACTCCCTGTCAGTGGCGCGTTTCACTCGCCGTTGATGGAGCCAGCCGTCGGTGGTTTGTCGGCGGCGCTTGATGCCGAATCGTGGCGCGATCCGCGCGTGCCGGTGGTGGCGAACGTCAACGCGAGCGCTGTGAGCGACGCGGCGACGGCGAAGACGCTGCTCGTGCAGCAGCTCACCGCGCCGGTGCAGTGGACGCGCGTCATGCGCGAGCTCGCAACGCGATTCCCTGATGCACTGTTCCTCGAGATCGGCAGTGGTGCGGTGCTCACCGGCCTCGCCCGTCGCATTGCGCCAGGTGTGAAGACCGCGTCGTGCGGCACGGTTGCCGAAGTCGAAAAGCTGCTGCAGGACGCAGCGGCATGGCCTGCGAACTGAGGATCGAATGAACGCACCGGCGCAGGGTCTGACGATTCAGCTTGGCGGGCGCGTTGCGCTCGTCACGGGCTCCACGCGTGGCATCGGCCGCGCTGTCGCCATCGCCCTCGCAAAGGCCGGCGCTCGTGTCGCCGTGACCGGTCGCGATCTGGCCAAGGCGCAGGAAGCGGCCACGGAGATCGCAGCGAGCACCGGCGCCGATGTCCGCGGCTTTGCGGTCGATATTGGCGACGTCGCGCAGGTTACCGCGCTGGTTGAGGCGGTGGAGAAGGAGTTCGGCGCGATCGACATTCTGGTCAACAACGCCGGCCTCACGCGCGACAATCTCATGATGCGTCTCAAGGACGAAGACTGGGATGCGGTGATCGACGCCAATCTGCGCGGTGCGTTTGCGACCTGTCGTGCCGCGACCCGCGGCATGATGAAGCGCCGTTGGGGGCGCATCATCAACATCGCCAGCGTCGTGGGCCTGATCGGCAACAAGGGGCAGGTGAACTACGCGGCGAGCAAGGCCGGCTTGATCGGTATGACCAAGTCGATCGCCAAGGAGCTCGCGTCGCGAAATATCCTGGCCAACGTGGTGGCTCCCGGCTTCATCGAGACCGACATGACGGCGGCGATGACTCCCGACGCCAAAAGCTCGCTCAGTGCGGGAATTCCGCTCGAGCGCCTCGGCACCCCCGAGGATATCGCGAGCATGGTGGTTGTGCTCGCTTCCGACCTGACCAGCTATGTGACCGGTCAGGTCTTTGTGGTGGACGGCGGTTTGGTGATGTAGCCCAGAGGGGCTGGATCGTCTCGGACGCCTCCCATGGCGCGGATACGGTCGTCAAGCCCTCCCTGTGGCGCTGCGCAACGGCTAAGTTCCCCATTCTCACTTCAACAACTTCAGAGGAACCGTTCCCATGTCGGATCACGCGTCGAAGATCAAGGACATCATCGAGAAGGAGCTCGGAGTTGAGCGCGAGAAGCTCACGCCCGAGGCGAGCTTCATCGAGGACCTCGGCGCCGACTCGCTCGACATCGTCGAACTGGTGATGGAGTTCGAGAAGGAGTTCAACATCGACATCCCGGATGAAGATGCTGAGAAGCTCCGCACGGTCGGCGATGCCATCGCGTATCTCGAGGCGAAGGTCGGCGGTTGATGCGTAGGGTCGTCGTCACGGGCTTGGGTGCCGTCACGGCCGTCGGCAACGACGTGGCGACGACCTGGCAGAACCTGCTGGCGGGAGTGTCGGGAGGCGCCGACATTACCAAGTTTGACGCCAGCAGCTTCAAGGTCCGCTTTGCGTGCGAGGTCAAGGGCTTCGATGTCGGTCAGTACATGGACCGCAAGGAAGCGAAGCGCGCGGATCTGTTCACGCAGTACGCCATGGCTGCCTCTGTGCAGGCCATGGCCGATGCCGGCTTCGAGAATGGTGGGTACGACCCGCTCGAAACCGGCGTCATCATTGGCAGCGGCATCGGTGGCCTCAACACGATGGAGGACCAGCACTCGGTCCTCATGACATCGGGAAACAAGCGGATCTCTCCGTTCTTCATCCCGATGTACATCGCCGATATCGCCGCGGGTGTGGTCTCCATGCGCTTCGGTGCGAAGGGGCCCAACTACGCCACGATGTCCGCTTGCGCCACCAGCGCGCATGCCATCGGTGAAGCGTTCCGCACCATCAAGTACGGCGACGCCGACGTGATGATCTGCGGTGGCGCCGAAGCGTCCGTGTGTCCGATGGCCATTGGTGGTTTCGGCAACATGACCGCGCTCTCCGAACGCAACGAGTCACCCGCCACCGCGTCGCGTCCGTTCGACGCGACGCGCGACGGTTTCGTCGTGGGTGAAGGCGCGGGCGTTGTCGTCCTCGAGGAGTTGGAGCATGCGAAGCGCCGCGGCGCGCGCATCTACGGCGAAGTCGTTGGCTACGGAGCCACCGGCGACGCGTATCACCTCACCGGTCAGCCCGACGCGCACGAAGGGCTGCAGCGCGCCATGAAGCGCGCCATGCGCGATGGCAAGATCGAGCTGACCGACGTGGACTACATCAATGCGCACGGCACCTCCACGCCGCTCAACGATCCCAACGAGTGCAAGGGTATCAAGGCGGTCTTTGGCGAGCACGCCTACAAGCTGAGCGTCAGCTCCACCAAGTCGGCCACGGGCCACATGCTCGGAGCGGCCGGCGGCGTGGAGTTCATCGCATGCGCGCTCGCGTTGCGCGATCAGATCGTGCCGCCCACGATCAACTACACGACGCCAGATCCTGACTGCGATCTCGACGTCACGCCCAACACGCCCAAGCAGCGTGTCGTGCGCGTGGCGTTGTCGAATAGCTCAGGCTTTGGTGGACACAACGTATCGATCGCCGTACGAGGGTGGAACGGCGACTGAACGCAGGTCATATGCCTCACAAGATTTCCTTCGACGTCGCTCGCCTGCACGATCCGGCACTTCGCCCCATTGGCGAAAAGTTGGTTCAGGGCGAGCGATTGTCGTTTTCCGATGCGGTTACGCTTTTTCGTTCGCCCGATCTGCTTGGCGTCGGCGCCATGGCCGATGCCGCCAATCGGGCGAAGCATGGTGATCGCGTGACCTTTGCCTCCAATCAGCACATCAACCCGACCAACATCTGCGTCTTGAGAAAGACGTGTGTGTTCTGTGGTTATGCGCGATTGCCGAAGGAAGAGGGCGCGTACCGCTATTCGCTCGAGCAGGTGCTCGCCGAGTCCGATCGCGCCGATGGCTCGATCACGCGCGAGTTCCACATTGTCGGTGGCCTCGATATGCAGGCCGGGCTCGCGTACTACCAGGAGATGTTCCGCGCGCTCAAGGCGCGGCATCCCCAGGTGCACATCAAGGCGCTTACCGCCGTCGAGATTGCCCACATCGCGCGCATCGAAAAGATGAGTCGTGCCGATGTGTTGATCGCGTTGCGTGAAGCCGGTCTGGATACGCTGCCCGGTGGCGGCGCCGAAACATTCAGTGCGGCTGTGCGCGAGCAGATCGCCGACAAGAAGCTGGGCGGAGCCGATTACATCGATGTGCATCGCACGGCGCATCAGCTCGGCATTCGCACGAATTGCACCATGCTCTACGGACACGTCGAGACCATGGAAGATCGCGTGCAGCATCTCACGATGCTTCGCGACCTGCAGGACGAAACGGGCGGATATCTCGCGTACATCCCGTTGGCGTATCACCCCGACGACAACGAACTCGGTGCGACACTGGGTCGCACGGGAACGTCCACAACCGGCTTCGACGATCTCCGTAATCTGGCCGTCGGCCGACTCTACCTCGACAACTTCGAACACATCAAGTCGCACTGGATCATGGTGGGGCAGGGCGTCTCGCAGGTTGGGCTGCACTTCGGTGTGAACGACATCGAAGGCACGGTGGTGCGTGAGAAGATCTATCACGCGGTCGGTGCGCACACGCCGCAGGGCATGACGCTCTCGCAGCTCCTCAAGCTCATTCGCGGCTCGGGCAAGCAGCCTGCCGAGCGCGATTCGTTCTACCACGTCATCCGCGAATTCGCCGATGACGATACCGGTGAGGCGACGATCGCCGAGCCCGTGCTCGCAACCGCGTAGCACGCCGATGCTGCGCGTCGGTCGCATCCGCTACATCAACTGTTATCCGGTCTACGGTGGCATTGATCGCGGCATCGTGCCACTCGATGGCGCGCTCGTGAATGGCGTGCCCACCGATCTCAATCGCCTCATGGCAGCGGGCGAGCTCGATGTGAGCGTCGTGTCGGCCGTGGAGTACGCACGTGATTCAGCCAATCTGCTGCTGCTCCCCGAGCTGGGGATCACGAGCGATGGTCCGGTGCGCAGCGTCGTGCTCTTCAGCAAGCGCGATCCGCGCGACTTGGGTGGCAGGCGCGTCGTGGTGAGTTCGAGCAGCATGACCTCTGTCGCGCTGCTGGAACTGCTGTTCGAGAATGTGTGGCGCTGTCGTCCGGAGTTCGTGCCAGGTAACGCGGAACTCGCGGACCTCGATACCTTCGATAACGAAGCCCACGAAGCGCGTCTCGTCATTGGCGACGCCGCGCTGCGCATGTTCGACGAAGCCAATCGCGGCGGGCTCTGGGCCGAGCGATATCCGTGGCGCGAAGACCTGGGCGCCGTTTGGAAGCAGTGGACGGGGCTCCCGTTCGTTTTCGCGGTGTGGGTTGCGCAGCGCAAGACGCCAGTGCGTGAAGCGCTGTCGGTGCACGGTTCGTTGCTCACGTCGCGCGATTGGGGACTCGAGAACATTCCCGAGCTCTCGAGGCAGGCCGCCCAGGCCAGTGGCGTTCCGTATGCAACCTGCGTGGAATACTTCGCAGGACTCGACTATCGCCTGTCGTATCCGCATCTCGCCGGACTGTCGGAGTTCTTTCGCCGACTGGTCTCGATGGGGCGCGTTCCCGATGGCAACTTTGCATTTCTTCCTGCAGCCTGACCGGATTTCCCATGCGTGATCTTCTCGACTTCTACACGAATGCTCCGCTGCTCGAGCTCGGCCAGGAGGCCGATCGCGTCCGGCAGGCGAGGCATCCGCACGGCGTCGTCACGTACATCGTCGATCGCAACATCAACTACACGAACGTCTGCGTCGCCGACTGCGGCTTCTGCGCGTTCTATCGGCGCCCCAAAAACGGGGAGGGGTACACCCTGTCCTTCGAACAGATCGGCGCCAAGATCGACGAAACGAAAGCGCTGGGTGGTGTGCAGATCCTGATTCAGGGTGGGCACAATCCGTACATCCCGTTCGAGTGGTACCTCGACCTGATGCGGTACATCAAGACGTACCACCCCATTCACATTCACGGCTTTTCGCCGAGTGAGGTGGACTTCTTCGCGACGCGCTTTCGCATGGATGCGCGCGATGTGATCCGCGAACTCAAGGCCGCTGGACTCGATTCGATTCCTGGTGGTGGTGGCGAGATTCTCGTGCAGCGCGTCCGCGATATCGTGGCGCCCAAGAAGGCAGGTGCCGACCGCTGGCTCGAGATCATGGAGCTCGCGCATCAGGAAGGGATGAAGACCTCGGTCACGATGATGTACGGCATCGGCGAAACGCTGGCCGAACGCATCGAGCATCTGCAGCGCGTGCGTGACTTGCAGGCGCGCACCGGCGGCTTCACGGCGTTCATCACCTGGCCGCTGCAGCCGGAGAACACGCCCACCATGTCGCACATGCCCAAGACCGATGCCGTGACGTATCTGCGCACGGTCGCGATCTCGCGCATTGTACTCGACAACGTGCCCAACCTGCAGTCGAGCTGGGTCACGATGGGCATGAAGGTCGGTCAGATGGCGCTGCGCTTCGGCTGCAACGACTTCGGCTCGCTGATGATCGAGGAGAACGTCGTCTCGGCGGCCAATACCACCCATCGCACCACCATCGACGAACTCGATCGCCTCATCATCGACGCGGGCTTCACGCCAGCGCGCCGTCGACAGGACTACACGATCATCCCCGACGCACCCAAGACGGTTGCCGCGTGAGTGATTCGGCGCTCGCCATGCGCGTGGGTATCGGCTACGACTCGCATCGCTTCGGCGAAGGCGGTCCAATGCGATTGGGTGGTATCGACATCCCCAGTGATCGCCACTGCGCCGGGCATTCCGACGGGGATGCGATCTGCCACGCGGTCACCGACGCCATTCTTGGTGCGGCGGGCCTTGGTGACATCGGCGAGATGTTTCCGGACACCGACGCCGCAAACAAGGGAAAGGACTCGGTATTGATGCTCTCCGCTGCGCTCGATCGGCTGCATGCCGCCGGTTGGCGTGTGGGCAACGTCGATATCACTGTGATCACGCAGCGCCCCAAGATCGGTCCGCACCGTCAGGCAATCCGCGATCGACTGGCGTTTGTGCTGCAGGTCGCCGCTGAAGATGTGTTCGTGAAGGGAAAGACCAACGAACAGCTCGGTTGGATCGGTCGTGAGGAAGGGCTCGCCGTCATGACCACGGCGAGCATTGTGCGCCGCTGACGCGGCATGAACGATCTCCTCGCGTGGCTCACGGGTCTGCCTGACCCGCTGTTGTACGGCACCCTTGTACTCGCGGCATTCGCCGAGAATGTCTTCCCGCCGCTCCCCGCCGACACCGTTATCGCGCTTGGCGCCTTCGTCGCCGCGCGCGGCAACGGCACCGCGCTGGGTGTATGGGCGGCCACGATGATCGGTAACATCGGCGGCGCGATGCTCATGTATGGTGTTGGACACCGATACGGACTTCCCTTCCTCCAGCGGCGCGCGCCAAAGCTGTTTCCGGCCGGCGCGGCGGAGCGATTCGCCGAACGATTCGCCACACAAGGGCTGCTGGCGGTCGTTGTCAGCCGCTTTCTCCCCGCGGTGAGGGCCGTCGTGCCCCCCGTTGCCGGTGCGCTGGGAATTGGGGCGTTACGCGCGCTGACCGCGATGACCGTAGCCTCGGGTGCCTGGTACGGGCTCGTCTGCTACTTCGCGTTTCGCGCGGGCGCGAACTCCGACGCACTCCTCGCGCGCATCGACGATCAGCAGCGCACGATCGGGTTCATCGCGCTCGGAGTTGCCGTGGTGGGGGTCGGGTTCGTGCTATGGCGGCGGCGGAGCCAGCGGTGACCACGCCAGTCGAGCCATCCGCCGAACAGCTCGCGCTGCGTCAGCTCCGTCGCGGCTTTCATTTGCAGGCGTTCGAAGACGCGCTGCAGCTCGAGGAGGGGGCGTCGCCGCGCACCATCGAAGCCTATCGGCGTGACGTCATTCGCTGTGCGGCATTTCTGCGCGAGCAGGGAATCACCGAGGTCCGCAACATCACGCCGGCCAGCCTGCGTGAGTTCGTGTACCACCTCAAGGATCTGGGGCTCGCCGGCAGTTCGATTCGCCGCAACATCTCAGCGCTCCGTACCTGGTTTCGCATTCTTGTGGCGGAAGGACTCTCGCAAACCGATCCAACCGAGCGACTCGATTCGCCGCAGCGGTGGCGCACGCTACCCGAGGTGCTGAGCGTCGACGAGGTGACCAGGCTTCTTGCCGCGCCACAACTCGACGAGCGACTCGCCTTTCGCGATCGCGCAATGTTGGAGCTCGCCTACGGCGCCGGGCTGCGCGTGTCGGAGTGGATTGGGCTTGCCGTGAAAGACGTGCTCCTCGAGGAGGGATTGCTCCGCGTCTTCGGCAAGGGGAGCAAGGAGCGTCTGGTACCTATTGGCCGATCGGCGATCGGCGCGGTGGCCGTCTATCTCCGCGAACTCCGACCGCTCCTCGAGAAAGGCAGCGGCAAGGGCATCCTGTTCCTGAACGGCCAGGGCAAGCCGCTCACGCGCATGGGCGCGTGGAAGATTCTCCGCAAATACGTCGAGCAGGCCGGCATCGAAAAGGCCGTTTCGCCCCACACGCTCCGTCACTCGTTCGCCACCCACCTCCTCGAGGGCGGCGCCGATCTCCGCGCCGTGCAGGAAATGCTCGGACACGCCGACATCGCCACGACGCAGATCTACACCCATGTGGACCGTGAGTATCTTCGGAGTGTCCACCGGCAGTTCCATCCGCGGTCCTGATCTCCGCTCGGCGTATGCTCCTCGTTATCGACAACTACGATTCGTTCACCTACAACCTCGTCCAGTACTTCGGCGAGCTGGGTGAAACACTCGAAGTGCACCGCAACGACGCGCTCACCGTCGAGGAGGTCGGCGCGATGAAGCCCGAAGCGATCGTGGTATCGCCCGGCCCGTGTTCGCCGAAGGAAGCCGGCATTTCAGTCGACGTCATCCGCCGCTGGGGCCCGCATATTCCGCTGCTGGGCGTCTGTCTCGGCCACCAGGCCATCGGCGAAGCGTACGGCGGAGTCGTGAGCCGCGCGACGCGTGTGATGCACGGCAAAATGAGCCAACTCCAGCACGACGGAACCGGCCTGTTCGAAGGCGTCCCGAGCCCGTTCGGCGTGATGCGCTACCACTCACTCATCGTGGAGCGGGACACGCTCCCCAACGAGCTGGAAGTGACCGCCACCGCCGTTGACGCCCCAGAGGAAATCCACGCCCTGAGGCACAAGAGCCACCCCGTCTGGGGCGTCCAATTCCATCCGGAATCGATCCTGACGGAGCATGGTAAGGAATTACTTACCAACTTCCTGCGCATGGCACGATCAGTCCGCGTGTAAGCGCAGTTGAGTTAGCGTAGCGCCAGTTAGCGTAGTGTCAGTTAGCGCAGTTCCAGTTAGCGCTTTCAGTTGTCCGGAAAGTGCTCCTCAACCTCCACCATCGGTTCAGGATGCTTCGGCTTGATCACCAGCGATAGCAACACGCTGCCGATGAGCACCGTCGCCACCACGCCAAGCGACACCCCGATGCTGATCGGAAACTTGTCCGACAACAGCATCTTCAGGCCGACAAACGCCAGCACCACACTGAGTCCGTACTTGAGCAGGTGGAACTTGCCCACCACGTTCGCCAGCACGAAGTACATCGAACGCAGCCCAAGAATGGCGAAGACGTTCGAGGTGTAAACAAGGAACGGGTTGCGCGTCACGCCGAAAATGGCCGGAATCGAGTCGAGCGCAAAAACGACGTCCGTCGTCTCGACCAGCATCAGCACCACAAAGAGCGGCGTCGCCTTGAGGCGCAGCGCACCACCGGTCGTCGCTGGTTCGCGCACAAAGAAGTCCTGGCCGTGCAGGCGCGTGGTGACCGGAATGATTCGTCGCACCAGCTTGATCACCGGGTTCGAATCCGGTTCAATCTCATTCGCCCCGCCGAAGGCCATGCGAATGCCGGTGTACACCAGGAAGGCGCCAAAGACGTAGATGATGCTGTGGAAGCGCTCGATCAGCACCGCTCCGGCGCCGATCATCGCGCCGCGCATCAATAGCGCACCAAGAATGCCCCAGAAGAGCACGCGGTGCTGTAACTCGGGCGCGATCCTGAAATAGCCAAAGATCAGGATGAAGACGAACAGGTTGTCCACCGACAGCGCCTGTTCGACCAGATAGCCCGCGTAGAACTCCAGCATCGACGCGCGCCCCATTTCGAGGCCGATCCACCAGCCGAAGGCCATCGCCAGCGTGATCCACACGGCGCTCCACGCGATCGCTTCTTTGACCGTGACCGCGTGCGCGTTGCGGTTGAAAACGCCGAGGTCCAGCGCGAGGAGAAACAGGACCAGGGCGTTGAAGCCGATCCACCAGGACGTGGGCATGCCGATGCGTTAAGGGGGCGGGCGCGCTGTTTGCCTTGAGCGGCGGAATCGGGTATCTTAACTGGCGTGAATTTTGCTGCAACTACGCCCCGTTTGACCGGCCAATGCCTGTCCTCGCGGTGATCCCGGCGCGCCTCGGCGCGACGCGACTTCCCCGCAAACCGCTTCGCCTTCTGGGAGGCGAACCACTGGTGGTCCGGGTCTTCGAACGCGTGAAGGCCCTGCAGGTTGCCGACGCGATTGTCGTCGCGACCGATCACCACGAAGTACTCGATGCCTGCGTCGCACGCGGCGTGCCGGTCGTGATGACGCGCGGTGATCATCCCAGCGGGACCGATCGCGTCGCCGAAGTTGCCGCGCACGCACAGTATGCGCGCTACGACGTGCTCCTGAACGTACAGGGCGACGAGCCCTACGTCTCACGCGAAGCGCTGCACGGCGCGGTAACAATCGTACAGTCCGGGAGCGCTCCCATCGGCACCGCCGCAGTGCCGGCATCCACCGATGTGCTCGGCCGCCCCGATGTGGTGAAAGTCGTGCGCACCGACGACGGGCGCGCCCTCTACTTTTCGCGAGCGGCCATTCCGTTTTTGCGCGAGTCGTCCGATGGGGCGATTCTCGCGCCGCTGGTCCGTCAACACGTGGGCGTCTACGCGTACACGCGCGATGCACTGTCGCAGTGGGTCGCGTGGACGCCACATCCGCTGGAACTCATCGAACGGCTGGAGCAGTTGCGGCCGCTCGCTCATGGATTGGCCATTGGCGTCGCGGATGTCCCGCACGCCGAAGGCGGAATCGATACCGAAGACGACCTGGCGCGCGCCAACGCTAGCTGGGTCACCACTGAACCAGGACTGCACTCATGACCATGCCTATGACCTCGGGCCAGGCCACTACGCCGAAGTACATCTTCGTGACGGGTGGCGTGGTCTCTTCCCTCGGCAAAGGCATCGCCGCGGCGTCACTCGGGCGCCTGCTTGTCGAGCGCGGTTTCCGCGTCACGATGATGAAGCTGGATCCGTACCTCAACGTCGATCCGGGCACGATGTCGCCGTTCCAGCACGGCGAAGTGTTCGTCACCGATGATGGCGCCGAGACGGACCTCGACCTTGGCCACTACGAGCGCTTCCTCGATCGGCCGCTGTCGCAGGCCAACAACATCACGACTGGACGCATTTACTCGAACGTGATCACGAAGGAGCGTCGCGGCGAGTATCTCGGATCGACGGTGCAGGTCATTCCGCACATCACCGACGAGATCAAGAACGCGGTCAAGCGCATCGCCCCGGGCAATGATGTCGTGCTGGTGGAAGTTGGCGGCACGGTCGGCGACATCGAGTCGCTGCCGTTCCTCGAAGCGATCCGTCAGTTCCGTCGCGAAGTGGGCAAGGAGAACGCGCTGTTCGTGCACCTCACGCTGGTGCCGTACATCGCCGCAGCGGGAGAAGTGAAGACCAAGCCCACGCAGCACTCGGTGCGCGAGCTCATGGAGATCGGTATTCAGCCCGACTTCCTCATCTGCCGCAGCGAAAAGCCGCTACAGGACGATGTGAAACGCAAGATCGCGCTCTTTTGCAACGTCGACTTCGGCGCCGTCATCGAAAGCCCCGACGTGCCGACGATCTATCAGATCCCGATTGCCTTCGAGCAGCAGGGATTCGCCGAGCGCGTCATGGACCGCTTGCGACTGAGCGCCCCCACACCCGACCTCACGGCGTGGCGCACCATGGTGCAGCGGGTGTCGAATCCGCGCGAAAAGGTGCGCATCTGCGTCGTCGGCAAGTACACCGACTATGTCGACTCGTACAAGAGTGTGCAGGAAGCACTCATTCACGGCGGCATCGCCAACGACGTGGGCGTCGAGCTCGCGTGGACGTCGAGCGATCTGTTCACGTCGCCGGAGCGCGCGCGCGAAATCCTGTCGCAGCATCACGGCTTGCTTGTGCCCGGCGGGTTCGGTGTCCGCGGTGTCGACGGAATGGTGGAAGCCGTTCGCGCCGCGCGCGAAATGCAGCTGCCGTTCTTCGGCATCTGTCTCGGCATGCAGGTGGCCATCATCGAGTTCGCGCGCAACGTGCTGCAGCTTGCCGACAGTCACTCGAGCGAGTTTGCACCGGAGAGTGCCAATCCCGTGATCTCGCTGATGGACTCGCAGCGCGAAGTCACCGACAAGGGAGGCACGATGCGTCTTGGTGCCTATCCGTGTCGTCTGCAGCGTGGCTCGAAGGCCGCCGAAATTTATGGGCAACCCGAAGTGAGCGAGCGTCATCGTCATCGCTACGAGGTCAGCAATCGCTATCGCGAGTCGTTCGAAAAGAACGGCATGCGCTTGAGCGGATTGTCTCCCGACGACTCGCTGGTTGAGATGATCGAGTTGCCATCGGATGCGCATCCGCACTTCGTTGGCTGCCAGTTCCATCCGGAGCTGCAGTCCCGTCCGTTGCGTCCGCATCCGCTCTTCGCGGCCTTCGTCGCCGCATCGGATCGTCGTCGTCGCAGCGTGACGGCAACGCTCGCGTCGTCGCCGGCGCTGGCCCACGTGAACCAGTGAGCCAGGTGTCTGCCGCGCGCTTTCCCGGCGATCGACTCTTCCTGATCGCCGGCCCGTGTCAGCTCGAAGACGATGCGTTGAACCTGCGCGTCGGCGAGGCGCTCGCGCGTCTCGCGGAGAAGGTGCCGGGTGGCATCGTGTTCAAGGCGAGCTTCGACAAGGCCAATCGTTCGAATGTCGATGGCGTGCGAGGCCCTGGACTCGACGCGGGTCTCGCGGCGCTTGATCGCGTTCGTGCCGCAACGGGTCTGCCGATTCTGACCGATGTACACGAAGCGTCGCAGTGTGCCCCTGCGGGTCAGGTGTGCGATGTGTTGCAGATCCCCGCGTTCCTCTGTCGCCAAACCGACTTGCTCGTTGCGGCCGGCGCGACCGGTCGCGCAGTGAACGTGAAGAAAGGTCAGTGGATGCACCCGGAAGGGATGCGCGGTGCGGTACGAAAGGTCGAAGCTGGCGCGACCCTGGCCGGCGTCCCGGTCGGACCGCTCGCGACCACTGAACGGGGCACGTTCTTCGGCTACGGCGACCTGGTGGTCGACATGCGCGCCTTCGTTCGCATGCGCGAAGCCTGTGGCGTGCCCGTGATCTTCGATGCGACACACAGCGTGCAACAGCCCGGGAAGGGGCAGGGTGGCGCGAGTGGCGGGGCGCGTGAGTTCATTCCGCCGCTCACATTCGCCGCCATCGCTGCTGGCGCGCAGGGGCTCTTTCTCGAAACGCATCCCACGCCAGACACGGCGCCAAGCGACGGACCGAACATGATTCCACTCGCTGAGCTGCCCGATCTCGTGGCGCGCGCCGTGGACATCTGGGATCGGACGGTTCGGTAATGTCGGTGCTCGACACACTCGTGCCGTTGGTCGTGAACGCACCCCGCATCGAACCGGCAGTTGCGAAGCGCATCAAGCTGGTGGGCTTCGATGTCGATGGTGTGCTCACCGACGGCGGCGTCTATCTCGGCAGTACCCGGACTGACCGTGCGTCGCTGCCCTTCGAACTCAAGCGCTACGACATTCAGGATGGCCTCGGCATGGCCATGCTGCGTGAGTGCGGATTCAAGGTGGTGATCATCACCGGTCGCGTTTCCGACAGCGTCGCCACGCGCGCGCGTGAACTCCGTGTCGACTCCTGCATTCAGGATCCGCAAGCGCGCAAGTTGCCTGCGTTGCGGAAGCTGTGCGCGGAGTGGGACATCTCACTGGAGGAGGTCGCGTTTGTCGGCGATGACCTTCCCGATCTCGCCGTGCTGCGCGCGGTGGGTTTGCCGGTAGCCGTAGGCAATTGCGTGCCGGAAGTGGCGCGCGCTGCGCACTTGCAGCTTGAACGACACGGCGGACGTGGCGCAGTGCGCGAGTTTGTCGAAGCGCTGTTACACGCGCGTGGCGAATGGACCGACGCCGTCGAGCGCTACGTCGCGAGCCGCAGTGTCGAAGAGCAGGTGGTGACGGAGGTGCGGCAATGAGTGGTCAATCCGCCGCGGAGATCATCGAGCGTGGTCGTCGCGTGCTGCAGCTTGAAGCGGAAGCGCTCAGGAACGTCGAAGTCGCACTCGGCGATGCGTTCGTACGCGCGGTCCGCTTACTCGCCGGTTGTCGGGGTCGCGTGATCGTGGCCGGCGTCGGCAAGTCGGGGCTGGTGGGCCGCAAGATGGCCGCGACGTTCACGAGCACCGGCACGCCCGCGATGTTCCTGCATCCGGTCGAAAGCCTGCACGGCGATCTCGGCATCGTGGGTGCAGACGACGTTGCCATTCTTATCTCCAAAAGCGGCGAAAGCGATGAGTTGCTCGGACTCATCGAAGCGCTCGCGCGATTGGGTGTAAAGATGATTGCGATGACCGCGGGGCCCGACTCGCGTCTCGCGCGCCTCACCGACGTCACGCTTGACCTGCTCGTGAAGGAGGAGGCGTGCCCGCACGATCTCGCGCCGACGACCAGCACCACCGTCACCATCGCACTGGGTGACGCGCTCGCCGTTGCGCTGATGGCCGAGAAGGGCTTTCGCGCCGAAGACTTCGCGCGATTGCATCCCGGTGGCGCCTTGGGTCGGAAGCTCCTTACCCGCGTCGCCGATGTGATGGAGTCCGATGAACTGCCCGTGCTTTCATCATCGGCAACGATGCGCGAAGCGGTGGTGCTCCTCGCGGCTCGCCGGGGAATTGCCATCGTTGTGGAACAGGGCCGCGTTTCGGGGGTGGTCACCGCAGGCGACCTGACTCGGTTGCTCGAACGCCATCAGGATGTCCTCACAGTGCCAGTCCAATCCGTTATGTCCCGTACTCCACGTCTCGCCGAGGAGCATGAGTTGGGTAGTGCCGTCGTGCATCGCATGGAAACCCATGGCATCATGGCCATGCCTGTCGTGGGACCGAACGGCACGCTGGTCGGCGTGGTGCATCTGCACGACCTCATGCGCGCAGGAGCGGTGTGATGCGCGGTGCTCGCGCGGTGCTGACCCTGGTGGGCGCGGTGTCCCTGCTCGTGGCCGCTGCCTGTCCTCAAAAGAAGCCAGTGGCGGCAGCACCAAAGCGGTTGGAGATCCCCGATTCGGCTGAAACGATTGCCTTCGGAACACGCGTTGTACTGACGGACCGCGGCGTGAACAAGGGCGAGTTGTTGAGCGACACGGCGCTGACCTACGAAGATGGCACGCGCCTTGTCTTGTATCCGGTGAATATGACGTTCTACACCACCACCGGAGCCAAGGACGGCGTCATGACCGCCAAGTGGGGCACCTACAATCAGCGACTGCAGCGGCTTGAAGTGCGCGGCAACGTTGTGGTGATCCGTGAAGACGGAAAGCGATTGAGCACACCGCAGCTGGTCTACGATCAGCAGCGCAATCAGTTCTTCACCGATTCGTCGTTCACACTCAACGAGCCGCGTCGTACGGCCACGGGCATCGGGTTCGAGTCCGATCCCAAGCTTGCCAACTTCAAGTGCCTGAAGTCGTGCAAGTTCACTGGTGCCGTGCAGGTACCTACGAAGTGAGTGGCAATCACCGTCCGTCGCTCTCTCGCGAGCGGCAGCGTCACGCTTGGTGGCGACTGAGCGTCGTTGCGGCGATTGTCGTCGCGGCCTGTCGCGGCGGCGGAAACAAGACAGCGCCACCGGCTCCAACGCCCGCGGTCACGCCGGCAAAGGTCGACAGTGCACCGGTGACGCCGAAGGACACGACGGCGAGCAAGCCCACAACGGACAGCGCCAAAGCCGCCGCGGCGACCGACACTGCACGAAAAGTCGACTCGAAGCCAATTCCGAAGAAGAAGCCAGCCCCGGCGACCAAGGACTGCCTGCTCGAGACGACGGAGTCGCCGCCCGAAACGCGCATGACATATTCGCGCATCAGCGAGACGATGTCGAACATGTTCGTCGGCGGCGGTTTCGTCGGTCGCTGTCAGGGCGAAAACAATCGCCTGCGTGCAGACAGCGCCGAGCAGTTCGTTGGCCCCGGCATCATCAATCTCTTCGGCAACGTGGTCTACGAAGAGCCGAAGAAAATGCAGGTGCGCGCCAATCACGCGATCTACTTCACCCGCGAAGGGCGACTCTTCGCCGATGGCGGCGTGATCGCCACCGGCCTCGAAACCGGCAGCACGTTCAGCGGTCAGAGCATGGAGTACTATCGCGCGACCGCCGAACGTCCCGTGGCGCGACTGGTCGCGCCCACGCGCTCCACGGCCACGTTGGTCGAGAAGGACAGCGTGACCGGCAAGCCCGGGCCGCCGACCTCAGTCACGGCCAACCGGTTTGAAGACGAGGGCGACTCGCTCCTCTTCGCCTGGGGGGACGTCGTCATTCAGCGCGAGCGACTGGTCGGTCGCTCCGATAGCTCGGTCTTTGACAAGATCACCGAAAAGTCGCGCCTGATGCGAGGCGCGCGCATCGTCAACAGCGATTCTGCGCGACGGTTCACGCTCAACGGCGATACGATCGACCTGTACAGCCAGAATCGTCAGCTCGAGCGCGTGATCGCGCGTCATGCCAGCCACGCTACCACCGATGATATGACGCTCGATGCGGAAACCATCGACCTGCGTCTCAGGGAACAGCAGCTCTCTGAGGCCTTCGCCTTCGGCAAAGGTCGGGCACGCGCCAAGACCCCACAGCAGGACGTGGACGCCGATTCGTTGCGCATTCGCCTGGTGAAGAAGTTCGCGCGGGAAGTGCATGCCATTGGCAGCGCGCGCGCGATCGGCGCCGTGGACTCCATGAAGATTCGGTCGCCCGAAAAAGACGTGTTACACGGCGATAGCATATACGCCTACTTCGATAGCACCGACGTGGTCGTGAAGGACACGACGAAGGGCCCGCCGGTGAAGGAGATTCGGGCACTTGGCAACGCGTCGTCGCTCTTTCACATGCCCAGCAGCAAGGGACGCGATGCGAAGCCGTCGATCAATTACGTGCGTGGCGTGCGCATCTACGTCAGCTTCGACACGGGTGCCGTGAGCACGGTGCGCGTCGACTCGCAGGCAACCGGCATTTATCTGGAGCCCGAAGACAGCACAGCAAAGGATTCCACCGCCAAGCGCGACACCACCGCGAAGGGAAAGGCGCAGGCGAAACCCGCTGCAAAACCGCCGGCCAAACCACCGGCCAAACCGCCCGAAGCACCCGCTCCAAACAGCGCCATTCTGATGCCGCTTGCGCTGGTTGTTATTCGTCCTCGTGGTCGCTCATGAACCCATCCGACTCGTTCGCTCCACCGACCAATCAGGCGGAAATCGCTGACATCGTGAATCGCGCGGTCCACGGAGACCGGGCGCTTGCGGTCGTGGTGCAGGCGGCGCTCGAAAGCGCCGACGAGCACGGGGTGGCACCGGTGCAGGCGGTTGCGACGCGGTATCTGCGGCAAATAGGGGAGAAGCAGCACCTCTCGCCTGAAGATGTGCGCAGCCATCTGGCGGCTGCGGTGCTGCCGCGTCTGGCTGCGAGTGGACTGATTGAGCAGCCCGCCAGTGGGCCACTCTCGGTCGACTCCACGCTGCGATTTGCACCCCAACTCTGGCCTCTCATAGCGGAGCATCGTGCCGTCTTGGCACGACAGCTCCACGAGACGGGAGAGCATCCACGGCCCATGGTCACGCCCGCCGTGGCCTCCACGGGGTCGGTGCTCAGCGCTGAGGGATTGGTCAAAGTCTACAAGGGCCGACGCGTCGTGAACGACGTCGCGCTTCGGGTCGCTCAAGGCGAAATCGTGGGAATGCTCGGCCCGAACGGCGCCGGTAAAACCACCACGTTTTACATGCTGGTGGGACTCATCGCGCCGCAGGCCGGCCGTATCCTCCTGGACGGCCAGGACATCACCGACCTGGCGATGTACCGTCGGGCGCGGCAGGGGATCGGTTACCTTTCACAGGAGCCGTCAATCTTCCGGAAGCTGACGGTCGAACAGAACATTCTGGCAATTCTCGAAACGCTCCCCCTCTCCGCCCAGGAGCGGAAGGTCCGCCTCGAGACCTTGCTGGACGAACTCAGCATCAAGCACCTGCGGAAGAGCAAGGCGTATCAACTCTCGGGCGGCGAACGCCGTCGTCTCGAGATCACCCGCGCACTCGTTACGCAACCCAAGTTCATGATGCTCGATGAGCCGTTCGCCGGCGTGGACCCGAAGGCCGTCCACGACATTCAGACCATTGTGGCGGACCTCCGCCACCGTGGCATAGGCGTGCTCATCAGCGACCACAACGTCGAGCAGACCCTCGACATTGTCGATCGGGCCTACATCATGTTTGAAGGGCAGGTGAAGGTCGGCGGTACAGTTCGTGAACTCGTCTTTGATGATGACGTCGCGGAGAGTTACCTCGGGCCCACTTTGGCTGCCCGACTCCGGAGGCGTTTCGCCGACGCTGACGAGGGAGTGCTCACCGAATGAAGACAGGTCTCCAGCAGCATGCCGGACTCCGGCAGGAGCTCAAAGTCAATCCACGCCTGTATCAGGCGATGGATTTGCTCTACATGCCCCTGCTCGATCTCCAGCAGCACCTCAAGCAGGAGCTGCTCACCAACCCCTTCCTCGAGCTCGTAGAGCCGGAGGAAGACGAGGAAGAGTCCAGCGAGGCTGAAGAGACCGCGGAGCCTGAGGATCTCTCGGAGCCAGAGACCACGTCCGAGGCCGCCACGGAGCCGGAAAAGACCGGTGACGACGATGTGGACTGGGAAGCGGTCCTCCTCGATGGCTTCGAGACGGGTGGACAGCGTGAAGAGCACGAGCAGCGCGAGTGGTACGAACCGGTCACGGTCGACAGCAAGGACCTCGGCGATCATCTGACCGAGCAATTGTCCCTGCTCGACCTGTCCGCTCGTCAGGCATTTCTCGCCGAAGAATTCGTCGGCAACATCAACGACGACGGCTGGCTGGCCTGCTCCCTGGAAGAGATTCAGCGCGGCGTGAACGAGCTGCTGAACAAGGAAGCCGAGGAGCGCGAAATCGATGGCACCGTGCCGGTGTTCACCGATGAAGAAATCCTGCAGATGCTGCAGATCATTCAGGATCTCGACCCGCCGGGCGTCGGCGCGCGTGACCTGCGTGAATGTCTGCTGTTGCAGTTACGTGCGGGTGGCCTGCGAGATTCGCTCGCCTATCGGCTCGTGGAAGACGCGTTCGAGGAGCTGATCGCGCACCGCTGGAGCGAGCTGTCCAAGCGTTTCGGCATCTCTGCGCAGGACGTGCAGGGCGCCGCCGATGAAATTGCGAAGCTCGATCCGCGCCCGGGTCTTCGCTTCAGCGCCGGCAGCGACAACTACATCATCCCCGATCTCGTCGTCGACAAGATCGAAGGTCACTACCACATCTTCCTGAACGACGGCAACCTGCCGCGTCTCAAGCTCTCGCGCGCCTATCAGGAAATCGCGCGCGACAAGAAGCGCTTCGACGCCGAGAGCAAGGACTTCATTGCCAGCAAGCTCAACTCGGCGAACTGGATGATCCAGGCCATCGAGCAGCGTCGTCAGACGATGCTCAAGGTCATGCACTACATCGTCGATCGGCAGCGCGACTTCTTCGAGCGGGGAGTGCAGGCACTCAAGCCGCTCACGCTACGTGAAGTGGCCGAAGCCGTGGGCATGCACGAGAGCACGGTGAGCCGCGTGACAAACGAAAAGTTCGTGCAAACGCCACGCGGCGTGCTTCCACTCAAGTTCTTCTTCTCCTCAGGTCTCTCAACCGCCGACGGCGACGACGTTTCCGCGCGCGGCATCAAGGACCAGATCCAGAAGCTGGTCTCCGGCGAGGACGCGAAGAGTCCGCTCACCGATCAGGCGATCGTCGAGATCCTCCAGCAGACGGGCGTCAACATCGCACGGCGCACGGTCGCCAAGTATCGTGATCAGTTGGGGGTCTTGCCGGCCCGCATGCGCAAGCGCGTCTAGGCGCGGCGGGCAGGCGAAGAACGGTCGCCCACAGTCGCGGACGCTGCCGCGATCGTGTACCCTTCCCGGATGGCCGTGAGCACCAGACCCTTCCGTTCTGCGCCCCGACTTCCGCTGCAGCCCGTCATCGACGTCAGCGTCCTTGTTCCGGCGAAAGACGAGGCTGGAAACCTCCCGCTCTTTCTCGAGCTGTGTGAGGCGATGATTCGCGCGCAGAGTGCGCGATACGAAGTCGTCGTAGTCGACGATGGCTCAACCGACGGCAGCTGGACGCTCCTGCAACAGCTGCGCGAGCGGTTCGATTTCCTGCGCCCCGTGCGTCATCGCGCGCAGCGCGGAATCGCCGAAGCACTGCGCTCGGGGTATCTGCATGCGCGTGGCCAGGTCCTGGTCTTCTATCCCGCCGACCTGCAGTTCAAGCCGGAAGACATTCCAAGCCTCGTCGGCCCCATTCTCGCCGGTGAATCGGATATGGTCACCGGCTACAAGCAGGGCAAGTACGAGAAGGCGTTCGTATCCCGCATCTACAACGGCTTGAGCCGCACGCTCTTTCACGTTCCGGTGCGCGACCTGAACAACGTGAAGGCGTATCGTCGTGAGATCATGACGGCGCTTCCCATGCGCCCGGATTTTCATCGCTACATGATCGTGATGGCTGCGGCGCAGGGCTTCACCGTGACCGAAGTGCCGATCCCGCTCTATGCGCGCCACAGTGGACGCTCGAAGTTCGGCCTGTCACGTATTCCGGTCGGTGTGCTCGACATGGTGGCGGTCTGGTTCGAACTGCGCTTCGGACAGAAGCCACTGCTCGCCTTCGGTATGCTCGGCGCGGGACTCTTCGGTATTGGATTTCTCGCCGGACTCACCGCACTCGCGTGGCTGGCGGTCACGCACGAAGGGCAGCGTTGGGTGTGGACGCTCATTCAGACGTGCCTGCTGCTCGGTTCCGTCTTCTTCGCGACCGGATTGCTCGGGGAGCAGATCGCGCAGCAGCGTGCGGAGATGCGCGAGTTGCGTCGCGAGCTCGACGAACTCGCGACACGCGCTGCCGAAACCGACGACGAGAGCGACGCAACCGACAACACCGCGCGTTGATGCGATCAACCGGGCGCCCCCTTCCGCGCGTCCTGTTCGTCACGCACAACGTTCCGCGCGCCGCGGGTGATGTCGCCGGGTCGTTCGTGTTGCGACTCGCGGTGGCGTTGCAGGCCGCGGGGGTGCGCGTGGACATCATCGCACCCGGTGTCGCTGGACTGAACGCCGTCGATGAACTTGAAGGCGTGCGCATTTCACGGGTGCGTTACGCGAGTGACGCCCGCATGACGCTCGCCTACACCGGCACGATGGCCGAGGCGGTGAAGGGCAGTTGGAGCGGACGGTTTGCGTTGATCCAGTTGATGTGGCATCTGCGTCGCGCCACGCAGCGTGCGCTCAGAGAGGCGAAGCAGGCGGGTGATCCGTACACACATGTGCACGCGCATTGGTGGTTTCCCTCCGCACTCGCACTGCGCGGCGTACTCGGTGCCGACGCGCCGCCGCTGTGCATCACGATGCACGGATCCGATGTCCGGTTGGCCGAGCATACGCCGGCGGCGCATCCGCTGATGCGCGCCGTGCTCACCAGCGCGGCGATGTGCACGACCGTGTCGTCATGGCTCGCCGATTCCGCGCATCGCATTGCCCCCGCGGCACGCATCGTGATTGCGCCGATGCCGGTCAACGATCGTCTCTTCAGCGATGCGCATCGAATCGCTGGCGACACGACGGCCGCGCGTTCGCGCGATGGCGTCCTGTTCGTTGGTCGATTCAACGCACAAAAGGGCGTCGCCGATCTGCTCGAGGCGATGGCAACACCCCAACTCGCGGCGCATCGGCTCATTCTTGTCGGCGAGGGCCCCGATCGCGCAGCACTCGAATCGCGCGCGACCGCCCTGGGGCTAGCGCAGCGTATCACGTGGCTCGGCATGCTCACACCGGCTGCCCTCGCGGACCAGTATCGTGCGGCTGCACTGGTCGCGATGCCGTCGCGTCAGGAAGGACTCGGACTCGTTGCCGTTGAAGCGCAGCTGTCCGGCACTCCGGTGGTGGCCTACGCCGAAGGTGGCCTGCTTGATGTCGTTCGGCCGGAGCACGGCGGAACGCTGGTCACCGCCGGTGATCGCGACGCGCTGGCGACCGCTATTGCGCGTCTGATGAACGACGCGGAGATGCGCGAACAACTGGGCGCGTTGGGCCGATCGTTCGTGGAGTCGCGCTTCACACCGAGCGCTGTCGCTGAGCACTACCTCGAACTCTATCGCGAGGTCGCGCGATGAACGCGCCGGAGACCACACCGGTGAACGAGACCACCAGCGTGTCACGTTCACAGTGGTGGAGGCAGGGGTGGTTCCGACTGGCCCTTCTCCTCGCCGCGTTCGTGTCACTCGCGTTCGTCTTTTCGACGCAGTGGCGCGACCTGAAAGCGGCCACCGAACAATCCGCCCGCGCGATCAATATCGAATGGCGCTGGGTTCTGCTCGCCTCGGGCGTGGTCCTCTTGACCCATGCCGTGCTCGTGCAGAGTTGGCGAATGCTCCTCGCCGGGTGGGGCGGTCGTCTGAGCTACGCGCGCGCCGTGCAGATCTGGACAATCGCCAACCTCGGGAAATGGATTCCGGGTAAAGTCTGGCAAGTTGGCGCGATGAGCATGATGGCGGCCGACGAAGGCATCTCCGGCGTCGCGGCCGCCGGCGCGGCGCTGCTGGGCACACTGCTCAACATCGGCGCGGGCTTTGGTGTTGCCGTCGCGCTCGGCGCGAAGAGCCTCGATGCGATCAAGCCCGGACTGCAGCAGGTCGCGCTGGTGCTGTCTGGAGTGTTTGTCCTTGGCGTGCTGGCGCTCCCCACGCTGCTTCCGATGTTGCTTGATCGTTTTGCGCGGTGGCGCGGATTACCGGCGACAGAGCAGCATCTCTCGCACGGCGCGATCTGGCTGGCCACGGCGATCAACGCGGCGTCATGGATTGGATACGGCGCCGCTTTCGGCCTCTTTGCTCGCGGCGTCACGCCCGCCGTGAGTGGCGATCCCGGCGCCTTCATCGCAGTTTACACGGCCTCCTATCTGGCCGGTTACCTCATGCTCTTCTCGCCGGGCGGACTGGGATTTCGAGAGTCCGCGCTTCTCGTGCTGTTGGCGAGTCTGGGCTTGGCCGGAAAAGGTGACGCAGCGATCCTTGCGCTGAGTTCACGGGTATGGATCACCGTTCTCGAAATTGTGCCGGGGTTCGTCAGCCTGCTGCTGCTGTCTCCCCGGCAACGCGCCGCCCTTCGCCGTTCCGGACCTTAACCGGACCCGGAGTCGGCGTTCTCAAATTCCGACTCCGATATGGCACGACCTGACGCATCGACGCCTGACTCGGCCCCCAAGTACTCCGGGCTGGTCGCCGTAGGCGTTTGCGTACTGGCGACAATGCTGGTGGCATGGCCCGCGCTCGGTGGCGCGTTCCTCGTCAATCCAAATTCCGATCAGTACATCGCGGGCTACTCCTTCCGCGAATTTGCCGCGCGTTCGCTTCGCGAAGGGCACGGATTTCCCCTCTGGAATCCCTATCAGTTCGGCGGCATGCCATACGTCGCCGCCATGCACGGCGACATTTTCTACCCGACGTTCCTGCTGCGCATGTTCCTGCCCACCGACGTCGCGATGACGTGGGGCTTCGTGCTGCACATGATGCTCGCCGGATACTTCACCTTTGGTTTCCTGCGGGCCGCCGGTGTGCGTTTTCATGCCGCCTGCATCGGCGCCGTTGCCTATCTCCTGAGCGGGGCGGTGGCGTCGTACGCCTCGCCAGGCCATGACGGCAAGCTTTTCGTCAGCGCACTGCTGCCGGCGGCGCTCTGGGCGCTGACGCTGGGTATTCGCGATGGCCGACGCGCCGCCTGGGGAGCGCTGGCCCTCGTCGTTGGCCTCGCGGTGCTATCGCCCCACCCGCAGCTCCTTCAGTACCTGCTGCTCACCAGCGGTGCCTTCGCGCTCTTTCTCGCATTCAAGCCGGCGCTGATCTCAACGGAGTCTGCGGCGGCCCCTTCGAGCGAAACGCGGCTGCCACGACTTGGTCTGTCACTCGGCGCTGTGATCTTGGGCGCCATGATCGGCGCGATACAGTATTTGCCGGTGCGCGAGTACGTCGCATGGTCGCCGCGTGCCGGCGGGAAGGGCTACGACTACGCGACGAGCTTTTCGTTTCCGCTCGAGGAAACGATCAACATGTATCTGCCGCAGTTCTCTGGCATTCTCGAGCACTATTGGGGGCGGAACGGTATTCACTTTCACAGTGAATACCTCGGCGTCAGCGTGCTTGTGCTCGCACTGCTCGCCTTGGGTGGCGGGGTACTTAACCGTCATCGCGGTCACGCGATCTTCTGGCTGGGCGCAGTCATCGTATCCCTGCTGTGGGCCTGGGGCGGCAACACACCGTTCTATCAGTTGGTCTACGCCGTGGTGCCGGGGAGTAAGTACTTCCGCGCGCCGAGCACAATTCTGTACGTCACGACGTTTTCAACAGCGACCCTTGCGGCATTCGGCGCCGAGCGCGTGTTGGCGGGGAAGGGGAGCTCGCGCTACGCGCTGGGGTGGGCGCTTTTTGCGCTCATCGTCGCTGTCCTGGCAACCGCCGGCGGATTCACGAATCTCGCGCTTTCGATTCTGGGCGATGCGCGCGGCGATGCGATCGAAGCCAATGCCACGAACGTGGTCACCGGGGCCTGGCGGTCGGCGGCGTTCGTGTTCGGCACTATCGGAGTCATGCTCGCCATCGCGCGCGGACGGCTTCGCGGCGCCAACGCCGGATGGATTCTCACCGCAGTCGTCGCACTCGACCTGTGGAGCGTCGAGCGCCACTACTGGAAGTTTTCGGCGCCGGCCAGTGAGCTGTACGCCGAAGACGACATCATCAGGTTTATCAAGAAACAGCCCGAACCTGGTCGGGTCATCGCGCTTCCTCTCGGCGAGAACATGGCGCCGCACGACCCGTTCGTTCTGGGCGACGCGCTCATGCATCATGACATCCGCGGGGTGCTCGGGTACCACGGCAATGAGCTCGGTCGCTACCAGGAGCTCTACGGAAAGAATGAAGGCTTCCAGTCGGTCGCCAATCCGAACTTCTGGTCGTTGGTCAACGCTCGCTTCTTCTACACGAATGCGCCGGGGCTTCCATTTCAGGGAGCCAAGCTGGTCGCAGGGCCCGTTCGAAATGCGGCCGGAACGATGACGTATCTGTACGAACTGCCTGGCGATCATCCGCCCGCGTGGGTCGCACCGATGAAGGTTCGGCTTGACGATGCGACCGCCAAAGCCACCGTTCTCAATCCGCTCTTCGACGTCAAGCGGGTGGCGATATTCGATTCCAGCGCGGATGTCGCCGCGCAGCCGGTCAACTCGCCACTGCCCGATCCGGTCCCGTTCGGTGTATCCACCGGCAAGTTCGAGCCCGGCCATATCGAACTTGAGCTTGGCGGTCCGGCGCCGGCCGGCAGTGCGCTGGTTGTGTCGGAGAACTACTATCCCGGCTGGAGTGCCACGGTGGATGGCAAGGCTGTGAAAGTCTCTCGAGCCGACTTCACGCTCATCGGTATCGAACTGCCGACTGGCGCAAAACAGGTGAGCCTGACCTTCGACAGCACTCCGTACAAGACGGGTAAACTGCTTACGTTACTGTCACTTGGTGCATCTCTTCTCTGGTGGATTCTCGGCGTGATTCTCGATCGACGTCCTCGCTCACCGTCACCGGTTGCCCCTGCGGCCTCCATGGCCGCGGCCGCCTGAACGGAGCGATTTGATGCGTATGGCAACGCCGCCGCGCGGCATGCTGGCGGCCGGACAAAAGGGGTTGGTCATCGTACCGACCTACAACGAAAGCGAGAACGTCACCCGGATTGTCCCGCTGATCCTGGCGCAGGACCCGCGCCTTGAAGTGCTCGTGGTCGATGACAATTCGCCGGACGGAACGGGCAAGCTGGCCGACGGACTCGCGTCCGAAAGTCCGCGCGTTCACGTGCTGCATCGTGCCGGCAAAGAAGGCTTGGGCCGCGCGTATCTCGCTGGATTCAAGTGGGCGCTCGAGCGCGACTACGAATTCATCTTTGAGATGGACGCCGATTTCTCACACGATCCGGCGCATCTCCCCGAGTTTCTGGCCGCGATTCAATCCGCCGATCTGGTCCTCGGCTCGCGCTATCGCGACGGGAAGGTCACGGTGGTGAACTGGCCGATCTCCCGTCTCATGCTGTCCTATGCCGCCAACATCTATGCGCGGGCCGTGACCGGCATGCATCTCGGCGACGGTACCGGCGGCTTTAAATGCTTCCGTCGTCAGGTGCTCGAGGCCATCCCGCTCGACCAGGTTCGCTCGAACGGATACGCGTTCCAGATTGAGATGAGCTTTCGGGCGTGGAAGCGAGATTTCCGGATCGCCGAGATTCCGATCGTCTTCCATGACCGTACGGAAGGGGAATCGAAGATGTCGAAGCGTATCGTTCGCGAAGCGATCTGGATGGTCTGGCGTCTCCGGTGGTGGGCGATGACAGGCCGAGCCTGATCGACTCGACTCGCCTATTCAAGCGAACTCATCCATAAGATTTCAGGGAAGAACGGGGCACTGTGGATACGTCAGTTTTGTGCGGCCTGCCGTTTACGAAGATGACTGGCTCGGGGAATGATTTCGTCTTCTTCGACGGACGCACGGTGCCACGCGCACTGGTGACCCAACCCGAGGCGATCAAGGCTATCTGCAGTCGCTATAACGGGATCGGTGCAGACGGTATAGTCGTTCTCGAGCCGGTGACAGACGGCGCGGATGTTCAGATTCATTATTTCAACAGCGACGGAACGCCGGCAGATTTGTGCGGTAATGCGACGCTCTGCTCAACCGCGTTGTCCGCGACGTGGGGATTGGCAAGCGGCGATGGCATGCGACTGACGACTGGCGCCGGGCTTATCACGAGTCGAGTGGGCGGCGTCGATGGTCCGGCGCTGCCAGAAATCGACTTTCAGCCGGTCACCGACATTCGGCCATCGATGCCGATTCCGCTCGCGGCCGGTGAGCTCAAGGTGGGGTACGCGACAGCCGGCATTCCTCACCTCGTCATCCTCTGCGAGAATGCCGACCAGGCCGCCCTGGAGCAGCGCGGCCCGGGGCTTCGCTGGGATCCGAGCACCGGCTCGGCCGGCGCCAATGTCAATTGGGTCTCCAGGCGAGCCGACGGCGGCTGGCGCTATCGCACCTTCGAGCGGGGCGTGGAGGGCGAGACCCAAGCCTGCGGTACCGGTTCGGTCGCGACGGCGGTTTTGCTCGCAGCCTGGGGTCTCGACAGCGGTCCGGCAGTCACCATCAGAACCAGCTCCGGACGCGATCTGGTGGTACGGCTGGCGCCCATCGAGGGCGGTTTTCGGCCGTCGCTTCGTGGCGAAGGACGCGTGGTCTTTCACGGTCACATCGATCGGCTGGGCTGACTTTAGCGCGCATCTGCAACACAAAATTTGCCCATCAACATTGCTCGGCGCCGATGGTAAATCGGCGCCGTTTTCACATTCCTGACTATGCACATTCCGAAAATCGACGGCGTTCGAGAGACATGAGGCGGTGCGAAAACCGGTCAACTACCGAACTGTGAATTGATCACCCATCAGTATGTGGAGAGGTGGACATGTATATGATCCGTGACATGCCACTGTCGGTTCGGTAACCAAAAGTTGGCATAAGCTATGTTCTGGCAGTGGCTTAGCCGACGCGTGTGGAATTCGCTGGGGAAATCTGTCCACGCTTGCCAACAGTTATCCACGAACATTAGTTTACATAACATGTATTACGCGCATTTGCACTTGCCAGAAATCCACACGATTGATCGCAAATTCCCTTATGTGATCGCGCGCCGTGCCTGCTGATCGGCTGCACACAAAAGAAACGCGGGGCCCAGTCCTGTGGACCGGGCCCCGCGCTCACATTTCTAGCTACCAGCCAATCTCGTGGATTACTGCTTGCCGCCGAGTTCACCCAGGCGAACGTTGGCTTCCTGCTGGATCGGATCGCCCTCGAGCGCCGCCAGTGATTCCCACACTTTCTTGGCTTCCGCGGTCTTGCCAGCAGCCTGGAGGCTCCGCGCCTGCGACGCTTCGTACTGGTGCTTGTCCGCCGGAAACTGCGCGGCCTGAGCCGCCTTTTCATAGTGCGTCGCCGCGTCGTTCCATGACGCCTTCATCTCGTAACCGGCCGCCATCAGCGCCTCGATCGAGGAACGGAAATCCGACGACGCGCTCCCCGATGCCTTCTCGAGCGCCTTGATCCCCTCATCGTATTTCTTCTGCTCGTACAGCGCCTGCGCCATCAGCAACGCGGCCTGCTGACCGGACGCCGTGCTCGAGTAGCGCGTCGCCACCTTTTCGAGCGCGGCCTTCGCCTCATCCCACTTGCCTTCGCCGAACGGACCCTGCGCCTGATACAGCGCGATTGAGGCCTTCTCGCGGGTCGAGCCTGTCCAGTTGCGGTAGCCCATGATCAGCGCGCCCACGACCACGACGCCGCCGACCACACCACCGATAAGCTTGCTGTTGACCTGGAACCAGTTCGAAACCGATTCGAGCGCGTCTTCGCTGGACGAGCTGTGAGCGGAACGGGATGCCTGCGCCATACAATGCGGCCGGATAAAGGACTAAGGGATGAGCAGTCTAGCCTGACAAGATAGCGTGCAGGCGCTGCGCATGGCAGCACCTCCGTCCCCCAGTCCCGCGCACTTATTCAGCTTCAGCGGTCCAGGCGAGCATGCCACCCATGATCGAGTGTGCGTTTGCGAACCCTCGCGCCGCCAGCTGAGTCACGGCGTCGGCGCTGCGCTTCCCACTGCGACACACGACCAGCAACTCTCGCTTACTGTCGAGCTCGCTTGAGCGGTGCCCTAGCTGTCCGAGCGGAATGTTGATCGCGCCGGCAATCACCCCTTCGGCGAGCTCCCAAGGCTCCCGCACGTCCAGCACCACTGGCGGTTGACTCGACGCCAATCGCCGACGCGCCTCACCGACGCTCACCTCCTCGAAACCAGGCGTCGACTGGTCAGCCGATTGCGCGACGGTGCCAACCGGCGCTGTCCCGCAGAACTGGTCGTAGTCGATCAGCTCCGTCAGCGTCCGCGTCCCGCACGCCGGACAGGTGGGATCTCGCTCGATCTGGATCGTCCGAAATTCCATTCCCAGCGTGTCCACCATCAGCAACCGTCCGGCGAGCGATTCACCCACGCCAAGAATCAGCTTGATCGCTTCGACCGCCTGAATCGTTCCCAAGAGTCCGGGAAGTACCCCAAGCACCCCGCCCTCGGCGCAGTTCTGCACCATCCCCGGCGGTGGGGGCTCGGGATAGAGGCATCGGTAGCACGGCCCCTGCTCCGTAGCGAATACCGATGCCTGCCCATCGAACTGAAAGACCGACGCATGCACATTCGGCTTGCCTGTGAGCACGCAAGCGTCATTCACGAGGTACCGCGTCGCGAAGTTGTCGGTGCCGTCAACGATCACGTCGTACGAGGCGATCAACGCCATCGCATTCGCCGAAGTCAGCCAATCCTCGTGACGCTCGACGGTCACATGCGGATTGAGATCGCGCAGCCGATCAGCCGCCGAGTCGAGCTTGGGACGACCAACGTCCTTGGTCCCATGAATGACCTGGCGCTGCAAGTTGCTTTCATCGACAAGGTCATGATCCACGAGACCAATCGTGCCCACACCAGCCGCCGCCAGGTACAGCGCGCACGGCGAGCCGAGGCCGCCAGCACCGACCAGCAGAACTCGAGCCTGCTTGAGTCGGAGCTGTCCGTCGGTACCAACATCGCGCAGGATGAGGTGGCGCGCGTATCGCTGACGTTCAGCCGGCGTCAGCGGCGCGTCGTTTCGGGCGTGGCCGACTGAAGCGTTGTTCACAGGTCCCACGATGAGTTCCGGCTCGAGATGTAGTCGAAGTGTGGACCGTGTACGGTCGGCTCGCAATTGTGTTCACGTCGGCGGATGCGGCGGCAGCGGCGGTAGTTCCCGCGGTCGCGATCGCGGTCGCGGTCGCGGTCGAGGTCGAGGTCGAGGTCGTTAGGCCAAGCGAGTCCCTTCCCCGTATGTTCGTGATCAACCGATTCCCTGGGAGTCACGCATGAGTGGTGTTCGCGTTCTGGTCGGCACACGCAAAGGTGCATTCATCCTTACCTCCGACGGCGCTCGCAAGTCGTGGAAGGTCGAGGGGCCGCATTTCCCGGGATGGGAGATGTACCACCTCAAAGGCTCTCCGGTCGATCCGAATCGTATCTACGCCTCGCAGTCGAGCGGCTGGTTCGGCCAGCTCGTGCAACGCTCCGATGACGGCGGCAAGACGTGGGCAGCGGTCGACAATCACTTCGCGTACGACGGTGTGCCCGGCACGCATCAGTGGTATGACGGCACGCCGCATCCGTGGGAGTTCAAGCGCGTCTGGCACTTTGAGCCGTCGCTGCATGACGCTGACACCGTCTTCGCGGGCATCGAAGACGCTGCGCTCTTCAAGTCCACCGACGCTGGAGCGACGTGGACCGAACTCTCGGGGCTCCGCGGCCATGGTAGCGGTCCACACTGGCAGCCCGGCGCGGGTGGCATGTGCCTGCACACCATCGTGCTCGATCCGACCGATGCGAATCGCATGTATGTCGCCATCTCCGCGGCCGGTGCGTTTCGCTCGGTGGACGGCGGCGCCACGTGGTCGCCGATCAACAAGGGGCTCAGGTCCGCACAGATTCCCGAGGAAGAAGCGGAGGTCGGTCACTGCGTGCATCGCATTGCGATGCACAAATCGAATCCACAACGCCTCTATATGCAGAAGCATTGGGATGTGATGCGGAGCGACGACGGCGGCGACAATTGGTACGAAGTCAGTGGCAACTTGCCGACGGATTTTGGCTTCCCCATCGACGTGCACGCGCACGAACCGGAAACCGTGTACGTCGTGCCCATCACGAGCGATGCGCATCACTTTCCACCCGATGGTCAGTTGCGCGTCTATCGCAGCAAGACCGGTGGCAACGAATGGGAATGCCTCGGCAAGGGACTTCCGGAAAAAGACTGCTACGTGAACGTGCTGCGCGACGCGATGGCGGTTGATCAACTCGATGACTGCGGCGTCTACTTCGGTACCACCGGTGGCCAGGTCTACGTGAGTCCTGACGGTGGCGACAATTGGTCGGCCATCGTGCACGACCTGCCGGCGGTGCTGTCGGTTGAAGTGCAAACGCTCGCGTGAGTAGCTCCAGCGTGAACGCGTCGGGTCCAGCGGTCAACGCTGGTGTGGCGGAGGGCGTCGCAGTGATCCGCGTCGTCCTCCCCGCTCCACTCCGCGCACTCTCCGGTGCGGGCAGTGAGCTGCGACTGCAGGTCGCGACGCCACTGTCGGTGCACACGGTCGTCGATGCAATCGAAGCGCTGTACCCGATGTTGCGCGGCACCATTCGCGATCGCGGCACGCGGCAGCGTCGCGCGTTCGTGCGCTTCTACGCCTGCTCACGCGATTGGTCGCATCACGACATGGGCGAAGAACTCCCCGAGCCGGTGCGTGCGGGGCGCGAGCCACTGCTTATTGTTGGGGCGATGGCGGGCGGCTGAGATGGGCGTCCACACCGTAGCGCGCGCCTTGAGACAGACTAGCTTTCGTAGCGTCTTCTGGACCGCGTAGCATGGTCCGCCCCCGTAGCTCAGTTGGATAGAGCAGCAGTTTCCTAAACTGTTGGCCGGAGGTTCGAATCCTCTCGGGGGCACTGCCGTACACAGGAATGCTAGTACGTGAGCAACGAATGTATGGCGCGCCCCGGCATCCCCGCGCGACCGTTGAGGAATCCGAGTTCCACGACCACGGCAACGGCCACCACTTCGCCGCCCAGTCGCTCAACGAGGCGCGTCGTCGCCGACGCTGTGCCGCCGGTGGCCAACAGATCATCAACGACCAGCACCCGTGGGTGCGCCCTTGCGGTCGCACCGTTCTGCAGCGCGTCGGTGTGCATCTCGAGGACATCGCTTCGGTACTCGAGCGCGTATTCCTCGCGCTCCGTATTCCACGGCAGCTTGCCCGGCTTGCGCGCCGGAGCAAAGGCACAATTGAGCGCCAAGGCCAACGGCATGCCGAACAGGAACCCCCGACTTTCCACGCCCACAACGTGCGTGATACCCGCGCTGGCAAATGGCGCGGCGAGTGCGTCGGTGATTTCGCGCATCAACGCGGGATCGGACAACACTGGCGTGATGTCCTTGAACAGAATCCCCGCGGTTGGGAAATCGGGAACATCGCGAATGGTCTCAGCGATGCGTGCGCTCAATGCAGTGGTCATTCGCCGAAGTTAGCACGCGGCTCGACGCACTGCAGCGGCGTGTCAGGACCGTTCCGGCAAACGCCCGAGCGAACGATCTAGCGAAGGACGCTGAACGGATTCGGAAGCGACGCGACATCGGTGTCGGACGCCTCTTGCACGACATGCCGAACATGTGATCCAGGTGGTCCCACCGACACTGCCGCGACCAGCGCATCGACCGCTCGTTGCGAGCCACCGACTTCGAGCAACACACTGCCATCCGCCTCATTGCGCACCCATCCTGTGAGCCCGAGACGCCGAGCTTCGGTGCGCACAAACCATCGGAAGCCAACGCCCTGCACAACTCCCGATGCGCGCACGCGCAGCACGATGGTAGCGGAGTCGGTCACCCCAGGCGAATCCCCAACAGTGCGGCAAGCGCTGACACCAGCGCCGCGGCATCGCCCATCTTGGGATCGTAGCCGGGCAGTTGCAGTTCACCATTGCGCACACGCTGCGCGAGGACTTCCAGCGCCTGCGCGGCGGCGAGTGCGCTCGTATCGGCCAACTGCTCTTCCGCCGAAGCATTCGGCGCCGACTCGGCGAACAGCTGGTGCACCGGCGTCGCGTAGGACGGCGTCACCGGGCGCGTCGGCATGATGTTCATCAGGTCGTCGTCGCTCCACGCGGGCAACGGCATCGGCGTCGCGACATTGCCGAAGAGGCGCGCGGGATTGTCCATCGATTCGGCCGAGCCATCGGACAGATCGCGCGTCAAGGCATCCAGCGCATGCGCGGTTTCATCGAGCGGCCATTCGTCAGTCGGCGCAAGGTCGGGAAGTGCAACGTCAGCGGCATCGGCCTCCGCATCGGCCTCCGCATCGTGCAACCGCGCGTCAGACGGTAGCGCCGCTTCGATGGACTGGACGATTTGCGATTCGATCAGTGCATCGCGATCGGCAGCTACAGAACCTGCATCGACATGCGCATCCTCAGACGCCTCGACCGTCGGATCGACGTTCGCATCGACAAACGTGGGTGGCACATACGGCGGCACCGCAGCGACACCGAACGGCGTGTACGAAACCGCGGCACTCGAGAGCGGCGTGTTCGAGAGCGGCGTGTTCGAGATGGGTGTGTTGTAGAGCGGCGTCGGCTGAGCGAGCGCATCGCCAGTGAACGAGGCAATCGACGGCTCGTCCACGTGCTCGCTGATCGGCGCTTCGACTGCCGGCGACGACAGCGGCGTGATGTAGCGATACGCGTCGGGGGGACCCGCAATCGCGTCCATCGGCGACACGGGCGTGTTCGCCAGAAACTGATTGATCCATGGCAAATCGGCTTCGCCGTCGTTAGCCGCTGAAGCTCCGCTCGCCGATTCCACTGAGCCCGAATCGACGCTCGGCGCGCCGCTGATCGCTTCCGTCGCCGACATCGCGGCCGCAGCCGACGGGTCGCTCAGGAACTCACGAATCGACGGCAGCGGATGTTCATCCGTGACGTGACCGAAAAGCGCCGGCAGCGACTCGCTCGATGTGGGAGTTACGGCCATCGCGATAACGGGAGTCAACGCGCGCATCGGCGTGTGCCTCGCCGACGTCGTCGCCGAAATCGTCGCCGACGTGATCGCGTTGTGCGCAGGGGTGAAACGCGCGGACTCGACCGCAGTCGCCGCCACCACTGGCGTTGCGACCAGGCGGGGAGACGACGCAATGCGCCACGGTGCGGGCACGAACGGACCCGCGTCCCATCGCGATGCGGTCGCGGCGCGAGTCGACACGGTCGCAGGCCCCGTGAACGGTGGCACCGAAAAGCGCGGCGCCTGCGGCGCATGAGAGTGCGTCAGCGAGGACGGACCAGACACCGAGACGGGAGTCGTCATGACAGAGTCAAACCGGGAGGCAAGAGATCACGGCCAGCTGGCCGTCATTCGAACGCCGAGCGCGAAAGTGCGCAGTGGGCGGCGCGACAGGCAAACCGGAACTAACCCGGCCAGCCCTGCGCCCCAATCAAGGGGACGAAGCGGACCGGGGTGATGTCACGTCTTTCGAGGCGTCCGCCACGTTTGGTGTACAGCGTGAGCATCTGCTCCTCCTTGTCCCCAATGGGGATCAACAAGCGCCCCCCTTCAGCCAGCTGCGATTCGAGCGCCGTTGGGACGGATGGCGCGCCGGCGCTGACCACGATGCCGTCGTACGGCGCGTACTCGCGCCAGCCCAGCGTTCCGTCCCCAAGCGACAGGCTGACATTGCGCACGTTTGCCTGTTGCAGCAGCAGGCGGGCCCGGTCGAGCAGTTCGCGATATCGCTCCACCGAAAACACCTGCGCGGCCAGTTCAGCGATCAACGCGGTCTGGTAGGCGGAACCGGTGCCGATCTCCAGCACACGCTCTTTGCCGGTGAGCGCCAACTGTTCGATCGCGCGCGCATGCACGTACGGTTGCGAAATCGTCTGCGAGTTACCGATCGGCAACGCGGAGTCTTCGTACGCGCGATGACGCACCGACGGCGGCACGAACTGATGCCGCGGTACGGTGTCGATCGCACGCAGCACGGCGAGATCGCGGATGCCCTTGTCCTGCAGCATCTCCACGAGACGACGGCGTGCGCCGCGAAACTCCGGCTCTACGGAGCCTGCCACCAGTCCGTCGCGGTGTTGAGGACATCGCGATGCGTGAGATCGAGATGAAGTGGCGTGACGGAGATGTATCCGTCATGCACGGCGCGAAAGTCGGAGTCTTCCGGTCCGCTCCACTCCACCGACCCGCCGCCGATCCACAGGATCTCGCGACCCCACGGATCTTTCATGCGAGAGATCGAATCGCTGAACACGCGGCGACCCAGGCGCGTGAGGCGCACACCCTTGATCTGATCACCGGTCACAGCCGGCAGATTCACGTTGAGCAACGTATCGCGCGGAAATGCCGGCAAGGCGATGAGATGCTTGAGCAAGTCGCGAATCTTGTCGACCTGCGTTTCGAGCATCGCGTCAGCCCGCAGCACGCTCCCCGCGAAACTCAAGGCGATGGCGGGAATACCGAGCGCCAACCCTTCCATCGCCGCAGCGACGGTGCCGCTGTACAGCACGTCTTCGCCCATGTTCGGGCCGTGGTTGATGCCGCTGATAACGTAGTCGGGACGTTCATCGAGCAGCGCTTCACATGCCAACATCACGCAATCGGTGGGCGTGCCGTCAACTTGCCAGCGCCGCTCACCCAAGCGCACCGGTCGCAACGGATGATGCAGCGTGAGTGAGTGACTCGTCGCGCTCTGTTCGCGATCGGGCGCCACCACCGTGAGGTCACCGAGCGGCCCGCACGCCTGCTCGAGCACACTCAGGCCCTTGGCGAGAATTCCGTCGTCGTTGCTGAGAAGAATGTGCATGTCGTGAAGTGGGAATCCAGCGGCGTCAGGCGCCGCTCGAAGAATCGTTCAACGCATCGCCAGAAGCATTCTTCGACGACGCCTTCGAAGAATCGTCGGTCAATGGAGCGTTGAGAAGCGACAGCAGGTCGTTCACTTCGCGCTCCACACTCTCGAGGGCTTCGATCTCGAGCGCCGCCCGCGCCGCCTGGCGCAACGAGCCGCCTTTTCGATGCTCGTCGAGCTTTTGACGTGCACCGTCGATCGTGTACTTCTCCGTGTACAGCAGGTGCTTGACCAGCAGAATCAGTTCGACTTCGCGCCGCGAGTACACGCGATTGCCGCTGCGATTCTTGGCCGGGTTGAGCGGCTTGAACTGGCTCTCCCAATAGCGCAGCACATGCGGCTTGAGTTCGGTGAGCGTGCACACCTCACCGATCGAGTAGAACTCCTGAACCAGCTCTCCACGCACCGTCGCCATATCAGTCGCGCTCCGCGCGCAGTTCACGCGCCATGAGCTCCGTCACCGCATCCCGGGGCGCCTGGCCGTCGAAGAGAATGCGATACGTCGCATCGATAATTGGCATCTCAACGCCGACCTTGTCCGCGAGCGCCTTCGCACTCTGCGTGTTGAGCACGCCCTCGGCGACGCTATCCTTGCCCGCGAGAAACTGTTCGAGCGACTGCCCCTGCCCGATCGCCACACCCACCGCGCGATTGCGCGACAGTGCACCGGTGCACGTGAGCACGAGGTCGCCGAGTCCAGCCAGCCCCGCGAATGTATCGGCCTTTGCACCCAGCGCGACACCAAGACGCGTCATCTCAGCGAGCCCACGCGTCATGAGCGCGGCGCGCGGATTGAAGCCGAGTCCGAGTCCGTCGAGAATACCGGTCGCGACGGCCATCACGTTCTTGAGCGCTCCTCCGAGCTCGACGCCAACGACATCGTCGCTCGTGTAGACGCGAAATGCCGACGCGCTCATGGCGGCCTGCACGGCACGGGCCGCGGCGTGATCGGAGCAAGCGGCTACCACCGCCGTAGGCTGCCCCTGCGCAACTTCCGCCGCGAAGCTCGGTCCGCTCACCGCAACCACGGAATGCGCACCGGCCTCTTGCTGCACCACATCGGTCATCAACGCAAGCGTGTCGCGCTCGATGCCCTTCGTGGCGACCGACAGCACGGCGCCCGACGCGAGCGACTGGACACCAGACGCAACGACGCCGCGCAACACATGCGATGGCGCGGCATACACCACCAGCTGCGCACCCGCGAGCGCGGACGGCATATCGCCAATCGCTTCCAACGACGGTGTGAGCGCGATGCCGGCCAGGAAGCGCGGATTCTCGTGTCGCGTGTTGATGGCGTCGACCACGTCGGTTTCGCGCGCCCACAGATGCACGCGATGTCCATTGCGCGCCAGCCGATCAGCGATCGCCGTTCCCCACGCTCCACCACCGATCACGGCGCACTTCGTCGTGCGTTCGCTCATCAGGCCGCGCCTCCCGCTGCGGAATTCGCACCGATACGCCGTTCTTCGCCGCGACGCAGCCGGCCAATGTTGTCACGATGCGTGTAAAAAACAAACGCGGCAATCACGCAGCCAAGCCACGTCAGTGGCGTTGCACCATCACGCACTGCCAGCGTGAGCGCCAGGACCGCAGCGCCGACCAACGATCCAAGCGACACATAGCGCGTCGCGGCCACACACATGATGAACGCCACCACCGCGAGCCCGGCCGGAATGGGAGCCAACGCGACGAACACACCACTGGCCGTGGCCACACCTTTGCCGCCGCCTTTCCCAAGCAGAAAGATCGGCTTCACGTGTCCGAGAATGGCCAGCACGCCAAACGCCATGGCCCACATCGATGCGCCTCCGGCAACACCAGCGAACTGGGGTAGCAGCAGCACCGGCAACAGACCCTTGAGAAAGTCGACGAGGTAGACGAGCAGTCCCCACTTCCAACCGAGCGTTCGAAACACGTTCGTCGCGCCCAGATTCCCCGATCCCACCGTCCGCAGGTCGACGCCATTCGCCTTGCCCACGAGATACGCCGTCGGAAATGATCCGACGACGTATGCGAGCAGCAGCGCGACCCAGGTCATCGGGGAGATCTCGCTCAACCGTTCTTCCTCTTCATCACAAGGCGCAACGGTGAACCCGTGAAGCCCCACTTGTCACGCAACTGATTGTGCATGTAGCGGAGATAGTGCTCCGGAATCAGCTCCGGATGATTGCCGAAGATTGCGAACGTTGGCGGCGCGACTTCGACTTGGGTCGCGTAGTTCAGCTTCACTTCACGTCCCGCCGCCTGCGGCGGCTGCAACTTGGCCACGATCTCGGCGAGCGCATCGTTCACCTGCGACGTGCTCACACGGCGCAACCGCTGCTCCTGCACCTCGAGCACGATATCGAGCGCCTTGGTCACGCGCTGACCCGTCTTGGCGGACGTGAACAGAAACGGCACGTATTCGAGATACGGCGCCTTTTCGATGGCTTCCTTCTGGAACTTGGCCGAGCTCTTGTCGGTCTTGTCTTCGTACAGGTCCCACTTGTTGATCACAATCACGAGCCCGCGTCCGGCTTCCCACGCCAACGTCGCGATCTTGAGATCCTGATTCTGCAGCCCTTCGGTCGCGTCGATCATCAGCACGCACACATCGCTCGAGTCGATCGCACGACGGGTGCGGAGCGCCGAGTAGAACTCGATGCCGTCGTCGATCTTGGACTGACGCCGCAAGCCGGCGGTGTCCACGAAGACGAGATCCTTGTCGTGATAGCGCATGGGCGCGTCGATCGCATCACGTGTCGTGCCCGATTCGTCGGACACCACCAGACGCTCTTCACCGAGCAGGCGATTCACGAAGCTCGACTTGCCGACATTCGGACGGCCAATGACGGCGATCCGAATCGCTTCGGACTCCTCGATCTCCGCCTCGGGGATCGCCTCGACCAGCGCATCGAGCAGATCGCCGGAGCCTTTGCCGTTGGCTGCCGACACCGGATAGACGTCGGTCACGCCAAGTCGATAGAACTCGTAGAAGTCCGTGCTGGAGGGATCGTCGACCTTGTTTGCGACCAGCAGCCAGGGCTTCCGCGCGTTGCGCAGAATGTCAACGATGCGCGCATCACTGGGATGCACGCCGACCTTCGCGTCCACCACGAACAGCATGAGGTCGGCTTCGTCGATCGCCTGCATCACCTGCTGACGAATCGCATTGTCCATCACCGCGTGCGAGTCTTCAACGAGACCGCCGGTGTCGACGAGCCAGAACTTGCGGCCGGCCCAGTCGGCCTGGCCAAAGTGGCGATCACGCGTGGTGCCGGCTTCATCGCTGACGATGGCGGTGGCTTCGCCGATCACGCGATTGAAAAGATGCGACTTGCCCACGTTCGGGCGACCGATAACTGCAACGACGGGAAGACTCATAGTCCGAAAGGAAAAGGCTCAGGCGATGGAAGGCACCGCCGCATTCCCTTCCGGGACGAGCGCGTCGATGAAATCGTAGGAGGGATAGACGGGCATCGGGAGCGATTCCCGCACGGCAACAAAGGACTCCTCATCGAGGAAGAGACCGTCGTCGTTGATGCACTCGGCCGGAATCAGCGCGAGGTCGAGATCGTGGCGTTCCGCAAGCACGCGGCGAATGTCGGCGCCCACCAACAAGCCAGCGGTGGTGGTGGTTGGACCGAACAGCGAATTCTCCGCCGTGATGAGCTGGAAGTCCGCGCCGGTCACCTCGTGCAACTGATCGAGCAACTCGGGCATGAGCGGCGTCATGGACACACCAGTCACCACGCCAATGCGTCGTCCATCGAGTCGCGGCAACTGTGACAGCCCTTCGTGCACGCGTGCGCGCAGCGATGTCACCGCGCCCACGCCATTCTCGATCTGCGAGAATTCGCCGTAGTGCTCGAGATCCGGGAGTGGCTTGTCGGCGAGCAGATAGAGCTCGTCAGAACCAAACACCCAACGATCGTCTCGCTCGGCGAGACCACGCGCTTCCCACCGATGCACCGCGTCCAGAATGAGGCCGGCGTTGAGCGCATCCATCGGCTTGCCCGAGTACAAGTGGCTGAACTGCGTCACGCCGACTGGCACCAGCGCCACCGACATCACGGCATCGCCAAGATTCCACAGGTCGGTGAGCGACTGCTCCAGCACCTCGCCGTCGTTGAGCCCCGGCACCACGACCATCTGGCAGTGGAACTGAATGCCCCCTTCAGCCAACCGTGTCATCTGGTCGACGATGTTGGGAACGCGCGGATTGTTGAGCAGCACCTTGCGCGCTTCCCACGGCGTCGCGTGCACCGACACATACAGCGGCGACAAGCGATACTCGAGAATGCGCGCGATATCGCGCTCCTTCACGTTCGAGAGCGTCGCAAAGTTGCCGTACGCGAACGACAGACGATAATCGTCGTCGCGAATGTACAGGCCTTTGCGGAGCCCTTTGGGCAGCCCCTCGATAAAGCAGAACTCGCAGCGATTCGCGCATCGACGCACCGTGGGCGGCGCCAGCTCGACCCCCATCGGCTCTCCGCCCTCGCGTTCGATTTCGAACTCGACTTCCTGACCATCGGGCAAACGCGCGGCCAGCACGAACTCATCGTCCGCCGTGAGAAACTCCCAATCCAGGAAGTCCTCCAGCGGCCGTTCGTTGACGGCGACTAGCTCCGTGCCAGGAACGATGCCGAGATCGTCGGCGATGCTCCCCGGCTCAACACGCGTGACGCGAACCATGCCCCGGGACGAGAATGGAGGCGGCTCATTGGCCCTACCTCCAACGCAGAGGGGCGACAACGCGAATCGTTGTCGCCCACCTGAGAAAATCTACGAACCGTGAGGTCCGAAGTCAATTAATTACATGGACTTCGGTGATCCAAAACCACCGAATTACTGACGGTAAGAGGCGCCGCTTCCCGTGTTGAACACCACCACTTCGGCGTCTGGGCTGACCTTTCCGGCCTGAACCGCATCGCGAAGTACGGAAAGTGCACATCCACCCTCGGGCGCCGAGTCGATGCCCGTCGCCTTGGCGGCACGGAACGTCCACTCGCGAATCGACGATTCGCTGGCCCTGTCAGCGACGCCATTCGTCTCGCGAAGCACGCGAAGCAGGATGCGGTCACCGAGCGGACCCGGCACCCGCAATCCGGCCGCGTATGTCACGGGATCGACCCACGGCTCGGCCTTCTCGGCGCCAGAGTTGAAGGCGCGCGCAATTGGCGCACACCCGGCCGCCTGCGCCACCACGTACTGTGGTTGCACGTGATTGGCGTCGATCCAACCACCTGCCGCGAGCTCCTGGAACGCCTTCCAAATACCCACCGTTCCCTCGCCGCCACCGGTTGGGTAAACGATGACGTCAGGCACTCGCCAGCCCAGCTGCTCGGCGAGTTCGAAGCCCATCGTTTTCATCCCCTCGGCGCGATACGGCTCGCGCAGCGTGGAAATCGCGACGTAGCCAGACTCCGCCGCGAAAGCGAGTGACAGCTTCCCCGCGTCGCCAATGTGCCCGTCGATGCGAATGAGCTCAGCGCCCATCGACTCGATCGTGTCGAGAATCGGACGCGGTGTGGTTCGAGGGGCGTAAACACGAATCGGAAGGCCCGCTGCGGCACCGTACGCGGCCAGCGCGGCCCCGGCATTGCCCGCGGTCGGCACCACAATACCCGGCACTCCAGCGCCCTTGGCCCGCGTCACCGCTGCGCTCATACCGCGCGCCTTGAACGAGCCGGTCGGGTTCTGCGCTTCGTCCTTGATGTGCAAAGCGCGCACACCGACCGCCTTCGCCAACTCGGGCGAGGGGATCAGCGGGGTAAGCCCCTCCCCGAGCGTCACCGGTGCTTCGCCGTCGAGGAGCGGCAGAAATGGCGAGTAGCGCCACATATCCCAGCGTGGCGAGAGCGGCGTGCCCTTCGGCACTGGCGCGTAGCGCGCGAAAAGCGGCTGTCCGCAGGCGGGGCACAACCCGGCGCCAGGTACCGGCACGGCGGTATCGCATGCCGAGCAGCGAAGGGTCCACGAATAGGTCGTCATTCGGCGGGAGACTCGGTGGAGGGATCTGGTAGAACCGTGGATTCGGTTGCTTCGGCTGCTTCTGCTGCGGCAGTGGATTCGGCAGGCAACTCCACACCGAGCGCTTGCAGCACTTTTCGCGCAGTGGTGAGCCCGAACCCCGGAACAGCGGCAATCGCATCGAGCGGCGCGTCCTTGACGCCCTGCACGCTTCCGAAGACATGCAGGAGTGCGCGTCGCTTCGACGGACCAATTCCCGGAATCTTGAGAAGCTCGGACGTGATCGTGCGCGCCGCGCGCTTTTGCCGCTGGAAGGTAATCGCAAAGCGATGCGCTTCATCGCGCGCTTGCTGCAACATCCGCAGCGCCGGCGAGCGGCGCGGCAGCCGCACAGGATCAGACTGTCCGGGAAGGAAGATCTCTTCATCCTTCTTCGCCAGACTGATCAATCCAATCTGCGACACGCCGAGTGCATCGAGCGCATCACGCGCCATCCCCAACTGCCCTTTGCCACCGTCGATGACCGCGAGGTCAGGCAAGGGTTTGTCCTCGTCGAGCCGACGGCGGAAGAACCGCGTCACGACCTCGTGCATCGACTTGAAGTCGTCGTTCCCTTCGAAGATCTGGATCTTGAACTTGCGATATTCGCTGCGCTTGGGACGCGCGTTTTCGAACCAGACGGCGCTCGCCACCACATCGGTGCCTTGTGCGTGCGAGATGTCGAAGCAGACCAACGAGCGCGGCAAGCGCGGCAGGCCAAGCTCACGCTGCAGTTCGTACACCGGGTCGGCGGCGCGCTCATCGGCTTCGAGCGCCGCCAGTTTGAATTCTTCGAGCAGGTGCCGCGCATTCTGATCGGCGAGGTCGACCAACGCACGGCGAGGGCCACGCTGCGGCACACGAATGTGGGTGCCGTCGAGCGAAGCCTCGAGCGACTCACGATCAGGAAAGTCGAACGGCACCAGCAGGTCGGCAGCGCGTGCGTCCGCAGTGCGATACCACTGTGCAAGACAGGCCGTGAGGACCGCCTCGTCTTCCTCGCCCTCAGCGTGCTCAAGCAATCGGTGATCGCGCGCGAGCAGCTTGCCGCCGCGAATGCGCAGGATCACCACGCAGGCATCCTCACCATCGCGCGCATAGCCCACGACATCGCGGTCTCCGCCTTCCACCTCGAGCACCACCGTGGGCTCTTCCATCTTCTCGAGGTGCCGGAGCGCGTCGCGTAACTCACCAGCCGTCTCGAAATCGAGCCGCTCCGACGCGTCCATCATGCGCGACTTGATCTGTCGCATCACTTCGCTGGTACGTCCGTCCAGAAACCACACGACTTCGTCGATCATCGTGCGATAGTCGTCGGTCGACTGATAGCCGACGCACGGCGCCTTGCAGCGTTTGATGAAGTAGTCGAGGCACGGACGCTCAGGCGCCTCACGTGGGAGCGCGTAGTGGCATGAGCGCACCGTGAAAATGCGCTTGACCACATTGAGCGCACGGCGCATCGCCCCCACATCTGTGTACGGGCCGAAATAGCGCGCGCCGTCGTCGAGCAGTCGCCGCGTTACGATGACTCGCGGAAACGGCTCCTGCACAGTCACTTTGATGTACGGATACGACTTGTCATCGCGCAGCGCGATGTTGAAGCGCGGATGGTACTCCTTGATCAGCGTCGCTTCGAGAATCAGCGCGTGCGCTTCACTCGGCACCACAATCGTATCGAGGTCGCGTACCTTTCGCAGCAGCCCACGCGTCTTTGGACTGGACTCGTGGTCCTGCAGCCAATAGCTGCGAACACGACTGCGCAGTCGCTTCGCCTTGCCGACGTACAGGACACCGCCGTCGGCGTCCTTCCACAGATACACGCCCGGGCCATCGGCGAGATGAGGCAAGCGGCGCGCGACGCGCTCTGGCATGCCGCGCGCGAGCGCCGCACGTGTCCACTCGTCGTCGGGGAGCGGCAGCTCATCGATGCGCTGCTCGTGCACACCGGTTGGCTCATCGACCATCCGGGGCTCCCGATGCAGTCTTCGCGCCGCGCGGACGTTGCCGCAGCCAGCGCGCGGCCTCGGCGGAGCCCATGAGCCACGCACTCACGAGATACGCGACACCAAACGCACCAAGCACTGGTATGCCGGCAAGGCGCGGATGAACCGATGGCAGATAAGTTTTTTGCGTCCAACTGGCGACACCGCCTGCTACGGTCGCGATGAGCGCGGCAATGATGATGCGGCGCGTTCCTTCCCACATGGCTGGCGTGTAAATCGTGCCCAGACGCGCGCGAAGCCCCTTCATGAGAATGCTGAGATTCGAGTACGACCCGAACGATGTTCCCAGCGCAATACCCGCAGCGGCGTACGACGTCGCGCGAAGTCCGTACGCGAACGCCACCGATGCCACCGCCGAAATCACGATGCTCGTCACCGATGCGCGAAGTGGCGTCTTGTAGTCCTGCAATGCGTAGTGGCACGACGCCAGCAACTTGACCGAGGCGAAGCTGCCCAACCCAACGGCAAATGCCGCCAACACGATGTGCACATTACCCTGATCAGCGGCAGTGAACCGCCCGCCGCGATAGAGCATGCCCACGATGTAGTCGCCCAGCGTGATGAAGGCGAGCGCAGATGGAACGATGTAAAACAGAATGCGTTGCCAGCCACCGCGCAGTCGTTCGAGCAATGCGGCCATCGCATCGGTGCCGGATTCGCGCGCGAACTCCGGCAACGACGACGCCGCAACCGACACGCCAAAAAGCGATACCGGGAGCAGGGCGATGTTGTTCGCCAACGTCATGTTGGTGGCCGCACCTTCGGGCAAGTACGACGCGATCTGCAGGTCGATGAAGCTCGAGACCTGCACCGCTCCAAGCGCGGTCACGACCGGTAAGACATTGCGCAGCGTCTGCATCACACCGTTGACGGTGCGATCCAACGTGGGGCGCAGTGGACCTGTGAGTCGTAACACCTCAGGCATTTGCGCGGCGACCTGCAGGAGCGCTCCGGCCAACGTGCCCCACGCCAGCCACACCGCCAGTTGTATCAAGTCGCCGTGGATCCGGCTGTTGCCGATCAGCAGGATGACAATCTGCGCGATCGACCACATCGCCGCGCTCGCATAGCTCCAAAAGAAGCGTCGGTGCGCGTTCTGTACACCGAGACACCATCCACTGAGCACCATGACACCGGTCATGGGGAACAGGATTCGCGTGAGGCGCGTCGTCAGCTCCGCCGTTTCGCCCTTGAAGCCACCAGCGAGCAGCTGCGTCAGGAGTGGCGCCGATGCGATACCAATCAGCGTCAGCACACTCGTCGCCACAAACAACAGGCCAAGCATCGCATTCGCCAACGCACGCGCACCACGTTCATCGCCGCGCGCGAGCATCGCACTGTACACCGGCACAAACGACGCTGACATCGTGCCTTCGCCAAGCAGATTGCGCACCGCGTTCGGTATCTTGAAGGCGGCGTTGTACGCGTCGGTCACCGCGTTCACCCCAAACACCGAGCTCACGACGTAGTTGCGCAGCAACCCCGTCAGGCGACTGATCAGAATGCCGGCGCCGACGACGAACGCCGAGCGTCCGCCCTCACGACCGCTCATGACGCGTCCGCAGTCTCCACCCGCGCGGCGCGCAAGCTGCCGTGCACCAGCGCGTTCGCATGGGCGCCTGCCGCCCGCGCCATGGCGGCGAGCAAGCCCGTTCCGTATCGCGCCAGCATGGGCATCAGGTTGAGCACGCGCTCAGGCGAGGCGCCATTCGGACGCAACGCGGCACGCAGTGCGGCCAGTTCACGCATCGCCTCACTCTCTCGACGCTTGACGCCAGCGAGGACGCGACGCTCGAAGCGATCGAGCTTATGCGCCAGGTCTCGTGACAATCCATCCACCGCCGTGCGCGCCACGGGCGAGTCCTCACCGCTCAGCGACTCCGCCAGCGTACGGACCTGCGCGTCGAGTGTCACCCGCAATCGCTCGAGCGTATCGGCGATATTCTCATCCAGCTGCGCGCGCGCGATGATCTGTTCGGCGGCGTGCGGATCACGCAGCGCCGCTTCATCGATCCCCAACTGCTGCTGACGATCAAGCCAGCGTGTCTCGATGATTTCGCACGCCCAGCGGGGGGCGGCGACCGGTGCGGCGGCGTCCAGTGCCGCCGCGACCGGCGCAACCTGCGCGAAGTACGCGTACTCGCCAGGTCCGGCGAGATAGCACACCGTGGGCAGCAACGAGCGCTCGAGCACCGGTCGCAGCAGCACGTTGGCGCCAAGCGTGCCAACGTCCGATTCGCGCAGCGCGGCCGCGGCGCCATCGAGCGGAATGCGCTGACGCGTGCGCGTCGGCGTTGCGGCCTGGCTGTCGAGCTGCGTGCGAAACACCAGCGACAATCCGTCGACCACATCGACCTGCGGATGAAATCCTGCCGCCGTGATCGCGTGCGTGCGTTCAACAAGCGCCGCGTTCACCGCGCCGGCCTTACGCAGCGCGAGTCGCAAGAATGGATCGGCCGCCGCACGCAATGCCGGGTGCGCAGCATCCAGCACGGCAATGCCTAGTGGCTCGAGCAACGCGCGCAGTAAATGCAGATACGACGCGCCGATCGTCGCATGCGGCACGTACGCCGCGTCGAGCAATGCGGCCACACTCGAATCGGCCGCGGAACCGAAACCGCTCGCCAGGGCGGCACGGGCGCTCGTCAGATCGCCGAGGGGCACCTCGGCCATGGCGACGCCATCGGTCGCGGGACCGGTCAACTGCGCCGTGAGCAATCCACGCGACGTCGCGATGTGCGTGACCGCCGCTTCCATCCAGTCGGCGTCGTCGCTGGCCGCCCAGAAAACCGGGGCAACCGGCATTCCAATCTCGGCTTCGAGGGCATCGGCCAGGGCGAGAGCACTCATCGCCTTGCTGAAGGTGTACGCCGGGCCGCCGAACAATCCCGGCTGCTGCCCCGTTGTGACCACCACACCATCGGCCGCTGCCCGCGCGAGCCGTTCCGCCGCTGCGCCCGTCGCGGAAAAGGCCGGGGCGAGCGTCGTCAACCAGGCGGCATCGTGCGTCGCGCGAACCTGCGCCGCATGCGGTTGCCACTCGCTCGGCTGCTCGGGACATCGCGCGTACCACTGCGGCACCGCGCCGCGTTGTGCGGCCTGCGACAGCGCACTGCCACCCAACGGGACGCTGCGAATGCGCACGCCCTCGGGGACACCAGTGAGCTCGCTTGCATCAGCGCTGCCTGCGTTCACGCGAAGATCCTCGTTTCCACCAGACGGGTCACGACGGTTCGATGCCTTACTTGTGGTACGGTTCGCCGCGCGAGATTGTGCCCGCGCGGTACAGCTGCTCCGCCAACACCAGACGTGCAACCTCATGCGGGAGCGTCCACGGCGCCAGTGACAACCGCCGGTTTGCCCGATTCCGCACCGCCGGTCCAAGGCCGTGGGCGCCACCGATGACGAAGGTTACACTGCGCGCCTCGTCGCGGAGCTGCTGCAGCCACCTGGCGAACGGTTCCGACTCCATCACCACCCCGCCGGGATCACAGGCCACCACGATGGCTTCCGGCGCGATCCGCTCCGCCAGCCGAGCCCCTTCGCGCTCGCGCACAAGGTCGGCACTCAGCCCCTTCCCCGGCTCTTCGCGCACTTCGATGACGTCGAGCGGCCAGTAGCGCGCGGCGCGGGTTTCATAGTCCTGAATGGCATCGGCCAGCCCCGCGTGGCGAGGCCGGCCGATGACAACCACAGACACCTTCACCGATCAGGCGTAGATGCCGCGCAAGCGATGCACAGTGGCCACGCGGCTGATCGACAGCATGTACGCCGCCGTACGCATGTTGACCTTGTGCTGCTTGCTGAGCTGCAGCACGTCGGCAAAGCTGCGCGTCATGATCTCGCCGAGGCGCTCGTTGACGATCGCCTCCGACCAGAAGTAGCCCATGCGGTCCTGCACCCACTCGAAGTACGAGACCGTGACACCGCCGGCATTCGCGAGAATATCGGGAATCACGAAAATCCCCTTCTCGTCGAGGATCGGATCGGCTGCGGCCGTGGTGGGGCCGTTCGCACCTTCGCAGATCACCTTCGCGCGAATCTTCGGCGCATTTTTCGTGGTGATCACGTTTTCGAGCGCGGCGGGAACCAGGACGTCCACTTCGAGCGTCAGCAGATCTTCCGCATCGATCGCGTCGCCACCGGCGAAGCCTTCAAGCGTGCGGTGCTGACGAATGTGCGCGTTCGCCGCGTCGACATCGATCCCCTTCGCGTTGTAGTACGCGCCCGTGCGATCGCTGATGCCCACGATCTTGCACCCTTCGCGCGCCATCAACGTCGCTGCGGTCGAGCCCACGTTGCCGAAGCCCTGCACCGCGACGGTGGCGCCCTTCATCGCCATGCCGAGGTGCGCGAGCGCCTCCCTCGTCACCAGCATACAGCCGCGACCGGTCGCTTCCTTGCGGCCCAGCGAACCACCCATTTCCACCGGCTTGCCCGTCACCACCGCGTTTTCCGTGCGGCCCACATGCATGGAGTACGTGTCCATGACCCACGCCATGACACGCTCGTTCGTGTTCACATCGGGCGCCGGGACGTCGGTGTCAGGTCCGAGCAGCGACATGATACCCTTGGTGTAGCGGCGGGTGACGCGCTCGAGCTCACCAACACTCATCGACAGCGGATCGCAAATCACGCCGCCCTTCGCACCACCGAACGGCAAGTTCACGACGGCGCACTTCCACGTCATCCATGCGGCGAGCGCCTTCACTTCTTCGAGCGTGACATTCAAGTCGAAGCGAATGCCACCCTTGGCCGGCCCACGTGACGTGTTGTACAACACGCGATAGCCGGTGAAGACTTCGACATCACCGTTGTCGAGCTGCACCGGAATGGACACGGTGAGCTGCTTCTCGGGGTTGCGGAGAATCTTGTAAATGCCGGGCTCGAGATCGAGCAGTTCGGCGGCCCGGTCGAAGCGCGACATCATCGCTTCGAATGGATTTTCTTCTTGGAGAAAGCGGTCCTTGTCCGGACGAACAATGCTGTCCGTCGGCAGGCGCAGCAGGTCGATAGCCATAAGGCGGGGAGACGTGTTTTGTGTGCCGGCCGTGCCGGCGGTGGGAATCGTGGTCAGCGCGCAGCCAACACCCTGTCACACTCTCGTTCCAGGATCTCAGCGCCTCGATCAACCACGAGTGTCTGTGAAACATACCAAAGGCGCGTCGCTTCGCGAGGCCAGATGGGGGCCAGCTTCACGGCGTCCTTCAGTGTACAGACCACTAAATCGACACCGTGTAACACCGCGGAAACACGGCTCAAATCGGCCGCCGAAAAGCGGTGGTGGTCGGGAAATCGCATCTCGTGAACCAGTTGCGCGCCACAGCCCCGGAGCTGTCGCGCGAACGCCTCGGGATCGGCGATCGCCGAGAGCGCCATCACGCGTGCGCCGTCCAGCTTGTCGAGCGATTCAACCGCGTGCCCATCCGTACCGGGCAGCGCGTGTAGCGCGTCCGGCACCAAGCGAACGATTGCCGGGCGCAGGTCAGGAGCGACATCACGAATTCGCCGCTCTACGCGTTGTACACGTTCGGTGGACGCCGCTTTCACCGTGATGATGGCCGCCGTCGCCCGCGTGAGACCGTGCATCGACTCACGAAACGGTCCGGCCGGCAAAACCGCTTCGCGCCCGGTCCATCGGTCCGCACTGATGAGGACGACATCGGACACACGGGGCGCACGACGATGCTGAAACGCATCATCGAGCACGACGCAATCGGCACCAGCCGCTTTCGCCGCGTGCATCGCCTGCAATCGATCGGGCGCGATGCGCACCGGAACCGATGGCGTGAGCAGTTCGTGCACCCGCCATTCGTCATCGCCGTAGCCACGCAAAATCAGCGCGGGATGCGCCCCGCGCTCACGCAGTCGTGCCGCAAACCACGACGACACTGGCGTCTTTCCCGTACCGCCTACGGTCAGGTTGCCGATCGATAGCGCGGGTAGTGGCGCATCATTTCGAGTTGCGCGATCAAACTGCGCATTTCGCGTGGCGACGGCTCGAGCAAAAATCCATGATGCGGGCTGCAGCACCCCGCGCGTGAGTGCGGCACCCGTCCCCTCGGCATACCATGTCCACTCGGCAAAATCGCGGAGGCCGCTCACCGAGCACTCCAGCGGCGCGGATCCCGATGCGTCTCCACAAGCTCCGCCATCGCCGATTCCATGCGCGCCTTGAACTCGTCAGTGCGCGCGGCGGCCGTTCGGACATCGGCGTCGTCCATCGCGATCGGCGGCGTGTAGGCCACGGTGATGCGTGCGAACGGCTTCGGAATCTCGAAACCATCCCAGCTGCGCAGCTGCCACTTCTGATCCGTATGCGCGAGGATGAACACAATCGGCACCTTGGCGCGATGCGCCAGAATCAGGGCGCCCTGCTAAATGGTTTGTCGTGGTCCGCGCGGACCGTCCGGCGTGAACGCCATATCGATGCCCTGCTCCACCACCCGAACGGCTTCGAGCAGCGCGCGGGTGCCGCCCCGAGAGCTCGAACCACGCACACCAAAGCATCCAAACAGTTCGAGGATACGGGCGATGATTTCGCCGTCCTTGTGTTCACTGACAATCACGCCGGTCTTCACGCGATGCGCGCACAGCGTGGGAATCATCTGCCCGTGCCACAGCGTGTACACGACCGGCGACGTGCGCGGCGGTCGCGCATCCAGGGTGTCGCGACCAATGACGCGATAGCGCCACGTGCGCGACAATCCACGCACAAGCAATCCGCCGAGGCGGATTGCGACGCGTGTCTTCCAGTCGAGCGCAATCCGTGGTGCAGACGCGCCGTCCGTTGTCGCGGTGCGCGCGGTGTCAGTCACGACGTGCCAAGCAGTCGCATGATCAGCGCCGCCACCCGCCCGGAGGCGCCCGGCGTACCGAGCTTCCCACGCACAGCCAGCAAGCCGTCTTCCGCCGTGCGGCGTTCCGCGCTGTCTTCGTCGAGCAGCGGCAACAGTGCATCGGCCACGCGCTCGGGCACAAAGTCGTCTTGCACGAACTCCCGTGAGACTTCGCGACCGGCAACGACGTTGACCAGTCCGATGTGCGGAATCTTCACGACGCGCTTGGCGATTTCGTACGTGATCGGATTCGTGCGATAGCCAATCACATGCGGGAGCCCCGCCACCGCCGCCTCCAGCGTGTTGGTGCCGCTCTTGAGCAACCCCGCCGTGGCCGCACGCTGCACGACAAACGACGTGCCCTGTACCAGTGGAAACGGGCATTGCGACTCGTCGATTCGCACCGTGGGAGCAACACTCACTACGACCTGCACCTCGGGGCGCCGGGCCTGCACCGCGCGCGCGGCCGCGACGAAGGGCTCAAGATGACGTTCGATCTCGGCGCGCCGGCTCCCCGGGAACACCGCGAGCACGGGCGCGTTCGAATCGAGTCCGAGCTGCTGGCGTGCGTCACTTCGCGATGGCAGCGACTGCGCGCGATCGAGCAGCGGATGACCAACGAACGTCGCATCGACGCCGTGCTGCCGCAGCAACGCTTCTTCGAAGGGCAGAATGCACGCGGCCTTGGTCACAACGTCGGCGATCACCGGCAGTCGCTTCGCGCCCCACGCCCATACCTGGGGCGTGATGTAGTAGAGCACCGGCACGCCGGCTGCCTTGGCTGCGGCCGCCACCTTGAGGTTGAAGCCGGGATAGTCAAGCAGCACGACCAACCCAATGCGGCCGCTTTCGAGCTCCGCGCGGATTCGGCGCAGCAGTGCCCAGTGCTTCGGCACATGCTGCAGCACCTCCACGAAACCCATCACGGCCAGATTCTCGACCTCTTCGATGATCTCCACACCAGCACGTCGCATGTGGCCGCCGCCCACTCCGCGCATGCGCAGCGTGGGAAGCTCGGCGCGCAGCACTTCCGCGACCTTACCCGCGTGCAAGTCGCCGGACGCCTCTCCGACGACGAACAGCACCTCACGCACGAGAGACTGCGCCCGCATCGCTCGCCCGCATCACGGCGCGCGCGTGATCGATCGCCTGTTGAATGCGAATGGCCGCCTCCAGCGCGTCCCGACCTTCCTCGCCCGTCACCGCAATCGGATTGCGACCGGCCAGTGCGCCGAGGAAGGTCGACAGCTCGAGCACGAGCGGTTCGCCTTCGGGAGCCTCGAGCACGACACGCTCCACGAACTCCTCGAGCGCGCGCGGCGCACGCGCGAGTTGCATCGGGTCGAAGTCGCCGCGCAGGCGAAAGTACTCGCCGGTGCCCGCCGCAAGATCGAGCGACAGATACCCACTGCGCTGGAAGATACGCAGCTTCCGCAGTCGTTCGCGTGACACGCGACTCGCCGTGATGTTTGCCACCGCGCCGTTCGCAAAGGTCAGGCGCGCGTTCGCGATGTCCACCTGCGGCGTCAACACCGGCATCCCCATCGCCTGCACGTCGGCGACACGTGTGCCAACGAGCGTGTGCACAAGATCGAGATCGTGAATCATGAGATCGAGTACAACCGCGACGTCGGAACCGCGCGGATTGAAGGGCGCCAGTCGATCGCTTTCTATGAATCGGGGGCCATCCACATACGGCATCGCCGCACGAACGGCTCGATTGAATCGCTCGACGTGCCCCACTTGCACGATCACACCCGCCGCCTTTGCCTTCGCGAGCAGGTCATCGGCTTCTTCGAGCGTGACCGTAAACGGCTTTTCCACGAAGACATGCTTGCCGCGCGCAATTACCTGCGACGCGACCGCGTGATGCGCCGTCGTCGGAACGACGACCGACACCGCATCGACATCGTCGAGCAGCGCCGACAACGACGGATACGACGGCACCTGGTACTGCGACGCAATCTCGGCGGCCCGGGCCGGATTCTCGTCGACAAATCCGGCGAAACGCTCGCCGCACAAGTCGCGCAGGATGCGCACATGGTGCGTACCCAGCCCGCCAGCGCCGACCACACCGACACGCGGCGCACCAGGCTTCGAAAACGACTGTCGATCGGTTCCCGGCGAGTGTGTCACGCGCTCAGAACCCCACACCGCGTGACGACGCTTCGATGAAGGTCAGGAAGTGATCCACTTCCGGCAACACCTCCATCTCGGCGCGCGCACGTTCGACGCCCTGCGAGACGTTGAGATCTGAACGGAAGCAGTAGCGATACGCCTGCTTGAGCGCCTTGACCACGTTCTCGTCAAAGCCACTGCGCTGGAGCCCAACCGAGTTGAGTCCGAACAGCTTGATCGGGTTGCCCACGGCGCGAACATACGGCGGCACGTCCTGCGACACACGCGAACAACCGCCAATGAACGAGTGCTTGCCGATGCGCGCGAACTGATGCACGGCGCACAACCCCGAAATGATCGCCTTTTCTTCGACGTGCACATGACCAGCGAGCTGCGTGCCATTCGAAATGATCACCGAGTCGCCAAGCTCACAGTCGTGCGCGAGGTGCACGTAGCTCATGAGGAAGCAGTTCTTCCCCACGCGCGTCGTGACCGAATGCGCCGTGGCCCGATTGATCGTGGCGTATTCGCGAACCGCCGTTCCATCGCCGATCTCGACCCATGTCTCTTCGCCGCGATACTTGAGGTCCTGCGGGTCGCCACCGAGTATCGCCCCGATACCGACCTGCACGCGCTGGCCAAGTCGCACGTTGCGTTCGAGCGTCGATCGCGCCGCCAGCTTGGTGCCGTCACCAACCACGCAGTTGGGGCCAACCATCGCCCACGGACCGATCTCCACATCCCGGCCAATCTGCGCCGATGGATCGACGATGGCGGACGGGTGGATCTTCGCACTGGACATGGCGCGTTACCGATCGCGAATGGTCGCAGCCATGTCGGCCTCGGTGGCCACCTGCCCATCGACATACGCCACGCCCTTCATGCGACAGATCGCACCGCGCATCTGCGTGACTTCCAGCTCGAAACGCAGTTGATCGCCCGGCTTGACCGGACGGCGGAATTTCACGTTGTCGAGCGTCATGAAATACACGACCTTGCTCGCCGGGTCCTGCACCGTGCGCATCAGCAACATGCCGCCGACCTGCGCCATCGCTTCGATGATCAACACGCCGGGCATGATGGGATGTCCAGGGAAATGTCCCTGAAAGAACGGCTCATTGATCGTGACATTCTTGAGCCCCACGATCCGCTTCCCTTCTTCCAGCTCGAGGATGCGATCCACGAGGAGAAACGGATAGCGGTGCGGAAGCACCTGCATGATGTCTTCGATGTTGTACAAGGACGGCTCCCGAACGGCGTGTTGCATTAGCGCGCGCACCAGGGCCACCGTGCCCCGATGACTGGGCTTGTGGGCCACAATGCGTGCGCGAAGTCGCGTACCAGCGAGCACGAGATCGCCCACGCAATCGAGCGCCTTGTGTCGCACGAACTCATCGGACCAGCGGAGGGTGGTATCCACCAACCCGTTGTCATCGAGCACGACGGCGTTGGCCGTCGATGCCCCCTGAATCAATCCCTTGGCCCGCAGCGCGTCCACTTCATGGACAAAACCAAAGGTCCGCGCAGCCGAGAGCTCCTTGCGAAAGCTCTGCTCGGAGACGGAGTAGGTACCACGCTGCTCCCCGACCAGCGGATGAGGAAAGTCGATCGTCACGTCGAGATGCAATCCGAAGCTCGGGTACACCTCGTACACGGACTCTCCGTCTTCAACGCGGAAGGCTTTGCGTACCACCAGCCAATCGGCACGCCCTTCCTGCGAGCGCAGCCCGGCGGCATCCAGCGCCTCGATGAAGGGTTGGGCACTCCCATCCATGATTGGCGGTTCGGGGCCGTCCATCTCGATCACCAGATCGTCGATGGCAAGTCCACCCACCGCGGCAAGCACGTGCTCCACCGTATGGAGCGCCGACTCACCTTTGCCGAGCTGCGTACGACGCTCGGCCTCCACCGCGACGTCCACGCGCGCCGGAATCGTTGGCGTATCCGGCAGGTCTACGCGGCGGAATACGACGCCGGTACCAGCGGCCGCTGGGCGGAAGTTCAACCGGCACGGCTTCCCAAGATGCAAGCCGATGCCTTCGACACTAGCATCGGCGCCAATCGTACGACGGCTCACTCCTCAGCTCCCGAAGCGGGGGTCTCATCTTGTTTGCGCGACGCGAGCAAACGCTCCAGCGGTCGCACGAGTCGCGCGAGGCGAACCAGCGCGGCCTGCGTACGCAACTGCTCCTGGTGAGGGCGGGCCGGATAGCCCGACCAGATCTCGCCGGGAGGCATATCACCGAACACCGCACCTTTGGCCGCTACCGTGGCTTTGGCCCCTATCGTCAAATGGCCGGCCGTGCCCACCTGGCCGCCAATCTGCACGCCATCTTCGATACGCGTAGAACCCGCGATTCCAGCGAGCGCCGCGACGAAACAGAAGCGGCCGATACGCACGTTGTGGGCGATCTGCACGAGGTTGTCGATCTTGGTGCCCGCACCGATGATCGTGTCGTCGATGCTGCCGCGATCGACACAGCTGTTCGCACCGATCTCGACGTCGTGACCCAGCACGCATCGACCGACATGCGGGATCCGTACAATGCCGGTAGGCTGCGGCACAAAGCCAAACCCTTCTCGACCCACCTGTGCACCGGCGTGCAGCACGACGCGATCGCCCAGTTCGACGAACGGATACACAACCGCGTTCGGATGTAAGCGCACATCGCGGCCAAGCGTGCTACCGGCGCCAACTTTGGCGCCCGCGCCAATCCAGCATCCGTCGCCAATCACCGCCTGCTCACCAATCACCGCGTGCGGATCGAGCGTCACGCCCGCGCCAATCGTTGCGGTAGCGGCGACCACGGCTGTGGGATGCACGCCGCTCGCGCGCGGCTCGCGCTTATGAAATCGCGGCAGCAGCGTGAGGAGCGCATCCATCGGCTTGTCGACGACAATGCGCGTCGTCGGCCCGCCGCTCGCATCTTCGAACACAGCGGACACCAACACCACACCGGCGTTCGATGTGGTGAACCAGTTGAGATAGCGCTTCTGCGAGAGAAAGCTCAACTCGTTGGCGCCGGCGCGATCGAGTGGTGCGATCCCCTGCACCCGCACGCTGCCATCACCAATGAGTCGGCCTCCCACCTGTGCCGCAACGTCAGCGGCGGGGGTTGGGCTCTGCCCAACACCGCCCCCCCGTGGGGGCACCCCACCCGGCGCAGAAAAGCACACGCCCGGGGGGGGGTCAT
>CBHWDN010000012.1:0-139395 GCA_966112585.1 uncultured Gemmatimonadaceae bacterium
CGGGGTTTTGTTTGGTTCCCCCCCCCCCCCCCCCGATCCGGTGAACCGTGGTGAACTGCTTGGGCGCCTGCGGCGCCTGACAACTAACGAAGTAGGGGACAACTCACGATGACTTGTGCGGCGGAACGATGCTTTTTTGGGGCAAACGGCCGCAGCGCAAATCATCGTGTGTTGTCCCCATCCTCGTTGGTTGTCGGCGCCGAAGGCGCCCTGGAAAGGAGGACTGCGCTCAGCGCTGATCGGCGGTGAACTATTGGGGCGGTCGCGGCGTCGGCTTGGAGTCTGACCCCAAGCGGGGGTTAGCGGAGCGCCATGTCCACGCCGCCCTGCCCGGCCAGCACTCGGCGGGTCTCGACGAAGCCCGTATTGAACACGACCAGCGACGTCACAGAACCCGTGCCGTTCACGATGCAGTGGAGGCGGCCCAGGCCATCGGCCTGACCACTGCCGCAGGAAACAGCAGCGCCAGTGCTGTTGGTGAGCGAGAGCCACGGGTTGGTGCCGTTGCTGACAAACGACATGTCATTCGCATTGATCTTGATAATGCGATTCGCGAAGCTCGTGAGATTCTCGTACAGCGTGGCGTACAGGTAGCCGTCCTGCCCCATCTTCACACCGGCGCCGTAGGTACCGGTGGGCATCGGCTTCGTGGTGATCACGCGACGGTTGACGAGATCGACCTTCGCGATCGCGCCCGACGTGATGAGCGTGTACGGAAAGCTGGCGAAGCTCGCATCGCCGCCCGCCGTGATGTACGCGACGCTGCCGCTCACCAGTGCGCTCGCGCCAGACCCGCGCAATCCGGTCAGCGTGAGCGTATCGCGCGCAGTGCCACTCGCGGGTACGCGAATGAGACGCACGTCGCCCTGCACCGCATAGTTCGTCTTGCAGTTGGCGTTGGCGTCGACGATCCACGTATCGGTGCCGTTGCGGAACACGTCCGTTGGACACACGCCCGCGTTGGCGATGCGCGTGCTGCTCACGGTACCCGACGTGATCGTGACGAGCGCAATGCTGTTCGAGTCGCGAAGCGCCGCAGCGATCAGTGTCTGTCCGTTCGAACCGGTGAGCAGGCGCGCACGGCCCGGATTGCTCTTTGAGGGCAACTGCACCTTCTTCACGACTGACGTGTTGACGTCGGTGATGAAGAGCATGTCGCCGGCGCCGCGGCTCGAGACCGCCAGCAACGTATCACGCACCATGTCGAATCCGCCGGCATCGAACTCCGTGCTGCTGCCGAGATTGACCTTGGTGGTCGCGGAACCGGTGTCACCCACAAAGGTGTAGCCGGGTTGGATGAAGCCATCGAGCACCACGATACCGCGCGAGGGACCCGGTTGCACTTGCAACGGAGAATCGCTGCCACATGCGGCGAGCAGCGCGAGCGAGGAAATCGCCAACGCCTGCGGGGCGCGACGGACGGTCCTGAGAGCCTGGGCGAACATGTAACGACCTATCGGGCGTGAGCCCATCGAAAGGGAGGCCAACTTCAGCGCTGACGCCGTGGCTCGAGGGAGATGCCGAGCGACCAATTGCGGCCGGGCATCGGGAATCCGCGCACTGACTGCCAGTGCGCATTGGTAGCGTTGTCGAGGGCGAGCGTCACCAGCACATCGGCGCGTTGCACCGATCGGTGATGGCTGACAGCTCCATCGACAAGCCACACAGCAGGAAGTTCGTAAAAGGGATCGCGCGGCCCCGCGGTGTACGGCCGCCGCCCGACGTATCGCGTGTTCGCGCTGATCGTCGCGACGCGCAACGTGTGTTGCACGCGCGTGCCGCCAGCAAGACGCGCGACATATGGCGTGGGGATGCGTAAGCCATTCGAGTGCAGCAGCGCATCGTAGTCGGTCAGCCATCCATCGATCTGCAGCGCGTCGTACACGAACGCGGAGCGCGTCTCGACACCGCGGAGCACTTCACGACCGACATTCTCCGGACTCCAACCGAAGTTACCGGGGAACCAGACGATGGCATCACGCGTGGTACGCGTGACGGCGGTGACTTCGGTGCTGAACGATCGCCTCGCGCTGCCCGCAACAGCGGTAAGCCCAGTGCTTCCGTCGAGTGTCACGCGCTCGGGCGCGAGCGCGCGCACGATAAGGCGCTGCGGATTCGAGAAGTAGAGGTCGTACAACGTCGGGACGCGAACGGCTTGCGCGACGCGTGCGAGCGTGCCGACACGAACGCCACGCACCTTCATCAACTCCCAACGGACTCCCGCGGACCCCGACGGCTGTGCACCAAGTCGCTCCACCACGTCAGTACGTACACCAAGCTCGAGTCGTCCGCGATCGTTGGCCGCGAACGACCGATCGATTCCGTACGCCGCGAAGCCACGCGAGCGGCGTTGCTCGAGACCGCCGCTGGCTTGCAGTCGATCGGCGCCGGCGCCAACGCGCCAGGTGCCCGGACCGAGAGTACCACGCCAGTCCAGATCGGCCGCCCACGCCGAGGCGCGCGAATCCAACACCGGCCGCGTGGGATCGCGATAGGCCAACTCGAAGCGACGGATGCCGGCGCTCAGCACCGAGGACGCGACCGATCGCTGTATACGCGCGTTGATGCGATTCGTTCGCGCGCGATCATGATCGTACGTACGCACATTTGCCGGACCAACCATTCCGCGTTCACTGGTCGAGGCAAGCACTGTGACCTGCGTACGCTGATGCACCACGCCACCACTCAGCGACAGCTGCGCTTCGTCGTTGTTCACGCGTACTTCGGTGATCGGCGATTCGCCCACGGCGTTCACGAACGGAAAATCATTGCGGGCGCGACGCCAACCCACGGCACCATTCCAGCGTGCACCAGCGGCGTCGCTCGTACCCGCAGCCTCCACTTGCACCTGCCCGAAGGAGCCTGAGCGGAGCGTGACCAGCTCTTTTGCCCGGGTGGTGAGTGCGACCACGCCACCGGTCGCGCCGAGTCCGGCGCCGACAGGGTCAGAACCCGGTGCAACGGTAGCGCTTCCCAGTGATGCGAGTGGAATGTCGGCGACATCGGCGAGTCCGGTCGCCGGATCGTTGAGTGGCATGCCGTCGAGTGTCATCACCACCTGCTCGCGACGCGCGCCACGGAGTGACACTCCAGTCTCGCCGCGTGCGGTGCGCAGCTGCGTGAAGGGCAGCAGCGCGAGCAACGAGGCAGCCGTTCCGGCGCCGCGCTCCTGCGCGTCGCGCACGTCTTGCGTAACGGCCAAGCCGACCCCACGGTCCGCATCGGCGACGACATGCTGCACATCGAGTGCATGCACCTTGGCATGCACCCTGGCGCTCACCGGTGAGGAGGTGAGCGGCGCGAGCTGCACACGCACGGTGTCGCTTGCCTGATCGAGCTGAACACGCGCCGATCGAAAACCTGAGCGCGTGAGGTCAATCGTGTCGCCGGATCGAAGCTCGCGCAGCGGTGCGCAGGCGTCGCGCATGACAATCGACGACGACGCGTTCGACCTCCGCACGGTTGCGCCAACGAGCGGCGCGCCGGTGGACGCGTCGGTCACGCAGAGCACGAACGCGATGTGCTGTGCAGCGAGAACAGCGGGGAAGCTCATGCGTCGCCCCGCCGGTTGATGCCGCGTGTGCCCGAACCGCGAAGCGGCAGCAACGCGGGCGCGCCGACCGCCGGGTCCCGTGTCACAACGAGTGGCCACTCGTACACGCGCTCGAGAACATCGCCACGCATGACATCGGCCGCCGTTCCCGCCGCGGCCACCGTACCGCGATGCAGCAGCACGATATGCCCCGCGAACCGTGCGACCAGGTTGAGTTGATGACTCACCAGCAGCACCGTGCGCCCTTCCGTCGCGAGCGCATCGATCAGCTCGAATACCGCCATCTCGTGCGCGATGTCGAGGAACGTGGTGGGTTCGTCGAGCACGAGCACCGGCGCGTCCTGCGCCAGGGCGCGCGCGATACGTACGCGCTGCCACTCGCCGCCGGAAAGCGTGTCGGTGAGGCGCGCCGACGCATCGATCATTTCAGCCCGAATCAACGCCTGCTCCACCTTCTCGCGATCAGCTGCCGACGGCGCTCCAAAGGCACCGCGCCAGGGGTGACGCCCCAGCATCACAAAGTCGGCAACGGAGAGCGGCAACAACGGCTCTTCGCGCTGCGGCACAATGGCCACCGTTCGCGCACGCGTCCGCACATCGAGCGTATCCAACTGCTGATCGCCAATGCGCACGACACCACGTTCCACGGGAACTCGCTGCAGGAGCGTGCGCACCAGCGTGCTCTTGCCGCTCCCATTCGGACCAACAACTGCCGTCACGCGACCAGGCTCGGCGGTCAGCGAAACATTGTCGAGCGCCAACACGTCGCGGCGCGGATAGCGTACCGACATGCCGTCGAAGTGGAGCGCCGGTGAATTGATGCGCGAACTCACGTGGGTGTTACCCGACGAAGCCGAGCAAGAAAGAACGGCACGCCAATGAGCGCGGTGACGGCACCCAACGGCAACTCGAGTGGTGAACGCACGGTGCGAGCGACCAGATCGGCGGCGACCAGCAACACGGCGCCGTACAGCGCCGACATGAGCAGCATCGTTCGATGGCGCGACGCACCCATCGCTCGTGCGATGTTGGGTACGACGAGTCCAACGAATCCGATGAGGCCAGCCGACGCCACCGTCGCTGCGGCCAGCCAGGAGCCAACCAGAAAAAGCCGCCGACCGGTGCGCTCGACATCAACGCCGAGCGCAACCGCCGGCTCGGCGCCCAAGGCAATTACATCGAGATCGCGCGCGCGCCACACCAGCCAGAGCGCCAGGGGGGTGATCACCACGGCGGCACGCGCGACGGCACTCCATGACGCGTCTCCAACCGACCCCATCATCCACCAGAGCGCACCGCGTACCTTCTCCGCCGGCAGATCGGCCAGCGCCACGATGATGACCGCATTGGCGAACGCGCCAACGATGACGCCGGCCATGATGAGCAGTCGCGTATCGGCCGCACCGCCGACGGCACGCGCGATACCCGTAGTGAGCATCGTCGCCAGCGCGGCACCGCCAAATGCGCTGGCGGTGATCGCATACGGCTCGTGTACGCCGAGTGCCATCGCCATTACCGCGCCTACGGCAGCCCCACCCGATACCCCGAGCAGATACGGTTCAGCGAGCGGATTGCGGAGCGTGCCCTGTAACGTGCCGCCGCTCATCGAAAGTCCAGCACCAACGAGCATCGCCAACGCAACGCGCGGCACACGCAGCGACCGTACGATCGCGATCGTACCCGCATCGCCGTCCCCCATGAGTCCGCGTACAATGTCGCCGATGGGAATCGACGCCGAGCCAAATGCGAGCGCGAGCACCGCCACAATCACCAGCGCGACCACACCGCCCGTCCAGGCGAAACGGTAGCGTGTCGAGGCGGAGCGTTGCTGCAGGCGCATCAGCGGATCGAATCAGCGAGTTGCGGATGCAGCACCTTCGCGAGCTGCACGGCCGCCATCCCCAGCACCACGGAAGGACGTCCCGACAGCTTGGGATCGTGCATGGCGAACGCACCGAGTTTGACCGCGGGAATGCTGCTCCACGTCGTCGAAGCGCGGATATCGCGCGATGTCGCTTCGCTTGCCACGATGAGCGTCGGCGCGCGTGCGACGATCTCCTCGATGCTCACCTGAGGCGACGGTCCGGGCTGATCGTGAAAAACATTCACACCGCCCGCGATCACCAGCAGTTCATCGAGATAGCTTCCGCCGCCGATCACCATCGGTGGCGTGATCCAGGCCGGCCACACGACCGTCGGACGTTGCAGGGGCGGCACGAGCCGATCGACGGTGCTCTTCACACGCGCGAGCGTCGATGCCACGGAATCACTCACGCTTTGCGCGCGCGCCGACTCGCCGAGTGCCACACCGAGCACACGGGTGAGTGTGTGGAACTGCACGATGTGATCGACGCGCATGGCGATGGTTCGCACGCCGGCCCGCGCGAAGGCCTCGGCGGCCGGTCGATTGTCGGCCGTTGCGTAGAGAATCACCAGCGTTGGCCTGGCTGCGAGCACGGCTTCAACGTTGGGTTTGATGCCATCGCCGAGCGACGGGAGCGACTTTGCGGCTTCCGGGAACTCATCCCAACGCGAGCGACCAACGACGTGCGACTGCGCGCCGATCGCATAAATGATTTCAGTGGCCGCGGGATTGAGCGACACCACGCGTGCTGCGGCCGACGCATCCGTCGGCAGCTTCGCGCCGAAGTCGTCGGTGTCGGGTACGGAGACGACTGCGGCGGCACCAGCGATCGCCGCGGTGGAATCGCCTGCCGGCGCTTTACGCGAGGAATCGGTGCATGCGCTTACGCCCGCCGTTGCAAGCAGCGCTGCAACTACGACGACGCGCGACGTGAATCGTGTGGGATACAACAGAAAAGGCGCCCCCTCCCACGAGAAGACGCCCGGGCACGCATGCCGGCGCTGACGCGACGACACGATTGCACGAGCCCCCCCTCGAGGGTCTTCGCAAAAGAAAGAGCGCGGGTCGTCTCCTGGCTTCGAATGAACGCGCAATGCTTCGTGGGCATCGCGTGTCGCACGTGTCGCCTTCCCAGTATTGCAACCGGTGGCTTTTGACGCGTGCACTGCTTTCACAGAACAGAAAGCAGATCCGTTACAGTGGCGGGGCCGCGCCGGCTTTTCACCGGCTTCCGTGTCCCGCGCTCGTCATCAATTGTCTTCGCCCAGAAGAGGGCGACGATTCGAAGCTACCCCTGTCGGCCGGCCTCGGCAAGCGCCTGCGCGAGCGCATTCTCGAGTTCACGGCGTCGGGCCTCGTACGTGCGCTGCAGATTTTCGTTCGGGGCGACCTGCCTGGCCCACGTCGCATCGAGCTGCGTGATGGCGTCGCGAAGTCGATCCGGTTCGGCGTCATCGCTCACGGTCGTTCGCATGGTCGGCAACGGCGCGTTGGCACGCGCGCTCGCAGAGCGCTGCATGCGACGCCCGACAAGCAGGAGCACGAAGAAGCCAATCGCAACGATCAATCCATACCGCCGCAGCGACCCAGTACTCAACGCGCCATTCGATGGCACGTCGATCGCGAGGCGCGTGTCAGGTTTCACGTCCTGCGCGAGAAACCGCTGAAACTGCCGCCCTTCGAGCGTGACCTCGCCGACGCGTGTGAAACCCATGGCTTGCACTGTTGCGGCGGGATCTTCAAGCAACACCTCGAACACGACCGCGCCCGCTTCAGCGGTGAAGGCAAGTGGAAACGCGCTTTCGGGTACGCTGTAGGTGAACGACAGCTGTTTGATACCGGGCGAAATCGGTGCAAAAATCTCGGCGCGGCTATTCGCTGCACGGAACGCCTGCGGTGACACTTCGTCGGAGTTCACGCGCACGTTGGTGGCCGCACCCGGGATGCGCGCACTCCACGTCGGTGAAGTGGTACCCATCGCGACCAGTGCACGCAGACTGTCGTTCGACAGCTCGTACACTTCAATGATCGTGCGCACGTTGCCGGTGTCGCGCTTGCCGACAATGAGATGCCGTCCCTTCACGCTGATCGGGAACGCCTTTGTCGTTGTATCAAACACAGCGACATCCGCATCACTTCCGGCCACCGTGTCGTCGCGTGCCGGCTGCGTGAAGTAGGCGATGCCGCCGTACGTCACCGATGCGAAGTACACCGCGTCGGTGCGACCGAACGCGCGATAGGGAAGCCGATAGCGACCACTCGCATCGCTGCGCACCGAGTCGATGGGCCCTGCACTGTCTTTGCCAAGACGATGCAGGATCACCCATACATTGCTCACCGGCGTCATGCCGGTGGAATCGCCACCCTCAGCGACCGGTTTGCGCACATGGCCGTCCAGGAGGCGATCGGCGGACTGTGCGTGTAACGCAATGGCCGGCGTCGCGAGCAGCGCCGCAAGGAGTGCCCTAAAGAGTGCCCTACAGGGTGCCCTGATGATCAGGCGAGACATGAACACGGAAGGGTAAACAGTTGCGTGTGCGACGTGCCTACGGCTGAAAGCGACCGAAATCCTCAGGGCGCAAGCTGCCAAGATGTCGCTTGAGTTCTTCGGCGCTGAGCTCGTGCTCTTCGCTCGGCGGCGGCGGAAATGCGCCGGCGCTTTCGTCATCATCGTCGTCGTCGGTTTCGAACGCCGTGAGCAACAGCTCGGGCGCGAAGATCGGCGCATCGAGACGCAGCGCGATGGCAATGCTGTCCGAGGGACGCGCGTCGACTTCAACGAGTCCGGCAGGTCCTTCGACCTGCATCGTGGCGAAGTAGGTGTTCTTCTGCACATGCGTGATGGTGACACGTTTCAGTGTCCCACCCAATCCAACGATCAGCGCCTTGCAGAGATCGTGCGTGATCGGGCGCTCGCGCTTGATCTGGTTCATGTGCATCACGATCGACTCCGCCTCCGGCTGGCCGATCCAGATGGGCAGCAGCCGCTTTCCGCCGCGTTCGCGGAGGATCACCACGTAGGAGTTGGTCGTGCTGTCGAGGCCGAGTCTGGCCACCGAAACTTCTACCATGCTGCTTGCTCCGAACGGGATGGACCTGTTGCAGTCATGGTACCCCGCATACGGGGCGAAGTCTGCACGACGCCGGAACGAGTACGCTCCGGCGTCGGCAATGCTGTGAACTACTTGACGGCTTTCTTGAGCGCCGCGACGCGATCGGTGCGTTCCCAGGTGAACGTCGTGCGCGCGTTCCGGCCGCGACCAATCGTTTCCGGGGTGCGACCGAAGTGGCCGTACGCAGCGGTGGCCTGATAAATCGGCTTGCGCAGGTCGAGCTCGCGCGTGATGCCACGCGGCGTCAGGTCGAACACTTCGTTGACAGCCGCTTCGATCACCCGGTCGGGTACGGCGCCGGTGCCGAAGGTCTGCACGTACACCGAGACGGGCTCGGCCACGCCAATAGCGTACGCGACCTGCACTTCGCAGCGACGGGCGAGCTTGGCGGCCACAATATTCTTCGCGACCCAGCGTGCCGCGTAGCAGGCCGAGCGATCGACCTTCGAGGGATCCTTCCCCGAGAAGGCACCGCCACCATGACGGCCCATGCCACCGTAAGTGTCGACGATGATCTTGCGGCCGGTGAGGCCGGCGTCGCCCTGCGGTCCGCCGATCACGAAGCGACCGGTCGGGTTGATGTGCGTCTTCATGCGGCGGCTCACCATCTCTTCGGGGATGACCGCGTGAATGACATCATCGAGCACGGCGCGACGGATGCGTGTGTTGCTGACCTTTTCGTCGTGCTGCGTGGAAACAACCACCGTATCCACGGCGATCGGACGATCGCCTTCGTACACGACGCTCACCTGCGCCTTGGCATCCGGGCGAAGCCAGCTGTACGTGCCGTCCTTGCGCAGCACCGACAGCTGATGCGTGAGGGCATGCGCGAGCTGAATGGGCATCGGCATGAGCTCCGGCGTTTCATCCGTCGCGTAGCCGAACATCATCCCCTGGTCGCCGGCACCACCGGTGTCGACACCCTGCGCGATATCGGGTGACTGACGGTCGATCGTGCTCATGACGGCGCAGGTCTTCGAATCGAAGCCGAAGTTGGCGTCGTTGTAGCCGATGCCATCGATCGTGCGGCGCACGATTTCGGGAAGATGCACGTAGGCCGACGTCGTGATCTCACCGGCGATCACGGCCAGACCGGTCGTCACCAACGTTTCACACGCCACACGGGCCGCGGGATCTTCGGTCAGAATGGCGTCGAGAACGGCGTCGGAGATCTGGTCCGCGATCTTGTCCGGATGTCCTTCGGTTACGGACTCCGAAGTGAAGAGATGACGATCGGCCACGAGTGCTCAGGATTAAGGTGAAGAGGAACGTTTAAGGCTAGTTGGGACCGTTGCCGTACGGCAACGGGAGGGGTCAGGGTGCAGCAGTCAGGCGCAAGCCCTACGATCTGGCGTGGTGATCCAATTCAGCCTTTAATCGTCGCCGGAGCAGCGTTTCTGCTTCGCGTGCCGTGCCGGCCGCGAGGGCGGCACGGGCGGCCTCCTCGGCGGCAGAGAGTCGCACGCTGCGAAGGACGCGCTTTACATCGCCCACGGCACGCGGAGCGACGCTCAGCTGGCGAATGCCGAGGCCAAGCAGCGCAAACACGGCGAGCGGTTGCGAGCCCATTTCACCACAGACGCAGACATCGATGCCGTTGCTGGCACCTGTTGCCTGTACCTGCGAGATGAGTCGCAGCACGGCCGGGTGAAATGGCGTGAAGCGCGGCGCGAGGTTCGCGTTGCCACGGTCGACGGCCAGCGTGTACTGCACCAAGTCGTTCGAACCGATCGACAGGAAGTCGACATCGCGCACCAGTGTGTCGCAGGCAATGGCGGCGGCGGGAGTTTCGACCATCACACCAAGGGGGACATCAGCGCGGAACGGCACGCGACGTTCGGCCAACTCAGCAACGCACTCTTCCATCAGCTGACGTGTTTCACGGACTTCATCCACCGTGACGACCAGCGGGAGCATGACGCGCAGATCGCCGTGCACCGCGGCGCGCAACAGCGCCCGCAGTTGCACCTTGAACACGTCACTCTGATCGAGGCACATGCGAATCGCACGCCATCCAAGGAACGGATTCGCCTCGCTGGGAAATCCGCCCACTGGCAGCTTGTCGCCACCGATGTCGAAGGTGCGAATGACGACCGTCTGCCCCTGGAAAGCGGTAATGACTTTCTTGTACGCCTTGTACTGCTCCTCCTCGTCGGGCATGCTCGCGCGACCCACGACGAGGAACTCCGTGCGCATCAGTCCTACGCCTTCGGCGCCGCTCTTGGCGCCAAGCTCGGACTCGTCGGGGATGTCGACGTTGGCGCGCACGACGAGCCGGGCGCCGTCGATCGTGACCGCTTCACTGTGTGCGAGTTCGCGCAGTACGTCCGCGCGACCGGCTTCTTCGGCAAGGCGGCTGTTCGCCTCGCTGATCTCGAGTTCAGTGGGCGAAACAACGAGCGTCCCGTCGCCACCATCGAGGATGGCCACTTCGCCGCCATGCAGTGCGGTGAGCGCATTGCGCACGCCAACGATTGCCGGCAGCCCGAGCGATCGCGCGAGGATGGCCACGTGCGCGGTCGCAGTTCCGGCTTCGGTGACGATCGCCGAGATGCACTCGCGATCGAGCTGCAGGGTGAGCGAGGGCGTAAGATCGTGCGTGACCAGAATCGCGTTCGCGCCGCGGGGCACATCGACCGGATCGTGGTCGGGAAGCCCCATCAGGATGGACAGTACGCGAATCTGAATGTCCATCAGGTCGCCGACTTTTTCGCGCAGCATCGGTGCGGCATGACGCGCGAAATGCGAACGCCATTCGAGCAGCACGATATCGAACGCCTTTTCGGCGGCGAGATTCTGGCGAATCAGGGCGACCGTGCTGTTGCCGAGCTCACGGTCGTCGAGAATCGATAGCTGCACATCGAAGATGGCCGCTTCTTCGGGGCCAGCCTGCACTTCGGCGCGGGCGCGCAGGAGTCGCAAGCGCTCGCGCGCCTTTTCGAGCGCGGCGTGGAAGCGCTCGATCTCGGCATCGACTTCGGCGTCAACAATGATCCGCGGTTTGACCTCGGGCACCTCCCACCGGAGGAGATGCACGGGACCAACGACGATTCCCGGCGAGGCCGGAATGCCGCGGAGGACGGATAGCACTCAGCTTTCTCCGAAGCGCGACGCCACCAATGCCGAGATCGCGTCGAGCGCCGCGTCGGCATCTCCGCCGTTCGCCTTGAGCGTAATCGTTGCCCCACACTCGGCCGCGAGCATCATGACCCCCATGATGCTCTTGCCATTCACCTCGAGGTCATCGCGCGAGATGGTGATGTCGCACGAGAACTTCGACGCGGTCTTGACGATTTCCGCCGCCGGTCGCGCGTGAAGCCCATGCTTGTTCACGATTTGGACAGCTCGTTCTGCCATCAACGCACCACCGAGTAAAGGATCAAGAACGCCAGCAGCAACAGCACCACGCGCCAGCCTTCAGCACGTCCCTGCAGTCGCACGAGCAGTACTGCGAGCAGCGGTGTCGCAATCGCCACACCGATTGGAACGGGCGTCAGCGGGTCACCCCCACCGATCGCCCGATGGACCGCCAGTGGAAGGGCCAATCCGCCCAACACTGCCGATATCCGTCCAATGTAGCGTGGGCCATGCTGCAGCACCGGATTTCCGAGGGCGGAGGCCACCCGCAGGCCGTAATTCCAGCCCGCGTTGATCCCCCAGAAGCGAAGTCCGAGGTGCCCGACGTTGTAGAGGAGCAGAAAGCCCAGTACCACGCCCAGTGGCGATACCCCAATGCCGAACAGAAGCAACGCGACAAGCGAACATGCCGGGAGCCAGGCGGCCCAGACGAGGCGATCGCCGACGCTGCCGAGTGGACCACAGAGCGCCGTGCGAAAACGCGCGATGCGATCCGGTGGCACCTGTTCGAGCTCGACCCGTGCGAGCGCACCAACGGCGAGCGAGGCCAGATACGGATGCGCGTTGAAGTACACCGACTGGCGGGCCAGCGCTTCGCGATAGGCCGGCCCATCAATGCCACCCGGTAGCTCGCGCAACGCCGGCTCGACGCAAAATCCGATGCCGTTCCCGGCCAGGATTTCGTAGTTCCACGAGCCCTGAATGGCGAGGCAGCGCAGCAGCATCGCGTTGCGAAGACTCGCCGTCAGCGGCTTGGTTGGCGGAAGCGCGGCCGGGCCTTCAACCGTGAACGCGGAATTGAAGGTGCCCGTGAACGCCGGAAAGAGCGCGGTGAAGCGCTGCGTGACTCGCGACGTGAAGCTCGACGTGAAGCGGTTCATCGCATCCACCCGATCACTATCAGCGTGCCCACGGCGAGCGACGCGAGGAAGAGTCGACGCGTACCGCTGATGGCGTGAAAGTCTTTCCACACGGCAGCCGCGGCGACAGCCGCAACACCGGCAACCACGGCCGCGCGCGCGACATCATCGCGCAGCTCAAAGCGATCGCTCACGATGTGCGCGATCGGTGAGGCGATGATGTACACGACGCCACCGACCAGCGCGCCGCGAATGAGATCGGCGGTCATGCCAAAGACTTGCAGTCCCACGACGGTGTTGCGCTGCCCCGCGGCCAACTGATCCAGGCGCGTCCGCGCGAAGCGCGCGATCAGCTGGCGATGCTTCACCATGCTCCAGCCACCCAACCACGCGGCACCAATACCAACGGCCACACTTACGGCGAGTGCACCCGCGTTGGGAAAGACACCGCCCGGCGCACCACCGGCGGCGATGGCGCCAGCGGCGACTGAGGCACTGCCCCACTCCGGATAGCGCGACGCGCCAACCGGCAGTGCCTCGAGCGCGAGACATTCAAGGACGGCACCGCAAATGAGTCCCGCGAGTGGCACACCAGCAAAGGCGCCGCCGATGGTGGCCGCGACGATGGGACGTGAGATCATGGCCTGGGGAAAGCTCACGACATCGAGTCCCACCACACCGGCAACCAGGGCGAGGGGAAACGCGTCGCGAAGCAGCGCCATGACATCCATGAGGCGCGCGCTCAGCCGACGTGCGTGGACGCGAGCAATTCCGCGAGCGGTACCGCGCGCGCCGTTGGCACGTCCTGCGCGGTGACGTCAACACCGCGCGATGCGATGTCCTGCAAACCCGCTTCTTCGGCGGGCGTGAGGAAGACATAGCGCATCCGTCCGGTGCGACCGGGCTGATGATGCACACCACCGACGTTCACCGATCGAATGTGCCCGTTCGCGGCCATGACGAGGCGGCGCATCGTCTCGATGTCGCCCACGAGCACGAGCCCTGGCTCAAGCGACGACTCGAACGTTGGCAGGCGTTCGGCGGCTTCGCTCACCGTGCAGAAATGCACGGTCATCTCGGGTGGCACACCCATACGATAGAGCTCCTGCTCCCACTCACTCGCCGCGACGTCTTCGTCGACCAGCACGATGAAGCGAAGTTCGAGCGGTTGTCCCCATCCGACGACGACCTGCCCGTGAATCAAGCGATCGTCGATGCGATACAGCGCGATGGTCATGCGTAGTGCGAGGGGTTGTAGCGAGGAATGATCAGACGCCGTAAGCGACCATGGACTGCTTGCCTCGCTCGAGTGCAGACTGCGCGGCCACGGCGGCGTCCGCGTCATCCTGCAGGGCAAAATCGAGCAGCAACGACAGGTTCACACCTGTGACCAGCACGACTCCGGGACGATCGCGCACCAAGCGACGCACCGCCATGGTGCAGCTGCCCGCGGGAAGGTCGGTAAAGATCACCCGGGCACCCGTCTGATCGAGCGCCGTCACGATGGACCCCTGAATGTCATCCATGCAGAGTCCCGCGTTCGACACGCCGATGAAGCGATCACCACGACCGGTGATCTGCTCGACCGCCGAGATGATGCCGCTCGAGAACGTGCCATGTCCGGCCACGATGGCACGGACGGGCGACGCTACTGTTCCTTCGTCGTTATTCGTCATCTTCCTGGAGATACGCCTGCGCATCCGAGCGCCGGCGCATCCGCCCCATGAGTCTTTCGTTGAAAGCCGTGGCCGCGTCGTATCCGCGATAATATCGCAGAAGATGGTTCATGGCGATCACTTCGCCGATCACGGTGATGTTCTTTCCCGGATTGAGGTGCACCGTGATCTTGGGGACCTGCACGCCAAGAATGTCCATCGTCTGCACATCGAGGCCGGTGCGATCGATCGTCGCGTTGGCATCCCACTCTTCGAGCACCACCACCACTTCGAGTCGCTTCTGCTGGCGCACGGCGTGAATGCCGAAGATGGCCGGGATGTCGAGCAGGCCGACGCCCCGAATCTCCATGAAGTGACGTTGCAGCTCGTGTCCCCGACCGATCAGCACGTCGTTGCCACGACGCGACACGAACACGAGATCGTCGGCGACGAGTCGATGACCACGCTCGACGAGATCGAGCACGCATTCGGACTTGCCGATGCCACTCTTGCCCATGAAGAACACGCCAACGCCATAGACGTCGGCCAATGAACCATGCAGCGTGGTAGACGGCGCAAACTGATCAGCGAGGAATGGCTTGATCAGTCGATAGAATTCTGCCGTCTTGAGCCGCGAACGGAGCACGGTCACGCCCGCCTCTTCGGCGAGTCGCATGAGTGGCTCAGGCGGCTCCAGCCCCTTCGTCACGAAGGCGCATGGAATCGGAAAGCCGAAGAACTGTGCGAGATGCGCTGCGCGCGCGGCTTCATCGAGCGATTGCAGGTATGTCACCTCGGTTTCGCCGAGGACCTGAATGCGCTGATAGGGGAAGCGATTGATATAGCCGGCAAGGACGAGCCCCGGGCTGGACGCCTCGGGGCTCGTGATCTCGCGTTCGAGACCGGTGGCCGATCCGAGCACCTCCAATTCGAGCGCGTCTTTCATGCGCTCATAGAGAGTGCCCACCGTCAGGCGACGACTCACCCGGTCTTGTCTCCGTTGCCACGCGTGCGACGGGGGCGACGCGTGCGAGCGACTTGGGATTCGAGGCGCTGAACCGCCATACTCAGCGCTGGCGCAAAGGCGCGCGCATCGGCTTGCGCGAAGAGTTCGCGATGCCGGGTTCCGCGCAGCACGATTTCCACGCGACGGGTTGGCCCGTCGCCAACGAATCGTACGATGGCATTCGCGATGCGCTCAGCGCGCAGCGCGATGCGACGGATGGCCGACTCGGCCTGGGCACGGAGCGTGTCAGTCACGTCCGCGTGGTGCGCGTGCAGGATGATCTCCATCAGCGACCTTCCTCCCTTCCCACCACTTCTCGAAGGTGGGCTTCGGTTTGATCTGCGGCGTTCTGCCAGGTGAATCCCTCGGCAAAACGACGCGCGGCGATACCCAGGTGCTCAACGAGCCCTCGCTCGCTGCTGAGGCGCCGCATGGCTTCCGCCATAGCCGCGACGTCACCGTGAGGCACGAGATATCCCGTCTCGCCGTGCTTCACCGATTCACGGATTCCCGGAGAGTTCGACGCAATCACCGGAGTTCCGCTCGCCGCTGCCTCCAGATTCGTGATGCCCCAACCCTCCTTTGGTGAAGCGAAAACGAACGCCCAGGCCCGTCGTAGCAGGGCGCTCTTTTCAGTCTCGTCAACACGACCTAAAAACCGTACCCGCGAGGTGACGCCAAGGGTTCCTGCCAGGCGTTCCAGGTCGGGTCGGAACTCTCCGGCGCCGGCGATCTCCAGGACTGACTCAGGAATGGCCGCGGCAGCGAAGGCCCGAAGTACAAGATCTACCCCTTTATACTTCTTGAGGCGACCCAGGTAGGCAAACGTGGGCCGGTCCGCACGCTGGGAGGGATCTGGCGTATAGGAGGCACTGTCGATCCCGGGGAAAATCACCCGGATCTGGTCCCGAGGGATGCCACGGCGAACCAGATCGTCCTTCGTACTCTCGGAAATCGCCTCGAAGGCGAACCGCTTGTAGAACCACGGGAGCGGCCGTTCGGCCAACCACACGGCGGTGGCCAGCGGAGCGACCAGTTCCTGGAATGCCGTTCCACCAAAGAGGTGCGGGACCAGCCCGACCAGCTTTGGCGCACGCCACGTGGGGGTGTAGATGGGGACCTTGTTGATGTCTTCGACCAGGACATCGAAGCCGCGCCCCTCGAGCTGCTCGTGCCAGTAACGCCGCGCGAGAAACGGAAAGCTCTGACGAGTGCCAACGCGATGCACTTCGATGCCGTCGAGCGTGGCGCGCGGCGGGCACCCCGGCCATCCGCCGCACAACAAGACGACTTCGTGGCCCTTGGCCGCAAGCCGTCCGAAGATTTCGTGCAGATGGATTTCAGCGCCGCCAGCGAGGGGATTGTCGCGGCACTGCCAATTCACGACCGCGATGCGCACGCGGTCGATCAGTCCTGGAGCTGGCCGCTGCGACGCGCGTACGCGTCGAGCACGCCGTTTACGAAGCGCGCACTGCGTTCAGTGCCATAGCGCTCGGCGAGATGCACCGCTTCCTGCAACACCACCTTCACCGGTGTTTCACCGCGCGCGAGTTCGGCGGCCGCGAGACGCAACACACTACGCTCGATGGCGCCCAGCCGCTCGAGACGCCAGTTCGCCGTGACTTCGGTGATCGCCGCGTCGAGCTCCTCGTTCCGATCGGCGACGGTCGCCACAAGCCGCGAGGCGAACGCGCGCTCATCGGCGTCGATGGACAGGTCATCGAACACCGTGGTCGCAATTCGACGCAGCTGCGTGAGATCGCGCATGTCCGCAGCGTACAACGCCTGCAGGGCACGCGCGCGACCACGCGTTTCGAGACGTTCGGCCTTCGACGGGCGACGGCCAGAGCGACGACCAACGACCGGGGCCAACGGTTCCTGTGTTGGCGTATCCCAGAAGGCGTCGTCGTGCAGGTTGGGTTTGGAGTCAGCGCTCACGCTTCATCTCCGTCGAAGTCATTCGGCAACGCGCGATCGAAGAGGTCCAGCATTTCGAGCGCCGCGAGTGCCGCGTCTTCGCCCTTATTACCATGCGCGCCACCGGCCCGCGCCTCGGCCTGCGCCATGTTGTCGGTGGTGAGCAGGCCAAGCGTGACGGGCACGTCGAAATCACGCGAGGCTTCCATGATGCCGCGCGAGGACTCATTGGCCACGATATCAAAGTGCGGCGTGTCGCCGCGGATGACGGCACCCACGGTGACCGCGGCATCATAGCGTCCCGACGCGAGTGCGCGACGCACCGCCGCTGGAAGTTCCCATGCGCCAGGCACCCACAGCACGTCGATGTCATCGAGCGCGACACCCTTTCCCACGAGCGCGCTCACCGCGCCTTCAGCCAGCGCGGTTGTGATGCCTTCGTTGAAGCGGCTTGCGACAACGACAATGCGACGACCTTCGCCGCGCGGTTCTCCAGAAAACTCGGCCACAATAATCTCAGATGGCGAAGAGGTGACCGAGCTTGGTTCGCTTGGTCTCAAGATAGGAAGCGTTCTCACTGCTCGGCGGTGCCTCGATGCGCACACGATCCTTGAGCACGAGGCCGTAGCCATCGAGCCCAACCAGCTTGCGCGGATTGTTGGTCAGAATGCGAATGGACTTGACCGTCAGGTCCAGCAGGATTTGCGCGCCGATGCCGTAGTTCCGGAGATCGGGCTTGAAGCCAAGCTTTTCGTTGGCCTCGACGGTATCGGCGCCTTTATCCTGCAGCTCGTACGCCTTGAGCTTGTTGAGCAAACCGATGCCACGGCCTTCCTGATCGAGATAGACGATGACGCCACGCCCTTCGGCCTGGATCATTTCCATTGCCTTCTCGAGCTGCCAGCCGCAATCGCAGCGACGCGAGTGGAATACATCGCCGGTGAGGCACTTGCTGTGCATGCGCACAAGCACGTCTTCGCCGTTCTGGATGTCTCCGAAGGCGATCGCGATGTGCTCGCGCTTGTCGACATCGTTGCGATAGCCCACGATGCGCCACTCGCCGTACTCGGTGGGGAGGCGCGCATCGGCCACGCGATGCACGAGACGCTCATGCTGCAGGCGATAAGCAACGAGCTGCGCGATCGTGATGAAGGTGAGCCCGTGCTGCTTGGCAAACACTTCGAGCTGCGGGCGACGCGCGGTGGTGCCATCCTTGTTCAGGATCTCACAGATCACGCCGGCCGGACGACGTCCCGACAAGCGCGCGAGGTCCACCGCCGCTTCGGTATGACCGACACGCTGCAGCACGCCGCCATCACGCGCGCGCAATGGATGAATGTGGCCCGGCACGCGCAGGTCATGACGCGTCGCTTCGGGGCTTACCGCCACGCGAATGGTGGTGGCGCGGTCGCTCGCGCTGATGCCTGTGGTGACGCCGTAGCTCGCGGCGGCATCGATGCTCACGGTGAACGCCGTGGACATCGCCTCGGTGTTCTTGTCGGTCTGCATGACCAGCCCCAGGCGATCGGCCCAGGCGTTGGTCATGGCGAGACAGATCATGCCTTTCGCATCGAGCATGAAATTGACCATCTCGGGCGTGACCATTTCGGCCGCGCACACCAGGTCTCCTTCGTTCTCTCGATCTTCATCATCGGCGACCACGACAAACTTTCCGGCCGCAATATCCGCGAGCGCCTGCTCGACGGTACCGAAGACCGGCTCAGTCTCGGTGGCTTCCTGTTCCTGCGTCATGCGAGTACTCCGGAATTGGCAGAGGCGATCGCGTCGACGGCTCGCGCGCCGAGATACGGCGCGAGCAGACGCTCGACGTGCTTGGCCATGACATCCACTTCGACGTGCACTTTGTCGCCCGGCGTGATCACGCCAAGCGCGGTGTGCCGCTTTGTGTATTCGATGATCGAGAGCTGCACGCCCGTCGGCAGCAGCTCGTTGACGGTAAGACTGACGCCATTCACGGCGATCGATCCCTTGTCGACCGTGAGTGGGCGCAACGCGGGCGGCAATTCGACATCAATGAGCCACGCATCGCCGAAATCCGCGGTGCGCAGCACCGTGCCGAGATCGTCCACATGTCCCAGCACCATGTGGCCACCGAGACGATCGCCGAGACGCATGGCGCGCTCGAGGTTCACCCGGGTTCCGGCCGTCCAGTCGCCAATCGTGGTGCGGCCGAGCGTGGTGATAACGGCACCAACGGTGAACCACCCCTGATTTCCGGACACGCCGTGTTTGCGCACCGTGAGGCAGGCACCGTTTACCGCGATGCTTTCCCCGTCGGCGAGGTCGGTATACCGGCATTCGATGCGCAATTCGCGCCCAGCCGGCGTATCGGCGACGTCGGTGATAAGGCCGACGTCGTCCACGAGCCCCGTGAACATCTGCTGATCAGTCTCCGGAAACAGCGTAACGGGTCATCAGGTCGTCGCCGAACACGCGGCGCTCGAGCACCCGCAGCCGGGGCGCGTGTGCGGCGCCTTGCGACGGGTATGCGGCGAACGCCGATACGGCGCCCGTCCCCAGAATGACCGGAGCCTGAAAGATAATCAGGTGGTGGACGAGGCCGGCGCCCAACAGGTCGGAGGCGATGACCGAGCCGCCTTCTACGAGGAGATGGCGGACCCCCTGCTGGCGGAGGGCCAGAAACGCGTCGGCCATCCTCGGGGCGACGATGATCTCGACCCCCTGCTCTCGAAGGGCGGCCTCTCGCGCGGGCTGGGTCCCATTGGTCACGACCGTGACCGGCGTTTCATGCGCGGTGCGCACCAGGTTGGACGTCAGGGGCAGTCGCGCCCTCCGATCGAACACGACGCGTCGCGGAGCGATTCTCGGGGCGGGCGCCAGCCGTACGTTGAGCAGTGGATCGTCCGCCAAGGCCGTTCCGACGCCCACGCCAATCGCATCGGCATCGGCGCGGAGGTAGTGGACCGCCTCGAGGGCCTGTGGGCCCGTGATCCAGCCACGTTGGCGCGTCGCATCCACGATGGCGCCATCGATGGAGGTGGCCAGCTTGAGCGTCACGAAGGGCAAGTCCGCGCCACGCGCCGCGTGAAAAAATGGCGCGTTGTCGATCAGGGCCTGCGCCTCGCAGACGCCGCCGTGGACGACAATACCGGCGCTTTCCAGACGCGCGGCCCCACCCGACGCTTTCGCATTGGGATCGCGGGTCGCATACACCACGCGTGCGATGCCGGCCGCGATGAGCGCCTCACTGCACGGTGGTGTCTTGCCCTGATGATTGCAGGGCTCGAGGCTCACATACGCGGTCGCGCCGCGAGCGGCCTCACCTGCCGCGGCAAGCGCGTGGACTTCGGCGTGCGACTCTCCGTAGCGCTCATGCCAGCCTTCGCCAACCACCTGTCCGTCGCGCACGATAACGGCGCCGACTTTGGGATTGGGTGACACCTGCCCCGCGCCACGATCGGCCAGCGCGAGCGCCATACGCATGAAGCGCACGTCGTCGACCGAATCGGTCGACGCGTGCGCTTCCCCAGCGGGATAGCGAGTGAGATCAGAACCGCGTGGCGAGTCCAATCGAGCCGTAGCGGAAACCTTCATTGGCGCTGTGGCCACCGAAGGTATTGAGCGTGCCCTGCTTGTCACCGGCGCTACTCCAACCGAATTCCCCCACGAGCCGCAGCATGGAGATTCCCACCGACGCACTGACGAACGCGGTGTTGCGCGAAACCTTCTGGCGCATGTTGGGCAACGCGACCGACGCGGTGACCGGCGTGCTCAAAATCGTTTCGCGAACCACGCCGTTCATCGACGCCGTCGATTCGATCTGATCACGACCCACGCCGCCCGAGAAGCCAAAGATTGCGACGCGCTTACTCACCGTGAGACGCAACGCATCCGACGTCGAGCTCAGGTCGGTGATGTTGAGCTCATTGCTGTTTGGTGTGTACGAGACGTTCATCGTGGGCAGCTTGCGGCGCATGTAGCTCACGCTCACTCCAGGAATGAGCGATGACTCCTGCAGCGCACCAACGCGCACTCCATAGCTGAATGCGAAGTTCGAACCGGACGGCTTGAGCGAAAAGTCGTTCTCATCGGCCGACGGCAGATACGTCACGCCAAGCAGTGCGTCGACACCGAGCACGTTCGTAAGGCCGGCGGGCATGCCGGCGAAAAGGCCGATCGCGGCCTCCGCCGTTGGTACCGGTACCGGCGCGCGTGATGCGCCAAAGTCGCTCGCGACCGCGCCGCCTGTTGCGTTGATGGGCACCGTGTTCTTCGGAAGCAAACCATCAACCACGTTCGCGCGGAGCGAGAAGGCGCGCTTGGGCCAACCGCCAAGCGTGCCGCCTTCGCCAAGCACCGGATTGCCGCCCGACAGCGCGACACCAACCTGCGGCATCACGAAGGCAAAGAGATCGAGCGCTTTGCGGCAGGCGTCAGCGCCCGAGAAGGTCGCCGGACTCACCGAACACGCGCCAGAAGTCGTCTGCGCGTACGCAGTGCTCGTGAACGCGCTCGAGCTTGCAGCGGTCGCGACGGTGACTGCGGTCACGACGCGCGCGAATCGCGAGCCGCGTACCACGGTCACGCCCTTCACGCGACCACTCCATCAAGGCGCACCTTGCCGGACCCAGGCACGACCTTGCCCAGTTCCCATGCAGCGATGCCACACGCAGCCGCGCGCGACGTGATGTGCGACACCTGATCCGGCGACGTGATCACGACCATGCCCACCCCCATGTTGAATGCACGAAACATTTCGAGCGAAGCCACCTGCCCCGCTTCCGCGAGTACCCGGAAGACGAGTGGGATGGTCCACGTGGACGTGTCCACGGCGGCATCGAGTGTTTCGGGGAGTGCGCGATTGAGGTTGCCCGGCAATCCGCCGCCGGTGATGTGGGCCATTGCGTGGATATGGCCGAGCACCGGCTTGAGGCACTGCAAATACGAGCGATGCACCTTGAGCATCACGTCCGCCACGCTGGCGCCGCCGGCCTCGGGAAACGGATCGTGCACACCAAGCTTCATGCGATCACTGATGATGCGACGCGCGAGCGAGTAGCCGTTCGTGTGCAAGCCATCACCGGCGAGGGCAATGAGCGTGTCGCCGTCCTGTACACGCGCACTCCCCAGCACCTGATCTTCTTCGACGATGCCCGTGATGAATCCGGCAAGGTCGTAGTCGGGCGGCGTGTAGACGCCGGGCATCTCAGCGGTCTCACCGCCGATGAGCGCGCACTCGTTTTCGCGGCAGCCGGCCGCAACACCGGCTACGACACCTTCGACAACGGGCGGCTCGAGCTTGCCGAACGCAACGTAGTCGAGGAAATAGAGGGGCACGGCACCCTGCACGAGAATGTCATTCGTGCAGTGATTGACCAGGCAATGCCCAATCGTGTCGTGACGACCGGCTTCGATCGCGATCTTGATCTTGGTGCCCACGCCATCGGCGCTCGCCACGAGCAGCGGTGAGCGATAACCATCGGGCACGCGGAACATGCCACCAAAGCCGCCGAACGCGCCGCGCGCGCCGGAGGTCATGGTGCTCTGCACCAACTTGGCCAAACGATTCTTCGCGTCGTCAGCCGCTTCGATATCGACGCCCGCGCTGCGGTAGTCGAGCGGACGCTCATTCGCTGCAGGCGTACTCACGAGCCGAGCTCCGTGTCGAACGCGACCAGTTGACGGAATTCCTGCACGCGACGCTCGATGTCTTCACGCGTGATCTCGAGCAGCCGCGTGTTCGAAAACTTTTCAACCGCGAACGAACCCATCGCCGATCCGACCACGACCGCGCGACGCATGTTCCGGTCGGACAGATCGCCGGTGCGCGCGAGATAGCCAATGAAGCCACCGGCGAATGAGTCGCCAGCGCCGGTTGGGTCGAACACGCTTTCGAGCGGATACGCCGGCGCGAAGAAGATGCTGTCCTGCGTGAACATGAAGGCGCCGTGCTCGCCCTTCTTGATCAGCACATGACGCGGGCCCTTGTCCATGATCCAGCGTGCCGCGCGCACAAGATTGCTCTGTTCGGTCAGCTGACGCGCTTCCCCGTCGTTGAGCGTTACGAGGTCCACGTGCCGGAGCAGCTCGACAAGTTCCGGACGACGCGATTCGATCCAGAAGTTCATCGTATCGCACGCGACCAAGCGCGGCTTCTCCACCTGCTCGAGGACCTGCAGCTGCAGTCGCGGATCGATGTTCGCGAGAAATACAAACGGCGACGACTTGAACGCTTCAGGAATCTTGGGGCGGAAATGTGAGAACACCCCGAGATGCGTCTCGAGCGTTTCGGCCGAGTTGAGATCGTGGCGATAACGACCACGCCAACGAAAGCTCGTGCCCGATGCCTTTTCCACGCCGCTCAAGTCCACACCGCGCGCCGCGAGTGACTCGAGCTTTTCCATCGGGTAGTCATCACCCACCACGCCGACGAGCTGCACCTTGGCGAAGTGCGATGCCGATGACGAGAAGTAGTTGCCCGACCCACCGAGCACATCGTCCGCCTTGCCGAATGGCGTTTCGACGGAATCCAGCGCCACCGATCCGACTACCAGAACGGGACTCGGTGCGGCATTCGTCACCGCGCTATCGTTGGCACTCACATGCGCTCCGGCGCAGACAGTCCGAGAATGCGCAACCCGGCGGCAATACCGAGCTGCGTGGCGCGCGCCAGCACAAGGCGCGCCTGGGTGATCTCCTCGGGTTCACCGAGGACGTGATGCTTGTGATACCAGGTGTGCGCCGCACGTGCGGTTTCGAGCAACCAACCGGCGAGACGATGCGGCTCGAGTGATTCCGCCGCGCCCTTGACCATCGCCGGGAAGTCCAGCAGCTGCTTCACCAGTTCTTGCTCCGCCGGTTCCACCAGCACACCCAAATCGACGTTCTTGCCGGTCACCGTGGACGCATCGATCTCGCCGACGCGGAAGATGCCGCACATGCGCGCATGGGCCATCTGCACATAGTAGACCGGATTTTCTTCCGACTGGCTCCGCGCGAGGTCGATGTCGAACACAAGCTGCGAGTCGCCCTTCCGCATGAGATAGAAGTAGCGGACGGCATCGCGACCCACTTCGTCGATCAGATCGCGCACCGTGACGTACGAACCGGCGCGCTTGGAGATCTTCATCTCCTCACCGCCCTTCATCACGGTCACCATCTGGTGCAGCACGTAGTCGGGATAGCCCTTCGGGATCCCCATACCAAGCGCCTGCAATCCGGCGCGCACACGCGTCGTGGTGCTGTGATGATCAGCGCCCTGCACGTTGATCGCGCGCGTGTAGCCGCGTTCGAACTTGGTCACGTGATACGCCACGTCGGGCACGAAGTAGGTGTAATCACCACCCTTAGCCGCGCTCTTTTTCATCACGCGATCCTTGTCATCACCGAACTCGGTGGTGCGCAGGAACAGCGCGCCGTCCTCTTCGTACGTAAAGCCTGATTTCCGAAGCGCTTCGACGGTCTTCTCGACGCGACCGTCGGTGTAGAGCGAACTCTCGAGATAATAGGTGTCGAACTTGACGCCGAACGCCTGCATATCGAGGTCCTGCTCGTGACGGAGCGCGGCAACCGCGAACTGGCGCATCGCATCGAGGTCGTTGCCCGCCGCATCCGCCGGATGCTGCTGCACGTACCGCTCGGCGATTTCGCGGATGTATTCGCCGTGGTAACCACCCTCGGGGATCTCGAGCGGCTGCCCGCCAAGCTCCCGAACACGCGCCTGCGTGCTCTTCGCGAGATTCGCGATCTGCGCGCCGGCGTCGTTGTAGTAAAACTCGCGATCGACGTTCCAACCGGTCCACTCGAGCAGCGTCGAGATCGCGTCACCCAGCGCCGCCTGACGACCGTGGCCAACGTGCAGCGGTCCGGTGGGATTCGCGGACACAAATTCCACGACGACACGCGTTCCCTGCCCCGCGTTCGAGCGACCCCACCGTTCGGGCGCTTCGAGAATCTGGAGCAGCGCGCGCGCCTGAAAACCGGGATCAAGCCGCAGGTTGATAAAACCAGGACCGGCGATCTCGGCGGACACGACGCCAACCGCGCTCTTGTCCAGCGCCGCGATGAGCGCTTCTGCCACATCGCGCGGCTTCTTGCCGAGCGGCTTGGCGAGAGTCATCGCGAGGTTGGTGGCCCAGTCGCCGAACGACGGGTCGCGCGGCCGCTCGAGAATGGGCGAAACGTCGTCGGGCGCGCCGAGTGTCCGCGCTGCGCGCGTGAGCTCGGCGCGCAGGGCGTCGGCGTGGGTCACGAGGTGTAGCTCAGGATGTGAGACAACCGCAGTCCGGTCATTCGGACTTGGGAGCAGGCGCTGCCGGCTTGGCTTCGCTCTTCGTTTCGCTCTTGGATTCCGACTTCGACTCAGTCGACGCGGGACGCTGGTCCTTCTTGCCGTCCTTGCCGTAGTCGGTGATGTAGAACCCGCTGCCCTTGAAGAGCAGACCAGCGCCGCCAGAAATGATGCGCGTCGCTACACCCTGCCCATCGGGAAGCTCGATGGACTCGGGGACTTCACTGATTTTGAACACGCGCTCGATGATGGTGCCATCGGGGGCGCGGAATTCGTACGTCGGCATGGATCGAGGCTGAAGGTAAAGCACGGCAGCCTTTAAACTTAGCGTTGACTTTGGCTTGGTACAACGGGGGCCGATCGGTCGGCGCAGACCAGCAGTACGGAGTGAAGAGTGCAGAGAAAAGAGTGAGGAGAAACTGCCCCCTCGGATCCGGGATCTGTTTCTCCTCACTCTGTACCCTGTACTCTTCACTCCTGACTGGCTGTGAGCAGTCTCAGCTCACGTACAGCACCGTGTCCCCCGGCGTGTACGTCACCGCCAACCTCACCAGGTCCGTCGTCCGCTGTGGACTCGGCTGCCACACCCCTTGGCTGTTGAACTCCGCGCCGTGATTCGGGCAGCGGAAGCTCGAATTGTTGATCACGTTGACTGTGCTGCCAGCGTGCGGGCAGTAGAGCGAGAAGGCCAGAAAGCTCGAGGTACCCGTGCGAACGATGCCGACTGGACCTCCATTGATCGTGCCGACGCTGCCCGCAACGCCGCCCACGTTGGCTAGTGCGGGCCAGGAGGCGAGCGTCACTCGAAGGCCTGCCGAGGTGACGACGAGCGTCACGGCGACCGTGCGCGAGGTCACTCCGGCCGCGCTGACGGTCACGTTGGCGCTGTAGGTCCCTGCAGCGAGGCCCGAGATCACAGGGCGCAGCGTGAGGTTGGCCGGTACAGTCGCGGGACTTACCACGGCCGAGAGCCATCCGTTCGCGCCCGCGCCGTAGGAGACGCTCACGGCGAGCCCCGAAATGTTGCCGCCACCGCCGTTCGAAACCTGTAGCGTCTGCTCCGGCACGAGCGTACCGACGCCAGCGGTGAACGCGGCGGTGGAGGCGGAGAGCTGCAACGACGCGGGAGCGTTCGGATCGCGAACAACCAGCGACACGGGAAGCGCTTGCGGCCCGTTCGTGATACCCGGCGCGGCCACCGTCACCGTCGCGTTATAGGTGCCGGCCGCGAGTGCACCCTTGGTAGCGCGCAACGTGAGCGACGCGGGCGCGCTCGCCTGGTCGAGCGACACGGAAAGCCAGCCGCTGGGCTGATTGCTCGCATAGGCCAGCGAGATGTTCAATCCGCTCAGGATGCTGCCACCGGTATTCGACACAACCACCGACTGTGAGGCGATGTTGGTGTCGCTCACGAGCGTGCTGAAGACACTCGTGGTGGCACCCAGCGCGAGCGTCGGTGGCAGCGGTGCGCCGCCGACCGTGATCGTGCCGTTCGCATTCGCTGAGACGTTCACCGGCGAGAGATCGACCGTCTGCTGACCGCCCTGCCAGACGCCTTCGTCGTTGAAGCGCGCGCCGTGATTGGGGCAGGTAAAGCCCGCCGATGTCACGTCCACGATCGTGCCCTTATGCGGGCACACCAGCGAAAGCGCCCGAAATTGCTTGCTGGCGACCCGTTCGATGAACACCGGCGACTCACTGCCGCTCGTGATCACCACCCGGCCACCGACCTGCTGTAGACCGGGAATCGTATCCGGATTGATGGTGAAGGTCGTATTCGGGAACTCGAGCCGATGTTCGGGCTCGCCGATGGTGCCATCGCCGCAGGCAGCGGCCAGCGCGCCCAGCGACAGCACGGAGGCGGAGGCCAGGAACTGGCGTCGCGAGCATCCGGCACAGGATGCGGGCTCGCTACGATCGTCAGCGGAGGCGTCGGATGACTCGAAGGTAGGCAGCATATCCATGGTCGATCGGTGAACCGTACGGTACCACTGCGTGGGGTCGTTTGGCGCCCCCCGCTTCATCGGATCTTCATCTGACCGTCAGGTGTTTCTCATCTACCAACCAGTGCCGAGAATCGCCACCGGCTGCACATTGGCGAAAGCTCTGGGTGGGTGGCATGCCACTGCTGGACTGTATCGTGTCCTCGGAGGAAGCGCGTGTTCTCGACGTGTTTGTTTTGTCACGACAAGCTGGGCCGCAACGAGGTCGTCGAATGCTTCCCGGTCGGTAAGCGACTGGCGTTTGACAGCCGTCGCGGCAGGCTGTGGGTGATCTGCGAGCATTGCCGAAACTGGAATCTCTCGCCGCTCGATGAACGGTGGGAGGCGGTCGAACAGTGCGAGCGGATGTTCCGCAACACGACCATCAGAGTAAGCACCGACAACATCGGCCTCGCCACCCTGCACTCGGGGATCGATCTGGTGCGCGTCGGCATGCCATTGCGCCCCGAATTTGCCGCGTGGCGCTACGGGTCGCGGCTGACGCGTCGCAGGCTGCGCTTCACGTCGCCGGCGCAATCCGCTTCGAATCTCGCGCGCACTGGCGCCGCCATGATGGTCGGCGCGACGGCGTCCATGATTGGACTCGGCTTCACCCTCACTGGCAATCGCAGCATACACGACCGCGTGGTCCGACCGCTCGAGCAGATCGAGGCGCGACTACAGTACGACCAGACCCTCGCGCATGTGCGCACCCCTGACGGTCTGCTGCGGCCACTTCGTCTCAATCATATCGCGCGACTCGAGATTCTCGCGGCCGATGCGCAGGCTCCGTGGACGCTGCGCATCGCGCACTCGGAGGGGGTGACGGATTTACCCGCATCGGAAGCGGTGCAAGCCGCTAGTCCGTTGCTGGCGCGGCTCAATCAGCGTGGTGGCAGTACGCAGCAGATCCTCGATGCGACACGCCGCATTACCGATGCGGGCGACGCGGAGCGCTTCATTCGCGCGAGCAGCCAGCTGCGTCGAGACCGTCGTCGAAAGAACGCGATCTTCTGGGACGACAGTGTGGGCGTGCTGGGACTGACGCCCACTGAACGTCTCGCGCTGGAAATCGCGATGAACGAGGATGCGGAACGTCAGGCGATGCAGGGCGAACTCGAAGCGCTCGAGGCCGCGTGGCGCGACGCGGAGGAAGTGGCGGCGATCGCGGACGTGATGTTCCTGTGAGGGAGAGTGTGCTCCTGACTCCGTTGTTCAGGAGTCAGGAGGGAGCGGTCAGGCAGCAGACGCGGCGATTACTGCGCTTGGCGCAAGTCAATAGGCTTACGGGTTGCCGGTCTGACCGCGGATTTCACCTGCCGGATACGTGGTGCTGTGCACGTTCACGTAGGCGTTGCCGGTGCGAATGAGCACCATGAGTGAATCGAGCGACACCGCCGGCGCACCAGCGACCGAACGAATGTCGGTGGCCGTGAACGTTCCGGTGAGCACACCACTCGGCCCCATCTGCGTGGTCTTGAGCAGGTCAACCGCGATGCCCGTGGCCTGCGACGCATTGGCCGGTGCGTGGATGTGCAATCCGGTTGGGTTGGACGCGATTCCCTGGAAGGCAACAGTGAATGACACCGTGTTGCCACTGCGCGTGAAGAACGCGGCGCCGTTGGCCGTGGATGGATTGGCTGTGGGGCGTTCGTTCGCGCCGTTCATCTGCGAGAAGAGCGAAGCAGCGGCGACGTTCACCGTGCCCGACATGCCGGCGTGCAGTGAGCAGACATAGGCGAACGTGCCGACTGTCGCGAAGTCGCGATTGACGTTGCCGTTGGAAGTGACCGCGATGTTCGTCGGCGCGCCAGCCGTCTGAAAGACCACGTTGTGTTCGGTGGCGCCGAAGGCCCATGTCACCCTGCCGCCTTCAGTGATCGTGACCGCAGCAGGTGAGAAGACATTGCCGGTGGTCGCCTGCACCGTGGCCGCGAGCGAGCCAACCGCCGGCGCGTTCACCGTTATCGACGCGGTACCCGATGCGGTCACACCGTCGCGCGTAAGGCTCGCGGTCATGGTTGCGGCACCCGGCGCGATCGTCGTGACGAGGCCGGTCGCGGCGTCGACGAGCGCCTTGGTGCGATCGCTCGTGGTGAACTGCGCCCCGGTCACGCCAGCAATCGTGTTGCCGCGCGCGTCCTTTGCGAGCGCCGTGAGTTGCGTGGTCGCCCCGATGCCCAGCGAACTGCTGGCCGCAGTGACCGAGACGGTCGCGAACTTCTGTGCAACATCAACGGCGGCCGTTGCCGATACCGAACCACTTGTCGCGGTAATGGTGGCGGACCCGTTGCCAGTCGCAGTCACGGTAGCCGTGGCGCCCGTACCGGCGACAGTTGCGACCGCAGCGTTACTCGTCGTCCACGTCACACTGGGTGATGCGATGGTCGCGGACTTCGCGTCGAGCACTGCGGCAGTCAGACTGCGCGTATCACCAATCGAGACAAGCGAGCCCGTCGCGCCACTCGATACGGATATCGAGGCAGCGACCGGAGCTGCCGTTGCGTCGCCGCCACCACCACCACAGGCATAGAGTATCAGTGCCGCCGAGCATGCCAGCGCGATGAGCGATGGTGATTGGTACTCGCGTCGAATCGAACTCCGCATGCGTGCCTCCTCGAAGGGTATTCGGCGACGCAGCTACGTCGCCACGGCGAGGAGGAGGGGGCGGCCACTGAGAATATTCCTAGCGTCTCCAATCTTTCTATTCGGAAACGAGCGCCTGCTCCAGTTGATCGAGTGCCTGCCGCGCACTGGAAGGTCGAGCGCGAGGCTCAGGAGCAAGCAGACAGGCAATCCACGCGTCGAGCGACGAGGGCGCGGCGTTCCCCTCCGCCTGCCGAACGGGAGCCGCGCCCACACCCGGCGTCTCGCGCAGCTTTGCCGCGAGTCCTTCGAGCGGCGATTGCCGCGTGAACGGAGTGGAGCCGCTCCGCGCTTCGTGCAGCATGACGCCCACCGCATAGAGATCGCTCATCGCGGTAGGCGGAGCGCCGATGAGTTGCTCCGGTGCCATGTATTCCGGCGCGCCGACTGAGGCTCCGAGCACCCGGCCGCTGATCTGTTTGTCATGGGCGGTCGCATCATCGGCACGACGGCGCGCGTCCGCATTGCTCGCGCGCATCAGCTGCGAGATTCCCGCATCCGAAAGCTTGATGACGCCATGCTTCGCAAACAGCACATTCTCCGGCTTGATGTCGCCGTGCACCATTCCACGCGCGTGAATCGCCGACAGGCCAAAGAGGAGTTGTCGTGCGACCGACACGATGATGCTGCCATCAATGCCGGTCTTTGAGTCCAACACGACGCGGAAACTCAAACCGTTGACGAACTCCGCGCTCACGAAGAGCGTTTCGTTCGCTTCCCCAACGTCATGCACACGCACCAGGTGCTGCTGGTGCAGCGCGCCGAGCAGTCGGACGCGCTCGAGCGATTCGTTGCGCGCCGCGCTGTCTTCAGGCAGCAGCTCCGGTCGTAGAAGCTTGAGCGCGACGGATTCCTGGCGGGCCCGATCGTGCGCGCGATACACGACACCGGCCGGCCCGCCGCCAACTCGTGTCTCGATGAGATAGCGATGTGCCAGCCAGTCACCGGCCTCGAGATGCAACGGTCCGGGATCGACGCTTCGCGTAGCGGGGATCGTCAACGCGACAGTGCTCTCGCCCCGTCTGGTGCGCGCACGGCTCGGTTCGGGAGCGCGCGGTTCACCGGTTGTTTCGATGGGCGTGGATTCGACGACGTTGGCGAGATTCGCCCGCTCATCGATGCACTGTTGCCACGCGTCGATTGCCGCGGCCAACGACGAAATCTCGCCGGTCGCGCCGATTGGACGCGCGGGGTTGGCGCTGTTTCCCTCGCGAAGACGTTCGACACTCCACTTGAGATGCCGGAGCGGCGCGGCAACAGACCGATCAACCAGCAGACTCGCGAGACCCGCGAACATGACAGCCAACACGATGCCGACAATCATCGACTGTTGGAACCAGTTCGCACCCACCAGCGGCCCAGTGGCCGGTCGCAACACCAGGTAGCCACCCACCTCGCTGCCACCGGCCGTATTGAGCGCGCTCGGATAGGTGAACCAACTGCTGTCACCGAACGACAGCGTCTGCGGCGTGAGTCGAGCCCCAGTGGCTGGACGCGCGCGGGCAACAGTGTCGGAATCGAGCGCGTGCAGCAGTGATCCACGCGCCGCGGAATCCAATGGCAACGTTGCTGCGGTGACATGCGCGCGACCGCCATCGTCGCGTAAATAGAATACGACGTTCGCTCCCGTGGCCACTGCAATGTCAGCGGCCATGGTCGAGTCGAGTGTAGTCGTGGCGACCAACACGCCAAACGCAGTTCCGCCGGGCGCGGTGATGGGAACCGCCGTCGCCAGGAAGAGCAGCGAGTCTCCCGACCCGCCAAAACCGGACGTCACTTGCCCTCGCAAGGCGCCAGCAATCAACGGCACCCCCGAGAGTTGATCGCCAGACGCCGACGGTTCATCGGACTTGGCCACCAGCACGCCCGTGGCATCAGTGATGAACACCCAGGACGCATCGAGCTGTTCGGCCGCCTCGAAGGTTTGATCGAGGATGTCATCACGCCGACGTTCTGCCACGAGCGTCCGGAAATACGGTCCCTGCACGAATACACGCGCACCGCCGGCCAGACTGCGCGAGCGACCGGCAAGGAGCTGCGCCACCAGGTCTGAGGCCTGTTCGAGTCCACGTTCCGCCGAGGCCGCGGCGGCCTTTCGAGCACCCATCAATGCGGTGCCCAGCACCGCGAAGAGCACGCTTCCCACCAGCAGCAGCACACCAATGAAGGTGCGCGCGGGCAGTTTACTGCTCATGGATCAGTAGCGATCGGCACGCGTGGTGGCGTACGGCTGGCCAAACTTGTTCGAGTGCGGTTTCGCGACAAAGCCACGACCGTCGAGCGCAATGGAGAGACTCGAGAGTCCGTCGCTCCCGATCTGCACCGTTTCGATATGCTCCGGTGCGCGTTCATGCCAGACATGCAATCGCCACGATCCGGCTGGCACGTTCTCGAGCGCAAACGCTCCGTTCGCCGCCACGCGCGAGACATGAGGAGTCTTCACCGCGACGACGTAGTTCACCATGCGTGCGTGAATGTTGCAATAGATCGCGTACACACCGGCGCGCGGAAAGGTGGCGGCCCGCGTCTTTCCGGTGCGATAAAGCCCCAGATCGAATGCGCCAAGCGACGAGTTCGAAAACACGTTGTGGCTGAAGGGATCCTGATTGGGATACGAGACACTGCCACCGGCGGCAACGATCTGCACATGCGGCTCAAACTCGCGCAGCCGCATTCCGACGCTCGCGTTCATCAATGCCGACGGACGCGTCGTGTTGTCGGACTCGAGAAAAACTACCGCGTCGGTCAGATCGGCAGCCGCTGAACCGGGCTTGTCGATCACTTTCACCTGCCCACGCACCGCGCCCTGTGCAAAAGCTTCGCGCGCCGCAAACGCGACGGACAACGCAAGCGCCGCACAGACCGCCACCGCAAGCCATAGATAGCGCGCGAGTCGGCGGCGCGTCATAGCTCGATGCCGAAGCCGAGATTGAGATGGCGCCCCTGCATCAGGCCACTCGAATACCGCGTGCGAAACTCCCGCCATTCCGCCGACAGCAGAAGCGGCTGCACCGGGCGCCACTGCACATGCGCCGCGCACACGCTGTTGCGTTTCCGATCGGCGGCCACTTCGTGAACGCGATCGGTGCCGCAGCCGACGCCGCTGATCACCATCGCGGAGAGCTGCGCATTGAGTTGCAGCCATCCGGCGGTGTCGGTGAGCGGGACGCCCGGCTGCGGTACGCCGTTGAACGTGCCGAAGCTTTGTCCGATCGCACCGCCACCCAATCCGCGAATGAGGTAACCGCGATAGCCTTCGCCGCGCAATTCCAAGCGCGAGCCGAGTGGCACCCGCAGGTCAGCGCTCACCGCCCACGAGTCAAAGGTGGAGTCACCAGCGACGCGCAACGCGCCGCGATGCGCACCGATGCCGACTTCCCCTCCCGACGTGTGCACACCCTGCGCCGCAACGACATCATGCTCACTGCCCCACCGCAGGCGCGCGCGCGTTTCGAAGGCCGGTCGGCCCGTAAGCGCCGCGGCGTCGGGGCCGGTCGGATTCGCGAGATGTCGTTCGTTCGCGTACGGCGCCATCACGGCGCCCTGAAGCGCCATCGACAGCGCATGCGCGCCCTCGCGCGACCACACTTCACGCGTGACGCGGAGCTGCGGCAACCAATTCCATAGATTGCCCGCAGTCGTGAACACGGGAATGCCAACACCGGCCGAACTGATGGGATTGAGATCGGATATGAGTGGAGTCTCGGTGCCCAGCATGAGGTCGGTCTTTGGCCACGTCAGAAAGACGCGGGCGGTACGCAGTCGCGGCTCGGGGAAGAGCGGAGGGTTTGCGTCAGTCGCACGGGCGAAGAAGTCGACCTCCACATCAGCCGCAAGCGTTCCACCAAGCACACTGTCTACCGTAGCGGTCGCGCCGAGCAGTGTTTGACGGAATGACATGCCGAGCAGCGAGCGGCCCGCCGACCCGTACTCCGAATCGGGCGCACGATCGGGCGTGGCGAGAGTCGCCGCGTCGGCCCCTTGCAGGTTTCCAACGGAACGAAAGGCGTTCAACATGATGCGTGCGGACAGCTCGAGTTGCGCACGCGAACGCAATCGCACTTGCGATGCCGATTCCGACGCGAGCTGCGCGCGCATCAGCTTGAGCGCGTCTTCCGCACGCGCGAGTCGTGCCGCAATTGAATCGATCGCGGCGGCCGTGCTGTCGCGCGGTGGCGCGCTCTGCGCCGCCGCAACGTTATCGACGGCGCCTGCGGTCAGCGTCGCGATCGACGCCACGAAGGCAAATCGGGCGAGACGTCCGCGCCCGTGAAGTCTGAAGTATGAACGCACGCCACCAATTGGCGGCATCCACGGCTGGCGCGCAACTCGACCTGTTTGAAGATCGGCAAGAACATGCGGTACACACCGCAGTGTCACGCGATCAACGCGCGACGGGTTGCAGTTCGCGCAGCGTGTTCCAAGTCACATCGCCTACGAGCAGCGACGCGCTTTGCGATTCCGTCCAGCCGAGCAACGATAACGCACCTCGCGATGCAACAATGGACCGCCCATTGCTCAATGCGCGACGAATGTCGACGGAGCGAAAGAGTGCGGCATCGGAGAGTGCGTACTGCATGACCAACCGATCGTGCCAACGGTACGCCAGCACCGCCGCCAGCTCGCCATCGATTTCTGTGGTCCACGCGCCCACCAGGCGAAGGTCGTCGCGCAGCATTGGACGCACCGGAAAGGCGACGGCCGCGCGCACCGTCTCCAGATCGCGTGCGCGACCTGGCAGATCGCGACCGCTCGAGCGTTCATAGTCCCCCATCACCGCCGACACGACGCCTGGCACATTGGCCAGGACTATCGGCGCGGTGGCGCCTCCGCCGGTCAGCGACCGCACTATCGGCACGAACCGCCATACCGCGAACGTCACGAGTATCACGACCGAGGTTGCGACCAGCGCCATCATCCACGGCTTTCGCGCTCGTGCTGGCGTTGCAACGTCACCGTTCGGGAGCTGCGCCGCGACCTCGCGAACGCGCGCCATCAACGCCGGTGACACTACTTCTGCGGGCATAGTCGCCACGCGATCAGCCAACGCTTGCTGCAGACGCACCTCTCGGCGACAGCGATCGCAGCCCAGCAGATGCGCTTCGACCTGCGTCATCGTTTCAAGTGGCAGTTCGCCGTCGGCGTAGGCGCCCAGCAACGTCGCAAGCACCTCATGACGCGCTTGACGTGTCGCTTCGTCTTCCGGTTGCGGACGCGCGCCTGGCACGGCACTGCCCATCCAGTCGGTCATGTCCGTCTCCGGGGGGAGAGGCCCCCACGATTCGCTGCCCGTTCACCGCGAGAATCATCAACGGCGTCAGCACCGAGCGCCCATTCGTGTTGTCGCTCCTGAATCACGCCCGCCAGCAGCCGGCGACCGCGTGAGATCCGACTCATCACCGTTCCGATGGGAATGCCGAGCATGTCCGCGATCTCGATGTACTTGAATCCTGCGATGTCATGAAGCTCGACCGATGTGGCGAAATCCTCGGGAATGCTTGCCAGCGCCGCGCGGAGCATTTCAGCGTCCAGACGCGAAACGACATCGAGAAAAACCTGATCGCCTTCGCTGGCGACGAGCGTTTCGTGCACGTCTTCCAGACGCGACATGGGTACAAGACGCGCACGACGTCCGGCACGATCGGCCATGTCGCTGATGACGGTGCGAAGAATCGTGTAGAGCCAGGCGCGCACACGCGTTTCGTCGCGGAGCTCGTCGAAGGCACCCCAGGCGCGCGCGCAGGTGTCCTGTACCGCGTCCTCGGCGTCGCCGGACGACGCCATCCGTCGCGACGCGAATCCGAGGAGCTGCCCGAGATGCGGCGTGACCAGCGTTTCGAATCGCTGTTGGCGACGAGCCAGTGCGGCAGGTATGGCGGGCATGGCGTGGGAGACGGCGGGTACCGGGAAGTTATTCCCGGAAATGGCTCGCTGCCCGTCCGGGTTCGAACCCGGCTTTCGCTTTACACCGTCGAAGCTGTCCGGCAGCTTGGGCGCATGTCGCCACGCCTCCTGATCTCGGCTCTTCGTTTCGTTCCGCTGCTTCCGGCAGCCGCCCTCGTCGCCGCCTCGTCGCTTCCAGCGCAGAGTGCCCCCCGCGCCGCCACGGTCCGGACGTACACCGGGCCGGGCGTCTCGTCCGGTTTGGCTCAACAGCGACGCGAACAGATCAAGAATGTCGCGTATGATCTCGCGCTCACGGTCTCTGCTGGCGATACGGCGACCGGGAAAGTCACCGTGCGCTTCGACCGTATGGCCGGCGGCGATATCGCGCTCGACTTTCGCGGCATTGGTGTGGACGACATCCGGATCAATGACTCAGAGTCATTGAACGCGGTGAGCGCGTGGAACCGGCAGCATTTGCTCCTTCCGGCCGCCAAGCTCCGCATGGGTGCGAACGCCGTGACGGTGTCGTTCCGCACACCGGTGGCGAACGCCGGGGCCGCGATCATTCGCTATCGCGACGCCACCGACGGGCAGACGTATCTCTACACGCTGCTGGTGCCGTCTGATGCAAACCTGCTCTTCCCGTGCTTCGATCAGCCCGATCTCAAGGCGCGGGTGACGCTCTCGCTCACGATGCCACGCGAGTGGAAGGCGCTCGCGAATGGCGCCGAAGCAGGCGCCGATACGAGCGGCACGCAAGTAACGCATCGCTTCGCTGAAACGAAGCCGCTGAGCACGTATCTCATTGCCTTTGCGGCCGGCCCGTGGTCGGTGCACACGCGTGCGGAATCCATCCGTGAAGGCGCTCCGCCAGTACCCGTGTCGCTCTATGTTCGCGCGACTCGTGCGAAGGAGGCCGAAGGCGACACGCTGGTGGCGATGAATGCCCGCGCGCTGCGCTGGCTGGGCGTGTACTTCGGCACGCCGTACGCCTTCGACAAATACGCCTCATTGCTCGCGCCAGCGTTCCCGTTTGGAGGTATGGAGCACCCCGGCGCAGTGTTCTACAACGAAGACAGCTTCATCTATCGCGAACGTCCGACGACCTCGCAGTTGCTGGGCCGACAGGCGACGACGTTTCACGAAGTGGCGCATCAGTGGTTCGGCGATTTCGTGACGATGAAGTGGTTCGATGACCTGTGGCTCAAGGAAGGCTTTGCGACGTTCATGGCGGCGCGGATGCAGGCGGATCTCGAGCCGCAGTCAAATGCCTGGAAGACGTTTTACCTGCGCAACAAGCCCGTCGCGTACGCTACCGATGCCACGCTCGGAACGACGCCCGTCTGGCAGAACCTGAGCAATCTTGATCAGGCCAAGAGCAACTATGGCCCGATCGTCTACAACAAGGCGCCGAGCGTGCTCAAGCAGCTCGAGTACCTCGTGGGGCCCGAGGCATTTCAGCGCGGCGTGCAGGCATTTCTGCGCGATCACGCGTATAGCAACGCGACGTGGCAGCAGCTTCTCGGCGCCATCGGTGCCGCGGCCAAGCGCGATCTCTCGCCGTGGGGGAAGCAGTGGATGCTGCGCCCCGGCATGCCGATCGTGCAGCAGCAACTCACCGTGAAGGACGGAAAGATCACGCGTCTCGCGCTCGTGCAGCGCGCGGCGCAGCCGTCGCTCAGTGGCAAGGGGGCGTGGCCGCTCAAGATGCAGGTACTGCTCTATCGCCAGGGCGGTACGCCTACGCGGGTGCCGGTTGAACTCAAGGGCGACACGACGGTCATCAGCACCGTGCACGGCGAAGCGGCGCCGAGCTTTGTGTATGCGAACCTTGGCGACTACGGCTACGCGATCGTGTTGCCGGATAGCACCAGCAGCCGTTGGCTCGAGCAGCACATCGAGTCGGTACCCGATGACTTCCTGCGCGCGATGCTATGGGGCTCGATGTGGGATCTGGTGCGCGAGGCGCAGTTCGATCCGACGCGTTACGCACGCATGGCGATGCGTGCGCTTCCTGGCGAACGCGACGAGCAGTTGGCGGGCACGCTTGTCGGACGCATCTCCACGTCGCTCACGCGTTATGGGCAGAATGCCACGCGCGACGCCATGCTCCCCGAGGTCGAGCGACTGTTCCTCAGTGGCGCGGCCGACACGTCGCGCACCTACGGCACCCGCAAGGCACAGCTCGACGCGTACATCGGCCTCGCCCGCACGCCGGCGGCGCTTGGCGTGCTCCGTGGATGGCTCGCCGGTGACAGCGCGACGGGACTGCCGCTGCGTGCACCGACGCGTTGGAGCATCGTCACGCGACTGGTCGCGCGTGGTGCGAGCGATGCCGACGCGTTGATTGCCGCTGAGCGCACGCGCGACAACACGAGCGAAGGCCAGCGACAGGCCTTCGTGGCGGCGGCCGCGAAGCCGGATAGCGCGGTAAAGGCCGCGCTGTTCACGCGCTGGTTCAGCGATGCGTCTTTGAATGAAGAATGGGTGACCTCGAGCCTGCGCGCGTTTCACGAACCGGAGCAGCAACTGCTGACGCGTCGCTATCTGACGCCGGCGCTCGATACGCTGCCGTGGGTGCAGCAGAACCGTCGCATCTTCTTCCTTGGGTCGTGGTTGTCAGGAACGATTGGCGGGCAGAACGATGCGGCCGCATTGACGATCGTGGACCGTTGGCTCGCGGCGCACCCTGGCTTGGCGACCGACCTCCGGCAGAAAGTCCTGCAGACGCGGGACGAATTGGAGCGGACTGTCCGAATTCGGTCCCGATTCGCGCCGGCGGCGCCTTGATCACGCGCTGAGCCGCGTGTCCCTCGTCCCACCCCAATCAGGGTCGGAATGGATGAGTCTGGCATTGACATGACAATCGGCTAAATCGTTGCCTGAGAGTGACGCAACACTGGCTATGAGCGGTTGACGCCATAGTTTCAGCTCGTTGCCGCCCGTCCTGTCCCGCACGGCTGGCCGACACTGGGACCAGACGTTTCCCGCGCGTCTTCGTTCCGTCCCTCCCTCCGCAGTTGCAGTTCTCATTTCCCTCTTGTGGAGCCCACATGAGAAGGTTGTTCCGCCTGGTGACCGCGCTCGCGGTCGCTGCCCTGCCATTCCGCGCCCATGCCCAGTCCCGAGACATCTCGGGAACGGTGAAGATGGCCGGCACTGGCCAACCCATCGCCGAAGTCACAGTCGGTATTGTCGGCCAGCAGGTCGGCGTCCGTACGAATGACAAAGGCGAGTTCCGTTTACGTGTACCGTCGGGAGAGGTCGTCGTCGTCGCGCGCCAGCTTGGCTACAAGCGGCAGACGATTCGCCTCGGTGCGAGCGAAAACAGCGCCAACTTCGTCCTCGAAAAGGACGTACTGCAGCTTGAAGGTGTGACCGTCACCGGTGCGGCCACGACCACTGATCGTAAGGTCGCGACCACGGCCGTTGCGGCGGTGAGCACGGAAGAACTCAATCGTGTACCGGCGCGCTCGATCGAAGGCAACCTGGCGGGTAAGGTGGCCGGCGCGCGCCTGTTCGAAAACAGCGGCGCGCCGGGTGGTGGTGCGCAGATCCAGATCCGCGGCGCCACCTCGGTGCTCGGTTCAGGTGACCCGCTCTACGTCGTCGACGGCGTCATCATTTCGAACGCCACGATCTCATCGGGCGCCTCATCGGTGAGCCGCGCGTCGGGTTCGACGGGCTCGAGCCAGGACCAGGTCGTCAATCGTTTGGCCGACCTCAATCCGAACGACATCGAAAACATTGAAGTGCTGAAGTCGGCGGCCGCCTCGGCCATCTACGGCTCACGCGCGACAAACGGTGTCGTTGTCATCACCACGAAGCGTGGCCGTCAGGGCCGTCCGTCGTGGAACGTGGTACAGCGTGTTGGTACGCAGCAGGCGCAGCGCTTGCTCGGCCACCGCGCCTTCGCCAGCTATGACGAAGTAAAGCCGTATGTCGGCGGCTCGCTGGGCGACTCGATCGCCAAGGCGGTCTGTGGTTCGGGCGCCTGCCCTCACTATGACTGGTCGAAGGATCTCTACGGCCAGACCGATCCTTCGTACGAAACGTTGCTGTCGGCGGCGGGAGGCGCGAACAACACGCGCTACTTCGCCTCGCTCAATGATCGTCAGGAGTCGGGCATCATGGCCCACACCGGCGCGCGTCGTACGGGTGGCCGCATCAACCTCGACCAGACGCTTGGCACGAAGTGGACCGTGAGCGCTGGCCTCGATGTCACGCGCAATTACTTCGCGCGCGGCTTCGGCAACAACGACAACGCCGGTTTGAGCCCGATCTACTCGATGGGCTACAACCCGGCGATCATCGACATCACGCAGCGTGATGCGACGGGTCGCTATGTGCGCATGCCGTTCTACACCGGTAGCGCGACGCCGGGTCTCAGCACGTCCAACCCGCTCGATGTCATGGAGCGCGTGACGAACAACGAAAACGTGTGGCGTCAGGCGGGTTCGTTGCGCATTGGCTACACGGCCTACAGCAACACGCACAACTCGGTGCAGCTCTCGTACCTCGGCGGTGCGGATCGCTTCCAGCAGGAAGGCTATCAGTACTCGCCGAACTACATGCAGTACGAGCCGCAGGACGGCTATCTCGGCACGGCGAATCAGGTCAACGCCTCGAGCCTGCAGTTCAATCAGGGTGTCAACGGCGTGTGGACGTTCACGCCGGGTTGGAGCTGGCTCACGAGCGCGACCACGTCGGTTGGTGGCACGTACGAGCGTCAGGCACTCAACCAGTACAGCTTGCGCGGTCGCGGCCTGCTCCCGACGCGTCAGGTTGTCCTCGGCGCGCAGGACCTCGTGATCACGAACGGACGCAATGAGTTCCGCGACCAGTCGTACTACGTCAACGAACAGCTGCTCCTGCTCAACGAAAAGCTTTCGGTCAACGCCGGTATGCGTGCCGACCGCTCGAGCGCGAACGGCGATCGCGAGAAGTACTACAGCTTCCCGAAGTTCTCGGCGTCGTATCGCTTCACGAATGTGTGGGCGGACAAGATCGACGAAATCAAGCTGCGTGCGGCCAAGGGTCAGTCGGGTAACCGTCCGCGTTACGGCGACCGCGACGTGCTCTACGCCGACGGTGGCCTGATCAGCGGCTCGGGCTCACTCGTGTCGGCCAGCGCGCTGGGCAACACGAAGATCAAGCCGGAGGTCATGAACGAGTTGGAGTTCGGCACGGACATCCAGCTGTTCAAGGGCCGCCTTGGCCTCGAGTTCACGCGCTATCAGCGTCAGATCAAGGACCTGCTCCTGACCTTCCCGCTGCCGCCGTCATCGGGTCTCGGCAGCCAGGTCATCAACGGTGGTCAGCTGTCGGTGCTCGGAACTGAGGCCGTGATCTCCGCGGTGCCGTTCCGTCGCGGTCCGTTCGAGTGGACGTCACGCGTGATCTTCAACTCGAACCAGCAGTACACCGACAACATCCCGGTTCCGGCCTTCGCCGCGGCCGGCTCGTTCGGCGCGTCGTACGGTCGCAACCGCATCCAGGCGCTCACCAAGAGCACGCTGATCTGGGGTAACGCGCCGCTCGGTGTCAACAACGCGGTGCGCGATACGATCCTCTTCGACTCGAACCCGATCCACACCACGACGTTCAACAACGACTTCACGTGGAAGCGTTGGGGCCTGTCGGCGCTGCTCGACTGGCGCAACGGCGGCTATGTGTCGGACATGACGAACAACCTGTGGGATGAAGGCGGCCAGTCCGAAGATTTTGTGGCGGCTGGCAAGCAGCGCTACGACACCTTCAACAAGGGCGACATTCGCCCCTACATCCAGAAGGGTTCGTACGTGAAGGTTCGCGAAGTCACCGTGAACTACACGGCGCCCGATTCGTGGGCGAGCAAGATCCCGGGTGCGCGCTCGATGCGCTTCAATCTGAGCGGCCGTAACCTCGCGATCTTTTCGAAGTACTGGAGCTTCGATCCCGAGTTCTCGAACTTCGGCAACTCGAACTTCAACCGCTTCATCGACCTCGCGCCGTTCCCGTCGAGCCGTCAGTTCTTCTTCACCGTCGACCTGGGCTTCTAACCCATGACGACGACTCCTCTCAAGACGATCACGAACTCCGTGCAGACGTCCTTCGCCATGCGCGCGGTCGGCGCGCTCGCGACGCTGGCGGCTCTTGCCGCCTGCTCGCCCGACGGGTTGGCGCTCGCCAATCCCAACTCTCCCACCGTGGAAGCAGCAGGTGCCGATCCGCAGGCGCTTCAGCTGCAGGCCAACGGACTGCTCCGTCAGCTTCGCAACGGTCGCGGCGGCTTTGTCAGCAACCTCGGCATCTTCGGTCGCGAGTCGTACAACTACACGCCGCAGGAAGGACGCAACACCTCGGCGTACCTGATCGGTATCTCGGGCGCCAACAAGCTCGACCCGGCCGGGTTTGCGATCGGCAATTGGGCGACGCAGTACGGCAATCTCCGCGACATCTTCAATTTCAAGAACTCGGCGAGCGGATCTGGCTTGCTGACCGCTGAACAGAAGAGCGCCGCGCTTGGATTTGCCCGTACGCTCGAGGGCCTCGAGCTGCTCTACGTGATCTCGACGCGCGACACGCTCGGCTTGGTCGTAGAGATCAAGCAGGACGCGTCGGATCTCGCGGCTTTCGTCACGCGTGACTCGGCGTACAAGTACATCATCGCCACGCTGGATGATGGTGCAGCGAAGCTGGCAGCTGGTGGGTCGGCATTCCCGTTCACCATGCACACCGGCTTCACGGGCTTCAACACGCCGAGCACGTTCCGTCTGTTCAACCGCGCCATCGCGGCGCGTGCGAACGCCTACTACGCCACGTCGGGTGGTGGCACGACGGCGTGGAACAACGCGTTGACCGCGCTCACCGCGTCGTTCATGAACACGGGTGCAACGACGCGTGCGGCGCTCGATGCCGGCCCATCACATCCGTATTCGACGGCGACGGGTGATGCGACAAACCCGCTCAACTCGGTCACGAACACCGACCTGTATGCGCACATGAGCATCCTGGCGGACGTGCAGAAGAAGGCGGACGGAGTCACGAACGACGATCGCTACACGGCAAAGATCGGCGTGCGCGCCGAGCGCACCGCTCCGCAGGGGTTGGGCATCGCGTCGACGCTCGGCTTCAACATGTACACCACTACCGCCGCGAGCCTGCCGATCATCCGCAACGAAGAGCTGTTGCTCCTCCGCGCAGAAGCTTTGCTCGCCACGGGCGACAAGGCCGGAGCGATCGCGATCATCAACCAGATCCGTACGTCGTCGGGTGGTCTCCCGGCGTCGACGCTCACCACGGCTTCAACCGACGCCGCGGTGTTGACGGAGCTGCTGTACAACAAGCGCTACTCCCTGCTCCTCGAGGGACATCGCTGGATCGACATGCGTCGCTATGGCCGCCTGGCGGACCTGCCGCGCGACATCACGACTGGCACGAACGCGCACTTTGTGGCGAAGGTCATGCCGATCCCGCAGGCGGAATGCCTCGTTCGTGTAGGCAAGACGGGGGCGTTGGCGGGACCGGGATGCTAACTCCTTGAAAGCGCTAACTGGCGTACGCTAACTGGCACCCCGTTACCTGGCGTACGCTCACTCGGGGTAACGGCGTTTGAACGTGGGACCGGGGGCGAATCACTCACGTGATTCGCGCCCGTTTCGTGTTCGCGCGGTTGGCTTAGCGCTGTTCGCTTTGCGCTGTTCGCTTTGCGTGCGTGCTGTTAGCGCCGCAACGCGTAGTTCAACTAGCGTGTGAACGCCGTCGAGTTAGCGTCTCAAGCGTTAGCGCAGTGCCAGTTAGCGTAGCACGCGTTTGCGCAGTTTCGAGTTCAGTAACCGTCTCTCGTCCACACGGCAATAACACCGCAGCGTCGGTCTGCTCCGCCAAACTGCGGCGGCACGGTAGCCGCACCCGAGTACACCTCAATACCCGCGATCTGTTTCGGGGGCGGTAGCAGGTCCAGGTTGAAGTTGCGTGGCAGAATGATGCCGTCGAGCAGCACCTGCATCGCGCAGGCTCCCGCGCCGTCGCCGAATACCGAACCACCTTCACGCTTGGAGAGCGCGACCGTGCCGGCGAATTGATCACCCGACAGCGGCGAGACGATGATGCCGGAAAGATTGCGCAGAAAATCCTTGGCGTACATCGAGCCGCGACGTTCGAGCATGTCCTGGGTGACGAACTGCCCAGTGCCGAGTTTACGGCGGGCTTCAAATTCGAGCATGCGGAGCGATACACGCTGCGTACGGATGCGCATGGTGTCGAGCATCATCGCGCTACGCACAAGGGCGTAGCTCAAGCGCACGGTGTCGCCGGCGGGCACTTCGATGATGCCGGAGCTTGGCGCGAAACCAATACGACGCACAACCAGCAGATACTGACCGGCGGGAACCTGCATCATGCGAAAGCGGCCGTTGCCACCAGTGACGACCTTGGCGCCGGTGCCGATGACGGTGATATCGGCGTTGTCGAGTGGCGTGAGCAACGTGTCGGTGACGACACCGTCAATCACGGCCCAGCCACCGCGCGACGACTGCTCGCGCTCGGCCTTGATGCGGTCCTGCATGCCGGTGCGTTGCTGTGCGCCGACCGTCGTGGAAACGAGCAGCGCGGCAGCCGAGGCAGCCAGTGTGACGATGCGCTTGGTCATGGGGCGCCGAGTTAATGCTTGGCCAGATCGCCGCACGCGACGATGGTGCCCATCGCTGCGCCGGAGTCGTGGATGTTCACGTAGTAGGTCGTCGTGTCCGACGGTGCCGCTTCGAGCTTCGCCGTGGCGCTGCCATGGCCCTTCAAATCGATGACGATAGGCGAGTAGGCGCGGGCGGCTCCGAAGACACCGCCGCTCTTGGCGCAGCTGCCCGTGTGGATGTGCCAAGGGCGCGTTGCGCCCGGTGTGTCGCCATCGAGCGTCACGGTGACTTCAACACCGGTGCCGTTCGGTTTGACCGCGGCGGAGCCAGTCACCTTGCGGCCGTCCTTGCCAGCCAGCGTGGCGGTCCAGTCACGCACGGTGCGCGCACTGGTGGGAGCGAAGGCGGTCGCCAGAACCAGCGACGCTGCAACAGCCGACAACGAAAGAAAACGACGCATGCGAAGACTCAGCGTAAGAGCGTGGCGGGATCCCCAAAGGGACCACTGAAATCTGCCATGGAACCCGGACCAATTGCTACACCGCCTAGCTCCGTTCGACGATCCGATCGATAAGAAAACTCGATTGTTCGAGCGCCTCGGCGGTGAAATCACCGAAAAACTGACGCACCTCACCGAACAGGCGGGTAAATGCCGCCTGATCGCCGTCGGAGATGACCTGCGCGAGTTCGCGCGCCGAGTCGCTGAAAGCCATCGTCACGTCGCCGGAACGCGGGTTCCGCATTTCGATCGGTCCGTACAGCGCCGGATCCTGCGCGAAGTGCCGGGCGGCGACGTACAGCTCCAGCAGATACGCCGGCGACGTGAAGGGCATCGTTTCCGAGAGCGGGAGCCCAAGTCGCGCGAGCGTGACCCCCTGCACCTGCGTCTGAAAGTGCGTGAGCACCTGCACGACGGACATCACCCGATCGTGCTGCATGGGCGTCGTTTCGGTGACGGACAGCCCGCGCGCCGCAAAGGTATGCACGACCCAATCGGCCCACGCATCGCCGCGCGCACGACAGACCACCATGCGCTGCCCCTGCAGCGTGTGCACACTGGGGCCGAACATGGGGTGGGTGCCCACGACGCTCGCCTGCGTGGACTCGAGCATCGCGCGCACCGGCGCGTCTTTGATGCTCGTGACATCCATGAGCAGCGCGTCTTCACGCACATGCGGGCCGACTTCGCGAATCACCGCTTCGGTGTGTTCGATCGGCACCGAGATGACCACCACATCGGCCGCCGCCGCGGCTTCGGCGGCGCGCAGTTCGGTGCCCTGATCGACGATGAGCAACTGGTGCCCCAGATCGCCAAACAGTCGCGCGAGCAATCGACCGATCTTGCCCTGCCCACCGATGATCGCGATGGTGCGCGCCGCCTCACTCAGCGGCACCTCGGCGCGCAACGCGGCCTGATGATCACGACTCGAACGGAGCAACACGCGGAAGATCGATTCGATCTCGCCCGCCGGAAGCCCCAACTCCACCGCGCGTTCGTGACGATCACGCAGCACTTCGCGCTCACGCTCCGCGTCGCGAATCTTGACGCCGTGCTGACGCTTGTACGCCGCCACCTCGGCCACCAGCGACATCCGCCGGGCCATGATCTGCAGGAGGTCGCGGTCGAGGGCGTCAATCATTGCCCGAAGGAGTGGCAGCGGGCGCGGAGAGTCTTCGGTGGGCACCTGAGGGGGGCTAACGGCCAGTGTAGAGTGTAGAGGGAGCAGTGAAGAGTATAGAGCGACCACGGTTGGTGCTCTGCACGCTGCACTGCATACTCTACACTCTGTACTGGCAGTTGTCCGACCTCCCGCCCCTCAGAGATCAGCCCCCGCCGCCGGTCGCTCGTTCGAGATACTTCACCAAGGCCGATTCCTCATCGTTCAGCCCTTCAATCGGCATTCCCTTCGCGAGCGCGCGGCGCCATGTCTTGACCAGGTCCGGCGTGCTCCACGCGGCCAGCACGGTTGGGTGGATGTAGCACTTCCGGCACACCGCGGGGGTATTGCGAAGCTCCGCGGCGACGGCCTTCACGGCGGCGGCCGTTGCGGTCTTGATCTGCGAGGCGCTCGCGTCGTCCAATGGCTCAAGTGATTCGAGCTGGCGTACGGCGAGCAATGTACCAGCCCACGTGCGAAAGTCTTTGGCGGTGAACTCGCCGCCGCTCGCCTGGCGCAGGTAGTCGTTCACATCGGCGGAGTTGACCGGATGCGGCTCGCCTTCACTGTCGACGTACTGAAAGAGGTCCTGCCCCGGAACGTCCTTGAGGCGCTTCATGAGCGCGGCGACGCGGCGGTTGGTGAGCGTGATGTTGTGTGGCGTACCGCTCTTACCGGTAAAGCGCAGTTGAATGGAGCTGCCGTTTACGCGCGCGTGCCGATTGGTCAGCGTTGTGAGACCATACGAATGATTGGCTCTGGCATATTCCTCATTGCCGACGCGCACAAAGGTCGTCTCCAGAAACCAGACGATCAGTGCGAGCACTTTCTCACGGGGCAGCCCAGGACGAGAGAGGTCGGCGGCGACGCGCTCTCGCACTCGCGGTAATGCACGGCCGAAGGCCGCCAGGCGGGCAAACTTGTTTTCGTCGCGAACGGCTCGCCATCGCTCGTGATAGCGGTGTTGCTTGCGACCCTTCGCGTCGCGTCCGGTAGCCTGCAGATGACCATTCGCCGTCGGTGAGATCCAGACGTCGGTCCACGCCGGCGGTATGACGATCGCCTCGATTCGGGCGATCGTTGCCTGGTCGGTTACGTGCGAGCCATTCGGGTGCCAGTAGCTGAAGCCCTGCCCAGCCACTCGGCGTGAGATGCCCGGCGAGGCATCGCTGACGTAGCGCAGGGACGCTGCTTGTGCGGCCTCAACGGGATCCATGCGCTGAGGCCGTGTAAGAGGCGTGCAGCGCGTAGTGGAACTACTTGGTCACATGCGGCGAGTTCAGCTTGTTCTCTGAGAGCGTAGCGGTGCCGTTCACATGGTTCGCGAAGAGCTCGGCGGCATACGCATTGAACGTGCGCTGCAGTTCGTCGTGTTCCTGCTCGCCCATGCGGCCGAGTTCGGCAAGACGCTGTTCGCCAAGTCGCTCACCGGCGCGAGCGAACGTCGCAAATGTGTCCTGTGCCTGGCGAATCATGACGACATCACCAACGACCCGGAGCCAGTCGGTTTCACGCAACGCATCGACAGCATCGCGCGCCTTTCCGAGCGCGATCCCGATCGCGTTCTTGATGCCACTTCCGCCGTGCGCGTCGATGCTGTTGGCGTACTCTTCGAGCATCGTTTGATGGTGTTCCATCCGCGCGAGCGATTGCTGGCACAGTTGCTGATACTTGGGATCGTCAGCCTGATTCGCATGCGCCTTCAGGCTGTCGAGTAAGGCATTGTGCTGGGCAATGCAGTTGTTGACCTGCGCTTTGAGAAAGTCGCGTCCGTTATCCATGAGCAGTCTCCATGTAGGTGGCGTGAGTTTTCGTACGCCATCTGCATGGAGAGTGCCCCGGGCTTTCCAGTGTGCGTTACGCACATCCGCGTGCGTCAACGCGACTAGGGCCAGCGATTCTCCGCACCCTTGCGGTAGAACACGGTCGCCTGCGATGCGTCGGGTGAGACGTCTACCGCTACAACCTGGGACATGGTGATGTCACGTTCGACCAACGCATCGCGAAGCATTAAACTGTTCTGCAATTCGCTCCGCATGGTGGTGATGGCGCGCGCGTTACGCACGAGCGCAGCATCCATCGCATTCACCATGTCGGAGGTCACCCAGTCGCGAATATCCACAAACGTCAGACGCGCGGGTTTGAGACCCGTGATGCCCAGGAAGCGCTTGGTGTTGAGCTCGGCGGTGCTCAGTGCGGCGGTGATGCGACCAAAACGCACACCGACATCGGTGCTATCGCGGCGAGGCGTCACAGACTGTGACTGGGCGCGTGACGCAACAACCTGAGCCGTGCCCTCACGGGGCATAGCGACCAACACCGAGAACACGAGCAATGTGATACGGATCATCAGTCCTCCTGAGTGCACGACCTTTGAGTGCTATCTCAGCAGGGACTGAGCCAGTTCGTCTCGGATTGTGTGATCCGCGACGGAAAGATACCGTGTTCGTCTTGCGAACCCCTTTGAGCTCAGGCGGTAGAACGCCAGAGCAAAGAGTTCAGGACTGCTTCACGTCCAGACTGCTTCAGGCTGATGGCGTGTACCGGCCCCACACACTTTCGAGCGTGTCCGCAATTTCTCCCACGCTGGCGCGGGCACGGACGGCGTCGATGATGAGAGGCATCAGTTCGCCACGTGAACCAGTGTGCTCGGCTTGGTATTGGGGGGCGAGCTCGACGATGCGCTGCAGCGCAGTGGTTACGGCGTTCGGATCACGTTGCGCCTTCACGGCGGTGAGACGGGCGACCTGATCACGCTCGAGGGCGCTGAAGTCGGGGGCCGGAATGATTGGCGGATCCTGGCCGTCGCCGAACTTGTTGACGCCTACGACCACTGTTTCACCGGCTTCGACGCGCAGCTGATACTCGTACGCGCTGCGACCGATCTCTTCCTGGAAAAATCCGGCGCGAATGGCTTCTGCCGCGCCACCCAGTTCATCCACCTTGGCGAGCAGTTCGATCGCGCGCGCTTCGATGTCATCGGTGAGCTTTTCGACATACCAGCTACCGGCGAGAGGATCGACGGTCTGCGCGACGCCGCTTTCGTAGCCGACCACCTGCTGCGTGCGCAGCGCGAGTGTCGCGGCTTCGGCGGTGGGAAGCGCGAGTGCCTCGTCGTATCCGTTGGTGTGCAGCGACTGGGTGCCGCCGAGTGTTGCGGCCAACGCCTGAATCGTGACACGCACGATGTTATTGAGCGGCTGCTGCGCCTGCAGTGTCACGCCACCCGTTTGCGTATGGAAGCGAAGGCGGCAGCTCGAGTCGTTCGCGCCGAACTGCTCGCGCATGAGGCGTGCCCATAGTCGACGCGCCGCGCGGAACTTCGCGACCTCCTCGAACAAGTCGTTGTGCGCGGCAAAAAAGAAGGACAGGCGCGGCGCGAACGTATCCACCGCGAGCCCAGCGGCGAGTGCCTGCTTCACATAGGCGAGCGCATCGGCGAAGGTGAACGCCACCTCCTGCACCGCTGTGGAACCCGCCTCTCGAATGTGGTAACCCGAGATCGAGATCGGATTCCACTGCGGCACTTCTACCGCGCAGAAGCGGAACATCTCGGCGGTGAGCGCAAGCGACGGCGCTGGCGGATAGATGTACGTGCCGCGCGCTATGTACTCCTTGAGGATGTCGTTCTGCACAGTTCCCGACAGCTTGCTGCGGGCAATGCCGCGCTCTTCGGCCACGACGATGTACATCGCCAGCAGCGTCGAGGCCGTGGCGTTGATGGTCATGCTGGTCGACACCTGGTCGAGCGGAATGCCATCGAGCAGCAGATGCATGTCATCGACCGTATCGATCGCCACGCCAACACGGCCCACTTCGCCCAGCGCGCGCGGTGAGCTCGAGTCGATTCCCATCTGTGTCGGCAGATCGAACGCCACCGACAACCCGGTCTGTCCAGCCGCGAGCAGCAACTTGAATCGCTCGTTGGTGGCCTTCGCCGTTCCAAAGCCGGCGTACTGACGCATCGTCCAGAGACGACCGCGGTACATGGTAGGCTGCACGCCACGCGTGAACGGATACTGACCCGGATCGCCAAGATCGTTGGCGTAGTCGGTCGTCACGTCGGTGGGGCGAACCACCGCGGGAATGGCGATTCCAGAGGGGGAGAGGCGCTCAGTCATTCCGGTAATCTAGGGAACGCGCGCGGCGCGCCACAGCCGCGATGTCAGCCGCGTGGCGATGGCGCGCCGTTGGTCACGCACGCAAAACGCCTCGGCCTACGCGAGTGCATAGGCCGAGGCGTTCGCATCGGGAAATTACGCCGCTTCGTCGGTGCGGTTGGTGGAGCGCCGATCGGGAACCGGGAGTGGGAACTCGTTCACCGTCTCTACTTCGGCCTTGCTGCCGAGGTAGAGCGGCGTGCGCTGATGCAGCTCGGTGGCTTCCACATCGAGAATGCGGCGATGTCCGTCGCAGGCGAGACCGCCCGCCTGTTCAGCGATGAACGCCAGCGGATTGGCTTCGTACAACAGGCGCAGCTTGCCGCGCGGTGACTTCGCGTTGGCGGGATAGCAGAACACGCCGCCGCCAAGAAGGTTGCGATGGAAGTCGGCGACAAGTGAGCCAACGTAGCGCACGTTGAGCGGCTTCTGCTTGCCGTCCAGACCGCGATAGCGACGCATCAGTTCACGCGTGGGCTCCGGCCAATCCTGTTCGTACGCATCGTTCACCGAGAGGTAGCGTGCGCGCTCAGGGATGCGGATGTTCGGATGCGAAAGCAGGAACTCGCCAATCGACGGATCGAGCGTGAAGCCGTGCGCACCCTGACCGGTGGTGTACACCATCATGGTGCTCGAACCGTACAGGATGTAGCCCGCGGCCACCTGACGACGACCCGGCTGCAACATGTCTTCCATTTCGCCGCGCGGCCCGCGCGTGATCTTCTTGTAGACGGAGAAGATCGTGCCCACGGGAACGTTTACATCGATGTTCGAAGAACCGTCGAGCGGATCGAACAAGAGTACGTACTTGCCGTGGCGGAAGCCTTCGGGAATGTGAATGATGTCCGGCTCTTCTTCCGACGCCATGGCGCACAAGCGACCACCGTGATCGAACGCCTTCACGATGATTTCGTTGGCGATCACATCGAGCTTCTGCTGCACTTCGCCTTGCACATTCGTATCGGACGTCGCGCCCAGAATGTCGGCGAGGCCGGCGCTACGCACCTTGTTCGCGATCATCTTGCCGGCCAACGCCATGTCGTAGAGGATGCCGGACAATTCGCCGGTGGCCTCGGGGAACATGCGCTCCTGCTCGATGATGAAGCGCTCGATGGTGACGACCGATGTCGCTGTATGCTTGACCACGGGAGGGACTCCGAAGAGGAAGGGCGGGCTAACTCCCAAAGCTGTCGCACTCACGTGAAGGCATGCAAGAGCTTTAGGCAGAATGTGTTAGCCATATTCTTGTGAAACGCATGTAACAGCTGATCAGCGTGACGCTCGACTCGGTACGCGCCACGATTCCTGGCCAACATTGACCTCGAGTACGCGCCCATCACTCCGTACCACAATCGTGCCATCGCGATCGGTTCGAAAGACTGGCACCCCGCGCTGGTAGAGTGCCTCGAGCGTTTCCGGCGACGGGTGTCCGTATCGATTGCCGGCGGCCATGGAAGCGATGCCGACCCGGGGCTGCACGGCGTCGAGAAAGGGGGCGCTGCTGCTGGTCCGGCTTCCATGGTGACCGAGCTTGAGAACGTCGGCTTCGAGCTCTCCGGATGCATGGTTGGCGATGATCCACGCTTCCTCGTCGTGCTCGGCGTCGCCGGTGAGTAGAAATCGATGCGCGCCATAGTTCACGCGGAGGACAACCGATGTTTCGTTCGCGTTCACCTGCGCGGCGGTCCACGCGGAGTCCGGAGCGAGCACAGTCAGAGTAACGCCATCGAGCGTGTAGTGGTCGCCGGGATGAACTCGCCGAAAGCTCACATGCTCGTGAGCGAGCTCGCGGAGCGCTTCGCGATAGCCAGGACTGGTCGTCACGAAGGCTGGCTCCCACCACCAGAGCGGGTGGGTGGCGCGAATGACCGCTGCGGCGCCTCCGGCGTGGTCTTCGTGCGCATGCGATAGCACGACCAGCGCGACGCGCCCACCAAGACGCCGGAGATACGGCAGAACGACGCGCGTGCCCGCGTCATTGCCGCGTCCACTCGGACCAGCGTCCATGAGAATCCAGCGGCCACGCGGGGTACGCAGCGCAATCGCATCGCCCTGCCCGACGTCGATGAGATGCAACTCGAGTTGCCCCGAGCCTCCGCGCACCAGGGGGAGCCACACGCCAAAGACGAGCGATGCCGTGGCTGCGATGAACCACGGCGTTCGTCGCGCCGACGACGCGCCGCGCACCACGAGCGCCGAAGCGATGCCCGATGCGACCGCCGTTGTCCAGGTTGGTGCAACCGGAACGACGGCATGCGGCACCGCGGCACAGGCATCGGCGACGCGATCGAGCAGCGCCATGAGCGGCTGGGTGGCATTGGCCACGAGTTGCGCGGCAGCATCCCACGGTGCGAGGAGAAGCGCGAGAAAGAGCGCGGGCTGCAGCACCCCAATGAGTGGGCCAGCCGCGAGATTCGAAAGCGGCGCGATGACGCTCAATCGGCCAAAGCTCCACGCAATCAGGGGCGCGGTCACGATGGTCGCGACGAGGCCGGTGGAGATCTCGGTGGCGAGCCATCCGACAACCCCGCGTTGCGTTGCCAACCAGCGCGCGGCGCGTAGCGGCGTGTTGAGCGTGTGATGTCGCGCATTCGTGGCCCACTGCCGTGTGCTGCGGCGAAAGGCGCGGGCTGCAACAAGCGCGGCCATCCCACCCACACTCAACTGCCAGCCAAGATCGGTGACCACCAGCGGATCGACGGTGGGTACGACCGCACCGAGCGCGAGTGGTGCCCAGGCGTGCAGCGGTCGCTGCCATCGTGAGCTCAACGCCATCACGACGAGCATAACCGCGCTACGCACCGCGGGGGGCGGACACCCCAATACCAGCACATACAGTAGCACACCGCCCATCGCGACGGGCTCGGCGGCCGCCTTTGGCAGGCGTGCACCACCCGCGAGCGTGAGCAGGGCGGACGCGATGATCGCGACGTGCATGCCGGACACTGACAGCAGATGTACCAGGCCGGCGTCGGCATACCTGTCGCGCAGATCGCGTGGTATGCCATCCTGATCGGCGATCAGCAATGCACGCACCAGCGGCGCGCGTCCGCGAAAAAGGTTGTCGATGGAGCGCGCGGCCCACGCGCGTGTAGCACGCAGCGGATCACGCGTGCCGACCTGCACCACTTCGGCGTCACGGAGCGCAAGTCCCCGTGACGTGATTTGCGCGGAGGCTCGCACGAGTACGCGATGACCATCGGGAGGTGCTGCCGACTTCCATCGCACGGTCGCGTTCACCGTGCAACCGCTGGATGTGGTGCCCTCGAGATGACCGCGCGTTGGCAGTCCGCTGCCCGGGGGAGTGTCAGCTGTGAGCCAGAGCGCCTCGTGCGCAGAAAGCTGCGCATTGAGCGTGGCGCGACAGGCGATGGCGTGCGTGGAAGCCGCGTGGGCGATCAGCGTGCCCGCAGCGAGGAGCAGCAGCCACGTCGCGGTGAGAACAGCACGACGTGCGAGTGCTACGATGCCGGCGAGCAGGCCAAGTACGACGAGCGGTGCAGCGAACGCAAGCTGACCAAATATCAGGCCGGCAATCCAGGCGGCGACGGCGTGCACCAGAAGCGGCATGGTGCAGGATGTGCGAGCGAAAGCCCCCGTGTGTCATCGAAATGACGCGCGGGGGCTCTTTTAAACGCGAACTGGACTACGTGAACTGGAGTACGCGAACTGGACTACGCGAACATCGGCAGAGCGGTTCGCTTCTTCTCGCCTACCGGGGTTCCCGTAAACGTTGCGCCGGTTGTGCCGGTGAGCTGGACCTGAAGATAGTCGCCGATCTTCGCAGAGTCGGCGGGGACCATCACCGTCTTGAAGTCGCGCGATCTGGCCTGCAACAGCTCTCCGTCGCGCGCGACCTTCTCGACCATCACTTCCGTCGTGTCGCCGAGTCGGGCGAGGTTGTTCTCTCTCGAGATGCCGCGCACGGTGCTGACGAGGCGATCGAATCGCTTCGCGACGACGTCATCGGGAATGGTCCACTCCGCGGGCATCTTGGTGGCCGGTGTGCCTTCACGCGCGGAGAACTTGAACATGAACGCGTCGTCGAAACGCACTTCGCGGCAGAGCGAGAGCGTGTCTTCGAACTCCTCGTCGGTTTCCGCGGGGAATCCAACGATGATGTCGGTCGTGATCGAGATGCCCGGAATCGCTGCGCGCAAACGCGCGACGCAATCGAGGTACTCCTCGCGCGTGTAGCGACGGAGCATCCGCTTGAGCATGCTCGTGGAGCCGCTCTGCATGGGCAGGTGCACGTGCTCGCACACCGTTTTCACGTCGGCCATCGCGGCAATCACGCGATCGCTGAAGTCATTCGGATGCGGGCTGGTGTAGCGCACGCGGCGAATGCCGGGCACTGAGCCAACGGCGCGCAGCAAGTCGGCAAAGTCGTGTGTGCCATCGGTGTACGAATTCACCGTTTGACCCAGCAACACCACTTCGCTCAACCCCTGCTCGACCACCTGCTCCACTTCGCGAACCACGTCGGCGAGCTTGCGGCTCCGCTCCGGGCCACGGGTGAACGGCACGATGCAGTACGTGCAGCGATAGTCGCAGCCACGCTGCACCGGGATCCATGCCTTCACGCCCTCGAAACGACGCGCGACGACGTCTTCGTAGTGTTCTTCGAGATCGAAATCGGTGGCCGTGAACTTCTCGCCCTTTCGCGCACCATCGAGCAGCGCCGGAAGCGCCTGATAGCCGTCGGGGCCGACCACGAGCGAGACATGCTTCGCCTGATCGAGCACGCGCGCGCCAAGGCGCTGCGCCATGCAGCCGGTCACGCCCACGATGGTATTGGGCTTCATGAACCGGCGCAGCTCACCCAATCGGCCGATGACACGTGTTTCGGCGTTTTCTCGAATGGCACACGTGTTCACAAGGATCACGTCGGCGCCTTCGGGGCCATCGATCGGATCGTACCCGTGCGCGACCAACTTGCCGTACATCAGTTCGGAGTCGGCCACATTCATCTGACAGCCGTAGGTCTCGATATAGACCGTTGGCTTGCGTTCGCCCTGCTCCATCTCGATCAACCTCCGGGGCGAACCTGCAGCCCGATGCCAAAGAGCCACGCCGATTCTTTCGCCGTGGTGCCAGGCAGCGAGCGATTCGCGCGCTGCAGCGACAGGTCGATCGTACCCCAACCATTCGCCGCGACCGGCAAGCCAACGCCGGTCGACCAACGCGATTCCGTCACGCGCTCGGCGCTGATGCTGAACGGCAGCTGATTCTTGGCAAAGCCGGCGCGGAAGAGCACCGGAAGTCCGCGCCACTTGGGGCCAGCCGTTTCCACACCGAAGCGCACGTTCGATGCATCCTGCGCGGTCGTCAGTCCCGAGCCGATGCCCCGCATCTTGGACCACGCGACCTGCTCGAGGGCAAGCACGAACGTCGAACCGGGGATGCCTTCGTATCGCAGCGACGCGCCGAGTGCGGACGGCACATTGGCCGACGCGCGCACCGTGTCTCGCACACGGGCATCGAGACTGCCGCTCGTGCGATACGACAGCGTCGCAGCGAGTCCCTTGATGATCTGCACATCGGCGCCAGCGGTGAGCGCCTTGCCAAAGTATGTCACGTGCGAGGTGTCTTTCACGCTTCCGAAGGACAACGTGTCGCTGAACTTCTGTTCGCGCGCCACCAGGTTGTCGCCGGTAAACAGATTGCCCGCCAACCCGATCTTGAGTCGCGGGGTCGCCTGCCAACCCACCGCACCGGACAGCTTGCCGATCGCGCCACGCACATTCAACCGATCGGTCGTCGTGAGCGTTTCGCCGTCGAAGAGGACGGAGCCGGTGGTATTCAGCGTGTACGAACGATCCAATACGCTCGCCATGCTGAAACCGGCAGCAATGCCGTGACGCGCGGGGAAGATGACGCTGACGAGAGGAATGCGCTGCGCATTCGTCTTTTCGCGAATGCCACCAAAGCGGAGCGTGCGCAGCTCCGGCTCGGCCTGCACGCTGACGACCGTCTTTGCGATTCCGCCCAGCATCGCTGGGTTGGTTGGCGTCAACGCGTCGATCTCGCCAAAGGCACCGGCGGTACCACTCACACGCGTGCTCATGCCGCCCACCGGATAACCAAATCCGAGCGTGCTCAGCGAACCCTGCGCACCAAGCGCAGGAATCGCACTACCGGTCGCGAGCAAGGCAGCGACCACGGTTGAAGCGAAACGGTTCATCACGGAAGCGCGAACTCCGACTTGGGGAGATACGTGATCCGCAATCGCGGACGCAGCCCAGCGGGAGCTTCGCTGCTGAAGAAACGGAGTTCAGCGGGTTGCGAGCCCTCTCCGCTGATACGGAACGCCAGAGAACGCGCCACGCCCTTGGGTAGCGCGGGCCACGAGCGGGTCAGCGTCAGCACGTTGATCTTGCGTACCCCCGAGTCACTCGGCACCAAACGCGTCGAATCAACCGCGGCAAACGCGCCATCGGCAGAGAGGTCGATCAAACGACGCAAATCCGTAACGAGCGCGGTGCCGGTCGGAATGATCGGTAAAATCGCGACGGTGTCCGCGTAGCTGCCGAAAAAGCTGCGGCGCTGCGTGAGCAGCAACTCCGCGCGCACGATCGTGCTGGAGTCGGAGATATGCGACGGCACCGCAAAACGCAGATACGTGCGATACGCCGGGAAACCACCGACCGTCAGCGTGTTCGTAGGTGGCGGCGGCGAACCGACGTCGATGATGTTGTACACGGTGTAACCGAGAATCTGCTCGGTCGTACCCTGCGGGATCGTCGTGTTGGCCTGCACGATGATCGGCGTGTACGTCGTGTCGGTGTTCGCGTCGTACGTCACCGACGGCGACGGCGCACCCGACGAGAACGCGAGGAAGCGCAGCTGCCCCTTGCCGCCGGTGATCTGCAAGCCAAGACGCATGCGATAGCCGCCAAGGATCAGCGAGTCGACCACGCGCTTGTCGAGCGGAATACGCAACGAATCGCGCAGTGTGGACGGCACGACCTTGATGCGACCCATGCGACGCGACGGCTTGAAAAGCGACTTCACCACAGACGTGACCGAGTCGTTCACCGTAGTGTCGACCTGAAAAACATCGATGGTGACCGAGTCTGTGCCCTTGAATCCCGTCGAATCGATCTGCAATCGCAGATAGGTCGAGTCGGTCGTCGAGATGGGCTCGGTGGTTGATCCGCCATTGACCGCGTACTCCTGCGTCAGCGCGTCGAAGCGCATGACGATGCGGGTGACGACGGTGTCGGGGCGGTTGGCGAGAAGCAATTCCGGCGCAAGGCCGAGCACCGGATACCCTGAGAGTGACGTATCCAACGTCACCGCCTCAAACGTTGTGTCCCGGAAGCTCTCACTTCGCGTTGGACACAGCGTGGGGCAAGCCGCGCCGCCCTCGAGATTTTCGGTGCATGCCGCCACAACACTGGCGGTGAGAATGCAACCAACCAGCAGTAGTGGCGCGCGCAAACGCGACCATGGCCGACGGAACGACGAACTACGAACGCGCTCAGGCATTCTCGAGCGAAGCAGGCGTGAACGGCGCAGGCAGCAGCTCTGCCAGCGACCAGCGGGTCGTGCGCCCATCAGGCGCGACCGCAAAGACTTCGAGCGATGGGGCGAATTCCACCAACGCTTGACGACAAATTCCGCACGGCGGCGTGGGATCCGAAGCCGCCGAGGTGATCACCACACGAACAAAACGACGCGCACCGCTCGCGATGGCATGACCCAATGCCACCCGTTCAGCGCACGTTCCGGCAGGATACGACGCATTCTCCACGTTGCATCCGGCGAAGAGCTGCCCGTCTTCAGCTTCGAGTGCCGCACCCACCGGGAAATGCGAGTACGGGCACCAGGCGTTTGCCCGGGCCGCATCGGCCACTTCCCTGAGGTGCGCCAAATGCGCTGCGCTGATCTCGCCGCTCACGACAACGTTCACGCGTGAAGCAGCTGATCCAGGAACGACGTGCCCTGACCGCGCCAGGAACTGCCGAACCATTCCGACACCGTGGCACCGAGATCGGAGAACGTCGAACGCTCGCCCAACGCACCACCGCGGACACGGGCACCGGCAGCCAGAATCGGCACGCGCTCGCGCGCATGATCCGTAGAGGCCGTGGTCGGATCGTTCCCGTGATCGGCGGTGATGAAGAGCAGGTCGTCCTCCCGAAGGGCAGCCAACAGCGAAGGGAGCGCCTGATCGAACGCCTCGAGCGCTCCCCGAAAACCCGGGACATCGTTCCGATGCCCGTACATCTGGTCGAAATCTACCAGATTGGCGAAGCAGAACCCACGCGTGGACTCATTCAGCCACGACTGAATTCGGGAGATCCCGTCGGCGTTGTCCACCGTGTGCTGGGCGGTGATCCCCCGGCAGGCAAACAGGTCATCCACCTTCCCCACCCCGACCCGCGGAACCCCGGCGTCGGCCAGCACGTCCAGCAGAGTGGTTCCCGGCGGCTGAATGGAGTAGTCGCGCCGGTTCGCGGTACGCTTCCAGGCCCCCGGTGTTCCCACGAAGGGGCGGGCGATGACACGTGAGGCGTCGTGCGGCGCGACGAGCATCCGGCGGGCCGTTTCGCAGGCAGCGTACAGCTCTTCCAGAGGGATCCACTCCTCGTGGGCCGCGACCTGAAAGACGGAATCTGCCGATGTGTACACGATCCACGCCCCGGTTCGCTGCTGCTCCTCGGCGAACTCGGAAATCACGGCGGTCCCGCTGGCGACGCAATTGGCAATGACCGGACGACCGGTGGCCTTCGAGAATGCGTCGATCACGTCGGAGGGAAATCCGTGCGGATAGGTGGGAAACGGGCGCTCCAGATGGAGGCCAGCGATCTCCCAGTGGCCGGTCGTGGAATCCTTCCCCGAGGAGCGCGGCAGCATCACTCCGAAACCGCCCAGAGGGTGCGCCACCGGTGGGACACCCTGGATCTCCGAGAGGTTGCCGAGTCCGAGCCGCTGCATGTTCGGCAAATGCAGACCACCGGAGACTCGCGCCACGTTGCCAATGGTGTCGCTGCCGGAATCGCCGTACGCGTCGGTATCGGGCGCGGCGCCGCAGCCCACACCGTCGAGGACGATGATGAGGGCTCGGCGGTCCGTCAGGTTCGGCTCGGTTTGCGTCATGGCATCGCCTCGTGATGCACCGCCGGGACCCGAAGAGCGAGCCCCACCAGCAGTTCATACGGTGACACCCCACCCTGGGCAGCCACCATGTCCATCGTCAGTTCCTCTCCACCGTCGCGCCCGATGAGCGTGGCCACGTCGCCAAGCTCGGCGCCAGTCCCGGTGACATCGACCATGGTCATGTCCATCGTGACCCGACCGACAACCGGGCAGCGGATTCCCCGAACCAATACCCGACCGGTGTTCGACATGTGACGGCGATATCCGTCGGCGTACCCGATCGCGACTGTCGCGATCCGTCGCGTGCCACTCGCCGTCCAGGTCGCGCCATACGAGACCGTTTCGCGATCACGGACATCTCGAAGATCCACGATACGGGCCCGCAAATGCGCGACCTGCCGGAGTCCGAGTTCTTGGGTGAACATGCCAGCGTAGAGGGCAATGCCGGGGCGCGCGAGCTGTCCCGGCGACCCGCCGGTGCGCGACGCGATGCCGGCGCTGTTGTCGCGATGCTCGATCACGCTGGCCGGCAGCACGTCGCGCAGCGCGCCGAGCGCTTCGGCGAAACGCTGATCCTGCTCGTCGCGCGACTCGACCGACTCGTCGGCCGAGTGAAAGTGCGTGAGCACCCCCTCCGGCGCGTTGGCGCGGATCGCGTCGCGCAAACTGGCCACCAGATCCCAGCAGATTCCGGCGCGCGACATCCCGGTGTCGATCGCGAGATGCCATGGTCCACCGCCCAACTCGCCCCAATGCGCAATGTCGGGCGCACGGTGCAGCGTGGGGCGCACATTCAGCCCGCGTGCGCGGGGAAGCTCACGCGCAAGCAGCGGTGTGGTGCAGACGATGCGGCCGATGCAGCCCGCGTCGCGTAGCGACTGCGCTTCATCGAGGGTCGCGATTCCAACGCCCCACGGGGCCTCGGGCCTCGCGGCGCTGTCGCCGGCGAACGGCACACCAATCGCTTGGCAGACGGCAATGGCCCCCACGCCGTAGCTGTTGGCCTTCACCATGCACAGCAGCGGCACGCCGGCACGCGCGCGCAGCTGCGCGGCGTTGTGGCGCACGGCGCCCAAATCGACATCGAGCCAGGCCCGGTCGTGGGTTGAGGCAGGGTAAGACAAAGCCTTCGAGGGCATAGCCTTTGAAGCTAGCCACCGCGAACTTCCCCGTCGACTCTGACTCCGACCCGTTTGCATGTCTGCTGCCTCCGATCCCGCGGCCCCGGCCGCTCCCGGCCCCGCACCGCGCACCATGGACGACGCCCTCGCGCTGATGCGCGACCTGCGCGCGCGATGCGACTGGGACCGTGCGCAAACGCACGCGTCGTTGCGCCCCTATCTCATCGAAGAGTCGCACGAAGTCGATGATGCGATCGCGATGGGTGATGATGGCGTGCTACGCGATGAATTGGGCGACCTCTTCCTGCAGGTGCTCTTTCACTCCGTCGTGGCGGAAGAACGCGGTGCGTTTGCCATGCAGGATGTCGCCGGCGCACTGATCGCGAAGATGCACGCGCGTCATCCGCATCTTTACGGCGATGGCGTCAAGCGCGACTGGGAGAGCATGAAGGCCGCCAAGACCAAGCGGAGCACCCTCGAAGAGGGACTCCCGGCAAGCCTACCGTCATTGCATCGCGCGCATCGTTTGCAAGATCGCGCGGCCGGTGTGGGCTTCGATTGGGACAACGCGCTTGGTCCGCTGGCGAAGGTGCGCGAGGAAGTCGAGGAGGTTGCTGGTTTGATCGACAGCGCTACCGGCGCGGTTCGCGACGGTGATGCGCTCGAGGCGGAGCTCGGTGACTTGCTCTTCGCGGTGGTGAACCTGTGCCGCAAGACGGGCGTGCATGGCGCGCTCGCGCTGGACCGAACGAACGCGAAGTTCGTGCGCCGATACGCGGCGATGGAGCGGCTGGCGGAGGCGGATGGGAAGGTGCTGACGGCGCTGTCGCTAGAGGAGCAGGATGAGTACTGGGACGCGGTCAAAGTCCAGGAGCGGCAGAACCCATAACTCATAAACTCAAACCCCGAACCCATTAACTGATCAGTTAGTGGGTTCGGGGTTTGAGTTTGTGAGTTGGGTTTTCCTACGGGCTGATTCGCCCCATCATCCGCGGGAACGGTATCACCTCGCGGATATGCTCAATCCCGCAAATCCACGCGACCGTGCGCTCGAGTCCGAGGCCGAACCCCGAGTGCGTGAACGTGCCGTACTTCCGCAGGTCCAGGTACCAGCCGTACGCCTCGACCGGGAGTCCTTCGTGCGTGAGTCGCGCGAGGATCTTGTCGTAGTCGTCTTCGCGCTGTGAGCCGCCGATGATTTCGCCGCGGCCTTCGGGTGCGAGCAGGTCGGCGCAGCGCACGGTGCGTGGATCGGCCGGGTTCTCCTTCATGTAGAAGGCCTTGGCCTCCTTCGGATAGTTCACCACGAAGACCGGTCGATTGTACTCGTCCACGATCATCGCTTCGTCGGGTGCTCCGAGGTCATCGCCCCACTTGATGTCGCTGCCTTTGCTCTGCGCGAGCGTCACGGCTTCGCCGTAGTCGAGACGTACGAATGGCTGCGTGACGCAATCGAGCTTGGTCGTATCGCGCTCGAGCACCTTGAGCTCTTCCTGGCGACGTTCGAGCACACGCTCCACCAGGTAGCGCACGAAGTCTTCCTGGAGGTCCATGTTGTCGTCCTGATCGTACCAGGCCATCTCCGGTTCGATCATCCAGAACTCGGTCAGGTGACGACGTGTCTTGCTCTTTTCGGCGCGGAAAGTGGGGCCGAAGGTGTAGATGCGACCAAGCGCCGCCGCGAGCGCTTCGCCATACAGCTGTCCGGTCTGTGCGAGGTAGGCGGTGCCTTCCTCGAAGTACTCGGTGCTGAACAAGCCGGCGCGCTCACCAATGGCTGCGGTGAGAATGGGAGTATCGCAGCGCACGAAGTCGCGCGCGTAGAAAAAGTCATGCACCGCCTGCTCGAGCTCATGACGCACGCGCATGATCGCGGCCTGACGCTGACTGCGCAGCCAGAAGGTGCGGTTGTCGAGCAGGAAGTCGATGCCGTGTTCTTTCGGCTGAATGGGATAGTCGAGCGGACTCGCACCAATCAGCGTGAGCTCCTTCACACCCATTTCGTAGCCACCGGGTGCGCGGGCGTCGGCGCGAATTTCGCCGGTGAGCGCGACGCTGCTCTCCTGGGTGAGATGACTGAACATCTCCCACGCGGCCTCAGAGACTTCGGCCTTCACCACCACGGCTTGCATCACGCCGGTGCCATCGCGCACCACAGCAAAACCCAGCTTGCCCTTGGAGCGGAGATGCGTGATCCAGGCACGCACGGTCACGGTGGCGCCGTCGTGGTGCTTGAGATCGGCTATGCGGGTGGTCGACTTCGAGAGGCCCATGTCGGCGTGGTGAGAGGGACAGGCAAGCTAGACCTCGCGCCGAACGACTTCAACGGCTCCCGGCGCCCCCGCCCCGCTCATCCCACGGCAAAGAGCTCGAGCGCCCGCTCGTAACCCACCGTAAGCAGGTGCTTGAGCCCCTTATGCGTCGGCGCCTCAAGCAGCGGGTCGGTCGCCAGCAGTTCATCGGCCACCTGACGGGCCGTCTCGTTGAGCGCTTCATCGCGGAGCGGATCGGCCACCTTGAAGGCCGGCAACCCATGCTGCTTGGCGCCAAAGAGATCGCCCATGCCACGGAGCTCGAGGTCGGCGCGCGCGATCTCGAAGCCATCCTCGGTGGCGGTGAACATCGCGAGACGCTCGGCCGCTTCAGCGCCCACATCGCCCAGCAGAATACAGTAGCTCTGCTCTGCCCCGCGACCCACGCGGCCGCGCAGCTGATGCAGCTGCGACAGACCGAATCGCTCTGGATGCTCGATGATCATCACGGTGGCATTGCCGACGTCGATGCCCACTTCGATCACCGTGGTCGCGACCAGCACGTCGATGTCGCCATCGCGGAAAGCGCGCATGATCGTATCGCGTTCGTCAGACGGCAAACGTCCATGAATGAGCGCGACGCGGCGCGATGCGAGCGGACCCTTCACGAGGTCCTCGAACATCACGGTGGCCGCCTTGAGTTCGATCTTTTCGCTCGTTTCGATGAGCGGATACACCACGTACGCCTGGCGACCGGCATCGAGTTGCGTATTCACGAACTCGAAGACCTTGGCGCGACCACTTTCCGGGCGCAGCACCGTCGTGATGGGCTGACGCCCGGGCGGACGTTCGTCGAGCACACTGACATCGAGATCGCCGTACATCGTGAGTGCGAGCGAACGGGGAATGGGTGTCGCGCTCATGAGCAGCACATCGGGATGCTCACCCTTGGCGCCGAGCGTTGCGCGCTGCTCCACGCCGAATCGATGCTGCTCGTCGATGATGACCAATCCCAGGTTGCCGTAGGTCACACCGTCCTGCAATAACGCGTGCGTGCCGATCGCGAGCACGGGCTCGTGCGTCGCAAGTTTCGCGAGCACCACCCGTTTTTCGGCGGTGGTCAATCGACCGGTGAGCAGCACCGGCACAATGCCCAATGGCGACAGCAGCGCACCGATGCTTCGCGCATGTTGCTCGGCGAGCAACTCGGTGGGCGCCATGAACGCCACCTGCGCGCCGTTCTCCATCGCGAGCAGCGCACTGAACACAGCCACGACGGTTTTGCCGGCACCGACATCACCTTGCAATAAGCGATGCATCCGTCGCGGGCTGCCCATGTCGGCCACGATCTCCCGAATGGCACGCACCTGAGCGCCGGTGAGCGTATATGGCAAAGCCGCGCGCAGCTTGCTCGTGAGTTCACGTCGATTCACAAAGGCATGGCCACCACGTGATTCGCGGGTGACCTGATTCGCACGACGATGGAGCAGCTGCACACAGAGCAGCTCTTCGAAGGCGAGTCGCGAACGGCCCCGATGCGCTTCGGCCACAGTTGTGGGCTTGTGCACCATGCGCAGCGCATCACGCAACGGCGGCACATCGGCGCGCTCGAGGAGGTCCTTGCCGAGGGGCTCTTCGACGAGCGGCAGCAGCGAGTCGAGGTGCTGTTGCACAAAACTGCGCAGTATCCGCACCGACAGCCCTTCGGTGCTTGGATACACCGCGAGCACGCGCCCCTCGCCGGTACCCTCTTCTTCGGGACCGAGATTGACGAACTCGCGCGGTTGCAGCCGTCGGCCATGAAAGAAGCGGACCGGCCCAGTGCAGAGCAGCCAATCACCCTTGTTGATCTGTCGATCGAGGAACGGCTGACCGGGCCAGGCGATTTCGAGCATCCCGCTCGCATCCTGAATGACCGCCTGAAAAATGCGCAGCCCTTTGCGTGTGGGGAGCACGCCTTTCGCGATCACCTGCCCCAGCACGGTCACGTCGGCGCCAACCGGCGCATTCGCGATGGGTGTGACCGTGCTCGCGTCCTCGTAGCGATGCGGCACATGCCGCAGCAGGTCACCCGCTACCGTGATTCCCAACCGCGCGAGCATCGTGGCGCGCGCGGGGCCAATGCCTTTGAGATAGGTGACCGGCGTGTCGAGCGTCAGGCGCGGTGCGCCACGCGACGGCGGACGTCGGCCTGGCTCAGGCCTCGACGAGCTCACGCGCGTAATCGCCCGCGTCGAACGGCTCGAGATCACCCACCTGCTCGCCAAGACCCACGAACTTGATGGGCACATCGAGCGCTTCGTGCACCGCCACCACAATACCACCCTTGGCGGTGCCATCGAGCTTCGTGACGACAACGCCCGTTACCGGCACCGCCGACGAGAAATGGCGCGCCTGGGCGAGCGCATTCTGGCCGATGGTGCCGTCGAGCACGAGCAACACTTCGTGCGGAGCGTCGGGGACTCGTTTCTTGATCACGCGGTGAATCTTGCGCAGCTCCGTCATCAGGTCGTCACTGGTGTGCAATCTTCCCGCTGTGTCGACGATTACGAGATCCACATTGCGAGTGACGCCGGCATCCACGGCATCGAATGCCACCGACGCCGGATCACTGCCAGGCGCACCGCCCACAAACTCCACACCGGCGCGCTCGGCCCACACCCGTAGCTGATCGATCGCACCAGCACGGAAGGTGTCGGCAGCGCCAAGCAAAATGCGCTTGCCGTCTTTCTTGTACTGCGCCGCGAGTTTGCCAATGAACGTGGTCTTGCCGGCACCGTTCACGCCGATGACCAGCAGCACGGTGGGGCCGCTCGCTGCTTTGTGCATGGCCGGATCGCTGTTGCCTTTGCGGAGCGCGGCTTCAACGCCGTCGGCCAATGCAGTGCGGAACTCGGCTTCGGTTTTCACTTCGCCGCGCTTGTGACGACGCTCGACTTCAGCAACCAGCGCCAGCGATGTCGGTACCCCGAAGTCACTCTCGATCAACAGGGTTTCGAGCGCTTCGAGCGAACCTTCGTCGACGCCCTTGAACAGGACGCCGATATCCGTGCGCACGACATCCTTGACACGCTGCCAGAGCGAGCGCTTCGGGACATCGTCTTTGCGTCTAAAAAGTCTGGACATGTCTCAACGTTGGCCCGCCAGTCGACGGGCAATCCACTCAGCGCAGAGCAACAACAGCGCGAGCACGAACGGCCACCCCTTGTCGCCAAAACGCGGCGCATCACTCGAACTCGACCCCTTGGTGGCCGGGCCAGCGGAAATGCTCGGCGCACGCGGCACCCACTCGCGTGAGGCATTCACCACCAGCACGCTGCTGCCACCTGGCGACGCGATGTCGTACACCCCAGCCGGTAAAGAGGGCGACGCGGTTTCGAATTCCTGATCGGCGAAGCGCAACGTGAGTGTCTGCGCGGCACCGCTGTCCACGGCGCTCGACTTCCCGCCGGCATCCCGGCGACGCACCTGCACCGCCACGACCGTGTCGGCACCACCGCGACGCCAGAGCAACGGATCGCCGGCGCGGAGCAGCCCCTGGACCGGACGCGCGGCGCGCACATCGCCGCGACCTGCAGCCAGCCAATCGAAGAGCGCGCCCCAGAGCGCCGTGAACGCATCCCGACTGCGACCACCGCGCAGCGACCAACCGGCCCAACCCGAACCCGAAACCACCGCGGTGCGCACACCACGCGACTCGCGAGTCGCCACCGCCGGCACGGCATTCCCGCGCTTGCCGAGTTGCGCGGTGAGTACGGATTGCGCGCCAACGGCTGGCCCCGCGAGCGTGATGGGCGGGAGCGAATCGAACGGTAGTGTGGTCAAGGCTGCCATGAGTGGCGATGCCGGCGCGGCGTTCGCGTACCACTCCGGAGTGCGTGTGAGTTCACCGGCACGTGCGATGGCCGTTGGCGGCGCCGGCACCCACAGCGCACGCGCAGCAGCGCGTGCACGAACAGCGCTATCGCCAGCGACGGCGCTGCTCAGCCACGACGTGTCGCCATGCAAAATGAGCATTCCTGCGGCCGCCGCACGAGCACGCACTTCGCTCTCGCTGATGGCGGCATAGCTCCCTTCAACCTTCCACACATTCGGCGCAATGAGCAGATACGCGCGAGTTGGCACATCGAGTGAGCCGCGCAGCACGGTGAGCGCTTCGCGCACATCGAGGTCCGGCGCGGTACTCACAAACACAGCGCTCGGACGATCACCAATCTCGATCGCAGCGCTCACGGTGTCGTTGCGCGGCTCAACATCGGATGCGACCTGCGCGATGGCCTGCACGATCGACACGTTCGTGCCACGCGGGACGGTTACCGTCGCCGTGACACGCGTTGTGGAGTACGGCGCGAGTGCAGGAATGGCGACCGATGCGACCTGGGCGCCATCGATGTGTACGAGCAACGTGCCATCGGGTGTCGCGACGGCACCGGACGCGATGGACGTCGCCACACTGATCGTGTCGCCACCGGTTGCCGACGGCGGCACGGTGAGATCGGCGACGGCGACATCTTTTCTGGTGGACGCGGGACTTGCCACCACTCGCGAACCGGCCGGTGCTTCGGCAATGCTTTCGGCATCGTCGACTTCGCCGTCGGTGACCAGCACAAGCGGACGTCCAAGCGAGGCGGCGCGATCGACGGCGCTGCGCACGCGCGATGATGCGTCGCTGGGTGTCCACGACTTGAGGTCGCCCGCCGTTGCGTCGCGCACTGAATCGCCGACCACAACAATGGGCCCATCACCACGCGTCCACGTCGACAAGCTGTCGGCAATGCGCGTGCGCCACGCTCGAATAGCTGTACTGTCATCACCACTCGCCCGCCGCAGCGAACTCGAAACGTCAACAGCGACAATGGGGGCAAGCGGCGTTGCGCGTCCGGCCGGCGCGCCGAGCAACAGCGCAGCAACCGCGGTGACGGCGAGCGCGCGAAGCGCCGCGAGCCACCACGCATGTTTGCGCGACGCGGCTCCGCCCCGCCCATAGGCGAGCCAGGCGGCCAGCAGGCCCACGGCGATGGCAATAGTCCAACGAATCACAGGCGAAAACTCACGGAGCGCGCAACGGGGAGAAAGGGGACGGGGCACGGGAAGTTGAATTCCCCTGCCCCGTTCGCTGTACGCGGAGCGGACGGTGTCCGCTCAGACTTTCCAAAGATGTGGCGTGGACGCGTGTTCGGTGCGTCCTAGTTGCCGCCGGCGCGAACGGCCACGGGGGTGCGGACGTCGGTGCCACGGCCATCCAGCGCTGTGAGCAGGCGCGACTTGAGTGCCGCGAAGGCCGCCTGCTGACCAGCCGCGAGCGGCTCACCGGTCTGATTGCGGAACGCCTGATTGGGGTTCCGATGCACACCACCGACCAGCACTTCGAAGTGCAGATGTGGCGCAGTCGCGAGTCCTGATGCTCCCACGCGACCAATCGTTTGCGAGATGGAGACCGAGGACCCGGCGCGAATGCCGGTGCCAAAGGCGCTCAGGTGACCGTAACGGGTCACGTAGCCATTCGTGTGTCGGATCTCCACGACGCGGCCGTAGCCGCCCTTCCAGCCGGCAAAGATCACGCGACCATTGCCAAGCGCGCGAACCGGCGTGCCAGATGCCGCGGCGTAGTCGATGCCCTGATGCGCGCGCGTGATTCCGAGAATGGGATGCTTGCGCATGCCGAACACACTCGAGATGCGACGGAAGGCGAGCGGTGCGCGGAGGAAAGCGGCGCGCATCGACTTCCCTTCGCCATCGAAGTACGACGCGCGGGAATTCTGCTCGAAGCGCATCGTTTCAACGGGCTTGCCATCAACGGTGAGCCGCGCCGCGAGAATATTGCCGGTGCGCACGAGACCGTTCGGCGCGCGCTGACGTTCAACGAGCACGCGCACCGAATCGCCCTTTTGCAGATCACGCGACAGGTCAACGCGATACTCGAGCAGATCGGCGAGCGCATACGCCAGTTCCATGCGTTGCGCAGACGGGAACGAACCCGCACCGTCGGCGATCGCGTTGACGAGCGTGGAGTTCACCACGCCGCCAACGACCACCGTATCGGTGGTCCATGGCAGCCGCTCTTCGCTTTCACTCCAGCTCGAGGTCGCATTTCGCGTCAGGCGAACGATGCGATCGATAGCGAGCTGGAAGACAATCTCCGAGTTACCTGAGTCAGGCTGCACTCGGGTCGTGATCGTGGTACCGGCGCGAATGGCGCGGGCATTGATCGACTGCGAGGCGAGGAGCGCCGACGCCGCGTCCTTTGGATCGAGGCCGGCGCGTTCGAGTACGCGCGATAGCGGCTCACCGCGATGAATGGTGTCGACGCGTTCGCGCCAACGGGAGGCGACAGAAACACGAGGCCCCGCTGCCAGAATGCTGGCCGCGGGGCGTTCCGTGACGGGACGTCCAATCGCAATGGCAGCCGCTCCGAGTCCGAGGCATCCGGCGGCGATGAGCAGCTTACCACGCGAGGAAGTCAATCCATCTGTCTCCGTATGAACGTCGGAATTTCCATGTCATCGAACTCAGTGCTCGACGACGGTGCTGGCGGTGGAACCCGCGGTGGACGCGGCGCCGCACCTTCCCATGGAGCAGGACGAGCGGGCTGGCCTGCGGGTCTCGTGTTGGTTGGACGCGGGAACGGCAGGACCGACGGATTCTTTGCCGCAGCGGCAGGAGCAGAAGATGCCGAGGCTGCCTGCGTTCCGGAAGGGGCAAAATGGCCCGGGGTGTGATGGCCTGCCGAGCGATGGTCGGCCACCGGGGTGCCCGTCTGCATGTAGCGGTCAAAACCGGTCGCAATGACCGTAACGCGAATCTCGCCCATCATGGCCGGCTCGTGGACCGCGCCGAAGATGATTTCGGCTTCGTCGCCAACCGCGTCGTGCACGATGTCGTTGATCTGGTGAACTTCGCCCAAGGTGAGATCTTCACCGCCGGTGATATTGACCAGGACGCCGGTCGCGCCGGAGATCGACACGTTGTCGAGGAGCGGCGACGCAATGGCCTGCTGGGCGGCTTCCATCGCGCGATTCTCGCCGCGACCGATGCCAGTACCCATGAGTGCTGAACCACCGCTCGCCATGACCGTGCGCACGTCGGCAAAGTCGACGTTCACCAAGCCGGTCTCTGAGATGAGCACCGAAATGCCCTGCGTCGCGTGCAGCAGGACTTCGTCGGCCTTCTTGAGCGCCTCGTGGAACGGGATACCCTTGCCCACCACCGCGAGCAGTCGCTCGTTCGGCACGATGATCATCGTGTCGACGTGCTTGCGCATTTCCGTGATCCCTTCTTCGGCCTGACGCATACGCTTGCGTCCTTCGAAGAGGAATGGGCGCGTCACGATACCAACAGTCAGTGCGCCGGCTTCACGCGCCAGCGCACACACGACCGGGGCCGCACCGGTGCCAGTGCCACCGCCCATACCGCAAGTGACGAAGATCAGGTCGGCGTTGCCGATCACGCGCTTGAGATCTTCGCGATTTTCTTCGATGGCCTGCCGCCCGATTTCGGGGCGCGCGCCGGCGCCCAAACCGCGCGTGAGCTTCTTGCCGATCTGAATCTTGACGTCGGCCTTCGAGTTCATGAGGGCCTGCGCGTCGGTGTTCACCGAGATGAACTCCACACCTTCGAGGTGTTCCTCGATCATGCGGTTCACGGCGTTACCGCCACCGCCGCCGACACCCACGACCTTCATGCGGGCGTTTTGAGCAGCGCTCTCTTCGAACTCGAACGTCATCCGGGGGAGCTCCATACGGGCTTGGCGGGCGCAGGGTGGAGGTCACAGAACCCGGCAGCAACAGCGTGCGGGCCCTGAAGCCGGCGCGGCGAGCACCGCCGGAATGGCGGTCCGCGCTGCCGGCGGATGTGCAAATGTGGATGAAGCGGGAACTGCGGGGTGCAACCACCCTAGAATACACGTTCGGCCGCGGCGCGCAACCCACGGATTTGACGCAACTTGGCGGATTTTGTCACGACCGCCGTGGGTCCCAATCTGATCTGACAGTTATCCACATTTTCATCTGATTTGGACGTCCTGTGACATCGCCGTCGCCGTTGGTGATGTGCGCCGCGAACGGATGTGATCTTCCCGCTCTGACGGGTGCAGATTGGCTGTCCAGCGGTCGGAATGCCGGCGTCACGCGATAACGGCCGGTCGGGAGCGCCGACGCATGGGGACCCGACCAAATGGCGCGGGAATCAGGTCATGCCTTGAACCAGGGAGAGATGATGCGGACTGCTTTGTTTGCGATGCTGACGTTGGTGGTGGTGCCGATTGTGGGGGTTGGGGCGCAGGGGGTACAGGTGAGCGGGCGTTTCGGCCTGGCTGTAAAGGACGACAGCTATGACCAAACCTGTGGTGATCCGCACCTGATCTACGGCGTCGACGTGCAGTCGCGCGGTCCGCGATTTCTTCAAGCGACTTTCGATCGCTTCACCGGAAGCGGAGGTGGCGACGATATCTGCGTCGCCCCAGAAGGCGTCAGCCGAGTTTCCGGCGTCGACCTCACGAATGCCAACCGATTTCTGTTCGGTGCAGGTGCGCGAACGATGGATCGTGGCGTCTCGTTCGAACTGGCAGCACTCGGCGGCTTCGTCTCGGCGAAACGCGGCTACCGCACAACATCAGTTGGCGGCGGCACTCACGTGAGCCCTCAGCTCGGTCTCCGAGGTTCCATCATCATTGGCCGCGTGGTTGTACTCGCACTCGGAACCGAATGGACGCGTCTCACTCAAGTGGATACACGCATTCCCACGAACACGACGACACGCAGTGCGTCGTGGAAGCCGATGGGCACTGGGACAATCGGACTGCGATTGCCGGCGAAGTAGGCTCGCGTTTCAATGTCCAAAGGGGGCGGCCCCAACGGGACCGCCCCCTTTCCATGCGTCACCAGCTAGTCGCTTCAGTTCGGTCGGAACGTATTCGCTGTCGCGGCCTTGTCGTCCTTCGCCGCGCCAGCATCGTTCCAGTTGATGATGCTGTTGAAGATCATGTTGAACTCACCGTGGTTCTGCCAACGGTAGATCGGATTGTTGGCGAACATGATCACGCGACCCTTCCCCTTCACCGCGTTCGGCACGTCAACAGCGAACGGACGCGACTTGAGTGAGTCAGCGCCGGTCATGAGTCCGGACAGCACGGCCTTGTCGCCACCCACATAGCGCGCGAGCACGTTGCCTTCGTCGGCGACGCCCACCTTGAATGGTGTACCGCCCACGTACTTGACCGGGATGATCGTCTTGCCGAAGCCGTAGAACACGGGATGCTCCGGTCGCGTGACTTCAGCCTCTACGAGTGGCCGCTGCGACGTCAGCCCCGGCACGCTGGTCTTGTCGACCGTGCGCGCCCAACCGAACTCGATCGGCAATCGCGCGCTTTCACCAACCGCGATGAGCGTTCCGCCCAACTCGAGGAAGTTCGCGAATGCATCGACACCGGCCTGACCGAAGCCACCAGTGATGTCTTTCGACTCGCCGTAGCTGCCGAGGAACTTGTACTTCTCACTCTTCACATACGGCACCGGACGCGATGCCGGCGCCTGCATCACCGCTGCCTTTCCAAGCGGCTGCTCGGCGATGAGGATGACGTCGTAATCCTTCTTCAGGTTCCCCTGCGCGACGCGTTCCTTGTAGATCAAGTCGTACGGGATCTTGAACTCGTCGAACGTGAGACGATACCAGCCGAGGTTCTGCGTGTTGCTCCACTGCGAGTAGATCGCGACACGCGGCACATCGGCATCGTGCGCGGTGACTGTTGGCGCAGCCGACAGATAGGTGGCCGTGAGACCGAGCGAGTCGACCAGCTTGCGCACCGCCGCACCATGCTTGGCGTCGATCAGGAACGAGCCCGCCGGGTACGTCGTATCGCCGGCCGCAAAGCTCTTCTCTGCGACGCGCATCGTGATCGACTTCAGCAGGTAGCGGAAGGCGACCATGTTGTTCGAGCCAAGATGCGCAACAGCAATCGTGCTGCCGCTCGACCCCTTCACCGAACCCTTGAGCACGATCCTGTCGACCGGCGACACCGCCGCCGAGAGGATCGACTTGTCGGCGACTTCCACCACGTCAACGTTCATGGCGAGGCCCATCGACCAGCCGCTGTCGTCGTAGGTGTTGAGACGCGCATCCGGGTACTGCTGGCGTTCGATCAGGTTCTTCGCGAGACGGCCATACGGCTGATCACGCTTGATCACGTACGAACCGGCCGGATAGGTCGTGTTGCCGACCTTGATGGGCGCGGTGGCTTCACCGATTTCGATGCGCTGCACGCGCAGCAGGTTCACGAATTCCGCAACGCGCGTCATGTCCTTCTGCACCGGAATGACAAAGCCATACGGCGCCTTGTTCTTCCCTTCCTCGATGCTGTTCTTCGTCTTGATGTAGAAGTTTTCGAGGACCGTTTGCGGGAACATGCTGGCCAGCTGCAGCGCCGAAATCACACCGCTCTGCATGTAGTTCGCATTTGAGCGACGCGTGAACGTCGCCATGTCGTTGAAGCCAATCGGATTGCCGCGATACCACTCGCGATCCTGCGCGCCACCACGACCGGTCGGCACCGCACCACCACGTCCACCGCCAAAACCACCGCCACCGCCGGCCGGGTTCTCACCACGGCGCGCGGCCGCCATTGCGGTGCTGTCGAGGTCACGACCCGACTGCGTTTCGTACATCTTCATCAGGCCGTTGTGATTGTACGCAACGGAGCCGAGGTAACCCGGCGACCAGCCGTCCATGAACGCATGCGTGTACACGCCCGGCATGCCCCACTTCGTCATCTGCGCGAGTTCCCAGTTGCCGAACCACGGGAGCTCGGCAAAGAGAATCGGATCGAGATTCGGATTCTGCGGCGGGCCACCGGTGTAGGTGTAGAGCAACGGCTGTGCCTCATGCAGATCGTGCATGATGGGCGGATAGGCCGTGAAGTACCAATCGATGATCGCGCGCATCTGCTGCAACTTGATGTTGATGTCGCGATTGTTGTCGTGGTACACGTACTTGCCCCAATACGGGACGGCCCCGCCACCGAATCCGCCACCACCGCCACCGGCAGGAGGCTGTGCGGCCGCCGGTGCGCCCGCGGCGCCCGGAGCGGCATTTGGTGCAGCGGCCGATGGCGCCTGCACCGTGGCTGGCGACTGCTGCGCTTCCAGACCGCGGAAGAACCAGTCAACATTGCGATCGCGACCGTCGGCATCGGCGGCCGGCGTGATCGACACATACAACTGCTCACGCACCTGATTGAGAATCGGACTCGTTTCGGCAACGAGACGATACGCCAGCTCCATCAACGTTTCCGACGGGCCGGTTTCACCGCTGTGAAGACCACCCATGAGGTGGTAGTGCGGCTTCGTCTGCGACAGCAGCGTCTTCACCTGCGCTTCGGTCATGCCGCGCGGGTCGGCAATCTTCGCGAGGTTTTTCCGATTCTGATCGAGCTTGGCCATGTTGGCTTCGCTCGAAATCCAAACCACCACGAGTTCGCGACCTTCATCGGACTTGCCGATCGTTTCAACCTTCACGCGCTTCGGCGCGGCCTTTTCGAGCGCGCGATAGTACTTCAGCTGATCGACGTAGTACGTCAGCTTGCGCGGCGCACCGATGTGGTAGCCGAGCACATCGCGGGGCGTGGGAATGCCATCGGCCAACGGCAGATGGTCGACCAGCGGACTGCCGTGCTTCGGATTGGCGAGCCACTCCTGGTAGCTCTTGAAGTACGTCGAGTCCTGCTTCTGGTTCGGGTCACGGGTATCCAGCGTGAGTTGCTGGGCCGAGACGGAAAGCGGGGCGACGGCAAGAAGTCCGATCGCGGTCCGCCGCAGGCTGCCGGCGAATGTCACTGAGGTGCTCCAGAAACGAAGAGGGGGCGCCGCGGAACGGCCTGTAGTGGCCTCGCGCGACACGGGAGAACTTGCTGTGTACGCAGCAGGATCGGGGGCCGTTCGGCAAGGGCGCGGTGGAGCTGTTTCTGACGGAATTCGGACAATCTGGACTTCCGGCGACGCGCTGGGCCGGCGTTCTTGCAAGAGGGGCGCGTGGCGTGCCCCGCCCTGCTCTGGAGCGCCCCGATGCTCGTTCCCACTACTCGCGCTGCCCGAACACCAGGCACCGACTTTACCGTGCTGGTGTCGCTCACGGTTGGTCTGTTGCTTTGGCTGGTGTTGGCCTGCTTTGGCCTGGCCCGATTGCAGCAGCAGGCGACGTTGCAGTTGCAGCGCGCCGCCGCGCGCACGGTGGTCGCACAGCTCGGACCATCGATCGCGGCTGGTTCCACGGTCGCCGAGGCGCTCGCCAGTCATCCTGAAGCTCGGCAACTCGCCGACAGCACCGGCCTGCATGTCACGCTCGACGGCGGCACGGAGTCGTCGAACGGCACCGGCAATGCGTCGATCATCCGACAGGCGATCGCGGGCGCGCTGCTGTCGTCGCCCATCTCCGTAAATGGGCAGAATGCGACGCTGGTGGTGGATCGCGCGGTGAAGAACGGTGGTGTGGCGCTGATGCCGATCGGTCCCCAGCTCCTGATGGCGTTCGTGGTTGCGCTGCTGGCCATCACGACGACAATTGGCGGCGCACTGCTGGTGCGCTTGCGCCGCGAGCATATGGCGTCGCGGTTGCGCTCAACGTTTGCCAGCGCGGTATCGCATGAACTGCGCACGCCGCTCGCGCAGATTCTGCTTTTCGCCGAAACGTTGCAGCTTGGGCGCACCCGCACGGAGGCGGATCGCGTGCTCGCGTTGGGCGCCATCGTGCAGGAGGCGCGACGACTGATGCGACTGGTTGACAACGTGCTGCGTTTCACTCGTCTCGAACAGGGACCGCCGGCGTTACGATTGGAGGCCGTGCCGGTGGATGCACTCGTGCGCGATATCACCCGGCAGTTTGCACCACTCGCCGAATCGAGTGATGTGGCCATTGACGTGGAGTCGAGCGGTGAAGCGATCGCGCTGGCTGACTCGGATGCGGTGCGACAGGTGGTGCTCAACCTGTTGGACAACGCGGTCAAGCATGGCCCGCGCGCACAGCGCATCACGGCGCGCGTGGATGTGCTGCCGAATGCGGTGCGACTGTTTGTTGAAGACGAAGGGCCGGGCATCACGGCGGACGATCAGGCGCGCATCTGGCAGCCGTTCACGCAGGGGCGTGGTGCCGGCGAAACGACCGGCGCTGGCCTCGGCCTGATGATCGTGCGTTCGTTGACCGAGGCGATGGGTGGGCGTGTGTCGTGCGAATCCGGCATGACGAATGGACGCGGCGCGCGATTCGTGGTCGAGTTGCCATCGTACAGTGCCTCCAACCGATCGACCCACGATGCCCGTGTGGCGCGGGTCGCGTGATGGCCACCATGACAGTGCCTTCCACGGTGGCCGCGTCGATCCTGGTGATCGAAGACAACGAACTGCTGGCGGCAGGTGTGCGCAGCAACCTCGAGTATGAAGGGCATCGCGTGCAGGTCGCGACTACGGGCGAGGAAGGGCTACGCATCGCCCGTCAGCGTGCGCCTGATCTGATCGTGCTCGATCTCATGTTGCCCGATCTCGACGGATTTCGCGTGCTGCAGACATTACGGGCACGAGGCATCGATACGCCGGTGCTCATTCTGACCGCGCGCGGCGACGAAACCGACAAAGTGCGCGGCTTACGCTATGGCGCCGATGACTACGTCACGAAGCCGTTCGGATTGATGGAGTTTCTGGCGCGTGTGGACGCGCTGCTGCGCCGGAGCCGTCCATCCGCGGCGCTGCCCTTCTCTGAGCGCATTGGCGACATCACCATCGACCTGTCGAATCGCGCGGTGCAACGCGGGGGCGAGGAGGTGTCGCTCCGCCCCAAGGAGTTCGACCTCCTCGCCGCACTGCTCCGCCGCGACGGATTGGTCGCAACGCGCGAGGAGTTGCTCCGCGAAGTGTGGGAGTACGACGAGTCGGTCATGAGCCGCACGGTCGATACACACATGGCCGAGCTGCGCCGCAAGCTCGAAGTGGATCCGGCGTTTCCGCGACACTTTCTTACGGTGCGCAAGACGGGCTATCGTCTGGCGCGGTAGGAAGGAGCTAAAAGAAATCCTGGAGCCAGGTTTTCACGCGCGACGCGAGCTTGTCGACACCGACGCCGCTGAGGGCTGGCTTGCGAGCGGTGACGCCGCCGAGTGCCATGCGATGCGCGCCATAAAGCGCGAGACCGGCAACGGTTGCATGACTTGGGTTGGCAACCTGCTCGACCAAACCGTCGAGCTTGTCGCCCGGCACGCCGATGCGGACACCCATGCCGAAGACATCCTGCGCCAGTTCGGCGATGCCTTCGAGACGCGCGCCTCCTCCGGTGAGCACAATGCCGGCGTTCAAGCGTCCGGTGAATCCAGCCGCGTGCACGTTTCGCTGCACTTTGTCGAAGATCTCATCCATGCGCTGGTGGATGATGTGCGTCATGAGATCACGCGGAATGTGCCGCTCGCCATGATTGCCTGACGGCGGCATGGCGATGACCTGCGAGGGATCGACCAGCGGCTCGTAGGCGCAGCCGTAGGCATCCTTGAGCAGCTCGGCGTCATGCTGCGTGACACCCAGGCCCTGTACCAGGTCGCTCGTGACCGTGTGACCGCCGAACGGGAACGTGCCCAGGTGACGAATCTTGCCTTCGTGAAAGACGGCGAGATCGGTCGTGCCGGCGCCAAGTTCGATGAGGACGACGCCAAGTTCCTTTTCTTCTTCGGTGAGCACGGCCAGCGCGCTCGCCAGCGGCTCGAGCACCAGCTCGCGCGTGCGATAGCCCGCACGTTCGATGGCCTTGCGCAGGTTCATCGCCGGCGCGCTGCCGATGGTGACCAGGTACATCTCCGTTTCGAGACGCGCGCCGATCATTCCCACGGGGTCACGGATGCCGTCGGCCTTGTCGACCGTGTATTCCTGCGGAATCGCGTGCAGCAGCTCACGATCCTGCGGGATGGACATCGCGCGTGAGACTTCGTTGACGCGATCGACATCAGCGCGCGTGATCTCGTGCCCGCTGATGGCCACGACACCACTCGAGTTCATCGCGCGAACATGCTCGCCGGCGATACCAACGTACAGACCGTCAGGCTGCACACCGGCAAGCCGACAGGCGTCTTCCACGGCGGCGCGAATGGAGCGCGTCGCTTCTTCGATATCGGAGACAGCACCCCGACGCAGTCCCATGGTGCGGCTCTGCCCCACGCCCAGCACTTTGACGCGCGGAGCGCGCGGCAGGTCGCCATGCACGGTGGCCACGAGGGCCGTCGTGTGGGCGGTGCCAATGTCGAGGGCGGCGACGATGGGTTCGGACGTCATGGCTGTCTAGCGATCACCTGGTCACGGAAGCGAAGATCGAGCTCGACTGCGCGCTGTGCGTTACGCGCGAGGTCGGCTTCCACTGGTAATATGTCCTTGAAGCGCGCCACGGTCACGTCGGGCGTGGTGCGAACAATGAGCGTCCCGAGCCGAAATCGGAGTTCGTCCTTGCCGACCCGCTCGGCTTGCACAATGCGCTGGTACAGCTCCGGCGCCGACTGTCGCAGAGCATCGAGCACCGCCAAGAGCGCGCTATCGGCCTGGGCCGCGATCGGTAAGTCGAGCGCCACGCGCGCCGGGTCGATCGGCAGCACGTGGGCGGCACCGTCGGCGGGTTGCAGACGACCGCCGCTTGGCACGAGGGCGGCGGGCTCGCGTTCCTCAATACGGACCGTCAGGCGGCCCGGGAGCTCGCGGTCAACTTCAACGCGCCGCACCATGGGATGTGCCTGAACGCGCTCTACGAGCGGCTCGAGCGGCTGCCACACCGACTGCAGCGTGTCCACCTTGAGGAGCGCCATCAACTCCGATGTGCTGGCATAGCGCACGCCAAAGAACTCGACACGTCGCACGTGGAAGTAGTCGAGCTTCGAGAGGAGCTGTGGTCCCCACCATGGGCACGTCGCCACGCCGCCGACAAGCAACGTGGCCGCAATGCCGCGCAGCCAACGCAGCCAACTCGGTCGCTCGACTTTCTCGCGCGGCGATTGGCCGTCGTTTGACGACTTCTTTGACGTGTCTTCCATAGGCGGAGACGCGACGACACCGGTCGCCATCAGCTTCGTTCGCTCACGCGCGAAGGCGCTCGAGCAGTTCGGGACCGGTGCGCGTGATATCGCCGGCGCCCATCGTCATGACCACGTCACCAGAACGCACAATGCTCGCGAGGTGAGCGGCCGCCTCACTGCGCGGTCCACGCCACTGCAGCGCACCGGTCGTGATGCGATCGCCAATCAGCGCCGACGTCACGCCGGGCTCCGGCACTTCACGCGCGCCGTAGATATCGCAGAGCAAGAGCACATCGGCAGCGCCGAGTGCTTCGGCGAACTCGACCTGCAAGTCGCGCGTGCGCGAGTACAAGTGCGGCTGAAAGGCCAGCACGAGTCGACGCCCCGGGAACGCGTGACGTGCAGCCGAAACGGTCGCGGCGACCTCGGTGGGATGATGCGCGTAGTCGTCCACCACTTCGATATCGCGCGCGCTGCCAAGTCGCTGAAAGCGCCGTTCGACGCCACGAAACGCCGCGAGCCCCGGCGCCATCGCGGGGACCGTCAGTCCGAAGGCCAGGCCAACACCAATCGCGGCGAGCGCATTGCGGACGTTGTGCACGCCGGGCACCGCCAGCTGCACCTCGCCCACGTCTTCGTCATCGAACCGGGCAACGAAACGCGATCCGTTCGCATCGAGCCCCAACTTCGACGCGACAAGACGCGCGTCTTTCGCATGCGGCGATGGCAGCTCGCCGGGTGCGGTAGCGCTGTAGGCGATCACTTCGCGACTGGTGGCGACACGCAGCGACATCGCCCCCTTATCGTCAGCGCAGCGCACCAGCGCGCGCGCCGGCTGCAGATACTGCTCGAAGGTGCGCGTGATGTCGTCGAGATCGCGATAGATGTCGAGGTGATCGGCCTCGACGTTCAGCACGACCGCGATTTCCGGAGTGAGCGCGAGAAAGCTGCGATCGTACTCGTCGGCTTCGACCACGTAGGTCGTGCCGCCCAAACGCAGGTTGCCGCCCCACATCCCCACGCGGCCACCAACAACACCGGTCGGATCACGACCAGCGGCGGCGAGCGCCTCCGTGGTCATGACGGTGGTGGTGGTCTTTCCGTGCGTGCCGGCGATGCCGACCAGCGAACCACCACTCACCGCCTCAGCCAACGCCTCGGCGCGACGCACCACCGGAATACCCGCGGCACGCGCCGCCACCATTTCGGGATGCGACGCGGGGATGGCCGACGAATAGACCACGGCGCGGGCGGCCGCCACCATCGACGCATCGTGCGCGGAGACGGCAATGCCATAGCGCTCGAGATCGGGCGCGCCGGTGGGGTTCGCGTCGGTACCCTGAATGGCCACGCCGCGACGCGCCAGCAATTCCGCGAGCGCGCTCATCCCTGCACCAGCGATGCCGACAAAGTGCACGGGTCGCGGATCGCTGATATCGAGCAGCACGGGAGGCGGGGTGGGCGTCATGTCAGGAAATATGGCAGGATGCCGTCAGCGAATGGACGTGGCGGACGCGCTGGAATGCTCGTCGGCGCCGGCAATGCCGAGTCGATCGAGAATCGCATGCGCGATCTGCGACGCGGCGTCCGGTTTGGCGCGCGCCGCCGCGGCGTCGCGCATGCTCGCCAAACGTTCCGGCTGGTCACGAAGCTCGCGCACGATCGCATCAAGACGCTCGGCCGAGAGCTCCGATTGCGGCAGGTAGATCGACGCGCCAGCCAAGGCGGTCGCCTTCGCATTGTGCGTTTGGTGATCCTGTGCTGCCGTTGGCAGCGGAACGAGCACCGTGGGGATGTGCCAGGCGCACAACTCAGCGATCGACATCGCGCCGGCGCGAGTCACCGCGACGTCAGCGGCGGCGTATGCGTCAGCGATGGGCGCGAGATACGGACGAACGCGGACCTGCGCACTTTCGCGATCAACGTACGCCGCCGCCTGCTGCTTCCCGGTGCCCCAGATGACCGCGACATCGCTTGGCAGTCCGCGATCGATCCACGCCGCCATTGCCTCATTGAGCGCGCGCGCACCCTGGCTTCCGCCAAAGAGCAACACCACGAACGCGTTCGATGGAAGATTCCACTTCGCGCGCGCCTGCTCGCGCGAAAGTCTTTCCGATGGCGGCGGATCGATGGGACAACCGAACGGCATCACGGCAGTATCCGGACCTGTGGACATGCGTGCGCCCGCTTCAGGGAATCCCAGGAAGATCGACTTCGCGCCACCCGCGAACGTACGCGTGGTCAGACCGGGATGACTGTCGGCTTCGAAGAGCATCGTGGGCACGCCGTGTGTCCGCGCCCAGGCGAGCGCTACGCCGGCAGCGTATCCGCCGGTTCCCACTACACCACGGGGCTGGTCACCGCTCGTCAATCGCGTGATGGCTCGCCACGACTTCACCGCACCAACGAGCGTCTTCCAGTTCTGCCACGGTGCGCTGCGATAGAGCGGATGCAGGTCGAGCAGCAGATGCTCGAACTCCGTGGTGGGAAGCACATCGCGCTCGATGCCGCGCAGTGCGCCAATGAAAAACGGATCGACACGCGGCGATAGTCGCACGACCGCGCGAGCGATCGCGAGCCCCGGGTATAGGTGTCCTCCGGTACCACCGCCCGCAAAGAGCAGCCTGACGCGACTCACGCGCCCGCGCCGAGTGGATCGGTGGCGTTCGCGCCGTATACCAATTCGCGATCGCTGCCGATGTTGACGAGAATGCCGGTCATCGCGAGCGTCAGCAGCAAATTGGATCTACCGTAGCTCACGAAGGGCAACGTGAGGCCGGTATTCGGCAGCAGGCGAATCACCACACCCAAATGAATGAAGGCGGTGAATACCGTGGTGAATGTCAGGCCCACCGCGAGCAGCGCGGTATATGGACTTCGCGCGTTGCGTGCGATGCGGAAACCCAACCAGCCGTACAGCCCGAAGGCCACGGTTATTCCGGCGAGACCCAGAAAGCCAAACTCTTCGCCGACGATCGACCCAATGAAGTCGTTGTAGGCGAGCGGTAGCCATCCGCGTTGCTGATTGCCCTGACCAAAACCGACACCGACCATGCCACCGGAGCCTACCGCCACGAGCGACTGATATTGCTGTTCGTCTTTCGCGTTGCGCTTGGCGCGTTCCACCTGCCCGCCTTCCATGAACACCTTGACGCGTTCACGCACGTACTGGCTTTGATACGCCTGAATGGCGACCAGCATGAGGCCAACGGTGCCGAAAAGCAGGAAGTGCGAGACTTTCGCGCCGCCGACAAAGAGCAGCACGGCCATGAGGAGGCAGAACATCATGGCCACCGACAAGTCCGGCTCGAGCGCTGCGAGCAGGCTGAGTGAGCCGATGACGACCGCGAATGGCATCAGTCCTTTTCCGAGCTTCTTCACCGCTTCGCCCTTTTTTACCAGCAGCATGGGGCACCACACCAGCACGGCGAACTTGGCAAGCTCGCTGGGTTGCATCGATCCACCAAGCAGGTAACGTCGCGCGCCGCCGATCTTTGGTGATATCGATTCCGTGAAAGGCAGAATGATGATCAGCATCAGGAAGAGACTGAGCCCCATGATGGGCCACGCGTACTTCTTCCACTTTTCCGCATCCATCTTGGCAAGTACTGCGAACGCGACGATTCCAGCCGCCACACCGGTAGCCTGTCGCAGCGCGTAGAAATGTCCGGGCAGATTCTGATTCACCGCGACCAGCGCACTCGCGCTGTAGAGCACGGCCAAGCCAAAGCAGGTGAGGACGGCGGTGACGAGCACGAGCGCGCGCGCTTCCACGCCCATGCGCCAGCGCGTTCGTGTTCCCGCCATCGACAACGGCGTGGCGGTCACGACAACGCCTCCGCGAGTCGCGCGAACTCGCGCCCGCGCTCCTCGTAGTTATTGAACATGTCGTAGCTGGAGCAGGCCGGCGAGAGCAGCACCACATCCCCGCTCTCCGCGAGGGAACGCGCGACGGTCATCACATCACTGAAGCTGGTGGAGTCGACCCGTTCGAAGTGCACGACGCCTTCGAGCGGCGCACGCAAGTCGGCTTCGATGAGCGACGCGGCTTCGCCGTAGGCGACGACGGCTTTCACCGTCCGACGAATATCACCGAGTAGCGATGTGTACGGCTCGCCTTTATGTCGACCGCCAAGCAGGAGCACCGTGGGGCGCGTCATGCCCGCAATCGCAACCTGCGTGCTCGCCACGTTGGTGGCCTTGGAGTCGTTGAGCCAGAGGATGCCGTGTTTGTCTACGACTGGCTCCAGGCGATGCGGTGGCGCCTTGAACGTGCGCACCGCGTCCGCGAGTGTCGCGCGCGCCGCGTCGGTACGGAACGCCTTGTCGGCCAGCATTACCGCGAGCATACCCGCCAGTACGTTGGCGACATTGTGATCGCCGGCGAGCGGCACGTCGGCGCGCGGCATGAGTCGCGCACCGAGCACTACGAGCGCGCTGCTCGCGCGATCGAAGTACGCGTCGACGTCGTTCCGTTCGACCGAGAAGTAATGAAACTGTCCCGGCACACCCTTTACCAGCTCGCGCACTTCGGCGTTGTCGGCGGTGGCGACCCACTGCGAGTCGGGCATCGCGTTCGCGAAGAGCAGCTTCTTGTCGGCGTAGTAGTCGGCCACACCCGCGTAGCGATCGAGATGGTCCGGGCTCAGCGTGGTCAGCACGCCAACGTTCGGGAAGATTCCCGGCGTGTCGTGCAGCTGAAAGCTGGACATCTCGAGCGCGGCCCAGGCGGGCGGTGCGGCGCGCAACGCCAATTCGGAGACCGGTGTACCGATGTTACCCACATCGGCCGCGTTCTCACCCAGCGCGCGCAGCAGATGCCCCATCAACGCCGTGGTGGTGGTTTTGCCATTTGTGCCAGTGACGGCGATGTAGCGGAGCGTGGGCTGCAGCCGGAGCGCGATCTCGACTTCGCTTACGATCGGCACACCAGCAGCCTCCGCTTCACGCAGCGCCGGCACCGTTGGCGGCACACCGGGGCTGACGACCACCACCGACGCGCTGCGAATGCGCGCCAGGTCGTGCCCGCCCACCTGCACTGCCGCACCGAGCGATTCCAGTTCGCGCGCGGCGCTTCTGATCGTCTCGCTGCTGCCAGCGTCCGACGCGTAGACGTGCACGCCGGCTCGACGCAGCAGCTTGCCCGCCGCGAGTCCGCTCCGACCGAGGCCGATCACCGCGAATTCGCCGTTGCGCTCCACGAGTCGGCGCGCGACCAACGCCGCCGTCTCTTGCGAAGTCCGTGCGCTCATCCGATCAGCGCAGCTTGAGCGTGCTGAGCGCGAGCAACGCGCACAGAATGCCGATGATCCAGAATCGAATCACGACCTGCGTTTCGGGCCAGCCGGCCATCTCGAAGTGATGATGGAGCGGCGCGCGCCTGAAGACGCGGTGCTTTTGGGCGTACTCCAAGCCGTACTTTCTGCGACGGTACTTGAAGACGGTACGTTGAATGATCACCGACGCCGTTTCGGCGAAGAAGAGCGCGCCGATGAAGAGCAGCAGGAATTCGCTCTTGAGCAGCAAGGCCACTGCGCCGACCGCGCCGCCCAGTGCCAGCGAACCGGTGTCGCCCATGAAGACTTGCGCCGGGTGAGCGTTGTACCAGAGAAAGCCCATGCATGCGCCCACGACTGCTGCACAGAAAATCGTAAGCTCGCCGGCGCCGCTCAAATAGAAGATCAGCAGGTGACTGCTCGTATCCGTTCGCCCGATCAGATAGGCAAAGATGCCGAGTGTCAGCATCGCGATCGCCACCAATCCGCTCGAAAGTCCATCAAGACCGTCGGTGAGATTCACCGCGTTGCTGACGCCGGTGAGGATGAACGTCACCCACGGGATGTACAACCAGGCGGCCCACGCAAACGCGGGCACAATCAGCACATACTTGAAAAACGGAAGCGTGGTGCTGGCGCCGGGAAGCGTGGAGACCGGCGCGAGCAGCAGCACGGTGCCGAGTCCAAGTCCGCACAACACCTGACCGGCCAACTTGTAACGCTCGACGAGGCCCTCGTTCTTCTTGCCTTCGCGCTTCTGCTTGAGCTTGAGGTAGTCGTCCAGGAAGCCGATCACGCCCATCCATGCCGTCACCGCCATCGCCAGCCACACGTAGCGATTGGTGAGGCGCGCCCACAACAGCACCGGGACAAAGGTGGCGAGCAAAATGATGATGCCGCCCATCGTGGGGGTGGTGCCCTTTCCCTGATGCGAATCGGGAGTGCCTTCACGGACCACTTGATGCACCGCCATCTCGCGCAGGCGGCGAATGATCATCGGGCCAAAAATGAAGCACATCACCAGCGCGGTGACAAAAGCCGCCGCCGCGCGAAAGGTGATGTAGTTGAGCAGGTTCAAGAGACTGACGCTCTTGGCGAACGGCTTCAGGAGAAAATAGAGCACTTAGGCGTTCACTCGGAGGTAGCCCACGCGGTGAGTTGGGGCAGCAATCGTTCGAGGCGCATGCCCCGCGATGCCTTGAGCAGAATGACGGCGTTCCGCGGCAAGCGCGGCTCGAGCAAGGGCCACAACTGTTCCAGATCATCCGCGACAACAACACGCGGATCATTCGGTGAGACGCTGGCAAACGCCGCGGCAAAGTCGCCAACGCCCGCGAGCATCGTCGCCGGCGATGCGAGCGCGGCGCGCGCGACCGCGCGATGCTGTTCCTCACTCTGCGCACCGAGTTCGCGCATCGACCCCAGAATGGCGACTCGCGGTCGACCGTCGCCAACACGCGCCAGCAGCTCAATGGCCGCGCGCATGCTGTGGGGGTTGGCGTTGTACGCATCGTTGATGATGGTGGTGCTGCCGTGAGTCTCCCACACCCCACGCATGTTTGGCACCGGCATCGCCGCGAGCCCTTCGGCGGCATCGGCCAGTGGCACGCCGCAGGCGCGCGCGGCGGCGATCGCAAGCATCGCGTTCGCTGCCTGATGCGCACCGCGAAGTGGTAGCTCGAATCGCTGACCTTCGACCTCGAGCCACGGGCGCCCTTCGTCGTCCAGCCCCCAGCGCTCCGGTGTCACGCCGTCTCCCGTCAGACCCGCGACCACGACCGCACTCGCGCGTTCATTCGCAAACGGGAGCACTTCCGGATGCGCCGCTGGTACGATCGCGAGGGTCGTCCCCTGAAAGACATCGCACTCTTCGCGCAGCACACCGGCCAAATCGCCGAGCCCCTCGAGATGTTCTTCACCGATCGAGGTGAGCACGGCGACATCGGGACGGGCGATCGCGCGCAATGTCGCGACTTCACCCGGCGCGTTGGTGCCCATCTCGATGATCGCCACGTCGGCGTCGCTCGGAATGGCGAGCAGTGTGAGTGGCACACCAATCAGGTTGTTCAAATTGCCGGCGGTCGCATGCACGACAAACGTGCGATTGAAAGCGGCCTTGAGCAGCTCCTTCGTGCTCGTCTTGCCATTCGACCCAGCAACAGCAATCACGCTGCGTCCCCACGCACGACGCCAGGCGGTGGCGAGCTGACCAAGCGCCACCAATGTGTCCGGCACCACGTAGGTCGGTATGCCCAAGCCGGCAGCGGCCTGCGCGTTGCTGACCACAAACGCCGCGGCGCCCGACTCCTTCGCCTGCGCCAGAAAATCGTGCGCATCGAAACGCTCACCACGAAGCGCGACAAACAGATCGCCGCGCGCAATCTGGCGCGTGTCCGTAGACACGCCGGCCAGGCGTGCGTCGCTCGTTGGACCCGTGCCGAGTGCCTGTGCAACGCGCTCGAAGGTCCAATACGGATGTGCGGTATCGGGTGACACGAGTGGCACCGCGGCGAACGCGGTTCCGGCCATGCTATAGCGGCTCACGCCGACGCTCCCAGAATTTCTGTACTCAGTTCGGCCACAATCACCCGTTCATCGAACGGATAGGAGGTCGTGCCGCGGATCTGATAGGTCTCGTGCCCCTTCCCCGCGAGCAGAATCACGTCTTGCGGCTGCGCCATGCGCAGCGCCTCCGCGATAGCCGCTCGGCGATCCGCGACACGCAGATGACCCCGCCTGGACATCCCGGCTTCAATGTCGTCGAGAATCCGCTCGGGGTCTTCAGTGCGAGGGTTGTCGCTGGTGACGATCGTCACATCGCCCAACTGTTCGGCGATGCGCCCCATTTCCGGGCGTTTGCCGCGATCACGATCGCCGCCGCAGCCGAAGACCACGATCAAGCGGCTTGCCTGCTCACTGTTGACGGCGCGCGTGAATGGACGAACGGCCTGCAGGGCGCGCTCGAGTGCATCAGGCGTGTGCGCATAGTCGCGCAGCACGGTGGGTGCGGTACGCAGGCGTTCGAGACGGCCGGGAACCTGCGGCGCGTTGGTCAGCTTTGCCGCGACATCCGCAACCGACATTCCGAGTGCGAGCGCGGCGGTGGCGGCGCCCAAGGCATTGGCGACATTGAAGTCGCCAATCAACGGCAACTCGACGGCGTGTGCCCCGTTGGGCGCCAACAGCATGAAGCGCGTACCGTGCGTGCCGTACTCGATATCGCGCGCGCTGACCTGCGCCTTGGGATCGACACCCCAGGTAAGGACACGCGGCGCATGCTCGACGTTATGCCACGCGGGGTCGTCGGCGTTGACGCACGCCACACCATCTCGGGCGAGGAGGCCAATGAGACGCAGCTTGGCGTCTCGGTACGCCTCCATGGTGCCGTGATAGTCGAGATGATCGCGCGTGAGATTCGTGAAGACACCGGCAGCGAACTGCAGTGCATCGACGCGACGCTGATCGAGCGCGTGCGACGACGTTTCCATAGCGACCCGTTTCACACCGCGATCGACCATCGTGCGCAGCAGACGCTGAAGCTCGACCGGGCCGGGGGTGGTCAATCCGCCACCGCCCGGCATGACATCCCCCTCGCTGCCAATCAGCACACCGAGCGTGCCGATGCTTGCCGCTGGTGCGTCGGGTGCATCGAGCAGATGCCGCAGCAGTCCCACCGTGGTGGTCTTGCCGTTCGTGCCTGTGACCGCAACGAGCAGCAGCGCGCGTGCCGGCCATTCGAAGAAAGCGGCGGCGGCCACGGCGGCGGCGCGGCGACCGTCCCGTACCACGATGGCCGGTAGTCCAACAGCTGCCGCTGCATCACCGTCTTCGACAATCGCCATCGTGGCGCCCAACTCGCGCGCTTTGGGCAGCCACGCGTGTCCATCCTGCGCGGCGCCACGCACGGCGACAAACGCCGCGCCCGCGCGAACGGCACGACTGTCGTCGACCAAGTCGGCAATCGATTCTGGCAAGCCCTCCGACAGCGAAACGACCAGCCCCGACTCACGGAGCGATTCGATCAATCGCTCGACCGGCACCTGCACCGCGGCATCGCTCACTTGGGCGTCTCCAACTGCACCACCGATCCGGCGCGAAGCATTGCACCCGCCACCGGCTTGGTGCGCGAATCGCGACCACTCGCCTTTCCGGGCATCACGCTGACCTGAAAGCCGGCCGCGTAGAGCGTGCGTGCCGCCTGGCGTGGATCGAGTCCGAACACCGATGGCACTTCACGCATCTCGCTGGTCGCCTTCGGGCGCGACGTGATTGCTGCGGCCGGCAAGTCGACCACAATGCGCGCAGCGACAGGAATGGGCTCGGCTTTCGGTGGCAGCGGCGCCTTGAGTGAATCGCGACGAAGCGAATCCTTTTCGATCGCGACACGCTGCGCGGGCGTCAGCGCTTTGGGGGTCGGCGGTGGAATGGGCTTGGCGACACGCGCCAGCGCCGCGCGATCAAGCGACACTTCGCGCGTCGCCAGCGCCGCTTCGATGATCTCGCGGACCAACGTGCCCGCGACCGTACCACCGAAATAGCCATTCTTGGAGTCGATCAGGCGTGCGACCGCGACGTACTGCGGATCCTGCGCCGGGAACATGCCGGCGAAGGACGAGTTGTAGAGCCCGGCGCCATACCCCTTACCGTCTTTGCGCTTCGCCGTGCCGGACTTGCCACCAATGTCGAAGGTGGCCATTTCGGCGGCACGCGCCGTACCGCTATCGACCACCGACTCGAGCATGGTGCGCATCAACTCTGCCCCTTCGGGCGAGACGACGCGGCGAATCACATGCCGCGAATGCTTGTAGAGCAGCTGATCGTTCGCGTCGCGCAGTTCGCGAACCAGCGCGGGCTGCAGCAGCTCGCCATTGTTGGCAAAGGCAACATACGCCGACGCGAGCTGCATGGGTGTCGCCATGACTTCATAGCCGATGGCGCTCGACGTCTGCGTCATCGTGCCCCACTTGGACGGCAACTTGAGAATGCCGCGTGATTCCGCCGGATACGGCAAGCCGGTGGGCGTGCCAAAGCCGAAATCCCGCAGCACCTGATAGTGCTGCCCATAGTTGAAACGCTGCGCGAGTTTCGCGGTGCCGATGTTGCTCGATTGTCGCACGACATCGCGCACCGACATCGCGGCCGCCTTGTGCTCGTCGGTGAGCTTGCGACCGGCAATCATGGCCGTGCCATTCTCGGTGTTGATCATCTCGTCGGGGCGCGCAAGCTTCTGCTCGAGCAAACGACTGATCACAAACGGTTTCATCACCGAGCCCGGCTCATACGCCTCGGTGAGCGCCGTCATGGCCACGGCCGGCTTGTGATCACGCCATCCCGCCATCGCCAGCACCGACCCGTCGCGGGGATCCATGATCACCACATCGCCGCCCGTTGCTCCGGTGCGATCGAGCGCGGCAATCAGCTTGGCTTCAGTGATCTCCTGGAGCGCCTGATTGATGGTGAGCACCACCGTGTTGCCCGGACGCGATGCGACCTGCGTCAGCATCGGCGACACGATGCGACCACCCTTGCCATCGAGCACCACCGGGCTGCTTCCGCTTTCGCCGCGGAGCTGTTCATCGAGCTCCGCTTCGAGTCCACTGTTGGCGCTGCCGTCGGCGCGCATCGCACCCACCAGCATGCGAAGCCCCGGTGGCGCGGTCATCGCGCGACGCATGACCCGTGTGCGCGTGACGCCCGGCAATCCGCTGAAGCGTTCGAGATCGGCGGGTTCAAATTCGGTGTTGAGCGTGATCCACTGACGCTTGCGACGCATCACCTTGCGGATGGTGCTGTCCGGCAGGCGAAGATCCGCCAAACCCGCGCGCAGCACGGCACGCGAATCCACGTCGTGCTTCTTGCCATCCGCGCCCTTGATTCGCGTCGCTTTCAACTCGTGCGACGCGATCGTCAGCAGCATACGGTCGCGCGATTCCACGAGCACATTGCCGGTTGCGTCCACGATCGCTCCGCGGACCGGTGTGGCATCATCGTCGCGCACATGCTGACCGACCGCCAGGTCGGCCCATTCGGCATGCTCGACCAACTGTAGTTGCACCGACTTCGCCACGATGGCCGCGCCGAAGAGCACGAGCAGCAGATGCACAATCGCAGGTCGCAGCCGTGAGATGCCGGCGCTGGTCGTGCTGTCCGAGGAGGGAGAGGGGGATCCGCTCAGCACGCGCTTACCGTTCTCCGACGGTCGGGAGCGACCGCGCCTGTGCTTCGGTGGCGACATGCATGCCGAGTCGCTTCTCGGCTTCGCGAATCACCGTCGCGCGGCTTGTTGCACCGCGGAGCCGCGTATTTGCGAGCACCTTGCGATTGAGCAGGTCACGCTGCTGCGACTGAAGCGTGCGCATCTCGCGCGCGATACGTGTGCCCTCCGAGCGACGGAAGACCACGATGGTCGCTACCACCACGAAGGCGCCCAGTCCAATCGCCACGAGCGCCCGACCGCTGCGACGCGCTGACTTGCGTGCGGCCATCAGCGGGCGTTCCTCCATGCGCGAAGCTTGGCGCTACGCGCGCGCGTATTGAGCTCGATCTCTTCTTCGGTGGCGAGAATGGGGCGCCTGGTGAGCGTTTCGCCAAGCGGCACGCCGCGGCAGGTGCAGATCACCTGACGAGGCGGGCAATGACAGGCGGTGCTCCAGTCGCGGAACGCGTTCTTCACCAACCGATCTTCACCGGAGTGATACGAAATCACCGCGAGCACACCACCCGGCGTCAGTCGATCACGAAGATCGGGCAACGCGCGCTCGAGACCGGAGAGTTCGTCGTTGACGGCGATACGCACGGACTGGAAGATTCGCGCGAAGTCGGGCGCACCACTTCGCGGTCCAAGCACGGCGCGAATCGCGTCGACCAGGTCGTCGGCCGTGGCAAACGGGCGGCGCGTACGACGCCGAATGATCTCGCGCGCCATCTTGGCGGCGCGTGGCTCGTCGGCATAGTTGCGAAGCAGGGCCGACAGATCGACTTCATCGATCGTGTTCAGCAGCTCGGCGGCGTCGATATCCGCGTCGGTGCCCATGCGCATGTCGAGCGGCGCGCCCTCACGGAAGGTGAAGCCGCGCGCGGCATCATCGAACTGATGCGACGACACACCAAGGTCGAGCAGAATGCCGTCGAATTTCTCGTCGCTGGCGAGTCCGCCCGATTCGAGATCGGCATAGTTGGTCAGCACCGTGCGGAACTGACCGCTGCGTTCGAACTCAGCGAGTCGTTCGCGCGCTGCCGCGAGCGCGCGCGGATCGCGATCAACGCCGGTGACCCGGACCCCGCGATCGAGAAACGCGGAGCTGTGACCACCACCGCCGAGCGTGCAATCCAGGATGGTATGCGCGTCGGCGAGTAGCGTCTCGATCTCCGCGAGGAGGACCGGGACGTGATAGGCGCTGCCGCGTCCGGTGGGGAGCGTGCGGACCGGGCTCACGGGCAAAGAAGGGACACGTTCGGGCGCCTCGGGAATGCATCCGACGCGCGGCATCGGCACGTCGCAAAGAGCTTCTGAGGCGTCATGTTAGTGAGTGCAGCGAGGCAGCGTCAAGCGACGCCGACGCGCACGAAAATGTGCATTAGTCGTGCTCGCGCATGGATGTGATACCGTGAACGAAAGCGGCCCGCGGTCGAGTGCCGGCGCGCCTCTCCAAGATCAACTGCGACGTGGTGTTACTTGCAGAACGCCTTGATCATCTGATCGGCCGCCGGATCGAGCTGCATCACGGCACCCATGAGGGATCGCATCGCGTCGACCGCGAACGAACCACCCTTCGGCAGCAGAATCTGCGCTTCTACAAACATGTCCTTGGCTTCCTTCGCCGGCTGGCAGGCCTTACCGGTCTGAGCTGCCGCGAGCTTGGTCTGACCGAACTGCACGTACGTCGCGCCGAGGAGGAACTGCGCCTGCGGCTTGTTGGCCGCCGGAACCACGGTGTCGGCGTACTTCAGGATGTCGATCGCCGCCTGGAAGTCGGCCGGGTCCTTGCTGGCTGCGGCCTTCTTGTAGACGTCGTTCGCGCCCTGCAGAAGTAGCAGGCGGAGGTTCGTAGTCGTATCACCCGCCGCGATGGCCGCCTTGATCGCCGGCATCACTTCGTCGTCCTTCTTGAGGTCCTTGAGGAGCGTGATGCGAAGAACCTGTGCGTTGTCGACTGCGACCTTGGCCGCAACCGCCTTATCGAGCGCATCAAGCGCCGGCTGCAGCTGACCCGCGTTACGCAGACCAACGATCTGCGAGTACACCAGCGTCGGCTGGTTCGGGAACTTCTGGAGACCCTTCGCCGCCACTTCCGCCGACTTCGCGAACTGCGAGTCCGCCGCGAGGGCCAGCGACGTCTTCACGAAGTACGTGGTGTCGGAGAACGACGTATCCAGCTTGACCAGCTCTTCGCCCTGCGAGAAGGCTTCCTTGTAGTCCTTGGTGGACAACAGGATCATCCAGCGCATGCGCATCAGGTCCGGGTCGCCCGGATTATCCTGAACGGCCTGGTCAACGATCGGCTTCGCGATCTTGGGCGACGCGAGCTGTGCAACGGCCGTGACGACGTCGTTCTGGAGACGCGGATTCTTCGGGTCGGTGGCCAGGAGACGCGTGAGCGTCACGACGGCCGAGTCACCCTGATTGAGATCGCGGTACGACTGCGCCGCGGTCTCGAGCGCATAGCGGCTCTTCGGATCAACCGCGAGCACTTCCTTGGCCACGGTGAGCATTTCAGCCGCCGGCGCCTTCTTGGAGACAAGCACCTGCATCCAGCAGAGGCGCGCGAGCGTGGACTTGGGGTAGGCGGTCACGCCTTCCTTCGCCGCGGCGATGGCCTCGTCGAACTTCTGCGCGCGACCCGCGTTGCGGCACTTCTGTTCCGCATCGAGCTGCTTGCGCGCTTCCTTGAGTTCACGCGAAATGGCCGACGACGCATCGCCAGTGCCCTTCACGTCGAACGAACCGAGCGGCTGCACGAGCTGGTTGTCGCGCGCGAGCACCAGGTTCGCATCGACCTTCACGCCGGTCGCCGTCTTGGAGATGGTGCCGGTGATGTATTCGTCAGCGCGGAGCAGATTGGCGAGCGCCTTCTGGTCGTGCGCCTCGAGCGCCTCGGTGGTCGGGAAGCCCGACGCTTCGAGGGTCGCGGTGATATCCGTCTTCGGCAGCACATAGATCTGCTTGAACGGGAAATCGCTGGACATACGACCGCGGACTGCATCAGCGGCCTGCACCCCCAAGTTCTTGTCCGTCGATTTGAACGTCGCAACCATCACGCGCTTCGCGTTCGGATCCGGCACGCGGTTGAACGCGCCCTGCGCCGCCGACAGCGCCGGCGTGAGGGTGCCACCGAGAGCCAAACCGATTCCGGCGACCGCCTGGATATGACGTGACATCAAAGTCGTAACCTCCGCACCGTGAGCCGTGGGACCCGGAAGCACCCGGGGTTTAACAACCAGTTGGCCGTGCGTTGCCAAGCAGGTCTGGGGGGAACGCAGAAACTGCGATCGAATCCGGAATGCGGCAAGCGAACCAGAGCAAGCCGGACCGATGGAATAACCGTGCGAAAACCGTGCTACCAACCGCTGCGGCGAGCCGCTGCGGCGAGCCGCTGCGGTAAACCGCCGCGGTAAACCGCTGCTGCAAACCGCTATGGGCGAAGAGGGATTCGAACCCCCGACCCCCTGTGTGTAAGACAGGTGCTCTAACCAGCTGAGCTATTCGCCCTCAGAACACCTCGTCCGGACCGCGCTAGATCAAACTACAACGGTCCGGGTGAGCTGTTCCCCGGAAACGGCACAAATTAATCGGATTGTCACGAAGCCGCGCGGGCTGTCCCGCGGCGGCGGGCGCTCGACCGCCCCGAAAGGGACGGGAGGCGGACTGAACTACGACTCAGCCCTTGAGAATGGCGAGCGGAACGAGAACGACATAGCCGAGTACGAGCAGGATCGGAGCGATCGTCTCGCCTCCACGGGCCAGGTCGGCGTAGCCAGCCAATAGCGAAAACGCGGCGACGCCCCAGTAGAGGAGCGCCTTCGAGCGGGGCTTTTCCAGTTCGGTCATCCCGCAGAATATCGGGGCCCGGACGGCTCCGGCAAGGGTGACGGGTCGGGAGGCAATTCGGCGCCGTCGAGCAGCGCCTGAAGCGCACTCTCCCGCTCCCGTGCCTCTTGGGCCGCGTCGGCCACCCGCATCGCCTCGAGCTTCCGCTGATCCCGCCGTCGCTTGCTGATGAAGAGCGGCACCAGGAGAATGGCGAAAAGCCCCAGCGCGGCTGACACATTCGTGACCACCGAAAGGGCGCCGTATCGCTTGAGCGTCTGCTTTTTCCAGTGCTTTTCGAAACCCTCACCGGTGAGTCCGTAGGCCTGCCGCACCGCCTTTTCGAACGACCCGGTCTGCTTCCAATAGGTGAGAAACGGGGTCAGTCCCTGCGCACCGCCCAACTGTTCGAGCTCGCTCACGATGCGGTAGGCCATCGCGTAGCTCCAGCCGGCTTCGATGCCGCCGTGCTGAAAGCCCTCCTCGAGTGCGTCGAGCGACGGCAGTGCGCGCCAGACCATGCCGACGGAGGTTTCGAAGATCTGTTCGCGCGTGAACTCGCCGGCGGCCACCCCGGCGTAGCCTTCGTCGAACCATCGCGTGGGGACGTCACCCATCGCTTCATGCAACGCGAGATGCGCGAGCTCATGACGCAGCACCGTGCGAGGATCACCGGCATCTGAGCCGGCACTGCTCCCCTGCATCACAATCCGCTGTTCGCTCGGCACCGCAATCGCCGCCCCCCACTCGGGTGCGCCCGCGCCGGTTAACGCGCGGAACTGCGCCGCATCACTCGCGATGTCGATGCGGACCGTCCGTGTGGGTCGGGGAAGTCCGGGAAACGTGTCCTGCGCTTGCGCCGAGGCGAGCAGGGTACGCGCGAGTCGCTCGTCGCGAGGTGCCGCCGACACAGTGAAGCGTCCGCCATTCAACACGACCGAACTGCGCGCGACATCGACCTGCTGCGCCTTGAGCCCCTTCGCACCCGGAAGTCCAGCGACCGCAAGCGCAAGCCCAAGCGCGACCGAACGAATCAGCGCAGCGACGGCGCGCCGCCCTGCTCCACTTCGATGATCACTTCGGCGCAGCGCTTTCCCCATGGGCTGAACTTGTTGGCTTCCGCCCCGGTGCGCCACGCGGTCAGCGCGTCGTCGCGGCGCGCCGCCTTCCAATAGGTCCATCCCAACTCATACCACGCCTGCAAGAGGTTGGGTCCGAGTTCGAGCGCCTTGCGAAACGCCTGCTCCGCCTCGTCCAGATGATCATGCTCGCGATGCAACTGACCGAGATACAGATAGGCGTAGAGCGTGGCCTTACGATCGCGGTCGGCGTGAATGACGTCGTCAAGCAGATCGAAGGCCGCAGCGGCCTTTCCGCGCTTCATCTCCACTGCGCCGAGCGTCGCACTCGCGAGGGCATGCGTCGACTCGCGTGACAGCACTGCGTTGAGATGCGCGGTGGCCTGATCGAGTTGGTTCCGCTGCATATAGGACCAACCAAGCAGCGTTTCCGCTTCGTTGCTCCCCGGCGCGAGCTGCATCGCCTTCTGCAGTGCCTCCGCGGCGCCTTCCGCGTCGCCGAGCGAGAGCTTGGACCAACCCTTCTCGATAAAGGTGGATGCACCGAGGTGATCGACGCGCAGTGGACCATTGAAGGTGACCGGCGCGGTTTCGGCGCTCGGCGGAGCAATGCGCTTCCACTCGGTGGCGAGCGATTTCACCTGATCCTTGAGCGCCTGAGACTCGACCACAATGGCATCGACCTGCTTGTAAAGCGCGATGATCTGCTCCTTGAGCGCATCGCGTTCAGCGGGTGGCAACTCGCCTCGCGAGGCGCGCGCGATGGCCTCCTCGAGCGTGGTGCGCAGCGCAGCGTGGCGATCAGCCAATGGAGCGAATGGCGACGTCATACGCGAAAACTACCTGGTTTGGTGCACAGCACGATCGATCGCATCGGCAAGCGTATCGAGCGGCGCGATCACATCGGCGCCCGCCGCGGCAATCGCGGCTTGAGGCATCCCGGGAATGACGCAGCTTGACGCTTCCTGCACGATCGCCGTCGCGCCAACGTTCCGCAGCCTCGCGAGTCCAGCAGCGCCGTCACATCCCATGCCGGTCATCACGACGCCGATGGCGCGGTCACCGAACACATCGGCAACCGACTCAAAGAGCAGATCGGCCGCCGGGCGCACGCCCCACACTGGAGCGTCATCGCTGATCGCCAATCGGACCGTCTCGTTGTCGCGCACCACTCGCAGATGTTGCCCGCCGGGTGCGACATATACCACGCCCGCGATGAGCTCAGTGCCGTGCACCGCTTCCTGCACCCGCAGCGCAGACTGTGCATGCAAGCGCTTGGCGAAGCTTGCCGTAAAGCCCACGGGCATGTGTTGCGCCACCAGCACTGCTGCGTCGCGCCATGCAGGCAGCGCCGGAATCACACGAGCGAGTGCGGCCGGACCGCCGGTACTGGCTGCGATCGCCACCACCTTCGCCGGCGCCCTGAGCGGTTCCCCCTGCGTACTGGCTACGACCATCTCAGCCGTGTGCAAGTGCAGCGGACGTTGAGCGCGTACCGCTTCCGTTGACTCCGCGACGAGCGTTTCGCCCAGCGTCGCAACCGACGCAGCGCGCAGCGCCTGGAGCAGCCGCTCGCCCACGAGCTCGAGATCGAGACTGATGGCGCCCGACGGTTTTCGTACAAACTCCACCGCACCCGCCTCGAGCGCACGGAGCGTGGCCTCGGCACCACCGTCGCTGCCACCGGCACTCAGCATCACCACCGGCAGCGGCGACTCGGCCATGATGCGACGAAGGGCCGACAAGCCGTCGAGACCGGGCATATCGACATCGAGCGTTACGAGGTCCGGCGACAGCACCGCGATCTGTCGGAGGGCGTCTTCGCCGTCGCGCGCAGTGCCGACGACGTCGAACTCGCCGGTGGCCGAAACGACATCGCTCACCAGACGACGCATGAACGCACTGTCGTCAACGACCAGCACTCGACGACGGGTGTTTACGCTCTCGATGGCGAGCGGCGCGGCGTGACTCACGCGGCGGCGCCTACGGACGATGGTGTGGTCGCCGGTGCTGGCGACGCACCATCGAGCGCAGCAAGGTTCGCCTTCACGATGCGGTTGTCGGGATCGAGCTGACGCGCATGCTCCCAGGCTTCGCGCGCGTCAATCACACCGCCACGGCGGTAGTAGATGTTCCCCAGCTTGAGCCACACATCAGGACCGTGCGCCTGATCGAGTCGTACGACGCGCAGGAAGCTCTCGAGCGCTTGATCATAGCGCTGTACCCGGTAGTAGTAGTCGCCCAGGTTCTTGTGCAAATGCGCGCAGTTCGCGTCTTCGAGCAGCGCATGCTCGAGCGTGCGCGCGGCCAGCTCGTAACTGCCACGGCGTTCGTGAACGACGGCGAGATTGTTGTGCAGCGCCGCGGAATGCGGATGCGCTACGAGACCGTCCTCGAGCAGCGACGCCGCGCGTGTGGCATCGCCGGCCAGCGCCGCCGTAAGCCCCGCGATGTGGAACCAGGCGGCCGACGGTTGACGGCTGCCCCACGCGGCTCGAGCGGCGGCCAGAAACTCCTCGGTGCTGTCGAGATCGCGATCCTGCAACGCCAACACCGCGCGCGAGAGCGCGATGCGTGGATCCGGCGTCGCGCCGGCACGCCGCAGCGCCTCCTCGAGATGCTCGGCGGCGCTGAACGCGTCACCGATCTGCTCGCAGGCGAAGGCCAGGTTGTGAAAGACGGAGGCGGGCGCGTCGGGGTCCTGCGCAACTCGCTGAAAGGTGTCGATCGCATCGCGCCATTCACCACGCCGGGCGTGTACCAGGCCGACATGAAAGCGCGCGACGCCATCTTCGTCTCGCAGCTCGAGCACGCGCTTGAATTCGCGGAGCGCCTCCTCGAGCATCCCCGTGCGATAGAACGCCACACCGAGGTTCCGATGCTCGGCCACCCGGCTTTCCGGCGGCAGCTGGCGGCGCGCCGCGCTGCGGCCAACCCGCTGCGCGTATCCAGCGGCGAGAATACCAAAGAGCGCCTTTCCGGCATCGAATTCGCTCAGCCCCGACCGTTCGATGATTGCCTGGACATCGTGCGTGCCATCGAGGAACGGAAGTATGCGCTCCTGCGCTGCGCTGAGCTCCACCTCGCGTTGCGCCAACCTCGTGTGATCGAGTTCGAAGAGCAAATCGAGACTTGGGATCTTCTTTTCGATCAGTGTCCATTCGTCAACACGACGTGCGCCTTCGAGTAGCAAGGCGTCGGCGCTGATGGACACGAGGTCGTCGTGCAGCGAGCGCGACTCGATGGGATCGAAGCTGAAGGTACCCTGATTCCAGCTGAAGAGATGGTAGACGGCCTCCTCGACCTGCATGCGGAACTCACGCTCGATCGCATCGCGATCGACGTCCGCGTGTGTCAGCAGGGCATGCGCCAGTGCCCGATCATCGTGTGAGCCAATCGCCGCCAGCTCACGGGCGAGCGTATCGGCGCCGATCACACCGGCGCGCACGAGACGATCGCCGAGTCCGTCGCGGCGGTTGACCAAACCGGCGAACACGACGCGGCCATCGCCAAAGTGAATGGAGCCAAAGCTGCCGTCACGGGCGATCGACAACACACCGCTCTTTCGCCCCAGCGCGAGGAGCTGGAGCACATCGGCGAGACTTGCTTCGCTGAGATTGCCGCGAATGGCCATCAGCGATACTCCTCGATCAGGCGGCCGCCCACATCGGGCCAATGCCAGATCGACTTTTCGCGATCTTCGAAGAATCGATCGACTTCACCCGGCGCGCGTGCGACCAGTGTTTCCAGCCGCGGGCGTTCGCGAGGCTGCACACCAACCACGAGGCCGCCTTCGAAACGCGAGCGCAATCGATCGGCCAAGCCGAGGAGGTCACGCGGCGAGCGATCGGCCGCCAGCACGACCTGTGCGCCACGCGAGATCAGGTGGTTGAAAAGATGGAACAGCTCTTCCTGAGTGCGATCCTTCCCGATGAGCTGTTGCAAGTCGTCGAGGATGAACAGGTCCACAGCGCGATAGCGCAAACGCCAGTGCTCAACCGCGTCTTCCTGCAGCGCAGCGACGTATTCCTCGACAAACGCCTGGCCCGAGAGACAGGCCACCAACTTTTCGGGCGACTGTGCGCGTACGGCGTTGCCAATGGCATGCGCCATGTGCGACTTGCCGCTGCCCAAGGGGCCGTGGAGATAGAGCGGGTTGTAGCGCGCGCCCGGCTCCTCGATGACTGCGTCAACAGCCTTGAGCGCCAGCTGATTGGCCGGCGCGACTTCAAGCGCGTCACGGGTGAGCGCGACCTGCGGCAGCGGCAACGGCGCGGCGGTCGCGAGCGCCTGCGCGACAAGCGCGCGTGCCTCCTCGATCTGCGACGGATCGCGGAACGTCGGATGTCCGCGTAGCGATGGATCGGCGGTGACGGCCTGCACCTCGAGTGCACGCAGATGCTCGATGGCGCGACCGAACATCTCGAGCAGTCCCGGCACGTCAGGAGGCGTTGGCAGGCTCATGGCGCGTTCGAGCACGGCGACCTGATAGCCGTGCTGACGCCAGCGTCCCAATGCCTCACCCAACTGCACGCGCCACGGCTCAACGCGGGCCTCGACCTCGTGCATCACGTCGGCGATGAAACCTTCATAGTCGGCGTCGGCCGGAATGATGGCTTCAATGCGATCGGATGGACGCGAAAGCACCGGTGCCGCGCCGGGGGTCACACCGATGCGATGATCGACGCGATTGTCGCCGCGCAAATCGCCCAGCACGGCTCGCACGTCGCCAAGCGCCACCGGCTTACCTTCCAGCTGCTGATAGGCGGTGAGCTTGTTGAGCGCGCCCTTGAGCTCACGCACGTTCGCAAATGGCAGACGCGCGACTTCCTCGAGCACGCCGGCCGCAAACTCGATCGCGCGCGTGGCGGAGACGTTGCGCAGGATCGCGAGTCGCATCTCGAAGTCCGGCGCACCAACATCAACGACCAGGCCGCCGGACAGACGCGACAACAGGCGCTCGTCGACATCGGCGATTTCACTGGGCTGACGATCGCTGGTGAGCACGAGCTGCTGACCGCGCTGCAACAGGAGGTTGAGCAGGCGGAGCAACTCGCTTTGCGTTTCGCGCTGGCCGGTCAGGAACTGCACATCATCCAGGATGAGCAGATTCACGCCGTCGTAGTGCGACAGAAATGCGCTCGGCGTGCCCGCACCGATGGCGCGATTCAACTGCTCGGCGACCTCCTCGCCGCTCGACACCAGCACCCGCATCTCCGGATTGCGCTCACGCGCGGCGTGCGCGATGGCGGCTACGAGATGCGTCTTGCCTCGCCCCGATCCGCCGTAGATGAACAGCGGGTTGTACGCCTGTCCGGGAGCGTCAGCGACCGCTCGTGCGGCGGATACGGCCAGTCGATTCGAGGCGCCCACCACGAAGGTGGCGAAGCGCAGCGTTGCATCGAGCGTGGCGTCGAGCGTGGCTGTCACGCCGCGACGCCGCCAGTGAGCGACGGTGCGGTGACCGAAGGCGCGTAGACCGGCGTTTGCAGTGCCGCGGCCGCCCGTGAGCCGGCCGTGGTTCCGTCGTCGGCACCAAGGCGACGCAGCACCTGCGTACCGAGGGAGCGAAGTGTCTGGAACACACCGGTGCCCTGCAGCGCGTCGGCGGCGAACTCGGGGACACCACGAAAGTTGAGGGCCGCCGACAGGTCGGCGACCGACGCGGCGAGCGACGGCGGCAGATCCTGCTTGTTGTACTGCATGACAACGGGGAGCAATCGCGCGTCGACGCCATGCTGCGCGAGATTGGCGTGCATGTCCTGCAGACTTTCGAGATTGTCGTCCCAGCGGTGACGCTGGCTGTCGGCGACAAAGGCGATGCCGTCGGCGCCCTGCAGCACGAGCTGACGAATGGCGGCGTAGTACGGCTGGCCGGGCACCGTGTAGAGCTGAAAGCGAACGCGATACTGCCCAACGGTGCCCAGATCGACTGGGAGATAGTCGAAGAAGAGCGTGCGATCGTTGCGGGTAGCGAGCGACGTGAGCGCGCCGACCTGCGTTCCGGGGAGTGCGGAATGCAGGTAGGTGAGATTGGTGGTTTTTCCGGACCGTCCAGGACCGTAGTAGACCAGTTTGCAGGTGATCAGCCGGGTGGCGTGATCGACAATGGGCATGCGCCCTGCTCCTCTCGTCGCGTCGCCCGTTCGGCAGATCGAACGGGTGGGGATGCGGTGGTCGGCCGTAGCTACGGCACGAGTGCGTGCAGGCGAGTCGCCAACGCGATGACTTCGCGGAGTCGCTCCGCATCGCCACTCGAGACGCCGACCTGAATTGCCGCTTCCCAGCAGGAGACCGCGCCCATCAAGTCACCCTGGCGGAGCCGTTCGTCACCCTGCCGGCACCACCCACGACCATCAAACGGCGCGGCCCAATCCGACTCGGAAACCGCGACCTGCTCCCGAGGGAAAGACGGCTCAGCGTCGGGTCGGGCAACGGCGGGGAATGCGGCATTTGTCACACCGCGCGTCACACCGTGCGACGCACCGAAACGGGACGGGTCGGTGTCCGCGTTTTGAGCGGCGAGGGACGGAGCAATGGCCTCGGGTGGCAGCTCGAAGGCGGGGAGCCCGTCGGGGGTGAGCACACCCACCTGGACCGGGTCAAAAATCGCGTCCAGACTCGCGTCCACCGACGGGTCGCTGTCGCCAATCATGCGATGCGGCGCGGCGTTGAAGCGATCGGGGACCCAGAGGTCGTCGATCGGCGGCAGCGCCATGTTCACCGGCGGGGTCGGATTTCGCCGAGGTGCGATCGCCGCCTCGCGCACCGTCAGCAGTCCAACCGCAATGAGGTCGTGCACCAGCCCCGCGACTTCAGTGAACTCGCGTTGCAGCACCGTGGCCAGCGCCACCAGATCGCGTTCGCCATCGACGTGGGCGAGCACATCCCACTGCGGCGCGCTCAGACGGAGTTCGGGCAGCTGTCCCGGATCGAGATCGAGAAACGCCGGCACGACCCGCGCGTGCGGCACCAGCGACTCGATGCGATCCCACACGATCGCGCGCTGCGCCGCTTCAATCAGCAACGGTTCCACGGCGCGACGTACCACCGTTTCCGGCGCATCCTGTGGGAGAAAGCGAAAGGTGCCGTCCTTCCAGCAGAGCACGTCGAGCGCCGCCTCTTCGACCTGACGCTCGATGGATGACTCCCCGGTCGCTCGCGTGCGCCCCAGCGCGCCGATCGGTGCCACTTCGGCGTCGACGATCGCGCCGTTCGCAAAGCCGATGCGCGCCTCACGACTCAGCAACGGTGCCTCGCACCGCAACGTGCCCGTCTTGCGACCGCGCGCCAACAGCTGAAAGACCTCGGCGAGTGCGAGATCACGAATGCGTCCTTCGATGCTCAGCATGGATGGTCGCTTACGCCACGTGCACGAAGGACGTTTCGTCATCTGCGGCCGTCTGCCTGAGACGCGCGAGCGCCTCCTGAGAGCGTCCGCGCCAGGTGGGCTCGACACGTTCGTCCGATGCCAGCGACATCCACTGCGCCTGCGCATTCCGCAGGCGTCCGCGATTGACGTGCAGCAGGCCATCGTACCAGCGCGCCGCGCCGTTCACCGGGTCGTGACGGAGTACGCGATCGACGACGACGCGCGCATCGGCATCGCGCTCTTCGTAGACCAGCACTTCCGCGAGCAGCGAGAGCGCATCGATGTCCGTCGGCACGCGAGAGAGATGTCCAACGAGCACATCACGCGCGTCGGCGAGACGCCCCGCCTCGCGATGAAGCCGCGCAAGTTCGAGCAGCGCATCACGCCAACCGGGCACCGACGCCAGCGCCGCGACCAGTTCCAGTCGCGCGGCGAGCAGGTCACCACGTTCGCGCAGTAATCGCGCAATGGCAACGCGCGCCGACGGGCGCGACGGGTCGAGCGCCAGCGCGCGGCGGAAAAACGCCATCGCGAGACCACTGTCTTCGAGCGCCTGCGCGACGTCGCCGGTGAAATGCAGCAATGCGGCGCTTTGCACATCCTGACGCAACACCTTGAAGAGTGCGCCGCGCACCGTGTCCGCCCCTTCCTCGCTCGCCTGGAGCGACGCGGCGTACAGGGCGCACACTTCGGCGTCGTCGGGAGTATCGGCGACCAGCGACTCGAGCACTCGTCGCGCAAGATGCGCACGATGCAGCAGACAGAGTGAACGCGCTTCGCCGATCGCCGCGCGGCGCCAGAGCGCGGCGTGCGCGGGGGCACCGGCCACCCGGTCGCGCGCCTCGCGGTAGCGATCTACGGCCTCGCCATGCAACGTGCGTTCGGCGAATTCATCGGCCAGATCACACGCCCGTTCGGCGCGCTCAGCCTCGGTTCGTGGTGTCGTCTCGCTCGGTGATTCGGGGAGCAGTGCGTCGAGCGCTTCCGATTCGACCTGCACGCCGGCGAGCGGAGTACCGCCGGCAACGCGCAGGAGGTCGACGGCACCGACCGCATCGGGGCACTCGATCTGCAGGGCAATGCCAACGGCGAGACGCACGTCGGCGCGATACGACGCGATCCCAAGCGCCTGCTGCGTCTCGCGCGCGGCGCCTTCATGATCGCCCAACTCGGCGAGCACCTGTGCGAGCGCAAAACGCGCCTCCGCGTGCGTGGGCCGAAGCTCGATCGCCTTGAGGAAGGCATCGCGCGCGTCCGGCGCACGCTGCTTCTGACCAAGCACGACACCCATCGCGTGCCAGGCATCCGCCTCGCGCGGACGGAAGTCGACCAGTTCGCGCAGCAGTACGAGGGCAGCCGCCGCATCCGATCGCGCCAACGCGCGCGCGAGGTTGAGGCGCGACAGGATCAGCGTCGGATCGAGGTCGGCGGCGCGAGCGAAGGCTTCGCGCGCCGCGATCTCGTCGCCCGTGTCGGCCAGCACGACGCCCAGGTTGTTGTACGCCAGCGCGTCGCGCGCATCGAGGAAGAGCGCCTTGCGGTACGACGCGGCGGCCTGAGCGAGATCGCCGGCCTGATGACAGGCAACACCGTGCTCATTCCAGAGGCGCGCGGTCTCCTCGTGCGCCAACAGGTTCGCGTATCGCTCACGCGCGGACGCTGCTTCGCCATCGATAAGATCGAGCTCGGCGAGTGCGTGTGAGATCAGCCGCGCGTCTTCCTTCTTTGCCGCGGCGCGATCGAACTCGCGGCGAGCTTCGCGGAAGTAGCCGCGCTGCCGGAAGGCGAGTCCAAGACCATAGTGCGCCAGCGTGCCCTCGGACTCAACCGCCATGACTGGCGCCGGCGCATCGATCAGCGCCGCACCGGCCGTCGCAAGCGACAGCTCACCTTCCAGCGTCTCGAGCGCGGGATTGAGCGAGGACGCCTGCCGCGCCGCGGCGATGGCTTGCTCGTGATATCCCATGTCGCCCAGCACAAAGCCGCGGAGTCGGTGCGCATCAGCCACCTGCGGATGCGTCGCGAGCAACCGCTCCACCGCTTCGAGCGACTGCTCGTTTTGCCCGCGCTGATACAACACCTCGGCAAGCATCAGCGCCGCATCCACGCCGGCGCCTGCATTGACCGCGCGTTCAAGCCAACGCTGCGCGCGGCGCAGATCACCCTCGCGCTGCTCCACCAGTGCGCGCTCAAACAGCGCTTCACTGTCGTCAGGGTTGTCGGCGATCAGGGCATCGAGATCCCGGCGGGCTTCATCGCGCTTGCCCATCAGTCGCGCCAGACGCGCGCCTTCGAGCCTTGCATCACGATCATCGGGGTCGTTGCGCAGTCGCGCCGCGAGTTCCGCCAATCGCGAATCGCAAGCCCCCGGAAAGGTCGCGGCAACTTCGAGATTCCGTGCCGCGGTGCGCATGCGCGGATCGATGGCGAGCGCGCGTCGAAACGCTTCGACGGCTTCGGCGTGCAGTCCACGCGTGTGGTACAGCACTCCGAGGTTGTTGAACGCGCCGGGATCATGCTGATCCACGCGCGCCAACATCGCTCGCAGCATGTCCACATCGCGCCGACGTGGCGCCGCCGCCGGAACCGGAGTGGGTGAGTGCCCCACAGGCGTGCTCCGGCTCAGGCCAGACGCAGGGCGCGGAGCATCACCTGCAGCGACGCGGGATCGGGCAGCAGCAGGAAGAATCCGCGCAACGTCTGATCGAGCTCCGTCAGCATGAACTCGCTTTCGACGCAGAGGATCGACTCCCCACCATCGACCTGCTCGCCGAATACGCTTTCGAGCACAGCGGACGACATGTCGATGACCATCGACGGCGGCGACGGCAGCAGGAGCATGCCGAGGAAATCACTGAGCGCGTTCATGTAGGCACCGCTCAGGATATTGCCGGTTTCCTTGATCGCCGACGTTTCGAGCTCGCTGAAGGCGACCGACGAACCCACCGGGCGACGCAACATGAGTTCCGCCAAACGCATCACCGTGGGCTTGGGGAAGATCAGCAGCGTGCGACCGGTGAGATCACCCAACATGTGCATGAAGACCGCGGCGACTGGCTCTTCGGCCGGGTCGAACTGGGCGGGCAATTCGCTCGCGCTCGCAATGCTGATGGCCGGCACCTTGATCATGATGGTGCTTCCGGTCATCTGCGACAGCGCCGTCGCCGCGTGCCCCGCGCCTATGTTCGCGGTTTCGCGCAGCGCGTCGAGCTGGATGTGCTTGAGCGTGTGAAGAGCGGGCATTGTCGAAGATCCAGCAGAACTGTTCGCGCGCGGAGATGAGAGCGTGGAGCGCTGGCGTCAGACCAGACTGGCCACGTCGAGAATCAGCGCCAGGCGGCCATCGCCGAGCACGGTGGCACCGCTGAACCATGGTGTGCCGCCGCGCACCTGATCGAGCGGCTTCACCACGATGTCCTGCTGTGCCACCAGCGAGTCGACGCGCAGCGCGGCACGCTTGCCGCCCAGCTCGACGATCGCGAGATGCTGATCCTCAGTCCCTCGATGGACTGACGACGGAGTGCGCCCGAATCGTTCATCGAGCGCCACGAGCGGAACGACCTCGTCACGGATGGTGACGGCCGCTCCGGCCGCGTGATGTACCTGCATATCGTCGTGATAGGCGAGGCATTCCTCGACATGGACGGCGGGAATGGCAAAGATCCGTCCGGCCACATCGACCAGCAGTGCGCGGGCGATGGCGATGGTTACCGGCACGCGCAGCGTGAACACGGTGCCCTGCCCCGGAACCGACTCGAGTGCGAGCTGACCACCCAAGGCGCGCACGCGGGTATTCACGACATCCACGCCAACCCCGCGCCCCGAAAGCGTGGTGATCGACTTCGCGGTGGAGAGCCCCGGATGTGCCACCACGCGCAAGAGCTCGTGATCGTCGAGCGCGGCATCGCTGGCGCTCACCAATCCATGGGCGCGCGCGCGCGCCAGCACCGCGTCGCGATCAATGCCGCGGCCGTCGTCGCGCACTTCGATGCGCACATTCGAGCGCTCACGCACCGCACGCAGTACCAGCGTACCCGCTGGCGCCTTGCCCGCGGCCCGCCGTTCGTCGGGCGATTCGATACCGTGATCGAGCGCATTGCGAAGCAGATGGAGAATGGGATCGCCCACCGCGTCGAGCAACGAACGATCGAGCTCCAGCTCCCGCCCTTCCACCACGAAACTCACTTCCTTGCCGAGTTCGCGCGCCACATCGCGCACGAGGCGCGGGAAGCGATCGAAGACATCGGAGGCCGGAAGCAATCGCGCCTGCAACACCTCCGCCTGCAACGCGCTCACCAGGCGAGCCGTGTCGCGCGCCGTGCGCTGCACCGCGCGATCGGGGCGCTCCATGCTGTCGGCCAATCGCACCAGACGATCGCGCGTGATCACCAACTCGCCCACCAGATCGAGCAGCGTATCGAGACGACGCGCGTCGAGACGCACGGTGCGCGTGACCGTGGGTGCGACCGGTGCGGCTTTGGCGCGTCCCCGTGAACCCTTGGCGGCCTTTGCATCCTGCTCGGGATCGTGCACAAGCACGCGCGCCACTTCACCGGCACTGGCCGCAGCCGTTGCCAACTCCGCGTCGGAGAGCGGGCTCTTGATCGCGACGGAGAAGACGCCGCTGAAATGCGCGTCTTGCCACTGCTCGAGCGGCGGTGTGGTGCGCTGCACGGTGCCCACCGCGCGCAGCTTGGTGAGCACGATCATCGCGCGCACGCCCTTGAGCGGGCAGTCGTTGTTGAGCGACACGTCGATCATGCGCACGTCGCGTTCGCCGGTGTTGGCGCTTCGCGGTTGCACCGTTTCCGGAGCGGGCATGGCATTCACCAACGCGGCGATGCCACTCACGCGCTCCGCCGGCTTGAGGCGCGCGAGCAGTGCTTCGATGGCCGGCGTGAGCGCCGTGCTGCCACTCGCGGCTTCGTCGATACTCGCGCGGAGCGCATCGGTCCCTTCGAGGAGCAGCGAGATCAACGACGTGCCAAGCGCTTCATCGCCATGTCGCACCGGTTCGCAGCGCCCTTCGAGCGCATGCGCGAGTCGCTCGACCGCAGCGTATCCCATCGCGGCCGCCATGCCCTTGATGGTGTGCATGCCACGGAAGACGGTGGCGATTTCTTCGGCCGCGCCATCCGACGTGGGCGCGCGTTCGAGCGTGAGCAGCGCTCGATCAATTGCTTCGAGATGCTCGCGCGACTCTGATTGAAAGAGTGCGGCGTACCGCGCGGCGTTGGCCGCTCGACCCGAGTCGCGAGTCGCCGACATGGGGATCGCTAAGGCGGCAGCGCGAACGAACGGCTCGCCCGCGGCTTACGCCGCGGTGAGCACGCGGTTCACGGCTTCAAGCACGCGGCTCGGCTGGAACGGCTTGACCACGAAGTCCTTCGCCCCGGCCTGAATGGCTTCCACCACGAGTGCCTGCTGCCCCATCGCGCTGCACATCAGGATGCGCGCCGTGGGATCGTGCTTCGTGATTTCGCGAACGGCATCGATGCCGCCCATGTCCGGCATCACGATGTCCATTGTGACGAGATCGGGGCGCAATTCGCGATAGCGCTCCACGGCCTGCACGCCCGTTTCCGCCTCGCCCACCACTTCGAAACCCGCCTGCGTGAGGATGTCCCCCACCATGGTGCGCATGAAGATGGCGTCGTCGCAGATCAATACCGTTCGGCTCACCGTTCCCTCTCCTCAGCTGAATGCAGGTGTCCGGCCACCAACTGTGCAGCGTCGAGCAATTCGACATGCCCAGCCGAAGCCTCATCACCGGTCACGCGCACGTCGTGCACGGCATCCACGGTGAGCCCGACAGCGCGCGCACCGTGCTCGACTAGGACGATCGAGCCCGGGGTGACGGCACGCTCTCCGGTCAGGAGCGCCTTGAGGTCCAGCACGGTGACGATCGCGCCCCGCACGTTGACGATCCCGGCCTGAATGGGCGGCGTGCCGGGGACGTCCATAAGCCCTTCCGGGCGAACGACCTCGAGGACCTGCTCGATCGGGATCCCGTAGCGCACGGTGCCGGCCCGAACCACCAACCACTGCGGTGGCGCTTCCTCCTCGGTCGCGTCATCGACCGAGTCGGGTGTGGCGTTATTCGGCGGCGTAGAATCCGAAGACATCGAGGGGGTCCTGGTGCGATGCGAGTTCCGGCATCGCACTCAGGACCGCGAGCGACTGCCGCAGGTCGGTGGGCAGTGGCGAGCGCAGGTCCACAAGCGCGCCCGAAACCGGGTGCTTGAAGCGGAGCCAGGCCGCGTGCAGGAAATGCCGACGCGAAGGAAGCGCGGCCAACTTGCGCCCCCCGCCCCCGCCATAGGTGTCGTCACCGACCACGGGGTGCCCCACACTCGACAGATGTATGCGGATCTGATGCGTGCGCCCCGAATGCAGGTGCGCGCGCAGCAGGTCCACGCTGTCGAAGCGGGCCAGTCGCACAAAATCCGTTCGTGCGGCCTTCCCGGTCTGGACGATTGCCATACGCGTCCGGTCTCGCGGATCGCGGGCAATGGGCTGGTCGACGGTGATCTGATCGGCCTTGAGATGCCCCCAGCTCACCGCCACGTAGCGACGCGTGACCTGTCTCGCCGCGAGCGCCGTGCTGAGAATGCGATGCGACGCCTCGGTCTTGGCGACCACGAGCAATCCGCTCGTGTCCTTGTCGAGCCGATGTACCAGGCCCGCGCGATCTTCCCCGCCACCTTCGGCGAGTGGCTCCCCGCGCCCCATGAGCGCATTCACCAGCGTGCCGGTCCAATTGCCCGGCGCCGGATGCACCACCATACCGGCCGCCTTGTCGACCACCAGCAGATGTTCGTCTTCGTAGACGATATCGAGCGGAATCTGCTCCGGCACGATCTCGCGCCCTGGCGGCGGCGGAATGACTACCTGCACGCGATCGCCCACCTCAGCGCGATAGGACGCCTTTTCCTTGCGCCCGTTCACCATAACGTGACCGTTCGCGATCAGCGTAGCAGCGGCAGTTCGCGACGACTCAGTCTCGCGCGCCACCAGCAGGTCGAGTCGCTCACCACCGTCCGCGACCTCGATCGAATACTGACGCCCCTCCGCGTCTTCTCCGCGCTCTCCGCGAGAGAAATCGACGCCAGTCATTCGACTCCGCGTTCTCGCGGCGCCTCGCGCGCCGCCACATCCTGTTGCCACAACGCAATAATCAGGCACACCGCGCCAAACGTCACCGCCGTATCGGCCACATTGAACGTCCAGAAGCGCACGTCGCCGATGCCGATGTCGATGAAATCGACCACGCCGTCACGCAGACGAATGCGATCGAGCAGGTTACCGATGGCGCCACCGACCACCACCGGCACGCCGATCGCGGCGATCTTGGAGATGCGCGTGAGATCGAGCGTCGCCTTGATCAGCACGCCCACGATCACCACGCTGAGCGCGGCGAAAATCCACCGCGACGCCGGCCCCAGGTGCATGCCGAACGCCGCGCCTGGATTGAAGGCGAGCGTAAAGCGCACCACGTCGCCAATGATGCGATGCGGAATGTGACGCGGCGCCAGATTCTCCATGGCCAACAGCTTCGTCACGAAGTCAGCGGCAATCACCAACGCCACGATGACCCAGAAACGCGGCGTCGATGCCGCGGCCGGCACATCGTTGATCACCGCGCTGGCCGTGGCCGCTCGGGCATGCGGATTCATCGCGCTCATGCTGAAAGAGTCATGCGGAGGCACTCACGCTGGCTTTGCGGTCTTCACCCCACAACACCCATGCGAGGAGAAACGCGCCCGTGGTCACGGCCATGTCGGCCACATTGAACGTGGGCCAGCGACTGGCGCCGATCCCCACGTCGATGAAGTCCACGACGCCCAGGTCTGAACGAATGCGATCGATCACGTTGCCAATCGCGCCCGCGGCCACGAGCGCGATGGCGAGTACACGACGCCAGTCGGTCTCCGCCGTCTCGCGATAGAGACGCCAGAGCACGATGAGCGCGCCGCCCGTCAGCGCCATGAAAATCCAGCGCGAGTACGCGCCCAGATGCAGACCGAACGCGGCACCCGGATTGTAGACCAACGCAAAGCGCAGCCACTCACCAAACACCGGATTCGGCATCCCCGACGGCGCGAGCACCGCCACCGCGACCGCTTTCGTGATCAGGTCGAGGATGACGATGCCAAGCACCACCGGAATTGCGACAATCGCCTTCACGTCAGCTCTTCTTGGTGTCTTCCTCGCGCTGCTTGCACGCGATGCAGTAGCGCGCATTCGGCAGCGCGTCGAGTCGCTCGAACGCGATGTCTTCGCCACACTGGTGGCACTTGCCAAACGTCTCCGGCGCCTTGTACAAGCGGCGGAGTGCCTGGTCGATGTGCCACAGGAAGCGCCCTTCCTTCGACGCGAACAGGAACGCCTTTTCGCGCTCCATCGCATCCGTGCCCTGATCGGCCATGTGGAACGAGTACGCGCTGTTGTCGCCGTCGTTCACTTCGCCATTCGGGCCGAACGTTTCGCCGTGATGACCGAGCTCCTTGAGCACGCGCTTGCGCTCCTCGAGCAGCCGCTTCTCGAAATGCTGCAGCTGCTTCTTGGGCATCGGCTTCGGCTTCGGCTTCTTGACGTCCGCAGCGGACGCCGTCTTCGATTCAGCCATCACGACCCTTCCTTGGTAAGCGCGAGGCGCAGGGCGCGTCCATCGACGTCCCCTGCCTGCGTTGCGGTCCACGAGTCCCCGTTCCCATTCGCGGCGAACGGCGATCCAGCATCTGCGCCGAGCAGCAATCGCCCAGCGAGCACTTCGTCGGCGATGTGCTGTCGGTGCGCGGCCACCGCGCCTTCGAGCTCCTCGTCGCCCGCCACGGCGACCGCGATGCGATCACTGACAGCGAGTCCAGCCTCCTTGCGCAGCCGCTGAATGCGGCTGATGACTTCACGAGCGAGCCCTTCGGCGCGGAGTTCCGGCGTGATGGTGGGATCGAGCGCCACGCCGTACCCGCCGTTCTCTTGCACCACCGCGGCGCCGGACGCGCGCCGGATGATGGCGACGTCGTCCGGGGCAATCAAGCGTTCTACCCCGCCCGCCTCGATCGTTACCGATTCGCCGGCCGCTAACTTCCGCAACCGGTCGGCATCCATGACGCCCACCGCCTCGGCCACGATCGGCGTTTCCTTCCCGAACTTCTTACCCAGAGTTCGGAAATTTGCCTTCGCCTCGAGGGACACGAGATTATCGGTCGACCTGACGAATTCGACCTGCTTCACGTTCAGCTCAGATGCCAGCAACGTGCCAAGCGCGGCCGCGGCCGTCGGGTCACCCGGAACCACGCACTGCATCGACGGAAGCGGCTGACGGACTTTGACATCGGCCACGTCGCGCGCGGCGTGCCCGAGTCCCGCGAGTGTGCGCACATCGTCCATGGCCGTCTCGAGCGCCGTGTCCTCGGCCGGCGGATTCGCCCGCGTGTACGACGCCAGGTGCACCGACGTGCCGGTCAGCGCCCGATGCACCTCGTCGGTGATGAACGGCGCAAACGGCGCGAGCAGGCGGCACACCACGGCAAGCACTTCGTGCAGCGTAGCGAAGGCAGCCCGATTGTCGTCGCTCTCGACTTCATAGAAACGCGCCCGGCTCTGACGCACGTACCACTTGGACACGTCGTCATCCATGAACTGCATCACGCGCCGCGCCGCGAGCGTGGCGTCGTACGAATCCATATGCGCGTTCACATCGCGCTCGACCTTGGTCAAGCGTGACAGAATCCACCGATCGAGCGCCGGACGATCAGCGACCTTGGGGTCCTTGTCGCGCGGCGTCCATCCGAAATTGGCGTACTGCGCAAAGATGCCGTTGTAGACGTTGCGGAACGTGAGCAAGAAGCGCCCGGCGGTTTCGCGGATCGCATTTTCATCGAAGCGACGGGGCACCCACACCTGACTCGACGCCACGAGGAACAGACGCACGGCGTCGGCACCATGACGCTCCATCACATCCCACGGGCTCACGACGTTGCCGCGCGACTTGGACATCTTCTGTCCGTGCGCATCCAGCACGAGGTCATTCACGACCACGTTGCGATACGGCGCCGCCGTCTTGTCGCTGTTGTTGGGCAACGCCTCGCCGAGGGTCGTGGCAACGGCGATGAGCGAATAGAACCAGCCACGCGTTTGATCCACGCCTTCGCAGATGAAGTCGGCCGGGAACTGCGCCGCCATCTTGTCGTGGTTCTCGAACGGATAGTGCCACTGTGCAAAGCTCATCGAGCCTGAATCAAACCAGGTGTCGATGACTTCGGGGACGCGACGCATGGTGCCAGTGCCACTGGGCGCTGGCCACGTATACTGATCGATGTGCGGCTTGTGCGGATCGAAATCGTCGGGGAGCGGCTTGCCGGTTTTCTCCGCCAGCTCCGCATAACTCCCCAGGACTTCGATTTCGGTGGAATCGGCGTCGTTGATCCACACCGGCAGCGGTGTACCCCAGTACCGGTCGCGCGAGATCGCCCAGTCGACGTTATTCGAGAGCCACTCGCCGAAACGCCCACTGCCGATTTCCGCCGGGTTCCAATTCACCAGGCTGTTGCGCTGCATGAGCGCGTCACGCACCGCCGTCGTGCGCACGAACCACGAACCGCGCGCGTAGTACAGCAACGGCGTACCGCAACGCCAGCAGTGCGGATACGAGTGAACAAACGTACTCGCCTTCCAGAGCACGTCGCGCTCCCTGAGCACTTCGGTGATGCGAGCGTCCGCCTTCTTGACTGACACGCCGCCCACTTCGGGGACGTCGGCGGCGAACTCACCGCGCGTGTTCACCGGCTGCAGAAACGCCAGGCCATGACGCTGCCCGGCCGCGTAGTCATCCGCACCAAAGGCCGGCGCCATGTGCACCACGCCCGAGCCATCGTCGGCCGACACGAAATCTTCGCCCACGATGATCTCGTGCTGGCCTTCTGCCGGATACTCGACCCAGTCGAGCGGACGCACATAGCGACGACCAACCAGGTCGCTGCCCTTCATGGTGCGCACCACATCCCATCGATCGGCCCAGTCGGCGCCCAGCACACCGGCCACTCGACCTTCGGCCAGGACGATCGTCCACTCGGCGCCGGTTTTCTTGCGCAGCTCCGAATAGGTCAGATCGGGATGCACCGCGAGCGCCGTGTTGGACACGAGTGTCCACGGCGTGGTGGTCCACACAATGATGCGCTGACGCTGCGCCGGCTTGTTGCCGTTCGCATCGAGCAGATCGAGCGCGATGTACACGCTCGGATCTTCCGTGTCCTCATAGCCCTGCGCGACTTCGTGACTCGACAACGTCGTGCCGCAGCGGGGGCAATACGGAAGGATCTTGTGTCCCTTCGACAGCAGCCCCTTCTGATGCATCGTCTTGAGCGCCCACCACTCGCTTTCGACGTAGTCGTGTTCGTACGTGACGTACGGATCGTCGTAGTTGAGCCAGTAGCCGATACGCTTCGAAAGCTCTTCCCACTCACCGCGATATTTCCACACGCTTTCGCGGCAGCGACGGTTGAACTCCGCCACGCCCACCTGTTCGATCAGCTGCTTGCCACCCAGCTTTGCGATCTCACTCGGATCAACGCCGAGACGCTCAGCCTCTTCCTTCTGCAGCTCCTTTTCGACTTCGATTTCCACCGGCAAGCCGTGCGTATCCCAACCGGCTTTGCGCGGCACATAGAACCCCTGCATCGCACGATGGCGGCAGAAGAGGTCCTTGATCGTGCGTGCAAACACGTGGTGAATGCCCGGACGTCCGTTCGCGGTTGGCGGCCCCTCGAAGAACACAAACGGCTTGGCGCCGGCATGCGCTTCGAGCGTCTTCTCGAACAGCTGCTCGGATTCCCAACGCGCCAAAACACCGCGCTCGAGATCATCGGCGCTGGCGTCGGACAACAAGGGATAGCGGACGGTTTCCTGCGGTGCGGTCATGAACGCGAAAGCAAACGGAGATTCAGGAGATTCAGCGGTTGTTGAACGGCAGCGGCGCGATCAGAGGCGCGCCAACACACCCTTCACCACGGCGGACAACCCAGGTTCGGCGCGGCGCGCTACGGCAATGATCTGCTCGAGGCTCGCCGGCTCGAGGGCATCCGGCAGACACTGGTCAGTTATGATCGAAAGTCCCAGCACACGCATGCCGCCGTGCACCGCGACAATGACTTCCGGCACGGTGGACATGCCAACAACGTCCGCGCCCAGATTGCGCAGGAAGCGGTATTCGGCGCGGGTCTCGAGATTCGGCCCCTGCACCGCCACGTACACCCCTTCACGAAGCGTGATCCCGGCACCGGCCGCCGCTTCACGCGCCATCGTGCGCAACGATGCGTCGTATGGCTCGCTCATATCGGGAAAGCGCGGACCAAGCGTTTCGTCGTTCGGGCCGATGAGTGGATTGTCGCCAAGCAGGTTGATGTGATCGGCAATCAACATCAGGTCGCCCGGACGCCAGAGCGGATGCATCCCACCGCACGCGTTGCTCACGACGAGCGTGTGCGCACCCAGCGCGCGCAGCACGCGCACGGGGAACGTCACCTGCTGCAGCGAATAGCCTTCGTAGCGGTGAAAGCGACCCTGCATGGCCACCACCGTTTTTCCGCCCAAGGTGCCGCAGAGCAATCGCCCCTTATGCGACTCCACCGTGGAAAGCGGAAAATTCGGCAAGTCGCTGTACTCGATGACCTGCTCGACCTTGATCTCTTCGGCGAGACCACCCAGTCCCGTGCCGAGGATGATCGCGACATCGACCGTCTTGGAGAAACGCGCACGCACGGCCTGCGCACACGCTTCAATGCGCTCGCGTGCGTGTAACCCGAGCGCGGGATGCGACAGGCCGACCTGCGTGTGCTCCTGCGTGTACTGGAGCTGCGGGCGGGCACCGGGGATGTTCGTCACTGCTGGTCGTCCTCGACGATATCAAGCCACGAGGGCGTGGGCAGCGCCGGACGTGGCGGCAATTCACGGACGTCTTTGGCGAGCGCCGCGGGATCGCCGTGGGCACTGCTACCACGCGGCGTCACGATCGTGGGCACCGGTTCTGACTCGGCCGAGTTGAGTTCTGTAAGCTGACGCTCGAGCTGATGCCGCAACTGCGCGAGAAACGCGCGCCGCGTGCGCCAGAGCGACTGCAACTCCTCTTCGGCGCGACGGATTTCGTCGCGCACCTGGGCCATCTGGCGTTCCGCATCGGCCTGCGCTTCACGCACCATCAGCTGCGCTTCGCGTTCCGCCTGCTCGCGGATTTCGGCGCGCAGCTGCTGCGCGCTCACGAGTGCTTCGTTGATCGCCTTGTCGCGTTCCTGAAAGCCGCGCAGCTGCTCACGCGCCACGCGCACTTCGGTCTCCAGCTCCTGCGTGAGACGCGCGAGTCGCTCGAGCTCTTCAGCCGCCTGCTCGCGGAATTGATCGACGCGAACGCGATCATAGCCACGCAGTGCGTTGCCAAAGTCGTAGCGCCGTACATCCAGCGCAGTTAGGTGAAAGCCGGCGTCAGCCATGATTTCCGGGTGAAAGCTCAGGTTCGACTGCCGAACAGCACGGTTCCCAGGCGCACATGCGTCGCCCCTTCTTCCACGGCCATCTCGTAGTCGCCCGACATGCCCATGCTCAACCACTCGGCGGGATGACCGGCCGATCGAACGACCGCGCGAGCCTCCCGTGCACCACTGAATACCCTGCGGAGTTCCGCTTCCCCTGCATCGAAGGGGGCCATCGTCATCACACCGCGCACGCGCAGACGCGGCAACTGGTGCAGCCGATCGGCCACCGCCGCGATGTCCGATGGAGCAACACCGCCTTTGCTGTCTTCACCACTCACGTTCACCTGCAGGAGCACATCGAGCTTCGCGTCCGCGGTCACCGCGGCCTCGTGCACCGCCACCGCGAGTCGCTCGCTATCGAGGCTGTGGAGCAGTGCGAACTTGAGCGCGTGTTTGGCCTTGTTGCGTTGCAGATGCCCGATGAGGTGCCAACGAACCGGCGCTTCCACGAGCGCCATCTTTCCTTCGGCTTCCTGCACCTTGTTCTCGCCCACGTCTGGTACGCCGGCAGCCCAGGCTGCCTCGACGGCTTCCGGGCCGTGCGTTTTGGTCACCGCGACGAGCGTGACATCCTGCCCGTGACCGCCCCGCGAGCGAGCCGCCGCGATGCGTTCCCGCACCTCCAGCACGGCCTCACGCACAGCAGCTGCAACAGGCTCGGAAATTGGCATAGCACATAAGGTTAGATCCCCCCGCACGTCTTCACAAGGAGAGTGTCCGCGAGCTCCGTCACCGCTGTACAACGCAGGAGTCCCTGGATCATTTCCGCCGCCGGGTCGGCGCCTGCAGGCAGTGGCGCGAGCGACGATCGCGGCACCTGTCCATCGGCGCGACGCAGTGCGGCGAGATCAAGACCAGAGGTGCCCGTCGCCAGGGATGTGTCGGCACGCCAAAGCAGCCCTTCGAGCGCCCAGCCCGCGGCCGGCGCCGAGACGAGTCGATCGCTTCGCGGCAGCAGGGTGCTCACCCGAATGGGGCGACGCTGTTGCGCCGCATGAATCGCCACCGACTGGAGCGCCGCTCGGAGCCCGGGCCACCTGGCCGCCGCCTCCGGTGCCAGCAATCCGCGCCGCACCAGCTCCGTCCGATACCACTCGGCGCCAAGGAGCGGCACCGTCACCACGGTCACGTCCGGCCGGCGTTCTTCCACTTGCTGCAGATACCAGAGCGGGAACGTGTCGTTGTCACCGCCGGCCAGCAGCACGCCGTTGGACGGCATCGCGTCGAGCAGAAGGCGCGCGTAGGTGCGCGGAAGCGACGCCGTCGGCGACAGCGTGCGATCAACAACCGCGCGATTCGCAAAGAGCGGCACGATGGCGATCAGCAACGGCAGCAGCGCGATTGGCAGCGGAAATCGCTTGAGCAATCGCGTGGAGAGTAGCGCGGCGCCAGCGCCGGCCATGATCCCCCACGCCCAGAAGCCGAGGACGAAGAAGTAGTCGCGCTCACGCGCCTCGTGCACGGCGCCCGGCGGCACAATGCCGACACCGAAACTCGGACCCGCATGCATGTTGAGCCACACCGCCACACCAATCGTGCCGCTCACGAGGAGCAGCAGCATCGCACGAGCGACGCGGGCTTCGTGCGCATGCAATGCGCGGTATCCCAACACGCCGAGGAGCGCGAACACGACCGTGACCGACGTACGCGCGAACGAGGGCGTGGGAAACGGATGCGCACCAAACGCAAACTGCCAATCGGCCCACTCGAACACATTCGCCAACTGCAACCAGAGCGGCGCCATGCGCGGCCACAGCCCGGCCACCTGAAACTGTTCGCGACGCAGTACGGCAATTAATGAACGCAGCGTGACCGGATGCCCCGAGTCGAGCGCCGGCCCGTGCGATGAGAAAATCGGCAGCAACGCGACCGCCGAAAATCCGAGCGCGGCGAGCGCGAACCAACTGAGCACGTCGTTTCGGGTTGGCCGCACCCCACGCCACGCAAACGCAATCGCTGCCGGCAGCGCGACCAGCACCGACAGATGCAAGGGCACCGACAATCCCACGATGAACGCAATGATCGCGCGTCCGCGACGACGTTGATCGTCGCTCGCATCATGGCGCCCGGCCCACTCGCCAGCAAACAGCATCAGCACGCTCGCGAGCAACGCCACCGAATAGACTTCGGTTTCGGTCGCGTTGAGCCAGATGCTGTAGGTCGTGCCCGCGATGACGGCAGCCACCACCGCGCCGCGTCCGCCAATCCAGCGGGCGGCGAGCCAGGCGCTTGCACCACCGGTGAGCGCCGCGGCCCACACCGAAAGCAACGTGACCGCGCGCGGTGGTGTGGCCTGACTGAACACCCACACCGCGAGCTTGCCGAACAAGACCCACACCGGCGTGCCGGGCGCGTGCGGAATGCCAAGCGTATGTGCGGCGGTGATCAATTCCGACGCGTCCCAGAATGTGAGATCCGGCGCGGCGGTGGAGATGTAGGTGGCCAAAAGCACCATCGTCGCCACAACTGCGGCGACGATGGGTGTTGGAATCCGGATTCGCGGCTTGCGACTCAACTCAGGCCGGCGCGACCTCTGGGCCACCCAGCAGCGGCGGCGTGATCGGGCGCGTCGACGGCGTCGTCGCGATGATCGCCGGCGGCACCGGCGGCGGCATATCCGATCCGCTGCGCGGCGGAAGCGGCTTGCCTTCCTTGAGCAGCAGGATGTCATCGCGGGTCAGCGTTTCGCGCTCGAGCAGACCGTTGGCAACAATATCCAGCAACGCACGATGCTCGGTGAGCACCGCTACCGCGCGCTGATGCGCCTGTGTCGCCACGCGCTTCACTTCACCGTCAACCAACTGCGCGGTCTGCTCAGACACTTCGCGACGCGACTGAATTTCGCGGCCGAGGAAGAGCTCCTGCTCGTTGTCACCAACGAGGATCGGGCCGATCGAATCGGAAAGTCCCCACTGCGTGACGTAGCGACGCGCAATGCTCGTGGCCTGCTGAATGTCGCTCGCCGCACCGGTGGTCACCCGGTTGTGGCCGAACACGATTTCTTCCGCCGCACGACCGCCGTAGGCCATCACGAGACGCGCTTCGAGCTGCTCACGCGTCACCGACACGCGATCATCCTCGGGCAACGTGAACGCGATACCCAGCGCGCGACCACGCGGCACGATCGTAACCTTGTGCAGTGGATCGTTGCCCGGCACCATCATGGCGCACACCGCGTGGCCAGCTTCGTGGAACGCGGTCAGTCGACGCTCTTCATCCTTCATGACGAGCGACTTGCGCTCGGCGCCGAGCATGACACGATCCTTCGCTTCTTCGAGATCGTTCATGTAGATCTTCTCGTGATTCTTGCGCGCCGCGAGCAGCGCGCCTTCGTTCACGAGATTCGCCAGATCCGCACCCGCCATACCCGGCGTACCACGCGCGAGCGCGGTCACGCTGACATCGTCAGCGATCGGTTTGTTGCGCAGATGCACCTTGAGGATGCCTTCGCGGCCACGGAGGTCGGGCGCGTCGACCACGATCTGACGATCGAAGCGACCCGGACGCAGCAGCGCAGGGTCAAGCACATCCGGACGGTTCGTTGCCGCGATGAGGATGACGCCATCGTTCGACTCGAAGCCGTCCATCTCGACCAGCAGCTGATTGAGCGTCTGCTCGCGTTCGTCGTGACCGCCGCCCAGGCCGGCGCCACGATGGCGACCCACTGCGTCGATTTCATCGATGAAGATGATGCACGGCGCGTGCGCCTTGCCCTGCTCGAACAAGTCGCGCACACGGGAGGCACCGACGCCCACGAACATCTCGACGAAATCAGAACCTGACATCGAAAAGAACGGACGTCCGGCCTCACCGGCCACCGCCTTCGCGAGCAGCGTCTTGCCGGTACCCGGCGGACCAACGAGCAGTGCACCCTTCGGCAACCGACCGCCGAGCTTGGTGAACTTCTGCGGGTCCTTCAGGAACTCGATGATCTCCTGAAGCTCGACCTTGGCTTCGTCGGCACCCGCCACATCGGCGAAGGTGATCTTTGGCGTGTCGCCGCTCAGCAGCTTCGCCTTGGACTTGCCGAACGAAAACGCCTTGTTGCCACCGGCCTGCATCTGGCGGAACAGGAAAATCCAGAAGCCGATGAGCAGCAGGTACGGCAGCATCGTGATGAGGAGGCTGCCGAAGTTGGCGCGCGGCTCCTGCACCGACACCCGCACGTTGCGCGAATAGAGCAGCTTCTGCTCATCCGGCGCCGAGCCCGGCACCAAGCGAACGTTGAAGCGAGCGACCTCACGGCCGCCCGGCATCTTCACTTTCTGGTTGAATTGACCAGCGAGCACGTTGTCCGACTGGAAGGCAACCGCCTTGATGTTGCCGGCTTCCAGCTGTGTGCGGTAATCGGTGAGCGAAATGTCGGGAGCGACAGGCTCACGACCATTGCCGTACGACAGGAACGCGACCGGGATGAGGATCACGAGGATCCAAAACGACAAGGTCTTGGACCAGCGAGCCCAGTTCGTCGGCTTCTTTGGCGAGGGCGTCATGTTGGGTGCCATGAGAAAACTGCGTTACTCCAGACTGGCGACGTACGGCAGGTGCCGAAAATTCTCGGCATGATCCAGACCGTACCCGACCAAAAATTCGTGTGGCGCGTCGAATCCGATGAACTTCGTGGGATGCTGCAGATGTTCAGCGATGTGCTTGTGAAGCAACGCGCAAATTTCGAGTGACTTGGGGCGACGATCGCCCAGCAGTTCGATCAGCCGCTGCAAGGTGCGGCCAGAATCGACGATGTCTTCGACGAGCAGGATGTGCTTCCCCTCGAGCTCCGTCTCCGGATCGTAGAGGAGACGAACGACGCCGCTCGATTCCATCGCATCGCCGTACGACGAGGCGACGAGGAAATCGACCTGCAGCGGACGCGTGATGTGACGTACGAGATCGCTGAGGAAGATGAAGCTGCCTTTGAGCAGCCCAAGCACGAGCAGATCGCCGTCGGGATAGGCGGCGGAAATGTCCCGGCCCAGCTCTTCCACGCGGGCCTGGATCGTGGACGCGTCATAAACGATGCGCCGAACGGCGCGACCGTCCAGTCGCGGATCCACCTTGCTCGTGCTGCCGTCAGTCACGCTCACGCTCACAGCGATACCAGATCAGGTCCGACCGACCGGGACGGAACGGCGCTGCGACCGCGCAGCAAACGCCCGGAACCCAAGTCGGCACATCATCGATGAGCACAACCGGCCAGGATGGCCGATCGGGGACTGGGACACGGGACTCTGAAAAGTATCGTGTGACCCGTCTCCCAGCGGGAGCCCCCATCGTCTTGATACGGTCCCCCGCCTCCCATGCGCGCACGACGACCGGTTGTCCGGCCGGCAACGCCATGGTCCACGTGTCCGTCGCCAGCGCCGCGGATGCCGATGTCGCCACATCCCCGACACGACGAAAGCGCCACCGCCCAAATCGAGGCGGCAGCGCGTCGGACGTTCCCTGCCAAGCCGTCGACGGTCCTGCGTTCGGCATGCGGCGACGGACTTCAAAAACCTCACCCATCGCATCGCGCCGACGCAGCAGGAGCGCACCACCAGCCAACGGCAATTGCGCGCCCCGACGACGCGAATTGGTAAACCGTACGGCCGCCTGAGTTCCGGTGGCATCGAGCGTGACACCGGCGCGCGCACAGATCGCGGGCCAGAGCACCGCGCGAGCGTCGGGGGAAGTCTCGTCGAGCACTCGAGTCGGCACGAGTACGCGATCGCCCTCCGCACTCACCGAAATACCCGACGCGTCGAGCAATCCGTCCATGTCGCGGCGCCACTGCGCCGCCTGCTCGCCGAGCGCCAGCCACGTCGCCGCAAAGTCCGGCGACGCGGCCGTGAGCATCGGCAGCAGGTCATGGCGTACGCGGGCGCGCAGCAGGCGTCGATCGGCGTTCATGGGATCATCGAGATACGGAATGCCTTCCTCAGCGACCCACGAGGCGAGTTCGGCGCGCGACACGGCGAGCCACGGGCGCACGATGGGCGACGGTGCGGCCAGCGCGGCGAGTCCGCGGGCGCCTGCCCCTCGCAGAAAACGCATGACGATCGTTTCGAGTTGATCATCACGGGTGTGCGCCGTGGCAACGCGCGCCCTGAAGCCGCGCGCCACCCGATGCAGAAAGCGCCAGCGCGCCTCGCGCCATTCCGCCTCGGTGGTTCCCGCGGTACGGGCGCGCTCTCGCACCACCGTAAGACCAAGGCGACGCGCCGTTGATGCGACCAGCGACGCGGCCTCCGTCGCGTACGCGCCAGTCCCATGATCGAAGGTGGCGACCGCCGCCACGCGCCCCGGCGCCCACCGGGCCACCGCATGCAACAACGCCATCGAATCCAGACCGCCCGACACGGCCAACACCAGCGGCTCGGCGATCCCCCCGAGCACGACGTCCAACGTCGCCTCGAGCAGATCCGCCGGCATCACCGGGTAGGTCGCGTGACTGGATTCGTCAGCCATAGGTGACCTATGCCCTTCGCCCGTCCCCGAGTCAACCTCCCCCTACCACGAGACGGTGCCCTGCACTACTCTATGCAGCATCCGGCGGCACCTCGCGCCGCGTTTTTCGACCTCGGAGAGAACAGTGGAATATCACGGCACGCTGGGAACGATCTGGGCCTCGCTCGGGATGACTGCCTACTACATGGCGCTCACCTGGATCAACGTATTGCTCGGTCTGTTCCTGTCGCCGTTGTTCCTGATTCCGGTGACTTGGTTGAAGAGCAAGCAGGGAGGAATGCGCTAAACGGCGCGTTCCGCACGAATTGAAGGGCCCGGTCGTAGACCGGGCCCTTTCCTTTTCCAAACCGTCAACCCACAACTCGAACCCCAAACACCAAACTGATCGGTTTGTGAGTTCGAAGTTCGCGTTTGGAGTTGTGGGTTTTACGCCGTCCGTCGCAGCGTCCCCAGCTCCGCGCGATTCATCACCACCGCGTCCCCCAGCGGCGACACGCGCGCGCTCAGATCCGACATATCGCTGTCGTGGTACGCCTCCTCGCCATGCTCGGCCACATCGATCCCGTGAATCTCGGCCTCGACGCCCACGCGTAGCGGCATCACCGCGTTGAGCGCGGCCAGAATACCAAGACTGAGCAGCCCTGCGAACACGATCGTCACGCCAACCGCCGCGGCCTGAATCGCGACGAGCGACGGGTTCCCGTACAGCAGTCCATCCGCGCCGTTCGGATTCACGCTCTTGGTTGCGAACACACCGGTGAGCAACGCCCCCATCACACCGGCAACGCCGTGACACGCGACGACATCGAGCGTGTCGTCGAGCGACGTCTTGGATCGGTAGTGAAGCGCAAGAAATGAGCAGGGTGCCGCGAGTGCCCCGATCAACAACGCGCTGGCCGGCGTGACAAAACCCGCAGCCGGTGTAATCGCGACGAGGCCAACCACGGCGCCTGTCGCTGCGCCAACGGCCGTGGCACGTCCACCTTTCAGGTATTCAAGCAACATCCACGTGCACAACGCAGCCGCCGCCGCGGCGTGCGTGGTGACCAAGGCGTTCGCGGCGATACCATCGGCGGCGAGCGCCGACCCGGCGTTGAATCCGAACCATCCGAACCACAACATCCCCGCCCCGAGCAACGTGAAGGGCACGTTGTGCGGGACGCTGGGCACACGCTTGAAGTCCCGGCGAGGCCCGAGATACAGGGCGAGTACGAGCGCGGTGGTACCCGCACTGATATGCACTACGGTGCCGCCGGCGAAATCGAGCGCGCCAAGGACGCGAATCCATCCACCGTCGCCCCAGACCCAGTGCGCGAGCGGGTCGTAGATCAGTGTGGTCCACAGCACACCGAACAGCAGATACGCCACGAAGCGAATGCGATCGATGATCGCACCCGAAAAGAGTGCCACCGTGATGCCGGCGAACATCGCCTGAAAGGCGGCAAAGAGCAGATGTGGCAGCGCCGCCGAGTACGTGGGATTCGGCGCCCCAGTTACCCCCTTGAATCCAAGCCACGCGAGTCCGCCGATCCACGACGAGCCGGGGGCGAACGCGAGAGAATACCCGAAGAGGACCCACTGCACCGACACGATCGCGAGCGCGGCAAGGCTCATGATCATGGTGTTGAGCGCGCTTTTGTTCTTGACGAGGCCACCGTAGAAAAATGCGAGCCCGGGGACCATGAGCATGACCAGCGCGGTACTTACCAACACCCAGGCCGTGTCGCCAGCGGATACCGTGGTTGCTGCTTCAAGCAGGGGAAGCATCGTGCGCATCAGCGAATGACTGGAATGGGAAATTCGATCTGCGTCTTTCGCATGATCTCGTCGGCATTCACCGCGGTGAGCGCGTCGTTGTCACGCTCGCCGGTACGAATGCGCACCGTATGATCCAGGGGCATGACGAAGATTTTGCCGTCGCCTACTTCGCCGGTTCGGGCGGCTTCGCAGATCGCATCGATCGTGACGTCCACGAACGGCTCCGAGCAGGCCATCTCGATGCGCACTTTTTCGTGGAACTCGAGCACCACCTGCTCGCCGCGGTACTGCTGCACCACGTCACGCTCACCGCCGTGGCCGCTCACGCGGGAGAGGGTCATGCCGGTTACCCCGACCTGAAAGAGGGCCCGCTTGACGTCGGCCAGCTTTTCCGGCCGGATGACTGCGACAATGAGCTTCATGGCGGAGGAGTGGAAGTATTCACCGATCGGTGCAGTTCGACACGAAGATTGTCGTCATACTGCACAGAAGTGAAGCAGTAGACAGCTGTTTTTCAGCTTGAATTGCATCCTTTACACGGATTGGCATTCAAGCCCTGCACTCACATAAAAATACGAATAAATGCCGAATATTTTTGGGACGGCGGATTCCACCTACATCGAGTCCGGCAATCGCCGATATCTGCGGCCAAGGGGCACGGGCATAGTTGCCCGCACGATACAGGTATTCCCCGGCCGACCGTCCGATTGGCCTGGGCGATATCCCGGCCCCCTTTAGATGTCGCTCGCTCCCCGTCGCGCTTTGCCCACCACCGGTGGCTCCGTGTCGACCCCGCCCTTTCACCTGATTGCGGCGCACTTCGCCGCGGCGATGGCGTGGATGCTCGTGGGCGCGGGCATGCTCGTGTGGCTCGCTCCATCGCTTGCGGCCGGCGCGGTCTTCGAACCGCATGTCTTTGCACTCGTGCATGTGTTCATGCTTGGCGTGGTGTCCACGGCGATCTTCGGCACACTGCATCAATTCGTGCCCGGTGGACTCGGCGTGCCGCTCCGCAGCCTGCGACTGGCGTACTGGTCGTTTGCCCTGTTGCAGCTCGGCACCGTGTGCCTTATCGCCGGCTTTTTTGTCTGGCGCGGCGCGCTGCAGGGACTCGGTTGGCTGCTCGTCTTCGCTGGCATTTACGCGGTCTCGCGCAACGTGCTTCGCGCACGTCGTCTGTCGGTGCATGGCAAGACCGTTGGACTATTCGTCAGTGTCGCGCACTCGGCGCTGGGCGCCGGGCTGTTTGTCGCGGCGGCACGACTCGGCGAGACACTCGGGTGGTGGCATGTCGATCGGATGTACCTGATCGCGACGCACTTGCTGCTGGGTCTCGTCGGCTTCGGCACCTTGAGCGTGGTTGGCGTGGGCAGTCGGATGCTGCCGACGTTTCTCAATGGCGGCGGAGATGATGCGCGGTGGTTGCGCCAGCAGCTCATCACGACGGTCGCAGGCCTTTCGCTGTTTTCGGTCGGGGCAATCGGTAGCATCACGGCGCTCCGTGTACCAGGCGGCATCGCGTTGCTGTTCGCTGGCGCCACGACGGTTGCGCTTGGCATCCGCTGGTTCCGTCGACGCTCACGCACGCTCGATGCACCGCTCTGGCATGTGCTGTCGGCATTTCTCGCGCTGGCGAGCTCGCTGCCGATTGCCGTGGTACTGCTGTTCGGCAACGGCTTCGCTTTCAACCGATGGGTCGCGTTTGTTGGCGTGCTCGCGCTGGGATGGCTGACGACACTCATCGTAGGCGTCGCGGCCAAGATCCTGCCGCACATGAGTTACATGAAGCTCGCGCCGATGATGCCAGGCTTTCGCGCGCTTGGTTCGCCCAATCGCCTGCTCAACGTCAGCTGGCAGTACGGCGGTGCATTGCTGCTCACCCTCGGATGGAGCGGCGTAGGTGCCGGCGCGCTTCTTGGCGATGCACGCCTCTTGTTCGCCGCTGCGCTGATCTGGAGCGGAGGCGTGATGCTCACCGCGATGAACTACACCCAGATGTACGTTCGTGGTCGCTGGCCCGCACGCACTCCGGAGGCGATTCCGGCCACCGGATGAGCGGGGAGCGTCTGCCAGGACGGCCCGGCTTGCGCCCCCCCAAGCAGGCGCTACTCCGCGACGCGTGCCGGCATTTTCAAGAGAGTGACCAAATTCGGCCTCGGCTCAATGACATCAGCAAGCGTCTTGCCATCGAGCACACCGAAGAATGCCGAGAGCGCCTCCTCCAGGTAGCCCGCCAATCTGCATGCCGATGCAATGGGACAGGTGTTGTGGTCGGGCTCAAAACACTCGACCAGCGAAAGGTTCTCCTCGGTTTCGCGTATGAGCTGTCCGACGCGAATGCGTTCCGCCGGCTTCGCGAGTCGAACACCTCCGTGTCGCCTGCGAACGGTTTCGACGTAGCCAAGTTCGGCGAGCCGCTGGACGATTTTGACCAGGTGCTCGTACGACATGTTCATCCGCTCAGCAATGGTATGCACGGGGATGCATTGGTCAGGCTCGAGGCCGACCACAATGAGACAGCGGAGCGCGTTGTCCGAAAAGCGAGTGAGGCGCATGCGGTACAGACTGCCTCCATCGCAACTACAAAACCGTCAGGAAACCCCCGAGAAAGTTGGGGAGGATGTCCGACTTTTTAGTTGCATCTCTGACACGACATTCTCTCTGCACGCTGAAGCGACCGTGGTTTGATCGCCCGCGTCGCTTTCAATCAACTTCTTGCGGAGTTCCGCACATGTCAGTCACCCGTCGCACCGGTTGGTTCGTGGCTACGGCTTCCATCGTGGCCACGGTCGCCTACGGTTTCGCATGCGCGCCGGCGAACCAGAAGGCAGGTGCCATCGGCAACGCCGATGCTGCTTCGAAGGTGTACGTCGCGCCCGGACAGAAGGACGAGTTCTACGCGTTCCTGTCGGGCGGTTTCAGTGGCCAGGTTGGTGTCTACGGCCTCCCCTCGGGCCGCTTGCTCAAGATCATTCCGGTCTTCTCGCAGTTCCCCGAGAACGGCTACGGCTATTCGGAAGAGACCAAGCCGATGCTCGAGACGAGCTTTGGCAACATTCCCTGGGACGATCTTCACCACACGGCGCTGTCGCAGACGAATGGTGAAGACGATGGCCGCTGGCTCTTCGTCAACGCGAACAACACGCCGCGCATTGGTCGCGTGAACCTTTCGACGTTCGAAACGGAAGAGATCCTGCAGATCCCGAATTCGGGTGGCAACCACGGTTCGCCGTTCATCACGTCGAACACCGAATACACGATCGCCTCGACGCGCTTCTCTCTGCCGATCCCGCAGCAGGATGTCGAAATCTCCGATTACAAGAAGGCCTTCAAGGGGACGATCTCGTTCGTGAAGGCGAACGAACCTGGCAAGATGGATGTGGCCTTCCAGCTGCTGGTGCCGGGTTACAACTACGACCTGGCGCGCGCCGGCAAGGGTCCGAGCAAGGACTGGATGTTCTTCACGTCGTACAACTCGGAGCAGGCGTACGAGAAGCTCGAGGTCAACGCGTCGAAGGCCGACAAGGACTTTATCGCGGCCGTCAACTGGAAGTCGCTCGAAGCGTGCGCCACGGCCGGCAAGGGCGAAATGTGGCCCGCCAGCTACGCGCACAACGTGTTGGATGAATTCACGCGCGTGGCGACAGTGGAGATGAAGAAGCAGGTGCGCGTGCTCACGCCGACCAGCTGCCCGAACTCGATCTACTTCCTCCCGACGCCAAAATCGCCGCACGGTGCCGACGTCGATCCATCGGGTGAATACATCGTGGCCGGCGGCAAGCTTGCGACCGTGATTCCGGTGCACTCGTTCACCAAGCTGCAGAAAGCGATCGCCGACAAGGCGTTCGAAACGGAAATCGATGGCATCCCGGTGCTCAAGTACGACGCGATCCTCGCTGGCGAAGTGAAGGATCCGGGCCTCGGCCCCCTGCACACCGAATTCGACGGCAAGGGCTACGCGTACACGTCGCTCTTCATCAGCAGCGAGGTCGTGAAGTGGAAGCTCGGCACGTGGGAGATCGTTGACCGCGCACCGACGTACTACTCGATCGGTCACCTCATGATTCCGGGTGGCGCCACCGCGAAACCGACGGGCAAGTATCTGCTCGCGATGAATAAGATCACGAAGGACCGCTATCTCCCCACCGGACCGGAACTCGCGCAGTCGGCGCAGCTCTACGACATCTCGGGTGAGAAGATGAAACTGCTCCTCGATTTTCCGACGGTTGGTGAACCGCACTACGCGAACGCCATCCTCGCTTCGAAAGTGCAGTCGATCCAGAAGAAGTTCTACGCGATTGCCGACAACAAGCATCCGCAGGCAGTCAAGTCGGAACAGGAAACGGGTGTCTCGCGCAGTGGCAAGACGGTGCATGTCCGCATGACCGCGATTCGCTCGCACTTCTCGCCGGACAACATCGAAGGCGTCCAGGTTGGCGACACGGTGCTCTTCCACATCACGAATCTCGAGCAGGACTGGGATATCCCGCACGGCTTCGCGATTCAGGGGGCGACCAACGCCGAGCTGCTGATCATGCCAGGTGAAACGCGAACGCTCAAGTGGGTTCCGAAAGCGCTTGGTGTGTATCCGATGTACTGCACCGACTTCTGCTCAGCGCTCCACCAGGAAATGCAGGGATATGTCCGCGTCTCGCCGGTCGGCTCGAGCGTTCCGCTCATGGCGAACACCGTGAAGGCTCAGGGCCAGGCGGCCCGCGCCGAGAAGTTCAAGCACTAGTTCACTGTCTCAGTCTGGCGGGAGCGACGAGTCGCACGCTCCCGCCAACGAGAGGATCTCATGCGTGCGTCAAATCGCAGTCGACTCTTCGCCGGCATCGCTGCTGTGCTGCTCGGCGCGGCGCTGCTCTTCCCGCTCTGGACCGTGTCGCTCACCGCTCCGCAGTATCCGGAAGGATTGGGCATGAACATCTGGGCGCACACGGTGGCCGGTGTCAGTGAAACCGACCTGCAGAATATCAACGGACTCAATCACTACATCGGCATGAAAACCATCGTTCCCGAGTCCATTCCTGAACTGCGCATTCTTCGCCCTGGTGTGTTGGCGATGAGTGCCCTGGGTTTTCTGGTCGCAGCCCTCGGGCGTCGTCGGCTCCTCCAGACGTGGGCGTTCGCCCTCGTGGCCGCGGCGCTTGTGGGGCTCGCGGACTTCTGGAAGTGGGAGTACGACTACGGGCACAACCTCGATCTCGAGCACGCACCGATCAAGGTGCCCGGCATGACGTATCAGCCACCGCTCATCGGCAGCAAGAAGCTGCTCAACTTCACCGCCACCTCGTTGCCGGCAACGGGGGGCGTGTTGGCCATCGCCGCGGTGGTTCTGGCCACCAGCGCGGCCTTGCTCGGTGGTGGCGCGATGCCGCCCGCGCCGAGTGAACCCACCGCTCGCTGAGGAGACCGGCATGCGTGTTCCCCGATGGCTTCGGACCGTGACGCTGCTCGTGACGATGGGCATGGCCGTTGGCTGCGACAGCGAGCTGCGTTCGCTCGTCGCCGGGGCTGACGCGTGCGGATACTGCCGCATGACCATCGACGATGTGCGCTTCGGTGCGCTGGTGAAGACGGCCAAGGGTCGTCTGGAAACTTTCGACTCGATCGAGTGTGCGGCGTCGTACGTCGCCACACTCGCCCCGTCGCTGCAACCGCAGGGCATCTGGGTGGCCGATTTCGATCATCCAAGCCGGTGGCTCGACGCCACGACTGCGCGCTTTGTGCAGAGCACGCAGCTCCGCTCGCCGATGGGTCGAGAGTTGGCGGCATTTCCGAAAGACTCCGCCGAGAGTGCGTTGACCGACCGCTTTGCCGGCCGCACGATGGGATGGACGGACGTGCTGGCGATGTCTCGCACCAAGCTCGGGCTCGCGCCGCTACGTCCGGTGCCACTGCGCAAGGCGCCACTGAGCCAAGCGCCTCCGAGCTATCTGGCGTACGCGGCCGACTGACATGCGCCATCGCATTGGCCACCGCGCTGGTCGCTTCGACCTCACGATTATGAGTCGTGCGCTGTCTGTCGCCTGCGCCATCGTTGCGGCGTGTTCGAGCGCGCTGGCGCAAACCGGCGATACACTGTGGGTCTCGCAATCGCCAGTTGGGCGTGCGCGCCTGGCAGGCTCGATTACCGAAGCCCTCGCGGTTGCGCCGCGTCATGGTGTGGTGCGTGTAGCCGCGGGCGTGTACCGCGAAGCGGCGCTCGCCGTGCGGGTACCACTCACGCTGATTGGCGAACCTGGCGCCATCCTCGACGGTGAAGGGCAGCATGAAATCCTGGCTATCGGCGCCGATTCAGTGACGGTGCGCGGCTTTGTCTTTCGCAATACCGGCACCAGTCAGGCGACCGACCGTGCGGCACTCCGAGTCGTCGAAGCGGGCGACTGCCTGATCGAACACAATCGCTTCGAGAACACGCTCTTTGGCGTGTATCTCCAACGCGCCCACCAGTGTGTGGTGCGCCAGAATACCCTCATTGGCCTGGCGGGGTCGCAGACCGTGACGGGCAATGGCCTGCATTCGTGGAACGGCCGCGATATCACGTTCGAAGACAATATCATTCGCGGCCATCGCGATGGGATGTACTTCGAATTCACTCGCGGTGGCATCGCCCGACGCAATCTGAGTGAACACAGTCGCCGCTACGGCCTGCATTTCATGTTTTCCGATTCCTGCCGCTACGAAGGCAACATCTTCCGCGACAACGAGTCCGGCGTGGCGGTGATGTACGCCAAGGGCGTGCACATCGTCGGCAACACCTTCGAACGGAGCCGAGGCAGCGCCAGTTACGGGCTCCTGCTGAAGGAAATCAACGACAGCGAGGTTCGGGGCAACCGCTTCATCGAGAACTCTGTGGGGCTGCATATGGAGGGCGCGAACCGCAACGATGTCGCTGACAACGACTTCCTGCGCAACGGATGGGCCATGCGCGTGCTGGCCGATGCGCAGGATAATCAGCTTCACGGCAACGCCTTCCTTGGCAATGTCTTTGACGTCGGCACCAACAGTCGCAGCAACTACAGCACCTTTCGCAACAACTGGTGGGATCGGTATCGCGGATACGATCTCGATCACAACGGCATCGGCGATGTGCCGCATGCGCCGGTGCGACTCTTCTCACTGCTCGTGCAGCAGTCACCCGCCGCGTTGGTGCTCGTTCGCAGCCTCTTGGTCGACGTACTCGATGTGGCCGAACGCGTGGTCCCCACGCTGACGCCGGAAACCCTGCGTGATGGCGCGCCGCTTATGCGCGCGCCGCGGAGCCTCAAGTGACCTACCCCGATCTCACCGCGCCGCTGGTGGAGATTCGCAGTCTCACCAAGCGATTCGGCAGCCGAACGGTGCTGCGCGGCGTCGATCTCGACATCATGCGCGGCGCCGTCACCGCCATCATCGGCCCGAACGGCGCTGGCAAGACGACGCTCAATAAGTCGCTTCTTGGCCTCGTGCGTCCCGACTCGGGTACGATTCGCTTCGACGGTGCGGACACCGCGGGTCAGATAGGACATCGTGCGCGCATTGGCTATATGCCGCAGACGCCGCGCTATCCGGAATCATTTACAGCCGGCGACGTGCTCGCGCTGCTTGAAGACTTACGCGGCACGAACGCGTTGGACCGCGCACTCATCTCCGCGTTCGAACTCGAACTCATGCTGGGACAGCCAGCGCGCGCCCTTTCCGGCGGCCAGCGTCAGCGTCTCAATGCTGCAGCGGCGTTTCTCTTTGTTCCCGACTTGCTGTTACTCGATGAGCCGACGGCAGGGCTCGATCCAATTGCCAGCGGCGTGCTCAAGGACAAGATTCGCGCCGTTCGTGACGCTGGACGCGCGGTCGTGATCACCTCGCATATTCTGAGCGAACTCGGGGAACTTGCCGACCACGTGGTCTTCCTGCACGAAGGACAGGTGCGCTGGACCGGCGCGCTGCGCGACTTGCTGCAGCGCACGGAGGCAACGACACTCGAGCGCGCGATCGCGAAACTCATGCGTCAGTCGCAATCAGGTGCAGGAGTGGCCGCATGACCGCACTGTCATCGAGGTATCTCGAGGAGCGTCCCCTGTCCTTGGTATCCAACACGCCGTCGTCCACGGCGACCAATCGCTCGCACTCAGTGGTGGCGACCGTGCTGCGCCATGAATTGCGCAACGTCACGCGAAATCGTGGTGTGCTGATCTTCGGTGGCGGTACGCTACTGCTCACCGAAAGCGTGCTGCGATTGACTGGCACCGCCGAACGTACGCTCACGACGTTGATGGACCTGGTGTTGCTGGTAGTGCCGCTGGTGACCATGATGTTCGGTATCATCAGCTGGCACGCGTCGCGCGAATTCAATGAGCTGCTGCTGGCGCAGCCGGTCCGTCGCAGCGCGCTCTTCGCTGGTCTCTACCTGAGCCTGGTCCTCCCGCTTGCGCTGGCGTTCGCGCTGGGACTCATGCTTCCCCTCGCGGCGCACGCCGCGATCTCGCCGGAAAGCACGCGACTGTTGGGATCGATGATCGCGAGTGGCATCACACTCACCTTTGTATTTGGTGGACTCGCACTGCTGATCGGCGTTGGCGTCGACGACCGACTTCGCAGCGTGACACTCGGGCTCATGGTGTGGCTCGCATTGACGGTGGGATACGACGCGGTCGTGCTCCTCGTGTCCACCACGTTCTCGGATTACTCGCTCGAAAAGCCGATGCTGGGCATGATGCTCGGCAATCCCGTCGATCTGGCGCGGTCGCTGATCGTGTTGCACAGTGACGCCGCCGCGCTGATGGGCTATACCGGTGCCGTGTTGCACCGATTCCTCGGAAGCGCCGCCGGTACCTTTGCGGCGTTCGCTGGACTGCTGTTGTGGATTGTGTTGCCCACGTGGCTGGGCCAGCGCGCGTTTGCGCGTCGCGATTTCTGAACGACTCTTTCAGCCAATTTTCGGAGGCTTCATGCGCCGTGTTCGTGTCATTCCCTTCGTCATCCTCGCCGTGATCGGCGCCACATTGGTCGCGTGCGGCGACTCCAAGTCTGAAAGCAGCGAGCGCAGCGAGCGTGACGGCGACGACGCGAAAGCGGCCGCCGTTCCAACCAGCTTTGATCCCAAGAGCATCACGCCAACCGAGATCGCCCTCGGCGATTCAGTTTTTCACGGCCTCAAGGGTGCCGCATCGTGTCAGGCGTGTCACGGCCCCAAGGCCGATCAGGGCACCGTCGCGCCGAATCTGACCGACGCCGAGTGGTTGCACAGCGATGGCAGCTTCGAAGGCATCTACAACACCATCAAGAGTGGTGTGATGGCTCCCAAGAAGTTCAGCGGTGTGATGCCACCATTTGGTGGCGCGCCACTCGATGCCGCCCAACATCGTGCCGTGGCCGCGTACGTCTACAGCTTGGGGCACAAGATGTAGTTGCGGGCGCCGGCGGTCAGCGCTCGCTGAGCGCTTCGTACTGCCGCCCTCTCCATCGATTCGGAACCGTCGCCGTGCTGAGCGTCAGTCGCCACGCGGCGGCGGTGTCCAGCAGCCAGGAGAACCAATACGATATGCCGCGCTGCTCGTAGCTGCCTCGAAGCGCGGCGAGCATCGCGAGACGAATGAGCAGCGCCGATCCGTTCACGAGCATGAGTGCGCGCCAGAGCATCACCTGCTCCGCCGCGATATGCCCCACCGCGCTCCAGAGCGCGAGCGCGATCAGAAGCGGTAGCGGCAACGCCTGCGCGCTCCACACCAGTGCGACGTCGAGCCACCGGCGCCACACGGGCGTGGCGTCCTTGAGATCGAACGACCGTCCCCACTCGCGCCACATCTCGCTGAGCGAGCGATACGCACTCACCTGGATGATGCGCGATCCGTCCAGAAATCCCACGCGAGCGCCGCGCGCGGCGAGATGACGCGCAAGCGACACATCGTCGCTGAAACTCGCGCGCGCCGGCGCGTATCCGCCGTGCTTGAGCAGCAGGTCGCGCCGCGCCAGAAAGCATTGACCGTTGGCGAGCACGCGTTCGGGTGGCGGTTGTTTCACACCGGCCGCACCGCATCGATAGACCAGCGTGACCAGCATTGCCGGTTGCACCAGTCGTTCTGCCGCGGTCTGATCGCGAAACTGCGGCGAAAAGCTTGCGACATCGTAGCCGTCCGCTTGGGCGGCGTCGATCACGGCACCAATCAATCCAGGTTGCGGGACGGTATCGGCATCGATGCCCAGGACCCATTCACTGCGCGCTTCACGCAGTCCGGTTTCGAGCGCCCACACTTTGCCGACCCAACCGCTCGGAAGTGGGTCGTCGGTCAGGAGCCGAATGCGCGGATCGCGCGCGGCAGCGTCGGCCACCAGCTCGCGCGTGCCATCGGTACTGCGACTGTCCACCACCAGCACTTCCGACAGCGGTGCGATCTGCTGCGAAAGCCCGGCGAGACAGGGGCCGATGCGCTCGGCCTCATTGAGCGTCGCAAGGATGACGCTCACCGACGTGTCCCGGCGAGGCGTCGTTCGCGGAACGACTGGCGGACGCCGGGTGCGGCCGGGCATCAGTCGCACCAGCAGTATGACCAGGAGCGGTACCTGCACCGCCAGCAGCGCAGTCAGAAGCGAGGGCATCGCGATAGGCATCGATTGGAAGGTGGCGCCTGAGCGGTTCGACGGGTAGGCTCGTGCCATGACCGTCTTCACGCCCGCCTCTGGTTCGCTCGCGGATACCGCGCTGACGCGCCACGCGAAGATCGCCGTGCCCCTCATTTGCGGACCGATGTATCCCTGCAGCAACCCGGAACTGGTGGCGGCGGTGAGTGGAGCCGGTGCCCTGGGTATCGTGCAGCCGATCTCGCTGACCTATGTGCACGGCCATGACTTTCGTGAGGGGTTGCGACTGATGCACCGGTTGAGTGGCGGTGCACCCATCGGCTTCAATGCGCTGATCGAGGCCTCGAGCAAGACCTACCACAATCGCATGGTGCGGTGGGTCGAAACGGCCCTCGAAGAAGGTGTACGCTTTTTCCTCACTTCACTCGGAAATCCGCGTTGGGTTGCCGATCGTGTGCACGCCGCTGGTGGCGTGGTCTACCACGACATCACCGAACGCAAATGGGCGCTCAAGGGGCGCGACGGCGGAGTGGATGGGCTGGTCGCAGTCAACCGTGAAGCGGGCGGACATACGGGTTCGCGCGAACCGCGGGAACTCCTCGATGAGATCGCCGACCTCGGGCTTCCCGTGGTCGCCGCCGGCGGCGTTGGAAGCCCCGCGCAATTCCGCGCGCTGCTCGAGATGGGTTACGCCGGTGTACAGCTCGGCACACGCTTTATCGCGACGGATGAATGCCGAGCCGACTCGCGTTACAAGCAGGCGATCCTCGACGCCACATCGAGCGACGTTCTGCTCACGGAACGCCTGACTGGTGTGCCGGTGTCCGTGCTGCGTACGCCGTACGTCGAACGGTTGGGCACGACCGTAGGCCCAATCTCGCGCATGCTGTTTCGTGGCCGCAAGACAAAACACTGGATTCGCACGTGGTACGCATTGCGCTCCCTTCGCAGGCTCAAACGTTCGAGTCTCGACGGTGGCCCCACCGACTACTGGCAAGCAGGCCGCTCGGTCGATGCGATTCATGACATTCGCCCGGCCGCAGAACTCGTGCACGAGTTCGCGGCGGCGCTGACCTCCTGACTCATCGAGGATGTGATGCCTATCGGACTTACACGCGCACTGTGCGCGCTGCTCACGTTCACGACGGCGAGCGCCGTCGGCGCGCAGCTTCGCCCAAAGCCCACTACGATGCGTGGACTCAGCGCGCCGGTCACCCTGACGCGCGACAGCGCGGGCATCGTGCACATCGAGGCGCAGAACGAGCACGATCTGTTCTTCGCGCAGGGCTACAGCGCGGCGCGCGACCGACTCTTTCAGCTCGAGTTGTGGCGGCGACAGGCAACGGGCACGATGGCCGAGGCACTTGGCCCTCGCTGGGTTGCGCGTGATCGGGCGTCACGACTTATGGCGTATCGTGGGTCGATGGCGACGGAGCTCGCGCACTATCATCCGCGTGGTGCCAGCATCATTCAGGCCTTTGTCGACGGAATAAATGCCCGGGTCGATGAGGTTCGCGCGAATCCCTCAATGCTGCCGCCTGATCTTGCGGCGCTCGGCGTGACACCGGGTCACTGGACTCCAGCGGTGGTGGTGTCGAGGCACAACGCACTGGCAAATAACGCTACCGACGAGGCGAATACCGCTCGTGCCGTGCACGCCATTGGCGAGGCCGCGGTCGCGCGACGCAGACGGTATCTCCCAAACGGTGCGCGCCTGGCGCTCGACTCGGCAGTTGCCCGGCTCATGGAAAGCGTTACCGACGCCAAGCTGTTTGCCGACTACAACGCGTCACGCACCGTTCCGGTCTTTCGCGCCAACGAGCTGGACGCCGCTTGGCGACGCCCTCCGCAGACGGACAGCGTGCCACCGCGCGATACGACCGTGGAGCGGTGGGAAAGCAACAACTGGGTGCTTTCCGGCGCGCGCACCGCCAGCGGCAAGCCGATTGTGGCCAATGATCCGCATCGCACGATCAGCGTGCCGAGTCTTCGATACATGGTGCACCTCAAGGCACCAGGGTGGAATGTGATTGGCGGTGGTGAGCCCGCCATTCCCGGTGTGGCGATTGGCCACAACGAGGTAGGCGCCTGGGGGCTCACGATCTTTGCGATCGATGCCGAAGACCTGTACGTGTACGAGCTCGACGCAAAGAACGCGTCCTACCGCTATCGCGGCGCGTGGGAGCCGATTCGCACGGTGCGCGACAGCATCGCCATCAAGGGCGCGTCACCCGCGCCGATTTCGTTTGGATACACACGGCACGGACCTGTGCTCTATGTCGACAGCGCCGCACATCGTGCCGTGGCGCTGCGCGCGGCGTGGCTCGAGGTCGGCGGGGCGCCGTATCTCGCGAGTCTTCGTCTTGATCAGGCACGCAACTGGACCGAGGCACGCGCAGCGTTGAGCTACGCGCGGATGCCGGCTCTCAACTGGATCTGGGCCGATACGAGTGGAGCGATCGGATGGCAGGCTGCCGGCGTCGCGCCGATTCGAAAGAGCTTCGACGGACTCGTGCCAGTGCCCGGCGATGGCCGCTTCGAATGGGCGGGGTTTCTGCCCATCGCGCAACTGCCCCATGAATCGAATCCGGCGCGTGGTTTTGTGGGAACCGCCAACGCGTTCAATGTCGCGCGCACATATGCGTATTTCGACGCGATCGGCATTGGCACCTGGGCGGATGCCTTCCGTCACGATCGGATTCAGCAGGTGCTCGATACCACGAGGCGTGCCACCGTCGCTCGAATGGCCGCCTTGCAGCACGATGAAACACCGCTCGCGGCGCGTGCGCTGGTGCCGTTGATCAAGCAGGTCGAGTTCAGTTCGGCACTGGCGAAGGCGGCCCGCGATACGCTGCTCGCGTGGGACGGCGTTTTACGCATCGAGTCGCGCGGCGCGGCGATTTATGCGGCGTGGGAGCGCCGAGTGTCGAGCCACACCGCCGACATGGTACTCCCGTTGTCCGTGCGCCCATTGCTCCGCACCGTGCCGCTCAGCCGCACGATACAATGGCTCACGCATCCGGACTCATTGCTCGGTGAGCGTCCCGAAGACGCGCGCAACTTCATTCTTTTCCGCGCGTTCAATGAAGCGATCAGTGATCTGCGCACGCGTTTCGGCGCGGATATCGCTGCCTGGCACTACGGCGACGTCAAGTTTCATCATGTGCGCATTGCCCATCCGTTGGATAACCTGGTGAAGGATTCGCTGCGACCGCTGTTGTCGCCGGGTCCGCTTGCGCGCGGCGGTTACGCGAACACTCTCAACGCCACGGGTAATACCGATAACCAGACGGCAGGTGCGAGCTTCCGGGTGGTAATGGACCTCGCAAACTGGGACTCAGCGCTTGCCACCAACACGCCGGGTCAAAGCGGCGATCCTCGCAGTCCCTTCTACGCCAATCTCTTTCTGCTGTGGGGCAAGGGCGAATACGTCCCGCTTCCCTTTTCCTCAGCCGCTGTCCGCGCGCGCAGCGCGGAAATCCTGACCCTCTCTCCCGCCCGAGGCGATCCGTGATCTCCAAACTGTTCTTCCCACCGCTCGTTCTTGTCCTCAGCGCTTTGCCGGTGCGTGCCGGCGTGCAGCAGGACATGAGCTTTTTCATCACCAGCGCAGGCTCCGGCCAGGGCGGTAACCTGGGTGGACTTGCTGGCGCTGATCGTCATTGCACCACGCTGGCCGAAGCAGCCGGTGTGCGCGGCAAGACGTGGCACGCGTATCTGAGTCAGCAGGCGATCGATGGCAAGACGGCGATCAATGCGCGCGATCGTATCGGCAAAGGTCCGTGGAAGAACGCCAAGGGTGTGGTGGTCGCCACGAGCGTCGATGACTTGCACAGCGACAACAACAAGCTGGGAAAGGAAAACAGTCTGACTGAAAAGGGCACGGTTGTGAATGGCCGCGGTGACACGCCGAATACGCACGACATCATGACGGGTGCAGGGCTCGATGGTCGTGTCTCGAGCGACACCACGGACTCCACCTGCCGCAACTGGACCAGCGCCGGCGCCGGCAGTGCGATGCTCGGTCACCACGATCGACAGGGCGGCGGCACCAACCCCACGTCATGGAGTTCAGCGCATGCGTCGCGTGGTTGCAGTCAGGAGAATCTGGTCGCCACTGGTGGTGCGGGGTTGTTCTACTGCTTTGCCAGCTGATGCACGGCTATGTGCACTCTGCAGGGTGGTTGAATTGATCACACAGAGGCACAGAGTCACAGAGTAAAAAATGGGGCGGGCGGGGGGGCCCGCCAGCGGCCCCCCCGGTGTTGTTGGCGGGGTCGCAGGTGCCCCGGGTGGTCAGG
>CBHWDN010000013.1:0-136831 GCA_966112585.1 uncultured Gemmatimonadaceae bacterium
GTTAACGGCTTGGAGTCTGACCCCAAGCCGGAGCAAGCCGGACCAAACCAAACGGCCACGACTTATGTCGTGGCCGTTTGCATTTCCGCGAAGACCGCAGCGCCGTGTCGCGCGACGATCTCCGGTATCTCCTCCATATCGCCGAGCGAGGTGCGGAAGTTCACCACGCACGACCGCAGCAAATACGTTCCGCGTACCACCGCGTTTGAGACGAACAGTTCACCGCTCTGCTCCAACGCGCTCTGAATTGCCTTGTTGAGCGCATTCAGCGTGGCTTCCGTCTCAGCCTGGCCGACCGTCGCCCGCAGCTCGTCCGGCACGTAGCGAAACGTCGTGATGCTCAAGTTGACCGTATGCGCCTCGAAGCGATCATCAGCCTTGAGGCGGTCGTACAACGCGTGCGCCAGCGCAATGTCGTCGCCGATCATCTGCTGATAGCCACTGCGCCCAACCTGCTTGAGCCCCAACCACACCTTGAGTGCACGGAAGCCGCGCGAGTTCTGCGGCCCCAGGTCGACGTAGTTCGTGGCTTCTTCGTCGAAGTGGTAGTACGGCGGGTGATAGCTGAACGCCGCGCGGTGCTTCTCCTTGTCGCGCACGAGCGCGCACCCCGCTTCGAGCGGCGCATACAACCACTTGTGCGGATCGATGGCGACCGAGTCAGCTCGCGACAGTCCGCGCAGATCGGCCGATGCATCATCGAGCATCGCCGCAAAGCCACCATACGCCCCGTCGATGTGGAACCAGATGTTGTGCTTCACGCACAGATCGGCCATCGCCGGAAGCGGATCGACGGCGCCGGTGCTCACCGTGCCCGCGCTGCCGACAATCATGAGCGGCTTCATGCCGTTCGCGATATCGGCGACCACCGCGCGCTCGAGCTCCGCCATGATCAAGCGCTGTCCGTCGTCCACCTGAATGAGACGCAGCGCGGTCTTGGGCAGCCCGAACATCGCGCATGCCTTCTCAATCCAGGTGTGCGTTTCGCTCGAGGCGTACACAGTGGCCTTCGACAGATCGCGATCACCATCGCGCGGACAGCGATCACGAATGGCCGTGTAAAAGCCCACGAAGTTCGCCTGATTGCCACCACTCACCAATACGCCGCTCGACTCCGGCGGATAGTGCAGCAACTCGGCGATCCATCGTACCGTCTGACTTTCGATTTCGGTTGCCACTGGTCCGAGCACGTACGAACCGACATTCGAGTTCACCGACGCGGCCAACAGATCGGCCAACATGCCGATCGGAGCCGGCGACGACGTGACATAGCCCAGAAACTTCGGGTGCCCGTTGTACAACGAATTCTGCATGAGCGTGGCGGCCGCATCCGTCAGCAACTGCTGCGGCGATGCGCCCTGCTCCGGCATCTTCGCGTCGCCGTCAATGAGCGAGCGCACTTTTGTTGGCGACAGGCCAGCCGTCACGCGTCGGTCGCGCATTCCCTCCAACAGATTCGCCACCTGATCGACGAGCGCATGGCCCGCCGAGCGAAACTCGGCGGGCGACATGTCGATTGGCGCATTGCGATGCTTTTCGTTCATTCGGTTGATCTCGGGAGTGAAATGCTTACGTCGTTTCGAGCTGATAGCCCGGCGTCGAACGCATCAGCGCCTTCTCGTCGTCGGTCATGTCTTCAACCACGCCTTCAAAGAGTGGCGTTGAGAGATAGCGCTCGCCCGTGTCGGGAAGCATGCACAAGATCACGGAGCCTTCCGGGGCAGTCTGTGCAATTTCCAGCGCCACACCAAACGTGCCGCCGCCGGAAATGCCCGTGAGAATGCCTTCCCTGGCCGCGAGCTGACGCGAGCACTCGATCGCTTTGGGGCCGGCGATGGGAATGAGCTGATCGTAAAACTTCTTGTCGATCGACTCCTGCAGCACGTACGGAATGAAGTCCGGCGTCCACCCCTGAATCGGATGCGGTGTCCACGAGCCATGTCCCGCTGCCGGCGAATGGTCAGATTCACGCGGCTGCTCAACACCACTGCTTACCAGCGCGGCGTTCGCCGGCTCCGTCAGTACGATCTTCGTGTCGGGACGTTCTTTGCGCAGCACACGCGCCACACCGGTGAGCGTGCCACCCGTGCCATACCCCGTCACGAAATAGTCGAGACGCTCGCCCTTGAAGTCGGCGAGAATTTCCTGCGCCGTAGTGTTCTCATGAATCATGGCGTTAGCCGGCGTTTCGAACTGCCGCGCGAGGAACCAGCCATTCGCATCGGCAAGTTCTTTCGCCTTCTGATACATGCCGTAGCCCTTCGCCGCACGTGGTGTGAGCACGACCTTCGCGCCAAGGAAGCGCATGAGGCGACGGCGCTCAACGGAGAAGCTGTCGGCCATGGTCACGACCAGTGGATATCCCTTGGCCGCGCACACCATGGCGAGACCGATACCCGTGTTGCCGCTCGTCGCTTCAACAACGGTCTGTCCGGGCTTGAGCGCACCGGAGCGTTCCGCTTCTTCGATGATGCTGATCGCGAGGCGATCCTTCACTGACGCCGCCGGATTGAAGAACTCCGCCTTCACGTACAGGCGCACATGCTTCGGCGCGAGGTGGTTGATGCGAATGACTGGCGTATCGCCGATCGTTTCGACCACACTGTCGTACAAGCGGCCTCGGCCGTTCGTATGGCGAGCTGATGCAGACATTGGGAATTGCCTCGGGTGAGTGGGAGGAGATTCGACACCGAAGAATCTATCGCGTCACTCGCGCGCCGCTCATCAAGCTCACTTCATCATTGAGTTGCTCTGCGCGGACCTTCCTCACCCAAGCTTGAGAATGCGTCGGCGCGAATTACCAGTAGGATCAAGCGTCACGAATCCAAATCCGAGCGCATCGTACCACCGCGTGAGCGTCTCATTCTTTGGATCGACTGCGAGAAATGCTCCGCCGCCAATGTCCCTGAGTCGGTTCGCCTTGGCAATCGCTGCGGCCATGAGCGTTGCTCCCCAGTCACCACCCTGATACAGGGTCGCGACGCCTAGTCGACCGAGCAAGTATCCGCCAATCTGCGCGTAGCGCACTTCGACCGGCAGCAGCTCCTGAACCGTAGGCGACAGGCGCACCATAACCGGCGACAGCGTGAAATAGCCGATCATCGCTTCACCGATCTTGGCCGACTGCTCCGACGCGACCCAAACGGCCGCCAGACCCGCGTCCTGCTCCGCCAGCGCGCGGCGCTTCAGGTACTCGTCGATGTCCGCCGCGCCGCTGCGAGTTCCGCACGTAAACGAGTCGGTGTCGTGAGACGAATTCAATCGCTCGAGCCGATATCGAGGCTGGCGCGGCTTCACAGCTCGCCGAAGCGCTTCCGGGCGCGCGCCGTCGCGACGCCAAGCTTCTTTGTGGTGGAGACCGCCCCGGCGAGCACACGCAGCAACTCCACCTGTTCGGGCGTCGACAAGTTGAGCGACTCGACTTCGAGAATATCCTCGGACACCTGCTCAGCGATCGCGGCGAGAATGTACTGCGAGAGCGTCGAACCCTTCGCCTTGGCGACACGCTCCGCATGACGCTTGAGCAACCCGGGCATTCGGGTCTCGAAGCGTTCATCCTGCGGACCGTCGAGATAGGCACGAATCGCGGCAGACGACATGGGTGCTCCGTTCATGGGAAGTGTCCGTACATTATACGGACATATCCGAAATCGCAACTGCCGACCGGGTCGAGCATCGCTGAACGTCGCTCTTTCCACGTACGGAGCGCCCTCGTCTGCTTCACATGCTGGGTCGAATCATTGAAAAATTTGAATCTGTCACGAAGAACGTCGATGCTGTGTAAGGGTGAAACACGGCGACGGCAAGGGAATACCTGTTCGGAGTCAATCTCAGCAGCAGCCCCCCTGAGACACTCGCTGCTTTGGTCGATTCCTCAGCGCCGATCGAGCTGTAGTAGGTCTTCCAAGCGTTTAGGGCGCGCCGGCAAGAGATGGTGTCGCTCACGAATTCGACGTCAGTCATGTGAACACCATCTAAACCTAGATCCAATCGTACATCGCTGAACATTTCTCCGACGTCGCCGGTGTCCGTCAGTACGCTTCGGACGCGGTAAAGCGCGAGCGAGTCGAATCCTTGGCCATCAATCTGACACGGATTGGTCCTCGCTCGACCAGTTCGCTCGACCTCCTCGCGGCGACCAGTGGCAAGAACTGTTGCTGAAAGGCTCAGCGAGAGAAGAGTCAGCTTACCAATCAGTTGCGAGTGCGCCACCTCAGAGCTCTCGATGCATGATGTGAATGTCAACCAATCCCAGCGACGCGTGTCGGAACGCTTTGGGTACAGTACCCACAATAGCGAAGCCAAGTCGCTGCCAAAGCGCCACCGCACGCGTGTTCGTGCTGACGACCGCATTGAATTGCATGGCTTGAAAACCTTTGGCGCGTGCCACGTCGAGACTGTGCTCGCCGAGTTTGAAGCCCAAGCCGCGTCCGAAGTAGCCCGGCCGGATCATGTAGCCCGCGTTGGCGACGTGTGAGCCGAGTCCGTGCTGATTCGCACGGATGGCATACGTCCCGACGATCTCGCCGTTCGTCTCAGCCACGTAGGTGTGTAGCCCCTCACCTATCCAATAGGTACGAGCGTACGCTTCCGAAACATTCGGGTCGAGCGTGTAGCTATCGCCTGCAGCGGCGACGGCGGCGATGATGGACCAGAGCGCAGGCCAGTCCGCGGGGGTGGCTTCGCGGATGGCCACGCCTTCGGCAGACGCGTTCTTTGTCATGCGCGCAGTCTACTTCCGCCGGGGCGTGAAGTGTGCATCGACCGCACGAACGATCGAGTCGACGGTCGCTTCGTATCTCATTCGCGCGGACCCCATCGCGGCACGGAAGCAATCCTGGCGGTCTTGGAACTGCCTCCCGGCGGCAGGATATCGAACCGAAATATGCCAGCTAGTCCCATCGCGACAGATGAGAATGTCGTTGTTGTCATCCACCGGCGGATGCGTGATGCCGACACGATCAAGAGCGTTACGCACTTCGCGCCAGTCGATGGTGACACTGATTGGCTCACATGCCCAGGTATTCGCATCGTCGTGCGCATCGGTGAACGTGCAACCGAAGTCGGCCGATTCCGAGGCGGTTGGCGGCCCAAGCGATGATCGCCAGAATCGACCGGCAATGCTGTCGGTCGCCTCTTCGAGAATCTCGAAGTGGTACGCGAAGCGGCTGATCCCGCCGTCCTTTCGCACCTGGATGATTCGCCTCGGCAACAGGGAGGCAATCGTGGCCTGCCCCGAACGCCGAGCGGCGGCATCGATGTTCGTGATGATATTGGTGATGCGGTCCGAGTAGCGCTTCCGTGCTCCGTCACGGATCGAACACTCCTGCGTGTCGCCTTGGATGCGGTTGCTGCGCGGAACACGCACCGTCACTTGCCACATCGGCGCATCAGTGCACACATCGTTCGTCTTGGCGTCCATCGCCGGCGGATTCATGATGCCACTCTGATCGAGCGACTCGAGCACCGATCTCCAGTCGACTCCAGTGAGTTTCGGCTCGCAGACAAAGTCGTCGTCGAGGTTCGTCGTGAGCGAGAAATCGCATCGGTAGTAATTGGACGCTCGGCGAGCTGCGAGTTCTGATCCCGACATCGAACGCCAGAAGCGCCCCGTCACCCGGTCGGTCGACCACTCGGTGAGCTCGACGTGAGCCCATGGACCGAATCCATCCGTCCGCTGCAGATGCACAACACGCAGGGGAACAGAGGTGCGACGATTCTGTGCCTCGCTGATGGATGCACTCGCGCATCCCCATAGCATCATCAGCAGCGCTGCGCCTGATACCGTCCGTCGATTCAACTCATTTCGTCCCACATTGCCTCCGCGCTGTTCGTCGACGTCAACATGACGAACCGCGCGCGTATCGGTAAGAGCTGCCCTCGTCACCGTGCGGCGCTCTTACGTCACCTCACCAGCGCAATCGTCAACCCCGTCGGCCCATGCGCGCCCACCACCAACGACTGCTCGATATCCGCGGTCTTGGACGGTCCGGCTACAAAGCACCCGAATGGTGACGCGGTCACGTCGATTCGATCGTACGCCTCGTGCATGGTGCCGACGATGCGATCGGCGGCGAGGACGAGCAGGACATGCTCCGCAAGAAACAGTGCCGCGCGAGGCGCCGAGTCAGGCGCGCTGATCCAGATGGCTCCGCTTTCGGCAACACCGAGCTGTCCTTCAGTGACGAACAGCCCGACATCGGCAAGCGCGGTGAGCGAACCGTCACCGGCCTGAAGCGGCGCATTGTGCGACGACACCTCACTGAGCGACGACACGATGACGGCTTCCGCCGAGACAATCTCATGGACCAGCTGAGGCAGCGCCGAGCGTGTGCACGACACCACGCGGGCACCGCCGGCGGTGGCGACCTCCACGAAGCGTTGCGCTGCGTCTTCTACTGGAGCATGCGCAAAGCGACCCGGATGCTCGATCGGCGACAGTCCGCACTCACCGTGCGCGTTTCTGATACGTGCGATGATCTCGGCGCGCGCACTCATCGCGTGGTGTTCTCCGAGTGGCCGCGCTTTGCCGCCCACTCATGAAAGCTTTCGCGCGGCGGAGACGGTAGCAGACGATGCTCGCCCCACGCGCCACTCATTCGGCGAGCAAGTCCCGCCGGAAGCAGGCGCAGCGCCATGCGGGCGAAGCGTCCGCCAATGCGAAAGAGCGCCGGCGACGCGATGACGCGCGCAAGCAGCTTCATGCCGATGCGCTTCACGCGCCCCACATGCCCGGCGTCCACCACCAACTGGCGCCATCGATATAGCTGCGCATCCAGATCGATCTTGACCGGACACACCGCCGTGCACGAACCACACAGCGTACTCGCGAACGGCAACGACGCATACTTGGCCAAGTCGAGCCCTGGCGTCAGCACACTGCCAATTGGCCCCGGTACGGTGGAGCCATAGCTGTGACCACCGGACCGGCGATAGATCGGGCACGTATTCATGCACGCTCCGCAGCGAATGCATTTGAGCGATCGCCAGAAGTCGCGCCGAGCCAGCTGCGCCGATCGACCGTTGTCCACTAGCACCACGTGCAACGCCTGCCCCGCACGCGGGCCCTGTACATGCGACGTGTACACGGTTTGCGGCTGGCCGGTGGCACTGCGCGTGAGGAGTCGAATGAACACGCCCAGATCGCGCACCGACGGAATCAGCTTTTCAATCCCGATCGACGCGATGTGCAGCGGCGCCAGCGCCATCCCGAGATCCGCATTGCCTTCATTGGTGCACACCACAAAGCCGCCGGTATCGGCAAGCACAAAGTTCGCACCGGTCAGCGCCGCGTCGGCATTCAGGAAATGTTCGCGCAGATGCGCGCGCGCCGCGCGAGTCAGCGCGACCGGATCTATCAATTCCGCCGGCGTATGGAGATGCTCATGAAACGTTGCACCCACATCCTCCTTCTTGAGGTGGATGGCCGGTAGCACGATGTGACTGGGCGGCTCCTCGCGCAGCTGCACAATCCGTTCGCCAAGATCGGTATCGACTACCTCGATGCCGCGCTCGACGAGATAGCCGTTCAGGTGACACTCTTCGGTGAGCATCGACTTGCTCTTGACCAGCCGGCGCGCACCAGCGACAGTCAACAAGCGATGCACGATACGATTGTGCTCCTCCGCATCGCGCGCCCAATGCACCGTCATGCCGCGCGCCGTCGCCGCTGCTTCGAACTGCCCGAGGTACGCGTCAAGCTGCGACAGCGTGTGCTCTTTTATGTTCGACGCGTGCTCCCGCAAACGCTCCCAATCGGGTACCGTCGCACTGGCTGCGTCACGCTTGCTTCGAATCCACCAGAGCGCACCATCGTGCCAGTCCGTGCGCGCTTCATCCGCCGTGAACGCCGCAGCCGCCGCGGCATGATCGATGGCCCCATCGCCATCCATGACGGGCAAACCGCGTCGGCCAGAACGTGTTGGTGCACCCGAAGAGGCCGCGTTCACGTCGCCGACTCCGTCATACCCGCCAGCACCTGAGCCACGTGCAACATCCGCACTCGTTGGCCGCTCGCACGCGCGAGTCCGTCCAGGTGCATCAAACAGGAGAGGTCGGGCGAGATCATCACGGTTGCGTCGCTCGCCGCGACATCACGCAAGCGGTCTCGCCCCATCTTGACCGAGAGCGCCGGCTCTCCAACCGCAAAGGTGCCACCAAATCCGCAGCACTCATCGGGACGTGACAGCGCGGCGACAGTGAGTTCCGGAACGAGCGCGAGCAACGCGGCCACCTTGTTGACCAGTGGTAGTCGCAGCTCGGTCGGTGTGGCCAAGTCCAAGCCACGCAGTCCGTGGCACCCCAAATGCAGCGCCGCGCGCGCGGGAAACGGTCGCACGACCGAGGCGATCGTCTCCAGGCCGATCACGTCATGCAGGAACGCGCTGAACTCCACCGTGCGTGCCGCCACATCAGCACCTCGGCCACCCGCGCACGCGTGATCCGCATGCGCGCGCACATGAAGCGCGCAGCTTCCCGAGAGCACAACGACGGGCATTGCCGCACGGTGCGCATCCACAAAGCGCGCCAGCGCGCGATCGCCTTCCTTGCCAAAGCCGGCGTTGGCCGGCGGCTGACCGCAGCACACGGCGTTCGGTGACACATGGACACGGATACCCAGCCGTTCCAGCAGCGTGACCGCCGCGACGCCAGCCTGCGGATAGAACTGATCCACAAAGCACGGCACAAACAGCGCGACGTCGCGCGGCGGTGAGATTGCGTCTACGCTGTGTGCGGACAAGAGATACGGTTGAGTCGTTCGGATATCACGAGGATCGCTACCTCCGCGTCGCTATGAAGTTGTACCGCTTGTTCTCGAAAGTCACGGAGCCTTCCATGCGGTCCGGGCTCACCACCAAGCCGTTGTAAACCGCATACGAGGCGCTGTCCGCAGCCCAGCGAACACGCATACTCACACTCTTCTGAGAAATGCGACCCTCGAGCGCTCGGCCTTCGTTGGTGATGCTGAACAGCTCTCCAGACAACATGCTGTCGCGTTGCTGCAAGAGGATGTACCACGGACCGGTGAGTCGACCCGTGCCTCGAACCACCATCATCCACTTGGCGGTGAGATCCGGTGTGAATGCGAACCCTCGCGTGCTATCACGACGAGCGGGATCGCGGGGAATTCGACTCAGGAGATCGCGGGACGCATTCGAAAGTTCCTGCATGCGACGCCCGATCTGTTCGAGTTCAGACTGTACCGGCTTGAGCGGCCGAGACCCGTCCTCGTACGTCCCGCGCAGTTGTGCCAACTCAAGCCGGAGCCCAGCCTCTCGGCGACGAAGCGCCTGCATCGCATCGGCCAGCGCGGTCGTGATCGCCTCAGGCGGCAGTGTGCCGAGCGTCTCGTTGAGTGTCCGTAGCTGACGCTCAATCTCCTGCACCTGTCGACTTTCTGGTACGTACGTAGAGAGCTCCTTCACACGACGCAGCTCTAGCTCGGAGCGACGCGCCGCCGCGGAGTCGACAATCAATCGTTCGAGCGCAGTCAACTCGCGCTCACGACGCGCCGAGTCCATCGCCCGATTCCGCGCCCGAACTTCTGTCTCGCGATTTCGCGCCTGCATCTCCACCACGCGCTCTTCGAGCAACTGGCGCTGCGAAGGCATCGGTGCCGCGCCAAGAATCCTCATGCCGGCCCCACCCTTCGGCAGCATCAGATGCTGCCCCGTCGCACCGAACTCCTCCGTCGGTGCGCTCTGCAAGTAGCCACGCAACGAGATCGATGGCGCGCCGCGGCGAATGACCACGTGCAGATCGCCGTTGGTGACGTCGGCGGTGAACGCCGGCAACGCGGTGAGTCGGATAGTGTCGCGCAGTGCCGATCGACTCTGATTGCCGAAGCCAAGCGACACCGAACCGCTGCTGTAGAGCAGGATTTCCGGTGCAGTCGCGCCGCGACCGGTTGTCGATGTGAATGGCATGGCGGCATACGTCACCGCAACGATTGCCGACGCGGTCGCTCCTCCGGCCGCCAGCGCCGACGACTCGCTCGGCGCTGACGGCGCAAGCAACACCGGCGCCGGTATCACCAGGGCCATTGCTCCCGTTCCAATCATTCCAGCCAATACAGTCAGTACACGCATTGGATTCTTCGAACGACGCATCGTCATGGCATTGATCCTCTGCTTGAGGTGAGTGACCTGCGGATTTATCGCGAGCGTGAGTGATGACACGAGTGGCCATCCACGCAAGCGCGGCGTGCGATGTTGCGACACGAACAACAGGAGCTGCGCATACGCGCGCGTGTTGGGGTGCGCACGAAGCACCCGAGCGTCGCAATCGAGTTCGATCGCGAGACGCAGTCGCCGCCAGCCCCACCAGAGTGCAGGCAGCCAAGGCACCAGAATGAGCAAGACAAGTCCAGCGGTCAGCAGCGCCGGATCACGCTTCGCGATGTGCTCCTGCTCATGCCGCAGCACCAGCGTGAGCAGCGACTGATCGAGTTGCAACACCCACTCCGGCACCACAATCACGGGATGCACGCCGCCCACAGCCGCCGGCCCGATGGCGTCCGACACATGCACAGTGGCGCCGCTGATGTCGCGCGCATTCAGTGTGGATCGCAACTGCTGCAACGCTCGCGTCGCACGCCACGCAAACGCCAGGAGCGTCGCCGAGCCGAGGAGCCATAGTGCGGCAAGTGGGCGATCGAGTGGCGCGCTGACGGATTCGGCGCGAGTGAGCAGTTCACTCCACGAGGGCCAGCTTCGCGGCGCGGGTCGCTCGAATGCTGTTCGCGCCGTCGCGGAATCGAGGATAGTCGGCGCGTCGGCGGCTTGCGCGGGCGGAGCCACCAGCGGTGGCGATTCGACAAACGTGGTCGCCTCGAAGACCGGCTCAACAGCCGGCTCGGCGTCCCGCACGCTCATCAGCGTCAACCCAATCGGCGCGAACGTCATGAGCGCCATCGCCACGATCCACACAAAGCGCGTCGGCCGTCGTAGCAGTGCCGCCGCGCGATGGGCAAGCAGCGCGAGCCCGCCGATCAGCAGCGACAGCACCGTCGCATACATCGCAAAGGCGGCGATCATTCGTCGGCGCCCTCCACATCCTTGAGGCGCGCATCGAGATGCTGATGAAGCGCCCGGAGCTCCTCGTCCGACAGCGATCCGCTTTCGAGCAGATGCGCCATCACGCTCACCGGCGACCCGGCGAAGAACTTGGAGACCAGCCTGGTGAGGGCGTTCTTCTTGATCGCCTCCTGGCTCGCCACCGCGAAGTAGCGGTGGACTCTCCCCTCCGCCTCGTGGTCCACCAGCCCCTTCGCTTCGAGGTTGCGGAGGATGGTGAGCACGGTGTTGTACGCCAACTCGGCGGGGAGACGGTCGCGCACCTCAGCGACCGTTCCCGCACCATCGGCCCAGAGGGCCGTCATAATATCGAGCTCGCGCTCGCCCAGCGACGGAAGGCTCATGGCATCTCAACTAAGAGGTTAGTTGAGTATTCACCGCCCGGATAGTTCTGTCAACTATGAATGTAGTTTTGATTGCCATTTACTCTACGTGCAATGCCCGCGTCCTTGTGATCGCTAAAGGAGAAGCGAGCTAAAGCATTTGATTTCATGAACTTAAATTAAGCATTCCAATATTCGTCGCTCGGAAACCCCAGCTGTTGCCGGCTTCATGCGACACTCTGGACGGGTCGCTCCGCAATGATCGTTGCACTAACCAGTAGGGCGCGCAGCGTTTGACGCCACGGTGACGCCGGTCACGATTCCGCGCACTCCCCTTGCGGTCGCGAGCGGTGCTTTGCCTTCCGCAGCAGCCCCCTCAATCGGAGAATGTGATGGTGCAACGAGTATTCGCACGATGCGTCTCGCTTACTGCTCTGTTCGGTATTGCCGCTTGCAGTGATCAATCCACTGCCCCGCTCGCCGATCGATCGGCGCCGGCGAAGCCGAGTTATGGAGTCGGCTCCCACCTCGGCACGGGCGTGAGTGTCGTGTACCCCGGCGACATGCACGGCTGGTACTTCTGGAACGACAAGAACGACACGTTCGCGGGAAGCCCCGGTGAGCTGGTGATTGGTCCGGGTGCGCCGCCGATGGGAGCCGGAAGTGTTCGACTCGGTCCGCTCACCGACGACGGTAGCACCGCCGCCGGACATGCGGTGATTGCCACGAATGAATTCAATGGCACCCGACTGGCGAACATCACCGCGTTGTCTTACTCGACGTCGCAGACTGGACCGACAACCGCAATCGCATTGCAGTTCGACGTGCGCTACCGCCCGACCGATGTGAGCTACGGTGGCCGCCTGATCTTCGAGCCGTATCAGACCTTCGGCACTGTTGGATCGGGATGGCAAAGCTGGACGCCGCTCAGTGGAAAGTGGTGGGCCTCCAAGACGACGGTGGCTGGCACTGGTGGCGCGCAGGTCGTGGCATTGCCCGCCGGCAACTGCTCGCAGGCCACACCATGTACCTGGAGCGAGATCAAGGCGGCATTCCCTGACGCTGTGATTGCGGGTCGACTGCTGCTTAAAGCCGGAAGCAATTGGAATGGATTCGACGGCCACGCGGACGCGCTTACGGTTGGCGTGAGTGGCGTGAATGCCGTCTTCGACTTCGAAGCGAGCGCCCCCGGATGCACTTCGACCTGCTACGTCGACGCGGCAAGCGGAAACGATGCGAGCTCTGGCATCACGGCGGCGAGCGCAAAGAAGACCATTCAAGCAGCGCTGAACAGCGTCTCACCCAATGGCACGGTACGCGTGCTACCCGGCACGTACGATGAGACGGCACCTGGCAGTGTGCCAGCGTCTATGGGTAGTGTCGCGGTATATCAGTTCGGCTTGTTCTTCGCCGCGCACAAGCCGGGCATCACGCTGATGGGGGTAACGGCCGGCGATGCACCGATTCTCAGTGCGGCAGCAGCCGTCGCGCAGATCAACACGAACGCCACCAACAACTTTGGCGAGAGCGGTATCTTCGTCGAAGCCGCGAACACCACCATCCAAGGGCTCAAAATCGGCCCGAACATTCCGGGTGACAATAAGACCATCGAAGTCGTCGCCGACAACTTCACGCTGCAGTATGTCACCACGGTCGTACCGGACGGCGGCGGTTCCATCTACATCAGCGAGTTCGACGCACCCGCCGGCGCGGTATCGAGCTATCACATCAAGAACAACCGCTTCACCGATGCGACGCAGGTTGCCATCTCGAGTGGCGCAGGGAAAGCTGGAGCCGTTGCGAATCGCGAGATCGTCAACAACGTGTTCGATCTGGGCGGCAACAGCTGGCCGGGCATCAGCTTCAATGGTGCGGGCGGCGTGCCGTGGTATACCAAGCCCGTGGGTGGTGCGATCATCACCGGCAACAGCTTCGTTGGCGGATCCGATAGCTACATTCGCAGCCGCGGTACGGTCACTGAGGCCGAGTTCAGTTGGAGCGCCTACTGGAGTGGCAACACGTACGACAAGGCGACCATCGCGCTGTCGAACGAGCCGTCGTTCATCCCGCGTGCCTACTCGTACGTGTCCGGCTCCTACACACTCACCAACGTTCGTCGGATCGGCTCGACGATTCAGGGTGAAGTGAACAAGGCACTGGCGGCCGATGTCGTGCTCGCGAAGGCTGGCACCTATCCGGAAGACGTTGTCGTGAGCTTGGCGTCAATTCAGCTCAAGGGTGCCGGCGTCGATCAGTCAATCATCGTCGGCACGAAGGGCGACGCGACCTTTAACACGCTGGAACTCAGCGCCGGCGCCACCGGCGCGACGGTGGACGGCTTCACGATCACCCGTGCCGGCAACAACGTGGCGGACTGGAACGACGCGAATGGCGCGCTCAACAACCAGGGCGTTGCGATCAACGCCAATGGCGCGCAGCTCAAGCGATCGAAGGTCACCGGCAATCGCAACGGCGTGTTCTTGTACAGCGCGAAGAACGTCGTGATCACCGAAAACGTCATCGACAACAACCGCACGGGCGTACACACCGTCAATGACGTGACCGGCCTCATGATGAAGAACAACTTCATCACGAACAACTGGACGATGGGCGTGCTGTTCCGCGACGAGACGGGCGGTGTCAACTCGACCGGCGCCGTGACCATTCAGGACAATCACATCGCGGGTAACTGGTTCAGTCAGATCGAAGCTCGTTCGAATTTCACGGCACCTGCGTTCGACTTGACCAAGAACTGGCTCGGCACGACCTCTCCCTCCGTGGTGTTGGGCGTGGACGGCCAGTCGGCGTCCGGCGAGCCGGGATACTCCGGTCAGATTCCTGTGCAGTATGGCGGTGCGAGCGTGGCTACAGCCGCCAGCGCCACGATCGCGTACAACAGCATCAACGTTCCCAATCCGATCACCTACATCCCGTTCCGCTGCAACGGCACCGACGCATCGTCCGCGATCGGGTATCAACCGACTGCGGATCTGTCAGGAGCGAGCGGCTCGTGCGACAAGCAGGGCCCCATCACCACGCTCACGGCACCCGCACCCGTGCCCATCAACACCGCCGTCTCCGTCCCGGTGTCGATCAGCGATCTCACCACCGGTAATTCAAAGCTCAAGTCCTACACCTGGACTCGCGATGGTGGCGCCGCGACGACCGTCAACTTCGCAGCACCCGCGAGCGTGACCAAGTCGTTCTCGCAGAGCATCGCCGCCGATGTCGCTGCGGATGTTGATAAGATCTGCGTCAAAAGCACCGACGAATGGGACAACGTCGGCCCCGAAGTCTGCGTCCTCGCCGTCTGGTACGATCCCAACGCCGGCTTCGTAACCGGCGGTGGCTGGATCAACTCACCTGCCGGCGCATACGTGGCCGACAACCAGGCCGCCGGCCGCGCGAACTTTGGTTTCGTCTCCAAGTACACCAAGGGCAAGACGACGCCAACTGGCAACACGGAGTTCCAGTTCAGCGCCGGCAGCTTGAGCTTGAGCAGCACCGCGCTCGATTGGCTCGTCGTGAGCGGCACCAAGGCGCAGTTCCGCGGCACGGGCACCATCAACGGCAGCGGCGCGTATGACTTCACGCTGACGGTGATCGATGGCGACAGTGGCCCGGGCAATGGCAACAGCAGTGGCCCTGACAAGTTCCGCATTCGCATCTGGAACCGTGTCACGGGTGGACTCGTGTACGACAACCAGATGAATGCACCCGACGATGCGGACCCGACTACCGTGATTGGCGGTGGCAGCATCGTGATTCACAAGTAATCACGTATCACGGCAAACAAAACGGGCGCTCCGCTTGGAGCGCCCGTTTCGTTTACTACGAGAACTTCACCTGCTCCGCCATCCGCGCCCCACTCTCCAGCGCCGTCTTGAGGTCCGACAGAATCCACGTCCACCCCGCGTTCGCACCCGGGCCCTGGCTGTGCCCCGCGATCATCGCCGCGTGCTTGGGGCGGCTGCTGACATCGTGGTACACACTCAGCTTGCTCACGCCATCGCGGCCCGGCTCGATCTCATACGTGAGCTGCGTGAACCCTTCCTGATTGAGCTGCGGATCGATCGCCATGCGCCAGGTGATCACGAGCTTCTTCGGCGGATCGGCCTCGAGCACTTCACCGTCGACGATGACGCCGCCCATTCCCATCTGCTTCATCTGCTCGCTCGCCATACCGCGATACGCGCCACCGGGACGCAAGTCGTACTCGTCGCGCAGGCCGTAGCCCCACTTCTGCGTCCACTCGGGATCGGTGATCGCATTCCAGATCGCCTGCGGTGTGGCCCGAATGAAAATGCGATACGTCTGCGTACTCGTGCCGATATCCGGCGCCAATTGCGTCGTCATGCCGAATCCTCCTCCAACTGTCGTTTGAGATCCGTCAGCGCCGACACGCGGCGCTCGGTGAACTTGTCGATCCAGCGATCGTGCACGAGGCGAATCGGGACCGGGTTCAGGAAGTGCAGCTTCTCTCGCCCGGATCGTCGCGTCACGACAAGCCCCGCGTCCTCGAGTACGCGGAGGTGCTTCATGACGCCAAAACGCGTCATCTCCAATTCAGCCTCGAGCTCGAGCAGCGTGCGGCCGTCACGCTGAAAGAGCCGGTCGAGCAACAGGCGTCGCGAAGGATCAGCGAGCGCCTTGAAGACGCGATCATCGTCCGTCATATGCATCCGCCATGGATCCATTATAGGTGACCATTTGGTCACCTGTCAAGCGTCGCCCGGAATTCTGTCAGGAACGCGTCGCCGCGAGCAGCGTCAGATCATCGTGCGGATCGGCCTGCTGCCCAAAGAGCTGCACGGCGTTGACGAAGCGGGCCACCAGCGCGGTCGCCGTTTCGCCCGGTCGCCCGCGCAGCATCGCACGCAGTCGCTCGTTCCCGAACTCCTCGCCGCTCGGACTGCGCGCTTCCACCAAGCCATCGGTGAACGCGAACAGTGTGTGCCCACGCTCGAGCGTCGTATCCACGGCCGCGAATGGCACATCGGGAAGCATCCCGAGCGCGGGTCCGGTGGGACGCAGCTCCTGCACGATGCCGCTATCGCTTACCACAAGCGGCGGCTCATGACCAGCGTTGAGATACGTGCACGCCCCACTCTCAGGATCGATGATCGCGAGAAACACAGTCGCGAACATGTTGGTGCGGCCGTGCAATCGCGCGATGTAGTTGTTGGTGAACGTGGCCACGCGGACAAGGAGCTCCGACGGCGCAATCGACTCAGCCGGCCCGTCGGCGATCGGAAATGTACCGGTCATGGGCACGACCCCTGCTCCTTCAGGATCAGCACTCGCTCGGATCAAACTGCGAAAGAGTGCCATGAACAGCGCCGCGGCGACGCCCTTGTCGCACACGTCGCCCACCACGAAGCAGAGGCGCCCCGATCCGGTCAACGGAAACGCGTCGTAGAAATCGCCCGACACCTGCTTGGCAGGGTGCAACGCCGCTTGCAGTTCGAGTCCCGGCAGCACGGGCAGTGTTTCGGGGAGAAAGTCGCGCTGAATGAGACGCGCGGTGCGCATGTCATCGCGCATCGCCGCGTTGTGCTTGAGTCGATGCCGATCCACCGCCGCATTGAGACGACGCGCAAGCACCCCGGCGCTGTAGCTGCGCGGGAGGTAGTCGTCGGCACCATTGGCGAGACACTGCTCGATAGCTGCCATGTCATCGCTCGACGCGCGCGCAAGCAGAGGCAAATCCTGCAACTCCGCATCGGTGCGCAGCGCCTTGAGAAACGCCGGTGCGCCGCCGGGAGCGTCAGTATCGACGATGACCAGATCGAACTTGTCCTTCCGCAAACGCTCGAGCGCCGCGTTGGTGTCCTCGACGGGATGCGGAAGAAAGTGCTGCGCCAGGAGCAGCGTGGTCTGGTCGGCGAACACGTCCGCTTTGCGCCCCACCACCAACGCCTTCTGCAATTGCCGCAGCGTCGTCACCGTACCCGGCGGCGTCGCCATTGGTCGATTCATCCCTTCCCCTCGTTCAGCATGTTCAGCTGCCACAGGTCCTGTGTACTTGTATGCAGGAACGGCTGCAGCGCGCGCATTCCGGTTGTGCCGATGTTGCCTTCAAGATAGCGCAGCTCGGAAAACTTTTCGGGCAACGACGGATCGGCATCCACCTCGAGCCCAACCTCGCGCGCCATCAGCACGGCCTTGGCGCGAATGCCCAGTTCTGCGCGCAGACGCAGCAGACAGAGCATATCGACAATGACTTCCGGGTCGAAGCGTTCACGTACGGTCGCCAGGTACTGACCCACCGGTGTGCCAGCCAATGCACCAGCCCGCATGACGTGCAGCAGGTCCTGATCGGTATCGAAGCCAGTGCCTAACCACAGTCGCGTTTCGCGGTCGCTCCATTCGAAAATCCATACAGCGATCCACGGGAACACCAGCATCACCAACCCTGCCGCCGTGAGCGGGCGGAAAAGGAAGTGGTTGTACAGCGAGTGCAGCACCATGGCCGCACCAAGCCCAGGCATCAGTCGCGTCCAGTTGACGCGAGTCGTGTTCGAGTGCTCCGCGCGCGCGGCCATGGCAAACACCGCCGTGGCACAGCCATGCATCACGGCCGTACCGAAACCGCGCACCAGCCAGGTCCACAGTGGTGCGTGTGAATACGTCGCGACGTAGTACACATTCTCCACCAGCGCGAAGCCGGTGCCGATGGCAAATCCATAGATCGCCGCATCGACCACAAAGCCAATGCGATTGCGCGACAGCAGAAATACGACGAACGCCGCCTTGAGCGTCTCCTCGAGCACCGGCGCCACATAGCGTGCGTAGGTCGTCATCGTGAGCCCCAACGCCGGCGCCAGTGCGGAATTCACCAGATAGCACACGCCAGCAACCACCGCGCCCACCGCTGACGCCGCGAGAATCGAACGCAGCGACACCAGTTTATAGCTGTCGATCACCACCAGTGCGCCCAGGAAGAGCAGCACCGGCAACACACTCAGCGCAAGACCCAGAGCGAGCATCACAGAATCTTGAACGACAGCATGGAGGCTCGGCGATACGGCATCGAACCGCCCGCCGCCACGGCAAAGCCAAACGAAATCGTCGAGTCGAGGTTCGACAGCGTCACTAGGCGAACATCGATCTGGGCGCCGGTACTCCGATAGTTGCGTCGGTCGGCGCCGGACGAAAAGTCGGTGGTCAGCACCGAACCAAAGAGCGACAGGTTCGCCCAGCGCAGGTAGGCGCTGGGCATCCCCACATGCGCAAAGCGCAGCGGCGGCGACACCCACTCTACCTGCGCCTTCGCATACGTGGCGCCACTCACCGTGTTGATATCGAAGCCCGGAAAGCTTTCGGTGTTGCGGAATTGCTTGATGCCGCGATAGTCCACCCAGTTGTTTGCAAAGCCGCCAAAGTAGAAGCGCGCAAACGGTTGCGAGCGATCGCCCGCAAGGCGCGTTCCTGCACCGCCGCGGAACCAGAGCGATGAGTGATTGAGCGGCAGCAGTACGCCTTTCGCCACATCGACGGTGGCGCGCGGATAGACATCGCCGTTCACGAACGACGAGCGCAACGCAGCGCTCCAGCTTCCGCCAAGTTCGTCGTCGATCGCGCCAAGCGATTTGCGCAGCGACTTGTAACTCAGGTCGCCGCCAACGGTGGACAGCTGCTGATACGTGGTGCTGATGCCCTGGAACTCCGGAAGAATGGCGAGCTTGCCGTACGTCGCAGCTTGCACCGAATAGCCAAACGATGTTGGGCCGTCGATGCGCAGCGTGCGACCATACTGCGCCGTGAAGCCATAGCCCTTGCGGCTGACTTTCGTAGGGCCGAGCAGGTCATAGAAGTCGGCGCGATTGAGCGCACCGGTGAGCTTCCAGTTCCAATGATGAAACTGCGCGCGCAGATGCAACCGCTCCTCTGGAGCAATGCGCGAATCCGGTGAATACGAACTCGTGACTTCGAGATTGGTCGCGCCAACGCGATCGGCCAGGTTGAAGCGCAAACCGCCGGCCACCGCCAGCACATCGTTCGCATTCTGGTACCCTTCGACGACCGGGTACGCATTGTTCAGCCGGAAGTTTTCGCGCGCACGATACGGGCGAGCGGAATCGGCAGTCGGTTGCGGCCCGAGCTCCGACACCGGCGGCGGCATCCAGTCGCGCACCTCGCGCCGGCGATCGGCGATTTCGTTCCCCAGGAACTGAATCGCGCTGATGCTGTCGGGGACCGCATTGGCGATCATCGACGGCACAAAGCCGGTTTGCGAGTAGGCCAGCACCATCAGCGAATCAGCCGTAAGCGGAAGCGGCTTGAAGAATCCGGTCTCGGCGTTGCTCAGCGGCTGCATCTTCCGGCGCTCGAGGTCGTATCGATAGATGTTCGATACCCCCGAGTAGTACGACGAGCCATAGAGAAAGCGCCCGTCCGCCGAGAAGACAAAGTTGGATGGCGCCCATTCGGAAAACTCGAAGAGCACCTGATGTTCCGTTTTGCCCGCCAGCAGGCTGTCGGTGCGCATCTGCACGAGGCGCGTGTCGCCGCTCACTTCACTCATCGAGCCAATCAGCGTGCGACCGTCGGGTGAAATATCGAGGTCGAACAGATCGCGTCCATACGGGAGCGTGAACACCTGCTTCCACTCCCTGTACGGTGCAGGAATGCGCACCAGCGTGGAGAGCCCGTTGTCATGCCGCACTCCCCACACGCTTTGATCGGCGGCATTGAACACGAGGTCACCCAGTCGCGAATCGCGAATCAGCAGTTGTGAGTGGCCGGTCGCGAGATCGAGCGACTTGAGATGACGCCAGTCGCTGTTGTTGGTCGTGAAGAACACGCGACGTTGCCTGGCGTCGAACGCCAGCGATGTGACGGACAAACCGCCAGCAGCGATGATTGGCGCCAACCGTGTGAACTGTCCGGTGGACAGCTCAATGCGCGCGAGCTGCGCCTCCTGCCCCGGATAGCGTACGGCAAGCAACACGCTGTTGGTGGCGCTGTCGTGAAAGGCGCGCGAGACACCGCCCAGCACGCGATTCGTGAGTGGCCGCGAGGTCGTAACCTGGTGTTTGCGAATAGCCGCCAGGTTGTCACGCTGCCACGAACGCTCCCAGGCAATCCAACGACTCCACTCCTCAGACAGCGAACGCCCGTACACTCGCGCGAACTGCGTCGAGAAGTAACTCGCGCTGCCATTGCGTCGGTTCACCCACTGAAAGAGCGAATCGTTGCCGTAGCGCAACGCGAGATAGCTCATGAAGCGCGTGCCGTAGAGATACGAATTGGTGCCCACCTGGAAATCCACCGTGGTGCCTTCCGATTCGAGCCCCACCACATCGTAGATCGGCTGACTGTCACGCACAAGCGTGCGAAAAACCATTTCGTCATACGGACCGAGTGCACGACCGAGACCACCGTTCATCCACGTTTCGAGGTACGTCGCAATCCCTTCCAGATACCAGCGCGGTGCATACCAGCGCGGCGTCGTGAGGTAGCTGTACAGCATCGACGGCGGCATCTCGGCCGACGGCGTCACCTTACCGAAGAAGAGTTGGCGCCAGCGTTTGTCGCCCGTGGTGGCCTTGTCAGTCGTGACGATGTGCGCCAGCTCATGATTCATCGAGCTCGCCATGCGCTCGGGGGCCGGTGCTGACTCGTACTCGTGGCCATACGGCGCAATGCCCACCGTCACATGATTCTCCGGCACCGGTCGCGCACCCGCGTTTCCGTAGTGCCAGAGATCGTGCATCAACACGTTGATGCGTCCGTCGGGCGTGTAGTCGAACAACCGGCGGTGCACCTTGAGCGCGTTGTCGAACGCCCCCGTCACCTGTGGTACGAGGTACGTCTGCAGCGGTGAGGTGAAGACCAGGCGAACGGTGGCCGTTTCGATTGTCTGAAACTGCGCCGCCACCAATCGTGGACTGAGCGCGAGCACGCCGGCGGCCAGCCATGGCATCGTACGGCTTAATCGGCGCCAGAGGGCGCTCACCAGAACAAATCCCGTCGGACTCAAGGTGTCCGAAACTACACGCCGGCCAGAGCTCCCGTGAGGGCCCTGGCCGGCGCGTTGGGGGGCTACGTCAATTATTCGCGCTGCCGCGACGCTTCCGTCAGGAACAGCTCCGACAGCTGCGCATTACGGGCCATTGATCGGAAGGCCTCGGAATTCTGCAACACACGGAAGGCATCATTCGCTGCCACCCGGCGGAAGGCATCGCTCGCCATCAGCACACGGAACGAATCGTTGGCCATCAGCATGCGGAACGAGTCATTGGCCGCCATCGCGCGAAATGCGTCGTTGGCCATCACCATGCGAAACGCCTCGGCGTTCGACGCCTCCTTGGCCAACGCCACACGATAGGCCTCGCTCTGCTGCAAGCGGGCGAAGGCGTCCGAGTTCATCGCCACGCGGAAGGCGTCGCTGGCGGCCATCGCACGGAACGCGTCGTTCGCCTGCATCGCGCGGAAGGCATCGCTCTTCATCGTCTCACGGAAGACGTCGCTCTTGACCAGCGTGAGGATGTCGTGGTTCTGGAAGAGCGTCGCAATTTCGGGGTTCGAAATCGACACATCCTTCTCCGACATGCTGCGACCACGATAGCGATCGGCCTTCTGCACACCGCCAATTTCCGAGCTGCCAGGCTCCGTTCCGCCAATCGTGCCAACCTCCTGGCCCGTGGGCGGGAACGGCAGAATCGTGCCGGCCACCACGGCGATGATGGCGACAGTCGTGGCACCAATCAGGAACAGCTTGCGGGACATGAGCACTTCCTCCAATCGCTGAACAGCGAGGGTGAACAAGGACGGACGAGGGCGTTGCACTACGGGACGTTCTGGTACAAAGGTCGTGGCGGGCGCGCGCTCGGGCACACGTGCGAACACCGCATTGAGGCGATGCAGTTCGTGCGAAAGCGCGGCGGCTTCACTGTTCATGCTGAGCAAGTGGTCGAGTTCCAGTTGCTCGGCGGCGTTCAGCGCGCCATCGGCGTCGCCGTGAATCAGCTCCAATTCACGATCGCTCAGCATGCGCTACGCTCCATCTGCGATGAGCAGTACCCGCAGCCGATCGCGCGCCGTGAAGAGGCGCGACTTGACGGTCTTGGCGGGAATGCCGAGGACTTCGGCGATCTCATCGTAGGAGAGGGATTGAAAGTATCGGAGCACCACAATGGAGCGATCGTCCGGCTTGAGCTGAGCGAGTGCGTTGGTCACCTGCTCTTCAACCATGAAGGCGTCTTCAGTGGCAGCAACTGCACCGCCAACGTCCGAGTCCCCGTCAATCGTGACCAACGGCTTCCGATCCCGCTGCAAGTTGAGGGCAGCGTTGACCGTCATGCGATAGATCCAGCTGAAAAACCGGTGCGACGCGTCATACTTGTGCAGATCGCGAAACACCTGTCCAAACACCATCTGCGTCACGTCTTCGGCGTCCTGCGCATTGCCCAGCATGCGCAGGGCCACGGTGAATAGTGAGCGCTGATACCGAAGCACCAATTCGTTCGCGGCGTACAGGTCGCCGGCGAGATGGCGACGGACGGCGGCGCGGTCCTCCTCATCACTGTTGGCCGCCTTCCGCTCCACAGTACACTCCATTTCGGCCAAGGTTGGAAACCTGTTTTGGAAACCAGTTTGGGAAACCAGTTCTGGAGCGGCGCGGCCGGCACCTGGCCGGCTCTTTGACTCCTAACGTGCAGGTCCGGGCGCCATGCGGCAAATTTCAGCCTCATGTCAGTGGTCTTCCAAACCACGGTAACCGCAGCCGCCGGAGATGTAGCCGAGGCGCTGGCCGGCTTCTCGCAAGTCGCGAGCGGCTTGGACATTCCCGACCGCGCACGCCGCGATCTGCTCGTGGTTCTCGATGAACTGCTGGCCAATGTGGTGATGCATAGTCTGACCGCTCGACCGAACGGCAGCGCCGTGGTGACCGTGGAGCGCCACGCCGCGAGTATCGAGCTTACTGTGCGCGATGATGGCCCGCCCTTTGACCCGCTGGGGCGTGAGACGCCCGACACTTCACTCGATGTAGCTGCGCGGCCGATTGGCGGGCTTGGGCTTCACCTTGTGCAGCGACTTACCGATGGCGCGCGCTACGAGCGCGCGGGGCAGCACAACATTCTCACGGTCGTCAAGCGACTGCCGGCAACATCTGACACGAGCGAACGGGAAAGCAGCCCATGGACGTGACCACGCGAACCGTTGGCGACGTGACAATCGTCGCAATCACCGGCAGCCTCGATAGCAATACCGCGCCGCAAGCGAAACCGACACTCGATGCAGTCGGCGCATCGGCGGCGCGCAAGGTGGCTGTGGATTTCGCGCGGCTGGACTACGTGAGCAGTGCCGGTTTGCGCGTGCTGCTGGGATTGGCCAAACAACTCTCCACGAAGGGCGGTGCGCTCTGTTCGTTCGGCCTCAATCAGTCGGTGCGTGAGGTGTTCGAGATCTCCGGCTTTGCCACGATTCTCAAGGTGTTCCCCACCGAGGCGGACGCATTGGGCGGGCTCAAGTGAATCGATACGGCCGCGGTCACGTTTTTCTTACTGAGAGCTACGCGTGCTGACGCAAGTCGACCTTGATGTGCGTGGCGCACTCACCCGATGTATCGCCGAACTGGGGCATTCGCCGAGCATTGCCGTACTTGCCGCACGCGTTGGAGTGTCGACGGACACGGTTGAAGCGTCGCTGCGCGCGCTTCATGACGCGCACGCCTTGCTGCTGCACCCACACAAGCTCGAGCCGATGCTGACATTTTCACGAGACTCGGCGGCGAGCGTGAATCGGTCGTCGTGAACGTTCGCGTCGACGCGGTGATGCAGAGCGACTTGCTCTTTCATCTGTCCACGCCGCCCCAACGGTGGTGGGACAACGTCATTCACGCCTGCGCCACCTTTCAGCCGTTTCGTAGCGAGCGTGAGATCGACCAGTGGTGCGAGCGTCATGCGATGCCGAAGGGGGCTGTGGTACCTCTTCCGCAGATGTGGGCGTTTGCGCACGAGTGGTACGGCGACTATGTGAACAAGCCGTGGCGCAAGCGTACCCCAGCGGAAGTTCGCGAGCTCTTCGCGCGCCACGGGTTCACGTTACCGTTCTGGGCGATCGACTGAGGCGCTGAGCTGTCCGCTCCATCCGCTGAGCGGAATCAGGTACGCCAGATACACGACGTGATACCACACGGGGTATTCGGCCCATACCTGAAAGACATGGTGTGGAAACGAGAGTGCGAAGAACAACCCGCCCAGCCACCAGGAAGCGCGGCCGGCATCTCGGGCCACGCGCGTCGTGACGATTGCTGAGGGCACGACGATGCACGCGCCAGCGACGAGTCGCGCGACCAGCATCGTGAGCGAAAAGGTGCGCGTTGGCTCGGCAACAGCGTAGGCGGGCCAAAGTGCGTGAGCCGTAGCGGACAGAGTAACGCCAAGCACAGCCGCGGTGCCTACACCGAGCAGTACTCCAGCGGTGTTTCTCGCGTTGCGCGAAGAGACATTGCGTTCTGTCACCGCTCGCTCACACCCGTGACTCCCCACGACTCGAGAGTGGCCCTGCACCACGCGTCGAGTTGCGTTGCGTAGGACTCGGCGGGGAAATCGCCGAGGTCTTTGATGTTGAGGGTGGGCCTGTGAACCGGGCGACGTGGACGCGAGGGAATGGTCCACTCACTCGGCGCACTGCCACTATTGCGCCTCAGCGCTGCAACCACGACTTCTCGGGCAACTTCCTCGACATAGATGCGATAGAGCACGGCTAGATGATGGTCGACGGACGCGGGTCTGAGTGACGGATGTTGCAACGAGAACACGGCAAAGGCCGGCAGATGGCGACTCCCCCACGGCTCTCGCCGCGAGTGATCGAGCGCCAACAGGATCGCGAATCGCGCGTCGCACGAGTCGTTCGCGTCGTCGTATGAAGCGCCGCACTCGGCGCACCGACGCTCGCCTCCCGGACTCACGTGCTCGTGGGGGCGACTGGATCTGACCGGTACGCAACATACATCGCACTGAGTTCACTCAACTCGGCTTGAAGCTGTTGCAGCTCGACCTGCCGCTCACTCAACCACGGCACCAAAGTCTTGAGTCGTTCCTGGTGATCAGGCATGTGGTCGACTTGCAGTGCGTTGAGCTCGTCGAGCCCTGCCTTCCCCTCCGTGGTGAGCTGATCGGCGCGCTGCTGCAGCTCCGCCGCCCGTTCGTCCAGCTTTTGCATAGATATCCGCGACCTGCTCTCATCCAACTCCTGCATGCGCATCAGTGCATCGGTCATTGATTCACCAGTCGGCTGTTGGAACCGCACCCATGCCATCAGCTACACTCCGGCGGCGCAAACGTTTGGCGCCGCCGGTCGCGGTGAGCACTCAATGGGGCGTGATCTGACGAACCAATGGATTGGGCACCGACGGCACATGAGACGGGGCGCCCGGTAACCGCTCAACGAGGAGTCGCGCTGCGAATCGGTCGACTTCTCCAACGCGCTCCACCTGTAGCGTCAGCTCTTCGAGCGTCTCCTCGATCACCTTGAGTCGCTCATTGGGGTGGGCACGCAGTTCAAGATCGCCGCGCGCCTTGAGTAGCTGTTCGCGGGTGCGCACCCACGCGAAGGTGAGGCCGAGCGTGGTTACGCCGAGAACCGCCGTGGTAATCGAGAAGATGTTGGCGAGCGTCGCGTTGTCGTAATACGACATGTCAGTTCCTCGGAAAGGTGGTCACTGCACACTTGCCGATAAACTACGATGCCAAATGGCGTGTCGCTCCCGACCGACCGCAACGACTCAACTGATCCAGCGGCCCAGAATGTTCAGGAAGAGGCCAATGAACACCGCGAAGCCAGTGACGCTGGCGATCGCTGCGAACGTCCATCGGACGCCGCCAAGCACCTTTCGCTGCGACGGCGTGTGGGCCAGCGCGCTGCGCTGCACCAGCTCGATCCATGTCACGAAGGTGAGCACACTCGTCGCCGCGATCAGCGACGAGATCCGCTCGAGACCATGCAGGGCCAACGCCCCGGCGGTGAGTCCAATCGCCAGCGCCAACAGAGCCAACCGCAGGTTTCGCGGGCATCGCTCGGCGAACGCCAGGAGCACCTCAGGGAGCGTCGAACTCGCGACTTCAGTGGACATGTGCCGACTCCGCGGGAGGGTGGACGACGAGTCTATTCTACCCAACTCGGGCTCGCGCGAAATGGTCACATGGGACTGAACGGGTTGGCTGCCACCAAGCTTGAGGACAGCCTACGATTTTTTCTTCGCGGCAACTTTCATGGAAACTGACTTCGCCTCAGCGACCTTGCGCGACGATCGCGGCTCAACGGCGCCACCGTTGAAAAGCTCCTCGACCTCGAGATCCGGCTCCCAGCAATCGGCCGATTCCTTCACAAGCCCTGCGAGCGTACCCAAGGTGCGAGGCTTGGATGCCGCCGTTACTGGCACCAAGCGCACCAGCGGTGTGCCTGCCTTCGAGATCACTACTTCTTCGCCCGCCACCGCCTCGGCAATCAGTCGCGACAGCCGGGCTTTTGCCGCGTCGATGTTGACGATCTTCATAAGTATCAGTTTAGTCGAGCTTCGTCCGTATTCAGGAGTCGAGTGACGAAAGGAGATTGACGGACGACCCGGAAGCCTGGCAAGGTTAGTGCGTTGCGAACTCCGGGATTCGGTGCAGCTTCCACGTGGTGTGCTCCGCTGTCTTCGGCGCCGACTGCTTGAGGATCGGTTGAATGCGAATGCGAACGGACGTCCATTCCGGCCTGCATCTGGCCTTCGCACTTTGCGTCGCATCAGCGGCCAACGTGCGCGATCTCAGCGCGCAGTCGACACTGTCGGGGGTCGTTTTTGATTCACTCCTCATGAGGCCCCTCGAGGGAGCGACCGTGCATGCGCGTGGCCGCATGGCGGTGACCGATGCTCGCGGTGCGTTTCGCGTCGATAGTGTCGCTCAGGGGACGATCACGATCGAGATCGAGCATCCGCGCCTCGATTCGATTGGCATGTACGCGCTCGACGCGCGAGTTCAGCACGACGGGATCACCACGCATCAGATAGGAACGCCAAGCTTCGTCACTCTCGCTCGCGGACTGTGCGGTCGCGACGTGGGAGTCGACAGCGCAATCGTCTTCGGCGAGTTGCTCGACACCGAGAAACGACCGGCCGCACTCGCATCGCTTGCATTCGCTTGGACCGTTGTTGGCAAAACGAACATCGGCGGTTTGGGTCAGCAACGAATGACCTTTCGCACGGGCTCGGATTCCTCTGGACGATTTGTCGCGTGCGGCCTGCCGCTCGACGAGCCGTACGTCGCCGAGGCGATCAACAATCGCGGCGACAGTACTTCTCGAATATCGGTGGCGCTTCCGGCACGCACGTCGAGGATCTTGCGTCAGAACCTTATGTTGGCGAGCGCAGGTGCGGGCGTCGTTTTTGGACGGATTCGCGACTCCACGGGATCGCCAGTGGTTGGAGCCAGGATCAGTGTGGGAGAGCAAGAAGCGCTCTCCGACGGTGCCGGCAGATTCTCGCTGCTCGGCGCGCCAACCGGCACGCAGAATATCGAGATCACAGCGATCGGGAGCGTGCCCGTCTCCCGGACCGTAAACGTGTCAGCGGTTGATACGGCCAATGTCGTCGTCGACCTTGTTCGGGCGGTGACACTGGCGACCGTACGAACGGAAGCGACCGTCGTCGCCGAGCTCGTACGCGCCCACGAAGAGCGAAAGAGAACTGGGCTGGGTCGATATCGGGACTCGCTCGAACTCGCGAAACTACCGGTGATGGCGAGCGCCTTCGATGGGATTCCGAGTCTCTCAGTGGTCCGAGGACGCGGCGCGGGCTTCCGACTCGAGATCAAGGTGCCGGTGCAGCTCGGCGTTTCTGCATCGAAGTGCGAACCCCGCATCTTCATTGATGGACGTTCTGAAGAAGTCGAAGAACTCAATACGATCCAGCCGAAGGACGTCGCATGGGTGGAGGTGTACACGCGCAGCTCGGTGATTCCTTCCGAGTTCATGGAAGGGATTCAACGGCGGGCGTGTGGTGTGGTGGCGATCGTGACGAAACGGCGGATCGCGCGATAGCGCGGGCCATCCGCCTCTTCAAGCCGACGGCGAATGCGGCGTATCGCTGCCTTCGGCGTCATCCAGCAGCTCGATCGGCGCAAACGCGGCCGTGGTACTGCCCACCCGGAAAAATCCGTTGTCGACGAGCATGAGCCACGTTCCATCCGCCTGCCGACGGCACGACGATACCTGCGGGAAGTGTGTTCCCGATCTTTCGCGAGCGTACTGTTTCTCATCCTCAGGGAGCGATGCGAAATCAGGGTCGGAAACCTCGGGAGGCACGATATCGCCGATACTTTGATGCATGAGTATGTGGGCGATAGTGTCGCCATCGTACACGGCGCCGAGTAGTCGCACGCGCTCGAAGCCGCCAAAGCCGCGTTGGATCAACGCCACCGCCTCGGGCGGAAGCTTGCGCGTCCCTCCAAGTCTTTCGATCTGCCGGCTCGGCGAGTGCGAATCAAGCCAGAGCGCGAACGCACGCGCCGGCGTGACCGTCTCAAGCATCGCGAGAGATTCGAACGCGGGTAGCTCGCTCCTCAGTCGGTCCGGCTCGAAGAAACGTTGATGCGCTCTCGCCGTATACTCGGCGACTTCACGAGGCATCTCCGGATTGTGCTTCAGTACCCAGTCCGCGTTCATCTCGGCGACGTGAGCGGGGCGCCGATATTGAACGAGCAGCTGATGCTGAAATCTTCGCAGGCCAACCGGATCGCAGAGTGCCGCCACAGCGTCCCAATTCTCGGCGCTCAGCGCAGCAGTGACCGCTTGGAAGAGTTCAACGGGATCGCGCGGTTTGGACATTGGTGACAGAGCGTTGAGCGAAAGTTGCAAGCAAGGCGAACAGGAACAGGTCGCGCACGAGCGGCCACAGGACGAACGCGGACATGTCGACCGTTGTCGGCGGCATTGTCGCGTCGCGTTGTCCGTGCGTTGACGTCCACGCCGTCAGTGCAATCAGCGCGAAGAGCGAGAGCCGAATAAGCACCGGCGCTTCACGAACGGCACGCAGGAAGAGAACCATGCGGAGCACGACGACGAGGACCTCCAAGGACATCGCGATCGTCGGCGCGACTCGCCACAGCTCGAGCCCAGAGGTTCGCGTCGAACCGACAAACAGCGTGAGGCCGCCGGGATCAACCAACCAATCGCCAGCCAGATGAAGCACTACGGCCGCACCAAGTGAGGACAACACCGTTCCCGCAACTTCAGTTCTCGGTCTCAGCCAAAGTCCGAGTGCGATCGCCGCAACGGCCAGAGCAATAGCAAGAACGCCATGACTGTACGGCGTGACGATGTGCCAGTCTGCGAAACGGGCACCCTCAGCAGCTTCGATGCGCTCGACACCGCTCGCGGCCAAAGCGCCGAACTCGAAGTCTGGAGCAAGACCAGCGACGCGCAGGGCGGCAACCGGCACGCGCGGTACGAACGAACTGAGGCCGAGGCTTGCGGCGAAGTGGGCGGCGTACATGCGTCACGAAAGCCGGCTTGCGCGCGGCACAACAGAGAAGGCTTCCATACCTGACTCTCGGTATACCGGCTCACTCACAGTCGGTCACCCGACGCGAGACTCGCTCGCCGCGAATGGTGAGCACGCGTCCATCGCTCAATGGCATGATCTGTTCGATGCGATGCGTTCCGTTGTCCTGCCACGCTCGCCCCGGCGCTACGCGGACGGTGTTCTCGTCCGAACGGGCGGACAGCTCGCGGTCATACCGACGGTTGAACTCCTCCAGCACCGTGTCGGGCGGAAGCGGCCGAAGCAACAGATCGACATACAGTCGCACGCGACGATCGCCGCGATTGCGCTGACCGCCCTCGGTACGCTCGTACACATAGCCCTCATACCTGAAATTGCGGTCAATACGGCAACTGCTCGGCAGGGCGACCATGTCAGCCGCCACGGTCACGCCGAGCTCCAACGCCGTGGGAACTTCCGGCGTGTCCAGCGGCGTCAGAGCCGGGCCGGGATCGCCGAGCACTCGCCATGCGTCAGGAGGCGTCGAGAAAGTCCGGAAATACGTCGTCTTGACCGGCAGCGTGTCGAGCGAAAGCGTGAGACGATACGTTCCGCGAATCGCCGGCGTCGCTTTACGCAGTGCGCGACGCTGCTTGACATCGATGATCGCCTCGGCGAAGTCCTTCACGCTCGCCGTGGCCGGATATCGGCGCGCCAGTTGGGGATTCGCCCGCTGCCACTCCAGCACGTTGCGCCAGTGCTTGTCGGGATCACGATCCCACTCAGCGCTCACAGGGAACGTAAGCAACATTTCGAAGCGCTCGTCGGTAGAGAGCCATGCGGTCGAATCGCCGGTTGCCCGCATGCGGAGATCTGCCGGCTCGAGTGGACGGTACGGCAACGTGACCGCATGGAAAGCATCGAAGACGGGCGTACCGTTGATCCACAGCGACTCGGGGCGCACACGAAGCGCGATGGCAACCGCCGTGTCCACCGCTAGCCAGTTGGCCGGCGCGGTCCAGCGCGTGGTTTGACAGCCCGCGTCGTAGTCCCACGGAACAACAGCAACCCGCTGCGAGCCGTTCGCGCGAAAAGCCGCGGCAAGTCGAGCGCTGTCGCTCCCGCCAAAGCGCAGCACATTCACGATCTGGCCGCCGACGACACCCGATTTACCGGAGCCGTTATGGCCGGGCCGTCCAGTGATCGGCTGAAGCCCTGCCCCGGTCACCATCGTGTCACGCGTGGGTGAGACCAGCAACGCAGTCTCGAGCGAGCTTCGCGGTCGAGGGGTAAAGACCAGACTGCACCGCCGCGCCGATTCGTCGTGCGCGAGCAATGCGAATGCGAAGAGCATGGGAAACGTGAAGTTGATCAACATTGTCAGTGGGTGCGCGGATTGCAAATTGATGGAGCAGCACTTGGGGAGACGACATTGAGCGTCGAAGTTGCACAGTCAACGCACACTGGCCTACTCAAACAGACTGCGGCCGCGGCAAATGCATCACATGCTTGCGAAAGTTGATCGCCGTACCAGGCAACGCATTCGTCACCAGAAAAGCGATCGGCAGCTCAGGCTCGATATTCTCTACAATGTCGGCGGTGAACCCGCGCCTCCGCAGCGATTCGACGGCGCGAGCCGCACTCGCATCCGGATTGTCGGACACCAATCCGATGCACGACTGCACGCCGCCAAGACGTTCGATGATATCAGCCGGCGCGTTGTTGATGATCGTTCCATCCCACATGATCGAGCGCAGAATGCCTGACGAGTCCGCCCGGAAGCGCTCGGCGAGTCCGTGTTCGCCAAGAACAGCAACGACCGCCGCCTTCGCCTCTGGAGACGCGGCTGTGAAGATGCGCGAGCCGGGATCAGGGAATGGCAGCGGGTTTCGGCCACGCAGGATCAACGAAAGCCAGCTCACGGAGAGCAGCAGCAACACGCCCACAGCAATCAGAATCCATAGCGGGACGAACATGGCGAAATTCTCCCTGGCAGTTGTCTGGCGGACTGGCTAACAGCTCCAATGCTGAGTCGAAGCTAGCTCGAGATTCGCCGACTCGTTCGCATCGAGAGGGGTCTCCGAGTATTTCCCATGGGCCGCCAGCGCGGCGCTAGTCCATGAGATCGAGCAACGCACTGTTGCTCGTCAGATCAACTCCCGATTGCAATCCCAGGCCACCAAATACCGGAAGCGGCGCCGGCCTGCGGGACGTGGTCCCGCGCGAGAGTTCATGGCGAATCGCGTCGGTGAGCAACTCAGTGAACGAGCGACCGGTGCGCGCCGCGTGCGCTTGGGCAAGCTGAAAGAGATCGTCAGGTAAGCGCACGGTCGTTTGAGTCATACCATAATATTACGCGGTGGCGCACAGTGAGACTATCGCTGCCGCGTGGAGTCGACTCGCCAGGTAGCATTCGTCAGGCGCACACTCATGCTGAAACAATGAGAACATTTCTTGGGCTGGTGATCGCGCTTGTGATCGCGCCAATCCCGACGCGACTGAACGGCCAATCTGTAACTCGTCTCGCTCTCGCAAACGCCTCCACAGAATTCGAGTTCCAGCGGCTCAACTCCGCCGTGGAACTGTCCGATGGCTCGCTGGTATTCACCGATTTGCGCGACCAGAAGATTTACAAGACGCGCTTCGACGGCAGCGCACCCTCAACGCTGCTCCGTAAGGGCAGCGGCCCCGGCGAATTTCAAGGCGTCGGTTTGGTCTATGCGCTCTCTGGAGATTCGATTCTGTTCGTCGACAGTTTTCATGGTCGCTGGACGCTCCTCTATCGCGACCGCGTCGTTGGTACGATCTCCGAATCGCGTGAATTCAATCAGAAGGTCCTCGGCCAGACTCTTGGCGTCTCGCGAACGGGGAGTGTGTTGGGCCTGCGCGCGCGCGCCTGGAATGGTCCTGGTCCGCGATTGAAGGACCTGGCCGACACGCTCGACTTGCTGTTGGGTGACATCCGTACATCGACCGTTAATGCCGTCGGACAGGTCGCAGGCCCAGGAACACGCGGTTACGTGATTCAGCGACAGGCCAGCAAAAACGTCGTTGGCATGATCATGGCCAAGAATCCGCTGGCGAGCGCTGACGAAGGGGTGCTGATGCCGGACGGATGGATCGCGGTAGCGCGAAACGCGCCGTACCGCGTGGACTTTCGCTCGCCGAACGGCACCTGGAAGCGCGGACCGATTCTCGAGGCAGCCGGTCCAAAACTGACGCGTGAAGATCAATGCGCCGCAATCCGGATGGTTCGCGGTACCAAGGTGGCATGTGAACCTGAATCGTATCCCGGCTGGCCGACCACGCTACCGCCCTTCGGCATGCGCTGGAGTTTGATGCCGGCACCGATCATTCTCGGCGATCCGCAGGGGCGCGTGTTGGTGTCCCGTTTGGGTCGCAGCGGATCGAAAACGCGGCGCTACGACCTCGTCGATCGCAGCGGTGCGCGAATCAAGTCAATCGAGGTGGAAGCGAATCAGCAGGTGCTCGCGATCGGGCAAGCATCGATTTACCTGACAGAAATTGGCGAGGATGATCTGGTGCGAATCACTCGGCATCCGTGGCCGTAGTCCCATGCGGGAGATCTCACAGATTTGGATAGGCTCCCTCGGCCGTATTGTGCCGGATTCGCTCAAGGATATGAGGAGGCGAATCAAGTGAGACGCTTGCTCGCGTCGAGGGTCGCCCCGCTGCTCGCGCTGGCAGTCGTTGTAAGCTGCGAACCTCGCCCACCGCGTCGCGCCGCAATTTCGAACTCCGGAGTTACGCCTGTCGAGTCGGCGTGCTCATTCAGTGAAGAAACCGTGGCCCATCTGCGCGACGTTGTCTTGGATGTTGTCACCGAAGAATCGGGTGAATGGCTCAAGGAAGTGCGCCAGTCAATCGATCTTCCGCGAGTCCACGCGGATTCGGTGCTCACAATCACTGACAGGGAAACGTGCAATCGAGCACGCGCTGCCTATCGGCTCCGGAAGTTCGGCGCCGACACCGGATGGATCTCCAAGGTCTCAGTGTATCGAGTGCGAAACCGCTTCGCCGTTTACGGCGGCGAGAGCAGTTCGGCGGGACTCCTCATTTTCATCTTTGACCGGCGATGGAAGTATAGAGCGACCTATTAGGGGTGGGATTCCATCGACTGGAGTTTGACAGCCCCGCCCCGCGGATCGAGCTTCCAAGACCGCCCTCGCTCTCCAAACCCGTCGTTCCACGCCCGGAGCTCCCGTGCCCGCGCTACTCCCCCGCCGCTCGCGCCTCGCGACGCGTCTCGCAGTCGCCCTTACTGCACTCGCTGCGACGGCGAACGCTCAAGCACCCGCCGCACGACCGGCGCCCAAGCCGCTCCCGCTCGAAGCGACGCGCAAGTTCTCGCTCGACACACGTGACGGCACCTGGCTCTCCATCGACGTCAGCCCCGATGGCAAGCAGATCGTCTTCGACATGCTTGGCGATCTCTACATCATACCATTCACCGGCGGTGACGCGACGCGCTTAACGAGTGGACTCGCGTACGATGTGCAACCGCGCTTCAGCCCCGATGGCAAATCGGTCGTGTTCATCAGCGATCGACAGGGCGCGGACAACGTGCACACCCTCGATCTCGCCACGCGTGAGGTCAAGGAGGTCACACGCGGTCGCGCGAGTGTCTATCTGTCGCCGGACTATTCGCCCGATGGCAAGTACATCGTGGCCAGTAAGGGCGGCTTCCGCGGCGGATTGCCTGTGCTGTGGATGTATCACGTCGACGGCGGTAACGGCGTGCCGCTGTACACGGCACCACCGGCAACCGCTGGTGCACCGGCCGTGCAGCAAGCGGGCGCCGCGTTCACGACCGACGGTCGTTATGTGTATTACACGCAGCGCGCCGGTGCATGGAATTACAACGCGCAGTTCCCGCAGTATCAGATCTGGAGCTACGATCGCGAAACCGGTGAGCGTGAACCGATGTCGTCGCGATATGGATCCGCAGTGCGCCCAACGCTGAGCCCTGATGGCAAGTGGCTCGCGTACGGTTCGCGCTACGAGAACAAGACCGGATTGCGTCTGCGCGATCTCACAACGGGCGACGAGCGATGGCTCGCCTATCCCACGCAGCGCGATGAAATGGAATCGCGCGCGCCCATGGACGCGCTTCCGGGGATGAGCTTCACGCCTGACTCGAAGGAACTTGTCGCGAGCTACGGCAACAAGCTCTGGCGCGTAGCTGTTGATGGCAGCGGACAAACTGAAATTCCGTTCCGCGTGCAGTCGCAGGTCGACGTTGCACCAGAGCTGTCGTTCGCCTACCCCATCGCCGACAGCGCGCAGTTCAACGCGCGACAGATCCGTGATGCCGTGCCAAGCCCCGACGGTTCGCAGATCGCGTTCATCGCGATGGACAAGCTCTATCTCATGGCCTGGCCCGGTGGCACGCCGCAACGCGTGACCATCATGAGCGTCATCGAAGCCGAGCCGGCGTGGTCGCCCGATGGCAAATCGCTGGCGTGGGTGACGTGGACGGAGAGCGGTGGCCGCATCTATCGCGCGACGGTCGCCGCGGGTCGCGCGACGCGCATTACGCCGGTGAGCCGAGGAACAGCGACGTATCGACAGCCGGTCTTCTCTCCCAACGGTGCGCGCATCGTGGCGGTGAGCACGCCGGCGCAGGGTCGTCAGGACCAAACCGGTGTGACTGGCACGTCGCAGATCGTGTGGTTCCCCTCGGCACCAGCAACCGCCGATGGCGCAGCCGCCGCGGTGATCGCACGCGCCGCCGGACGCAGCAAGCCGCATTTCTCACGCGACACCTCGCGCATCTATCTCTCGTCCAACAACGGACTCGTATCGATTCGCTGGGACGGCACCGATCCGCAGCAACATCTGCGCGTCGTTGGTGCCGCGACCGGCGGTGACAACGACGACGGTCACGGTCATGGCGAGCGAACGCTGTCCGAGATGGAGCGCGCAATCGCCAGCAACGCGGCACAGGCAGACGAGCCGGAGGAGCCGAACTCGCCGGGTCCGCCAGCGCAGCTCATCATGATGTCGCCGAACGGCGACGTCGCGCTCGCGCAGATCAACTCCGACTTCTACACGGTCACCATTCCGCCGCGTGGCGTGCAGGCCACGGTCAACGTCTCCGAACCGAACACGGCCACGTTCCCCGTCCGTCGCCTCACCGACATCGGTGGACAGTTCCCGGTCTGGTCGTCGAACGGTCGCACCATTCACTGGTCGATCGGCAACGCGTACGTCGTCTACAACCTCGACTCGGCGGCCGCTCGCGAAGCGGCCATTGCGGTGGCGGTTCGCGATTCTGTTCCGGCTGCGTCACGCCCGCGTCCGTACACACCAACCGAAACGCGCGTTCTCATCTCCGTCGCGCGCGATATGCCGAGCGGCACGGTGGTGCTGCGCAACGCGAAAATCGTGACTATGAAGGGCGACGAGATTTTCGCGCGCGGCGACATCGTGGTGCGCAACAATCGCATCGCAGCGGTGGGTTCTGCGGGCACCGTGACTGCACCGGCCGGCGCGCAGGTGATGGACCTTGCTGGCGCGACAGTGATTCCCGGCTTTGTAGATTCGCACGCACATTTACGCGCCGAGCGTGGAACGATTCACGAAGTGCAGCCGTGGGCGTATCTCGCGAATCTCGCGTATGGCGTGACCACCACGCGCGATCCGCAAACGGCAACGACCGACGTGCTCACCTATCAGGACATGGTCGACGCCGGTCAGATCATCGGGCCGCGCATTTACTCCACCGGCCCTGGTGTCTTCAACACCGACAACATCCGCGATCAGGAGCACGCGCGGAACATTCTTAAGCGCTACAGCAGCTACTACGACACCAAGACGCTCAAGATGTACGTCTCCGGTGTGCGTCAGGTGCGTCAGTGGATCATCACCGCCGCGCGCGAGCAGCAGCTGATGCCCACCACTGAAGGTTCGCTCGATGTGAAGCTCAATCTCACCGAAACGCTCGACGGCTATCCCGGCCTCGAGCACTCGATGGGCATCACACCGCTCGGCAGCGATGTTGTTGGCCTTATGGCGTGGACCAAGCGCGCGTACACGCCCACGCTGCTGGTGAACTACGGTGGTCCGTGGGGTGAAAACTGGTTCTACACGAAGGAGAACCCGTGGGCGGATCCCAAGCTGCAGCGCTTCACCGCGTACGAAGAACTCGCCACGAAAACGCGTCGCCGCATGGCCAGCATGCCGAACGGCGGCACCGCGGGCGGCTGGTTCCGAGATGAGGAGTATGTCTTCCCGCAGCTCGCCGCCGACGCTACCAAAATCCTGCGCGCTGGCGGACGACTCGGCATTGGCAGTCACGGCCAGCTCCAGGGCCTCGGCTACCACTGGGAGCTGTGGGCCATGCACTCGGGCGGCATGACCAATCACGAAGCGCTGCGCGTTGCGACGATTGGCGGCGCATCGGACATCGGCCTGCAGGGCGACGTGGGTTCGATCGAAGTCGGCAAGCTCGCTGACCTCCTCGTGCTCGATCGCGACCCCATGACCGATCTCCGCAACACGAACAGCATTCGCTACGTGATGAAGAACGGGCGCATGTACGACGGCAACACGCTGGCCGAATTGTATCCGACCAAGAAGGACGGTCCGGTGGTGCCGAATCGTCCGGTGATGCCGGTGACGAAGGCGGGGACGGGGACGGGGCGGTAGGGCAAATCGATGCGGATATGGTAGCGTATAATCTGCGTAAACGGTAGCGTTACTAGCGCGTATACAGTAGCGTTATATGTGCGTAAACGGTAGCGTATGAGCCGCGGGTATGGTATACTTAACCGTTCCCGCGGCTTGCCTACATCCACCGATCGGCGCAGCACTGACACGAGAGTCGAATGAGCTACGCGCGCAGAATTGTCGACGCCGAGCTGGACGAACTGCTGCCGGAGCTGCCCGCCATCGCGCTTGAGGGGCCGAAGGGCGTTGGAAAGACGGCCACAGCGCTTCGACGAGCCCGAACGGTCTTCCGACTCGATAGCCCCGCTCAGCGACTTGCCGTGGAAGCCGCGACAGGCGCTGCACTTTCGAGCGAAGCACCAGTGCTGTTCGATGAGTGGCAACGATACCGAACAATCTGGGACGATGTACGCCGCGCGGTGGATCAGGGAGCGACAGCAGGGAGCTACCTGCTTACAGGATCTGCGGTCCCGTTGCACGACGATGGAGACGGACTGATTCATTCCGGAGCCGGGCGCATCGTCTCACTGCGCATGCGACCGCTATCGCTTGCTGAACGCGGACTGGTTTCACCGACCGTGTCCCTGGCTGACCTGATCAGCGGACGTCGGCCAACGATTGAGGGACGCTCGAGCGTCGATGTAGCAGCATACGCGACGGAGATTGTGGCTTCTGGATTCCCGGGAATCCGCTCGCTGGCTCCCCGCGCGCGTCGCCTGCAACTCGACGGATACCTGGCGCGTGTGGTGGATCGCGACTTCGAGGAAGCTGGACGCAGAGTTCGGCGCCCTGACGTGCTCAATCGATGGATGCGGAGCTACGCGGCCGCATCGGCCACCGTGACGTCGCTCGACAAGATCCGCAATGCATCTACCAGCGGTGATGGTGAGACGCTCGCGAAGACGTCAGCGATAGCCTACCGCGACGTGCTCGAGCGCCTGTACCTGATCGATCCGGTCCCTGGCTGGTTACCAAGTCGCAATCAATTGAACCGGCTCACGCAGGCGCCGCGTCATCACATGGCCGATCCAGCATTGGCCGCCCGACTGCTCGGCGTCGATGAAGGAGCGCTGCTCTCAGGCACCATGTCACCAATCTTCGATCCCGAAGTGCACTCGCAGTCGCGGAGCTTGACGAAAACCGCACCACGCGACGGCACGCTGTTCGGCCAACTCTTTGAATCTTTGGTGACGCAATCTGTCCGCGTCTACGCGCAGGCCGCCGAGGCCACCGTCCACCATTTGCGAGTGGAAGACGGTCGCCGCGAGGTCGACCTCATCGTGCAACGCGGCGACCAACGCGTCGTGGCGCTCGAAGTGAAATTGAGTCCCGTGGTCGACGACGCTGATGTGCGACACCTTCAGTGGCTGCGCGATGAGCTGAAGGGCGATCTACTCGATGCGGCCGTGATCACCACCGGGCCACAGGCGTACCGTCGAAGCGATGGGATTGCGGTGATTCCGGCGGCGTTGCTGACGGCGTAGAAAGGCGCATCAACTCCTCGAGCTTCGCTTCCAGCACGTTCATACTGCTCGCGCCTTCCGTCTGAAAACGCACAATCCCCTTGTCATCCACCACGACAAATCGCGGCGTCGCGCCGAGGGGATTGTAGACGCTCCACGTTGCAGAATCCTGCTTCGTCACGGTGGCGCGCATCGGTGACTTTGCGAGATACGCTGAGATGTCGGCAGCGCTCGTGTCCTTCGCCATGGCGATCCAGGCGAGCCTCTCGCCGTACTTCTCCATCAATGCGTTCTCAGCGACACGCACCTGATCGCTGAACGGACAATCGGTCGCCCAAAAGCTGAACAGCAGAAACTGTCCCTTCGCTTGCGAGATCCGCACGGCGTCGCCGGACACGCGCGTGGCACGGAACTGCGGTGCGCGTTGATTTGGTGCAATTGCGGTCGTTCGCTCCGAGGGCAGGATATGCAGCACCGTACCCGCCGAGTCGATCGCGCTGATCTCGTAGAGTTTCCCCGCCAACTCAAACGGGGTGTCGGGCAGTGCCTGCTCAGCGGCCACAACGTGTCCGTTCACTGTGAGCGCGGCGCGCTCCGCGAATACACCATCAGCGTTGAGGTCAATGAAGAACTCGGTTCCGCCGGCATTGGAGAAGAACGGATGGCCGCGACTCCTGTGACGAACCAAAACTGCATAGGAGTGACCGTCTACCTTGAGCACGCCCGAGTGCTTCTGCGCAATTCGGGCGTACACGTAGTTCTTCTCCGCGCGAGCAATCTGAAACGGCATTCGCCGCTTGGTTCCGGCTCGCGACCGCACCGTCAGATCGATGTTCGCAATCAGCAGTTTCCCCGCCGGTTCGAACTTGAGCGTCGGCGCCTGGGTAAAGTCCAGGTCGCCAACAGTATCCACCGCGAAGCGCGGTGTCGTGTCGGCGCTCGCGTGGTATCGCATGATCCGGATGGGCCGCAGTTCCGGATCTTCGAAGAGGTTGTCCAACTCGATGTTCGTCCAGCTCGTCGGTGCGCGCACAGAGTCTCGGAACGCACCCGCCCTTGGCTCGTAGAAAATATTGGTAAGGCCGTAGTACTGAGCAGGTGTCAACTCAGTCACCGCAGTGAGCGTGACCGCATACTCGCCGCGCTTGTTGGGAGCGCCCGATCGATGCGCGCAGCCAACGAGGGTGATCAACGCGATGCCAGCCGATATCGTCACCTGCAATTTCATACAGCGTCTCCTCCATTCATTTCCGCGGGGCCCAGCTGTGATCCGCCCAACTATGGCCATAGTAGTGCTGGGAAGCCTGAAGCGCCAGTCATTCGGTTAGAATGAATGAGTGAGATTACCAATCTTGGTATTTGCGATATCGATTGGAGTGAGCGCGACTACGCGCGCCCCAAGCAGCCACGGCAGCCTAGTCCGTGTCGACGACGCGTGCTCGATCGGAAGGTCGCTCGACGAGCAGATCTCGCACACATTCATTCAGACATTGCTGACAGATACCGGCGAGGTCGGCGTGACGTACGCCAGAACCCGAGCCGCGCTTGGGATCGCGGGAGTTTCCTACGCTCGCGTCACGGTCGTTCGAGATACAACAACGTGCAGAAAAGCTCTCAACGCATGGAAGGCCGATCGCTTCTCTTTAGGCGCGGCTGACAGCGCGGAGTCCGCGGCGATCACAGGCGCGCGCCTCTTTCGCCTCACGCCCAATCGATATGTCATCGCGACCACCAAGTACGATCCGTTGACATTTCTCACGTACGCGGCGCTTGATTCGACGTTCACGTTGATTCGACGAAACTTCTAGCTTCTTCTCCGGTGTTTGATGTCAATGCGCGCCTTTGAGGGCGCAACAACTCGCGCCTGGCTTTTCCTGCGGAGCGCTTCGTTCCCCCGCCGAACCGTACAACTCGCCCTCAGAGCATTCGTCGGGGCGAGCACCGCGTGTGGCGACTGCGTCTTGGTCGGTACGTACGGCGTAAACGCGTCGGTGATGGACGCTGTCACGAAGCGCGCTCCGGATTCAGCACCCACCATGACGCTTACCGATGGTGAGTATGTCGAGAGCGTGGTCGGAGTGCTTCGCGATCAGTACCCAGTCCAACTATACGGTGCGGTCGAGCGTCCCGGCGTTTACAAACTCGAGGTGCGGGCGCCGGGCTACAGGAGCGAAGTGCTCGAGAAACTGACGGTCCGACGCGGAGGATCGTGCGACGCGATGAAGACGGTTCGGGTTAACATCGAGCTTCAGCGGTAGCAGTAGCGGAAATACGCCGCCACGACACCCCTTCGATTAGGGAATCCCCTAGGGACGGCCGGAACGACCGATCGCACATGCCGGGCGCAGTCGATAGCTGAAGGTCGCGACAGCCGCGACGCCGTCGTCATCGTACTCGAGGCCAAGAATACTCCCCGCGTCGATCTCCGACACGCGAAACGAACGCGGCAGGCGTACGACGCCCTTTCGCGACCCGTGCGCGTCAAGAACAACCCAGTCGCTTGTCTCGCTCGTTGGGCTCGACCACCTTCGGACCCAGATACAATTCTGCCGGTCGGTCGCGATGCGATCAAATCGAGGCGTCGAATCGGCGATATGAGCGTGCGCCTTGCTTTCTTCGACCGATGTGAGTCCGTCGGCCGATGCCGAGTCGAAATACTCGGTGACCAAGCGCGGTGTGACTGCCTCACGAGCAAGTCCACTGCTGAACTTCGAGATCAGTCGGCCATCGCTATCTCGAACCTCGAGCGTATCGAACTCACCCTGCCCGACTACGACGGTCGAACCGAGCGCTGCAATTAACGGCTGCCCCGCGAACAGAATCTCGAACGTCACGATTTCTCCGGCGAACGCGTGTCGCCCCGGTGTCTGCCAAACTTGCTTCGCAAGCGTGTCACCTCGCTGCGCAACCATGACCCAGGAGGTGTCCTGAATCGCACCTCGACGCTGCTTCGCCATGAGGAATGCCCGATTGTTGAAGGCGCCATCGATTCCCACGGCCGTACCATCAGCGAGCCAGACAGGTCCAGTGCCGGCGTAGAGCATCGCCGGATGCGTGGACACGAACTGCCCTTCCGGCGAGAACAGCGTCATTCTGCGCTGCCCGGGATCATAGGCGAGAATCGAGTCCCCTCGCAGAATCTTGAACGCCCAAAGGTCCTTGAACTCTCCCGGACCGGCCCCTCGACGTCCGATTTCCCGAACGGTGTGGCCGTCATTCGAGATCAACAGCAGCGTGGTGATATCGTTGCCCAGTACAATCGTGCCGTTGGATTGTGTCTGCGGACGTCGCGGGTAGTGGAGCCCCTTACTGCCTTCATGGCTGGCTGTCGGGTAGATCCGCGCTTCCAAAACGGCGATATCCACCCTCGACTGCGCTGATTCGCTCAGACTAGCGGACTCGCTCCGACATGCGCAGAGCGCGAGCACAATTGCACAGCGGTTTGCGTGCGACTTCAGTCGTTTCATTCGATTCGCTTCGGGGGACGAGTACCACACGCGGAATTTCCCCACTACCGCACTCTGCGCACCATCTCGCGACTCAGCGGAATGACATGCTCTGACTTCGACGTCGCGACGATCACCTCGAGGTCCCTCGTCGGAAGCTGAGCCAACGGGAAGAACGCGCGCATGCCGGTCGACGTGTACGTCATGCCGTCCGCCGTAAGGAGCTCCGATTGAAACAGCTGCACAGAGTCGGGCTGAATAGGCGAGACGCGCTCGACACGAACACCGCGTTCGCGCAATACCAGACGCAATGGCGCCGGTGGCAGCACCATCGCTCCGTCCCGTTCTAACGGCGGCTTCGGAGCGACCTCGACCAGCACGAACGGAGCGGAGGCTGCTCGGACTACGCTATCTGATAGCGATGACAATCCACTTCGTGTCGCCTCGGCAGACGCATTAGCGATGCGATTCAACGGACCGGTGACGCTCACCTTGAAGCCGTATCCGCGTGCGGACGGCTCACGACTCTCTCCCGAAGCCTGCTCGAGCTCTTTCGACTTCGCGCCTCGGGCGATCGCGGACGCGACTGACGCCTGAGCAATCGACTGCGAGCTAGCGCGCCCCGGAGTAACCCCGACCGTTATCGCTATCCCCGCGATCATGATCCTTCCGTGCCGCAAAATTGCATTCCCTCAAGTGGAGTGTTGCCATGAAACTGAGCTCTGTCAGTACCCCGCAGCGCGACAACTGCTCAACCGATCCGCCCATCCCTATCCAAATCCTGCCCCAAGTGCTTCTCGAGCCTCCCAATAACCTCATGCAGCACGCGCTGCGTACGCGCCAATTCCCCCTCCAGTAGCGCCACCCGTTCCTCCAGTGCGCCGGCGCGGCTCGAATGATCAGAAATCTGCGACTGCTGATAGAGATCCCAGAAAAGTCCCATTGATGCCTGCACAGAAAGTGGTGAGCCAGAGGACAACGCTTCCGCCTAGAATGTGGCGAAGCGGCGATTTCGACTAGAGGTTATCTGCATGGCCAATGCCCGAGACTCGAGGTGAATCGCGTGCTCGCCGCCGTCGCGCTTGCGGCGCTGCCTGGCACCGCGCTGGCCCAGCAGCTGCGTGGTGTCGCCACAACGAGTGACGGTGTGCTCCTGGCCAATGCGGTCGTGCGCGTGCAGTCACCGAGCGGGCGAGTGCTCGGGCAAGTGCGCACCGATGACCGCGGCCGCTACGATCTCCGGCTGAGCGCGGGCGGAACGGTCGCTGTTGATGTACTGGCCGTGGGGTTCCAGCGCGAGCGCGCGGGCGAGGTGCGTGTACCGCTCGCTGGCGCGATGACCTTTGACATACGTGTGGCGCGACGACCGGTCGGCCTCTCCGCGTTGCGCGTAAGCAGCAAGCGAGTCTGCCCCGAATCAAATAGTGGCGACACCGTACTCGTGAGGTTGCTCGAGCAGGTGCAAGCCAGTATCGCCACGTCGGCAGCTGCGCTCGGCAATCCGCGCGTGACGACGCAGCTGTTCACGTTCGAATCAGAGCAGCGCATCAACGATCGAACCGTTCGAAGTTTGCAGGTACGCCAAACGTCGCGCACCGGACAACCGCCTTTCGATGCCTGGCCGGCGGACAGTCTCGCGAAACACGGCTATGTGGTCGACGGCGCCGACGGTTCAACATTCCGCGCACCCGACTTGGCCGTCCTGGCTTCCGACGAGTTCGTGCGAACGCACTGCTTTCGCGCGCAGAACACCGGCCGATCCGCGTGGTCGATGGAGTTCTCGCCAGCCGCTCCGCCGCCGACGAATAGGGCCGACATCAGCGGCACGCTCTTTCTGAGTGGCGCGCAACTCGCGTCTGATTCCATCCACTTTCGATACGAAGGCCTTCCCGACTGGATCGCGCCAACCGCCGCGATGGGTTGGATGCGATTCGCCCCCGCCGGAGCACTCGGCGCAGTCGTCGTAGACTGGCGAATGACGTTACCGATCACCGGTCGCAAGGACGCGAAGAGCGCCGACGGCCTGTCGCGCACAACGTACAGTCGCCAGCCACTGTCGGTGCTTGCCACCAAGGAAGTCGGTGGGCGGACCATGTCTGTCGAACAAGCTGGGGCGCGAATGTACTTCGTGCCCTCGCAATCGGCGTCGATCGCGATCGAGGCATCAAGCCACGCGTTGCCAACGTTGCTGGCTTCGCGATATCGACTCCAGGGCTACGATTCGACATTCACACCATCGTCGGCCGGAATACTCTCGCTTGGCGCTGTGATTCCAGGCGACTACGTACTGCAAGTCGAACCGCCGTTGCGAGACTCACGCGCAAACGCGTGGACAGTTCCGATTCGCATCGAAGCGCGGCAGTCGCATCGCGTTTCGCTCAAAGTCTCCGATGACGAGCTGATACGTCGCCTGTGCGGATCAGCGAACGACCGCGAGAAGGCCGGCGCGATCGTTGGCGTTGCCAGGGACTCGTCCGGACGACCTGTCTCGACTGACCTGCAGGCGCGATGGTTTTCCTCAGCGCGTATTCCATCGCAGAAGAAGGGCGACCGCATCAGCGCCGAAAAGAACATCATCGCCGCGGTCAGTGACTCGGCAGGCCGCTTTCTGATCTGCGGCCTGCCGATGGAAACGGTGACTGTGCGCGGGGACAGCGTTCAGTACGCGGGGTCGCATCTCACGGAGCTCCGAGCGGCCGCGCGACTACAATTTGTCTTTCTGACACTCTATTCCAGACAATTGAAGTGAACCCCAACGTGAGTACGCCAATGTCTCCGCGCCATGCGCTTCGAATACGCCATCTTGTGACTATGCTGGTCGGCATTATTGCCGACTCGAGCATCGGATCGACTCAGACGCAGGTCGGTGGTAGCGCCGAACGCATTCAACTGGAGGTCGACCGCAAGTATCCAGTGTCCGTGACGCAGGTTCGTGGTACGCGCGAGCTCTCTGATGGCCGTGTGATTGTGCTGCTTCGAGAGCCACGCACGATCGCAATTTTCGACGCCGCCGGCCGGACGCAACGGCAGCTCGGTCGAACGGGTGATGGTCCCGGCGAGTATCGATCTCCTAAGGCCATCTTCCCGATGGAAGGAGATTCTTCGCTGGTCGTTGATGGCACCAATCGAAAGGTCTATTTGATCGACCGGGACAGGATTGGCAGCATCACGTCAGCCGTTCAGACATGGCAGCCAATACTGTCAAGCGGCGTCGACGCGCACGGCACCATGTTGCAAATGGTTGGCGTGTTTGGCCCCGACAACCCTCGTGAACCGTGGCAATACGACGATATGCCGATTCACGCCAAGCGTATCGCCCTCGTCCTGCGCCCGCGCAATGCACAACCCCAGACGATCGACACCATTGCGGGACAATACTTCGGGGCCAGACAGTATCCGTTGAAGGTCAACAACGTTGCGATGATCCATATTGGCATTCTGAATCCGCTTCAGACACACGATCAAGCCGTCATGTTCGCGACGGGCGACATCGCGATCGCACGATTCTCACCGTACCGCGTAGACTGGCGCCTGAGAAACGGCACTGTCGTCAAAGGCACTCCAGTATCGGAGCCCGCAAACCCAGTGACTGCCGAGGTCAGGAAGCGCTTCGCCGAGAATTGGATGCGAAACGACGACGGCACACCCGTACTGAAGGCAGACAAGTTTCCGCCATGGCCGGCAGTCGTTCCGCCATTCGTGCGTGACGCCCTCGTGGCCGGCACAGACGGACTGCTTTACGTGATCCGCACTCGCAGCACAGTCGACGAGAAGCTTGCTGTAGATGCGTTCGACCACACCGGCAAGCGCGTTGGCACGGCGCTGCTTCCCGAAGGGAGCCGCCTCCTCGCGGTGACTCCGCGCGGCTGGTATGTCGCGCAACGGAACGAGGACGACGAGGAGACTTTGGTTCGCTACCGGCGGTTGAACTAGGTCCTTGGGAACTTGCTGGCACCGACACGGCTACCATAAGCAACTCTCAGCGCTCACCATGCCCAGACAACAGCTGCTTCTCGCCGCCCTCCTGCTGCTCGCTCCCACCGCGAACGCAACCGCGCAGCCCATGCGCCTCAGCGCGCCCAAGAGTCCGACTCTCCAAACCGCCGTCTTCGCCGGCGGCTGCTTCTGGGGTGTCGAAGCCGTCTTCGAGCACATCAAGGGCGTCAAGCAGGTCGTGTCCGGCTACGCCGGCGGCAAGTCGGTCAATCCCGACTACGAGTACGTCAGCTCGGGGCTCACGGGTCACGCTGAGTCGGTGCGCGTGACGTTCGATACGACCGTCGTCAGCTACGACACACTGCTTCAGGTGTTCTTCCGCGTGGCGCACGACCCCACCGAGCTCAATCGCCAGGGGCCTGACGTCGGCACGCAGTATCGCTCGGCGATTTTCACCACGTCCGCGACGCAGGAAGCGAAGGCCAAGGCCGCCATCGCGCAGCTCTCGGCCGACAAGGTCTATCGCAAGCCCGTCGTGACCGAAGTGAAACCGCTCGACAAGTTCTACGACGCCGAGCGGTATCATCAGAACTATCTCTACACGCACACCGACGAGCCGTACATCATGTACAACGATCTGCCGAAGCTCGAGGCGCTCAAGAAGCAGTTCGGCGCGTTGTGGGAAGAGACGAAGGGGAAGTAGCAGCCACTCGGAACGGCTTGAGCCGGAGCTTGGCGCGAGTCCGTCGGACCAACGCTTCGTCATGCGCGATCTGCATGGACAGCAGGGTGCTCATCTGCAGACCGAACACCTGCTCGAAGCGCAGCGCCATCTCGGCCGAGAGGTCCGCGCGTCCATTGAGCAGCTTGGACAACGTTGGGCGTGCAACTTTCAGTAGCTCGGCCGCCGCGCTGACAGAGAGATCGTTCGCCTCGAGGATCTCGTCGCGCAAGAATGTGCCTGGATGCGGTGGCGAGTGCATCGCCATATCAGCTCCCCTGCCGATTCCAGTGTCGGCGGTCAGTGGTAGTCTTCGAGATTGAGATCGCAGAGTTGCTGCTCTTCGTCAACGGTGAACGTGAGCCGCCAATTCGCGGTGACGGATAGTGACCACGTTATAGAGACGCTCAAGCCCCTTGTGCTGGAAGGAGAGCAGTTTCATCGAATGTAGCGTGTAACGTTACAGACTACAAGCTCAGTCACCCCGGCCATTGTCAGGAGGGCGCTGTCCAGGCCGAAGGACTCGGCTGCGAAGCAGTCTGCGGCCTCGTGTCAGCACACCGTCATCCTACAGACCACCCATGCCCGGGATGGATAGCTCCCATCCCAAACATGCATTGGACGCATAGCAGCCCGCCTCGCACATTCCTCGCGTGAACCAACGCGATGCGAAGTACCCAACAACGCGACACGCTGAAGGCGGGAAGGGTGCGGTGGCTGGTCTCGCTCCGGAGACTGTTGCTGTACACACGTGGGCGGCACCGGACGGTCGTCCTCGCGACCATCGCACCCTGAACGCCCCGCTTTACCTCACCACGCAGTGGGAAGGGCGTTCGCTCCCCGAACTCGCCGACCTGTTCGGCAACGATCCCGATCGCGGCTTCTATCTGCGGTTCGGCCACCCCACCCTCGCACTGGCGGAACGCAAATTGGCCGCCCTCGAGGGCGCCGAGGAAGCGCTGGTGTTCGCGTCAGGCATGGGAGCAATCAGTTCGGCGCTCCTCGCGACGCTGCGAGCTGGCGATCATGTCATCGCGCACCGCGCAATCTTCGCGCAAACCGTTCTGTTCCTGCAGCACTTGCAAGATGCGTTCGGCGTTGCCGTGGACTTTGTCGATGCAACCGACGTCGAAGCAGTGAGTGCGGCATTTCGGCCGACCACGCGGCTCATGTATCTCGAAACGCCGTCGAATCCGCTGATCGACGTGCTCGACATTCGAACCCTCACCACGCAGGCGCACGCACGCGGCGCGCTGGTCTTTGTCGACAGCACCTTCGCCGGTCCGTTTGTGCAGCAGGCGCTGTCGCTCGGTGCCGATCTCTCCATACAATCGGCGAGCAAGTCACTCGCAGGGCACGCCGATGTCATGGCCGGCGTGGTTGCTGGCGGCCGCACGCTGGTGCGACGCATTCGGGAAATGCGTGTGCTCACGGGTCCAATTCTCGATCCACACGCCTGCTGGCTTCTGCTGCGTGGATTGCAAACGTTGCCCCTCCGCATGCGCGCGCAGTGCGAAACGGCAGCCGCAGTCGCCGCACTGATCGACGCGCATCCAGCAGTCACGCACGTGCGCTATCCATTCCTGGCGTCGCATCCGCAGTCGCGTGTTGCTCGCACGCAGATGCAATCGGGTGGAAGTATGTTGTCATTCGCGCTGACGGGTGGACGTGCAGGGGCACGTCGATTTGTCGAAGCGCTCGAATGGATTCCCATCGCCAGCAGTCTTGGCAGCGTATACACCACGCTGGAAGTGCCGGAAGAGTTGGACTTTGCCGGCGACGAACTCGGCGAGCAGGCGCAATCATACGCAATTCCATCCGGACTGATTCGTTTCTCCGTCGGCACCGAATCGGCGGAAGACATTCTGCGCGATGTCCAACTCGGACTCGACGCCGCATGGCATGCCGCCAGCTCGCATGATTCGCAGGCCGATCGCGCTGCCCCCGCTCAGGCAATCCGCCGATGACGCTCGACGTCAAACATCTCGAGATCGTCCGCGCCGTACATGAAGCGGGCGCGCTGAGTCGCGCCTGCCAGCGGCTGAACATGACGCAACCGGCGCTCACCCGACAGCTCAACGCCATCGAACAGCGGCTGGGTGTCACACTCTTTCGCCGACACGCGCGGGGAATGACGCTTACACCCGCCGGTGAGCGCGTACTGGCGACGGCCTCGCGTGTGCTCGCCGAGATCGCGCGCGCGGAAGTCGATGTGCGTCGACTGGCCGACGGGTACGAGGGCACGGTTCGCGTAAGCTCTGAGTGCTACATGTGCTATCACTGGCTCCCGTCGGTGGCACGCATCATGACGGCGCGACATCCTGGCGTGACCATCGAACTGGTGCCCGAATCCACGCGCGATCCGTTCGGCGCGCTGCATCACGCGGCGGTCGACGTGGCGCTCGTGTACAGCGCGCCGACCAGCGAGTCGGATGTGCAACGCGTTCCGCTCTTTCAGGACGAAATGGTGGGCGTCGTCGCCGCGTCGCATGGGCTCGCGCAGCGTGCGTATCTCATGCCAAGCGATTTCGAAAACGAAACGCTCCTTTGCCACTACGCGGAACCCAATCGCGGCATCGTTGAGACAGCATTTCTTGCGGCCGCGCAGGTCGTTCCGCGCCGCACGCTCGAGCTGATGGTCACGCCGGCCGTGCTGGCAATGGCACGCGCCGGTTACGGCATCGCGATCGCGCCGCGCTGGCTGCTCGATCAATCGGGGTCACTCGACGGACTCGTCGCTCTTTCACTCGGCGAGCACGGCCTCTGGCGACCATGGTACGCCGCGCACGACATACGCCGCAGCGATGATCGCCTGCTGCACACGCTGCTCGATGCGCTCCGCACAGCGCTTCCCGAACAGCTTGGCGGCGCTGCGGATGCAAACCGCCCACCGCTCGTGCGGCTCGCATGACCACCGTCGCCCCGATCGATCTGTTGAGCGAGCACGAAACGCTCGCGCGAACCCCACAAGTACTCCGCGCGTTGTTGCTGGATCTCCCCGCGCAATGGACCGAAGCGACCGAAGGTGCAGGATCATGGAGCCCTCGCGTCATCGTGGCACACCTGCTCTTCTGCGAGCGCGCGAATTGGATGCCACGGGCACGTACGATTCGTGAACACGGGAGCACGGTTCCGTTTCCGCCGTTCACGCCTGACGGGCACTTCCGCGCTACGTTCGCCGTGAACGGCGAGGGTGCCGTGATCTCCGACGCGCCACTCGACGCACTGCTCGCCAGCTTTACCGTCGAGCGCGAACAGAGCCTGTCCGAGCTCGAGTCGTGGCAGCTGAGCGCGGCCGATCTCGCGCGAGAGGGTACGCACCCGTCATTCGGCATCGTTTCACTCGGCGAGCTCTTGGCCGCATGGCGAGCGCACGACCTGTCGCACATCGCGCAGATCACCCGGGTGATGGCTCGGCAATATCGCGACATGGTAGGCCCCTGGCGTGACATGATGCCGATCCTCAATCCCTGATCCTTTCACCGTTCGACGGAGTAGCTCTGGTGCGCACATGGTTTGTCGACGCGTTCACCACGGTACCATTCAAGGGCAATCCGGCCGCGGTCTGTTTGCTCGATCGAGACTTCACTGATCGAACACTGTCGCACATTGCCCGCGAGATCGGATTTTCAGAGACGGCGTTCGTCACGCCGAGCGATACCGACACAGTCCACATCCGGTTCTTCTCGCCAAAGCAGGAAGTCGCGCTCTGCGGCCACGCGACACTGGCGGCCGCACACATCCTGTTCGAACTGCGCGCGCGGAACGCCCTGACCTTTCTCACGCGAGCGGGCGTTGCCGTTCCGGTCGCGCGTAACGTCAGTACGGGCGACGGTGCGTTGACGATCGAGCTCCCTGTGCATGCCACCAGTCGCATCAATGTCGCCGTCGACGTTCCGCCGTCGCTGCTCCAGGCGCTCGGCGTCGAGGTCGTGGTCGATGCGCGCATCAGTCACGTCGATCGCATGCTGCTGCTGGAGCTCGCGAGCGCTGAACTGGTTGCGGGTCTCCGCCCCGACTTCGCTCGTCTGGTGCGTTCCACCAACACGCTGAGCGGCGTCGTGGTCACAGCGCCTTCCATTCGCGGCACCGCCGACTTCGAGTACCGTTACTTCTGGCCGTGGTCGGGCACCAATGAGGATCCGGTCACCGGCGCGGTGCACACCTTCCTCACGCCGTACTGGGCCGAGAAGCTGCAACGGTCGCGCCTCAGCGCTTTTCAATCATCGGCGCGAACGGGGATGCTCACAACGGAGCTGCGCGATAACATGGTTCGAGTAAGCGGCCATGCGGTTACGGTGTTCGAAGGGGAGCTGAAGAACCTCGTGGCCTGAATCGCGAACCGAGGCGCTATCCATGTTCAACGACCCCGCCGAGCTGTTGACCTATCTCGACCGCGTGCACACGCGCACGAGCCGATTGCTCTCGTTGATTCGCGAGGAAGACATCGACTGGTCGCCCGCGCCTGGGTGGTTCACCGTTGGTGCGCTTGTTCGGCACATCGCTGGCACTGAGCGATGGATGTGGGCCGAGACCGTCGCGCAGCGCCCCAGCCGCTTTCCGGGACACGGAGCCGAGCTTGCCAATGGACTCGCCGACACGCTTGCGTACTACCATCGGCTGCACACCGAAGCGCGAGCGATCTTTGCAGCGCTGACTGCGCACAACCTTGCAGAGGAAGTGGAGACGCCAGGCGGTGCAAAGATGGCCTGCTGGAAATGGCTTCGTGCCATGATCGAGCACGAGGCCCATCATCGCGGGCAGCTCTACCTCATGCTCGCCATGCGCGGCATCGTCACTCCACCGATTTTCGGACTGACCGCCGAGCAGGTGCAGAGCCACTCGTTGCCGTTACCCTCACAATGAACACTGGCGCCGGCATCTCGCTCGGAGAGCTGTTTGCGTACACGACCGCCGAAACGCGCCGGTGGGGCGCGTGGCTGCGGGAACAGCCTCACGAAATCCTCAACCTGCCGGCTGGCACCGGTCGGACCGCCACGGTGCGACAGCTCATCCACCACATCGTCATCGTAGAGCGGCGCTACGCCGACCGATTGCGCGGCGACCCACTCACACCATACGAGACGCACGCCGACGGAAGCATCGATCAGCTCTTTCTCGCGTTCGAAGACGCGCGCGCCCGCCTCGTCGAGTGGACCCGTTCTGCTACGGAGGCGCAGCTGGCGGAGAGGATCGAGTTCACGACCATCACAGCCGGCACCCTCGAAGCCTCAGCGCGAAAGATCGTGCTGCACACCGTCCTTCACGGCATTCGTCACTGGGCGCAGTTGGCGACGGTGGTGCGTCAGCATGGGTATGCGACGAATTGGATGCATGACGTGTTGATGAGCGACGCGGTGGAGTAGTTGGGAGAGAGTCCATCTCGCGGCGTCGCCAGATGAACCACTGAACTCCAGTCCAAAAGTTCGTCCCATGTAAGTCGTCCCCAATCGTTGACGATTGCCCATGCGTTCTCTACTTCTGCTGAATACACATTGTGGTTCACTTCGATTCGGAGTCTGCGAATTTTCGGAGAGGAAATTCGACAGGTATTCGCCCTCCTCCCCGGCACCAAATGATTCGATCGATGCGATCCACTCGACCACGCGAAATCGCGTTTGTACTGACGTGCGCGCTGAGTCTGTTGCTGGTCGCCTGTGGCTCTGGAGAGGTCGTCTCCGGCGAGGTAATTTGTCCCGGTGCCGCGCGCGGTGCCATTGTCGTGTCCGTCAGCGATTCGATCACCGGATCGCGGGCACCATTTACCAACGTGAAGTTGGTCGCTGTCGACGGCGCGTATTCGGAGTCATCGCGCGCGGACTCCATCACCGCCACGATGGTCGCGACGGGTCGCGATACCATCATGACTGCGGTGGGTCGACGCGGCTTTTACACCGTTCGCGTCACGGCGGATGGCTATCGACCGTGGCTCGCTTCGAACGTCATTTCACTCAGCCAGTGCGCGTATGATTGGCGATTCCTTTCGGTGCGGTTGCAGCGGTAGAGGATTGATGGACAGATGACAAATCCCATAGTTGCGGCGCTGGCTGTACTTGCGTCCGCTTTCGCGATCGCGAGCAGCGAGACCTCCGCTCCTCATCTTGAAGCGCGCCACCGACGGTTCGCGCCCGGATGCGCTTCCGTGACGCACGCCGACAGTGCCCTCATACTCGATTGGTTTCAACGCATCGTCACAGACCCGTCGCCTGCCGCGCGCAATCGCGCTAGCCTGCCGGAGATCAACGCGGATAGCGTGAGGTATGGCGGAACGGGCGCGCAGTGCGACTCTGTGGCCGCACGTTATCGCGCGTTTCATGCCGGCACGGCGGACTCTGTACCAATCCTGCCGATCATGCTCATCCGGATAGGGGCCACTCGATGGGTCGGAGATCCCCGCGTGTCGCGCGATTCGGCGGGTCGCTCTCGAGAGTGGATCATCCTGGATTCGTCGTTCGCGATTGTGAAGATGTGGCGCACGACGGGCTGGTAAAGGACGTCCGCGTCGTGGCAATTTCTCAATCGCAGCGCGACGTTTCAACGCTACCGCCCGAGCTTCGGAAGCCACAACACCATCACCGCAGCCGCAATTCCCGCTGCGCATATCAGCCCTGTGGCCGCAAGCAGGCCAGACACGAACCGTCGTGCAGCCACGTATTGGCTTCGCTCTGCGTAGCGATAGCCCGCAAAGAGCATCAGTGGCCCAACCACATACACACCGATCGACAGCGCCGTCAGAAACGGTCCGCTGAATGTGTTCGGATCGAACCCCACTGGCCGTCGGTGTATGACCAGCCAGAGCGCGAGCAGAATGCGAAAATAGAACACGCCGCCCGCCACGAGATACGTGCGGAGTGCCCACACGCGATGGGCGGCGTAGCTCCGCTCGCGCGCCCGACGCCAGGCCATTGTGCCGCACACGAGTACCAGCACGGCGTTGATCGAGATGGCCACGTGCTGTGTCGTGTCGCCAACGGTTCCGCGCCACCATACGAGCTGTAATCCGGACAGCGCGCCAACGCCGCACCCCACGATAAAGGCGCGACCCGTCCATCGGTGGACTGCCGGCGCCCTGCGGCGGATCCACGGAAGCAGCTGTATCCCGCCACTCACAAGTATCGCAGCAGCGACAGTGATGTGCGCCAGCATGGCCGCGTTTCCCCAGTGGTCTCCGGATATCCAACCGTGTGCACTCAAACGTGCCCATGCCGCGAAATCGCCCGTGAGTGCGGTTCGGCCATATCCCGCGACGAGATAGGCGGCGAAAAGGCCTTGTCCCGCTACGAGAACGCTGAGCAATGTTCTTCCACTAAGTCGGAGCATGCCGTTGTGTTGGTGAACCACCAGCATGCGAAGCGGGCTCAACGAACTCCATGACCATTGGTAGCGAGCGCATGACAGTTGGTCGCGGCAGCACGCAGTCGGTCGAATGGCCTGGCACGGTGTCGTGCGCCTACTTCCTTGGACTATTGGATTTCGCCGTAGCGTGCGGTGCGCCGCGCGCTGCGTTGTTGGACGAGCTCTCAATCGACGAGTCGCAACTGCTCGAGGCCGAGCATCGTCTGCCAATCGACGCGCTTCGAAAGTTGTTCGACATTGCGTCGCGAGAGCTTGGCGATCCAGCGTTCGCGCTCTGCTTCGGCGCTGGCGTGCCCTGTTCGACGCTCACGCTGGCGTCGGCGCTCGCCGCGGCCCGTCCGTTGACTGTGAGCCACTCGAATGGGGCGAACGAGCGCCGCACGCTGCGAGACGCACTCGACGGGCTGAATCGCTACGGATCACTGGGTGTGGACTTTGGGCCGCTCGCGCCGCCGGTGCGATTCCGATTCACCGAGGATGACGCCGGCGTCTGGCTCGAAGACCTGCGCCCGGATGCTCAGCAGGGGTTCGTCTGGCCTGCGCTCACCGAGTCGGTGTTCGCGCGCTTCGCCACCGGAGTGCGTCAACGTGGCGGTGAGCCGGTCGTTCGCGCATTGGCGGTGACCCACGCAGCGCCGGCCGACGCGCGTCACCTCAGTTCGTACGCTTCCATCTTCCGCGTGCCCATACAGTTCGGCGCGTCGCGCAACGCACTCTGTCTGGATCCGACATTTCTCGAGCGCCCGCTCGAGCCGCTCCCGACACCGGTGCATTCCGTTCTCGCGCGGCACGCTGATCGACAGTTGGAGAAGCTCCACGCCGACCGTTCGTGGCGCGCGCGCGTTGCGGACTGGCTCGCTACGTCGCTCCAACACGTGCAAACCGCCGAGCATCCGCTGCCGAACCTCGAGCGCGCCTGTCGCGACTTCGCAGTGAGTCGACACACGCTGCATCGGCGGCTGCAAGCGGAAGGAACAACCTTCGCCGCACTTCACGCTGACGCACTGCGCGCCTTCGCTGATCAGCTGTTGCACCACGAACGACTGCCTGTTGCAGCGGTGGCCGACCGACTGGGCTTCTCGGAGGCGGCCTCGTTCTCGCGCGCCTATCTGCGGTGGACGGGTACGAGGCCGCGCACGGGTCGGTGAGACTCAATCCTTCCCTGACGGCTGCTTCCTAACAACCGCCATCGCCGCCGCCAGCATCGGATCCCGCCCCACACGGAAATCCTTCAGCGTGATCTGCGGGAGTACCTGACGTGGTTGCACGCCGCTTCCCACGAACTCCCGGCCATCAGGAAATCGATCGTGCTTCGCCACGATCCGAGCAAATCCGCCGCCCGGCAATTGCCAGTTGAGCGGATTGCCCGTGCTGCCGCCGCTCGGTTGACCCATCGTCAGGATGCGCGGAATCTCATTCGCAGCGACGAGAAAGTCTTCGGCCGCTGAGAATGACTCGTTGTCCTGCAGGATCACTGTGGGCACGAGCAGCGGGTCCGGAAATGGCGGGTACTTCCCGCTCGATTCGAACGGCGTGAACGCGCTGTCCTGAGCGTACCCCGGACGCCCCCAACTCATGTACGCCGCGTTGTGCACGCGCGTACGCCACACCTGAAGTGGCAGCGAGTCCCGCACCATGCGCGCGAGGATATTCCAACCGTTCCCACTGTTGCCACCGCCGTTGCCGCGCACGTCAATGATCAGGCCGCGCGATTGACGGATCGCCGGCACCGCTGCCGCAAACTCGGCGCGAATGCTGTCGGAGGTGAACGTTCGCAGCGCGACGTACGCGATCGAGTCGGCGAGCCACTTGAACTCGAAGCGGGCCTTCTCGGTGGGCAAAGCCCAAGCATCGTCGCGCGAGCGACGGTCTCGCGCGAGCACGGTGTCGCCCACCGTGCCATTGGGGCGCTCGAAACGCACGCGAACGGGATCCGTTGCACGCCCATACAGCGCCTCGTGCGATCCCCACGCCCACAACCACTGCTCGGTGCTGGATGAGATGTACGGCAGAACCTCGGCGCTCATATACTCGCGCGCCGGGCGACCATCGATCGCGAGAACTTCCGTGCCAACCGGAAACGTGCGAGCCAGCGATTTCCCGCTGTTCGCGATCACGAGATGGCCGTCGATCCAGCGCGTCTGCAGCCACGGATACGTGCGCACGTTATTCATCGCGCTCGGGAACGTCACGCCAGAGTGCCCGTCGTGGAGCGCGGCGGTGAAGCGTTGCAGCTCGCGGTAGTACTGGTAGAGATCGGGCGCCGCGATGACGCGCGTGAGCGACTGCCTGTACGCGCTGTCGACGTTGTACGTCAGGCGCCCCTTGAAGACAAAGGTGCGATTCACCTCCTGCCAGATTTGCGAAAGGCCGAGTATGCGTTCGTCGACCGAAAGCGTTGACTGCGGCGCGGGCTGACCCGCGAGCGAGCGGCCTCCAAATGTCGCGAGCGTTGCGATCAGGACGGGTAGCGTCGCGCGGGGCCGGGAGCGGAGTCGCGAGTGACGAAACATCAGATAGCGGGGCAAAGGGTCGGGAGGCCACCACGCGGAATGCCGAGGCGGTCGGTACACATATGACATCAGTACTGTACCGATGGTTGGAATAGATCGCCGAATTGCCGCAAAGGCGCCCGCGGGTAGCTTGGGGGCATGTCCGCTTCTCCAGATCTCAGGGCGCGCCTGGACCGTGTGGCCGCGCTACAGGAAGCCGTAGGTCCGGCCACCGTTGGCCAGCGACTACGCCGCCTGCGCACACAGCAGGGCACCTCGATACGCACCCTGGCCGACGCGGCCGGCATCGCCAAAAGCTCCATTGTGCGCATCGAGCAGGGGATGCCCGGGCAGCCGCTTACCGTGCTTCGCATCTGTGAGGCGCTTGGTCTGCACGTCGAGCGCGCCATCGGCCGGCCAACAGAATCGACCGCGCCCGTGGCCGTGCATCGCGCCGCCAACGAGCGATGGTACGCGCTCGAAGATGCAGCCGGCGCCGCACTCGGCTCCGCACGGAAACCGCCAACCGCCGCCGAACGCGCACGACTTCGCGGCGACGCCACCGTGCTCGTGGGTCGGTTCGACAATCATTTGCCGCAGGGGCGGCTCTTCGCCGCGCAGCTCGAGGTCTACGGCTGGAGCGCGCTGCGTCGCCACGTAGGCGAAGAGTGCGTCGTGGCGCTCTCCGGGCGACTCATGGTGGAGGTCAGCGGCGAGAGTTACACGCTCAACCCCGGCGACTCGATCACGTTCTGGAGTTCCGAGCCACATCGGTATGGCCGCGCGCCGGGGAGTAAGGGGCCGGCGCGGGCGATTGTGGTGCGGGCGGATGGGTGAGGGGCCATTGCTGGAAGCTGAGTGCGTAAGAGTGAGCTCTTCCAAGCCCCGATTGCGGTCTTTCGTGCGAGTTCTTTCGATGCTGCTCGCCATGCTAACCACAGCATGCACGCAAAAGACGGACAGGTCCGCACACACTTCGCAACCGGCAGCTCGGACGCTGGACACGATCATCGAGTCTGAGCTTCCATTCGCACGTCTCGATGTGCGCGTGCTGGACGCCAACGGACAGCCAGTCAGAAACGCCGCGGTGATCGTTCAGTCCGCCGAAGCGGGAGCGAGCCCCGACTCGACGGATTCGGACGGATGGTGGAGAGGAGAGATCCGTTCCTATCGAGGGTTTCCGCCACCCGTGTCGATCGAGGCCGAAATCGTTGCGCGACGCTCGTGGAGGGACTCGCTTCGCGGAATGACTCCCGCAAAGCGGGTGCATCTTGTCCTGGATTTTGACAGCTCCTCACGGGCCGTACCAAGAATCGATTTGCGATTCAGCCGGTAGCTCATGGTACAAAGCCGGACTATCGTGCCGGAGGAACGTCCTCCGTCGAGAGCCGGTGCGCGTCGCGACTGCCCTTCTTGATCACGAGACCGGACGCAGAGTCTCGCTTGTTTTGCGGACCTTCGGCTGGAGACACTCCCAGAAAGATTGAACGGCGATCCGTACCGTTCACAGACAATCCAGTCTTTCCGCCATCCTGCGCCGTAAGCGTGATCGCCTCACCGTCCCTGTTATCGATGCCGAACGTCACGCGGTCCTTTCCGCCGACTGTGAGCATCCCCCACCCGGAACGCTCGAAGCCATTGGCATCAGTGATGTCGATACTGGGGCCAGCGCCGATACGCTTTCCCGTGTTGGGATCTGGCGTCGAATCTCCGATCGCCAATCGGTCGAAGCCGTTTTCATCGAGCACCAGCATTCCGTGCATGGAGTGTCGATAGGTGGCGTAGAACCCCATGTACGCCTTCGGATCGGCGAAGCGCGTGGCCCAGATCTGTTCGACTCGTTTCAGATCGGTACGCACGCGGCTGCGCGCCTCCGGAATAGGCGCGCCAATGAGAATCCGCTCGCGCCCCTTGTCATCGACAATGACTATGCCACGCGCACGTATGACGGTTTCTGTTTGCTGTTTGAATGCGCCCAGTGCGACGATGCCTCCAAGTAGCGACACTCCCACAAGCAGTCGTCGCTGCACGCGCAGCTGCCGCTCAAGCATTGAAATCCGGGATTCTGCGTCGAATGTGCTCATCAATCTCTCCAATTGGCGTCGGTTCGTTTTGGGGGTGTCACTTCGATTCTCGCTCCGAAGAGCCGTTCGGCTTCACTTGCGTTTCGTGCTCTGGCCGACGTCAACTCCTGCGCCGCCCCGCAGCAGCACCAGATGGTCTCCCACTGCCGTCAGCGATTCCGAACTCCCACCAGCAACGCGTGCGCCCAGTTCGATCCGGCCTCCTCCGCTAAGTTCTACGTGGATCTCGCCGCTGGCGAGGTGGGGGGTGATGGGGGGCCGCGACTTCAATCGATGCTTGGCCCGCAGTGGGGTCGGCGCCGCGGCGCCGAGGCCGACCTTTACAGTGCCGGCGGGATAGAGCAGCACTTCTCCGAGAAGTTCGCCATGGCTATCAACGGGAGTGTTCCGACTGCCGAGTCGATTCACCGTAATGATCGCGTCGTCAACCCGTGTTTCGGCCACGCTGGCCGGCAACGAGTGCTGATCGGAGTGGCTTGGTCGTGCAGCGGTGAGGGAAACAGCACCAATCAAAAGCAGGGTGGCTGCTGCGCAGTTTGTCAAAAGACTACTCGACCGAAGATTCACCATTGTCGTGCTCCTGGTTTGAAGTATTGCATCCGGCACGTCGTGCGTGCCTGCGCATCTTCATAGTGCGACGCGCCATCGATTCCAAACAGATCGGAGGACCGATGCGCCTTTCCTATTCGGCCCTTCGGTTTGATTCGCTATTGCAGCAACACTGATCGATTACAACCTTGATTCCATCAATCGACTGTATTGGCTGCGCCGCTTTCACTGCACATGGACTGACCAATGAAAATGATCAAATGACTCGAGTCTCTAGAGTGGCGACGAAGTCAGGCGCGCGACGGATTGCGGTCGCCATTCACGCGCGAACTGCTCGAACCCGCGTGCGGTCATCTGCAGCGGTCCGCTCCGGCGCAGCTCAGTGGCGGAGTGTCCCGTGTACCGCCGGAGGTGATTGGCCAGCAGCGAAGACGACTTGTATTGCATCAGCTGACTGACACTATGGATGGTGCGTCCGTCTTCTTCGAGGTAGTAGGCCGCGAGCAGGCAGCGTGACCAGCCAATAAGCCACTGAGGGGACGGAAGCGCGTGGCGATCACAGTACTTTCGAAGCGTGCGCTCGTGCATCTGAGCTGCGAGGCCCAGTCGCGCCATCGAGATCGGCGCGTGCGCATGCCGTAGCGCGACAAGCATGAGCGTGGCGAGCTCGGTGGATACAGCGATTCCGGCCTGCTGCCAGAGTCGCTGGCTTCTACTCGACGCGACGCCCGCGGAGAGCACGTGCTTCCAGTGATTCGCTGAGTCGAGTCTCGAGCAGTCCAGCGTCTGCTTGATGCCCACTTCCGACAATGCAGCAAGCGCCGCGAGGTTCGACTCTCCGCCGACATAGAGACTACAGAATAGTGCGTTCGGAAACTGGCTCCTGACGTCGCCCACATGCGTGAGTACGTCGGCATCGGCAATCTGCGGAACCGTAACGAGTACGCCGACGGAGGCGAACCGTCTCGCAATAGCCACACACTCATCGATCGAGTCTGCAAACCGGAGATTGATCTCACGCCCGATCGTCAGCTCGAGCGCGCTCCGCAACGAGATGCCGGCACCGAGCACGACGAGCACATCCGGGAGCAACGACGCTGTTCGATTTGCCTCCAACAACGTCATGTCGAACTGACCTCGATGCCCGCGCCGGCAGTGCCGAGCGCAAACAGTCGCGCAAGATCTGCCTTTGCGCGACGCGCGACCACGGTGTGGCGTTCGGCGGCCGCCGCCGAATCCGCTACCGCCACTCGGGCAACCAGCGCTTCGGACTGGAACACTCGCTCGTGGAACCCAAATTGCAGCGCATCCTCGCGCACCTCTCTGGCGAGTGTCGCGCCAGCGGCGCGATCGCCCAGTGCACTGAGAAGCATGGCATGCGCCAGCCGAAGCTCGACTCGATCATGCGGAGTGAGATCTCCGTCGAACAGCATGAACGAGCCATTTGCGCTCCCGCTTCGCACGATCGCTTCCAGCGCGCTTGCTTCATTCGGCGCTGGCTGAGCCAACCTGGAAAACCAGGCTTGACTACGGAGAAAAGCTGCGCAGCCGCCACAGCGGTCACCATGCTGCAGCTGCCATGCGACGGAATCCAGAACGCCAACAAGCGCCGGAGCGGCGATGCGCGCGACCCGCGTTTGCGCCAGTACTTTGCCCCAGCCTCGCAACGCCGAGCAGGTATCGCCGAGTTTAAATGCAACCTCGGCCAGCGTCGATTCTATCTCAACCTTGTGGGTCGGGTGCCGTTCAATGAGATCATGCGCCTGCCAGAGATGGTGCAGCGCACGGTCGTATCGCCCGGTTTTGTGGTCGATGAGCGCCAGCGCTTGATAGGTCATCGCGTGCATCGCCTTCGAGACCTCCTTTCGAAGGCACTTGAGTGCGATGCGTCTCGCTTCCGGATAGTTGCCTCTCTCAACTGCTGCGACGTAGCGCCCCAAGTGAGCCGACGGATAGATGTCTGCCCAGAACGCGTCTTCGGGAATGGATCCTCTGCGCGGCAACGCCTGCATATACCATTCCTCGGCGCTTTCAAGTTGTCCCGACATTCTCAGCACGCGGGCGCGGCGAGCACAGACGAGGGCCAGGATCGCGCGCGCCTCCGCTCCCGCAATACTGTCGACGCTGACGGCGAGCAGGCTTGCGTCGACAGCCTCCGTGATCGCTTCGAGGAGCGCCAGCGACTGATCCCAAAGCCCGGCCAACTCGATTAACGCCGCGAGTTCAAACCATCGGGCGCTCTGTTGATAGCGTCCAACGACAAAACATTGTGGAGGCAGCTCGTCCATCGCGGCGCCAAAGGTGCGCTCAATATCGGGCGGGAACGTGGGTAGGCCAGCCGCTCCCTGGAGCGTGGCAGTCGCAAGCTCCTCAGCGCCTTTTAACAGCGCACGATCAATCGCCATCGATTCGCCTGATTGCGCTAGAAAAGGTTCGGAACTGCCGTCGTCGCACTGCGGATCGAGTGTCTGCCATGGTTAACGGGCGTTTGCGCCTCCAAATAGCCGATGAGCAACGATCCACGGAATCCTCGGCCCGAATGGAGGGCCGAATATGAAACACGCTCAGCATTTCGGCATGTTCAGTCGACGAAATAGCCGCCCTGAACTCATATTCTCGCTCCTTCTCAAAGTCACTTGAGCGCTACCACGCATTTCCCAAAGCGATTCCGTCGCATCGAAGGGTCGCCCACTCAGTACCGCCACGTGTCGATGGTTGGCGCATCGTCGACGAATCCGGACGTAATGAACACGCTGCCGCGCGCATCCTCGACAACCAGGTCGAGCGGCAGTTGAACGACTCGAGGCGCACGGCAACCAGTGCGGTGCAGCACGAGGTATTCCTCATACTTCCCACTGAATCCAGCCTCGGTTCGAATCCACACCGTCCCATCGCTGGCCAAACGCACACTTCGGAATGGAGGAAGCGTGGGCGGTCTCACAACGAGCTTCCGCACTGCCGGCCAGTCAACCTGAACCAGCCGCTCGCTGCCGGGCGGCGGACCGACACTTTTGAGCCCCGCTTCGTAAGCCGCGTTGGTGATGGGAAGCAAGGGCCGAGGAATGGTACAGGTGCGCAGCAGACGACCGTCGTTGCTCCACTGTCGTAGTCGCATTGTCACCGCGCTGGCAGTCCGGCTTTCTGTGTCGAGCACCACCGCACCTCCGCCGTCTCTTCCCCAATCCCACGTTGGTGTTTGAGCGAACGGCTGCTCACGCGGCATCGTCGCAGCCTGACCGCGAAGCACGACCGGAATCGCCATGCGAATGTCGCCACGACTGAGCTTCGCCAGTTCCTGCAGTGTCGTCGCGCCGTGCCGACGAACGAAGAGTGCCTCGTCGCTACTCGTGGTTGACGACGCGGACAGACCTGAGAGGTTGTATGCTCGCATCAGCAGCGCCGACGGGCCAAACGCGACCGGATCCACGCCATAGTAGCCGCCAGCTGAGGCACTCGCGACTGGCACCGTTCGGACGACCTTTCCTTTCCTTACAAACAGCGTCACTCGCGCGAGTGATGCATCGGGAACTGCGATCGAGTCGCCTACGAACGACATGCGATTAGGTCGCTGCATCTCGCCCGGTCCGCTCCCCTTTCGAGAAATCAACCGAAGCTGCGTTGCACCCCGCGCGACATGGATGACGCTATTGTCCTGATCCAGCACATAGACCGTGGTATCTCTCGAAAGTAGCGCGGCCGCGACCGAACCAATTGGCGTTCGACTGTCGCTGCCAGTATATCGCCGCTCGGTCGAGAGCTTGGCCCTGGTGGGCTGAGCGAGTTCGTCACCGAGGCTTGGGACGATCAGGGCGGCAACTAGCGAAATCAATCGAGCTTTCAATTCGAATGGTCCTTTGTGAGACACCGGACTTCGCGACTACGCTAGGCAAGGTGCGTGCAAACATGCATCGGCTGAACGACGGGCACCAGCGCGACGGGGCGGCACGGCCTGTGACAGAAGTGCGCGAGCGGGCGCTGTGGGCGCTGCCTCGAGCAGCTATTGCGAAACGATCTTGAGCATGCGGACAGCTTCTGTCCCGGTCTGCACCAATCGCTAATCAGGTGACGCCGCGATCGCTTTCTTCCAAAGCGCCGCTAACTCCGGATCGGCGAATCGCGGTCGCAAAATGCGATGCTGATCATCCAACGCATTCGACGACTCGATGTCCCCCGCCGCGCGAAGCGCGTCAGCCAATTCAACCGGTCCAATCTCCGATCGGCAAAGCATAAGGATCAGATGTCGCGCCTGCTCGGGCAGACGCCCAAGCAGTTGTTCCAATGCGTCGACATCGATTTCGGAACGCAACGCCGATCGCTCGGCTAAGGGCAGTCTAGCCGCCTCGCCCCCCGACAACCTCACTGCGGCTTCACCACCCGATACATCCACGCATCACCGCGATAGTCACGCCAGCCGACCGTCGCGCGTGACAGATCGCCGGACACGGAGAACTGATTCGAAATGTGCTGCAGCGCTCCGAGCGACTTGGTCTGCCCCGGTCCGCTCACCTGCACCACACTCGCCGAGAACGCGCTGCTCCACGGAACGAACGCCAGCGAGCGATTGTCGAGCCAGCTCACGGTCCCCGACTCGGCGAAGCCGCGCACCCACGGCACCAGTGCTCCTCCCGCCGTCGGCATCACGTCCACGCGCAGCGTGTCGGAGGTTGCGAGTCCCCACCCCATCACCGCCAGCTGTGTACCATCGGGCGACGCCACCAGCTGGATGAGCGACTGGAACCATGTGGGCATCGGCGTTTCCCGGCGCGCACCGCCACGCTCGACGATCACGCGATCACCCTTGACGGGAATCCACGCCCAGCCGTCGGGCAGCGCCGCGATACTGGCGATCAGCGAATCCTTGAGTTGCAGCGCCGCACCGGCGGCGCCCGTGCGCACGTCGGTGCGCACGTAACGCGAGCCGCTCGCGTTCTGCGTGGCCACGAGTACGGTTGTCGAATCGATCCACGACGCGCCCACCACCGTGCCCACGAGATTGAGCGCAGTCTCGGTACCGGTGGGAAACGGCATGACCGAGAAGCGCACTTCATCGCGCCCCGCGGTTGCCGGTACGTTCCGACGCAGCAGCAGTCGAGCACCATCGGGTGACACGGTGGCACCGACGCGCGTCGAGGCCTTCATGAGCGGCTCACCCGCGGCCACGGTGCCCTTGAGCAAGTCCGACAGCGGAGCGGCGATGACGGAGAAGTCGTAGCTGCCGTCATCGATGGTCATCTGCGTGCCGTCGGCGGTGACGGAGAGATTGGTGAAACGACCGCTGTAGATGGTGTCCTGATGCGCGGCGAACTTCCCGCTGGCCGGATCGAGCGCCACCCGTACCACAGCTTCCGCGGCGGTGGGCCCGGCGCGCGTCATCCACAGCGCGTCATGCGACGCCGCGGCGCCGCACGTGCACGAGTTGAGCAGCTTGTCCGTGACCTTGCCGTCGCGCTCGAGCACCTGCCAGAGACCTCGACCGGACTGAATCACAAGCGCCACGAAGCGCGTGGTCCCGGGAATGGACACGAGTGACGCGAGCGCTGAACCCTGACCGGGAACGCGCACACTGTCTTTCACCGTCCCGTCGAGCGTCGCCACTCGCACGACGAACGACGAATCGGATTGTCCTGCCGGCGCAATCAGCAGTGAGTCGCCATCGGCGTAGAACGTCGCAGCACCAGCGGTGATCCAGCGCGGTGGTCCACCGAGCGCCGACACGACATACGTGCCGAACTTGCCGTTGATGGTTCCGTTCGTGATGAGATTGCGTCGGTCGGGGCTCCACTCGAGCGCGTACGCAGCGGACATGCCATCCAGCACGCGACGCGTCGTGGTGCTGCCAACGTCTTGCACATCGATGGAGAACTGGCAGTCGCCACCGCGACAGGTCCGCGTGAAATAGGCGAGCTGCTTGCCGTCGGCCGAAAGCGTCGGCGCGCTGATCGCTCCGCTGAACGTGAGCTGCGTGCGATCACGGAGCGTGGCCGAGGAGTCGACAGTCGAGAAGCGCCCCGTCATGGCTGCGTAGGTCGCGGCGGCGCCCAACAGCGCGATCCCCACCACGGCGCCGATCACGACCGGGCGACGAGAGCGCGCTGGAGCCGCGGTCGACAACGACGCGCCGAGCGACGCGGCGCCCGTGGTGCTTGGCGCCGGCGTTTCGAGCGCGCGCACAAAGTCGGCGACATTGGTGAACCGATCGGCCGGTACTTTCGAAAGCGCCTTGGCGATCGCCGCGTCGACATGCACCGGCACGGTGTTGCGCACAGTGCGCACATGCATCGCCGTTTCGGTGAGCAGCTTGGCAATGACGGCCTGCGTCGTCTTGCCTGTCATGGGCGGCTCGCCGACCAGCATCTCGTACATCACCGACGCCAGCGAATAGAGATCGCTGCGCGCATCGACGGTGCGATCGCCGGTGGCCTGCTCGGGACTCATGTAGAACGGCGTTCCGAGCGACAGGCCGGTTTCCGTGAGTCGGCTGCCCCCGGACTCCTGCACCGCGAGCGCAATGCCGAAGTCGGCGAGCATTGCTTCGCCTTCCTGCAGCAGAATGTTCTCCGGCTTGATGTCGCGATGCACGATTCCCTTGCGATGCGCGTAGTCGAGCGCGCTCGCCACCTGCTTTGTGATCGACAGCGTCTGCTCGATGCTGAGCTGCTGTTCGCGATTGAGCAGGTCGCGCAGCGATTCGCCGCGGACGTACGGCAACACATAGTAGAGCAGCCCGTCCACGTCGCCCGAATCGATCAGCGTCAGGATGTGCGGATGGTCGAGACGCGCGGTGATCTTCACCTCGGCCAGAAAGCGCTCCTTCCCGAGCACCGCCCCGAGTTCCGGTCGCAACACCTTGAGTGCGACGGGCCGTTCGAGCTTGAGATCCTCGGCCAGGTAAACAGTGGCCATGCCGCCCTGCCCGATCTGTCGTTCCACGCGATAGCGATCGGCGAGCACGGACGCGACCTGCAGCGACGCTTCAGACATGACGGTCAATTGAAGGTGGCGGACCAGCGAGGGGAGCCGCAGCGTCGCTAATATAGGGCGCCGGAGGTGTCGGCGTTGTGAAGGAACCGGCACGGAATGCTCCGTCACGCCAGGCGGTCGCGCTGCGCTTGATGAACGGGATATGGAGACCGCGTGCCTCGGCTTTGAGGTGTTGGTGGCTTAGGACCACGACGACTTCCGCGGCGAACTCGCCATAGCTGGCGGATGGCTGTCCTTGGCGCGCAAGCTGATCACCGATCAACACGAGAACAATTCGCATTGCTCTCGGCACGAGAATCTGCTTTCGCGCTACTCGAAAGTAGCAACACCCAGCAGACGCTTGCGTGTGCGGATGCCGCGATCAGTATGTCGCGCGAGGTGCACTCCGACTCGTTCTAGCTCGTGAAACGATCGCTGCGCGAGTTCGCGTTAATAACCTTCAGCGGGGTCGCATGGGGGGCCGTGCGCTAGACACGGTTGCGAAAACCGTGCTAGGTGATCAGGCGCGTGAGCGTCTCGCCACCGGCCTCGCGTGCTGATGGTTGATCGCAGCCTGTGATTGAGTGCGCGACCTAGCACTGGCGTCTGCAGCGAAGGCATCGCGGTTGCCACGCTGAACTTCACAGCGTTTGCAGCAGCAGCGCAACGTTAGACGGCCTCGTCTGCGATGCCACATTCAGCGCCGACGACGCTCGGCGATCTCGAAACCTGCCCAGAACAGGCCTCTCTGAATGGACTTCTGTACGGACTGAGCGCGCACGCGACACTATTTCTTCTCACGGCATATGCAATGGCTTGCATAGTTCGCTGAGCACCTTGGTTACTGCCCCTCGTCCTTTTTCGTCCCACGAAGTTGCGCAGCAATCTGAAGCAGCTCTTGCGAGCGTTCCACCACATATGACACGGTCTTTTCTCGGATCCCCCCTGAGTTCGCTTCGCTGAGAGGCTCCGTCCTAGGTACCAATCGAACGAGTACTTCTTCAGCTTCGGCGATATTCGCGATGGACGGCGCAGGTTGGTGCAGCAACCTGTCCGCCACCGCGATGCTACACAATTCGTTCTCTGGCGCGAGCGCGCGAGCTTCCCGCGCTAGATGAATTGACCGGTCGCAGTGACCTAACCGAAACTCAATCTCGCTAAGCCACAACTTTACCCACGGCTCATCTCTGAACAGATCGAGGGATCGTTGAAGCTCTTCGCTGATTGCCACTAGGGACTCCTCGGACAGCGCGGATCTCTCGACCTGAAGCATCCTCGCACGCGCGCAACCGGCATGCAATCGGGCGAGGCTCCTTTTTGAGTATTGTCGCTCTCCTGATTCATGCGCATGAAGATGAGAACGCCATTTCTTCTCGAGATAGCGCAGCGCAGCGCGGGTGGCGTCATCATCGAAGCCGGACGCTCTCATGCGGAAGTAGTACTGCGATACGCGGAGGACAATGGAATCGTAAGACGGAAGCTCGGCGAGAAGTTGGCTCGCCTCATCGATCAGTTCGATACCGAAAGGATGTGTTTCCGCCGACAACAAGATCGCGTTAAGTCTCGCCTTCGGGGTGGTCGGCACTGTTGGTGTGCGTAGAAGCTCAGTTATTCTGCGGTCCAGCTCAGAAAGTTCGTCAGGTGGCGTACGGCTTGATATCGCCACTTGCGCGTACATGTCGCGTGCATTCCTAGCCGCATCCGCGTCCCGCGCCATAGCCAAGAGTACGGTGGCATGATACAGATGCTCTAGAGATTGCGCTGGCCCAACCAGCGAAGTGGCTATCGCGTGGGCCAGCTCTTGCTGCCCGTTCCGTATAAATGCGTAAGCCCTGAGATAGCTCGCAGGATTCGACGACGCTGGGAATCGGTCCGTTGACTTGTCGAGGAAGTCCAGTGCCCTCCTATATCTCGCACCCGAGATCAACTCGCGAGCGTGCTGATTGTATAGCACCGACAGCAGATAGCTGTTATCAATCATGCCTGCGGCTTCGAGCACCACTCTGTCCTGCATAGAGAAGTCGGGAAGCAGTGTAAGGACCTTCCGGCGAACGAGACATTCGAACAATGTGGCGTCAGTTCGCGCTGAAATCTGAAGCAGCGAGAGTAGAGCGCGCTCGATAGTTAGCGGGAATATCTCGCGTACGGACGTAATGAGCGAGTTTGCCAAAATCGAATGTCTTGATCTCCAACCACCAGTGCGATCGCGAATAATCACGTCTGCGAGATGGAGAACAAATGCGGGAGATCCAAAGTACTGGAACTCGTGCGTAAGATCGTGAAGTATCTCGCCGAGTACCCTGTTGGCTATGCGTGCCTGTCGCGACGAACTGAGCGCGACAACTAGATGGGCCCACTGGGATTGCTGCGGAAGATCTCTAAACTCCCAAAGGAGAATCTCTGACAGCGTTTCGCGTTCCGAAGAACCTCTGGTAACCTCAATCAAGCTGGTGAGGAGACCATTGTTCGCCCTCTTTCGAAATAGCTCAACGACCTCGTCGTTTGATAAATTGCTTCTCGCTCGGAGCGCATCGTGCTGTCTCAGTCGATCCACCAGCTGCTCAATTTCCTTGTCGTCAAGTCTGTGATTGAGCAACCAAGTAGTAAGCTGTTTCCGCTCAATTCGCGCGATGCGAAGGAAACGCTCCTCGAATGGTCTCCACTTGTTCGTATCGCACACGATTATCAGCGTGGCAGCAATGTTTAACTGTGACACCTTTGTCGCCCATCGGGCGATGTATTCTGCTTCGTCGCCATTATTCGCAGAGTGAATCTTCGTTACGAACAGAGAATGTCGCGCTCGGACACTTGGTCGGGCTTTCAGTAGCTCGACAGGCGGCAGTGCTCGTGGGTCGGTCAAGGCATCTTCAACGCTGTAACCTGCTTGGATTGCGTCGACGACGATCCGGTGCGCTAGCGTGGACTTGCCGGAACCTGCGGGACCAAGAAGTAGGAAGATGTGAAGGCCCCCAGTCCTCTCACCCACACGCTTCTGGAGAACCGTGCGCCAACTTACTTCGTCCCCGTTCGACCCTGCGTATTGAGTGCGCGTGATGTCGAAGTTTTCCATGATGTGCGCGGGCTTGGATGGGCCGCCTGAGTAGAAAGCCCTCGCGCTATCGCTCTCCGCCACATCGCCATCACCCGAATGCTCCTCGTCATCTTGCCGATGCTCACTGTCCGTGAGAACGTTTGTTGCAGCTTCGCCGATGTCCACTCGAGAGAGATCTTTCCATCGAAATCCTCTGCCGCGCACCACTTCGATCCAAGTTCGATCGGGGAAGAGGTCTCTGAGCCGTTCGATGTTCTTTGCTAGCGCGGCGTCGTAGTTCCCTTCAACGCGGTCGCCTGCGAGTTCTTCGCGGGAGATCACCTTTGGACGGCTTTCGTAGAGCAGCCGAAGCATACGATGCTGAGTGGCGGTCAGCTCGATTGGTCGGCCATCGACAATGTAGATGTCCTTCGCGAAGTCAAATATCACCGAATGCTGCTTTTTCTCGGTCATCAAAGTGTCCGCAAAATGTCAGAGAGTGGTCAAGCGCGAGAATCGCGAATCGCTGATGCTCCTGCTGTGATTCGAGCGAATCACGAATTGGCCACATCGGCCACCAGTAGACATCGAACACAAGGAGGATCTGATGGACACGATCGACTGCAGCTCTGACTTCACTCTCGCCGGCGACTACGAAGGCGGTGACTGGTCGGGTTGGGACACTGACACCGGCGACGAGCAAGGCAACCTGCCCGGTGGCGACGAGTAAGCTGGTGGTTGGCGGGCCGTTCGCCGAACTCCGGTGAACGGCCCCTCCGCCCGTACTGACCGCGAAGTCACCCTTAACAAACTTTCGAGGATGCGCCGATGTGCAACGAGCTAGAACAGCAGCGAACTGAGCAATACGACGTAGGCGGCGATTGTCCCCGCGCGCATATCGATGATGTCTATTCGATTGGCGTTGGTCCGCAAGGATGCTGCGCACGCTGCGGAGCGTGGGAAGACCCTTCGTGCCATTCACGCTGGAGCCGGTGCGACTTTCATGAATAGGACCATCGTGGACGCTCGCTAATTATTCCCTGACGGCGGCGCTTAACTCGGGAGGGCGGCATCGCTATGCAATGTCGCCCTCCTTCGCACGCTGGCGCTTATCACAACCCAGACCCTCGGTCGAGTACACAAGTTCCAGCGGGTCGGACAAGCGTTGTTCTCGTTCCAGGAAGCCTAACTGCCATCATCGCCACATGCGGGTTTAGCAACCTGGCCGCTGACGCCCCAACGCTGATCTGACATCCGAGTTCTCGCTCGCCGACTGGACGCACAGATAGTCGCACCACTGAGTCTCGAGCAATAGCTGACACTGTTTCTTCTGTGTGTCTAACGCCAACGCTCTGCCGCCGGCTCGTTGCCAAGGAATGCGGCGAGCACGCGTAGCGCGCACGCAGTCCTTCCGAGAGGCCCCGTCTGCAGCAGCGCTAGTCTACGCGATCGTCAACATCCGAACACGGGCTACGGCATTTCCCTCTTGGCCTCACCACCGCAATCTGGTCGGCCTCATATCGGAATGGAGCGCCGTGAATGTTGAAGTCAATCCGTACGCTACGTTGTCCGACGCAAGGCCGAAGTGATCGTTTCAGCGGCCTCACCCCAGCAGGAAAGTCGAAGCGGCGGCCCGAGGCGCCGTGCGCAGCCCGCTGTGCTTAGGCGAGATCACTTAATAAGTCTCAGCCTCAGCCCGACTCATCTTAGTGAAGCGTTGATCAGCTCAATCAAAACGACAGACAGATCCCGAAGGGCGGTTTGTCTCGGCTGCTCGGCGTTCATTGGCCTCCAGAACCGTGATCAGAGAGACCTTGCGCGAGAGAACCTCATAAAAATCCAGCCCGTCAGCGCATATGAGATTGGTCGGTCGTCCACGCGAGAACTCCTCCAGCCCCTCAACTGTGAAGCCGGAAGTGCTCACGAACAGGCCGCGCGTCCAGGAGGCCTTGCCGCCGACTTTGCCCGAAAACCTCATCAAGTCGGCAAAGCCAATTTGAGGCCCGTGCCATTTCGCCTCCATAGGTTTGACCGTGCAGCTTGAAACTGCCGTCAATCTGCTCGCCGACCAATCGGAAAGAGCCGCGCGGTGCAAGCGCGAATCCGGCAAGTAGCTCGTTGAGAAAGCCCTCGAAACGCAGACCTCGCGCCTGGGGATCGAGCTTGGTGATTTCTATGAGGAGCGCGGCGAGCTCGTACGCCTTCTCCGCGCTCAGCGTCGTCGACCCTTGCGGTGCAGGCTCTGCGACGTTCGGCGAGCCAAAGCCGTTGAGGAAGCCCTGATCGAGCAGCTCCGGGATTTTGAATTGCACGCCGGGAAGAAGGCTGTTGAGCCGATCGATTTGTTCGCGACTAAGCGGATTGCCCTTCCCGCGCCGGTAGGTCGTCGCCTGACGTACGACCGCTAGGATCAATTCCGTGAAGCACGACCTCCGCTCTTCCGGCGTCGCGGTCAGGAATTGAACAATGGTGGGTCGCTTGCTGCCTGGGACCCTTAGGTCACCGACGCCAGCCTGCGCCGCGGCAAGGGGAAACGCGATCCTGCTGTTTCCGCTCAAGGAAGGAAATCGTAGAGTAGTTCTGCCAAATCTTCGACTACCTGAGCTTCGCGAAAAGACATCATGGATTACTTGCCTTCGGCCCCCTCCATTCGCGCCTCAAGTTCATCTAGAAATGGCGAGCGCCCCCACTGCATCGGGCCCCGGCCCGTGTCGACGTAGCCAGAGTATAGCATGTGGATTTCGTCGCGGGCGCGCGTGAGGCCGACATAGAAGAGCCGTCTGCTCTCGCGGCGAGCTGCGGGCAACTCATTGCGCCAAGGCAAACTCCCCAGGTCGAGACCGACCATGATCACAACGTCGTACTCGCAGCCCTTTGCGGAATGCAGCGTCAGCAAGTTCAGATGCAGCGGCGATCCGTCGCGGCCGCCAAGGCTCGCAAGGTCGAGGTCGGCGAGCGGTCCCCCGACCGCCAGTGCCCTCGACATCCGATCCACCTGCTCGCGCTGATCGGCGAGACCCGGCTCGGCCATCAGCAGCGCATCAAGCGTTCCCGCACGCACTGCCATCACGAAATCCCGGGCGAGGCCGTCCTCGACGCGAAGCGACCATAAAAGCTGCGTCAGGCGCTGGGATTCATCCCGGGCCTGCCGTTCTGAGATCCGATTGCGATGAAATTCAAGCCGGCGATCGAGGAGTCCGCGCAACTGTGGTCGGGCCTCACGCCAGCCACCGGCGCACCACGCCGCGCAATCCTCGAGCCAACTCGTGAGCGCGACCTTGCGATAGGGCGCCGCAGTGTCGACGCGAACGAAATCGATACCAGCAGCAGCGACGGCTTTCGCCACGACCTCGCCGGCTCGGTAGTCACGATAGAGGATGGCGACGTCACCCAGCGCGCGTCCGGGCTTGGACGCGAGAGCTGCTGGAATGATCTCAGCGACCGCATGCGCGGCCTGGCCTTCAAGGCCATCGTCACACAGAACGAATTCTATGACCGCCTGGCGTTCCGGGTCGTTGGACTGGTAGCCACGAACCTCGCCTAGTGCCATCTCGGATGCGCTGACGATGCGCGACGCCGAACGATAGTTGAGTTGCAACTGAACTCGCTCGACATCGTCCCGCTCGGCAAGCTCTTGCAGCAGCGCTCCGTCTGCGCCAGTGAATCCGTAGATCGACTGGTCCGGGTCTCCCACTGCAAAAAGCCGGACGCCGCCATCAAAGGCGACGCGCTTGACGATCCGATGCAAGGCCACGCCGAGGTCTTGATATTCATCGACCGCGAGCACCGGAAATTTCGCCTGCAGCAGTGGAAGCACCCAGTCGTGCTCCGAAACCAGTCGGTACCCGAGAATCACGAGATCATCGAAGTCGATCAGACCCAACCGGCGCAGTTCGGCCTCATATTCCTCTGCCCAGGCCGTCAGCTCGTCTTCACTCGTCCAAGCAATCGACAACCGGTCGAGGACAGACCGTCGATGCCGCCCAAGGTCCATGGGCTTGTTGGGATGGCCAACGCCGAACAGCCGGTCGCCAGTGCGCTTCATCGCTTGGTCGCTCTGCCGCTGTGTGGCAACGGTCAGTGGGAACGGCACAGCAAGATCCGCAAGACGGCCATAGGGCATGAGAAGATGCCTCAGGCAGAACCCATGGACCGTGCCGACGAAGAGATTGGGGGCTTCGCGCAGGCGCACTCGCTCCAGCCGACGCGTCAGCTCGCGAGCGGATTCTTGGCTGTAGGTGATGCATGCCGCTCCTCGCGGTGCGCGTACATCCTCAGCCATGATCCGGGCGAGCTTGAGCACCAGTGTCTTCGTCTTACCGCTGCCGGGCCCAGCCAGCACCACGCAGTTGCCCGTAGAATCGTAAGCCGCCTGCTGACCCGGATTGCCCGCAAGATCGGCCGCTTGGGCTAGATACGCCGCACTGACATTACGTAACGGCATCACGGATATGCTCCAGCGCATGCCGGATGTAATCCGGACACTTCTGCTGATCGAGGTGCGGCGCCAGCGATTGCGCGAAGCGTCCTTTGCCAATCCGCTCGATGAGCTTGATCAATTGCTCTTCGTCGAGAGTGCTCGTTTCATCGACCCATCTCTGAATCCGATCGCGTGTCGCCTGACTGATCGACAATTCGTGTTCGATGACCTGCTGCATCGCTTCAGCAAGCCCGCCGATGAACAGCTCCGGCTCAAGCGTGTTGCCATTCACGAAATACCCGACCGTATTCGCACGGGCAATGACTTCGTCGGCGTCCAGGGAAGCATAATCCCGGTCCTCTTCGACCAGCCGCAGGAGTTTGACTAGGCGGCGCCGGACGAGCGGGGGGTTCGTTCCGTTCGGGTCACGATCAGTTAGGATGACATGTGGAATGTTGAGGCCCTCGGGACCCAACAGCTTGACGTAAGGCGTGAAGTTCGTGCCGCTGACCGAGCAAACGGTGATGCCCAGCATGTCAAGCGGGATGTTCAGCACCTCAGCGAAGGCAGGCACGAGAAACCGCTCCGCGTCGCCCTCCACTAGGACGACCCCGCGAGCGAAGAAGATCTCGCCACGGCTTACGTCGATGTATCGCTGAAGGTCCGCCTCGTCACGCTGGTCGAGCGGCGCCTTGGCCGTCGAAACGGCATTCGTTGCATTGGTTGCGGCGTCGTGACGCAGCAACACGATTGAACGGATCGGGGTGACGCTCGCGATATGCGGCGAATGTGTAGTTAGGATAGTCGTGAGTGGCGAAGTTTGCTCCTCGTCATCACCGCCGCTATCGAGGAAATAGCGGTAAACCAGACGCTGAACGTGCGGGTGAAGGTGCGCTTCAGGCTCTTCGACCACGAAGAAGGTGTGGTCGCGTTCGCCATCCGTCACAAGCCGATCGAGCTCTAGGCTCTTGAGCGCCAGGAAGATCAAGTTCGCAGTGCCTAGGCTGGCTTCGGGAATGCCTCGCGCACCATTGTCGATCAGCAGACGTAAGCTGCGCAGCAGCGCATCGACCCGCGTAGGCGCCAGGCCGAGCGTCAGCGGTACCGCGTGCTGCTCGCCGGCGATCGCGATCAGCCGCTCGCCGATCCGCTCGGCGGTTGCGACCACCGCATCATGGCCGACCAGCTCAGCCTGAGCCTCCTTGACCTGCTCTTGGATTTCAACTCGCGCGACTTCATCGAGGGACGTCGCCAGCTCTTCGATCAACGGCCTGAGCGGCGAATTGCGCCAACTCGACAGATCCTTCTCGGCATCGCGCAGCGCGACCTGCACGTCGAGCGGAAGCATCCGCCGCAGCGACGACCCAATAGACATCTCCGGATCGTCGCCGCCGAAGACGATGTACTCGTAGTCGGCGAGGCTCTCCGTGTCCCGCCCGAGATTGGCCTTCGGCTGAAAACGATACGTGAGGCGCGCGACCATCGGCGGCCCGGGATCGACCACGCAATCGTTGAGGTGGGCCATCAATCGCGGATCGCCCGTGAAGTCGGTCAGCTCAACCGCGATCTCGATCGTCTTGCCGAGCTTGTCTTCTCCCAGACCATCCCAGAAATGCTCAAGTCCGAGCTGTCGATCGCGTTCAGAAAGACCGGGGTCGAGGATCAGCTGCAGCGCGCGGACAAAGTTGCTCTTGCCGACCTTGTTCTCGCCGACGATGACGATGCTTTCGCCGGTCTCGACGTCAATTTCCGAGAAGTTCGCGAAGTTGCTGATTCTTACCCTCGAAATGCGCACAGGCCTCTCTCCGTTGGGTCTCGGCATAACTTCGTTGCGTAACACAAAGCTCTGCCGCGCGGTCTCATAGCAATACGACAGTCGAACGCTGTCAACCATTCGGTTCCTTCAGCAGCCCAGTCTGCAGCAGCGACCCGTTAGGCGCGGTATCAAGTTCATCGTCGGTGGGCGCTCTTGCCCACACAGCCTCGGACTTGACGCGCAGTGATTGTTGGAGTTGCAGCGAGAGGCTTAACCAAGCGCACGCAGGTCCGCGTTTCTCGTCGTGTTTTCCACTGACGCTCCTTTACTTGCTGCCACCTAACGCGTGTATTCAGATGCGAGCGGATGAAATAGTGCGAGCGAAGCGAGCGCAAAGTAACATGCTCGCCGGGTGAAGCACTTTGTCGGCCAACAATTCAAGGCGCTGATGCCTGGGCGAGTGTCGCCAAGAACGCTTTTGCCACGGAAAGCAATTGCTCATATGTGAGCAATGAAATGGATGGATTGAACGACTCTTTCACTCTCAACGCTCGAAGCTGCGACTCCGTAAGGCCGTGGCCAATCAGGAGGTAACAGCGTGGATTCACAAAGTGCAGATTCTTGTCGGCGAGATAGTGGCGCTGCTCGCGCACGAAATTGAGGTAGCGTTCGGCTTGATTCCACGCGTCGTTAAACGCAGCCGTGAAACCATCATCCGACTGACGGAAGCATTGCATGAAGGGAGGCTTGATCTCAAACACGTCGCGATAGCCGTCGGACGAGCGCACTCCAGTGAAGTCCGGTACGCTTCGTTCATCAAGTTGCGTGTGACGGTCAATGCGAACATGTAGCCCACCAAGGAACCAAGGTCTTCTGAGGAAGAACTCTTGATAGTGAGATTCCGTATTGTCTCCTTCTGCGATCAGCGTCTCAAGTTCGTCAATCGCTGCCTGCATCGACTTCTGTTCAACGACTTCCGAGAATTGACCTTTGAAAAGATCTAAGGTCTGCTTGGCCAATATCGTCGAGATGTCCGCGACACGCGGCGTCCCGTCTGGATGAATAGGACAGAGATCGTAGTAGAGTGCAGTACGCCAACCATGAGCGCGTACGAGGATGACTCCGCAGTCAGGAGGAATCTCTACTCCGATGTCAAACGATGTCACTTCGGTGATGTCGGTGACGAAAATAGGCTCACCTGCAGTAACTGCGCGTGCGGCTTTGATACGAGCAACTGGTGAGATTTCGTCGATGTAGGCCGTCGCTGATAGGTCCTGTCGAATTACCACCAACAGGGTGTGCAAGATCCTTGGGTCCGGCAGACCAGGGATCTTCGAAAAGACAGCGTTCTGAAGACCTTCTAGTCGCCAAGTAAGATGGATGCCATTCAGTGACGTCAGCGACTCAGAGCATATCACCGGTACTTGCTCTCCCTCATTCGCTGGAGCACCTACGAATCCGGCGACACGTTCTGGCAGAGTGAAATGGGTGATCATGTGATTGATTTGTTGGCCTACCCGGACTGGGCCGCAAAGGCACTTAATAGTCGAGGCGTTCTACTGCCGTATCACACCGCATAGTTCAGACAAACCGGTCGCGAATCGAGCAAAACTGCGAAATACACGTTGGCCCGACCGACTCTATCATGGATTATATGCCGCGCTTCAGGCTGGGATAACACGCAAGACAGTACGGTCACTCAAACACCCGCTCATCCCATCAAACACACGCCGCCGGCACCCTCTCTCGGACACCGGCGGCGTTCTCAAATCTCAACTGTCAGCGCCTAGCGCGGAATCATAGTTTGACCGCGTTTCGGAAGCATAGTTGTCGTCTGGGCGAAAACCAGCGGAAACTAGCGGAAACATATTTGTCGCATCGCCTGCAGTTGCTCCGTGTCCAAATCAACGGTCCCGGACCGCCAGTAATGAATGGCTGACCGAGCTTGCCGCCTCTCGCTCTCGATCCCCTCCGTCGGCGAGGGCATAGCCGTGCGAGTCCGAGCGCTTCGACGATTCACCAGGGTGCCCTTGGCTGCTGGCGAGCAGCGGCCTGTAACGCCGGGCAGCAGTCGCCGTGCCGACCGGGTGCCGCGCCGCCTCACTGACCGCGAGGCGCTACACTCAACCGACTGCCGCGCGCCGCTTGGCGCGGTTAGCGAACGCCGAGTCGAAATGCGAAGCCGAAGTTGTCGCCAGGTATGGGGATCGCGCGGACCACGCGACGGTCGCGCAGACTGACCACCACGACGCGAGCAGGCTGGATGGGATAGAGCGAGCCAAACGGTGGGGACCCAGTGCGCAGGTACAGCTCACCGGTAGTCTCATCCAGCACGGCGCCACCCATGACCGTCGCCGTAAGCGAGTGCGGAGTTCCGCCCAACGCCGTGCTTACGTCGACGCTATCCGTCAGCGCGAGGTTGGCGTCGTAGACATACACCATTCCGCTCCCAGCGAGCTCGGGGAACTGACCCTGATCCAAGGCAACAATGGTTCGACCATCGGAGGTCGCCACAATGCCGCCAAGTCCCCGGCGAACTGTCTGCGCTGTGATACGACGCTGCGCCATATCGAAGCGCATGAGTCGGCTACCGGTCCCCACGATCAATGACGCTCCGCGTTCCGTCACGAGCAGATTGATAATGGCGCCCGGAAATTCCAACTCTGACGGCGAGAGTGAATCCAGCGGCGCGAGCGTACTCGGATGCAAGAGGAACACGGTTGGCGAGCGCAATGACCCGCCGGTCGAGTTTTCGCGAGAGGCCACCATGACTAACGCGCCGTCCGGACGACTCGCGGTGGGCGGCATCAGCCGCACCGGACTACCGAGTAGCCACGGCCCGCTGAAAGCCTCGCTGATGAGCGACTGCGCGTTTACACGCGCCAGTCCACCGACGCCGTCACGAATCGCTTGGCTCACGTAGATCGAACGCCGATCCGCAGACTCTGTCATCGTTACGAGCGCTCGCAGCCCAACCGAAGCCTGATCGACCGGCACCAAGCTGCGCGAGATGACGCGTCGCGAGCGTTCGCTGAGGGTGCGCGTATCCAGCGTGATCAGCTCGCGACTGGCGTCCGCGTTCACCACGCCCATCAGCATGGTCGAGCTGTCGCCAAGCGTGAGCGCCGATTCAAGCATCCCGGCAACCACGACCGATTTCAGCGGCACGCTATCATCGCCAGCAAGACTGAGTTGCGTGCGAAACTCACCGGACCGGTCGGCAGTTACCAGCACTTTCGGCGCGACACCTCTCGCCGGCGTCGTCGTCCCGTCGGCGCAGCCGAGCACAACAGTACAGGCACTCACGAGTCTGATGAGGGCCCTCATTCGCATCGTAACAGGCTTGCGCATCGAAATTGTTCCTCCCCATTCACTCGGGTCCGGCGCGTCGTTCTTGCACCGGTGTGGTGACGATGCGCGCGGCATCTCTTGCCATACCGCGCGCCTCGCCAAGCTGTCACACGTTAACAGTCTCGATCTTCTCGCCGACGGGAGTCCGTGAACGACTCCCATCGGCGGGCGCATCGCGGTCATCCGTGTGGTCGCCGAACGGTGTGGACTCGACGCTCAACCTTTCACTAGTGCGGGTACCGCTACCATGCCGCGGCGAACGCGTCTAGCTTGCCGGTTCCATACGTGGTCGCCGAGCCCCATCCTACCGCCGTCGACCTTATCCGCGTTTTCACTTGGGCGGCCGTGAGCGACGGATAGCGCGACAGTATGAGCGCGGCGACGCCGCTGACTTGTGGTGCGGACGCTGACGTGCCTGAAAACGTCGACGTAAAATCCACCGTCCCGCCCGGCCCGTCGCTGCAACCCGGGGCGCCATATCTATCGGTAGTGACAACTTCTCCGACGCACAGATGTGTAAACTGACCACTCGGCGTAACGACGTCGATGGCCCCGTTTGGAGCGTAATTCGCCACCGCACCGTATCGATCAATTGAACTCACCGAAATCACGTTGCGCGAGCTCGACAGTGAGGCCGGATAGACGACAGAGCCGATGCTACCGAAAATGCGATTGGAGCTGTTGCCGGCCGCGAACACGACCACACTACCTTTGCCGCCGCGCCCCGACGACAACGCATTGCCAATCGCTGTCGTAACGGCCGTGGACGGCGCGGGCATGCCCCAGCTGTTGCTGATGACATCACTACCCATCCAACTCCACGCTTGATTGATGGCATCGGCGACTTGCAAGTCCGTAGCGCCTTGCGGCGGAGTGCCCAACCCGTCAGGGTAGGTTGCGCGCGTAATACGAATGACGTTGAGAATCACGTTCGGGGCGATGCCGGCGCCTCCGACCCCGTTGTTATGGTTGGCAGCGATGATACCCGCGACGGACGTGCCATGCGTATCGTTCGCGTACGGATTGTACTGATTGTCTCCCGTTGCGAGCGCCGACATTTCATCAAACGCGTATCCACCGGCGAAGCGACCCACCATATCGCCAGCGAATCCGCCGCCCGAGTTCGTATGGAGCACATCCACTCCATCATCGATCACTGCCACACGCAAGCTGCTCGACCCGAGCGTCAGGTTCCATGCCTGTTCCACGTTGATGTCGACCGGCACGCTATACAGCGTGTTGGTGTTGATCAGATGGAACTGCTGGCTATAGAGGGGATCTGACGGGACATACGACGTCGTGACGTTCGACAGTCGATCCGCATCCGCCCATGCGACCGACGCGCGAGCCGCGAGAGCCGCGGCGACAGCAAACGGCTCCGATGTCACGTCGTACGCCAACCGATAGGCGAAGAAACCAGAGTCTGGCCGCGGCGGGCGGATCACGCGCGCGCTGACACTACGAATGCTTTCGTCGATCTCTTGCCCTGATGTTCCCGGCTTGAACTGCACGTCGAGCTGGTTCACGGGGACAATCGGAGTCTTCCCATCTGCGGTGCGATAGACCGGCGCCGCGAACTCGATCCGAGCATCGGCGATCAACAGTGCACGAGCGCGCGCAACGGCATCATTCGTCGCTCCGGACAGGGCGAATTGCCGATGGTTCGCGACCGACAACGGCGTCGACGCCCCGACGCGCACCGACGGGTCAACAGAAAACGCGGCCGCCACGATTTCCGCGATATTCGCCGCTTTCGAGCTGACAACCAGCCCGCTCGGATCCAACGTGAGATCGAACCGATCTCGCTCGTGTGTGAAGTACGTCTGCTGCGTGGCGGGCGCCTGGCTCGCCGCGACGTTTCGGCTGATCGGTTCCGTCAGGTTGTCGCGTTGCGTGCACGCCGCGAGAACACTCAGCGAGACCGCTGCCCCCATTCGCCATGTCAGACCTACTGTGGAGCGCACCATCATGTGACCTCTCCTAAGTAAAGAATGAAAATCAAGCGCGTCGGACAATCGTCAATCGACGCGGCCGCAGGATGTGCGGCGTGGAATCGATTCGCCAGCACTGTTCGGAACCGCCGTGTGACGTGCGCCGCAGCAATTGCGATGCAAGAACTCACGCACGCTCGTGTCGTTGCTCGCATCGCGTTGGTCAACACTCGCCGATGCGACGGTGGTCCGCGCAACGATTCGCAGCGCAGTGGGACCGTGCGTGCCATTTCGTCGTCAACACGCCGACACTCGTCCCACGCGCGCTCACGGTTACGTCGTCGCGACGGCGCGTTTTGCGTGGCGACACACGCCATTGGACTGGAGAAATCTCACCGACTGTCGCGCACAAAAGGCCGATTATTAAAACCGCGGCGTCGATCAGGTGTCCGACGTTGTAGGGCTCGCGTCCGCGGTGGTCGGTCGCACGCTCGATGAACCTTCACGGCGTTGGATGCTCACTCCATCGCGCCGTGCGCAGCGGATCGCATGCCTTCTCACGAGTGGAAGCGGGCCTCGTGCCGTACCGCTTCGTCGTGATCCACGTACGCACGCCTGACGGCCTCATGGTCGAATCCGTGCTGATACGCCGTGAGTGCGGTGCCCAGGCGCGCGGTCCACTCGCCATCGGCACGTTCCTCCCAGAATCGTCTGATCGCAACGTCGTCTGAGAAGTGCAACCACAGGTGCTCATGGCGAATCACGTGGCCGAGCAGCGCATGTGCGAGAAACTCGGCCGAGTGGGTCGCCGCCGCGAAGTAGACGTAAGCCGCTTGTGGGTCCGGTGCGGAGAGTAGTTTCGCTTCTTGTACCGCGGTCGATTCACCATACAGATGCTCCACCTTGCTGCGTATCGTGTACAGCGTATACGGAAGGTCGTGGCGGTCGGGTGCGTCTGACAGAACGTGGCGTTTGAGGCGAGACGCGTGCGCGTGGTTGAAGTGCTCATGGCCGGCTCCCATCAGTCCTTCCACCACGCGCACCGCCTGATGCAGTCGATACGCCAGCGTCTGGCTCTCGATGCACGCATACATGGCTGAGATACACCGCTTGAAGCGAGCAAAGTCGCCGAAGTCGTCACGCCGCTCTGCGCGTCTCTGTCCTCGCAAGCCTTCGCCAATCTCGTACGCCAGCCTGAGGTGCCGTGCCCCAACGCGTGATTCGCGAGCTGCGCCAACCACCTGATACACCTGATTCAACTGGTGTGTGCTCCGCAAGTCGATTTCGCGTTGTGGGCGATGCGCACCCGTCATCGAGCGACCGTGCAAAATGCGGATGCCTGGGACACCCAATAACAGCCCGGCGTACACGTGCTCGACTCGAGAGCGAAGTCGCTCATTCTCGTCGTCCAATATCTCAGGCGACGACGACGGTCCGAACGCCGTGATGTGCAAGTCAGCGTCTTCCAACGCATCCAACGCAAACGATCCGAGGCTGCGGCTCCAGTGCTCCGGAATGGTCAGCGGCGGCTTCGGCGTGACGACAAGGCCTGGTGCGAGCTCCACGTCGGCTCCCAGCGCGCTCAGACCGGTGCGCAACGCCAGCGTCGCGTACTTGTAGCCGGGCGGGATCATTGAGACTCCTGCCCCGTCCACCTTCGGACCAACGTCAGCATCGCTGCACCCCTGCCAGTGGCTGGCTACTCCGGCCGCACGTCGAGACCTAACGCTGCGGCGAGCACCAGCGCCTGCTCGTACGTGACGATGGCGCCTTTCAATTGCACATGTTCAGGCTCCAGCGCGCTCAAATCGCTTCCTCTGAGGTCACAGTCGGAGAAGTTCGCGCTGTGCAACCATGCCCCAGAGAGATCTGCGTCCCTGATCGCCGAGCCTTGGCAGCGCGCGCCGGTGAGATCCGCTTCGCGTAATCTCACGCCGCGCAGCACTGCCTTGCGAAGATCGGCGCCGGGAAGGCCCACGTGCGACCAGTTGCCACCGGCCACCTGAATGAGGTCGTAGCTGCACCGGTCGAACATACTGCCGATCAACTTGCAATCGGTGAATCGGGCATCAAAAAAGCTGCACGCGATAAAGGTGCAATTGAGAAACGCGGCGTCCGTATGGACCGAGCAATTGAACTGCGCGCGCCGGAACGTGCATTCACTAAACACCGCGCCGCGATTCTGCACCTCCGTCAAATCGAGATCGACGAACGCCACGCGCGTGTGGGTCTGACCGGAGATGTCGCGGGCATACCACTCCTCTCCTGCGACCGTGCGGTCTGTCGCCGGAGTGGGCACGCCGTGTTTGCGTTCAGCCATAGTTGTTGGCGACGTGTAGACGCGGTGAGCGGCGAGCGACAGCTCTCTTCATTGTCGCCTATGCGCTTGGTGTCGCGATTCCCTGACGGGAACGAGCGTGAGAAAGCTAACGGCGGCACTGCGAACGCGGCGCCGTCGAACATGCAGTTCGTGCGCACGTCGCGGTCGGGGCACAGTTGCCCTCGCCGATTCCATCCCCTCGGCGTTCGCGCGAACCGACATCCGCCTGCTACGTTCGGTTTGTTCGCACTTTCGCGCGCAAGTCGAGTCGCCATCGCAGTAGCCGCGCGGCGAGCGTCGTCCAACTCCGACAGACCAAGGCGACGTGGGCAAGTCGATGCCGCCGATGTCCGCCGCGTCATGGCGGGGCGCATATCCGGAAGATCCGTCAACCGGCGGTCGCCGCAGCCGAAGGAACTGAGTCGACCAGCTTTCACGAAAGCGCTCATTTTGCGCGCCTCGAAGATCTCACCACGCTGGCCTGCAGCAACGCCCACGGCGCCAGCTCGTTTCCCGAGCTACCGGACTCGGCGCTTGCGAGCGTGTGTGATCGGTACTGCGCCTCACCGCCTCCATGCCCACAACGTCAGTGCGACCAGGCTGCGCGAGAAGGCTCGAGGTCAGCGGCGTCACTCGGCCTCCCGATGACCCGCCGCGTGCTGCCTGTCGGCACCAGACGCTTCTGAGACAGAAAATCTTTCAGTGTGGAGACCAGGCGTTCAGAGCGGGAGTCTGCCTCTCAGGTAGAGATCGGCAGGTCGGCCACTTGTGAGACACAGGGCTGCATCGCGACTGCCCCGTCGGAAGAGGCGGCCAGATTCGCCCATGGTCGGGACGATGGGCCTTTCGGGTTCGTCTCTCCTTCTGTGAGGGACAACATCAGTTCTTTTTATCCTTTTAAGAAGGACAAACATAGCAGCCGCTTCCGCCCGCTTCTTGGCGTCGCTCCATTCCGCCGGCTTGGCGCGAGCAGTTATAGCAAAATTAGGGAGTTTATCAAAAAACCATAAACTCGCTAAACTCGCTATAACTCACGGCGATTTGCGAAGGTTAAAGGTTCCGAATATTGGTAAACGCTTCATTTCCAATGGTTTGGATCTCGCGAGAGCGTGCGCGCCGCATTCTGTTTATTAGGGGTAGGTCTAATACCTCTCAGTTATTTGGGAGAGTGGACGGTGCCCTAATAACACGACCCGTCCCAGCGATGCGCGTCGGTCCCGCTCACCAATGCAACGGCTGCGGCGCGCAGGTTTGCGGCGTCATATTTCCGTTCGGTGTTCGCAACAGAGGTCATATGGCTCGCATGTCTGCCGTTGCACGTCATTCACCTTGATGTGCGGTCCCTGTCAGGCGGTGCCAATACGGAGAGCGACATGCCGAAGGCAGTGCAGACGTCGGAACCTGCCGGAGGGGCGAGGAAGAAACTCAACGTGAACGCCGAGAGGAAGGCCTCCGCAGGCGTGAAGGAGAAAAGCCGCACGGTCCGCCGGGGGCCAACGCACCCTTCGCCCGCGCGGGCTGATGAGGGTGAGCCTAAGTTGGCTGGCATGATCACGAGCAAGCTCACCGCTCGCTCGCAAACCACACTGCCGCGCGCTGTGCGACAGCGGCTCAATCTCAAGCCAGGACAACGGCTGGGGTACGTGATCGAAGACGGCAGTGTGCGGTTGGTTAACCCGGCGGAGTCGACGCACGAGGATCCCGCGATCCAACACTTCCTCGAGCTCCTCGGACACCACATGCAGACGCACCCAGAGGACGCCCCGCTCCCGTTTCCGGAAGCCCTTCTCACTCGCGCTCGGGCGATGACCGCCGGACTTGTGATTGATCACGACGCCCCCATCGACGGCGCAGTCTCACTGTGATTCTATGCGATGCCTGACGCACGAGTTCAGCACCGCACAGATCGCTGACCTCCAGTCGTCGTCGAGGCCCCGAGTGGCCCAATCGCCCCTACGGTGCGCTGATGGTCGATCTTGATGCACCCGCTGCTTGTTGACCTAGCGCAACTGACGACGGCCGTGAGGAGTCCCCTTGCCGAAACGGCGCGGTGTTCCGCCGCGCCGAGTTCTGACGCGCCCTGCCGGCACGATAGCGACGAATCGCCACTCCTTCTTCTCTAGAGATCGGCAGGTACGCAGCCCGACTAGGCTGCGCGCATGCCATGCCTGCCTCCCGCCAACTCCTCGCCCGACACGCCGTCGGATGCGACGCCGTATCTCGAAAAAGGCCAGGTCCTTCCGGACCCGTTCGCCTTGCCGCCGGCGTCGGCATTCAATTGGGAGCACGACGACGCGGTGGGCCGAACGCCGTTTCTAAGTCTGCGCTTCCAGCGTTGCTGCACGAGCTGCGATTTCATGCACTCGCGCCTGGTCGGGACGTTGACCCGCTGGGCGCACTTGCGTCGTATGGTCGAGATGAACTACAGCCGGTTCGTCATGCTCCCGGTCGACGAACGCGATCCGCTCACACGCTATGCCGTGCTCCTCTGCACGTCGGTGCATGACGCCGCGTACCACGCGCAGACTTTTCAGCACTTCGAGGACCACTACTGGGCGATGGCCGCAGCGACTGGCGTTGCCGTTGACCGACGGCTCCATGAAGTCCGACTCGAGTACTGCGCCTCGTCGCCGCGTTTCGTGTTCCACACGACGGATGGCGGCGACTACGACTACCCGTGGCCCAGCCTCGAAACCGCAGCCGAGCTCAAGGCGCGCCGCGACGAACTCAGTCGCAAACGCGGTCCGCATTTCGGGCGGGTGTTGAACCGCAACGATCTCGCGGCGCTGCGCGTGCGCGCACAATCGAAGTTGGGAGGCGAGCACGCCGACGAGACCAGCATGATCGACTGAGCGCTGGATGAGATAATGCTCTCGCCCGGATTCCAGATCGCCTTCGGACACGTTCTGCGGCAACGTAGAGCGCCAATGCACGCCGACCCGAATCGTTGTCCATGGCCCGCAAGCGAACCACCAGCCGTTGAGCGCGTCGTATCGCTCGCGGACTCTGCATTTGTGGAACTCGCCGTCACGACGAGAAGATCGCTCGTCGCAATGAACGCGGTGGGTCGGTGAGCACGCGCGCGGCTACTTCGATTCGTGCGGTGCGGTGACGCACGGGACGGCTCGGTCGACGTCGACGAGCCAGCATGACCACCGTTGATCACGGTTCCTGTTCGCCGGAGCTGCACAGATCGAAGTGCAGTCCCGACTACCGCCACGCATGTCTCGTGATGCGCTGCGCACCATCGTCGTCGATTTCTGTCAGGTAGATCGCGTCCTTGCCAAAGGCGATTACTCGCTGGTTCTCACTCACGACGATGGCTTTGATTCGGCCGAGCTTGCGATCAATCAGATCGTATCGACGAGTTTTCGTCGCGTCATCGACGGTGCGCGCGATCAACACGCGCCCGCTCACGTCCCCGATCATCGCCGGCGCCGGAGTACCGATGCGAGGAATGACGAACGCGGGCAACGTCGACGGCCATCCCGGATACACCTCGGGCTGACAGAGCGCAGACTTGCCATACACTTCCACAATGGCACGACATTGGTCGTCGCGGGTAAGGCGGCGCTGAGCAGGCTCAATGACAGCGCCGAGCTGCCACACACCGGCCGGTGAACGCCAATCCACGCGATACGGTGCGTTGCGAGCCACGGCGATCCAGCCATCCATCAGCAAGACGACTTGATCTGAGACGCCAAGAGGATTTTGCATCGTCGCCAGCCCCGGACCACTTCCCGGCGACCGCAGAATCGCGACGCCGCGGCCCCCCGGGCCCGCAAGTCGTGCCACTTCGCTGGTCGTGGCCTCTCTGATATCGCCGAGCAACGCGGCCAGCGTGTCCGCCGTCGAGAAGCTACGCGGAACCCCGGTCCCCCACGTTTGACCGTGGACTCCGAGCACTTTGCCAGTGCTCGAGACGCCGACAATGCTGCCTCGCGCCGCCGAATTGAGCGGTCGCCCTTCCGGAATCGTGCCGACGGCAACGTCACCGCGCACGACAATCCAACGACCCGTGAACGCGTCCACCACCAGCACGGAGTCGCCCGAGATCGGATAGACCTTGCCGATGTTCTGGAACTCTCCGGGACCGCTGCCGTGACGCAGCAACGCGCGCGGCGCGCGCTCGTCGAACCGCACCCGATACACCTTGTCGTCGCCTCGATCTGTCACGATCAACGCGCCGTCCGGCAGCTCCGCTGCCGACAACAGTCGATTGAACACAAAATCAGTCGCCGCGTTGGCCGCGGGAAGGCGTACTGGTGTTTGCGAGAGCAACGCCCGGCTGAGCACGAAGCCCGGCAAGACCGCCGCCGCGACAACGCGGGTGAGGCGCTTCGCCGTCGAGCGCCTCGCGTACGCGGTCGAGAAACGGACGATGCGAAGGCGTCGTGACATCATTCCTTCGCACGGTCGAGAAGTGCGCGCAACGTATCAAGGCTCGGCGGGGAGGAATACCGCAGACCATTGATAATGATCGTTGGCGTTCCGGTCACCCGATGCTTCTCTGCCAGCGCCGCCGTTCGCGCCGCGCGCGCCGCGGAGTGTGCGGGTCGGAGCGCGACGGCGGCGCCAATCGTCCAGGCGTATGGCGCACCACGTCATCATCGACCGTGCATAAGGCGCGATACGCTGGATCGCTTTCGAAGGTGAGCGCGGAACTGAACAGGTCTGTCGCCATCGTGTCGGGGAGTCGCATCGCGTATGCATGCGCGCGTAGCGCAGACGAACGCGTTGATGCCGTGATTGGTAGGCGCGAGGGCGATTCCTCACACCGCGCTCCTACGCTCAGAACCAGCATACCTTCTGCGTCGTCGGCGAGGATACCGATTTTTCAGTCGTCAGCTCGTCGGCGCGCGCTGTGAAGCGGTCCACCCGCGCGTTTGTCCGTCGCCGAATCGGTTATCTGGCAGGAAGCGCGGAACTGGCCGACTGCAGCCATTCCGTCCCGTGTCGCGTCGCCACGGCGTCGTCCACCGCTGATGGGAGTCGACCGGCCGCCTTTATGAGCACCAGCGCCGACCGGGGCTCTTTCGAAAAACCTTCCAGCAAGATTTCCAGCGGAGAATCGGGCTGGCGGGTGCCTGTGGCGATACGAGACAGATAGCCGCGCGAGAGCCCGAGGATGTCCTCCCACATCGCTCGCGGGATGTCGGGAAGCAGCTGCTCTGCGGTTCGTAGAAAGTGCTGCGCCGACTGCTGCTTGCGCTCTCGGCGCAGACGCTCCAGCACGTCGTTCATCGTGGAGATTTGCGTTCCCTTGATCTGCATGTCTCCACACGCCGCGTTGTCGCATCGCATGACATGCAGATCGTCGTCGAAGATCAAACCGAGTTCATCACGGTAGTCCAACGACGCACCGCGCAGATTCACACGCTGCATCTGTCCGACCTCGCACGTTAGACAGACCTTCATCACGCCTCCCCGGGTTCGCCGGCTACGGGCTGAACCTCATGAACAGTTTGGCCGCTGATCGTGGTTTCTGGACCGTATTCTGGCGCATGATGTGACATCACGATCACGCCATCGTCGTCCTCGCCGATCTTGACCCACCATCCCAGACCTTCGCGGTAACAGGCATACACGTCGAACCAGACTCCGCCCTGCTCTACGTGCCGCACAAAATCGCGAGTCGTGAGACTCACGACCGTGGCGACAACGAACTGCTCCGCCTCCGAAAGCGGGATGTCCAGTCGCTGGGTGGTGGGCTTCAGTGCCCGCTCCCAGTGCACCGCTCGGCAATCCGCCTTCGACGCCATGCGCTGCAAGCGTGCAAGGTCGTTCTTCGGGGTCAACAAGTTCACTGCCTCACTGAGTATACAACTTGAACATAGTTCAAGTCAAGTATTTGCATCGACCGCCTCTCCGACATGCACGGACGGCGGTCACGGCACACCCCATCAGTCGCCTCAGTTCGCGCTCGCAAGTCTCGACCAGTACGGCAACATCTTCCGGATCAATCACTTAGCGAGGCGCTCCCGGCTCGCCACCCAACGTGTCGTGTGGCCGTGTGCGACCTCTGACCGCTCGCGACACGCCGCCGCCGATCTGCGCCGCTAGAGACACGCGGTTCGTTCGCCGAGCCCGCTCGCCTTACCGGCACGCCGATGTCGAGCTCGCGAGGTGAACAGTCAGTGGACCCGGACCGTTCGTCGGCTGGTCGCCACTGATCGCGCCACCGGGATCGGCGCGGAACGAAAAACAATGCAGTTGTCATCTCTCGTGTCCCCCAGCGACGATTCTCGCTGCTTGCGCTGCCTCACGTTCTTTGTGCGAGGATTGCACCGATCCGTCCTATCGAGACCGACGGCATGAAGTCCGGATCCTGGCAAATCTTCATCGCGCGCGCGCGCGTGATCGCTTTGATCGCGCTGTCTGCCACGGCGTCATCGCCTCCGCCGACGAGCCACGCACTCTGCCAAAGCCGCGCCAGCAGATGCACGCCGTCCTTCATGCATTCCAGCGTGCCGTCGCCGAACTCGGTCCACATGTCTTCGGCGAGTTGCTTCGGCATGGCGTCACTGGCGATGTAGAAGTCCACGATGGATCGAGGTGGGATTCGGGTGAACACGGTGCGCATCAGCTCCACCGTCGCGAGCCCCGCGTCCTTGCCCGTCCGAATGATCTCGTCGCGGCGCACCTTTTCGGTCTGTGCCAATCCATCGAGGATCGCGTCACGGTTGGCGCTGACCATCTTGTCCTCGTACGCGGCGTGCACTCCCGCCCCGAGGGATTCGATCTTGTCGTCGCTCGTTCCGTCTCGATGATTGACGGTCTTCGTCGTCGGCTGTTCGGGGTCGCCGTCGTGAAGATACGAAATGTGGAGCGGCTGGCACGCATCTCCGACATAGTGGGTGAGCACGCCAGCAGCGCACACAAACTGCGCCGCCTTGCCAGCCTTCGCAAAGCGCACCATGTCGTTGAAGATCTGCCACACCCGAAACGGCAACAAGCCACGATGGCGCTGTTCAATCGCGTCGCCTGACAGCAAATCCGTGATGGAGTCGTAGAAATCGTTCCACTTCATTGGATCGAGGAAGTCGCTCGACTTCATCAACGTCAGCAGGTCCGCGCCGTCCGTCTCGCGCGGCTGGTCCATATCCGCGAAGTGATTGGGGCCCTCGAACGGGCGGGCGTAGCCCTGCTTCGCGATCCGCGGCTTCCAGTACATGTCGGGGACATCGGCGAGCGGCACGAAGTCCGCCGTGCCCATCCCCTTGAATTCGCTGGAACGCAGCGCAACGTCCGACGGACTAATGAGCTCCGCGTTGGCGGTCATCAGCGACTTGAGGCGGCGATTCGTCAGACACGCGGTCACGCTGTGCGCGATGGAGAAGTGACCGACCGCGCCCCACGTGTTCGTGTCGTCGAGATTCCAATCCCGAATCAAGTCGACATTGAGCAAGTTGCAGATCGTACTCAGGGTCGTGGCCAGCGCATAGCTCATCGTCCCGTCGTCAGCGAAGACCTGTTGTCCCCACTGCAGCGCGAACGGTCGAAACTGATCGTCGCCGGACCTTTCGGTCGGACGCCCCGCGTCACCACGCGGATCGAACATCCACAGCGCACCGGAGTCGCCGCGCCGCGTCAGCGCGTCCTTGGCGCGGTCACGCGGTCCGATCAAATAGTCGGCGAGATACTCAAATCCGCCAACGGACTTGTATCGATACAAGAGTGCGGCGATCTCACCGGTCATCTCGCCACTCGCAGCGCCAACGCCGACCACACGACAACCCACCAGTGAGAGCGACAGCTGTGAGGGTGGTAGATCGACCAGCGCTCCAAGTCGACCGATGCCCTGCACCTTGGCCGTCCACCGACTCAGGTCATCAATTTCGATCAGTGCCGCGTCGACGTTGACATAAACGTCGCGTCCGCGAAACTCGCGATAGACGTCGGTGAACGGCAGTCGCGACAGCTGCAACGCGCTCGCGGTACCAATCGAACGCCGCGCGCCATCCAACCACGAGTACAAGACGTTGCCCGAAGGGCCGGCCACGTGCCGATTCGTGAGCGCGTACGTCTTGTGGCCGTCCGACACGAGACAAGAAATGGTCGCCACGTGCTCTCGCCCCTGCACCTCGGCGACTACGGGCATGCCGCCCCCGATGTTGTTCAGCGGGTATCGCGGCGTGACCGGCACCGCGTCCGAGACGTTTCGTTCTACGGCCACGATACAGACCGGCACTTTTCGCCCATTCTCGAGGTAGAGCGTCTTCGGCACCATCTCGCGTGGGTCGTACTGCTTGCCTTGTCCAAACTTGTCGGCGCCAATCCACTGATCGACAAAGACAAGGATCGCCGGCCACGAGTATGGCCGCACTTCGGAATTGGAGAGCGTTCGCGGCGCCGATCCTCCGGTTGTCGTCCGACGTTTGGCGCTGGGCCAGGGATCGCTCTTGCGAATGCGGTACCGACCGACCGCAGTCGCCACGACATGCGGAAACGCAATCAGGTGCGCGTGATAAACATCGCGTGCCTCGAGGAGATCGCGCAGTGAAAGACTATCGTAGTCATTTCCGGATTGTTGATAGCGGTGCACGTCCATCGAACGGCCTCGTCGCCAGAGGGTGGTGTGACTGCCGAACTGCGCGCTCAGATCCGAAAGCTCGATGCCGCACGTGCGGTAGGAGCATAAGGGGAAATCCAAAGACTCACATGCTCGAACGACGCCGTTCCGCGGCGTCACCATCCGGTGCCGCGACCGTTCGCCGCCGACTGCATTCCGTCTCGCCGTACACGCCTACTCCGACGCGCAGTCGATGCAGGCAACACCGGCGCCTCTCGCGCGGGTCACGATACGGGTTCTGGACCAGCCACGCCAGTTGTGCGCCTTTGCTAATCGGCCCGCTTCCGTCAACGCGGCACGCGGCGAGCTGCATGCTACGCGCGTCTGGACGACCGAGCCAGGCGGAATAGTCCGCGTGCCAATCGAACGCGCGGTGTCGACTCGACGGTGCTCGCCCACGCTGGGCGGCCGCATCCCAGGTCGCCCCCGGGAAACGGAGTGACCGCGAACGCTGGCGCGACCGTGATCGCGACGGTGCGGCGAGCGCCTGCCTATTTCGCTGTCTCGCTGACGGCCAGAACGGCGCGGTGCTGACGTGAATGAACCAACTTCTGCCGGCTCGATTCCGCCGCTCTATTCACGCTCATCTTTCGCCCAACGTCACCGCCTCGACGAGCGACAGCACCGTTCAGGTGTGGACCGAGAGCTGGCATGTTCGCCACTCCGCCCGCGCTTGCTCCTCAGCGCGACAGCGCAGCACCGTAAGTCAATCCCACCACGGCTGCGTGGTGAGCGGCGGTTCACCGGTGCGCTGGCCGGAAATCTCTTGCTTGATCGGCCGCAACAGGCGCAGCGTCAGCAAGTTGAGGACGGCCAGCACGACCGCAATGTCGTAGAGTTGGTAGCCGACAGCGGCGCCGATGACGCCCGTCGTCCAGATACTGGCCGCCGTGGCGGTGCCACGCACCTGCGTGGCGCCTTTCAGGATGGCGCCACCGCCAATGAAGCCAATGCCGGTGATCAACCCCTCGAGCACGCGTGCCTGCGCGGGCGAGCGAGCGCCGAGTACGGACGCGCCCACCAGTACGAATCCGCAGGCGGCGACTGCAACCAGCGGAAACGTGCGCAGGCCGGCGCTCCGCGCTTCGCGCTCCTGGTCCCATCCGATGGGCAGGACGAGCGCGTAGGCAACGCCAAGATCACGGAGGTGTGCGAGCACCTCAGGCATCGTGGCCACGTGAACGATCAGACCGGTTTGGCCAGCGCATTCGCGATGTCGTCCACCGATTCGAGCGTCGACATCGCGGTTTGCGCGGAGCGATAGCGTTGCAACACATCAAGCATCTCCGTCATGGTGGTCACGGCATTGACATTCGATTCTTCGACGAAGCCTTGTCGGATATCACGTTGGTCGACCGGGACGCTCACTCGGGTCGCGTCCGGCACGAATCGCGTGCCCCCTTCATGCTGCAGTGCGCCTACTTGTGCGACGCGTTCGAGACGCAATCGCTGCAATGCGACACCGTCGACCGACACGAGACCGGTGACATCCACGTCGATGCGGCCGACGGGTAGCGTCAGCGCGCCGCCCTCGGCTAGCACCGGATTGCCGTGCAAGTCAACCAGGCGTCGATGCGCATCGAGCGCGAAGGTGCCGTCTCGGACCATGCGCTCGCCAGACGGGGTTTGCACCACAAAGAATCCGTCGCCGCGGACGGCAAGGTCCAGCGGATTGCGCGTCGGCGACAGTGGTCCTTGAGACGGATCGAGCGACGCATCAGCGACGGCCAATGCACCATCCAGCATTCGCGCAAACGGTGCCTCGGCTTTGAAGCCTCGCGTCGAAATGTTGGCGAGGTTGTTGGCCAACACTGCCTGGCGGCGCTCCAGCATGCGGAGCGCCGCCGCCGCACTCGCCGCCCCATCGGCGACTACGGGATCAGGCATCGGCTGTCGAGCGGGACTGTCATGCGAACATGATGTGCCATGCGGTAATCGTGGTGCGAGTAGCGATTCGGACAACCGGTGGCGAAATCGGCCGTACCGAATAGTTCCCACCTCACAACTGCATCATGAGCGCCGTGCCAATGGACTTGATCCATCCGACGTCGGCGATATCCGACGAGTTGAGGCGAAGCCATTTCTTGGCCTTGGCACGAAGCGCGGCCGGCGATTCAAATTCGAGAAAGTGCGAAACCCACTCGATCCGTGCTCGTTCGCGGTCCAGCAGAAAGCCAGCGAAGATCAGGCGACTGAGCGCGATCAAGCGGATCGGGCTGCCGAGCCCAGCCTCGAACGTCAATCGACGCAAGTTGCGCTCGGAACAGTTGCACGCGTTCGCCAGTTCCCCCACCGTGTACGACGCGTACGCTAATCGCAAGCTCGTCTTGACGAGGGCAACGGCGTGCGGCTCGACGTACGGCGCGATTGCCGCCCACACCTGCGTATAGAGTGTGCGCGGCCGGTTGGCCTGAATCCATCGCACCAGCGCGTCGAACGTATCTCCGTCGGTCACGGTGAACACGTCCGCAAATCCGGCCTTGGCGAGTCGTACAATCGCGGACGTCGGGAGTGCCGCGTCGAACGCCACCGCGGCGGCAATCGCATGACTGGGCGCGAGGCGCATGGATTCGCACACGCGCTGCAGTTGGACGGCGTCGGCAACCGGTTGGCTCAAGGCCGCCACGTACACGGCCATCGGACGATGCTGTAAGCAGTCACTCAGCGGAAACACCCCGCTGTATCGGTCGATTCGTGTTTGCGTCGCCATACGATTGGCGATGCGCGCGTGCCATATATCGGGCACGTTCCACAACACAATCGGATCGATCCGGACGCTCGATGATTCGAGTATCTGTGGCAGCAACTCTGGCGACCGCGCGCTCATGTCGCACCAGCCACTGCTCGCGGAGTCGGCGACCCACGATAGGCCAGCAGTCGTAGTGCGTTCGCGATGACGACGAGAGTACTTCCCTCGTGCACGGATACGGCGAGCGCGATGCCGACAACTCCTGTGATTGAGGTGACGATCAGCACCGCGATCACACCGAGCGATAGCGCCAGATTCTGCCGGATCACGCGCTTGGTTTGGCGACTCAAGCCGATGGCGAAGGGCAGACGACCCAGGTCGTCGCTCATGAGCGCGACATCGGCCGTTTCGAGCGCGGCGGCGGTTCCGGCACCGCCCATGGCGATGCCGACCGTCGCATGGGCAAGCGCGGGGGCGTCGTTCACGCCGTCTCCCACCATCGCCACCGTGCCCTTGGCCGCCAGCTCTTTGATTGCCGTGACCTTGTCCTCGGGCAGTAGCCCAGCGCGCACGTCGTCAATGCCGACCCGCGCCGCAATGGCGCGGCCGACTCCGGAGTTGTCGCCCGTAAGCATGACCAACTGCTTCACGCCAACACCGCGCAGCGCCTCGAGTGTCGCGCGTACACCGGGACGTGGTTGATCCGCGACGCCGATCACGCCGAGAAACGTGACCTTACCAGTGGACGAGGTGCGCCGAACAACGATCACGGTGCGTCCATCGCTCTCCAGCCGCTCCGCGTCTTGTACGATCTGTCCGGGCACCGTACTGCCACCGACGTCGGCAACTTGAAACATCTTGAGGCGCCCGACCTCCACGCGATCATCGCCCACGCGCGCACGAATGCCGAGTCCTGTCACCGACACGACGTCGCTGGCCTGAAGCTCGGGTGCGTCCAGCGACTCAGCGGAATCGATGACCGCTTTCGCCAGCGGATGTTGCGACTGCCGCTCTACGGCCGCCGCCGCCGACAGCAACTCCTGCGGCGTGATGCCCTCAGTCGGCAGCACATCGGTTGCGCGCGGTGTGCCCAGCGTAATTGTCCCCGTCTTATCGAGCGCGACCATGTCAACCGCGCCGAGCGCCTCGAGGTGCGCGCCGCCTTTGATCAACACGCCGTTGCGCGCCGCTTGTGCGATGCCGGAGAGAATCGCTGCCGGCGTGCCAAGCGCGAGCGCGCACGGCGATGCCGCGACCAGCAGCGTCATCGCGCGATAGATCGCGAGGCGCCAATCCCAGACGCCGATGAGCGGCGGCACTACCATGACCAACACCGTCGCCAGCAGCACGAGCGGAACGAACACTCTCTCGAAGCGCTCGGTGAACTGTTGCGTTGGTGCCTTTTGTGTCTGCGCCTCGGCGACCAAAGTGATTACTCGGTCGAGCGTGCGGTCGCCGACTGCGTTGGTGACTTGGATCAAGAGCGCGCCCTCACCATTGACCGTGCCGGCGTACACCTGATCGTCTACCGTCTTTTCGACGGGCACGCTCTCGCCGGTGATCGGCGCTTGGTTCACCGCGGATCGACCGCCCACGACCGTACCGTCGACGGACAAGCGTTCTGCCGGACGCACGAGCACGCGGTCCCCACGCCGAACCTCCTCGATTTTCACCACGGTCTCTTGGCGGCTCGCCCCTTCACTGCGAATGACCGTCGCGGTCGTCGGGGCAAGTTCAGCCAACGCTTTGATGGCGTTGCGGGCGCGCCCGAGCGCGTAGTGTTCGAGCGCGTGACCGAGGCTGAAGAGGAACAGCAGCAACGCCGCTTCGAGCCACTGTCCGAGGCCCGCCGCGCCCGCGGCCGCGACGATCATCAAGAGGTCGATGTCGAACTTGAAGCGCCCCTTTCCTACATCCTTGAGAAAGTGCCCGACGTTGTCACGCGCGCCGAAGAGGCATGACACGGCGAACAACGCCACCGCGGTCCGGGCCGAGCGCGCCTGCACCACCCACCCGAGCGAAAGCAGCGCGCCCGCGGTCAAACTCCACGCGAGCTCGCGATTGCGTGCGTACCACGACGGTCCTACCGACGGTTCCTGCTTGCTCTGATCGGATTTCGATTGCGGCGCGCCGACCAACGCGGACTCTATGGCCTCGCGCGTCGTTGCCTCCCGGTCGAACTCCACTCGCACGAGCTGGGCCGCGATGCTGACCGAGACGGACGTCACGCCGGGCACGGCGCGTACGCGTTCCTCGATCCTCCCGCCTCCATCTTCGCTCGTTACCGCGCGAAGCTCGAGAACCGTGTGGCCATATCGCTGCCACACATCCGCGCCGGCGCTCTTTGCAATCGCCGTCAGCTGCGCAAGTGACAAACGCTCGGGATCGTAATGCAGGCAGAGCTGCGCGCTCGCTGGCGACGAGTTGTCGCTCGTTGACGTTTCCGTTGGCGCGCCGTTCGGCACGCCAACGGATTCTCCGTGTGGGTCTCCGGCGCGCAGCACATGGACGCGCGCGACCTCCGGACGCGCCTCGAGCAAGGAGATCAAGCGTGCCACGCACGCGTCGCGCTCGTCCGGTAGGTCGGGGAGCAAGAGCGGCAGGTCCAATCGTGTCGTTGCTTCCATGGGTCACCTCGCCAGCGCCGAGGGTGTCGCCACATCAGAGCGCCGCTCAAACATCTGATAGAGCAGCGGCAGCACGAGCAGCGTGAGCAGAGTCGCCGTCACCAATCCGCCAATGACCACCGTCGCGAGTGGCCGCTGCACTTCGGCGCCCGACCCCGACGACAACGCCATGGGGATAAAGCCAAGCGAAGCGACCAGCGCCGTCATAAGCACCGGACGCAGTCGCGTCATTCCTCCTTCGCGCACGGCCACGTCCAGCGAACGTCCTGCCTGACGCAGCTCGTTGATATAGCTCACCATCACGACGCCATTGAGCACGGCGACGCCGAACAGCGCGATGAAGCCGACACCTGCAGAAATTGAGAACGGCATGCCGCGCAACAAGAGCGCGATCACACCGCCGACGGTCGCCAACGGAATGCCCGTGAACACAAGCGCCGCCTGTCGCAACGAGTTGAACGTCGCGAACAGCAAGAGAAAGATCAGGAGCAACGACACCGGCACTACGAGCATCAGGCGACGCGTCGCGCGTTCGAGGTTCTCGAACTGGCCGCCGAACTCGGGGCGATAGCCACTCGGCAGTTTCACCTTGCCTTGCTCGAAGAGCGCGCGCACATCGGTGACAAAGCTGCCGATGTCGCGACCACGGACGTTGCCTTCGACGATCAGCAGTCTCGAACCGTTTTCGTGGCTGATCTCCGCAGGCCCAGCCACTTCTTGAACGTTCGCGAGCTGGCCGAGCGGCACGCGTTCACCGCCGGGTGCGCTGACGAGAATGCTGCTGACGCTGGCGGCACTCTGTCGCACGGCGGCTGGAAAGCGTGCGGTGAGGGCGAAGCGGCGCTGTCCTTCGAGTACCTGCGAGATATCGGAGCCACCGAGTGCCTCCACGACCTGCATAACGTCCGCAGCGTTCACACCATATCGCGCCAGTTGCTCCGGAATCACGCTGATCTGCAACTGCGGCAGCCCTTCGAGCTGTTGCGCCTTGAAGCCAGTTGCGCCCGGCAGCTTGCTGACGGCCGACACCACGTCGTCACCCAGCTTGCTGAGCGTCGCGAGGTCGTCACCGTAGATCTTGATGGCCAGATCGCTGCGCACGCCGGCGATCAGCTCGTTGACGCGGAGCTCGATGGGCTGACTGAAGCTGTAAACAAGGCCAGGAATCTTCGCCAAGGCCGACGACATCTTCGCTTCCAGTTCGGCCTTGTTCGACGCTTTGATCCACTTGTCCTCATGTGTCAGCATCACGAGGATGTCGCTCACGTTGACGCCCATCGGATCCGTAGCAATCTCCGCACGTCCTGTCTTGGAGACGATATCGACGATCTCATCCGGGAACTCGTCGCGTAGCACCTTCTCGAGCTGGGACGTTTGACGTGTGCTCTCTTCGAGCGAAACGCTTGGCAAGCGAAGCACCTGGAGTGCAAACGAGCCTTCATCGAGTCGCGGAATGAACTCAGAGCCAAGAAATGGCACGGCGCCGAGAGCAGCGACGACCATGATGGCCGAGGCCAGCATCACGGGGCGGCCGTGTGAGAGCGTCCACTCGAGCGCCGGTTCGTATACGCGCTTCGCACGCTCCACCAGCCACACGTCTTTCTCTTCGACCTTGCCTCTGAGAAAGAATGAGATCAGTACCGGCGTCAGGAGAAACGTGAGGATCAACGACCCGACAAGCGCGAAGACGACGGTCAGCGCCATCGGCTTGAACATCTTGCCTTCAACGCCTTGCAACGTCAGGATCGGCAAATAGACCACAATGATGATGCCGACGCCGAACAGAATCGGACGCGCGACTTCGGCGCACGCGTCAAGCACCGTGCGAAAGAATCCCTCGTCTTCCTTTCGATGCCCCAACCGTCGCATCGAGTTCTCGACCATCACGACCGACCCGTCAACGACGAGCCCAAAATCGACGGCGCCGAGCGACATCAAGCTGCCGGCGATACCGGCCTTCACCATTGCGCTGACCGCGAAGAGCATCGAGAGCGGAATCGCGAGCGCCACGATGAACGCCGCGCGCAAGTTGCCCAACAGCAGGAACAGCACGACGATCACCAGAACGGCACCCTCGACCAGATTTTTCTCCACGGTGCCAATCGTGCGCTGCACGAGATCCGTGCGGTCGTAGAACGTGGTCATGGATACGCCGTTTGGAAGCGTGCGCGCGGCCGCCGCCACTTTTTCCTTGACGGCACCGACCACCGTTCTCGCGTTCGATCCGATGCGCATCATGACGATGCCGGTCACGACTTCGCCGCGACCATCCTTGGTGACGGCGCCTTGGCGAATCGTCGAGCCAATCACGACGTCGGCCACATCTCCCACGCGCACCGGTGTGCCGTCGCGACTGGTGACGACGACGCCACGGATCTGATCCAGGCTCTGAACCTGCCCGACACCACGAATGATCAGCTGCTCTGCGCCACGCGTGAGATAACCACCGCCCGCATTCTGGTTGTTACGCGCGACCGCGTCGAGCACCTGCTGCAGCGTGACGTCGTACTGCACCAGCGCCTCAGGACGGACCAGCACCTGATACTGCTTCTCGAATCCGCCGAGCGTATTGACCTCGGCAACACCAGGCACCGTGCGCAACTGCGGTGCAATGACCCAGTCCTGCAGCGTGCGCAACGCGGTTGAGTCCTGCCGAAAGCTGTCGGCCGCGGCGATGTTCGCGACGACGGCGTACTGAAACACTTCACCGAGACCTGTCGATACCGGACCCATCTCTGGCGAGCCGTACGCGCTCGGGATCTGCTCGCGCGCCTGCAGCAGTCGTTCCTGCACCTGCTGGCGCGCGAAGTAGAGATCCGTGCCCTCGTTGAACACGACCGTCACTTGCGACAGACCGAACTTGGAGATCGAGCGAATCTCCTCCAGTTCCGGCAATCCGAACATCGCCAACTCGACCGGCAACGTGACTTGGCGCTCCACCTCCACCGGCGAGAGCGCCGCGGCGTTCGTATTGATCTGTACCTGTACGTTGGTCACATCGGGTACCGCATCGATTGGCAAACGGAGCGCTGACCACACGCCCACGCCCGCCAGTAGCGCTGTCAGCGACATGATCAGCAGTCGCTGTTTGAGAACGAATCCAATTAGTCCACGCATGGATCAGCCCTCCTCCCCGATTTCGTCCTTCACCAGCTCCGAGCGAAGCGCGAAGGCTCCGGTCGTCACGACGCGAGCGCCCGGCGCGAGCCCTTTGAGAATCACGACGCGTCCACCGTCGATGGTGTCGCCAACGTCGACACGCACCGCGCGAAACTCACCAGCCTTGGCTCCGGGCACGAACACCACGGTGCCCTCCTTGAGTTTCTGGACCGCCGACTGCGGCACCACGGCGAGCGCGGTGCCGTTCCCGCCTACTTGCAACGTGCCGCTCGCGAACATGCCGGGCTTGAGGGCGCGATCCTCATTCGGCAGCTCGATACGCGCGCGTGCGGTGCGGCGCTGCGGATCGACGACATCAGCGAGATAGATCACGCGTCCCGTGAAGACGCGATTGGGGTAGGTCCCAACGGTCACCGTCGCGCGCTGTCCGGCGCGCACCCGCGAGAGATCGCGTTCGAACACATCGAGCTCGATCCATACGCGGCTCAGGTCCGCAATGGTAAAGAGCGAATCGTTCGGCGTCGTGGTCTGGCCCAGGCTCGCTCTTCGCGCCACGACCACGCCGCCGAACGGCGCGGTGACGTCGAAATGCCCGCCCGTACCGTGTTCTGCACCGAGAACCGCGAGGCGATCTTCGGAACTGCGCAGCGCCGCCTCGTTCCGCCGGACTTCGGCTTCCGCGTCGAGCAACTCTTTTCGACTCGATATGCCTTGCGTGGCGAGTCGCTGCTCGCGGTCGTAGTTCTCGCGCGCAATGCGAAGGAGCGCGGTGGCTTGCTTCTCATCGGCCCGAATCTGTCCGACCTCCGGACTTTCCAGCTCCGCGAGCACTTGGCCTCGACTGACGCGCGCACCGAGGTCCACCGGCAACGCGATGACGCGCCCCAGCGTGCGCGCACCGATATGCGTCACGCGATTCTGGTCGTACGTAATCGCACCGGTGAGCGGCAATCCGTTGGTCAGCGTGCTATCCGCATTCTCGACACGGATTCCCGCGATGGCGGCCGCTGCCGAATCGAGTTGCACGCGCTCCTCATGCGGCACCGCCGCACTGCGATCCGCGGTGCTTGTGGTGGCCGCAGACGGCTTCTCTTCAGAATCCGACGACTTACCGCAACCCGCAACGCTGACGGTGGCGAGTGCAAGCACAAAGACGACGCGTCGACGCGTCGCTGACGCTCCGGTCCGAGCGGACTCGTTCGTGTAAACGCGCGGGAGAAGGCGATGCGAGGTCATGGACGAGTCCTGGTCGTGTCAGAAGTGGTCGATGCGGGAAGGGTTCGGGGTTGGAGCGCGCCGGTTGCGGCGTCCAGCTGCACGCGGGCGGCGTGTTGCGCCAGCCACGCGTCCCAGTATCCGAGCTCCGCATCCAGCAGCTGATTGCGCAGTAGTAACAGCGTCGGAAGAGCGATTTTGCCGGCTTGAAACGCTGTGTCGAGCAGACCGCTGTTGCGGCGCGCTGGCCCCAACACGGTCTCCGTGTAGATCGCGAGTTCAGCGGAGGCCGCTTGATACGATTGCAGTGCGGCGCTCACATCAGCGCGCAGCACGAGTCGGGTCGCCTCGAGCTCGCGCAGCGATTGCGTTTCGAGGGCGCGACGTTGTGCGATCACGCCTTGGTTGCGGTTGAACATCGGCAGCGACACGCCGAGCGAAGGGCCAAAGCGCGGATATGCCGGCCCGCCTGTGGCTGCTTCCGGGCGGCGCTCGGCAAACACGCCAAGCATCACGTTGGGAATCCACTCACGGCGCGCGAGCGATGTGAGCGCCGCGGCCTCCTGCACGGCAGCCCGCTGTGCTTGCAGATCGGCGCGCGTTGAGGACGCGAGTGCCAGCAACGAATCGGCGGACAACTGTGTCGCGCTCACGCCTTCGGTCTCCACGTCGACCAGCCGAAAGGTGACCGTCGCCGGCAATCCGAGCTGCGTTGCGAGTGCGACGTTGGCGATGGCAGCTTCGCGCCGCGCCGCGAGCACGCGACCACGGGCGCGCCCAATCTCGATCTCCGCCAGATTAGCGTCGAGCTCGCTGATCTCTCCTTCTCGCAACTGGGTGCGCACGGCGACGCCAAGTCGCTCGTTCAGCACCAACAGGTCGCGCGCAAGTGTCTCGCGGCGCTGCGCCGACACGGCACGAAGAAATGCCAGACTCGCGTCCACCACCGTCAGTCGCGCGGCGTTGAGCACGGTCGCATCCACACGGGTTACCCCGCGCCGTGCGGCCGCAATGCGCTGACCACGTTGGCCGGCGATCTCGAGCTCCTGCGCGAGCGTGATGGTACCGGGCTCGTCGGACTTGCCGCTGATCAACCCGTTGAGCTGCAACTGCACGCTGGGATTGAACGGAAGCAGTTTTGACTGCTGCAGCGCGCCGCGTGCAATCGCCGAGTTCTCGCGAAGAGCGAGAAATGACGGATTGCGCTGTAGCGCGAGGCGCTGGACTTCGCTCAGCGTAAGGTCTATAGAGTCCGCGCTGGACTGCGGCGACGCTTGTGCCTCAGCGGCGCTGGCCGACCACGACGTGAGTGCGATGAATGCCATCACGGTGCGTACGCCAAACGGCAATCCGCCAGCACGCGAGGGCAAGAATGCCCGCGCACCATGCAGGAAGCTCACCGGCACGGGAGTGCCGGGAACAGATATCCCCATATGAATCTCCAGAGAACGCACGCGCGCGACCGACCGGCATGCGATCAGCACGAGCAAGGTGCGATGAACGGCTATCGAGTGATGGCTATCGGGTGGTCAACCGCAGATGCGCGGGACCATGGGCGCGCTGGCGAACTCGGTGACGCGAGGACAGGCCTCGGTCACGTGTCCGTCAGCAGATCAGGCGATCAGCGCACCAGCCGGCGGCCGCAGCCCCGGCTCTCGCTCGACACTCGTCGGGAGATCATCCACATTGGAGGGCACAGCGGCCCACGCGTACCACGAATCATTGAGCCCGCCAACGCGCACGGGAACACCGCCATGCACGTGCATGCAGTGGCAAACGTGCGCGCTGTGCGGATCTTCCCCGAAATCGTCAGCATGTAACGGAAGTCCCGAACGGGCCTCCATGCGCGCGTGACTCGCGACCTCGCCGCTCTCACACGCACTGAGCGTCATCGACGGCGGTGTCGACGTGCTCACCGCGACTGCGCTACGCACGCCTTCGCGCTCATGCGCTTCACCGAATATCGGCTCTGCGACGCCAAGCATCACCGCCAACGCCAAAAGCGTCGCAATCACGCGACGTATGGCAGAGCGGTAGATGGTGTGTTGCAGAGAACGATGCATGAGCTGAGAAAGACGAGCTGCAAAGGCGGCGGGTCACCAGCGCCCGCTATTCGCGCCTCGGAGAGAACCCTAGCCGCGTACGCCGTCGAGGGCAATCCGAACCTGTACCCCCCCAGGTGCGTCGGCGGCATCGAGCGGCGCTAAGGCGTTGTCGTAATGACACATATCTCGGGGTTAAGGTCGCGCTACAACGCGATTCCGAACGACGCGCAAGACGGGCATCTTGGGCGCGTACCGATCCACGCAGCCGAACAACTCACGCTGCGCCGCATCGAGTTGGGCTTGCCCCCACGGTGCGTCGACTCGTCGGATTCAAAGCGTTCAGGACGTCCAGAGCATTTGACATTGCCGGCTGCGGTAGACGCACGCTCGGCACGCCTGCGGGCAGCGTCTGGCGAACCGCGTGAGGCACGCGCGCTGCTGGAACCGGCGTCAAACCGAGCTTCCGCAGTTGCCGTCGCTCCGTCGTTCTGCCGTTCCGTCATTCCTCGTTCCCCCTTGGAATTGGCGGTCGGCGCGATCAGTGAGTACCCTCTCGCCATGCCGACGCGACCACAACCTGCGAGCCGTCATCACGACGCTGCGCACGAGACCGTTCAACCGTCTTGCTCGAAGGCGCTGCGGTGACACCGGCTACGGATCGCCGCGACCCACCCTCTGCGAATTGCGACGGAGGCCCACCGCCGTGCGGCAACGCAGCGTCAACGACGTCGCAACACATCGTTTGGTCGTCCGGAGACGATGTCAGCGTGCTGTCCCTTCCGTCCCCCTCAGCGTATGTCATGCGTGGCGTGCGCTGGGGCCGCGCCGATGATCTCGGGACGGCGGCGTTCTGGTACACGCAGGCCCGGTGGGCCGCACTCCGCAGCGACGCCATCACCGACGGATCGCACGCGCTGGGTCGCACACTCGAAGAGGAAGTCGCGGCGTGCATCCTCGGTGGCTACGGGATCCCCGCGACCGTCGGGCTCGTCGCGTATGAAGCGCTTCGCGATTCCCAGCTCCTGACCCGTCGTCGTGCGACGGCCGACTCTGACCTGACCTCCGCGCTTCACGCCGTCTTGGCGCGACCGCTCAACGTGAACGGTCGACAGGTGCGCTATCGCTTTGCTTCGCAGCGTGCTCGCGCGCTCAGCGAATCACTGCGGATACTGGCACGGGAGCGTGTCCCGCACGACGTGTCCGATGTCGAGATGCGCGACTGGCTGCTTCGCCTGCCCGGTGTCGGTCTCAAGACGGCTTCGTGGATCACTCGAAACGTTCGCTCGAGCAATGCGGTCGCCATCCTCGACGTGCACATCGTGCGTGCGGGCCGCGCCATCGGAGTGTTCAGGTCAGCGGATGACCCGGCACGCCACTATCGCGCAATGGAGCAGCGATTTCTCACGTTTGCGGAGCAATTGGGTGTCGCCGCGTCCACGCTCGATGCCGTGATGTGGCGCGCGCTACGACGAGAACTCCCCGCGACATAGCCGCCAAACACCGCGTGGGCCGATTAGTCAAATCGCTCCTCTTTCACCGACGGTTGTGTGTCGCAAATTCGGCGACAGCAGCGTCTGGTTCCTTCGCCAGACGGATCAGGCGAACATCGAATCGACGCAGATTATGTCAGGTGGGGATCGATCTCCGAGCGGGAGCGGCGGTGGAGGCGGCGGGGGAATGTCGAGCTGCGTCAGTCTGATAAAGCGCGTCACGCTCAATTCGCCAGTGCCAGTGGTGATCGCGCGACTCAAAGTGGGCGACGTGTTGAAGGTGGTTTGGATTCCGACGGCCACCACATCCGGCCGAATTGAGGCGCAAACCACGACCGGTCCGGACGCCGGCGCCACCGCCGGATCGATTACGTTCGACGGGGTGCAACAGCTCTCACGGTGCCTCCAAGACGGTCACCGATATCAAGCCATCGTGCTCAGTCAGCCGACCGGCGGTCGATGTGACGTCGAGGTGCGCATTGCGTAAGTCGCGATCATCGACGACTCGACGACGCTCTATTGTTGCGTGGCCGCGATGTGCGATGGACACAGAGCGGCTCGGCGCATGTTGACCGTCGTCGGCGGCACCTATCGTGAGTATTGCGACGAACCGCACTGGGAGGAGTTGTATGGCTCCGGGCTTCGGGCCGCGGTCGCGGTAAGCGCGCGAGTGCCCGTGCGGCTCATAACGTTCTGCGATGTCGACACGCGACCAGATCTCGAAATCTACGCCGCAAGTGCGAACATCGAGCTGTCCGTGCACGACATCTCGCAGACCCTACGGTTCGCGTATTCCCACCCACTTGCTCGTCCGGAGATCCAACCAGACCTGTCGTTAGTAACGCGCGCGGCCCCAATCTCGATCACCGCGCCATCGATACTGCGATTCGGCATGCTGGACGGCGACGCCATCGTTCATGGTGACCGGGTGGTATACGACCCGCAGTCCGCCTTCCAGCCCACGTCGTTTGCGGCGAATGGATCAACGGCGGCCTCGCTCGCCATCGTCGCTAACGTGCGAGAGCTGCTGGCCTTGGCCGGCGAGCAGGCGCTGGTGAACGGACTGCGCACGGACACGATGCTCCGCAACGCCGCCGACCGCCTCCTCACGAGCGGTGCGTCCGTCGTCGTCGCCAAACGGGGCGCACGCGGCGCGACGGTGTACACCTCCGACGCACCGCTGGGCGCACCAGTCCCGGCCTTTTACGCGAAGAGCGTGTGGCCCGTCGGTTCGGGCGACGTGTTCGCTGCTATTTTCGCGGAACAGTGGGCCATACAAGGTCGCGACCCGATTGCGGCCGCGACGCATGCGTCGGCCGCCGTAGCGCAATACTGCGCGTCGCGCGTGTTGCCGGTGGACGCCGATCTCGTGTTGGCGACGCCTTCCTCTAAACACTCGCTGCCCGTCGATGAGGAAACTACCGCACGACGCGTCTATCTCGCGGGCCCTTTCTTCTCGATGGCCGAGCGATGGCTGGTGCGTGAATCACGCGATGCGCTCCACGGCCACGGCCTCTCCGTGTTTTCACCGTTTCACGACGTTGGTATCGGGCCAGCAGCGGACGTTGTGCCGCACGACATCGCGGAGCTGGAACGATGCGACGTGATGCTCGCACTCGTCGATGGAGCTGATCCGGGCACGCTCTTCGAGATCGGATACGCGCGCAAGCGCGGGATGCCGGTCGTCGTGTTCGTGCAACGCGAGACACCGGAGGCCTTGAAGATGCTCGTCGGTTCGGGCTGTCAGATTCATGACGACTTCGCGTCGGCCGTGTACCATGTCGCATGGACGGCGAATGATGTCGTGCCGCCTCCTGGCGCGCCCGCTGCATTGCTGTACCGATAGATGCCGCGGCATGATTCGATGACGGACTCGAGCGAGTTGCTGCTCCTGTCGGGGGGCATGGACTCCATCGCGCTTGCGTATCAGCGCCGACCGCGCTGGACGCTCACGGTCGACTACGGCCAAGTCAGTGCCGATGGCGAGATTCGCGCTGCAACGGCTGTCGCGACGACGCTTCGCCTCGAGCATACGGTGGTCCGTGTGGACTGTCGTGCGCTCGGATCGGGCGCCCTCGCGGGCACAGCTCCGACCGCGCTGGCGCCGGTGCCTGAGTGGTGGCCGTTTCGCAACCAGCTGTTGGTCACCGCCGCGGCCATGTATGCCGTGACCGTTGGCGCACAACATATCGTCATCGGCGCCGTCGCGACGGATGTCGCACACGCTGACGGTCGCGCCGAGTTCATCTCCGCGTTGGATGCGGTCCTGCGCTGCCAGGAAGGTCACCTCACACTGCGTGCGCCGGCACTCCATCTCGATACGGCCGCACTCATTCACGAAGCGCGCGTGCCATTAGACCTCCTCGCTTGGGCGCATTCATGCCACACCGGACCGTTCGCATGCGGCACGTGCCGAGGGTGTCAAAAACACTTGAACGTGACCGAGGCGCTGCTTGGCAACGCGTCCGCGTACTAAGCAGACGCCCCTAGCGCCGCCGCCCTCCGAACGCCCGCTCGCGAGCTCGGCATTGCTCGCCGGAGAGCCGCAACCGCGGCGACGCCGGCGCCTAGGGGTCACCGTCGCATACCCGACGGTTGGTGCGCCCATCCTGCTGCCACGACCGCAAGCGCCACGACGATCTTTCTTCGCCGTCCTGGCAGCTCGTCACACGCGTCGCGCATTCGCCGAGCTCTCGGTGTCCGACCTCAGTACCCTCCTCTGGTTTACCGCGCGATTGCATGGGACCGCCCCCGGCATTGCCATCAACGGTCGGGCCGAATGGGAGCATCGTATTCCTCCATCCGCCGGTGGTCGCCATCCCATCGATATCATCGTCACGAGCGATACGCTGGTCCGACACCTCGACGCTTGCGTGTCGGGTACGCTTTTGGACCGCCCGAGCGACACCGCATTGACGGCGTCGGGACTGACGCAGTCGCCGTCAATGCACTTGAAGACGGCGAGAACACCGTTCCATTCGGCGGCGACGAGCGAGCGCCGCCAGCGCGGGTGGTGGTGGTACGACTCACGAACGAACGCACTCGTTGCGTTGAAGGCACCACTCGCGCGCGCCGCGAGCGCCCTGGCCAAGGCGTCGTCGAGCGCGCTCTCGACGTCATCAGGGATCGGCGATGCTACGATGCTATGGTTTGTGGCGCACGTCGACCGAACGGCTGCGTTCTACAACCATCCGGAGTCGCTTGTGTGGCGCGACACGGGCTGCCTGCTCGCCACCGTGACGTTCGTCGCGGAAGCGCTTCGACTCGCCTGCTGTCCCGTGGGGTGCACGGGCGAACCATGGCTGTCGATGCTCTTGGATCGCCCTCCTTCGGTCGTGGGCGTCGGCGGCTGCGTGCTCGGGGGTTCTGGGTGAGCACGCCGACTTCGACCGCAGGATCGTCGCCTGCGCCCACCTTGTTCATGTCGACGATGGCGCACACCACTCGCAGGCCGGTGGAACGGACTCGGCGGTCGCGCCCGGGGTGCCGCGAACACGTGTAGGAGCCTGGTGAGCGCGCTCAGTCAAAGCGCACAACGGCTACGCGCTCTCGGTCCGTGCCATGTGCGATCCGCGCAAGCGCTCCCGACGCTCCGAAGGCGAACACTTCCGCGCCATCGGGAAACACCAGCTCCCGCCACGAACCGCGCGCGTCGCGGCGCCACCAGCGTTGCGACGCGCCGGTCGAAAACGCGCGCAGGTACACAGCGCCGTCCGGCCCGCATTGTATCGCGGGCTCGAGCCCAGCGCCCCCGGGCCCCCAGAGTGGTGGTGCGCTCGTATCCAGATAACGTCGTATGATGGGCGCCACCGGATCATTCGCCTGAGCGAGCGGCGGAAACTCTTCGGCGATCCACGCAGCAAGCTCAGACTTGGTCGCCGGTTCGGAGACGCGTGAGGGAAGTTCGACGGCAGATTTCGCCCACGCGCTTCCGCTCTGCTCAAGAACGGCGAGTGAGTCACCGTCGAAGACCCACACCTTCTCTTGACAGCTCGCCACGCCGCTGCGCCGCCCCAGCGGCCGCGGCAGCTCGAAGGTTCGCGGTCCGACGACTTCACGAATGAGCTCGCTCTCTCGATAGCGCGCGACCTCTTGCGTGCCACCGATGCTGTCGCCGACCGACAACGCGGCATCGGGTCGAACGGCGCCGACTCGACTCCGATAGTCGAGCATGGCCGCACGCATGATGGGCGCGCCCGATGCTAACACCGCAATGATGTCAGAGCTGAAATACTGGGGATTCAACCGTAAGACGGTTTCGCTCAGCGTGCGTCCGTCACGCAGCGACAAGACGCCCAGCTTCCGCTGTCGGTTGTCGTAAATCGCGACACCGCTGTCTCGAACACCGAGCAACTTGACGGACAGGTATTCACCAGGACCGCGCCCGAGTCGCCCGGACGTCCACAGCACGCGGCCCGTCGCGTCGAAGCGCGACACACTTCCCGCTGACGCATCCGCCACGACCCAGTCGGTGGCCACCGAAATCGCTCCACTGACGCGGTCCGCCGCCACCGGCAGGGAATCAGCGCTGGCGCGCAGAACCGTGCCGGTTGTATCACCAGACTCGGGCTGCTCCTTCGCCGTGCACGCGCACACGACGAGCCCCATCGCGAGAAGTCGACGTCTCATTGCATTCCTCGGTGGCTAAAAAGTGGGTACATGACTGCCATCCTGCATCCAGCGCGCAATCTGCTCACGACCGAGCAATCGCAGTACGGGCCGCGGCGGACGCATCGAAAACCGAGCGGCCAGCGCCGTCACGTCTTGTGCGAGGATGGTCACTTGCGGCATCGACTGCTCGCCGCCCGTGTTGTTGATATAGACATCGGCCGCCGAATTCATGTAACGACGACCTAGCGACACTTCATCGAATCGCCCAAAGTGCGACAAGAACTCGCCACCTCGCTCGGTGTTCCACGCGATGTTGACGCCGACGGTCGTGAAATGACTACCGCGCGCTTTGGCAAACTTTCTGACTGAATCGATGGCCGCGGGGATTCCGCGCTCGAGCCGCTCGTCATCGGGATGCCCGTTCGTCGCGAACAGAAAGACGACGTGCGTTCCGTCTTCCAAGGTGGTGTCGACGCGTTCTGCAGACTCGGCGCGCGACTTTGCCACGACTCCGACGGCGGCCGACAGCATTCCGATCAGGATGGTGGCGACCGCTGCGTACTGCCAGGTTCGAGTGTTCACGTGAAGTCGGTGCGCAAGAATGGTGTCGCCCGCGCGGCACATGGTGTGCCGCGCGGGGTCGTGAACCGGAGAGTAAGGCGATCAGGTCTTGATCTTGCAGCCTTCTTCCGTACAATACGGACCTTTCGTGCACCAGCTGAAGTTGCCGTTGTATGAGCACGTGCCGAAGGCGCATGCCTCACGTGGGCAGCCGCCGCCGTCGTCATCCTGGGCCGGGGCGGTGTTGACGGCAACCAGTAGCGCGGCAAAGCCGACGAGCGGAAAGCGAAGCATCTTCCACATACATTCCTCCTTGGGTTGATGAGGGCCAACGAGTTCCGTGCAGGACAGGCCCTCACGACTGCCCTGCACGTGCTGCGCACTTAGTGCGTGAGGTCCCGGAGCGCGGCGACAGACGTGATGCCCTTGATGTGCTCGCCCGACGATACAAAGAACGTCGGCGTTGCCTTGATATCGAGCGAGTCGAGAAGTCGCTGGTCGGCAGCAATGCTCGCTCGCACCTCGTCGGAGGCGAGACATCGAACGCCGGCCGAATCTGACAATGCGCTGCTATGCGCTTGCACGGAGTCCAGCAAGGTGGCCGACAACACGGCGCGATTGCTCATGATGCCGCGATAGACCGAGACTGCCGCGGAGCGGCGTCGCGCACACTCCATCATAGTGGCTGCCCGCAACGTGAGCGGCGCGCCTTCTCGAATCCGGTTGAGGAAGATGACGGCGGCCTCGTCGGGCTTGGCGTATAAGCGATTTAAGGAGTCCGCGAACATCTGACAGTACGCACACTCGAATGAACTGCCGACGAGCAGCACGGTTCGCGGTCGAAACGCCGCCGCCCGATCAGCAAGCTTGGGCCATTCACGCTGGATGGCGAGGGAACGACTCTTGGACTCTTTCCACGAGGCGTACAGCCGTCCGAGACGTCCGCTGGGCTGCAACAGCACGAACGCCGTGAGCAGCAGCAAGATCCACCCGGCTCCGTTGCTGAGCACACGAATGGCAAGCGGTGGCGCCGCGTTCGCAGTCCCTCCCAATACACCGTTCGCACTCACATTCCCTCCGAAGATATCTGCGGTTGAGGTTCGCTCTGCAAGCAATTTCATGGATGCGAAGAGCACTTGATCTGCATCATCATCGATCATGTCGCCTATCACGCGCGGCGCGTTGTCGCGCGCATGCGCATACCGATACGTGTTTGCTCGCGATCTCGCCAGCCGCGCGGGCCGAATATTCAAGTTTCGGACGTGTCAGTACATGCACCACGCAATGCGTCTTCTGTTCGGCGACTCGTTGACCTCGGATCTCGCATCGCTCAACATGCATGCCTTCCAGTACTCGCGAGAGCGACGGCGTCGGGCGCTGATCGTGGTACCGCAGTCGTGAGTCACGGGCGCAGCCGTGCGAGTTGTTCTCGCGGCGGTTTCGCGACGCTGAGTGTGTGCTGCGTGCGACCGCCTCGCCTCAACCTGACGCGCGTGAGGCGATCCTCAACTAATCGGCCGTCGTTTGCACTATTCGGCCCTGAGTGCGATGGCGTCCTCGCGGTTGAACGAGCGCGCAGTCATGTTCGGCGTCGCATTGGACGCATCCACACGTGTCGGCGTTCGCTGTGGTATTCGTGTAACCGGCGCAATGAATGCGCTGCCTGTCAATCGCTTGCTTGTCCGTGTCGTTGCGCAACCTCGGGTTCACACCCTCTCAGAACCTGCGAGTACATCGTCGAGTTCGGACGACAATGCGCACTGGGAGTCATGCGGCCCCCGCAGCTTCGCGTTTCATTTGACTGCACTTGCAAGTCTGTCTGAACTGAGGACGACTTCGCGCGGCTCGACTCCTTCGCACAGCGATTGGATCGAGTCGGGCGAGTCGAATGACGCGAGCGTTGACTGCGCGCGAATGGATCGAGTCCACCCACCTCCGTCAGTCGACCTCCCAAACCTGTTCGACCGTCGAGTGGGCGCACAATTGCTCGAGCAGAAGATGACCGTCTCGCTGACATCGACTGGTCGGAAAGGTGACCGCGAGGCGCCGCGGCCCGGATTCACCGACGGTCTCGTGGGCGATCTGCCCTCCGAACGCGTGGAGGATCTTCCGAAGCGCGTGTAGCTGTCCGCGGCTGGACGCGCGATGCACGCGTAGCCCGAGTGTTGTCCACTCTGAGCTGAAGTGGCTGCTCCACCTACCGGAGAGTGTGAGCGAGACGCTCGGGATCGGAGAGGGGCCGGAAACGCACGGAATAATGAGCCAGTCGCCGCGCGCTTGACGTTCCAACTCAAACGGGACTTCAGTGACGAGCGTCGAATCGTGATGAACTGCGACGGTCACGATGGCGTGTCGATCACCAAGTACGTTCCACCTCAGCGCCTCCATTCGCGCGAGGTCGCCCGGAATTGTGTGCGCCTCGAGCACGTACTCGAGGCACCGCTTCGTCTGCGATGGTAGTTCTGTGACTGCGTAGCCCCGCCGTCGACGCGCTGCCTGCACCAACCACACGTCGAGCGGTGACCGGCGCAACCAGGCGTGCCACTGCCGCAGCGCGGCGCCGACGAGCAGCGGATGTACCCTGTCCAGTGCGCGATCCCGAAGCGTTGCGCACAGTTGTCCGATGATGCTCACTCCCGGATGCACTCTCATCATCCCTTCGAGATTCCTTCCAGCGGTCGCCGCGGGACACACATCGATATCGATGATCCTGTCGCCTGCTCGGACGACGCTTTCGGCGAGTTGCAGATACGATTTCCATTCGTGCGGGCGAGTCGCCGTGCGGGCGCGCCGTGCGGGCCCGTCGACGCAGGCGATTCCGTTCGCGGAGTTGCCTAGGGCGCTTCTTTCTTGGCGGCGCGACTGCTGAAGATGCTATTGGCCACCGCGAACCCGAAAACGGCTTGGCCTTTCGATAGGCCCGGGACGTCGCCGCCAAACAAGTAGTATGAAACGCCGAGTCGTACTTCACGTACCTGCAACGTCGCGCCCAACTCGGCACCGATGAACGAACGACGATTCGTGCCGAGCAACTTGCTGCGAAGCGCGTCGCTGCGTGGCGATGACAGATCGCCATGGATCGAGCGGGCAACAACCCCCGCATCAAAGATCAATCCCACGGTGGTGCTGTTGTCGAATTCCTGATAGTACACTTCACGCGACAGCTGAGCGCCGGCGCCAAGCGCGAGCCCTCGCTCCTGTTTCGGCGCCGAGGGCGTGGTGTCGACCCACGCCATCGGCGCACCACTGAGATAGACGTGCATTCCCGTTCCATTGGAGCCGTTGAAGAGCCGCCGATAGTCCGCTAAGAAGCTCAGTCGATTGGCCGTCGCACCGCCTGAAGTGGGCGATAGCAGGCTCGTTCCAAACTCTCGCTTCACCGAGTCGACGCTTCCCACGACATTCAGCATGATGGTCAAGTTCGAGTTGTAGCGCCCGAAGGCAACGCCGACTGCACCCGCGGCGGGGCTCGGCGCATCGCCGGACTTACCGGTCAATACCGTGCGCACACTCCCGTCAACCAATAGCGACAGCACCACCGAATCGACGACGGCAAGCTTCTCCTCTTTGGCTTTCAGCGTCCGGGCGTTCGGAACTGCAAACACGCCGCGCGTTGGCGTCAAAGTCTGCGCCTCACCGGGCGCGTTGGCCGCGGTGAGCGCCACGAACAGCGTGAGCACTAAGACGTTTCGCATTGTACCTCCGAAGGTAGGGTTCGGTGAAGCACACTCTGCACACTGCACAACAGCGCAGAACAATTAATTGCACGCAACGCTGGCACCGTACTCGCGCGACGCGTGCGCTACCCGGATCGCGCCGGTGTGGTACAGCGCGGAACGTGAGCGAGAAGTGAGCGGATGTCGTTGACGTTCGTCGCGCGCGCCCCGGTATACCTCACGAGACACAACGCCGGTCGACGCGGCCTCGCAATGTGGAGGGCCCACGAACGGCCGATTAAACGGACGCTAGCGCAATGGCTGCTCTGCGCTCGATGCGGACGCCGAGCGACGAACCCGGCACGCGCGCTTCGCGCGCTCGCTCGGCGCCGCACCAACGACGATATCAACGTTCGGTCGCTTCGCGATCTCTAGACGTCCCCACCTCGCAAACGACCGCAACGACGCGCAGCGACGCGGCTGCCGCGCCGGGCAGTGACGCGTCCTCGCGACTTGCTGGCGTGTCGAGGTCCCAACGTGCAATCCGCAGCTCGAAGTGCAGAGAGCGGCATTCGCGATGTCCATGCTGCCAGCTCGTGCCAGGGCTGATCTAAAAAGGGCCGATTAAGCGACTCCGTGAGTCGCTTCTCGTGCCGATTCCCCAGAACGTACTAGTCATGTTGAGGCTCCCGCCTCGCCGATATGGCCATGAGACCTTTCACGCGAACCGCTTGTGGTGCCCGATGATTGTGAATGAGATTGCCGGAGATCGCTGGAGATCGCCGCAGTCCGCAACTCGAACGTGCCCGCCTTGCGAACGATTTCGGAAGCCGTGCTCGACCGAGCGTGCGAAAGTGGTGCCTCGTCTTCGAAACGAGCCGATGCCGGCGCTCCAACTGACAGCCCTCCATGGTGGGTCGCGATCACTGACGTCCAGTATCGATCCGCGCCGCTCCTGCGCGTCGAGACAACTGCGGCTGACACGAACGTTTGGTGACCACCACGCGAGTACGCCCAGAGTCGCGACGACAGTGGACCCCGTTCGGAGCCGAGTCTCGGCTGGTCCGTGTGTCCTCGGCTGAGCATCCGCCCACGTTCGCGACCCCCAGACGCGCGATGCCCGACGTGGTCATTGCATTCCGATTGAGCATCAAGCTGCAGCGTTGCCTGTTCGACGCGTTGGGCGGCGTGATGCCCGTCCACTACACTGCGGATCTATCCGAATGCGTCGCTTACCTCCGCCGCCAGCATTCCGCCGCGGTGGTCGTGCAGGTCCCTCATACTGTTGCCGAAGCAGATCTCTCCGCATTGACCGACCTGCGCGTGCAGTTTCCGTTCGTGCCGATACTGGGCATCTTTCACGGTGCACGTTCTGATCTCAGTGCGGTCGCGCGCCTTGGCGCCGTGGGCGTGTTAGACGTGATCCCCGCAGACTCCGCGCATAGCCCAGACACGCTGATGGCACAGCTATCGCGCGGACAAATCGAATCGCTGGTCACGCGCATCTGGCGATTGTCGTCGCTCGAGGTGGCCGAGACAGTAGCTACGGTGCTTCGGCCCGCGGTCCGCTTGGCGCATGCACCGATCAGCGTGCCTCGACTCGCGGCCGCAATGCGGATGCATGAGCGTTCGCTACGAAAGTACTGCGAGTCGAAGCGCCTCCCATCTCCGCAATGGATCATTGGGTGGGCGCGAACTCTTGTGATTGCATACTATTTGGAGGAGAAGGGGCGGTCCGTCCAAAGCATCGCGACATTGCTGGGATTCGCATCGACGGCGCGCCTCGACGAGCACCTTCGGCGCTACACGGGCGCGGGCGCGAAGGCGCTTCGCGTCGACACGCCGCTGAACGCGGTCGCTCGCCGACTCGAAGCGGCGCTCGCGCCTGCGTCCGAACAGGCCCGGCCGCCGTCACGATCTTTGAGCTAACGCGAGCCGTCGTCGCCGCGCGTGCAAGCACATCACACGCGGCGATACTCGTGGGCTGAGGATGCGAAATGACATCGCTCGCCCGCGGAATCGATGGGATGCGACGCGCGCAGCCGAAGCGACAGTCACGCGAGCCGCGGGGAATGCTCTCCTTCAATAATGGTGGCTGCAATTGCTTCTGCCCGACACGGATTCCACGTGCGCCAGACGTGCCACGGTGCAGTAACAAAGCCAAACGCGCCCGCAACGATGCGGGCGCGTTTGGCTTTCACTACGAAGATCGAAATCAGTCGCGAACGACGACCTGCCGGTCCCGTTAAAACTCGACTTTGACTTTGCGGCGCTTCACGCTTGACCTCCAGAAGTGGTTGAGGAACCGAGCCCGGTTCCTTCTGAGGCAGTGTACACGGATGTTGCGCACGACACAACCTACCCCAGGACGGCTCGAACGGTCCAACGTCACAGCCTGTCGCGCCTCGCGGACGGCGAACGGGCCATCCAAGTGACACTCAGCTCCCACCGCCGACATCATCGACCCGCGGCGAAGACGTCCGCCGCAAACTCGACATCAGGCTCGATATTGAAGCCGACCCAGCCGAGCAACGTGTCTCCGACATCAAGCGCCAGCTCCGTCTCCCAGTGGTGCAATTCGTCGGGCGTCATGGTGCGTCCGCGCTCCTTGCTCGTGGTATCGTTTGACGCGCGAATGCCCCATCCTTTTTTGCAACCATTGGGTAACACCGCCAGCAGCGAGATTTTTGGCGTGATGCCGCTGGCGCTGTGCGTCGTCGCCGAGATGGTATCCACGCCCGCTTCGCCTCGAAGGCCATCGGTGAGCCCGGTCACTTCGTGGCGATAGTCGAGTACGAACGGTCCCGCCGGATCCTCCGGCTCGATGGGTGGATTGAGAAAGAGCAGATAGTCTCGACGATTCGGCGTGTCGCGGCTTCGCCCCATGAGATCGATGGTCCGGCGCTCGGTACCTGCGCGGTCGAGCACCGCGCTGCGCAGGGTCTCGTCAAATCGCGACCCCGGCTCCTCGCGCACTCCGATTCGGATGCAATTGAGTGGTTCGGTCGCCGCTCGAAAGACTAGTCGATATGCCAAGCCGTCAGGCCGCGCCTTTCCGTTGTGCGCCGTGCCGACTAACGACCGCAGCTTCACCACGAGCCGAAGTTCCTGAAATGCGAGCCGTCGGTGCGCATGCTGCACTTCGTAGAGCTCCGCCAATCGCTGGAGCGTGAGCATGCTGTCGGTGGCTCCTGGTCCACTTTGTACGACCACCGAAGGCACGGCAGGGCGCTCGACCGGATCGATCACGGTGGACGCCGTCGTCACCGGCGCGGCGTGAAGTACGTCGGTCCCCGCTGCGGTCGTCGAGACGGCCGTGCTGACGGCGACGCGACGCGCGATGCGCGATGCCGCCTGCGTGAAGAAGTCGGTCGCTTCCCGCATGCGGAGGTCGTAGCGTGACTCAAGACCCTCGGCGAGCGCTCGCCCGAACTCGAAGGTCCCGATGTCGCCGCGAAGCATCAGCAATCGATCCGGACCGAGTTGGCGCTGAGAACGACGAACCGAGTTTTCCATCGCAGTATCCACAAGGGCCATGCCGAGGCCCAGCAAGGATCGGGGCGTCTCGCGACTCGCGCCGGGCAGGAAGGATATGCCCAGGACTTCGCCGTCGTCGGACTCAAACGCTCGCAACACTTCGACCGGAAAGTTTTCGCAGATGCCGCCATCGACTAGCAATGGCGAGCTGCCCGACGCGGCAGGGCCACGAAAGTAGAATGGCAGCGCGCACGAGGACATCACCGCGTGCGCGACGTCGGCGTCGGCCTCATGATGTGGATGCGAGCTGCGGCTGCTGAGATCGGAGCTCAGGACAATGAGCGGCGTCGTCAGATCGCTGAATCGCGAGACCTTATGCTCCTCTAACAGCTTGGCGAGTTGACGGCGCAGCGGCTCAGGATTCACTGCCGCTTTCCCGAGGAGCACCCGGCCGAGCATTCCCACGCCCGGCGGCGGCACCATCGCTTGCAACTGCGTCCGGTTCGCCTTCAGTCGCTCGCGGAGCACCTTAAAGTCCACATCGGCGGCGAACAGCGCGGCGGCAATGGCCCCGGCAGAGGTTCCCGCCAAGCGGGTGACGCGAATGCTCCCCGCCCGTTGTGCGAGCTGCGCCGCGTGCATCACCGCGAGCAGATCGCACAGCTTTGCACCACCACCCTGTACCGCCAGCTGAATGTTCGTTGGCGTCAACTCAATCCTCCACGCATTCGTCGCGCACGGCCGTGCGGACCCAGGTTTCAGCGACCACGAGACACTGGGCGCTGTCTCAGACGGTGTGAGTCACCGTCGTCGGTCATGTCAACAGGTGCCTGCATGGTGCGCGCGGATCGTCAAAGCGGCTTCACAACGAAGCGCAACCGCGTCATCGCGCCCACGATGGAGGTGGCCGTGACGCAAGCGTCGTCCGCTCGGTGTGCCGTTTCAGCCGCTCGCCGAGCGTGGCGCGCCTCCTCGTCTCGCGCAACCGCGCCGACCGTCGTAGACCGGCACCAGCATTGCGATGCGAGCACAACTGCAACGCGCTGCTCCACGCGAGTCCTACGGCTTCGGCTTTCGCGTCGCGGAAATCGCGCCGCGCGCCGCGTTCGGCTCCGACGACAACTTCTTCGCGGAGTCTGGCGACAAATAGCTAATCTGATCGATCTCGCCACGCGTAATGGTTGCGGCGATTTCCATCGACACGGCTTTTCCGTCGACAAGAATCAACTGAGGATACCGCTTCGCGTCCTCGTCAACGATGGCGAGCGGATGCTCATACGCGTAGACCAACGTCGACTCCGCCGCGCGCACGGATCGCGCTGCGGTGCCGGCGGATCGAGCCAGCGCCGGACGCGTGCCGGGTGCCAAGAGTGAAATGAGGATGGAGCCCGGCACACCGGGCCGCACCGGTGTCCCATTTACTTCACTGATTTGATCGTCAGCGACAGCAAAGGCCTCGGCCTTGCTGACAACCTTGCCATCGATGCGATAGACAAACGTGAGTGAATCCGTCGCGGGATTCCGTGCCGATTCGCGGTCGAGATGCCGATCACAGGCCAACAGCACGAGGGGCGAAACCGGCATGAGAAGGCGCAATCCGCGCACGACGAGCAGGCGCGTGAGCGATGCACTCCGCTTAGGCATCAATCCGTGGTAGTAGAGAGGCGAGGACTAGCTTCAAAGGAATAGTGCGCTGCGCATCGGTGTGCGGCGATAACCACCGCTCTTCGCCGCACCGATGAGAAATGTGCAGGCTTGCCAGACGATTCGCACGAAGGAACGAGCGCGAGATCCACGTCGTGACGACGCACGCCGCTGTAGCTAGCCGACCGTACGCGGCGGAAGAAAATCGAGCATGCCTGGCGTCGAGACGCATGCAGGTCTCGACACCAGGCGTTCACGGTGATCTTGCTGCGGGCCAGTGGCTACAGACGCGGAGCGCTTACGGGAGGCGCGGCGCCGTTTCGGCCACCGCACTGAGTGCGTTGAGTGCTGGCGGCCCTGACAATCGACGAGCGAGCGCGATGTCGGCGGCCGAACGAAGCGGCAGATTGGCGACCACGGCCGCTTTGTTGCACGAAAGAATCTGCAGCGACTGTCGGGCGGCGTTGAACGTTACGTAGCCACCCGCCGTCGCGCCGACGCGTAGGATCGCGCCAACGTCTCCATCGTTGGCCGCATTAAGAATCTCGCGGTACTTCCCTTTGAAGTCGCCCAAGGTCTGATCGCACCCCGGGTGACAGCCGCCCTGCGTCAGACACGTCACGCAATCCATGTGTGGATAGTAGACCCCTCCGCCGGCGGGACCACTCACCTTGTGTCCACCCGAGCAGATCATCATCACGCCGCATCCGCCACCGATATCGCCCCCGCCTTCTTCTTGAGCCGACGCGGAACTGGCTACGAGAATGGTCGCGAGGGCGACGAGTACGCGAACTTTCAACATGACATCTCCGACAGTTGAGGTGAGCAACACCGAAGGAGGGCGTCAACAGGCCGCGACAAGCCGCATTCCGGCAACGGCGGACCGGTCGACGCCACCTCTTCGTCAACGGAGCAGCGACGTCTTCGCCGTTCCGCAGCATTGCCATCACCGCGCCGCGTGCGTCGCGGCGGAGGACGGCTGATCGTTCGGCGCGTGCGCCGTTGTGGTCACGAGACCACGAGCATCAGGGCGACTGCCTCCGCAAGGCTTCGAGCCCTCATCACCACGTCGAGGGACGGTGGCAGCGTCGCCAGCTGTGACACAGACCGCTCACCGAAGTAGCCGCGCCCGCTTTACGGTCAGCACGGGCACATCGTCGTCGTCCACGTTATACGTGACGACGTCGCCGTTCCGCAGTGTGACGATTACGTAGTCGGGTACATCGAGATGCGCCACTAGCTTCCCAGAACGCGGGTCCAGGACGTCAATCGCCGTCGAGAACAAGCGCTCGAACTTGATCTTTCGCGACGACACCTCGCGGGTGCCCTTCGGTATCACTGGCCAGCCGTTCCGCCACGTCGCGTTTGCGACGCGATAATAGAGCCAGAGCAGCCCATCGCGTGACTGTGAGAGTCCGGTCAGTCGCGGAGGCGGCGGTGTCTCCGGATTCCCCATCCAGTCGTCTGAGGGCTTGCTAAACCACGTCGGCGCGCGCTCGATGGTCTGCAGCACCTTACCAGCCGACGACCATCGACTCACCCGATAGCGCAGGAGATCCGCGGACCAAAACTCCGACGCACCGGCGGGCGCCAACAACTGCGATTGTGCGGTCGGCGCGTTTGGCTTGAGAACACCTTGGCTGTATCCCGTCGACGTGATCGCTTTGAACTCGTCAGAGGCAAGCGAGCCGATATGCAACGGCCATCCCGCCGCCGCCGGGGTGAGCACCATGCCGCTCGCCACCACGCGCTGCGGCCACTCGAGTGCGAGCACCGGGAAGAGCATGCTGGGAATCCGAACTTGTCGTCCGACCTTCAGTTGAGCATCGACGAGCGACGCGCGGTCTCCCGTGACGTCGAAGAGCAGCATCGAATCGCCGGGCGCCGAGACCACGCCGTAAGGTCCAACGAACTCATTCGGCCCATGTCCCTTTCGGCCCACCGCGGCTACGAATCGACCTTTTTCATCAAAGACGCGCGTCAGGTCTTCGGGGACAGCAACCCAATACCGCCCGCGACTGTCGATTTCGACGGACGACGGCAGCAAGACGAGGTCAGATTCTCCGAGCGTCACCAGCTTCGAAACGTCGATGCGACAGCGCGAGCACGGCGTCCCGAGATCGGTTCCGCTCTTCTTCGCTGTTTGAGCGCGGGCCAGTTCGACGTTGGGCCCACCGAGTCCCAGGCAGAGCGTCGCCGCGCCTAACAATGCGTGTGAGAATTTCAACACAGTCACGTGCGTGGATTGAGCGAGCGAACGACTGCGTGTCTGTCGCACCGACACGTAGCGTGCCCTCGACGATGGGCAAATGTCTGAAGCCGGGGCTACGCTCGCTGGCGGCGGTCCACCGCGCAACAACGCCACTTTCACTAATCGGGCCTTTCTTCTCGCAGGACGTGCTGTGCATCTCGACGAATGCGGGCGGCCATGCGAGTCATTGCATGCGTTGCCTCCCACTCGGGGCTGCCCGTGGAACCGTCGAGCGCGCGGCGCACAGCCACCACGCGGGTGGCCGACTGCCGCCTCTCGCTGCCGTCACGGCGCGCGATGCGCGATGCGCGATGCGACACGCGCGACACGCGATTGTGCGCTTGGCTGCGGAGCGGTCGCCTACGGAACGATGATCGGCGCGAGGAGCGAGAGCGCGGTGCGACCAATGTCCGCCCACTCGACTCTTCTCCGATTTCTACCTGTAGACTCGACCACGGCCGTTGCGATGCTCTTGGCGGCGTCGCTGGCGCTACTCAGGGCGGTGCGACTCACTTCCAGTCCGAGCGTGAACGTCATGCTGCTTGAGCCACCGGCAAGTTCTCCGTGCCACATCTTGATCGAAATCTCCGGCGGGGTGGTCGCCATGCCCGCCGTGAGAATCTTGCTCGTTGGCAGGATCACCTCATTCACTCCCGTCGCGTCGTTCCAGCCCCACGTGCCAAATATTTCGGCGAGCTTGGGCGCGTTGGCCGGCTTGAACTTCGCAACGAAGCGAACAGAGTCCGGCCGCACAGACGTCGGCCATCGCACCACGAAGCCGGCGACCGGATCAAAGCGAATGTCGAGCGCCTTGTCGAACTGCGGCACGCCGGCGGTCGTTGACATCGTGCCACTCGACACGGCGGACAACTTCCCGCTTTCATTGATGGCTTGGAGCGTCCACAAGTACGCTTTACCCGTTTGAAGACCCGTCGCGCTCACGCTGTTCGTGGCGGCGGCCACCGAGCTGGTCGCCAGCCCCAGTGAGTCGGTGGCGAGCGACGCCCCGAACACCAACCCTGCACCGGCCGCCGCAAGCCCGCCGTTCCCGAGCTCTCGAACCACGAGTTGCACCGCCACCATCTCGGTCGCGACGTAGTCGAAGACCAACGCCGTGGCGCGCGCGACTGGCTTGACCGTCACGAACGTTGGCGCTCCGGCGGCGGCGCGGGTGCGACCTCGGAAATTGGAATCGAAGTCGGGTTCTCCCGCATTGCATCCTTGGCGTCGTACGGGCGAGACTTGCCGAGTGCCGCCCACGGCCGTGGAGCTTGGAATGACCGATGCGACCAGGCAAAAATCAGTCGCACTTGGCAGGCCGGCGAACCGCATCGTTGGTCGATTGGACGGCACGCTATTGCTCTGACTCGGCAGGACCACCCCGTTCGCGAGTCGCAGTGCGACGCTCACTCTCCCAAATCCGCTCACCGGTGTGATGATCTCTGCTTTCGAGTCGCTCGTTCGCACCTCCGGGGACAAAAAGTTTTGCGGAAGGTCGAGACTCACAACGCGCGTCAGTTCTTCCGTGAGTGATTTTCTGGCCGCCGTCAGCGTATCCACCCGTGCCAAGGCGATGCGACGTGTGCGGTCCACGGAGTCAAGCCTCGCTCGCAAGCTGTCGAATCGGGCCTGCGCGACTTCCAACTTCGCCATGGCTGCGGCGAGTGAATCTGCGGTTGTCGCTTGTGCGCCAGCCGCGTGAGCGGTGGTGAGGAGAAGCGCACCGACGCCGAGGGACCGTACAAGCTTCCAGTCGTACATCGAAAGTGCTCCGCCGGGAACCGTGTTTGTAGTGTAGATCAACGTTCTGCCAGCACCGATTGGGCGCGATACGGCGGCGAGGTGGCGAGCGTGGCGGTCTAACCGGAGACCGAACTCCTGCTGGCGCTGCTGCGCGGGTGCGGTATCGCTTCGTCCTATGCTGCGACCAATTGCACCCGGTCGCAGTTGGCATTTCGGCCCCTCCTTTGATTGTTCGGCCCTCGCGCGCGGGAAGGTTCTCAGCGCGCTCCCGCATTGACCACGTCGCCACACATTCCACACGATGACGCCGATCCCCGCTGCGCCCGCACTGGCGCCACTCGACCCCGCGCTCTCGCTCGCGCTCTCCATACATGCCAATCCCGGGGCCTACGCCCTGCTCATTGGCTCGGGCGTCTCGCGAGCCGCCGGAATTCCGACGGGCTGGGAGGTGGTGCTCGAACTGATCCGCCGTCTCGCGCGACTCGACTCCCACGAAAGGGAGCCGTCATCACCAGGCGGAGACGATTCGAGGTCAAGACCGCCCGCCGCGGATGGCGCCGCGATGTCGGCCGACGACCTCGTGGCGTGGTATGCGCATCGCTTCGGTCAAGCACCGGAGTACGGCGCGCTCCTCCGACAACTCACCTCGACTCCGAGTGAGCGCCAAGCCCTGCTGCGTGAATTCTTTGAGCCCAACGACGAGGAGCGAGACGCGGGACTCAAGGCGCCGACGTCCGCGCATCGGGCCATCGCGACGCTGGCGCGATCCGGGCATATTCGCGTCATCATCACCACAAACTTTGATCAGTTGCTCGAGACGGCGTTGCGCGACGTCGGCGTCACGCCGACCGTCCTCAGCTCCAACGACGCGATCAAGGGCATGGTGCCGCTGCACCTCTCGCCGGTCACTATCGTCAAAGTCCATGGCGACTATCGCGACACGAGAATCCGCAATACCCCTACCGAGCTCGAAGCCTATCCAGCGCAGCTGAACAAGCTGCTGGATCGGATTCTCGATGACTACGGACTCGTTGTTGCGGGCTGGTCTGCGACGTGGGACACGGCGTTGCGCGCCGCAATATCGCGCTGCCCGACTCGGCGATTTGCGATGTTCTGGACGCATGTGCGTCCGCTCAACGAGGAGGCCGACGCCCTCGTGACCGAGCGACGCGCCACACCGATCTTGATTAGCGACGCCGACGCATTTTTCGCCAAGCTCGAGGCGCAGGTCACGTCGCTGACGGAAGCACGCGCGCCCGCGCCGGCATCCACCGAGATCGCGGTTGCGACGCTCAAGCGCTTCTTGCCCGCCTCCGCGCAGCGGATTCGACTACACGATCTGCTCCACGAAGAAGTGGAGCGCGTGGTGCAGCGCGTGATCGACGAGACGCCCAGCACGTCGCCAACCGACGAAGCCATCACCACGCTGATCACGAGGCTCGATGCGGCCGCGCAGTCCGTGATCGCTCTGCTCGCGGCTGGAGCATACTTTGGCACCGACGAGCATGACGCGCTGTGGGTCAAGACGCTCGAGCGACTTGGAAACGTGGAGCTCGGACGCAATCCCGTGTCCACCACGTGGGCACAGCTCGCACACTATCCCGCGCAACTCGCTTTCTACGCTGCGGGCGTCGCAGCGTTTGGCGCACGACGCGAGAACAGTGCCGCCACTCTGTTGATCAGGCCCTCTCTTCGTCGTGATTCGACGACCCGCCAATCGCCCGCGATGGCCTTGCACGTCGCTGGCGTCGTCGACGACGAGTGGGCGAAACATCTGCCGGGGCTCGCTCAGCGGAAAACACCAATGAGCGATCACTTGCACGCAGTGCTACGCCCGGCGTTCCTCGCGCTCATTCCCGATCAGCAGGACTACGACGACGCGTTCGACCGGTTTGAGTACATCGTCGCGCTCACCTTTCTCGGCCTCAAGAGCGAAGGCGGCACGGTCCCATACTGGTGGATGCCCCTTGGCCGATTTGCCTGGCGACACCGCGTCTTTGAGATCAATGGATTGGCATCACGAATCGACCGCGAACTCACCGATGCCGGATCCGAATGGGCGCTGGTTCGATGCGGTGTCTTTCCCTCGCCGTCTGAGGTTCGCGCGGCCGCGATGGCCATCGCAAACGCACGGAGCCGCATTGCCTTTCCGTAGTGCTCGCTGGCGCTCGCGCGGCGCTTCGACTGGAGCACCTATCTACCTCCATTCTGTTGCTGCCGCAGACGCGCCCGCTCGGCCGTGCGATCTCGCCCGGTGAGTACGAATCGGGAGTCACCGACCGCCACCAGTCCCGACATCGGACAGTCGGTCTCACACTCACTATGCTCGCGAGTCTCCGTAATGCCTGGGATCCAATGATGCCGCTGCACGCGAATCCCAGGCAGCACGTCGATCTGTCCGGCGAGTGCGATCAGCTGCAGACACTCCATCGACGCTAGCGCCGTGCTAAACGCATACACGTTCTCGCTCTGCCGGTAGGTATGGTTGACCGGAAGTTTGGCGATATAGGACGGATCGTCGAACAAGCCATTGCGGTCCGTGTCTACATCGCTGCGCGAGTAGCCTTGTAGACACGCCAGGCACGCGTGTCCGGGAGCGGCGGCGCGACACTCCCATTCCACTCCGTCCAGCGTTTCGTCGTCGCGTAGGCGGACCGAAATGCCACCATCGATCACCGGAATCAGATGGGCATACGCGATATGATTGAGCACGTGACGCGCCCACGGGCGATCAACGCAGCTCAAGAGCACGTCACAGTCGAGTGCCGCCTGGTAGCCCGGCACTTCGACGACGCTATGCTCCACCGTTCGCACATCAAAGGCGGCCGCCGTTGCCGAGCGCTTGATCAGGTCGCGCGCCAAGTTGACCTTCAGCGCGCTCACGCCACTCTCCACATCGGCTCCCTGCAGCCGATCAAGATTGTGCGGCTGGGCTTCGTCGAAGTCGATCAACGTGAAGCGTTGGTGGCCGGCGCGAGCAAGCGCTTCGGCGACAGCCATGCCAACGCTGCCGAGGCCGACGATGCCGATGCGCAGTCGAGCGAGATCGTCGTGCGCTCGCGAACCAAGCACGCGGCGTGTCCGCTTGTACTCCTCACGCGGCACGGGACGCGGCATGAGCTGATCAGCCCACGACACACGAAGGGTAGGTCCAACCGCACGAACCGATGCGCACCACTCAGGCTGGTACGACGCGCCGTCGTGGCGCCACGTGCGTGCACTCCACGTCCCATCGGTTCCGAGTGTCAGTCCGAGCAACGGCAATCCCGTCGCACCTTCGACTGGATCGGCCGTTCGCCGCTCTGCGATTTCGTCGCCGAACGAGAGCGTCTGCCAGCCGGGCCCCACGTGACTGTGCAGAAGCGCCAGACCGCAGCCCGCCCGCTGCGCGATTCCGATGGCGCGCTCAACGTACGAGGCGTTGAAACTGACGTTCCCGTGTACTTGCCGGTCACCGACCATCGGCCACACCACCTCGCACAAGAGCGCCGTGGTGCGCTGCTCCCCATGCGAGGGTCGCCAGAGCGCGAACGTCAGCTCTTCTTCGCCCACCGTGCGCAGCAGATGCGCCTGCAACGCTTCGTCCAGTGCGCTCGCGAACGCTACACTCGTGGGCGCATTCGGGGCGCAAACCGGTCCCGACACCTCGTGCGCTTCGCTCGCCGTTGGTCTCGTCATTCAAGCCCGCTCGAAAATGCTGGCGATCTGCGCGAGCAGTCGCACAATGGGTTGTTCCACGGTGGCGGGCCACGGGAACTGGTGACTCCAGTAGCGCCATTCGGCGCCAAGCGCCGAATCCTGAATGTTGCGCACGTTGGGCACGTTGTCTGTCTTTTCGTGCAACTGCGGTGCGGCGCGAACATGGATGGATGCGCCGACCGTATTTGGATAATCGGGCGGAGCCGGAATGCCCAAACCGATATGCCGACCGGCGAATCGACCACCATCGATCTGGTAGCGCTCGATGACGGCATAGTCCTGGTCCTCGCGTCGAGTCGCCGTTGCCTCAACTCCCACGGCCTCGAGTTCGCGAAGCATACGTGCGATACCGAAGTTGTCATTCGGCACGTGGCTCATGCTCACCTCAGGAGACCGTGAGCGGACCGCGGAACAGGAGACTCAAATGCATGCCGTTCTTCAACTCCACCAAGTCCTCGCCCGCGTACTTGCTCGTCTGATTGGCGTGCGTGTACTGGAGCGCATACTCGGCCGGATCTTGGCCCGCGAAGTCTCGAATCAGCGTCGCGGCGGGCAAGGTCTCCGTGTCCGATTCATAGCGTGTCCTGCCGATAAAAAACACGACGCGGTCCCGCATTGGAGCGCCGTTCGCGCTCTCTCCCCCGGCCAGTGCCGCGTCTGACGCTGCAGGTGCCGCTGGCTCGAGCGTGTGTTCTGAACTCATGATCCCTCCGGGCGTGTGCGTGGGTAGCTGTCTCGGCCGAAGGGTGCTCGAAACCGATTTGCAAGTCAAGTCGTAATTGTCAGCGACAGGTATATGTAAGCTACCTGTAACTTACCCATACACGAATACGTCGCTTACACGTAATCGACACTTACCTTTCGACGCGGATACCGAGTAACTTCTACCGCATGGCGATCCCCGATCCCGACGACGACCTCTACCGCTTTGTCGGTGAACGGATCGCCACCACACGCGGTCACCTCAAACTCAGCCAGCAGAAGTTGGCCCTTGCTGTGAACCTCTCGAGAGTATCGATTGTCAACATCGAGAGTGGGAAGCAGCGCGCACCGATCCACGTGCTGTGGCGCATTGCGGCGCAACTCAAGGTTGAGTTGACCGACTTGATTCCGCGGCAGGACGATCTGCGAGATTCGGGAGCGCGTCCAAACCTCAGTAAAGCGATCATGGCGCAGATCGAGCGTGCCGCCCAGAAGGATCCCGCAACCCTTCGCTATCTCACGGACTTCGTTCAGCGTGAGTCCAAGCCCGCACCGAGTACCGATGGCACCCCGTAGCGCGCCCTCGCTTCCGCCGAATGCTGACTCTCCGGAATTGGCGGCGACGAAGCTCTTAAAACGGTTCCAGATCGACGAGTTTCCGGTGCCGGTTGAAGAAATCGCGCGCCGGCTCGGCCTTCGCATCCAACGGAGCCTCCTTGGTGATGACGTCGCGGGCGTGCTCTTGCTACAGGACAGTGCCGACACGGGCGTCATCGGCGTGAACGTCGCGCAGGCTCACGTTCGTCAACGCTTTACGATTGCGCATGAGATTGCGCACTTTGTCCTGCACCGTCACGACATGCCGATCTTCATTGATCGGCAGTTTTTGACGCCGTATTTCGCCACGTTCCGGAATTTGCATTCGTCGACGGGCGAGGATCGGCAGGAGCGCGAGGCCAATGCGTTCGCGGCGGCGTTGCTGATGCCCGCCACTTCGGTAAAGCAGGCGATGCAGGACATGGGCGCGGAGATCTCGGACGACGACGCCCTCGAACTGCTCGCCCGCCGTTTCGACGTCAGTCGACAAGCGATGACCTTTCGCGTCGCGAATCTGGTACTGGACGACGGCGAAAGCGGCCGTTTGCGCGGCGCGGCGCGATCCCCGCGTCGCAAAGTGCGATAAGCGGTCGTTATCGATGTCGTGTGCGCACCGACCGGTCGTCGCGCGAAGCGTGTGACGTCACCAGCAGTCGTTGCGGAGTTTGCACGTAGCGTGCGGCAGATCGCTCGTCAATCGCTCTCGCGTGGTGCGAGACGTGCCGTAACGAACAGACGACACCGGATGACCGCGACCGATGCGGCCGCGACAACCCCCACCGCGCCGGCGGCTGAGGAAGCTACTCGAGTCCAGTCACGCCAACCTGCTGGGTGAGCTCCGCGACCGCTCGTACCCCGTCGCGTTCGAGTCGTGCGAGTACCGTCTCGGCGCTCTCGGTGCGCAGCGGGGACAACAATTCCTGAACACGTGCCCAGGGATCGTCCACGTGCATCGCAGCCAAGAGGTCTGCCAGCCCCGCGAGCGGTTGATCGCGTTCATCAAAGAGTCGACTGGGATACCACCACGCTCCATCGATCCGCACGGCCAAGAGCGCGTGTCGCTGTCGAAGCTGCTCGACGGCCTCGTGCGAGACGCCGAGGGCATGCGCAACCCACGACGGTGAGTGCACGCCGCGAAGCTCGACGAGCCAGCGCGCACGCGCCAGATAGCCGCGCGCGCGCGCTTCCTCTCTCGCCGCATCGTCCATCAACTCTGCTGCCATACGCGCCTCGATTCGCGATGAAATGGATAGCGACGCCGGCGCCGACGCACGCTGCGACGCGAGCGTCGTCCGCCTTGGCCCCTACAGACGCTGGGCAGAACGCAAGCGGACGGCAACTGGCGTGACGGCGTTGGGCACGCCATTTTTCACATGCGTCATGGTTGTGGATGCGCTGGGGTGACACCTCACGATGGGAGCTGACGCTGTGTGGACCGACGCAGCCCCAGTTGGCGCCCAGCACTCGATGATGGTGTCGAAGCATTGGTGCTCGTGGCAGTGGACACGCGTCCAGAAGTGTGTGCGCAAGGCCGATAGCGTGTCGACCGAGGCGAGCACGCGTCGGCGCGAACGCTGAGTGCGTGCACACCTCGCCAGGTCTGATCATTCTGTCAGTCGGGGTAACGGGTCGTCGATCAGTCGATCAGTCCACTCGGAGAGTTCTCGGCACACGGTGGGGTCAAGCCCCAGAGATCCCGCGTCAAGGAGTGCTCGCGCGGTGTTGGGCGAAAGCATCGCGAGCGCCCAACACGCAATCTCGCGGTGACCGCCCTCGGGTGCCGTCCGCACCTCGGCCTCGAGCGCGGCGACGTCGTGCATCGTGCCTTGGAGGCCAAGTCCTGCAAGCGCGCACAACTTGAGGATCGGGTCCACGTCGGTCACCGCGCGCCGAAGCGTTGCGATGGGCGGCACCGCACCGAACGCGCGACGCACCCGTGACGCCAGTCGGCGGAGCCGCACGGTACCGAGCGATTCGTAGAGGTAGTGCTGGATCTCGGTCGCTGCATAGCGCGTTTTGCCCTGCAGATCGCGCTTCCATCCACTCGCGCCCACGGACTCTCCCAGCGTGGTGCTGGCATGCCGACGAGTGCGAACGCGAGCAAAGTGGAGCGCCGACGTGATGCGTTGCTCGACCCGTTGGGCATCGACAGCGCCCTGCCCCGTCCAATGCATCAAGCGGTGCGCGAAACGAAGTGCCTGCGCATCACTGACCCAAGTCTCCTGCGCCGTGGCCTCTGACGCGGCCGGCTGCTCAGGCAGCGCGTAGTCGACGTGGCGACGCGTGGCGTTCAGACGACGCTCGAGGGAACGCTCGGCCTTCGTGATCTCCTGCTGAAGGGCTGCGACGTCTGCATTGTCGGCGTTGGATCCCAACTGCCCGATGCCGGCCAGCGCGGCGCGCGTGCGCTCGAGAAGGTCCTCGATGTGCTGCGCACGACTTCGCACGAGTTCGTGCCCGCGGAACCGGCCGGCCGCCCCCAGTCGGTCTCGCTCCTCGAAGCGACGAATCGCGTCCCGTGTCATCAGCAGTCGTACGAACGCCTCTCCTCGCTCGCGTGCGGCGTGCGACGTGAACCAGCGACGACGCCCATAGCCGCCGAGACGGATAAGCTGTGTCGACTGACTCCGTTGTCGCGACCCCACAAATTCAAGCACCAACTGCATCGGATGTGGATGCGTCGGGAAGAACTCACGTGCGAGCTGATCGAGCTGTTGCACGCACACGGCTCCCACCGGGGACTGCTCGATGGCCTGTAACACCATGCGCTCCGCCCGCATCGCGGGCGTCTCGGTGTGCGTCTGCCGCGGCGGACAAGACGAGATCGCGACGGGCAACTCACTGTCGCGTGGGGCCAACAGCATCATGCATCCGCGCGTCGCGTGGAATAGCTGCCACCGATGCGGGTGCACCAGCGCGAGTTGATGGATCGCGCCGGTACATTCGGGATGGCTCACGTGGAGCCCAACCTGTCGGGCTTTCACCAGCACCATCCCGCTGCTCACCGGCTGTATCGCACGTCGCTCGGTGGCGGCCTTCGTCATTTCATCCAGTAGAAGGCGAATCGCAACAGCGCGCGCCGCCGTCTTTCCGCTATGGGTGCTGGGCGCGATCTGAACATCATCCCGTTCGCGCAAGCGATACTCGTACAGGCTGCGTGCCCTGCGCGGAGTGCCCGTCGGATGCTGCAGCAGGCGGCGCTCAACGACGCCGTGACGGTACATCACGCGGCTGAACCCCGCGAGGTGCGCAGCGACGCCTCGGCGGCCGAATACCTCCGCCAGTTCGGGCCACTTGAGCACGGCCATGGGATCGATCCATTGCGACGCAAGGTCCGCCCGCGCGAGCCACGCCTGACGAACGCGCTCGTTGCTACAGTCGACGTTCCAAATCCCCCCCGCGGTGGGGTCTAAGCCGTACGGAATGGTCAGCGGTGGTTCGGATTTCCGGAGTTCGCCAGCGATGGCTGTCGGACGCGTCGGCGAGCGGTCGAGGGTTGTGTGGGGTGTCATGTCGCCAGCCTAGCGCATGACTCGCGAATCGCCCGGTCATCTCCAGCCCCGTATCCGAGCGCCATCCTGGAACGCCATGTCGACCGCGCGCTGATACGCACGGAATCCGAGCGCGGCATCTGCCGTGTCGAAACGAAGCGGCCACGCCGCAGCGTCTGGGTCCGGTCGGCCGAGGCCTACATATCGTAGGGCGTGCGTGGCGTCGCGCCGCGCGGTCGGCGATCCGAACCCTCGCGTGGCGTGCAAGATCAGATCAATGGCATCCCATCGCATGCCGTCGTCGGTGCGCCACGTGCCGGAGTTCCGCCGATCTGTTGGGGCCGCCCAGTGATAGAACACGCGGCATCGAAGCAGGAACGCCTGCACCGCTTGTCGCGTGCGCGGCGCCTCAGGAAACGCGAGGAGAACGCGCGCGGCGCCGGCGCGATCCTCCCAGCGCCAGTGCGCGGCCTCTAGCAAGGCCAGCGTGTCCAGCTCGCCCCCCCATGCGTTGATCCGCCGCGCGCCGTCCACGGTGAGGGCGTCCACAAGCGCCGCCGCGGCATCCAGCTGTGCGGACCACGGCGGCTGTGCAGTCGTGCGAGCCAGCGCGATCAGTCCCGCCGCCTCTCGCAATGCACCATCGAGACGGTGCGCCGTCAGAAACCCTCCGACGGTCTTGGTGCGACCGTCCTCGGGGGTACCGCGCAGTCGGCGCCGCATCCGGCGGAGCCATTGCAGCGCGTACAACGCGGGGAGCGCCCGCTGTGCCGTCGTCTGGTCGGCGTACGTACTCAGCACCGCGGAACCATCGAACCGCCCGATGCGGACGAGTGCGTGTCCTGCCTCCGGCGAGTCCTCGAATGCGGGATCGCGTATCGTGTTGCGTCGCCGGTCCCGGGTTTCGCGCCCGAGTCGATGCAAGGCGAGGCGCGCGAGTCCACGATCTCGTGCACTCTGCGTCGAGAGCACATCGCGAAAGAGTACCGCCACGCATCCCGTGCGCTCGCGCAGCTGCACGACGCGATCCCATAAACGCGCCTCGAGGCCAGGGTCCGCAGGGTTACGCGGGCGAGCGCCGCTTCCTTGCCACGAATCGACCGCTGGCGCGATCAGGGTCCACCGCGTGCGATTGCGACCGACATGCAGTGCGGCGACGAGTGGCTGTCGCTGACGCGAGAGGTTCCGGATCGCCGCATAGACAGCCGGCCAAGAGAGTTGCGATTCGAGATGCGGGAATCGACGGCGCGCGTCCTGTACGATGTCCGCCGTGCAGAACGGTTCGCTGGGCAGGCCGGTGGCCCGAGGCAGGATGATCGCGCGGATCGCTTCTGTCGCCGAGCGCGGCTCGGGGCTGCGGGAAGGCGGCGCGTAGTCGGCCGGCCAGTACAAGCGACGCCCGCCAGAGCGCAGTCCGGCGACGTATCCGACCACCACGATGTACCCCGCGCGTGTGTGCGCATCGAGCATCGCCGACACGGTGCGTGACCCCAGCAACGCCGCCCGCGTGGGGTCGACGCGCGCGCACGCGTCACGGACGTCCTGCAGTCGCTGCGCGAGGCCAGTTTCGCTGCACAGCGCACGAAAAACGCTCGAGACCCACGCGCGATCCGACATGACGCTGCTCAACGGGTGACGAGACCATCGCCTATCGAGCGCGGCGGAGCTGTTGCTGCTGGTATTCGCGGGCGAAGGCGAGCGACGCTTCTTGCGACAGCGCATACAGCTGGATGGTGGATTCGGTCGCGCTCAGCAGCTCGTCGCCGCGTTGGAGCCGCGCCTCGAGTTCCGTCGTGAACGTCTCGAGCACCCGGGGCGCGCCGCACGCGGCATCGTGCAAGCGCGCCAGCGATTTCGCTGTCTCTGTCGAGCGTTTGGCAAACGCCTCACCGACCCGGCCGCCACGCGTTACGAGGAAGGCGTTGAAATCGGCAAGCGACCACGACTCAAAGACGATAACGCGGCGCACGCGAGAGCAAATCGCGGGCTGCCGATGCACTTTCTCGGCGAGGTCGTCCATGCCAACGAGGAGAAAGGTGACCGGCCACCCGCGCTCGATGCCGACGTTGGTAATGTGCGCGACGCCCCGCAACTCCGCCTCGGTTTTGGTGCCAGCTTCGTCCATGATCACCAACTGAATGTTCATCAGTCGCAGATGTTCGATGACCTCTTCGGCCAGCGCCAATTCGGAGGCGCGACGAAACTCGGGTCCCGATAGTTCTTGATCCAGAACGCTCTCAAAGACGGTCGCGATCCCGCGCTTCATACTGCGCGTACTGTTGTGGTTGACGTCGCCGCCCGTCGAGAAATAGAAGGCGCGAAAGGTCGAGCGGCCGGCGTCGTAGTCGCGATTGCATTTGGCGGCGAGATAGCGAGCGGCGATGCTTTTGCCGAACCCCGGCGGGCCGGTCCAGACTTGTAGTCCTGGTGCGGCGAGCTGCATCAGGGTCAGCGTCAGGTTGGGCTGCAGCTGATCGTGATTGATCACGGGGCCAATCGCGGGGAAGTCATCAAGCACCTCCGGCAGGGCGGTCGTCGGAACAGCAGGCATAGGTTGTGGCGTAGAGTGGAAGCGATGTGGCACCCTGCGCGCAATTCGCGAGGGCATGCCATCGTGGGTTGGGGGCGCGCCGCACGTCGAACGCGTGGAGCAGTGGCGCAGCGCGCGGTGCTATCGAAACGCGTTCTTCAAATCGCGCAGCGAAGGCTGAGGCTTTGGCGCGCGTCGTCGGGATACGGGCTGTGTGGCGCTCGCGTCGATCACCTCTCCGGTGGACGAACGGTGGTGCGCGGCGTCAGCACGCCGCGCGTCGGTGCTCGTGAGCACCGCGACGCTCGCCACCTGGAGATCCGCATCCGCGCCAGCGCCGACCCCCGCCGACCCCGGGCCGCTCTCGCGCGACGTCCCATCCTGCACGTCGGACGAGTGATCGTCCTGTGCTGTCGCGAGTTCCGACGGCGCAGCAAGGAGCAATTGGCGAGTGGGCGTCGCCGCAGGTAGTTGTGCGCGCTCGGCGGCGCGGGCCAGCCTCGCGTGCTCGCGATCCATCCGGTGGAGCTTCTTTTCGTACTCGCGCGTCACCTCGAGCAGCGCAAGCTTGTTCTCTTTGTTGAATTCGCGAGTGAACGTCGGCGCCACGAGATCTTCGCGCTGGAATTCACCGACCAGCAAGTTGGTTTCCGCATCGAAGACGATGATGAAATCGTCGATGTCTGGATGATATCGGATGACCATGGGCCGGCCGGCCAGTTCGGCGTAGCCATGCCCCGTCACCGTGCGCATGTCGCCGACATAAAACCGCTTGCGGAACTCGATGCCCTCCCGCCGAAGGATTCGCGTTTCGTCCGACTTGAGCAGCAGCAAGTCGATAGTGACATCGTCGGGACCCGTGCGAATCGACGCCGTCTGTGCGAAGCGCGATAGTGGTGACCCCTCCCGTTTATCCGAGTCACGTTCGGCGTACTCGTCCCGGAATCGCGCGGTGTGTTGCTTGATGGTTCTGACGGTGAGCAATCGATCCCGTATCGACTTGGCCCGAGTCTCGGACATGCCGTCGGCGCGGGTATATCCGGGATACTGCGCATAACTTTCGTTCAGTGTCCGAAAGAACCGCTCGATGTGAGGCTTCTCATCGGGTCGTCGTGGTCCGGCATAGTACGCCGTGATGCCCAACGCGGCGCAGATCATCTGCACGTGCGTTGACATGAAATCGCGGCCGCGATCCATGATGAGTTTCTCTGGGAGGCCACCGACCGCGACGCCGCCAATCTGTTTGACGGTCAAGGCATCGCGGAGCACCAGCGACGTAGTGTAGGCGGTCGGCGGCTGCGTATCGAGATACACGGACAAGGGGAGTCCCGAATACGCGTCAATGCAGGCCGTGGCCCACATACGGACCACGACGAGCTCGTCGCCGATCAGCAGGACCGCCCACAGATCGACGGGCGAGTGATCAATCTCCCAGATCTGGTTGGCGCGCACTGCCTCGGGGATTTTGGCAACCAAGCGGCTCTGTCGCGCATACCCCGCCATCCCATCGGTACGGATGCTCTTGAGGGCCGGCGGCAGCCGTCGAACGAATTTCTGCACGGTCTCCTCATTCACGTCCGGAAACGGATCAAGGAAGCCGTCCGCGCGCGCGCGTACCTCCAAATCGACAAGCGCCGCGCGCACTTGCTGCGTGATCTGCCGAACCTGAATTCTTCGGCGGCCGTTGTACCACAACAGCACCAGCGCTTTCACCAACGGCACCATCACCGTCGCGCCGGCACTGTTGCGGTGACGTCCGTCCAACAACAGCTCATGCATCGGCGCGCCGTCTTCCGCCTTCTTATACAGGCGCTGGGCGAATCGGACGGCGGCGGCCGGGGTCTCGCCGAGCAGGTGTCGCACGGCCGCGCGCGCGGTCATGACGTCTCGAACGGCGAGGAGCTGACGACGCCATTCTTGTTCGGCGAGCAACGTCGGGTTGTTCGCGATCTCCGTGTCCGGCACCAGTCGCGCTCGTCTCGGCGACCGCAGGGCCTCGCTCCATGAGACGGCACCCGTGAGCACGTCGTCCAGCAACTCGACCGGGGGCAACGAATCCAACGTCCAGGGCAGTACGTCACGTCGCGCCGGTATGGCGCGCTCCGACCTTGACTGCTCAACCGTCGCGAGCGACGTCGACGCGGTCAACGTGATCACAGGCGGCGTCGCGCCCGTTGCCAGCATCAGTGTGGTGCGCGGCGTGGTCGGCACCGGGGTGATCGTCGCCAATTCACATGACAAACGTGCTGTGAGCGACTCCACGCGCGCGATGCGGCGTGCAATCTCGTCGTTGGTCGCAAACATCAATCGACCCGGCCACTTCTGGTACTTACGAACGAGTTGGACGGTCGCGTCATCCAATGGCTGCACGACGCTGAGTCGTGCGGCGGTCGCGTAGCATTGCTGCACCGCCGATTTCAACGCGCGCTGCCCGGTCGCTCGATCCGCGATGGGCGCGGCGGTGACCACGTCTGTTGACGCGGAGTCCGATGATGGCGGCTCCGCCGAGAGCTGGCGCAATTCAGTCTGTACAGACACGATCCGACTCCGACGAGGTGAGGAACGACGGGTTTGCCCGCAGCCTACCGCATGCTGAACCGAACGGCCCGAATGCCTTGACACCGTCCGATATAGTGTTTATAAACACTATTCCGCATTTACTAGACGTGACTGAGAGCAAAGCAGCGCACCGTGTACGTCTACGCGGCGCGTCGAGCGGCGCGGGGGGGC